>DASPVM010000053.1:0-8552 GCA_035622375.1 Methylocella sp. | reverse complement strand
CTGGACGACCAGGGCGAGGTGGTTGGCTTCGACATCGACTCTGCTTCCAAGCGGTTCGATCTCTCCCGGCTGGAGACCGTAGCGCTGCCGCTGAGCAAGACTGTAGCAGCCTGATCGCTATGAGCATCGAGCGCTTCTCGTCGCGGCGCCAAGCGCTCGGCCCTGTCCTCTCCGAGCGGCTCGCGGGCGCGAAGCTCTATTTCCGGATCGCCGGCTATTTCCGCTCCTCCCTCCTCGAAGTCGTGGGGGAGGCCCTCGATACCGTCCAGGAAATCAAGGTCGTCTGCAATGGCGATCTCGATCCTTTCGACGTGAAGGTTGCCAACGCCGCGCGCGAGGGCTCCGATGCGCTCGCCCGCACGCTGGTCTCCAACTGGCAGGCCAATGAGGATGGACTCGATCTCCTGCTTGCCCGTGAGCGCTACCGCCGCCTGCATGATCTCCTTGCCTCCGGCCGGATGAAGGTGCGCGTGGTGCCGCGCGACACCGAAAATATATTCGTCCACGGCAAGGCCGGCGTCATCGAACACGAAGACGGCCGAGTCTATTCCTTTGCCGGCAGCGTGAATGATTCCGCTACTGCCTTGCGCCACGCCTATGAAATCCTCTGGGGCGACGATGATGAGAGCGCCGCGCAATGGGTCCGCGAAGAGTTTGAATATTTCTGGGCGCAAGGCATCGATCTGCCCGATGCGGTGATCAAGCATGTCTCCGCCATGGCTAAGCGGGTCGAGTATCGCTCAATCGAGGCCGCGCGGGATGCCACAGGGATGGTCCCGCCCGACGCTGTCCTTGCCGAGCGGCCAATCTACAAGGGCGGCCAAATCCTGCGTGCCTGGCAAAAGCGCTTCGTCCAGACCTGCGTCGAAGATTGGAAGCTCTATGGCAAAGCGCGCTATCTGATTGCCGATGATGTCGGCCTCGGTAAGACGCTCTCAATGGCCGCGGCTGCCTTGGTTCTGTCTTTGCTGGATAATCGGCCAGTGCTTATCCTCGCCCCGGCAACCCTGGTCTGGCAATGGCAAGAAGAGCTTGAGGACAAGCTTGGCATTCCCGCGGCTGTGTGGTCGACTCAGAAGAAATGCTGGCTCGATGGCGAACGCCGGGCTCTGACGCAAAAGGGAGAGCCAGCATTCGTCGCGCGCTGCCCTTGGCGGATCGGCATCGTCTCGACCGGCTTAATCGTCAATGGCGATGACGAGGGCGAACGCGGGGCGCTCGCCAAGAAATCCTTCGGCGTGATCATTCTCGACGAGGCGCATAAGGCACGTGCTATGAGGGAAAAACGCGATGGGCAGACAGCTACGAAGCCCAATAACCTCCTTTTGTTTCTCAGGAGGGCCGCAAGCAATGCCGGAAGCGTGATCCTCGGCACGGCGACCCCGATCCAGCTCGATGCCGTGGAACTATGGGATCTCTTGGCTGCGCTCAATCAAGGCGCGGCACAAGTGCTCGGCAAACCATTCGACGGTGGCGAATGGCTGCACGAAGAGTCGATCCAGTTTTTAACAGGCGTGCGTCCCTGGCCACAGAATGAAACCTCGCGCTGGGGATTGTTTCGTAATCCGCTGCCGCCCTCAGCCGAGGATCCATTTTTCCGGGATCTGCGCCAGCACGCGGATATACCGGCAGCCGAGATTGTTGGCCCTCGCTTCGATGACCTCAGCCCGGATTTCAAGCAAGATTTGCGTCAGCTATTTGTTGATCTCATCGAGCGCCATAATCCGATTGTGCGCCGTGTCGTGCGCCGGACACGGCCTATGCTCGAAGAGCAAGGCCTCTTGAAACGTATCGGCGTGATCGTTCATCCACGTACCGACGATAGTCTGCCAGATATGTTGTTCGATGGACAGGGCCTGTTCATGGGGCCGGCCTTCACGGCCGCCTATGAGGCTGCGGAAAAATTCAGTGAACTTTACGCCGCTCGTTGTCCCGGCGCCGGTTTCTTGAAGACGATCCTTTTGCGCCGGATCGGATCGTCAGCCCGTGCCGGGCTTGAGACGGCTCGTCACCTCCTAAACCGTATCGATGCCGGCGTTATTCCCGAAGAAGAGGTCGGAGACGAGGATTCACCGGACGATGGCGCGCCCCCCAATCCGCAGGAGGTCCAGCTTCTTCGTGAGGTCGAGCGTAACCTCGCTGCGGTGGTGGACGGCTCAGATATCGATCCTAAAGTTCAGGTGATTCTCCTCTATCTCAATGAGCGAGGCTGGCTCACCAGCAATGGCGCGATCATCTTCAGTCAATACCGCACGACAGCGGAATGGGTCTTGAAGGCTCTGTGCGCGGGCTTTCTGGCCGAGCCCGTAGCCCTATATGCCGGAGGGGCTGCCTCCTTCGTTCAACGCGGTGACAACCGGAGGTCTGCCTCGCGCGAAGAGATCAAGGCGGCGATCCAGCGCGGCGATATCCGTCTCGTCTGCGCGACTGATGCCGCCTGCGAGGGGCTGAACCTTCAGCGTCTTGGCGCCCAGATCAACGTCGATTTGCCTTGGAACCCTTCACGACTTGAGCAGCGGAAGGGACGAGTTCAACGCATTGGGCAAGCCCGTGACAATGTGCATGTCTTGAACCTGCGCTACGCGGGAACCGTCGAGGACGACGTCTATGCGGCCTTATCGGGCCGGTTCGGTGACATATTTTCTGTGCTGGGACAATTGCCGGATGGCTTCGAGGACGATTGGATCAAGGCTGTTGTGCAAGATCGGCAGGCCGTCCGGAATTTCTCGCAGCGTGTGGAAAAAGAGAAGCCGCCAATGGAATTGCGATACCTCCGGGACGTTGCAGATGACCGCGGCCTCGATTGGGAATATACAGAGCGCGTCCTTTCCTCGCGGGATCTCGACGCATGGATGCGGGAAGGCTGGTAAAATAGCTTAGGTTCCATGAAGGCGCCGGCTGCATAATAGTGGTTGCCTCACCACCTTTCTCAAATGATGGTGTATCTTCGAAAATTGTTGGCCTTTCTGTTGGCCTTACAGAATACAGACGAAAAGTTATTTTAGTAATTTCAATAGCTTGCGAAGCAAATTTGGCTCCCTCTTGCGCACCAAATCCTTCAGTGTCCGTCCCGGAGACAGCGGGCTGCCTCTTACTTAAAGGTCAGATGCAGGCGGTCGTGGCGGCCGTTCGAGCGCAGATGGCCGGGGTCGATGCGCTCGATCTCAATGCTTAGGCGCCGCCGCCAGACGGAAAGCTTGGAGAAATTGAAAAGACCATTCGGGCTGGCGAAGGGCACGCCGTTGTCTGAGCGGATGGCCAAAGGCAGGCCGCGCGCGCGAAACAGCAGCTCGAAAGCCGGGATGGCGAGGTCCCTCGCGGGTCGCCTCCATGGCCTCGAACAGTCAAGGCAAGCGCGCGGCGCGGCCGGTGACGGTGAGCGGATAGCAATCGCGCCCGTTGGCGAGCTTGAACGCGCCTTTGAAATCGGCGCATCAAAGATCATTGGGGGTCTGCCCTTGGGACAAAGGCGTGCCGGTGGTGCGCCGGCATGACCAGCCGGGAACACGGCTGCCGAACGGCGCGTTCTCGATCGCCTCAGGCTCGATTACGAGGTGACGGCCTCAGGCTGTTGCAGCATGGACGGAGCCTTAGGCTTCGAAACGGAAAAATACCCCGTGTCGATGGCCGGGGCGGAGCGGGTCCTTTTGCCTAAGGTCTGCACCGTTCCGGGAGATGGCTCAGCCGGAACCAATGATCAAAATTGCAGAACTTGATGAACGCAACTAAAAAAAACCGCCCATGGGAAAGAGCAGCAGCGTAGTCTGCTGATACCATTCATCTAGAGCGGGTCCCGGGGAGGCGGAATCGGGAGGGGATTCTTACGGACCGCGAATCATGATTCATCCTGCTGGCTCGGAGGAGGCGAGCCAGAATGGCGAAACCCTATTCGCGGGACTTGCGTGAACGCAAGATGCGGGCCGTTCTGGCTGGAAGGTCCCGGCACGAGGTCGCACGGATGTTCAATGTCAGCGCGAGCTACGTGATCAAGCTCATGCAGCGGGTCGCTGCAACAGGCCGCTACGAGCCAAAAAAATTCGGCGGCCACAAGCAATTTGCGCTAGCGGAACACGCGGACAAGGTGCGGGCGTTTGTTGCAGAAAAACCCGATCTGACGGCCACCGAGCTATAGCAGAAGATCACCGCACTCGGGATCAAAGTGGGGCGCTCGGCCGTCGGCCGGCTCCTGCGGCATCTTAAATTGACGTTCAAAAAAAACCCTGCATGCCGCCGAGCAGGAACGAGCGGACGTCAAAGCGGCACGCGCGGCCTGGTGGGAAATGCAGACAGGCCTTGATCCGAGAAGACTTGTCTTTATCGACGAGACCTGGGCCTCGACCAACATGACACCACGCTATGGGCGATGCGAGAAAGGCAAGAGGCCGATGGCTTATGCCCCGTTCGGCCACTTGAAGAGGACGACTTTTGTGGCTGCGTTGCGGCATGACGGGGTGAACGCTCGTTGTGTCTTCGACGGGCCGATCAACGGCGCGAAGTTCCTCGCCTATGCCGAGCCGGTGCTCGCGCCAACTTTGTCCGCGGGCGAGATCGCGATGATGGATAATCTTTCTTCTCATAAACTCGCCGGTGTTCGCAAAGGGATCGAAGGCGCGGGCGCGGCTTTATGCTTCCTGCCTTCCTACAGCCCGGATCTCAACCCCATTGAACAACGCTTCGCCAAGCTCAAAAACGCCCTTCGCAAAATGGGGCGCCGGACCGTCGACGCGCAGTGGGATTCAATCGGGATTGCCCTCGATGACTTCTCTCCACAACAATGCTTCAATAGACCTCTTGCATAACCCTTTTTTACGCGGGAGCTGATTCTTTGCCGCCAAATGCAAGGCAGAAGGCGGCTGGCGGCATACTCAACACGCTTAGCATCGAAGACCAGCTTTTGATGATGCTCGAATACTGGCGCGAATACCGGACCTATTTTCATATCGCGCAAAGCTACGGGCTCAGCGAAAGCGCGGCCTACCACAACATTAGATGGTGCGAAAACACATTAGCCAAAAGCTAGGCTTTTCGCTTGCCGGGGCGCAAGGCAGTTGCGGCAGGCGAGCGGGCCTTCGACATCATCTTGATCGACGCAACCGAAACACCCATCGAAAGGCCCAAAAAAACAAAGGCGTTACTACTCGGGTAAGAAGAAGCGGCATACGCTGAAAACGCAGCTTGTCGTGGAAAAATCGACCCGCCGCGTCCTATGCCTTGCGCACGAAAAAGGACCGCACCACGACTTCAGGCTGTTCAAGAGGTCAAAGGGTCGGCTGCACCCTGAAACGAAGGCCGTTGCCGACAGCGGCTATCAAGGCCTGCAGAAAGCGCACGCCAACACCGCGGTGCCGAAAAAACGCAGCAAAAAGAATCCGTTGTCCGCAGCCGACAAGGAAAGCAACCGCGCCATTTCCAGCGAACGCGTGCCGTGCGAGAATGTCATCGCGATGCTCAAACGCTTCAAGATCATCGCCGACCGCTACCCAAACCGCCGGCGCAGATTCGGCCTGCGCTTCTTCCTCATCGCCGCAATCTACAACGTGGAACTCCAGCTGCGATGAGGGTTATGCAAGAGGTCTAATTATTTTCGCAACGCCGGATATGGGTCAACCTAAACGGGCCCAGCTCTAACCCGGCATGTTCGATCAGCCTGAGTCTCTTCCAGCCAGGCGCAAGATGTTTGGCGCAATCATCTCTAGAATCACTGGTCACCCTTGCGTTCTGCAACGCATGGAACGAGAGCAACTCGGGTTCTCATAATTGGCGTTTGACACCGTTATTTTGTTGACTGCCAAGGGGGATAATCCTGCTGTCCTGGCTTCCCTTATTCGAACTTACAATCCGCTCTTGACCATACACTCGGCCGTAAGTTTGAGCGAGGTCCTAGCTTTCAGCTCAGAAATGCTTCGGCGCGCACGGCTTATCGCCGTCACGACAGATGTGATTGTCCCGCCACAGGTACTCGATCAACTCGGTTATGGCGCATATAACTTCCATCCTGGCCCGCCCCAATTCCCCGGATGGGCTCCAGCGATATTCGCCATTTATCATCACGCGACGCAATTTGGTGCCACCGCTCACATTATGACCGAACGAGTGGACGAGGGACCGATTATCGGAGTCGAGCTCTTTCCCGTTCCAAAGGGCATCAATGCTTACGATCTCGACAGGCTGGCATGTACTCATCTTGCGAATTTGATCTGGCGGCTGGCAAAACAGCTCGCGACTCAAGCCGAACCGCTTCCAGAACTTCCAATTCGATGGAGCGGTTCAAAAAGCACTCGCCGTAGCTATGCGGCGATTTGCAAATCCAAGCCCAGCTCAGAAACTAAGCTAACGTTAAAGACGTGAAGTCCTTCAGCGCCTCAATCCAGGAGCAAAATCTGCTTGCAGGAACAAGGTCCATTTTCCGTGGCGCCGCAGCGCCTGATTGATCGGCGGTACGGTATTTCGACGGTTGCCACAATCGAAACGGCATTCGGCAAGGTCTAGGAAAGCTCGCATGGGATAAATGTGGTCTGCGCTACATGAGAAGTGCCCGTCTCCGCCGAAAATTGTCATCGGGGCGATAAGCGGTGCAAAGGATTTTTCGTCGATGTCTATCTCGGGACTTTCTTTATCGTCCAAGGCCGCGGCGATGCAGCAACTCTTTCAGCAACGCCGGCAGGATTTAGCTTCGCTTGAATCCGCGGTACAGGCCGGCAATATCACTAGCGCTCAGCAATCGCCTACTGCATTGGATCAGGATACGTCGACAATTCAGTCTGCCCTCAATCCGTCGAGCAGCCAATCGCCGGGCAGTCAAGGAAGCGATGCGTTCCCTCGAAGCGCTTTCGCTTCCGATCTTACGGCGTTGGTGCAAGCGGTTCAGTCAGGTGACGTGACCACCGCCCAGCAAGACGCTGCGGCCATCGAGAATGATCTGCAGACTTCTGGGTCGCAACTGGCCTCTGCGCCAACGTCGGGTCACCATCGCCGTCATCACATGGCCCAGGGTGCGGATTCGACAGCTGACGCCTCGAATTTGACGTCCAGCAATGCCCCAAACGGCATGATATCCACATTGCCGAGCGCGGCCTCCGGCACGTCGCCAAACAACACCCTCGCCCTGGTGCTGGACTTCTACAATGCGAACTCTTGAGCCGTCTTGGATAGCTTTTGACAACAATAGGCAAGGTCTAACTATCGGCTTACGCATCTGAGCGACTGGTATTTGGCGGGAAAATGGCTTTCGGCGCATCGCACAAGCCTTTCCAGCAAGGCAAGCGTTCCTATTCGAGGTCAGAATCCTTTATTCCTTCGATTTGTGGGGCTCGCCGATCGGAGATGGCGCAGGGAGCGATCTACCTCCATTCGAGCTGGCGTGCGGCCAGCACCTATGTATGGGCGAAATTTCGCCAGAGGCCCGATGCTTATTGCTATTTCGAGCCTCTCAATGAACATCTCGCCACAGCCACACCGGAATTTATCGACTCCTTTCGTCCCTGGATTAATGCACATCATCCGAAACTCGACGCGCCCTATCTGGAAGAGTTCCGTCCCCTGATCTGCCCTGGCGGCGGCGTAGCAGGTTTTCCCCGTCATTTAACCTTCGGACGATACTGCGCCGTCGACAATGCTGTTTTGCCCGAACTGAAGAGCTATTTGGATATGTTAGGCAGGCATGCCGACCGATTCGGCCGGCGTCCGGTCTACGGCTGTGTGCGCACTGACCTGAGGGTGGGCTGGTTCCGCGCCAATACGGCAGGAACGCATATTTTTGTCCGGCGCGACCCGCGCCGGCAGTTTGTATCGCTTTTAAACCAGGCGAAGCAGGGAAATTCATACTTCTTGCTGTGCTGTCTGGTCATTCTCGCTCACAATCTGGATGAACCGGCGTTCGCGCCGCTCTTCTCGGTCCTCGACATGCCAGCGCTGATGAAGTCACATGGCGTGCGCGAATTGGCGCGGCGCCGGTTTGCGCATGATGCACCTTTGCGTGAGCTTTACGTCATTTTCTATTTCATGCGGCTTCTGGCGCGGCAGCTTGGCGAAGCGCGATGTGATCTGGCCATCGACGTTGATCGCCTCAGTTTGGACTCCTCCTACCGCCATGAGACCGAAGTCCGCGTTGATGATCTGACTGGCATGGCAATCTCTTTTGCTGATTGTCAGGTGGAGCGTTACGAGGCGCAGCTGCGCTGGAGCGCCGCCTTTTTCGAGGAACTTGAACGAGAGATTGAAACCCTTCTCGGGGCGGCAATGGCGCCTTTCGCGCTCCCAGCTTCCGGCTTAACTAGCGCAGCATGCCAAACTTCGATTTCGCGATAAAGCCGCTGCGGCCTCCGCGAGGCACAAAAAGTCTGAGCGACCATGATTGCTTCTTCCACGGACTCCGAAATTGACAATCAAGAACAGCGCGGCGTCGCCGCGGGAGTCTCCGCCTTCGAAGCATCAACTGCAGCGCAAAAGCGGCAAGCTGGGTGATGCGGGCTGTGTCCTCAACGCACCAGCCGCTCCAACAGATCGCGGACATGGACCTGGTCGGATTTGTAGTTGCCGGTCAGCGTGTACAT
>DASPVM010000052.1:0-44593 GCA_035622375.1 Methylocella sp. | reverse complement strand
TCGGTGATGGCCTCGATCGGCCGGCTGGCCGCCGCCAATCTGAATTTGCATGTCACGCCCTACGATCCCACCATTCATTTCGACCAGGTCAAGGATAAATGGATCGGCCTGCGCACCCCAGACGGACGCTAGGATCGGGGGGCGCAGCCCATCGAGCAAGGTGGCGCCCGCTAAGGACCTGGCGCGCTAAGCGAACCCGTATGCCAATGGGCACGCGACGCCTGCGTCTCGAAGCATAAGGTCCTTAGCGCTTGGAAAATTGGAAGCTTCGACGGGCTTTTTTCTTGCCGTATTTCTTGCGTTCGACGACACGCGGGTCGCGCGTCAAAAATCCCTCCTTCTTGAGGACGGGCCGCAGATCGGGCTCGAAATTGACGAGGGCCTTGGCAAGCCCGTGGCGCACGGCGCCCGCCTGGCCGGAGAGGCCGCCGCCGGTGACGCTGATCGTGAGATCATATTGGTTCAGCCGTTTCGCGACGGTAAGCGGCTGCTGCAGGATCATCCTCAAAACCGGCCGCGCGAAATATTGATCGAGCGGGCGGTCATTGACGACGACCTTGCCGGGACCGGGCTTGATCCAAACGCGCGCCACAGCATCCTTGCGTTTTCCAGTCGCATAGGCGCGCCCGTGCGGGTCGAGCTTTTGAACATAACGCGGACCGGCCTCGGGCGTGGGCGTCGCAAGCCCTTGCAAATCTTGAAGCGAAGACAAAGTTTCAGCCATCAGACCAATCTCACATTTTTGCGGTTGAGGCTTGCGACATCAAGCGCGATCGGATCTTGAGCGGCATGCGGATGCTCGCCGCCCTTATAGACACGCAGATTGCCAAGCTGGCGCCGCCCCAGAGGGCCGCGCGGCAGCATCCGTTCGACGGCTTTTTCGACGATGCGTTCGGGAAAACGGCCTTCAAGAATGAACTTCGCCGAGCGCTCTTTGATGCCGCCCGGATAGCCCGTGAAGTGATGGTACACTTTTTGGTCGTTCTTGCGGCCCGTCAGCACCACCTTGTCGGCGTTAATGACGATCACATTATCGCCGTCGTCCATATGCGGTGTAAAGGACGGCTTGTGTTTGCCACGCAGGCGAAGGGCGATCAGCGAGGCGAGGCGCCCGACGACGAGGCCCTTGGCGTCAATCAGCACCCATTTTTTCTCGATTTCCGCCGCTTTAGCGGAATAACTCTTGCCAAACATTCAAATTTCCATGGGAAATGAACTGCACAGCTTGAAAGCGCGCAATTGGCGCTCCTTTTATTGAGGCTTCGCCAAAGGGTCAAGGGCCCCTCGATTAAGGAGTGAACCGCGCCAATGGCGGCCGAAACCGATGATTTCCTCCGCCAGCTCCTCACGAGCGTCAAGACGATCGCCGTCGTTGGCCTTTCGGCCAAAGAAGAGCGGGCATCGAACCGCGTCGCCAACTTCTTGGGCGAGCAAGGCTATCATGTGATCGGGGTCAATCCTGGGCTTGCGGGGAAAAGTATCAACGGAGCGGAGGTCTTCGCATCACTGGCGGATATTCCCGAGCCCGTGGATATGGTTGATGTCTTCCGCAATTCCGCCGCCGCCGGTGGCGTCGTCGGCGAGGCTTTGGCGCTCACGCCCCGGCCAAGAGTGATCTGGATGCAGCTAGGCGTCATAGATGAAGTCGCGGCCGCGCGGGCCCGGGCGTGCGGTGTCACCGTTGTCATGGATCGCTGCCCGAAAATCGAAATTGCGCGCCTCGGCCCCTCTAAGCGCTAATGGCGGGTTTTGCGAGCTTTTGCGTGCTTATAACCGCCGCTGCAAGGACGACCATGGCAAAAGCTTGATGGAGGAGCCCCGCCCAAAGCGGCACGATGAAAATGAGCGCGATGACGCCGAAGGCTGCCTGCCCCGTTACGAGAATTGCGACGAGGCGTGCGCGCCGCGCCGCGCCGCTTCCCGGCGCGTACCACAGGGCCGCAAGCGCTTGGGCAATTGCCAGGGCGAACAGCGCATAGGCAAGCATCCGGTGTTGGAACTGCACCAACAAGAGATTGTCGAGGGCGTTCCACCATATGGGAGAGAGGAGGGTCAGTTTTTCGAACGGGGGCCAAAAATAGCCATCAATCAGCGGCCAGGTATTGAAAGCGCGTCCCGCACGCAGCCCGGCAACGAGAGCGCCAAGGCCGATCTGCACGAAGAGCAGGAGCAAGATCACAGCCGAAAATCCCCGCAGGGCTTTCCGCACGTGCTCCCTCAGCTTTTCCCTGGATGGCCGAAGAGAAGACGCGAGCCACACCAGCGCGGCAAAGGTTAGCGAAGCTAACAGGAGATGGATGGCAAGCCGCTCTTGTGCGACCTCGACGCGGTCGGAAAGGCCTGATTTGACCATCCACCAGCCAACCGCGCCTTGCAACCCGCCAAGCGCCAAGATGCCGAGAAGCTTCGATTTGAAGCGTGGCGGAAGTTCTCGTCTGATCCAAAAGAAAACGAGCGGCAGCGCCATCGCTAGGCCAGTCATCCGGCCAAGCAGCCGGTGCCCCCACTCGAAAAAATAAATAAATTTGAAGCCGCTCAGATCCATGCCGGGAAATAGCTCTGCGTATTGGGGAATTTTTTTATAATTTTCGAATTCGGCCCGCCACATCACTTCATTCAATGGCGGAACCACTCCAGTCAGCGGCTGCCACTCGGTGATTGACAGGCCGGATTCCGTGAGCCTTGTTGCGCCGCCGGCGATGACCATGAGAAAGACGAGCGCGGCCAAGGACCACAGCCAAATTTCTACGCGCGAAGAGGATGCGCGTCGGATGAAGTCCCCGCCAAGCGCAGCGGGCGGGGCGGACATATCAGCCAATCGAAATTCTTGCGGCATGAGCCATCGCTTTGTCATAGTGCAGGGGCGGCGTGAATAGGATCGAATGCCGCAGACGAGAAATTGGACTCTCCCATGCGGCGGCGAACGCGCAAACTCATAGGCACGAGTCTCATACTTGTATTTGTACCCGCCTACGCGCTCGTTGCAATGGCGCTGGCTCAGGCACGGCCACTGCATGAAGCCCAAACAATCGTCCGGATCCTGTGCTTCATGGGGCTCGGACTTGCTTGGATTTTTCCGCTTATGCCGCTTATTCGATGGATGGAGCGACAAGAGCCGTAGCGCTCTTTCGAGGTGCCGCTAGGCGGCGTCGCGGAAAAAGCTCTGCGGCTGTGCATGAGGGGCAGTCACCAAGAGAACCTCTCGAGCACCCGCTTGGGCCAGCTGCGACTCGGCAACAACGATTGCGGTTTCGGGGATTGCCGCGGGTGCGACAAGCAAGGCCAAATCGGCATTTGCGGCAAGCGTGCGGGCAAGGGAGCTTTCTTGGAGGGGCGGCCCGTTGATTAGGAGAAAGTTGTAAGTTTCAGCAAGGACATCGAGAACCAGCAACAGCGCCTGATGTTGACGCTCTTCAAAATATCCCACGCGCAAAAAATGCGCCCGCGACTTGCTATCGTAACGTATAAATTCGGCGAAAGATGCGCCGCCCTCGGCCAGATCAAGAACAGAGGGCGGCCTCACGCAATCCGCCGGTTCCCCGCACGACCCGGTATTATCGGCGCGATCGAAGTTTAGAATGAGAGTGTGCCCGGCATAATTGAGATCGCGCGCGAGCGCATCGATGAGCGCACTGGTTGAGGCTCCTTGGCCAATCGCTGTTGCCAGGATTTTTAGCCCACTCGAATCCGGCCTTCTCGATGCTAGGTCAAGGATCCGGCGGGTGGTTCCTGCACCAGCGGTCGGTTGGGCATGGGGAGGAAAACAAGGCTCGCCCTTAACCAGGCGTGGCGGCTTAGGCGGCTCGATCTCGCGTGGATCGCGCGGCCTATGCCTCGCCGCGCAAGATATCGCGCCAAAGGCAATGAGCGCGGATGCCATTCCGAGCGCCAACGCGATCAAAGTTTGACCTGCGTAAAGCCGCCGGTCAGGCGGAACAGCAGGCGAGACGATATAAGCCGTGATGCCGCGCGGCAAGGCATCTTCCCTATAAAGATCAGCAATGTGATTGGCCGCTTTCGCCGCGAATTCCCTATCTTCGGACCGGAAGGTAATCGCGAGGAGGTTCTGCTCCCTAGAATCGACGTTTAGATGGTTCTGAAAAGCTTCGAGCACGCGATCCGCCTTGCTTCTCCGCGCTGGATCTGCGCGCGCGCCGAGCCACACGAGGGCTTGCGAATTCGGATTTTGCTTCTCGGGGTCAAATTCACGCCTGTCTTCGGCGTCTAGGTCTTTGATCGCCCGGCGGGCAAGATCACGTGAGGCGATGAGCTGCATCTCGCTTGGCGGCGGCGGCCTGCTGCCAGCGGGTTGCAGACGCGAGCGCAGACCAATCAACCCGGTGGATGGCTGGCCAAGACGGAGCTTAACGCGTGCTTCATAGCTTGGCCGGGGAAAGGAAACGAGGGCTGCGGCACTGGAGAGCCCGGCCAAAAGCAAAACGGCGAGCCACAATTTCCGTGGCCAGCGCGACGATTGAGCGGGCGCCTCCTCGCTTCCTAGGGAACGCGCTGCGGGAAGAAAATTCCACCCGGCATGTTCCATCGGCTCGGCACTCCCTCGCGAATCTCAGGCGCCATAAGAAGGCGTTAAGGTTTCTGGAGGGTTAATTTACATAGTCCAAACAGAGCCGATGAGAAAAAACAGTTTGTGAACGGCGTGAGGCGCGAAATAGGGCCTGATAGACTTCGCGCCAATGTGCCTAAGAAAATGGTGCAGTGGCGTTGCGAACTCGATCGTTACCTTGCTAAAGTTTTACAATAGTCTTGGGCCATGCTGCCTTTCACTTATGAACATTTTCAAATTTACTCCTAACTCATTCAGACGAAGGCGCCTCGCCTTGCATTTGTGTGGAACCAGGCATCCACGAAATCGTTACCAATTGAATTGCGACAGTTGTTAGTTGTGAGGAATCGCACTCAATACTACTTTGCCGAGTGCTATAAGGCGCCCGTCAAGCCGCTGGGCTGCGGGCCGCGCATCAAAAATAAATTTTTTTGCTTTGCTCAGCTCCCGCCCGAAACGGCCGAACATCGAAAGTGTAAACAATAATGACACCAATTAATGTGAAGAGTAAATCCAGAAGTTTTGCGGAAGCGCTTCGCGAACGAATAGCGGAGCTTGAAGAACTCGAGGCCAAAGGAGCGGCAACCGTCGAGACATGCGAGGTTCTCGTTGACCTTTACGAATTTTTGGATCGCCTAGACCGTGAATTTTTACCCTCTGGGGAACGATTGCATTAAGCCGGCCCTGTTGCACGCAAGCCCAACGGTGCGTTCACGTCATTATCGCGAATCGTATCGGCGGCTATTTGCAAAAATTGATCGATATCGGCTCGCGTGGTGGCAAACGAGGCCACGAGCCGCACGAAGACTTCATCGCTTCTGAGCGGCGCGCAGGCATCCTCGCTGCTTGGAAGCCGCCAAGCGTAATAGCGCGCGCCGTTCGACGCCAGTGCCCGATCGATCGCGCGGGGAATGATGGCGAATACTTCATTCGCCTGGCAGGGCCAGGGTAGCCTCACGCCGGGAATTTTGGCCAAGCCATTCGCCAGATGCTGGGCCCGGAGATTTGCCGCAGCCGCTAACTTGAGCCAACGGTCGTTTTCGAGATAGGCAATCATCTGCGCCCCAAGGAATCTTCCCTTGGAGATTGTGTGTCCGCTCCGTTTGCGCAGGTAGGGCAGATCCGCAGCCAGCGCCTCATCAAAGAAAATTACAACCTCGCATGCCACCGCCCCATTTTTGGTTGCCCCAAAAGAGAGAACGTCGACCCCAGCCTTCCAGCTCATTTCCGCGGGCGTGCAGTAAAGAGACACGAGAGCATTGGCAAAGCGAGCACCGTCCATATGGACAATGAGGCCCGCGTCATGCGCCAAGGCGCAAAGGACAGACAGTTCTTCCCGCGTATAAACCGTGCCGCATTCAGTGACTTGCGAAAGCGATAGGGCAGCGGGCTGAACCTGTTTTTCGGCGCCCCGTGGAAATTCCGCGAGCCTCGCCTTGAGGTTATGGGTGGCGATTCTGCCCGCGCCGCCTGCGACTCCGATAAGCTTGGCACCGCCGCTAAACATTTCCGGCGCGCCGCACTCATCCTTCATGATGTGCGCTTCCTCTTGACAGAAGACAGCGCCAAATGGCGGCGTTATAGCGGCAAGAGCGAGGGCATTGGCCGCCGTTCCCGTCGCCACGAAAAAACCGGCGAGTTCGTGCTCAAATACCTCCGAGAGGCGCGCCAGTGCCGCCGCCGTGAAATGGTCCGCGCCGTAAGCCGCCGTGAAGCCCTCGTTGGCGTTGATCAAGGCGCGAAGAATGGCTGGATCGGCGCCATTCGTATTATCGCTCGTGAAATCCATTCTGTTCTCTCAACGCGAAATTCCAGGTATTTTATTTCTCAAATTGGCTCGCCGTTTTGCCTTCCTCGGCGAGATCGTCCTCCCGACCGCATTTGCCAACTTGTTAATCCAACGGAAATCTGCGATCTTAGGTCCTTAGGACAGTGGTGCTGACCATTTCGGGTGGCTACTCGGGAAGCGCTCTTATCCGGATTTGAGCCAAATCAAAGCTTAAGCGGCGTAATTTTTGGGCGATCGCCGTTGAAGGGCTCAGCATGGCTCGATTCTTGCCAAAGTAGTGGCAATCACATGCGCAGCTTCGGCCTGCGCGGGGCTGACGCGGCGGCGGCGCAATGTTGACGAAAGGTCGGACGATGAGGACTCCGCTTTTGCCTGGCCGGGCTCGTTTTGATCCTGGACTGCCAGCCGCACAAGGCCTCTATTCGCCAGGCAAGGAGCATGACTCCTGCGGGGTTGGCTTCATCGCCGACATGCATAACCGAAAGTCGCATGAACTCATCCTCATGGGCCTTGAGATCTTGCGCAATCTTGACCACCGCGGCGCGGTCGGTGCCGATCCGGAGGCGGGGGATGGCTGCGGCATGCTCGTGCAAATCCCGCACCGATTTCTCGCCAAAGAAGCCCGCAACCTTGGTTTTGCGCTTCCCACGCCAGGCGAATATGCCGTTGGCGCATTCTTTTTGCCCCGCGATCCTGAAGGCCGGCGCATCGTCGAAACGATCATCGAGAAAATGGTGGCAGCCGAAGGGCAGACGGCACTTGGCTGGAGAGATACGCCTGTCGATTCATCAGTCCTTGGACAGACGGTAAAGCCGCATGAGCCATTCAACCGGCAAATTTTCATCAAGCGCGGGCCGAACGCGGAAAATCAAGAGGTCTTCGAGCGGCGGCTCTACATGATTCGCAAAACCATCTCCAACGCGGTCTATAACCTTGCCGACCCGCGCGTGGCTGATTTTTACGCGATTTCACTTTCCTCACGCACCCTCGTCTACAAAGGTTTGCTGCTGGCAACGAAGCTTGGGATTTACTTTAAAGACCTGCGCGATCCTTCATTCGAGTCGGCTCTCTGCCTCGTTCACCAACGTTTTTCGACGAATACTTTCCCGACCTGGTCACGCGCCCACCCTTACCGCTACGTGGCGCATAACGGCGAGATCAATACGTTGCGCGGCAACCTCAATTGGATGGCGGCGCGTCAAGCTTCAGTCGCGTCAGATCTATTTGGCGACGACATCGACAAGCTTTGGCCGATTTCTTATGAAGGCCAGTCGGATACGGCCTGCTTCGATAACGCCCTCGAGTTCTTAGTTCAGGGTGGCTATTCGCTGGCGCACGCCATGATGATGCTTATCCCTGAGGCCTGGGCGGGCAATCCTTTGATGGACTCTTCGCGTCGAGCCTTTTACGAACATCATGCCGCCTTAATGGAGCCATGGGATGGGCCGGCTGCCGTCGCCTTCACCGATGGCCGTCAAATTGGCGCGACTCTCGACCGCAATGGCCTGCGCCCAGCCCGCTATCTCGTCACTAGCGATGGACTCGTCGTTCTTGCCTCGGAAGCCGGTGTCTTGCCGATCCCGGAGGAGCGCATCGTCACTAAGTGGCGATTGCAGCCTGGCAAAATGCTACTCGTTGATCTCGAGCAAGGACGCATCATTTCGGACGATGAGATCAAAGCGACGCTCGCCGCGCTGCATCCTTATGCAGAATGGGTAAAACGCACGCAGCTCGTCCTTGAAGACATGGAGTTTGCGGTGCATCCGCGGGCGCCGCGCAGCGATGTCTCCCTCCTCGACCGCCAGCAGGCCTTCGGTTACAGCCAGGAAGACCTTTCGCTTTTATTGCCACCCATGGCGGTAACCGGCCAGGAAGCGGTCGGCTCGATGGGCACCGACACGCCGATTTCCGCATTATCGACGCAGCCGAAGCTGCTCTACACCTATTTCAAGCAGCATTTTGCGCAAGTGACCAATCCGCCGATCGATCCGATTCGAGAAGAGCTCGTCATGAGCCTTGTATCTTTCATCGGCCCGAGGCCCAATATCCTCGATCATGAGGGAAGCGCAAAGAAAAAAAGGCTCGAGGTTCGCCAGCCCATTCTGACCAATGGCGATCTCGAAAAAATCCGCTCAATCGCCCATTTCGAAGAGGCGTTTGACACCAAGACGCTCAATATCACCTATCCATCCGAGAAGGGCGCCGCCGGGATGGAGGCGGCGCTCGAAAAACTCTGCGAGCGAGCCGAACAAGCGGTTAATAGCGGATTCAACATCATCGTCTTATCCGATCGCATGACCGGCCCGGATCGCATTCCTATCCCGGCGCTTTTGGCGACGGCGGCGGTGCACCATCATTTGATCCGCAAGGGTCTTCGCACCTCTGTCGGCCTTGTCGTTGAGACAGGCGATGCGCGCGAGGTTCACCATTTCGCTCTGCTCGCCGGTTATGGGGCCGAGGCGATCAACCCTTATCTCGCGTTTGAGACGCTGGCCGCGATGGCGGCGGATTTTCCGCGGGAGATTGACGCGGGCGAGGCTTGCAAACGCTATATCAAGGCCATCGACAAGGGGCTCCTCAAGGTTATGTCGAAAATGGGCATTTCGACGTATCAGTCCTATTGCGGAGCGCAGATTTTCGATGCGGTCGGGCTCGGTGATGAATTCGTTGAGCGCTTTTTCACCGGAACAGCCACTCAAATCGGCGGCGCTGGCCTTCCAGAGATCGCCGAGGAGGCCGTTCGCCGCCATAAGGTTGCCTTTGGCAGCGCGCCGCTCTATCGCAATGCGCTCGAAGTTGGCGGCGATTATGCCTTCCGCATCCGGGGCGAAGCCCATTCCTGGTCGCCTCAGTCGGTCTCGCTCTTGCAGCATGCTGCGCGCGCTAATAACGCCGCCATTTATCGCGACTATGCCGCGCTTTTGAATGAAGAGACCGCGCGGCCGTTGACGATCCGCAACCTCTTTCGCGTTAGAAGCGCCGACGAGGACGGCCGCCAAGCGGTGCCCCTTGATGAGGTCGAGCCAGCACAGGAAATTGTGAAGCGGTTCTCGACCGGTGCTATGTCCTTCGGTTCGATCTCACGGGAAGCCCACACGACACTCGCCATCGCCATGAACCGGATTGGCGGCAAATCCAATACGGGTGAAGGCGGCGAGGAGGCCGACCGCTACAAGCCGATGGCCAATGGCGATTCCATGCGCTCGGCCATTAAGCAAGTCGCCTCCGGGCGCTTTGGCGCGACGACGGAATATCTCGTCAATTCGAACATGATGCAGATCAAGATGGCGCAAGGCGCCAAGCCTGGCGAAGGCGGCCAATTGCCAGGCCATAAGGTCGACGCCGTCATCGCCAAGGTGCGCCACTCGACGCAGGGCGTCGGCCTCATCTCGCCGCCGCCTCATCACGATATTTACTCGATCGAGGACCTCGCCCAGCTCATTTTCGATTTAAAGAACGTCAATCCCGATGCTGATGTGTCGGTCAAGCTCGTCTCCGAGGTTGGTGTTGGCACGGTGGCCGCCGGTGTCTCGAAAGGGCGCGCCGACCACGTGACGATTTCCGGCTTTGAGGGCGGCACCGGCGCTTCGCCCTTAACCTCGATCAAACATGCCGGCATTCCTTGGGAAATCGGCCTTGCAGAGACACAGCAGACGCTTGTGCTCAACAGGCTGCGCTCCCGCATCGCCGTGCAGGTTGACGGCGGGCTGCGAACCGGCCGCGACGTTGTCGTCGGCGCTTTGCTTGGTGCCGACGAGTTCGGCTTCTCGACAGCGCCGCTCATCGCCTCTGGCTGCATCATGATGCGCAAATGTCATTTGAATACCTGCCCGGTTGGCATAGCGACGCAAGACCCTGTCTTGCGCAAACGGTTCACTGGCCAGCCGGAGCATGTGATCAATTTCTTCTTTTTCGTCGCCGAAGAAGTGCGCACGCTAATGGCGAGCATGGGATACCGGGGCTTTAATGAAATGATCGGGCAGATGCAAATGCTCGATAAGCAAGAGGTCATTTCTCACTGGAAGGCGCGGGGTCTCGACTTTTCAAAACTGTTTCACAAACCAGTTGCCGAACCGGGCGATGATATCTTCAATGCGACGCGCCAAGACCATGGCCTGGCGCGCATTCTTGACCGCAAGCTGATCGCCGCCGCCAAGGGTGCCATCGACGGTGGCGATCCAGTGAGGATTGAAACGCCGATCGCCAATACCGATCGTACCACGGGCGCGATGCTCTCGGGTGTCATCGTGCGCCACTATGGCCACGCCGGCCTTCCGGACGGGACCATCCATATTAAAGCGAAAGGGACTGCGGGGCAGAGCTTTGGTGCTTGGCTTGCGACGGGAATCACCCTCGAACTCGAGGGCGAAGCCAATGACTATACCGGCAAGGGTCTTTCAGGCGGACGGATTATCGTCTATCCGCCCTCGGACGCGAGGATCGTGCCCGAAAAATCCATCGTCATCGGCAATACCGCGCTCTATGGCGCGATCTCCGGCGAATGCTATTTCCGTGGCGTTGCTGGCGAGCGCTTCGCCGTTCGCAATTCCGGGGCCGTCGCCGTGGTCGAAGGCGTGGGCGATCATGGGTGCGAGTACATGACCGGCGGCATTGTCGTCGTGATTGGCGAGACAGGGCGCAACTTTGCCGCCGGCATGTCGGGCGGCATCGCCTACGTCCTCGACGAGGACGGCAGGTTCGCCGAACGTTGCAATCTCGCCATGGTGGATCTTGAACCCGTCGTCGAGGAAGAGGAATTGATGCAGAAGAACTACCACCACGGCGGCGATCTTGACTTCCATGGCCGCGTCGATGTCATGGGGGACATGACACGATTTGACGCCGAGCGCCTTCATCAGCTGATCTCCAATCACGCGAGCCTGACGGGATCGGAGCGCGCTCGTGAGATCCTTAATGCGTGGGATGTGTACAAGCCAAAATTCCGTAAGGTCATGCCGGTGGAATACCGACGGGCATTGGAGAAGCTGATCGCCTGCGGTGAGACGCCTCGGCTCGCGGCGGCTGAATAGAGGGCGCCATAGGAGGATTAAGCCGCGCCGTTGTTGACGTCGCGATGCGAAGCTTATTGAGCCGCAATAGGAAAAGGAATGGGAAAAGTAACGGGGTTCCTGGAAATCGACAGGCGCGACCGGCGCTATGCTCCGGCCTCCGACCGGATTCGCCACTACCGCGAATTCGTCATTCCGCTCTCCGAGGAAGCCACGAAAGACCAAGCCGCTCGCTGCATGGATTGTGGCATTCCCTTCTGCCACAGCGGCTGCCCGGTCAATAACCAAATCCCCGATTGGAATGACCTTGTCTACCGGGGAGACTGGCGGGAAGCCGTCCGCAATCTACACTCCACGAATAATTTTCCGGAGGTCACAGGCCGCGTTTGCCCGGCGCCATGCGAGGCCGCCTGCACTCTTAACATCGACGATAATCCAGTCACGATCAAAACGATCGAATGCGCCATTGCCGACCGCGCTTTCGCGAACGGCTGGATCAAGCCAGAGCCCGCCGAGGCGAAAACTGGCAAGAAAATCGGCATTGTCGGCTCGGGCCCGGCCGGCCTTGCCTGCGCCCAGCAGCTGGCGCGCGCTGGACACGAGGTTCATGTCTTCGAGAAGAACGCCAAACCCGGCGGCCTTCTGCGTTATGGAATACCTGACTTCAAAATGGAAAAGCACCTCATCGACCGGCGCATCGCTCAGATGCAGGCCGAAGGAGTCAATTTCCATAGTGGCGTCAACGTTGGGATCGACCTTTTGGCCGCTGATCTTGTCGCGCGATTTGATGCCATCGTTCTCGCGGGGGGCGCAGAGAAAGCCCGCGACCTCGAAATACCCGGGCGGGACCTTGCCAACATCCATTTCGCCATGGAATTCCTGCCGCAGCAAAACCGCCGCATCAGCAACGAGCCTATTCATACCAATGTCCCGATCCTTGCTTCGGGCATGCATGTCGTTGTGATTGGCGGCGGCGACACTGGATCCGATTGCATCGGCACCGCCATCCGCCAAGGCGCACTTTCCGTGACCCAACTGGAGATCCTGCCGCGCCCGCCGGACAAAGAGAATAAGGCTTTGACTTGGCCGAATTGGCCGTTGAAATTGCGCACCTCTTCCTCGCAGGAAGAAGGCGCGGAAAGAGATTTTTCTGTCGTAACGAAGGTATTTGTGGGCGAGAATGGCGCCGTCAAAAAACTTCGCTGCGCCCGCGTCGACACAAACTTTAAGGAAGTCCCCGATAGCATCTTCGAGCTGCGAGCTGATCTCGTCCTCCTCGGCATGGGCTTTGTATCACCCGTACACGAAGGGCTGCTCGAGGCCCTTGGCATCGCCTATGATCCTCGCGGCAATGTCTTGGCCGACCAGACCGCTTATAAAACCTCCGTGCCAAAAGTCTTCGCTTGCGGCGATATGCGTCGAGGCCAATCGCTCGTCGTCTGGGCGATCCGCGAAGGCCGGCAAACGGCACGGTCAATCGATGCCTTCTTGATGGGCTCGAGCGAGCTCCCGCAGTAACACAGATAACAACGGTTGCAAGGCCGTGGCTCCATATTTCGCCGCAGCCTTGCTGATGTGCAAAATCAAGGCGAAATGGCCGCCGCTCTTCCCACCGACACTTTGTAAAAAATGGGATGAGCAACGGCGGGCTTTATCGATTCGCTCGTGCCCATGAAGCCGCCAATGAACTCGTCGCCCGCCGTCCGGATTTGCATGGATTCGCCAAGGACGCGTTGCTCTAAACTGCCGTCATCCTTGGCCGGCGACGAAAAGCGCGAAAGCAAATTATCGACGAAACTTTGCCCGTGATCGGTGCTGTAGCTCATATGCGCGGAAAGCATGGGATATCCGCTCAGCGATATTCCATCGCAAAGGTAGTAGAAAACACCGATCGTATCATTGGAGGCAATGGCCATTGACGGCAGCGCCGCTTGCCCTTGCCCGGAGATGAAAACTTCCGGCCCCGTTTCAAGCCCGCCATTCCCGTCGTCCAAAAGCCGGCGCATCGCTAGCCGGTCGTCTCCCGTTTCAAGATCGCGCTTTGTGTAAAGATAGTGAAGGTCGCCCGTTTGCGGACTGACCGCGACTCGTTGCCTCTCGGCAGCCGCATTGACCGTGCAGAATTTTGAGACTGGCGTTGACCTTTCGGTCGTGGCGATGATGATGCCATCCACGGCGCCGTTAAGTTCCCAGCTGCGTCCGCCGTCGGTCGAGCGGTTAAGCACGTAGTCGATATGTTCAGAGCCCTCTGCTTCGCCCACTCTGATGCGCTCGAATACCCGATAAATATTGCCGGTGCGCTCATCACGGACCAATTGATCAGCAAATTCTGCGACGTTTACCTCGGCAGCCGGTGCTGGATTGAGTCGCGCCACCACGGCTTCCAAGAGCTGATTGCCTTTCTCTTTACCGCTGCCGGAGCTAGCAGTGCCTTTCAAGGCCGATGCGCTCATGCTGCGACCGGTGATGAGTTCCACGTTTGTGGTGCTTTGAAAAGCCGCGAGGAGACTCAACTGCTGATTGGAATTTTGCAATGTCGAGCCGGCGTCCGCCCGATCACCTTTTGTGTTGTCCGGGCCGGTGGTTCCACTAGGGGAATGAAATCCCGGGGTTGGCTCGCAATGACACCAGGATGCGCCTTCAAGACGTGGTACGGAGCTGGTCAACTCCTTGCTCCAGCTTGTGCCGCCGTCTGTTGACCGCCAAACCATAACGGTCGCGTCGGGACCGCTGGAAACGGCGCTAAGGATCATGCTTTCCGCGTTGTTTGGATCGACGGAAATATCGATCCTTGCTCCAACTAGCGTCGCATCCGCCCGAGCGAGCGGATCATTGGCTTTCATCACGGTATCGGCAACGAGGATCGCGGTTCCCGGCCCTACCGCTGGCGCTTTAGAGGGTGTGCTCAACTCTGGGCGCCGCGAATCCTCTGGGTTGGAAAAATCGGCTCTGCCTCCGCCTTTGAGGAGAAACTCACGGCCTTCATTCGAAATCACAATGAGCGCCGCCGATACGATGGTGATCCCCATCGCTTGCGCAAAAAGAAATTTCATAAGTTTTCTCCAAAAAAATAATTTGCAAAAATGACCGCTCCGAAACGGGGGAGCCGGCGCACATTTTAAATTAGAATTTAATTAACGACTACTAACAATTGAAATCGGATGACTGATTTCAACGCGCTCGGCGCAGCGTAGCGGTTCGCGGCGCAGCACTGCACCTTGAAGAGCTGCTACGCTTAAGTTTTCAGGGAGAAGTAAGCGAAGGCTCTTTTACAGCACTACGACTTTTGTGCCGACACCAACTCGGCGATAAAGGTCGATGACATCCGCGTTCATCATCCGGATGCAGCCGGACGAAACAGCCTTGCCAATCGAATCCGGTTCATTTGTGCCATGGATGCGGAACAGCGTGTCCTTCTTTCCCTGGAACAAATAAAGGGCGCGCGCGCCAAGCGGGTTCTCGAGGCCGCCTTCCATTTCTTCCGGCAGTTCGGGGCGGCGTTTGAGCATATTCTTCGGCGGAATCCAGCGCGGCCATTCGGATTTGCGCCCGACATGGGCAACACCCTTCCATTCAAAGCCCTGCCGCCCAACGCCAATGCCATATTGTATGGCGTGCCCGTTCGCTTGCACGAGGTAAAGATGCCGGGACGTCGTGTTAATAACGATGGTCCCCGCTGGCTCGTTGGTGGGGTTTTCGACGACGGTCGCGGTCTTCTGATTGAAATTGACGCCGAGTTCCTCATCGCCATTGCCATAGCCATAGGGGCGGCTTCGCGGCGGCTCTCCATAGGGGTCATAATAAGGCTCGCCATAGGCATGCGAGCGTCCGCCATAAGGTGATGCGGGCGGGCTTACCGGGTCATAATATGACTCTGGGTAATTAGGGTACGCCGGATAGGCGGGGTAGGACGGATATCCGGGACGGCCATTCGATGGGTAGGTGGGATAGGCGTAGTAGCCGTCATAGTTATACCATTGCGCGGGGGCAGGAGCGACGGCGGCAAGAACAATCAAACACGCAAGCCCAAAAGCCGCTCCGTGCTTTAACTTAAAACAAGATCTACGCATTGAACTATGTGCATTAATAAGCTGGAGTTACTCACCTGGTCAGAAACGACGTCACCAGGCAAATGATTTGAAAGCAAAAAAAAGCTGGTTTGACAAGCAGCCAAACCAGCGGCGTCCCAAATAGCAAATAGGAGCAAGAGGACTAGATGACGACGACAGGCGCTCCGACCTTTACACGTTCATAAAGATCGACGATATCCTCGTTGAGAAGCCGGATACAGCCTGAAGAAACGGCCCGGCCAATCGTACTGGGCTCGTTGGTCCCGTGGATCCGGAACATCGTATCGCCGTGCTCGTTGTAAAGATACATAGCGCGGGCGCCGAGAGGATTGGCAACCCCGCCTTCCATGACCTCAGGCAGTTCCGGCCGCCGAAGGCGCATGGCGGCAGGCGGCGTCCAACTCGGCCATTCGGCGCGCCGCCCGATATGGGCCCGCCCGGTCCAGCCAAAGCCTTCGCGTCCCACGCCGACCGTGTAGCGCATTGCCTTGCCGCCTGGAAGCGAGAGATAAAGGTAGCGCTCCTTGGTATCGATGGTGATTGTGCCAACTCGCGCATGGGTCGGATCATCAACCACCACCCGCGTCCCCTGGAGATCGCGTTGCAGCTCTGATGGCCAGCTGACTTGCTGCGCCTGCCGGTCCATCAGGCCCGCCGGAGAGCCCCCGTCAAAAGCCTGCGCGCCCGTAGCGATTAGGCTGCCCATGGCCGCGCAAGCGAAAAGACATAACTTCCCCACCCCCAACTTCCCCATCTGTTCGATTCCCTCTCTCGAATCTTGATAATTAAGCTTACCGCTTCGTTAACGCCTCAGCTGTGCGTTTTGTTCCACGACAACAGTCAAGATGATTCTTTTGTTTAGGAAATCGGGCGTGGAAGGACGCAAGACGGCAGCTGTTAGGGCCTCGGCCAGGAGAAATCGTCGGCGCGGCCGGGTTTTGGGACGAGCGGTTTGCCTTGCCGCAATGTTTGGTCGACGAGGTTGCGCGCCTCATTCTTCGCGGCCGGCGGACCCACGGAAGTCTTCGCGAGCTCCGCACCCGCCGCCGAGGGTGGAGAAGTCAAGGAAAGGACGGGGCCCGCGGCCGGTTTTTCCGCTGGTGGCACGGGCTGCTCCGGCAGAGCCGAAACATCGGCGGGCGTTGCTTCCTCGCCGGGGCCATTGGCCGGAGCGGCTGGCGAGGGTGCCACTGCATCCGGCGTGGGTTTCGGCAGCACTTCATCGAGTCTGCGGCGGATATCAGGCTCAACAAAATGAGCGAGCTTGCGCGCACCGGCCCGCGTAAAATGCACGCCGTCGACGGAGCGCAGCTTGACCGTCTGCCCGTTGATATCGGGGCCGAAAACGCTGTACTGCCCTGACTCGTCGGCGAAGGCTTCCCATAGGTCGATAAAAGTAGCACCGGCCTTCTCGGCGCTCGCTCGATAAATCTTATTGAAATTAACGGCGTCGGCGGAGAGATGAGGGCTCTTAAATATCGGTAAGCCAACCCAAATCAGCGGGATATTTTTTTCCCGGAACATCGCCGCGATGGCCTCGATGCGTTGCTCATAGGCCGCCTGCCATTCGGGCGATCCCGGCTCAAAGGTTCCTGATGCATCGTGCAAGGCCTGCCTATCGTTACTGCCGATGAGCATGACCGCGAGATCTATCTTTTCGTCGCTCGCCAGCATATCTTGCGTGGCCTTAACCCAGTCGTAGAAGTCATCGCGCACAAGGCCGGAGTTCTCTTTCGCCTTATGGACAATGGCGACTTCCGGCCGGTTCTCGAAGGCCTCATTTAGCCCTTGTGCGAGCATCGCCCCGAGGCTATCGCCAAGGACGGCGACAAAGAAACTCGGCGCCGCCGCCGGGTGCTGATCTGGCGTCTTCTCCGCCTCCCTCTCCTTGGCTCTCTCCGCGTGGCGGCGCATGGGCCTCTCGGCCGCCCAGTAATTGGAGCGGCGGCGCCCCCACTCGGGCGGTGCGCCCCCCCTGTGGAACTCGGAAGAAGGCTTGGCAACGCGGCTCGGGGGCGGGTGGAAAAATTGCTCAAACCAAGCGAAGGGATCGCCTTGGCTATGCGCCGGAGACGTGAGCCCGGGACAAAACACCAGCATCGGCGCCATGAGCAAGGGCGCCGCGAGATTGAACAAAACGCGCCGCAGGCGGCCCGCCAGAGTGTCTTCTCTCACCATCCGCGCCATCTTATCGTACGTGGGGGCCGAATGCACGTCCCGACCGCGGCTTGGAAGCTCGGGTTGGCGATTTCCATCTTGCCGCGAAGGGCAGCGGCCACCACAAGCGATGGCGAGGACAAGCGCTCTTTTTATAGCTCTCGATGCCTTTCCAGTTTGCCTTGTGCGGTCTAGGCTGGACATTTTCCATGCGCTGGTACCGCGCTGATGCTGGCCGTTGCGAATTTTTTGTTTTGGAGCGAAGCGCTGGCCTATGTCGTTGGCGGGGTGGCTCTCCTTGCAGCCTTCTATTTTCTCCGGGAAGTTTTCTTAATATTGCGGAACCGGCGGCAAGTGTTTCGAAGCGCCAACGGCCTCGGCCTTGATGCTGGTTCGGACGATCTAGTCAGCAAGGCTGCGGTTACGGCGGGTTTGGACCCGGTTACGTCCTACCCTCCGCTCCGCCCGCGGGTGTTATCCGACCCCGGGCTATTACCGCTC
The DNA here is from genome assembly GCA_035622375.1 of Methylocella sp. Lineage (GTDB taxonomy): Bacteria > Pseudomonadota > Alphaproteobacteria > Rhizobiales > Beijerinckiaceae > Methylocapsa. The sequence goes on along the minus strand of DASPVM010000052.1, from coordinate 26,503 downwards.
GTCGTCCTCTCCGGGGTCGCGGGTGCCGGGGCTGGCCTCATCTGCGGGTTCTTCCGCCAGCTCTTGCAAATCCTTGACGGGCTGCGCCAGCTCGTTCCCGAACATTTCTCGGCGCATCCTCTCGCCGGCGCGAGCCTCCTCGTTATCGGAGCGGCGGCGGCGGGCGCGATCAGCGTGGGACTCGTGCGGCGCTTCAGCGAAAATGCCGCAGGCAGCGGAATCCCGCATGTCGAGGCTGTCATCAGCGGCGAACTGCCGCCTGCCTCCTTACCCTTGTTGCCTGTGAAATTTTTTGGCGGCCTCATATCTATTGGCGCTGGCTTTGCGCTTGGGCGCGAGGGGCCCTCCGTGCAAATGGGGGCGACTTTCGCGCATCTTCTCGGCAAAGCTTTCGGGCGCAATGAGGATGATTGCCGCTCGCTACTCGCAGCGGGTGCCGGCGCAGGCCTCGCGGCGGCGTTCAACGCGCCCTTCGCCGGCGCGGTTTTTGTCCTTGAGGAACTCACCAGAAAATTTGCGGCGAGGGATGCCATCACCGCCCTGGGGGCGTCGGGCAGCGCCATCGTCGCCGCGCGGCTTTTTACCGGCCCCGCGCCCGATTTTTCGGTCGCGGCGTTGCCTTTTCCATCTTTGACCGACAATCTCCTTTGCATCGGCCTTGGTGCCATCGCGGCCTTGGTGGGAGTCCTCTATAACCGCCTCCTTATCAAAGCGTTGGATATATCGGCCCGGCTCACCAGCTTGCCTCCGGAGGCGCGGGCGGCGCTCGTTGGCGTCGTGGTGGGCGCCGTCGCATGGATTGCCCCGAGCCTTGCCGGTGGCGGCGACGTGCTGACGCAAGCAGTCCTTGCGGGCCACGCCGCAATTGCTTTCCTCCCTCTTCTTTTTATGATGCGGCTTCTATTGGGCGCGGCTTCCTATGCGGCCGGAACGCCCGGCGGGATCTTCGCGCCGCTCTTGGCCCTTGGCGCGCAGCTCGGAGCCTTCTTTGGCGAGGTCTTTCACTGGGGAGCAGCGGATCCCACCCTCCATGCGGTTGCCTTCGCCCTTGTGGGCATGGCGGCACTATTTACGGCGGTGGTGCGCGCGCCCCTGACGGGAATGATCCTCGTCACGGAGATGACGGATAACTCGACCGAGCTATTGCCGATGCTCGCCGCCTGTTTCGCGGCGATGGCGGTTTCGACCTTGCTGAGAGAACCGCCGCTCTACGATACGCTCAAGGAGCGCGCGGTGGCGCAGGCGCTCAAGAAAGAGGGGGCAAGCGAAAATCCAAAGAAGGTGCGCGTCTAAACAACGCCTTGGCGGATTTGACCGGCTGGCTTTTGCCAACCCATTTCCTCTTGCCCGCGGGCTTGGCGCGTGCCAATGGGGCGCATGCTCTCTAACGTCACAACGACATCAGTTTCTTTATCAGCGACGGCCGCCAAGCCGGCGCCCACAATTTCCTTCGTCTCGCTCGGCTGCCCGAAGGCCCTTGTCGATAGCGAGCGGATCATCAGCCGCCTGCGCGCCGAAGGCTATGAGATCGGCAGAAGGCACGAGAGCGCCGACGCGGTCATCGTCAACACCTGTGGCTTTCTCGATAGCGCCAAGGCGGAGTCGCTTGCCACGATCGGCGAGGCGCTCAAGGCAAACGGCAAGGTCATCGTCACCGGATGCATGGGCGCCGAGGCAGGAGAGGTCTTGGAGCGATACCCCGACCTACGGTGGATCAGCGGGCCGCAAGATTTTTCTTCCGTCATGCAGGCGGTGCATGAAGCCGTGGCGCCGCCGCATAATCCCTTCCTCGACCTTTTGCCCCCGCAGGGCATCAAGCTCACGCCGCGCCATTATGCCTACTTAAAAATCTCGGAAGGCTGCAATAATCGCTGCAGCTTTTGCATCATCCCAAAACTGCGTGGCGATCTGCGCTCGCGGCCCACCGCCGATGTGCTACGTGAGGCCGAAAAGCTCGTCGCGGCGGGTGTCAAGGAGCTTCTCGTCATCTCGCAGGATACGAGCGCCTATGGCGTCGATTTAAAATATGCCGAGAGCACTTTCGAAGATCGCTCCTTGCGGGCAAAATTTCTCGATCTTGCCCGCGAATTGGGAAACCTCGGCGTCTGGGTCCGCCTCCACTATGTCTATCCCTATCCGCATGTCGACGAGGTGGTCGAGCTCATGGCGGCGGGAAAAATTTTGCCCTATCTCGACATCCCCTTTCAGCACGCAAGTCCCAAAATCTTGAAGGCGATGCGGCGGCCTGGCGACCGCGAGAAAATCTTGGAACGCATCGCGCGATGGCGGGCCGCATGCCCGGATCTGACATTGCGCTCGACCTTCATCGTCGGCTTTCCCGGCGAGAGCGAGGAGGATTTTGAGATCCTTCTTGATTGGCTTGATGAAGCGAAGATCGACCGCGCCGGGGCCTTCAAATATGAGCCTGTGAAGGGCGCCGCCGCCAATGATCTCGGCCTTCCCTTCGTGCTGCCTGATGTGCAGGAGACACGCTACCGCTGCTTCATGGAGCGGGCCCAAAGGATCAGCGCCCGCAGATTGAAGGAGAAGGTGGGAAAACGCCTGCCTGTTATTATTGATGACGGCGGCGCACGCGGCGGTGTTGGCCGCAGCAAGGGGGATGCGCCGGAAATCGACGGCAAGGTGCATATTTTTTCGCGCCGGCCGTTACGGGATGGGGATATTGTGAGCGTGAAGATCGAGCGCGCGGATGTGTATGATCTTTATGGGATGGCGGTCTAACGAGGAGCGTGACATATGCGCAGCCCGATTCTCGCGCCCGTGATTGCCCTCGTCCTATGGACCTTCGTCATGTGGGCGTGGCTCTACGCGACGCGCATCCCGGCCATCCGCAAAAACAAAATCGCCTTGGATCCGCAGGCCATGAAAGAGGCGTTCAGTGCACAGATCCCGCCAAATGTCCGCTGGAAAGCCGATAACTACAATCATCTCTTAGAGCAGCCGACGCTCTTTTATGCGGTGGCGCTCACTTTGGCGCTTCTCGACGCCGGCGCCGGGGCGAATTGTGCTTTGGCTTGGATGTACGTCGGCTTGCGGGTGATCCACAGCCTCATTCAAGCACTGGTTAACATTATTATCATCCGCTTCGCGGTGTTCATGGTTGCCTCAGTTGTGCTTCTTATTATGGCGCTCCGCGCGGCGATTTTGGTGTTTTAGGAGGTTACCTGTACACTTTTGTCTCAATCTTCAGACAAAATAGGCGGAAGCTTTTTCCAAGATGTTATGTCTGGTTTTTTGCAAAAATATCATAAGCAATCTCAAAATAGGATGGCGTGGCTTTGAAGACTTCCATTTCTTCTTGATCGAAAGGAAGCGTTCTAGTTTAAAACTGCCGTTGCTAGAATCGACGTGATACAGAGCGATAGTACGCATATCCTTGAGCAGCCTAACAATGCTTGTGATAACTGAGCCATCACACTTTAATCCAAAATGCACGCCAGTTATTGGAAAACTTTTATCAAATGCACCACTTTTAGCTGTGATATCTCGCCACTCCCTTTCGTACCTCCATTGCGAAGCTTTTGAAAAAAAATACTGTGTATGTACCCGCTGCTCAGCCTCTTGGGAGCCGCGGAGTTTCCACTCGACAAGTTCACTGGCTTTAATGCTCCCTTGTGAGCGGTAATCTACAGGGCCCAAGGTAGGGTGCTGAACCGCTGATGTATCGTATTCAATACATAGTCCGCGATGCTGATCAGCATAGTGACTCCACATAAGGGGCGAATTCCAAGTTTCAGAGAGGCACAAAACGCCTTTTGTCTCCCATTCCGAGTCTAGGCTCTCCTTGATTTCACACGCTAAGGATTTTTTATAGCAGTCCTCCTGATTTTTGCCAGATTCACGATGCTCATCCCAGGCGAACCAGCGGCACCCTTGGATTTTTTCGTGAGCAGCTTCCTCGGAGTGCGTCTGGAGAAGAAATTTAGCGCAAAGCTTTTCCAAAGAGCCGACATCGACGTCAATCTCAATGTTGGGCTTACAATCTAGTGGATCATTGAAATTTTTTGGTTCGCAGTAGAATACCTCTGCTTCAGTCAGTGCACGAAGCGCAAAGACGCCAAACGGGCAATATTTATAGAGCTTTGGAGGAGGCCGCTTGATTGTCATCGTTGCAAAATGAAGAAGGCTAAAAAGGGAGGGAGCAGAAATTCATTAGAACTATTTGGAAAAATTGGTAGATTTTATCAAATGTCAAAGACCGGGGCAACCTTGCGCAAATCCCTTCCCTGGTCCAAATAAGGGCCGGGAGGTTGGCGGTGGACGCACCACTCGCCAACCGGGTCAGGTCCGGAAGGAAGCAGCCCTAACGAGACCGGGCGGGTCTCTGTCCAACCTCCCACTTTCATCCTACTCTCGAATTTTGCTACTCTAGCACCGGGGGCGAAGCCAAAGCTTCTCCCAACTCCACCGCTGCGAGCTCTATGGAAACGCCGCCGAACGTCAACGATGAGGCCGCCCCCAGTTTGGGATTGGGCACGTCCGCAGGGGCCAAGGCGCAAAACTCGCCCTACCGCGTCCTTGCCCGAAAATACCGCCCGGCGCGGTTCGAGGACCTCATCGGCCAGGGGGCGATGGTCAAGACGCTGTCCAACGCGTTCGGTCTCAATCGCATTCACCAAGCCTATATCCTGACCGGCGTGCGCGGCGTCGGCAAGACGACAACGGCGCGCATCCTGGCACGTGCCTTCAACTATGAGCTTCCTCGCGACGGCGCAGAGCCGCCCGTGACGAAGCCGACGATCCACATGCCAAAACTCGGGACACATTGCCAGGCGATCATCGACTCGCACCATGTCGATGTCATTGAGATGGACGCCGCCTCCCATACCGGCATCGACGATGTGCGCGAGATCATCGAGAGCGCCCGCTACAAACCCGTCATGGCGCGCACGAAAGTCTTTATCATCGACGAAGTGCACATGCTCTCGAAGCAGGCGTTCAACGGGCTCCTGAAAACCCTCGAGGAGCCGCCGGACCATGTAAAATTTTTATTCGCGACGACGGAAATCGAGAAAGTTCCGGTGACGGTGCGCTCGCGCTGCCAGCGGTTTGACTTGCACCGGGTCGAGGCGGATCTCCTTGTCAATTATCTCGCCACGATTTGCGACAAGGAGAATGTCGAGGTCGAGGCCGAGGCGCTGGGTCTCATCGCGCGGGCCGCCGAAGGCTCGGTGCGCGACGCGCTCTCGCTCCTCGACCAGGCCATCGCGCACGCCGCGAGCGAGCCCCAAGGCGCGATCACTGCGGAAGTTTTGCGCGCGATGCTCGGCCTGGCCGACCGCAGCCGCGTCATCGACCTCTTCGAAATGCTCATGCGCGGCGAAATGGCGGCGGCGCTCGATATTTTGAAAGATCTCTACGACTGCGGCGCCGATCCGGCGGAGGTGCTGGCAAGTCTTGCCGAATTCACCCATCTCGTCACCCGCCTGAAAATCGTGAAAGAGGCGGCACAAGACCGTTCGCTGACACCGGAAGAGAGGACGCGCGGGCAAAAATTCGCGCAAACCCTGCCGATGCCGATTCTGAGCCGCGCCTGGCAGATGCTGCTCAAGGGTCTTCGTGAAGTGCGGGAATCAACGCACCCCCTCGCCGCCGCCGATATGGTGCTTGTCCGCATTGGCTTTGCCGCCGATCTGCCAACCCCGGATGAACTCTTGCGCAAGCTGCAATCCAAGCCAGAGGCCGCGCGACAGGATGCCACGGCGCCAACTCCTTCTTCCGCCGGCCCCGTGTCGCTGGCGGCGCCGGTGTCCACGGCGATGCCCGCGCCGCGTGAGTCGGCGCCCACACCCGCCATGGCGCTCAATTCCTTCGAAGATGTGGTGGCGTTTGCCGGGGCTCGCCGCGACATCCAAATGAAACTGGCGCTCGAACGTGATGTCCGGCTGGTGCGTTTCGAGCCGGGTCGGATTGAGATTGCGGTAACGCCTTCGGGCTCGCCCCAGCTCGCGCCCACACTGGCGCGCCGCTTGCTGGAATGGACTGGAAGCCGCTGGATGGTCGCCGTTTCGAATGCCGAGGGCGGCCCAAGCCTAAAGGAACAGAAAGAAGCGAAGGCGCAAGCGTCTCTTTCAGGAATTCGTGCCGAGCCTCTCGTCAGGAGCGTGCTTGCTGCCTTTCCGGGGGCTGAGATCGTCGCGGTGCGCCCCGCGGCGGCGCCCGTGATAGAGTCGTCCGACTCGGGCGACGAAATCGCTTTCAACGACACCAATTCTGTGGAAGACGAATTTTAGCGGATATCTCCCCTCTTCCCAGCTCGCCGCGGCCATTAAGGAAAAGCAAATGCGCGACATGTTCGGTTTGATGAAGCAAGCCCAGGCCATGCAGGAGAAGATGCAGGCCCTGCAGGCGGAGATGGAGAAGATCGAGGTCGAGGGGCAGGCAGGCGGCGGCATGGTGCGGGTGACCCTCACCGCGAAGGGGCAAATGAAGGGACTTTCCATCGATGATCAGCTTATCAAGCCGGATGAAAAAGTGATCCTCGAGGATCTGATCATCGTCGCCCATGAGGATGCGCGGCGCAAGGCCGAGCGCGTGATGGAAGAAAAAATGAAAGAAGTCACCGGCGGGCTCGCTCTGCCGGCGGGTATGAAATTGCCATTTTGAAGGCGATGGCGTGAGGGCGAAACGCCATGGTGGAACGGGTCACCGGCCCGGAAATCGAGCGCCTCATTCAATTGCTAGCCCGCCTGCCGGGGCTCGGGCCGCGCTCGGCGCGCCGCGCCGCTCTTCACCTCATCCGTAAGCGAGAAGAGCTTCTCCTTCCTCTGACCCAAGCCTTCGCTTGCGCCTCTGAAAAAATCGTCACCTGCAAGATCTGCGGCAACATCGACAGCCGCGATCCCTGTACGCTATGCCGTGACGAGCGGCGGGAGCGTTCTACGCTGATCGTCGTCGAGACGGTTGCGGATCTGTGGGCGCTCGAGCGCGCCGAAGTTTTGAGCGCCCACTACCACGTGCTCGGCGGCACGCTCTCGCCCCTCGATGGCATCGGCCCCAGCGACCTCAACCTTGCCTCCCTTCCCGGTCGCGTCGCGAAGGATGAGGTGAAGGAGGTCATACTGGCGCTCAACGCCACGGTCGATGGACAGACGACGGCGCATTACGTTACGAAACTTCTCTCCGCTCTTGAAGTCAAGATCACGAGGCTGGCGCACGGTGTTCCGGTTGGTGGCGAGCTCGATTACCTCGACGAAGGCACGCTCACCGCCGCCATCCGCAGCCGCACGGCGTTTTGAAGGCCTGACGCAATATCGTCTTGGCAGGGCTTTACTGAGCTTCCGCAAGGCCAAGTCCTTCTACGGCCAGCTTTTCGACTGGCAGCCCGAGGACAGGGAAATGGGGCCGGGCTTCACCTACACAATGGTTCGTGGTTGGCGAAGGCACCGTCGGCGGCATGATGAAAACGTCTGCGCCCGGCGTTCCGACCGCCTGGCTGCCCTACGCGCTTGTCGATGATGTCGAAGTGGCGACGAGGAAAGCGAAATCGCTGGGCGCGACCGTCATGAAGGATGTGACGGAAGTGCCGGATGCCGGCGTTTTCTATCGTCCTCGATCCGACTGGCGCCGCTATCGGTCTTTGGCAGCCAAAAGGAAAATGGGACGCTGAGCCCGCCGCAGAGCGCTATTCCGCAGCGCGTTCGAACGGCGCCCCGCAGATCTCCGTGAAGGGCGTCGCGAAATCCAGGCGGTCGATCCTGGCGCCGCGGCGGCCTATCTTGCCCGTCGATGTGAGGATTTGATCAACATCGGCCTGAGCGCTTCTGAAGTGCGCGTCGAGCTTGGCGACGCGTGCGCTGAGGCGCTCCACCTCATCGACGAGATAACGCACCTCCGCTTGGATGACATGCGCCTCGTCCCGCACCCGCGCGTCGCGCACAATCGCCTGCATCACCTGAACGGCCATCGTCAGAAGCGATGGCGAAACGATGATGACGCGGCTATGGTGTGCCTTCTGAATGAGATCATCGAAGTATTCGTGAAGGTCGGCGAAAAGCGCCTCCGACGGCACGAACAGCATGGCGACATCTTGGGTTTCCCCAGGCAAGAAATATCGGTCGGCGATGTCCTTGATATGTTTCCCGACATCGGCGCGCACACGCGCCAAGGCCTGCTTGCGCGTCTCCTCGTTCAAGGCTTGCCGCAAGGCCGTAAAGGCTTCGAGCGGAAATTTTGCGTCGATAATCATCACCCGCGGATCACCAGGGAGGCGGATCGCACAATCGGGCCGCGTATTGTTGGATAAGGTGTATTGGAATTCGAAGGCGGCAGCGGGTAGGCCGTCTTTTATGATGGCTTCGAGGCGGCCTTGGCCAAAGGCGCCGCGCGCTTGCTTGTTGGCGAGAATGTCTTTGAGGCCGACCACTTCTTCCGTCAGCGCCGCCACTCGCGCCTGCGCCGCGTCGATCACCGCCAGTCTTTCGTTGAGTTTGCTGAGCTGCTCACCCGCTGTGCGGCCCGAGGCCTCAAGACCGGCGCCGAGGCGGCTACCGACAACATCAAGACGGTCGGCCACGAGTCTCGCGAGATCTGCCTGGCGCGAGCCCAAAACTTCGGCAACACTGTGAACCGATCCCGCGAGCCCGGCGTTTTGCCGCGACAAGTCTTCGAACGCCCGCGTCAGATCACGCCGGCGCTCGAGACGCAAGCGGGACAGCAAGCTCCAGGCGATGACCATGAGCAAGACGAGCGCAAGGCAAGTGGCGCCGAGCATGAGATCGGCAACCGCGATTGGTGTGCCATCGAGCCTGAAGAGGACGCGCTCCATCGGGCCCTCTCTAACTGATTCGGCAGGCGATGGGAACGAATAATGAACGCCAGCAGACCCCGGGGGTGAGCGCAGGAGGACGGCCGAGCCTCTTCCGCTGGCGTCATGTCCTGCGGCGGCTCCGCGGCCGGCGCGGCACCGGCATTCGCCTGATGCGCTATGTTCTGCGCATCCCCTACGACGCCGCGCTGAAATTTCTGCAACACGATGGCTGGGCCATCGCCAGCTATATCGCCCTCGCGATCCTCACGTCGCTCTTTCCCTTCCTCATTTTCGTGACGGCTCTTGCCGGCTTCTTCGGCACGAAGGCCCTCGCAAACGAAGCCGCCAACCTCCTTTTGCAAACATGGCCGCAACAAGTCGCCGCGCCGATCGCCCATGAAATCCATAACGTCTTGACGAATGCGCGAAGCGGAGCTTTGACCCTCGGCGTCGTTCTGGCAATTTATTTCTCATCGACCGGCGTCGATGCTTTGAGGATTGGCCTCAATCGCGCCTATGGTGCGAAAGATAACCGCAGCTGGTGGCTGTTACGGATCGAGTCGATTGCGTATGTCTTTATTGGCGCGTTTTCTCTCCTGACACTGGCTTTCCTTGTCGTCCTCGCGCCGCTTCTATGGTCATTGGTCCTCAAGATTGCTCCGCATTTCGAATCCATGGAGCAGCTCGTCAATTTTAGCCGCTTTGCCATCGCAACCATCGTGCTGCTTTTGGCTCTTATTCTGTCCCATAAATTTCTGGCGTCCGGGGGGCGGACGTTGCGCGAGATTGCTCCAGGCGTCTTATTGACATTCGGTTTATGGGTTGCCGCGGGTGTCGCATTCGGCTCCTACATCGCCGAATTTGCCCGCAACTATATTTCGACCTACGCGGGCCTTGCCTCCGTCATGATCGCCCTCGTGTTCCTTTATATGATCGCCGCGATCTTCATCTTTGGTGGCGAACTCAATGCGGCGATCCTGCGCAGCCGGCAGGAAAAGCGCCCTCCACCCCTCTTCCAGTGGCCTTATTGACCGTTAGCGTTACCGCGTTTCGTCAGGTATGGCGTGGGTGGCCTGGGCCATTTGCCAGGCTGCCATAATTCTGTAAGATGACCGAAAAACTGGGTCAAAACAATGTGTTGGAATGGGGAGGCGTCGGCGGTCCTGGCCGCGACGGGGGTGGCGAGCGCGGCTTACTCCGCCTTGAAACGCGACCCGGAACCTGCCGCCCTTTGGGCTTGCCTCCTTTATTTCTCCTCCATGGAAGTGTTGCAGGCTGTTAGCTATACGGTCGTCAATCAATGCGCCAGCCCGCTCAATCAGATCCTGACGCTGTTCGGCTATCTGCACATCACCTTTCAGCCGTTTTTCATAAATGCCGTCGCCCTCTATTTCATGCCGAAGAATGCGGCCGCGAAAATTGCTCCTTTCGCTTACACCTTTTGCTTCATAGGCGCGATTTGCATGCTCGTTCAGCTCTATCCCTTTGCCTGGGCGGGGGCGTGCGAGCCCGGCCGGCCGCTGTGCGGGAAGCTCCTTTGCACCGTGCGCGGCGAATGGCATTTGGCCTGGCTCGTCCCCACCAACGGCATTGGCAATAGCCTAACTTACATCGACTGGCTAGGAAACGGCTATCCCGCCTATCTTCTGACCGCCTTTGCCATGCCCGCCCTTTACGGCAGCTGGCGATTCATTCTCTTTTCTTATCTCGCGGGTCCCTTCGCGGCGCATCACACAACATCCAACATCAATGAATGGCCGGCCGTCTGGTGCCTCTTTAGCATCGGCCTTTGCCTCACCATCATCAAGACGCCACTTCGCCATCACCTCTATATTGTCACACCTTGGTGGCATTTCCGCGCTTGGTTGCATGGCGCGCGGCTGCGGCTAAAGTCGCCGAGTGCACGATGGCGCTCGGCTTCGAGAGCGCGACCTGGATAGTTGAGCAAAGCTGGAGACCCCGCGATGAATGCTTGCGCAAAACCCTGCTCTGATCGGAAATGGCCGCACCCGCTGCGGCCTTCGTCTCGCTGGCGCGGTCTGTTCGCCGCTGGCGTTCTAGCGGCGAGCGTCTCGGGCTGCGGCTACAATACAATCCCGACGCTCGAAGAACAGGCCAAGGCCCGCTGGGCTGACGTGCAAAATCAATATCAGCGGCGCGCTGACCTCATCCCGAATTTGGTTGCAACCGTACAAGGCTATGCCAAGCAGGAAAAGGAGGTGTTGACCTCGGTCATTGAGGCGCGCGCGAAAGCAACCTCCGTGAGAGTCGATGCCTCGCAATTGAGCGATCCCGAAAAACTCAAGCAGTTCCAGGAGGCGCAGGCGCTGCTATCAGGGGCACTCGGCCGGCTGTTAGCGGTCAGCGAAAACTACCCGGATCTCAAATCCAATCAAAATTTCCTTGCCCTGCAATCGCAGCTCGAAGGCACCGAGAACCGCATCGCTGTGGCACGGCGCGATTACATTGAAGCCGTCAGGAACTTCAATTTGAGCTTAAGAACTTTCCCCACTCTCCTGTGGGCAGCGACCTTGTTTCGGAGCGAAAAACCCATGGCGGAGTTTAGTGCCAGCGAGGCGGCACAGGCGCCGCCGCAAGTGAAATTCTGATGCTTGCGAACGAGCGGCGCGCGGCGCGCCGTTCGCGGTTCGCCGCGACTGCGAGGTCGTCCTGCCTCATCGTCGTGATGTTACTGGCTGGCCCCTGCACCAGCTTGGCGCTGGCCTATGCCTTTCCGCCCTTAAGCGGGCGGGTTGTTGACGCGGCGCATGTGATACCTCAGGGCGTCGTCGATCGGCTGACCGCAAAACTCGCCGTGCTCGAGGAAAAATCCGGAATTCAGCTCGTCGTCGCAACGGTCAATTCCCTTGGCGGAGATGAGATCGAGCCCTACGCCAATGCCCTCTTCCGCGCTTGGGGACTGGGCGAAAAAGCAAAGAACAACGGTGTCTTGCTCCTCATTGCGCCGAATGAGCACAAGGCGCGCATCGAGGTCGGCTATGGACTCGAAGGCACGCTGACCGATGCTCTATCGAAAATCATCATCACCAATGCCATGGCGCCGCGTTTCAAGCAGGGCGATTTTGGCGGCGGCATCGAGCGCGGCGTCGATGACATCATTACCGTTTTAACGACCGATTCCTCCGAATGGCAGAAGCGCCCGAACCTTCGTGTCGAGAGCGAGGATTCGACGTTTGATGAGCTTGGCCCTTGGATCGCGCTCGCCCTCTTCATTTTGCTGTTTTATTTCATGACGCCGCCGCGTGAACGCGGCAACCTTCTCTCATTCCTGCTCGGTATGATGATGAGCTCGGGCCGCGGCGGTTATGGTGGCCGCACCTATGATGGGGGTCGCGGTGGCTGGGGCGGTGGCGGCGGCTGGTCAGGCGACGGCGGCTTTTCAGGCGGCGGGGGCTCGTCGGGCGGCGGCGGCGCCTCGGGGAGCTGGTGATGGTTAATCTTTCGCACTCCGATCAGCAGCGTGTCAGCGCCGCAATCAAGGAGGCGGAGGCGCGAACAGCAGGCGAGATCGTCTGCGTCTTGGCGCGCTCTTCTTCCGATTATCGCGCTTACGCAACAGCCTGGTCGGCGCTCACGGCGCTGATCGCGCCTTGGCTTTTAATGGCCCTAACGCAACTCTCCGTTCGTGAGATTTTTCTCGCGCAAATCATCCTTTTCACCGCCCTCTTTGTTCTTTTCTCTCAGCCCCGCCTCGGCCGTATGCTGGTCCCGCGCCGCGCTCGCCGGGCGCAAGCTCACCGCGCTGCTGCCGAGCAATTCATGATCCGCGGCATGGCGCGCAAAAAAAATCGCGCCGCCGTTTTGATCTTTGTCTCGCTAGCCGAACACTACGCGCGTATCATCGCCGACGATGGAATTTCCGCCAAGGTCGACCAATCCGTCTGGCAAGAGGCGATCGACGCGCTTCTACTTTGTGCGTCAGAGGGGAGAATCGCAGAGGGCTTTGTCACCGCCGTTGAGAAGTGCGGGAGAGTGTTGGGAGAGCATTTTCCGCCACGCCCCGATGGCGAGGATCAGCTTCCCGACAAGATTTATCTGATCTAAGCCTGCCTAATTGAGTTTCCTCTTCGGCCTTTCGGGCGAACGCAAGCCAGGAGACCGCTCGGCGCCCCTTATTCCCCCGGAACAACCGCTGGCGTCTCCGAAGCAACGTGGCGGCGGACGAGATTTGCGCCAGCCCCCCAAGGCAGGCGAATAAACGCCAACGCGCCGGTCAATGAAATCGCCGCCGTCGTCATGAACGCAAAGCGGAAATGCTCGAGAGCGAAAGCATCCCGGCTGGGGTCGAGCAGGGCAAAGCCCTGCAAAGCCCCCGCGCCCGCGGCGATCCCGACGCTGAGCGACAGTTGTTGCGCCACCGCCGAGAAGCTCACGGCGCGGCTCATTTTGTCAGGCGGAATATCGGCGAAGGCGATGGCGTTGAGCGCGGTGAACTCGAGCGAGCGGATAAAGCCGCTGACAAGCAAAAAACCCATCATGTATGCAAGTGGCGTCGCCGGCGTAAATAAGCCGTAGCATGCGAAAAAAGCCGAGCTCAAAACTGCGTTGTAGACGAGAACCCGGCGGAAGCCGAAGGTGCGCAGGATTGGCGCCGCCGTTCCCTTCATGGCCATGGCGCCAACAGAGGCGATGAAGGTCACCGATCCCGATTGGAAGGGGTTCATGGCAAAACTCGTTTGCAGCATCAGCGGCAGCAGAAAGGGGATGGCGCCGATGCCGATGCGGAAGAGGGAACCGCCGGTGACGCTCGTCTGGAAAGTTTTGACGCGCAGCAAATCGAGATCGATGAGCGGGAATTGGGTGCGGCGCGCATGGAAAGCATAAAGCCCCAGGGCGAAGAGGCCAGCGCTTCCCATGAGCAGCGCGATCTGCCATGGCACGAGGCCGCGGCCAGCGCCGCCAAGCCCGAAAAGCACAAGAGCGAGCCCAAACCCGCAGAGGAAAAACCCGAGTATATCGAAAGGCCAGAAGACCTTTTCGCCAGTCTCCTCAATGAACGCTGTCGCCAGTATAAGTCCGATGATCCCGATCGGGACGTTGATCCAAAAAATCCAGCGCCAATGAAAATAGGTGGTGATGAAGCCGCCGAGCAGCGGTCCCGCGAGCGGGCCAAGAAGCGCCGGTACAGTGAGCCAGGAGAGCGCGTTGACGATCTCGCTCTGTTCGACGGAGCGCAAAAGCACGAGCCGTCCGACCGGTACCATCATGGCGCCGCCCAAACCTTGTACCGCACGCGCAGCGACAAGTTCTGGCAGATCCGATGAGAAGCCGCAGGAGATCGAGCCAAGGGTAAAGACGATGATCGCCAGGCGAAAGATGTTGCGCGCGCCAAAATGGTCGGCGGCCCAGCCGCTCGCGGGAATGAAAATTGCCAGAGAAAAGAGATAGGAGGTGAGGGCGAGTTTTAGCGAGATGGGATTTTCATGAATTTCGCGAGCGATCTCCGGAAGCGATGTCGAGATGACGGTGGAATCGAGATTTTCCATGAAAAGCGCGCAGGCGACGGTGAGCGCCGAAACGAAATAAGATGGCAAACGCAAACTCCGGTTGAGATCTTAAAACAAACTCAATGACTAAGGCGAAGGTAGTTACTTGAAAAGGATTTGCCACTTCAGAAGAGAGAAGGGTGGCCAGTTGCTTTCCACCAAACTTAATTTTGGCCGGACAATTTCGCGTGACCCGCCAGGTAGCTGGCCGCGCGCTATGGCAGGGGCAAGCGGGAGGAAGGACACACCTTCCTTTGCGGCGCAGCACCCGCCGTGCTATGAGCCCAGCCAATTTTTGACCGGCGCAAATGTTGCAGCCTGAGGCACGGCTCGCGCTGGACAGGAAATCCGGCGCCCCGAGCGCGAGCACGGAGACGGCATGGCTGAGATCACCCGAGAACCCTTGCGGGAAGCGTTGACCTTCGATGACGTGTTGCTCCTGCCTGGGCATTCATCCGTGTCGCCAGGCACCGCCGAGCTCAAAACAAGGCTGACTGCGCAAATCAGCTTGAATATCCCGATCGTCTCCTCGGCGATGGATACCGTGACGGAGGCGAGATTGGCCATCGCCTTGGCGGAGGCGGGGGGCATCGGCGTCATCCACCGCAACCTCACTCCAGCCGAACAAGCCGAGGAAGTGCGCAAGGTCAAGCGCTACGAAAGCGGCATGGTGGTCGATCCCATCACCATCTTTCCGGATGAGACGCTCGCCGATGCCTTGGCCTTGATGCGCCGCCACGGCATTTCCGGCATCCCCGTCGTCGAGCGTGGGATGGGCGGCAAGCCGGCGCGCCTGTGCGGTATCTTGACGAATAGGGATGTGCGCTTCGCCGATGACCCGCTACAGCCCGTCAGCGAATTGATGACGAAGAATCTGATCACCGTCCGGGAAGGCGTGAGTGAAGCCGAAGCCCGCCGCCTATTGCATCAGCACCGGCTGGAAAAACTCATTGTCGTCGATGACCAGTTCCGCTGTGTCGGTCTCATCACCGTCAAGGACATGGAAAAGTCGACGATGCATCCTTTCGCCTGCAAGGATGCCGAGGGGAGATTGCGCGTTGCGGCGGCCTCCACCGTCGGCGACAAGGGCTATGAGCGGGCGCTCATGCTCATCGATGCCGGCGCCGATTGCATCATGATCGATACGGCGCACGGTCACTCGCAAGGCGTCATCGATCAGGTCTCGCGCTTAAAACTCGCCTCGAATAAGGTGGCGCTCGTCGCTGGCAATGTCGCGACCGCCGATGGCGCCAAGGCACTCATCGATGCGGGCGCGGACGCGATCAAAGTCGGCATTGGGCCAGGCTCCATCTGCACGACACGCATTGTCGCCGGTGTGGGCGTGCCGCAGCTCACCGCCATCATGGATTGCGCGAGCGCCGCCCGCGCCGCCAACATTCCGCTTATTTCAGACGGCGGAATCAAATATTCGGGCGATGTCGCCAAAGCCATCGCGGCGGGGGCCGAGTGCGTGATGATCGGCTCGCTCCTCGCCGGTACGGACGAAAGCCCTGGCGAGGTCTATCTCTATCAGGGCCGCTCCTTCAAAACTTATCGCGGCATGGGATCGCTCGGCGCCATGGCGTTGGGTTCGGCCGACCGCTACTTCCAGCAAGACATTACCGACCAGCTGAAACTTGTCCCCGAGGGCGTCGAAGGGCAAGTGCCTTACCGCGGGCAGGCCTCGGTCATCCTGCATCAGCTGGCGGGCGGCCTCAAAGCCGCCATGGGCTACGTGGGGGCGCCGACGATCGCCGAATTTCAAGACCGCGCTAAATTCGTGCGCATATCGGCGGCGGGGCTGCGCGAAAGCCACGTGCATGACGTGGCCATCACGCGGGAAAGCCCGAACTATCCGACCGGCGAATAGGAGAGCCCGCATATGACTCACGTGGACGCTTTAGTCTAAGCGGTCAAATCGACGATTTCGATCTTGTTCGGATGGGCACCCCTCCGGTAGTGGGCCGACCGACTTTGATGCTGCGTCATCTGGATTGGCTTAACCGCATGCCCAGACGTCAGGAGACGCGGTGACCCTGCGGGCGACGCGGCCAAACGGAGCAATTTCTTCTAAGTCAATGCTCGGGGTTGCATCACTATGTTCGAATCCTATTTCCGGCAGGCACAGGGAACGAAATGCTCCGAGGTCATCTCGGTGAGAGGAGTTTCCCCATGAAGAAAGCGATAAAAATAGTGGTCGGCGCCACAGCCGTTGTCGGCGCTGCGGTAGCAGGGGCGATTTATGCGAATTGGAACGCCTTCGTTCCAATCGCGGCCATGGGAATCAATTATCTGCGCTACCTCAACGCGCCCAAGGGCGAGCTGACAGTCGATACCGCGCAGGGCTTTGACGGCGGGAAAACTTCGGCCGCCCGCTCTCTGGCACCAGATGACGGTCTCTGGCCAAGCTATAACAAGACGCTCACCTCCGACCGCTTCTCCTCGCTAAGCGAGATCAACCGCGAGAATGCAGGCCGGCTCAAAGTGCTCTGCACCTATGACACGGGCCAATACACCGGCTTCAACTCAGGCCTTCTGATGGTGGACGGAGCGCTGCTCTTTGCGACGGAATATGATACGTTTTCGATCGATCCGGTCACGTGCCGTGAAAATTGGCGCAAGCATGAGAGCTATGCGCCGGCGACGCCGCAAGGAGTGAACCGCGGCGTCGCCTATCTCGAGGGCAGAGTATTCCGCGGCACGCAGGACGGGCGCGTGCTTGCCTATAATTTCAAGAGCGGCGAACGCCTGTGGGAAACCGCGATTGCTGACCCCCAGAAGAGCGAAAGCGCGCCTGCAGCCCCGATTGCCTGGAACGGTCTCGTTTTTATCGGCAACGCCGGCGGCGATTTCAAAGGCGTGAAGGGCCGCATGTACGCACTTGACGCAGCGAGCGGGCGTATCGTCTGGGAGTTCTATCTCGTTCCCAGGCAACCCGGGGATCCAATCCGCGGCCCAGAGGGTGCCACGCCGCTCGATACCTCCAGTTGGGATGTGGCTCACGGTTCGCCGATCTCGGGCGGCGCAACCTGGACCTCCTACACGCTCGATCCGACGACTGGGCTGCTCTATGTTCCAGGGGGCAATCCGGCGCCCGATTTCGCCGTGACACTGCGGGGCGGCGCCAATCTTTACACAGACTCAGTGGTCGTGCTCGATGCGAAGACTGGAGCCTATCATACTCATTTCAAGCTCGCGCCCAAGGACTGGCATGACTGGGACGTCTCCGGCGCGCCCGCGCTTGTCACGACCGCATCGGGCAAGCGCATGATGTTCGTCGCGCCCAAGGATGGCCATCTTTACGGCTTCGACCTCGACACGAATGAGCGGCTTTATCGGGTCCCCGTAACGGCGGTCGAGAACGCCGACGTCCCTTTCTCGGCGGAAAAGAGCGTGCATTTTTGCCCTGGCTCGATAGGTGGCGCCGAATGGAACGGACCGGCCTACGATCCACAGAATAACCTCGTTCTTGTCGGCGAAGTTCAATGGTGTACGACTGTTAAGGTCGAACCTGCGAGGACGGTCGAGGGCAGGGCGAATTTCACGCCCTGGTCCGGGGAGGACTCCATCAATCCCTTCAATATGTGGGGCCGAGCCGATCCTGTGTTCCAATGGGCGGGCTGGCTCTATGCGGTCGACGCGGACAGTGGTCAATGGCGTTGGCGCGCCAGGACCAACTATCCCGTGCAAAGCGGGGTCGTGCCGACAGCGGGCGGCGTGGTCTTCTTTGGCGACATGGGCGGCAATTTCTACGCCCTCGATGTCGACACCGGCCGTAAACTCTGGGGTGAGAAAATCGGTGGCGCGGTTGGCGGCGGCGTCATAACCTTTACCACACCGAAGGGTCAGAGGGTCGCCGCCGCGACCGGTCTCACGGAAGTTCTGTGGCCAACCGAGATAACAACAGCCAAGGTTTCGGTCTTAGGCCTCGCCAAGAATTGACCCAGCGGCAGCGGCGCGATGACCGACGCTTGCGCCACTCACAGCCCCTGCAATGGGCGCACGGTGTCATGTTGCCCTTCACTCCGCGAATCTTAGGTTAGGGTAGTTGATTGACTTTAACCTGAGACGCGTGTAGCGGCGCTCGCCGGCCGATCAGGTTAAGCCGGGCATTCGCTTGACGCGAAAATCGTCTCATACTCAAAAAAGTCACGTCTATTCAAAGAAGTCACTTCCCGGAGGAAGCCCCAGGTGGACACCGGGCTAAGGGCGTGTAGCCCCAGTGTCGTCGCTCCTTGTCCGTGGTTGTCCTTGGCGCCACGAAAAAATACGTTTTCTGGCTATGGTAACGTCGTCTGCCGTGTTGGTTCAAGCGTAGGCGAACGCTCGGCATTAGGTCGAAGAAGCGGGAGCGCGGGAAGTGGAGACGAGGCTATTTTTCGGCCTTGCCGGGATTCTGCTCGCCACAATTGCCTCGGAGTTCAACGACCAGGTCACGTCAATCGCGCTTGCCGACGTACGCGGCGGTTTTTCAATCAGCCGCGATCCCGGAACATGGATCCCCAGTCTCTATGTCTCCGCCCAGATTGTCGGCATGGCGGTCTCGCCCTGGATGCTGGTAACTTTTTCCCTTCGACGCTGGACGCTGTTCTCCATCGCGCTCTGCGGGGTCTCGAGCGCGCTCGTCCCTTTCAGCCCCAATATCGAGGCGATCTACGCGCTTCGCCTTCTGCAAGGCCTTGCCGGCGGCCTGCTCATTCCTCTGCTCATGACCACGGCATTGCGCGTTTTTTCCAATCCGAAACTGCGCCTCTATGGCTTAGCCTTTTACGCTTTGACCGCCGGGTTTACCGCTGGACTGGGCGCCAGCCTCGCGGCGCTGTGGACCGATCTCGTCGACTGGCGTTTCGTCTTCTTCCAAGCCGTGCCGGCAACGGTGCTCGGCGGCGCGCTGGTGTGGTACGGCGAGAACCAGGATGCGCCTCAGTACGAGCGCCTTCGCATTATGGATTGGCGCGGCATGCTGCTGCTGGTTATCGGCTTTGGCGCCTTCAGCACGATGCTCTACCAGGGCGATCGGCTCGACTGGTTCAACTCCAATCTTATCTGCATTCTCGCCTTCATCAGCGCCCTTGCTATCCCGTTATTTCTGCTCAACGAATGGCTGCATCCACTGCCGCTCATCAAGCTGCAGCTGCTCGGCAGACGCAATATCGCCTACGGCTGCATCGCCCTTTTCACATTTCTCATCATTGCTCAGGCCGGCTCGACCGTGCCACTGACCTATTTACAGGCGATCCAGGGCTATCGCCCGCTGCAAGCCCAGCTGGTCACGTTGGAAGTCGCGCTGCCTCAACTCTTCTTGCTGCCGGCCGTCGCCTATGTGCTCGATTTCGACATTGATCCGCGCCTCGTCAGCTTAGCTGGCCTCGGGCTGATGCTGGTTTCCTGCGTCGGCCAGTCCTTTGTCGATTACACGTGGACCAGAGATCAGTTTTTCTCTTGGCAGGCGTTCCAGATGGTTGGTCAGCCCATGGTCACGATGAGCCTCTTGGAGCTCGTGACCAACGCCGTTAGGGGCCCAGAAGAGGCTCCTTTCGTCGCCGCGCTCATCAATACGCCGCGCGCCGTTTCCGCGGCCGTCGCCACCTGGCTGCTGCAGTTCATCGTGCGCTGGCGCGGCAATCTGCATTCCGAGCGCCTCGTCGATCAACTCGGGCAGAACCGCTTCGAGCTCGCGCTGAACACCGCGAGCTTCGGCGTGCCACAAACGCCGACGATTCTTGCGGGGCCGGCATCGCCAGACCCCTTGCGGGCCTTGAGCTTTGCCGTCCAGCAGCAAGTCACGGTCCTCACTATCGCCGACACATATTTGGTTCTCGGCGTCATAACGGCGCTGCTCATGGTCGTCGTGATGCTCTTGCCGGTGCACACGCCGCCGCCGCGCATCGCGCTCGCTAGACACTAGGCACGACATGACGGAAGACAAGAAGGACACGAAAGCTAGCGAAGGCGAAAGTCCCGCCGCGAAGAACGTTTCGAGCCAGGAGGCGCACGCCGAGAGGCCAAAAGAAGAGACGCGAAAGCCCGCAGCGTCGCAGGCGCCGCCTCTTTGGCCAGTCGGCGTCGCGGCGATCGTCGCGGCGCTTTTCGCGGCGCTCGTGCTCTGGATCATTTTCCGTCCGCGCCCCGACGTCTCGACCGACGACGCCTATGTCACGGCGCACTTTGCGTTGATCGCGCCGCGCGTCTCCGGCCAGGTCATCAACGTCGAGGTGGACGACAATCAGCAGGTCAAGGCCGACCAGACGCTCGTGACGCTCGACCCGCGCGATTACGAGAATACCGTCGCGACGGCGCAGGCCGCGGTCGAACGCGACAAGGCGCAGTACGCCGACGCGTCCGCGACTCTGGCGCGTCAGCCGCCGGTCATCGAGGAGGAGGAGGGCAATGTCGCGGCAGCGAGGGCGCGCCTCGCCTTCGCCGAGCGCGACGCGCGCCGTTTCGGCAATCTCGCGCTGACGGGCGCAGGCACAATTCAGCAAGAGCAGCAGGCGGACACGGCTCTCGCGCAGTCACGTGCCCAGCTGCAAAGCGCCATGGCGGCGCTCGACGCCGCGAAAAAGGAGCTTGACGTTATCAGGGCGCAGCAGCAGACCGCCAAAGCTTCGATTGCGGCCGACGAAGCGCGGCTCGCGCAGGCGAAGCTCGATTTGAGTTATACCCGCATCTTTGCGCCGGTCGACGGCATGGTCGGCCAACGGGCGGTGCAGGTCGGCAACGTCATTGCCCCCGGGGCGACGCTGATGGCCGTTGTGCCGCTGGATCAAGCTTATATCGTGGCGAACTATCGCGAAGTCGACCTTCTGCATGTGCGCGCCGGGCAGAAGGTCACGATCCACGTCGACGCCTACAGGATCGATCTCAACGGCACGGTGGACAGCATCGCGCCGGCCACGGGCGTCTCGTTCGCGCCGATCCAGCCCAACAACGCGACCGGCAACTTCACGAAGATCGTGCAGCGACTGCCGGTCAAGATCACTGTCGATCCGAGCCAGCCGCTCGCGAAGCTCCTGCGCGTTGGCTTTTCGGTCGAGACGACGATTCACACGGGCCTCGAAGACGTGGTGGATGAGCAGCGGCGTTCGTCGTCGCGCGTGACGGAGCGATAGACGATGCGCGCCATCGTCCTTTGTGCCGTCGGCGCACTTGCTCTTTCGGCCTGCACGGTTGGCCCCGACTTCGTCCCGCCGCCTGTTGTCGCGTCCGACTCGTTCGGACCGGAGCCGCGCAACGTGCGCAGCCGCACGACCGATGCCGAGCCCAATCCGCAATGGTGGCGGTGCTTTCGCGATCCCGAGCTTATCTCGCTCGAAGAGCGGCTCGCCGCGCAAAATCTCGATCTCAAGACGGCGGCGGAGCGCGTCGCGCAGGCGGGTGCAGCGCGCGTCATCGTCGCTTCGCAAGGCCTGCCGCACGTCGACGTGCAATCCATGAACTACTACGAACGGATCAGCCAGTACGGAACGGCCTCGCTCGCCGTTCCGTCCGGAGAGCCGTTGATCTTCTCCTTCCTCCAACAAGGCCTGAGCGCGTCCTGGGAGCTTGATCTCTTCGGCAAGGTGCGTCGCGCCGTCGAGGCGCAGGACGCGACCACGCTCGCCGCGATCGAGAATCGGCGTGGTGTCGTGCTGATGGCGCTGGCCGAGCTTGCGCAGAGCTACCTCTCGCTGCGGGGAACGCAGACGCAGCTCGCGATCGCCGAGCGTAACCTGCGCGTCGCCGAAGACGATATCCGGCTCGTCGAAGGCCGCTTCGCCAATGGCGTCGCGACGACACTCGATCTTGCACAGGCGAGAAGCCAAAGGGAGAGCATTGCGGAAACGCTACCGTCGCTACGCGCACACGAGGCGCAGCTCATCAACGCCGTCGGCCTGCTGCTTGGGCTCGAGCCGCGCGCTCTGCAGGCCGACTTGCAACCGCCGAAGCAGCCCCCGACGACTCCCCGCCTCGTCGGCGTCGGCCTGCCGGCGACGCTGCTGCAGCGTCGCCCCGACGTGCGCGAGGCGGAGGCGCGGTTGCATGCGGCGTTGGCGGAGGTTGGCGAAGCAGAAGCGGAATTTTATCCCGACGTGAACCTCGTCGGTGATTTCAACGTGCAGAGCCTCACGCTGAAACAACTGTTTCGCGCCTCTTCGACGCAATGGACTCTTGGGCCCACAATCACGATCCCGATTTTCGAGGGCGGACGACTGCGCGGTAATCTCGCCTTGACGGAATCGCGGCATCGCGAGGCCGCGATTGATTTCCAGAAGACGCTGCTGCTCGCCTGGCAGGAGGTCGACGACGCGTTGACCGCGTATGCGCAGGCGCAGAAACGCCGCGCCGCGGCGGCGCGCGCCGCCGCGCAGGACAAGATTGCGCTCGGCGCGGCGCGGCAACGCTATCAGGAAGGGCTCGTCGACTTCTTGAACGTGAATGCGTCACTCGCGCAGCTTTTGCGTAGCGAGAATGACGTCGTGCAGAGCGACGTTGAGGTTGCGACCGATCTCGTGCACCTCTACCGTGCGCTCGGCGGCGGCTGGGAGATCGCAGAGTGATCTGTTGTCGCCGAGCGGGTAAGCGGTCAGCGGCCTCGCGGCATGACAGCTTTTGCGTTCTCAAACAAGCGAGCTATGGTGTTCTGGGCCTCTTGCTGGATTTGCCTCAAGTGACCCTCACTGCGGAAACTCTCGGCATAGATCTTATAGATATCTTCTGTGCCGGACGGCCGCGCGGCAAACCATCCGTTCTCGGCAATTACCTTGATTCCACCGAACGGAAGGCCGCTCCCTGGAGCGACAGTAAGCTTCGCGCGAATTGGCTCGCCGGCAAGTTCCATCATCCCTATCTGGTCGGGAGAGAGCGTCTTCAGCAAATCTTTCTGTGCAGGTGTCGCGGACGCGTCGATCCTCTCGTAGAAAGGCATGCCCAACTCGCGCGCGAGCCGATCGTAGGCTTCGCCTGGGTCTCGCTTAGTTTGTGCGGTGATTTCCGCGGCAAGCAAACCGAGAATTATCCCGTCCTTGTCTGTCGTCCAGACCAATCCGCTCCGCCTGAGGAATGAGGCTCCAGCGCTCTCCTCGCCTGCGAAGCCGAGCGAGCCACCGATGAGGCCATCGACGAACCATTTGAATCCCACGGGCATTTCAACAAGCTTGCGGCCAAGCTTTGCGGCAACCCGGTCGATGATGCCGCTGCTGACAAAAGTCTTGCCGACGGCGCAGCTGCTGCTCCAGTCGGGACGATTCTGGTACAGATACGAAATGGCAACCGCGAGGTAATGATTAGGATTCATTAATCCGTTCGATCGGGTCACGATCCCGTGCCGGTCGGCATCGGTGTCGTTGGCGAACGCAACGTCGAATTTATCGCGCATCCCGATCAATCCCGCCATGGCATAGGGCGACGAACAATCCATCCGGACCTTGCCGTCCCAATCGACGGGCATAAACCGAAAGGTCGGATCGATCGCGTCACTGATGATCGTTGCCGAGATGCCATAACGTTCGATGATCGCTTGCCAAAAGCGGACGCTCGCACCGCCTAAGGGATCGATCCCGATCTTCACCCCAGAGGAGCGGATCGCCTCCATGTCGACGACATTCTCGAGGTCGACAACATACCCGCCGATATAGTCATGGCGGTGGACGCTGGAGGATTTGCGTGCGCGGTTGTAGGAAATTCGTCGCAAGCCCTTGAGATCCCCTTCGAGAAGCGCGTTTGCCGTCCGCTGGATCCATGTTGTTACATTGGTATCGGCTGGCCCACCGTTCGGCGGGTTGTACTTAAAGCCGCCGTCCTCGGGTGGATTATGTGAAGGGGTGATGACGATCCCGTCGGCAAGACCGATCGTGCGATTCTTGTTGTAGGTCAGGATCGCGTGCGAAATGACGGGTGTCGGAGTGTATCCATCGCGCTCGTCAATCATGGCATTGACGTCATTGGCGGCAAATACCTCGATCGCACTTGCCAGGGCGGGTTCGGACAGCGCGTGTGTATCGATTCCCACGAACAGCGGGCCGGTAACGCCATTTCGGCTCCGGTAATGACAGATCGCTTGGCTGATCGCTAGGATATGTGCCTCATTGAAGGCGTTGTCGAAGGCGGATCCGCGATGACCCGAAGTACCGAACGCAACGCGCTGCGATGGGACCGTTGGGTCCGGTTCGTCAGTGAAATATGCTGTCACCAGTCGCGGCACATTGACCAGCATTGATGGTTCGATTGTTTTGCCTGCGAGCGGGCTGATCTGGGCAGCCACCTCATTCTCCCTTCAAAGGCTAGGCGCGATTGCACTTACGGATGACGATAATCAGCTAGAAGGGTACAGGCTCCTCTCGAAATTATCCAGCAAGTGGACGCCATGATGTGTAGGTCTAAAGCAGGAAAAGCAAGCTGGAACGCAACAATTTCCGTAGCTGATCGTGGGAAGGATGAGCTCCCGAGGTCAAGCTTGCAAGCGTCGAATGTGACTATGCTGGCGCAGTGCCTGTGATTATGCTCTAAACCTCATCCTTTAGCGCCACCAAGAAAATGGAATCGGGGGCACTTGCCCACCGCTTGCACGAGGCCTAGCGAGAAATATGTCGTCATCCATCCGGCGGAGCGGGTTTGATCATCGGCGAGCGGCGGGGTAGCAAGACCAGCTTCTTCAGCGCGATTGCGGGTCTTTGGCCGTGGGGATGGCCGCATCTCGCTACCGCTGGCGCGAACCCCGATGTTTATCTCCCAACAGGACTATTTGCCGCTGGGTACGGTGCGCGGCGCACTTGCCTATCCTTTCCAACCATCCCAATGTGGACTGGCGCCTACAGCCGCAATTCGGAACATTTCGAGAGCGTTTCAAGGAATTGGAGCGGGGATACAACTTAGTGCCGCTCTCGCGGTCTTTGGTCATGAGTTTCAGGGTTCAGAAAGAGCGAGGGCTTTTGGGTTTTGGGGTACAGTTCTTGGTGTAGCTGTGACGGCGGGCGCCTTCGTGGGTACGCACCGATGCATCAATTTTGAAGAGCCTGAGACGGATTGTGCCAGAGGTGACTGATCACCCCCAAGCTCCTTCCGCGTCGTGATAACAGGCATGTGGGGTAACCGCGCGCAGTATCGGATAGTCCGTGTAGCCCTGCTCGGAACCTCCATACAAAGTTTCCCGATTGACTGGGATGAGCGGTGCATCGAGGAAGAGTCGTATCACCAAATCCGGATTGGCAATGAAGGGCTTGCCGAAGGCGATGAGATCGGCGCGTCCATCGGCGATGGCACTGTTTGCGCGTGACTTATCAAACCCATTGTTGGCGATGACCAGCCCGCCGAACAGGCGTTTCAGATTTTTGTAGTCGAAAGGAGCAACCGGGATACCTGATGTATCGCCTTCAATAATATGCAGATAGGCGAGGCCCTTTCCCGATAGCTGCTCTGCAACGCAGTTGAATAAGGTTTGCGGGTCGCTGTCGGCTATGTCGCTCTGCGTATTCTGCGGCGAAATACGTACCCCAGTGCGCTCGGCGCCAACCGCGGCGATGACGGCCTCGACAACTTCCCGCAAGAACCGGCTGCGATTCTCGATGCTGCCGCCGTAGCCGTCCGTACGTCTGTTGGTCTGGTCACGCAGAAACTGATCGATCAAATAGCCATTGGCGGCATGCACCTCCACCCCATCGAACCCGGCCGACAAAGCGTTTCGCGCCGCTTGAGCATACTGCTCGACGATTATGGGAATCTCGGTTGTTTCGAGGGCACGCGGTGTTGGGATCGGCTCGAAGCCTTTTGCCGTGAAAGCTTGCCCCTTGGGTCTGATGGCGGAGGGCGCAACAGGCGCCGCGCCGCCAGGTTGGAAGGACGGGTGGGAGATGCGCCCGACGTGCCAAAGTTGGAGTGTGATGTGGCCACCGGCGACATGGACCGCCTTGGTCACGCATTTCCAGCCTTCGATCTGCTCGGCGCTGTAGATTCCAGGGGTCGAGACGTAGCCCTGACCCTGTGGCGAGATCTGAGTCGCTTCCGAAATCATGAGCCCGGCGCTCGCGCGTTGGGCATAGTAAAGGGCATTCAATAGGTTTGGCACGTTCCCGGGACCAGAGCGGCTTCGCGTCAAGGGTGCCATGACGTGTATTAGCTTATACTCGATCTGACAGACGGTGCATGGATGAGCGGTCGGGTTTAGTGTCCGATGTGGTCAGGCTGCGATCATTTTCTCCTTCGCGATCGGCGTTGCGTCAATGAATGTTTGCATTGGCGTTTTGCCAAA
>DASPVM010000051.1:0-232634 GCA_035622375.1 Methylocella sp. | reverse complement strand
AGCGGCAGGTCTCGGTGGGGCGCAGCTGGGCGAGGCAGCCGATGTCGGCCTTCGCCACATGGCCGAGCTTGGGATAGCCGCCGGTCGGCTGGCGGTCGGCCATGAGCACCAGCGGCTGGCGGTCGCCGGGAATTTGGATGGCGCCGAGCGCCACGCCATCCGAAACGATATCATGGCCTTGGCTCGCTTCGATTTCCGGCCCTTGAAAACGGTAGGCCATGCGATCGGCGGCGGGTGTCAGCCGGTACTCGGAGCCGAAAAAACGGGCGCGGGCGGCCGGCGAAAAATAATCTTCCTGCGGGCCGGGCACGACCCGGATTGGGTCGCAGTCGCGGGCCAGCCAAGGCGCCGCGATGGCGGCTTCAAAATCAGGCACCGCCTGCGCCTGCGCAACGGGCAAAAGATCGCCCTCCTTGAGCATCCGTCCCTCGATGCCGCCGAGCCCTGACCGCGTATGGGTGGCGCGGCTTCCCATCACGGACGGCGTATCGAAACCGCCAGCGGCGGCGAGGTAGGCAAAAGCCCCAAAGGTCCCGGCCCGCGCGGCAAGCCGCTCTCCAGTCTTGAGGTGGATGCGGGCGGCGGGCGGCAGACCGGCGCCATCACGCTGCCAGAGGAAGGCGCCGCCGGCAAAGGCAAGCCAGAGCGGCGCGCCTTCGCAAACGACCTCGAAGCCGCCCGTGGCGATTTCAACCGCTGCGGCCCCTGCGTCATTGCCGAGCGCGAGATTGGCGGTCCGGAAGGCGGCGAAATCCATCGGCCCCGCCGGCGTGACGCCATAGCGGAGATAGCCGAAGCGCCCTGCGTCTTGAAGAGTGGCGCCGGGCCCCGCCTGCTTCACGCGAAGGCACCGCGACTTAGGCGCGATCATCGACGCACTCGCAGCGGGGGTAGTAGTCCGCCGCCTCGGCAGCCTCGGTGAGCTCGCGAAAGGCGCTTCCGCCTATCTGCTCGAAACAGACCTCGTCGCCGATGCCCATGAGGAATATCGGATCGCGGCGCGGGGCGAACATTTTCACCGGCGTGCGGCCGAGCATGTACCAGCCGGTTGGCATTGGGCAGCTGGCGATCAGCGCTTGCCCGCCGGCGATCAGCAATGCGCCCGCCGGCACGGGCGCGCGGGGCATGGGGCGCCTTGGAAAGTTGAGCGCTTGTGGCAGGCCGCCAAGAAAGAGGAAGCCGGGCGCGAAGCCGTACATATAGACGCGGTAGCGGGCGGTGGCGTGGAGTTCGGCGGCGCGCGCCGCGCTGAGCCCAAGCGCGGACGCGACGAGATCGATATCTTCCGCGAAGGGCGGCTCATAGCAGGCGGGGATATGCCAGCGGCGACGCAACTCAAGGGCAAGCCGCGGGGCTTCCTCAAGCCGTGCGATCGCGGCGACAAGCTCTTCCATGGGCCAGCGGCGGGGGTCGAAATGGATCATCAGCGAGCGGTAAGTCGGGACTGTTTCGATGACGCCGCCAATATTTGCCTTTGAGAGAGCCGCGTCGAGTGCCAGCACGCGGTGATGGATGGCGGGATCGATCTTGGCGCCAAATTCGACCACCAAGGCGGATTCGCCAGCAGCCAAATAGCGGGGGGCTGGTGCGGCGCTCATGGCTCCTCACATCCGGGCAAAAGGCATGAGGGCGATGCCCGCCGCCTCGAGCCTCGACCGCACCGCCCGCGCAAAAGCCACCGCATCCGGTGTGTCGCCATGCACGCAAACGCTATCGATGGCGGCTCGCAAGCGTTTGCCCGAGGCGGTGATAATCGCGCCTTCGATAACCATGGCAAGCACGCGCTCGGCGGCTTCCTGTGGATCATGCAGGACGGCGCCAGGCAGGGCGCGGTCGGCGAGCAGGCCGTCCTCCGTATAGGCGCGATCGGCGTAGATTTCGCGCGCGACATTGAGCCCGTGCTCGATGCCCGCCTGCTCGAGCGTGCTGCGCACGGGGGCGAGGAATGCAAGTTCCGGCGCGGTCACCTTCACGGCGCGCGCAATGGCGGCGGCGATGGCGCTATCCTCGGCCGCCATATTGCTCAAAGCGCCATGGGGCTTCACGTGAGAAAGCCGGCCGCCGGCATAACGGCAGAGGGCTTGCGCGGCGCCGATTTGGTAGGCGACGAGCCGCTCAATGGCAGCCAGCGTGAAAGGCAAACGGCGGCGGCCAAACCCCCACAGGTCGGGAAAACCAGGATGGGCGCCGATGGCAATACCTCTATCCTTCGCGGCCTGAAAAGTTGCCGTCATAATGTCGGGATCTCCAGCATGGAAGCCGCAGGCGACATTGATGCTTGTGGCGATTTCAAGCAAAGCGGCATCGTCGCCGAGCTTGTAGGGGCCATAGCCTTCGCCGCAATCGCAATTCAAATCAATGCGGCGCATCAGTTTTGCTCTTGCGGCCATCCCTTGGCGGGCGCGTCGTTTATGAAATCGCTCCGCCGGTAGCCCTGTGCGTAAAGCAACGATGTAAGGTCAGCAAAATCAATGCGTGCCTCGGCGGCGGCGGCAACCTTCGGCTTGCCGTGAAAAGCGACACCGAGCCCGGCCTCCTCAAGCATTAATAGATCATTGGCGCCGTCCCCCACGGCAAGCGTCTCTTCCTTGCCGAGTTTGAGTTTATCTCGAATTTGCCGCAGCGCTTGGAGCTTGGCATTCTGGCCAAGCACCGGCTCGGCGACAAAGCCGCTCAGCCGGCCGCCGGCGTCGAACAATAATTCATTGGCGCGGTCCTCGTGAAAGCCAAGGGCACCGGCAACCGCCGAGGTGAAGAGCGAGAAGCCGCCGGACACTAGCACCGTATGGGCGCCGTTGGCGCGCATCGTTTGCACGAGAGTGCGCCCGCCGGGCATGAGGCTGATCCTTTTGGCAAGGACACGGTTGATGGCTGCTTTATCGATGCCCTTGAGCAGCCCAACCCGCTCGCGTAGAGCGGGCTCGAACGCAACCTCACCGCGCATCGCCCGCTCCGTGATTGCCGCGATCTTCGCCTTTATGCCAATCTCGTCGGCGATCTCATCGAGACATTCCTCGCGGATCATTGTTGAGTCCATGTCGGCGAGCAAGAGCTTCTTGCGGCGCTTTCGCTCCTCCCGCACGATGACGTCAATTTTTTCGCCGTCAAGCGATGCGCGAATGCGTTCCGTGACGATCTTTGCGTTGGTGCCAGGCGAGGCCTCGAACGGGATGTCAGCAGCAACGTTGAACGCAAGCCATTGGGGCGCGGCTGGCCTTGACAAGACCTCGCTGGCTTTCGCTAACATATCGGGGGTGAGAACCGCGAGCGCCGGGTTGCCAATCAGTGTTGCCACGTAGCTCATCTTGCGTCCATGGCAAGGTTTCCCCGGCACCGCCTTCGCTCGCCCGAGATGGGATTTATAGCTTGCAGCATCTAACTTGAGCCCGGCAGTGTTTTAACCCAAATTTTGCGGCCAAATCGCCGACATTTTTATCATGGACGGCGGAACGCACGCTTATATATTTGCTTTCAGCGTTCGATGACGCTTGCGTGGGGAATAGCAGGAGTATTTGCGTGAGAACGGTTTTCGTTGCGGCTCTTGACCGTCACGTGTCCGCGCTTGGCTTTGGCTGCGCCTCATTGGGCTCGCGGATTTCGGAAGCACAGGGGCTTCGGGCCCTCAATTATGCCCTCGATCGCGGCGTGACGTGGTGTGATGTCGCTCCAAGCTATGGCGGGGGAGAAGCCGAAGCCATAGTTGGGAAATTTTTAAGCGGCCGCCGTGACAAGATCACGGTTTGCACAAAGATCGGCGTGCCCCGACCGGCAATCTCGCCTTTTATGCGGCTCATCAGACCCGCCGCGCGGGCGATTGCAAATGCCCTTCCAAAGCGGGGTAGGCAAAAGGCGGGAAAAAAGCACTCCGGCCATCGCTTGGACGCGGAAGAGTTCGAGGACTTCGTCAACGATAGCCTCCGGCGGTTGCGAACCGAGTATATCGATGTTCTTGCTCTTGAAGAACCCCAACTGCAAGATTGTACAGATGGCGCTGTGATCGAAGCATTGCGGCGCCTGATCGATAAGGGCCGTGTCCGCGCGGTTTCGATCGCCGGGACGGCCGATGCCGTTATAGCAGGCGCAAGGATATCGGAGATCTATAAGATCGCTCAGCTTGGCGATAATCCATTCACGCAATCGCTCGCGCGCGTTAAGGGCGCGCTTGGCGACCCAAGAATGTTCTTCGTCACGCATGGCGTGTTTGGCATGGGCGGCTACGAACGCCTGTCTCATCTCCTCGTCAGCGATGGCGGGCGCCTTGGCGCGCTCGCCTCGCAGCTCGCTTACGGCCCTCCCTTCATGGCGAGCGAGATGCTGCTCGATTATGCGTGTGCAACGAACCCTGATGGCGTCGTCCTCGCATCGATGTTCAGCCAATCGCATATCGCGATGAATTGCACCCGGGCATCGCGGGCGCCGCGCAAGGATATTGGGCCATTCATGCAAAAATTCGTGGTTGCGGCTGCAAAGTAATGCCTCCGCAGCCTCATCTTGGGACAACGCAAGCGTGCATAAGGGTCGGCTCGAGGCCTTCACCGATGGCGTGATCGCCGTCATCATTACCGTGATGGTTCTAGAGATGAAAGCGCCAGCGGGCGCTGGCCTTACCGATCTCGCGGCTTCCCTGCCTATATTCATCACCTATGGCTTAAGTTATACCAATATCGCTATTTTTTGGAATAACCATCACCATATGCTGCAGGCAAGCAAGCGGGTTGATGGCCGGGCCTTATGGGCGAATCTGTTTTTGCTGTTCTGGCTTTCCCTGGTGCCTTTTGTGATCCGCTGGATGGAGGAAACTGGGTTCGCCAGCCTGCCTACCGCCGGATATGGATTTATATTGGCCATGGCGGCGGTTGGTTATCTTATGCTCGAGCGGGCGCTGATTGCTTGCAATGGCCTTGATTCGACGCTAGCGGGCGCGGTTGGATCGAAACTTAAGGAGAAAATTTCGCTCGCCGCCTACATCGTAGGTATGGGTGTTGCATTCGTTCAGCCATGGCTCGCATTAGCTCTTTACATCGCCGTTGCGATTTTGTGGTTTATACCCGACCGGCGTATTGAAAGCGCCATCTGAAGGAGCGAGCTCGGCATAGAGGTATAGCCGCCCATCAAACCCTGTACGCCATGCCCCCGCGGACGATGTTGGGGCTAGGATTGAGGAGGCTCCCATGGCAGCGCCCGGAAACGATCAAGAAACATGGCCCGATCTTCCCTATGAAAGCTGGCGTGACACCTACGCTACGCTTCATTTATGGACTCAAATCGTCGGAAAAATCCGGTTTTCGCAAACCCCGTGGCTCAATCATTCCTGGAATGTGACGCTCTATGTCACGGCGCGTGGGCTCACGACATCGCCAATCCCCTATGAAACGCGCATTTTCCAAATCGATTTTGATTTCATCGATCATTTGCTGCTCATTGAAACGAGCGATGGCGAAAGATGGCAAATGCACCTCGCCCCGCAAACGGTCGCCGATTTCTACGCCACCGTGATGTCAGGGCTGGCCGACCTCAACATAGGACTAAAATTCAGCGAGATCCCTAATGAAATTGAAAACGCCATTCGCTTTAGCGAGGACCGCACGCACGCGGCTTACGATGCGCAATTTGCGCATCGCTTCTGGAGAGTCCTTGTGCAGGCCGACCGTGTATTCAAAATCTTCCGTTCTGGCTTCATCGGAAAATGCAGCCCCGTCCATTTTTTCTGGGGCAGTTTTGATCTCGCCGTGACGCGATTTTCTGGTCGACGTGCGCCTCGCCATCCGGGCGGCGTTCCAAACCTTTCGGATGAGGTCGTCTGCGAAGCCTACTCCGATGAGGTCTCGAGTGCCGGCTTTTGGCCCGGCAGCGGAGCGATCGACTACCCCGCCTTTTATTCCTACGCCTACCCCGAACCGAAAGGTTTTAGCGCGGCAACCGTCCGGCCGGAGGCTGCCTTCTACAGCGAGGCTTTGCACGAGTTTATTCTTCCCTACGGCGCCGTGCGGGCGGCCCGCACTCCGGATGAAACGCTGCTCGAGTTCTTGCAGAGCACCTATGAGGCCGCGGCCAATTTAGGTAATTGGGACCGGGCGCTCGAATGCCCGCTCGGCAAGGCTGGTATTCCAAGAAAAATGCCCGAGCTCCCGAACACGTGAGCAAGGGCGGTCAATGTCCGACACTGAAAATGTCAGCGCCTTCCCCGTCGCGACAGAAGCGCAATGGCGGCGCCTCATCGAAGAAGCATTGGGCGGCAAGCCATTCACGAGCTTGATTTCGAGGACGTTTGAAGGGCTAGAGATCGCGCCGCTTTATGTGTCTTTACAAAGCGAGACGCCGCGAGCGGAGCGGCAGAACACCGGTCGCTGGCGGATCGCTCAGCGGATGGACCATCCAGATCCCGAGATCGCCAGTCGCATGGCGAGAGCCGATCTCGAGGGGGGCGCAAATGCCCTCACTCTAACCGTTTCGATGGCGCCCGCGGCCCGCGGGTTTGGTGTTAGAATTGGAGAGGCGCGTGACCTCGATGCGGCGCTCAAAGGAATCGACCTTGATCGCATCCCGCTTCGCCTCGATGCGGGAATAGAAGCGCTTTCATTGGCGCCGCTATTCGCGGAATTGGCGCGGCGGCGCCGCCTGACCTCGGCACCCCTTGACGTCGATTTCGGCATCGACCCGATCGGACACTTTGTACACACAGGCACGACCGCTCGTCCTCCGGAGCACGGCTGGCGGGAGTTACGTGCCTCCCTGCGGGGAGCCGGATTTGCCGGGCATCTTTTGCTTGCCGATGGGCGCCCCTATCATGATGCGGGGGCCGGCGAAGCCCAGGAACTTGCCTGCGTCATCGCGGCGGGCGTCGCCTATTTGCGCATGCTGGAGGCGGAGGGGGTTACGCTCGAAGAAGCACGTGCACAGATTGCTTTCCTGCTTGCCGCCGATGTCGACGAGCATCTGACCCTTGCAAAATACCGCGCCTTTCGGCGGCTTTGGGCCCGGGTGGAAGAGCTTTGCGGGTTGAGCCCGGGGCCAATTCGCCTGCATGCCGAAACTTCCTATCGCATGCTGACACGCTATGACCCCTTCCTCAATATTTCGCGCAACACCATCGCGGTCTTCGCGGCGGCGGCCGCTGGCGCTGATGTCATTACGGTCCTGCCGTTTACTTTGGCGCGTGGCCTGCCGGACGACTTTGCCCGGCGGCTTGCCCGCAATATCCAGTCCATTCTCGTCGAGGAATCCCACCTTGAGGAAGTCACTGATCCCGCCCAAGGCGCCGGTACTTTCGAGGCGCTGACGGATCAGTTGTGCGACATGGCGTGGGCGCTATTCCAGAAATTCGAGGCGGCGGGCGGAATGATTTCCGCCCTGCGCGGCGGGTTGCCGCAGAATGAGATTGGGCAGGCTGCGGCGGCGCGGCGCGCGGCCATCGCTCATCTTTCGCGCCCGATCACCGGCGTGACGGCATTCCCGCTCCTCGCCGAGACCCCTGTTAACGTTCTGGCCGAGGCGCCGCTGGCCCAAGAAGAAGGTGGGGAGGAGTTAGAAAACTTCGCCTTGCGGGCGCGGCGGGACGCGGAGCCTTTCGAGGCGCTGCGCGATGCGGTCGAGAGACGGTTTGAAATCACCGGGCACCGGCCTAAAATTTCGCTGGTTCGGCTCGGGGATCAGGAGGGTGCCGCCGCGTGCGCTTATGCGGCGGGCCTTTTCGCAATCGTGGGCATCGAAGCCGTGGAAATTGCATCCGTTGAAGCGTGGCGAGAGAGCGGCTGCAACATCGCCTGCTTATTCGCCCGCACCAGCGCCACCTTAAGCCAGTATCGCGAAACAGCCACGAGCCTCGTTCGCGCGGGCGCGGCCGCGATCTACCTCGTCGAAGCGGAGGCGGAAGGCGCATCAGCGACTATGCTCAAGTTTAATGAAGTCGATTTGACTTGGACAAAGCGCAATGCCCTCGCTATTCTGAGAGATGCAACGGCCGTGCTGGTCGAATGCGAAAAAACATAAAAAATCAAATAGCGCAGGGGATGAGTAGCATGACCCTAAGGAACGAGTTTTGTCTTATGGTAGCCCTCACGATGGGAGTGGCGGCGGTGGATAGCGGGCGCGCGCAAGAGGCCTTGGCAGCGGCGCAGGATTTCGATGGAACCTATGCGGTTTACATCACGACGCGGCAGGGCGATTGCGACAAGAGCTACCTTTGGACAATCTCTGTCTCCGGCGGCCGCGTATCTTCTACCGGCGAGACAGCGATGGAAGCCTCCGGCCGCGTTCACGCGGGAAAAGTGGACCTCGCCTTCGAGCGGCTTGGCCAGGTGGCACGAGCGACGGGCAAGCTCACCAAGGGCGTGGGCTCCGGCACGTGGACTTCACCAACGATGGGGTGCAACGGCTATTGGCGGGCCAAGCGGCAAGGCTAAATTACGCTCGCCTTTCGGCCTTATTGGGTGATGCCGGCTCATTGAAACGCTTGCCGGCCGGTTGCCGTTATCTCTCGGGCATCTCCAGAAAGGCTTGCTGCTGTGATGAGCCGGGTCCCTGATTTTTCGACGTTGACGTTCAAGGAGGCGCCGGTACCCGGGCCCGATGCGCCGGGGACGAGGAGGACTGCCGGCGGCTTTCCGGGCATCCCTCCCTTCGTTCGAGGCCCATATCCCGCGATGTATACGGCGCGGCCATGGACGATCCGCCAATACGCGGGTTATTCGAGCGCCGAAGATTCGAACGCCTTTTTCAGGCGCAATCTCGCCGGCGGGCAAAAGGGGTTGTCCGTCGCCTTCGATCTGCCAACCCATCGCGGCTATGATTCTGACCATCCTTTGGTTTCGGCCGATGTTGGCATGGCCGGCGTCGCCATTGACTCGATGGAAGATATGCGGGCGCTGTTTGCCGGGATTCCACTTTCGCAGATCTCGGTATCCATGACGATGAGCGGGGCGGTTCTGCCCATTCTCGCGCTTTATATCGTGGCGGCGGAAGAGCAGGGCGCGGCTTTGAGCAGCCTTTCTGGCACGATGCAAAACGATATTTTGAAGGAGTTCATGGTCCGCAACACATACATCTATCCGCCCGAGCCCTCGATGCGGATCATCTCCGATATATTCGATTTTACCGCGCGGCATATGCCGAAGTTTAATCCGATCTCCATCTCGGGCTACCATATGCTGGAAGCTGGCGCGCCAGCCGATCTCGAACTCGCCTATACGCTTGCGGATGGCCTCGAATATGTGCGCGCCGGGCTGAGCGCCGGGCTCGATGTTGACCGCTTTGCTCCTCGGCTCTCTTTCTTCTTCGGTATTTCCATGAATTTTTTCTTGGAAATTGCAAAGCTTCGAGCGGCGCGGTTTTTATGGGCAAAGCTGATGAGCGCTTTCAATCCGCGCTCCCAGAAGTCCCTACTGCTGCGCACGCATACACAAACCTCGGGCTGGTCGCTTGCCGCTCGCGATGTATTCAATAACATCATCCGCACGCAGATCGAGGCGATGGCGGCGGTCGCGGGCCAGACGCAATCCCTGCATACCAACGCGCTTGATGAAGCGCTGGCGTTGCCAAGCGATTTTTCCGCCCGCGTCGCCCGCAATACTCAGCTCCTAATGCAGCAAGAAAGCGGCGCGACGCGTATCATCGACCCGTGGGGCGGGTCCTACCATGTTGAAAATCTTACGCGCTCGCTTACCGCCAAGGCGCTCACTCATATCGAGGAAATCGAAGCAGCGGGCGGCATGACGAAAGCCATTGCTGGCGGGCTTGCAAAAAAAAGGATCGAGGAAGCGGCGATCAAGACACAAGCCAGAATCGATAGCGGGGCGCAAGCCGTCATTGGAGTCAATAAATACATCTCGCCCGCTGCGGATGAGCTGCATGTCCTGCGCATCGATACAAGCAAAGTGCGGGAACACCAGATTGCGAAGCTTATTCGCCTTAAAGCGGCGCGCGATGATGGCCGCGCCCGGGCTGCCCTCGAGAAGTTGCGCGAGGGCGCTCGCGGCGGCGCCAATCTTCTCGAGCTTTCTATTTCCGCCGCGCAAGCAAACGCTACGGTTGGCGAGATGTCCTTTGCGCTCGAGCAAGTTTTTGGGCGGCACAAGGACTCTCCCTCAATCCTCACCGGGATTTATGCCGAGGAAGCCGGCATAAACAACGACGCGGTTTTACGTGTCAAAAACCTGGTCGAGGCGTTCGTCGAGAATGAGGGGCGGCCGCCTCGCATGCTTGTTGCAAAGATTGGGCAGGATGGCCACGATCGCGGTCAAGCAGTCGTCGCATCGGCGCTGGCGGATTTCGGCTTTGAGGTTACGGCCGGGCCGCTTTTTGCAACGCCGGAAGAAACGGCGCGGCGCGCCGCAGCGTCCGGCGCGCACATCATCGGTGTCTCCTCGCTCGCCGGCGGGCATCTGACTTTCATGCCGGAACTGAGCGCGGCGCTTGCGGGAGAAGGCCGTTCCGATATTTTGATTGTTATCGGCGGGGTGATCCCGCCGCAAGATTACGACGCACTCCAGAGCGCGGGTGTCGCGGCGATCTTCCCTCCTGGCACGCCACTCCCGGAAGCCGCCGCCGAACTCATCCAAGCGCTCAACGCCAGGCTTGGCTACCAGCAAAAAGAAATCTAACCGCCGCCCAGGACTACTTCAGCGTTGAAGCGACCTGCTCCGCATGCTGCTCGTGCCCTTTAAAAATTTTGAGTCCCGTCTCCAGCAGACTCTTGAGCTCAGGATTGCTGGCGGATGGAATAAGCGTTGATTGGAGCGCGCCGTTCACGGTTTTGTGATAGGCGACTTCGTTATCGACATAAGCTTTATCAAAAGCCTCGCCATTGAGTTTTGAAAATGCCTCTCGATGCTCGGCTGCCGCTTTACTCAAAGCCCGGCTGGTATCGTTGTCTTCCGGCGTCACGTTGAGTTTTTTCACAAGATCTAGCGCTTGTTTATTTACGGCGGTGTGGTCGTTGATCATTCCTTCGGCGAAGGCGCGGACATCCTTATCGGTTGACTTTGCAAGAGCTTGCTTGGCAGCCTCTATATCGAGTTGCCCCGCCGTATAGGCTATGTGGGCAATCTGCGGGTCTGATGGTTTTCCCGTGGCTTCCGCGAGAGCCGCACCGGTTAGCAGGGAGATCGCCGCAATTGGTGTCGTAAGCCGAATAAGCATGGGAGACTTCTCCTCTTTGTTGCGCTGCGTTATGAACGCCTGCGCTTGTTGGCCGGTATTAGATGGCGCTTTTACGAAAACGTTCCCGGCAGGTGGCCGGCAAGCCGCTCGCTGTACTTGAGCGAATACGGGAATCGGAAACCGAAAAAACTGGGGATTACTTGAAAGTGATCACCCGCTGAAGAACGGCATCGGTCATACGCGCGCAGCGGCTGCCTGCGAAAGGGAAAGCATCCATAAGGTGAGGACCGATTCGATTCTCGATCTCGTCGCGGATCAGCCGCCTTGCGCGGTGCAGGCGCGTTTTCACGGTTTCGGGCCGCAGGTGAAAGAGATCCGCTGTTTCTTCCGTGCTCAGGCCTTCGATGACGCGCGCCATGAACACCACCCGGAATTTCTCGGGAAGCCTATCAATCGCGCTTTCGACGAGGCGCAAAATCTGATCTTGTGCCATCGTTTTTTCCGGATCGCCGGACTCATTCGTGCGAGGAAATTTGATAATTTGAGATTTGGCCGGTAGGGCCCCAAAAAATTCATGGACCATGGTCCGTTCGCGGCGCATTCGCCCCACCGCCTCATTGATGGTAATACGGCAAAGCCAGGTCGAGAGGGAGCATTCGCCGCGGAAAGAGGCGAGGTGCCTAAAGGCACGGATATAGGCTTCTTGCACAATATCTTCCGCATCATCGTCGTTTTTGGTAATGCTTCGCGCAATGCGATAGAGTCGGCGGTTATGGGCTTCCATTATCATTCGGAACGCCGCGTCGTCGCGCGCAAGCGCGCGCCGAACAAGCTCAATGTCATTATAGGAAGCGGCAACTTCTGGTGAGGACTTCACGGCTGATCCCTTTTCAGGGAGGTTAGATTCTCAGTTTGGAAAAAGGTTCCCCGACAGCTTCTCCAATGGCGCAGCCTTTTCAGCCGAAAATCGCGCCAACGGCATACTGCTCGGGTCGTGATATAATTGGGTACTTCTAAAGCTTAGCGTATCATTTCGGCATCTTGCGGTTGTGGCGCACCCCGATAAGCCGGTTAAATACTTTGCTCGT
This sequence comes from Methylocella sp., assembly GCA_035622375.1. Classification (GTDB taxonomy): domain Bacteria; phylum Pseudomonadota; class Alphaproteobacteria; order Rhizobiales; family Beijerinckiaceae; genus Methylocapsa. The sequence continues at coordinate 220,449 of DASPVM010000051.1, read as the reverse complement.
CGGGTTGTGTTGCTTCGAGCCTTATAGGTCGGTCGATGAAGGCCCTGCCCCTTATAGTTTGGATGTTTGTAAACCCGGCGGCATTTGCAACCAAGGAGCCAGATTCTTTTGCGGCCATCTTCGCAGTTGCGGAAACAACGGTGCCGGAGGACTCATTAATCGATCAGGCTTCGCGCGAAATTGATATGGCGACGTATTCGCTGAGAGATTGGAATATCGTGCAGGCGCTCATACGCGCGGCGGATCGAGGTGTGAAAATCCGCGTCTATCTTGTCGGCGCGCCCCTCTCGGATGCAAAGCTGCCGCAAAACTTCGATGAGCTTGCCAGCAAGCCAAATGTTGAGGTACGCGCCAAGCGCCATGGCATGCCCGCCATGCACGGCAGCAGCTACCAGTTCGACGGGCGTTTGCTTCGCACCGACGACAGCGTTGTTTCTACAAAAGCCGAAGCTCTAACGGCTTTCAAGCGTGCTTTCGATGAAAGCTTCGCTGCCGGCGCGGCTTTAACGCCGGGACCGGCACCTTAGCTCACGGCCTTTATGCTTCGGCGCGCTTTCGGCTGGCCTTCGCCAGCATCCATTTGCCGCCGCCGCTCTTCACCGCTCCCCGCTTCTTCATGGTTTGCAAGGTATTTGAAAGCGTGCCGCTGCTGACATCCCGCCCGCCGGACCTGATATGTTCGGCAAGCTCAGCGAGAGGTAACGCGCCATGTTGATCGAGAACATCTGTAATGGCGCCGCCAACGGTTTGACGTGGCTCCGAGCCTCCGCCATTGGCGCGGGCCTTTCCCTTGGCGCTCCCTTTTGCTCTCTTTACCGTTGCCGGCACACCAACGGCGGCGGCGAGTTCATGCTCGGCGATGCGAAGAGCGGCAATCCTGCCCTCCAGCTCGGCTATTTTATCTCGGATATGGTCGATTGAGGTTTTCATGATTAGCTGCTTACTTTCATAACTTACCGTTGTCACTCGCCTTTTCGGCGATGATTGAGTTTTCCCCTAGTGATTCCCGCTGACCCGGTATTCAACTCTTTTGAGATTAGGGTTATCAGATAGCCTGGGGATAAGTAGCCTAATTACTCAATCACCTAATTTATTGGTATGAATTCGGGGGTCAAGTCAACTGATTACTGTGGAACGAGCTATGCCGGCAAGCTGCTCCGGAAGTTATGGCGGCGGCTGAATAGCAAATATTCAGGGACTTCAAAGGTCATTCTGTTCGTTTGGCTTTGCGGCGAGTTGAGCTTTGAAGTCTGGGTAGACGCAGCCTTCGGCGCACCAACTTTCATATAGCCTTGTAGAGTGGGGTGGAGGCCAGCCCTAAATGGGATAACCCATTATGAAGGCCAAGGCAGTTATGCAAGCCAAGCCAGTTACTGCCTCTTCACATATAACAATCTCTCTGCTCGGGACCTAGAGACAAAGGTTCGACTAAGCCCTATCGCGTCCCACGCGTTTTCGGGGTTCCAGGCCTTGATTTGCAACATCCTCTTGCGGATCGGCCATATTCAATCGTAAGCAACGCCAGCCAAAATAAACAAATCGGATGGAGAACTGGGACCCTATGGAAGGAGCAGTTAAAATAGAAATCATTGGGCTTGGCGCGATTCCGGCGCTCACCGCTGCTCCGGCCGAAAAAGAGGAATTCGGAACTTTCGTTATTTTCGCAGAAGAAGAGCTCGCCCTTGGCAAAGCGACCACCCGGCTCCTCGGCGGCGAGGGGGTAGCGCTAATAAAAAAAGCGGCGGCTGCCGTTCAGTTTAAGGGAAAATCCCTCACGACGCTGGATCTCATCGCGCCGGCGAGGCTCAACGCCGAGCGGCTCATCGTGATCGGCACGGGCGCAAGCAAAAATGATGCACCAGCGGAGAAAAATGGCCCCGCCAAACCCGAGGATTATGCGAGCCTTGGCGGTTTCGCGGGCGGGAAATTAAGTCGAGCCGGACGCGCCACCATCGTTTTCGATTTTCCGGAGGCACCGATTGACGCGGCGCGAGCAGTAGCCGATTTCGTGGCGGGCCTGCGTCTTCGCGCATATCGATTTGATCTCTACAAAACGAAGAAGAAAAATGACGATGAGGTCTCTTCCGCCAATATTCGCCTCGCCGTCGAGGATCCGGCCGCCGTCCGCCGCGCGGTGAAACAAGAGGAAGCGGTCATCGGCGGCGTTCTTACCGCTCGCTCCCTCGTCAACGAACCAGCCAACATTCTCTACCCCGAAGAGTTCGCAAAACGCGCCGTGGCCCTCAAGAGCCATGGCATCGAGGTCACGGTGCTGACAAACACCGATATGCGCGAACTTGGCATGGGGGCTATGCTCGGCGTGGCGCAAGGTGCTAGCCGCGAGAGCCGGATTGTTTGTATGCGTTGGCGCGGAAAGCACAAGAAAGATGGCGCCGCCAAAGAGAAGCCTCTCGCCTTCGTCGGCAAAGGCGTGTGTTTCGATTCCGGCGGCATCTCCATCAAGCCAGCGGCCGGAATGGAGGATATGAAGGGCGACATGGCCGGAGCCGCTTGCGTGATGGGGCTCCTGCAAGCCCTTGCGGAACGGAAGGCCAAGGTCGACGCGATTGGCGTGATCGGTCTCGTCGAGAACATGCCGGGCCCCAACGCGCAGCGCCCCGGAGACATCGTCAAATCCATGTCGGGCCAGACGATCGAGATCATTAATACCGATGCCGAGGGCCGCCTGGTTCTTGCCGATCTGCTTTGGTATGTTAAAGAAAAATTCAATCCCGCCTTCATTATTGATCTTGCAACCTTGACAGGCGCGATCCTCGTCGCGCTCGGCCATGAGCATGCTGGACTTTTCAGCAATAACGACGAGCTTGCCAATCGTCTTCTCGCCGCTGGGACAGCGACGGGCGAAAAGCTTTGGCGGATGCCGCTCGGCCCCGCCTATGATAAATTGATCGACTCCAAATTCGCCGATATGAAAAATGTTGGCGGCCGCCATGCCGGCTCGATTACCGCCGCCCAGTTCCTGCAGCGCTTCATCAAAGACACACCTTGGGCCCACCTCGATATTGCGGGAACGGGAATGAACTCTCCCTCGACCGAAATCAATCAAAGCTGGGGGTCTGGCTTCGGTGTCCGCCTTCTCGATCGGCTCATCGCCGATTCTTATGAGAAGTAGCCGAACTTCTGTGCCCGCCGCACGCCACGCCCGTTGCCGTCGTTAGGGTCAGAGAGCCAGCAGCTTGTTGCCTACATAGGCGAGGGGCGCGGCGTGCGGCATGCCCGGCGCGAGCGCAAGGAGGGGCAGGGTGAGTAAATGCTTTGCGGCGGCGCCTCGCATTAGGAAAAAAACTCTCATGGCACTCCCAAAAAGCAGCGATGTGGAAAAACATCGGTCCGTTGTTAAGACCCGATTAACAACTATTTTTTGGAAAGTTTTTCTGGACGCAAACAGGCCATTTATCATGGCTTCCGGACCGGCTTGCTATTGCTCTCACCCAGCTTATGCTAAGCGCCATCGACGAGACGCCATCAGGCTATGAGCAAAAGAGGAGACGCTATGAAGTATGCTAACGGGATGGGACGGGTGGCAGCCTTTGGCCTTGCTACCGCTATGACATTCGCGAGCCTCGACATGACAGAGGCGGCGCCTCTCCCCGGTGAAACGGCAGCTCTCAAAGCGGCAGCTCCAACGCCGGTTGGAAAGGCGTATTACCGCCGTGGCTATGGCCGCGGCTATTATGGTTATGGCCGCCGCGGCTACTACCGGCGCGGTTGGGGTTACCCCTATGGCGGATACGCCTATCCTTACTATGGCTATGCCTACCCTTATTATCCCTACCCTTATCCTTATCCCGGCTTTGGTTTTGGCTGGTGATGATAAAAGGGCGCCTCGAAGGCGCCTCTTGAGAGCCGCCGCGGCGGCAGCGCTCGCGGCACTCCCGCTTGGGGTGCTCGGCGATGAGAGGCGATGGAATTGGTCGTACAATAATAATGAGACTCAAGTCACCGCTTCCGGCATACTGACCACTGCGGCGTCCAGCGCGCCAGGCTTCCCGATCATGGCTTTGTCTGGCGCGTGGAATGACGTGGCGATCACGGGACTAGAGCCGCCTCATTCTTGCTGCTCGCCACCCGGCTGGAATGATAACATGCTGCTCGATGGCGATCAAAAGCTCGATAAGGGCGGTTTTGCCTTTCGCCTCAGCGATGGCGAAAAGGTCAATCTTTTTTACAAGGACGGCCGGTACGCCTACGAAATTCAAGGCGGCGCGGAGGTTTTTGGCGGCGCATTTGTGGTGAAACCGGCTGGCCGATGAAGAGCGTGGCGCCGGCAAGGCGGTACGTCCCCGGCAACAAAGCCTTAACCATCTCTCTCTAATGTTTTTCTAACGATTTTTAGAAAACTGTTGGGGTGAGCTCCGATGGAATGGCTTTTGGTTCCATATAGTGCCGCAATCATCGCTGGCGCGTCGTTCTTATGCGCCGCTCTCATGATCGTGTTCCTCGCCAAGCGGCCTAAAAACCCCGGGTTTATCGCGGAAGGCGTGGCGCACGCGTTGCTCTGCGACCGCAAGAGCCTATACCGCAGTTTTCGCTCGCTCAAATACCACCTGGGCGGCTTCACCGACGATGAGCTGCGGAAAATCCTTGTTCGCGCCGGAGCCGTCCGGCTGACGGCGGGCGGCCAGGAAGTCTGGGGACTTCTCCCGCGCAACCGCAAATATCTCAGTGTCGATGATATCATGGAAACCCCGGCGGTAGAGATCACCGCCGAGCCCATTGCGCAACCCCAAAGCACGCAAGCGGAGGAAACCAAGTCACAGGAGGGCCCGGACCTTTCACGCGAACCGTCAGAGCCCTTTGAGCGCCTGCGGGCGGAGATGAAAAAGCTCGGCGCGCTCGAATGCGTGAGATCCAACTCCGGGCAAGGATAGGGGTGGCGCGGCCGCGCCTGCCCAATGAACGAAAAAATATTGCCAGAAGACCCTAGACGTTCAGGCCTAATCCAAGCCGCCGTTAGACGACGGGACGAGACAGTTAGGAGCAGCGTTCTGCTCGTCTTTCTTCGCAAGCTGATCGTTTAGCGGCTTTTGAACCCGCGCGATTTGCTTCGTCGGCCAATCTCGTCCGATTACGTCTGAGAATCTTACAACATCAATTAGCGCGGAGAGCGCACCCAGCGGATGTCAAGATCGCGGACTTTTTTGCGCAGTGTATTGCGGTTGAGGCCCAGAAGTTCGGCCGCCTTGATCTGATTGCCGCGCGTTGCGGCAAGCGCCGCCGTAATGAGCGGATATTCCATCTCGCGCAGGATGCGGTGGTAGAGGCCAGGCGGCGGCAGGCTTCCGCCGTTGGCATTGAAGAGCTCGGAAAGCCGCTGCTCCATCGCCGTCGCGAGCGTTCGCGGCTCTTCTCCGCCATCGGGCTGGGCCTTGCCGCCTGCGCTCTCCTGAGGCAGCCCGCCAAAGGCCGGGGGGAGGACGCCCAGTTCCATATCAACGAGTTGCGCGGTGATGGTTTCTTGCGGGTAGAGGGCGGCGAGACGGCGAGTGAGGTTCTCGAGTTCGCGGATATTGCCGGGCCAGCGGTATCGCTTGAGCCGTTCGACGGCCTCGGGCTCGATCCGTTTGAGCGGCAGACCCTCGGCCGCCGCGAGGGCAAAAAAATGCTGCGCGAGGTCGCTGATGTCCTCCAGCCGTTCGCGCAGGGGCGGCAGCCGCAAAGGCACGACGTTGAGGCGGAAGAACAAATCCTCGCGGAACAGCCCCTGGCGGATTTGGTCGCTAAGATCCTTGTTTGTGGCGGCGATGATGCGCACGTTCGTTTTGATCGGCGTGCGCCCTCCAACAGTGGTGTATTCGCCTTGCTGAAGCACGCGCAAAAGCCGGGTCTGCGCCTCCATCGGCATATCGCCGATCTCATCAAGGAAAAGGGTGCCGCCCTCGGCCTGCTCGAAGCGGCCGGCGGACCTCTGGTTGGCCCCGGTGAAAGCTCCCTTCTCGTGACCGAACAATTCGCTCTCGATGAGATCGCGGGGGATGGCGGCCATGTTGATGGCGACAAACGGCCCTTTTTTGCGCTTGCCATAATCATGCAGGGCGCGGGCGACGAGCTCCTTGCCGGTACCCGATTCCCCCATGATCATCACCGTGAGGTCGGTCTGCATGAGGCGCGCCAAGGCTCGGTATATCTCCTGCATGGCGGACGAGCGTCCAACAAGCGGCATGCTATCGAGCTCGGGGCGCGGCACGCCACCTCCGCGGCTTTTTGGTTCGGACATGGCCCGCCCAACGATGGAAACGAGCTCGCGCAAATCGAAGGGTTTTGGCAGATAGTCGTACGCGCCGCGTTCGGAAGCCTTGATCGCGGTCATGAATGTGTTTTGGGCGCTCATGACGATGATCGGCAGATCGGGCCGCAATTTTTTCATCTTTGGAAGCAGCTCGAACGCGTTCTCATCCGGCATGACGACATCCGTGATGACGAGATCGCCCTCTCCCGCCTCCACCCAGCGCCACAAGGTTGCCGCATTTCCGGTCGCGCGGACTTGGTAACCCGCGCGCGAGAGGGCTTGGCTAAGGACGGTCCGGATGGCGGTATCATCGTCTGCGACGAGAATACTGTTGCTATTCATTCGGCTCGACCTTCCCTTCGGCGATTAACTAGCCATTTTGCTTTCGAAAATCGGATGTCGCTGGCTCGACTCAGCCGCAGGAAGCCTCAACCTTCGCCGCTTGCCTTGCCGTAGGCGGGCATGAGAATGCGGAAGATTGTCCGCCGAGGCGAGGATTCGCATTCGATGGTGCCGCCGTGATCGCCAATAATCTTAGCCACCAAAGCAAGCCCCAGGCCAGTTCCGGTTGCCTTCGTCGTTACAAAGGGATCGTACAAATGAGGCAAGAGCTCCGGCGCGACACCCGAGCCGTTATCCCGCACGCAAAATTCAAGGGGTAGACTCACCGGGCTATCGAGGCCGGGCATCTGAAGGCGAACGCCCGGCCGGAAGGCGGTCGAGAGCTCAATCGTGCCATCATCGCGGGCTTCACCGATTGCTTCGGCGGCGTTTTTCACGAGATTTAGAAAAGCTTGGATCAGCTGGTCCTTATTGCCAAGCAACGAGGGCAGGGAAGGATCATAATTCTCGACAAAGCGGATATGCCGGGCAAAGCCCGCCTGGGAAATCCTTTTGACGTGGTCGAGCACTACGTGAATATTGATTTTTTCCTGGATTAGCGGCCGCTTTTCGGAGAAAGCGCTCATGCGATCGACAATCTTAACGATTCGATCGGTTTCTTCGCAGATGAGTTGGATCAGTGCCCGGTCGGAATCACTCACCTCGGCTTCGAGCAGCTGCGCCGCTCCCCTTATGCCAGATAAGGGATTTTTCACCTCGTGCGCGAGGACGGAAGCCATGGCCGCGACCGACCGGCTAGCGGCGCGATAGACAAGCTGCCTTTCGATTTTCTCGGACAGGGCGCGCTCCTGAAGCATGACGACGACCCCCTCGGCTTCATCCGTCAGGGGAGCAACGAAAACATCGACCAAACGCTTTTCTTGCGGCCTGACGAGGGCCAGCTCGACTCGATATTTATTGATTGCCGCCCCATGCGCGGCCACCTTTTCGACGAGCCCGAGCAGGGGAGACCCTTTGATGACGAGATCCATGAGCTTTTGCTGATGGAGCACGGCCCGGCTCATGCCAAAGAAAATTTCCGCCGCGGCGTTGGCGCTCGAAATCTCTCCACGTGCCTGAACGGCGATAACGGGATGGGGGAGCGCGTTGAGCAGCTTGACCGCATCGGTCTGATCGGTCGCGTCCGCCATGCGATCCGGGTCTTTAGGAAGCGGGGGCACGCTCAAGCAGCTTCCATTGCGAGGGATTGGTCGAATAATTGGCGCAGCAGCGTTCTAATGGCGCGCGGGCATTCAAGCCTCACCAAGCTATCGCGATAAGGGGAGGCCTCCTCCCTTGAAACGAGCCGGGCGTAAGCCGAAAGATGCTTACGGGCATGGCGCACTCCATGCTGGATTCCAAAAAGCTCGAGCAGCGTCTCGAAATGCTCGATCGCGGCATCTCGGCGTTCCGCCAAAGGAATTCCACCACGAGCTTCTCCGTTGCTCAAGCGATAAGCGACCTCGCCAACAAACCAGGGCTGCCCGATCGCGGCGCGGCCAACCATCACCGCATCCGCCTCCGACTCCTTAAGCATCCGCACAGCATCGTCCAGGCTCCGGCAATCGCCGTTGGCAACAACCGGCAAGGACACCGCCTCTTTTACTTCGCCGATGGCCTTCCAATCGGCGCCGCCGCTGAAAAACTGGCACCGAGTCCGGCCGTGAACCGTTAGCATGGCAATGCCTTCGAGCTCGGCGCGCCGCCCGAGTTCGCCGGCGTTGATCCTTTGCTGGTCCCAGCCGAGCCTCACTTTCAAGGATACGGGAACGCGGACCGCAGCGACCGTGGCGCGGATGATGGCGACCGCGAGATCGAGATCGCGCATCAAATGCGAGCCGGCAAACCCGCCGGTCACTTTTTTTGCCGGGCAGCCCATGTTGATGTCGATTAGGGCGGCACCATTCGCTTCGGCGAGCCGCGCCGCCTCGGCCATGAGGTGAGGATCACAGCCAGCGATCTGCACTGCCTCGAGACCGGCGCCCGCCAATGCAGCCTTAAGCGTTGCCTTATAGTTACCTCGAGCGAAGAAATCCGCCGCCACCATCTCCGTAAAGGAAAGGGAAGCGCCGAACCTATGGGCCAATCGGCGCATGCCGGCATCTGTCACCCCAGCCATAGGAGCGAGGAAGGCCCGGCCAGGAAGCATAATGCCGCCAACTTGAAGCGCACTCTGTGGGCCGCTGCCTAAATTTTCAGCAATAATCGCCATATCCGTATCATAGTCTTTTGTATCTGCGCGGCAATGGCAAGGCTGCCTATTATAAAGTCAATGCGCCATAAGATTTGACGGTGGAAACAAAAAATATGAGGAAGGAAGCGTGTTTTTAGGAGTCGTTCGCCTTTATGAATCCAGCTTTAGGGGTAGCTATCATTGCCGTCGCGGCTGGGCGAGGCTCTCGTCTTGGCGGGGATATCCCCAAACAATATCGCAAAATCGCGGGTAAACCGCTTCTTGCCCGCACGCTAGAGAGCTTATCGCGGGCCACTCCAGCCATTATACTACCCGTGATCCACGAGGATGATACCGAGCTTTATCGGTTGAGTGTAGTGGGTCTTCAAGACAATCCCAAGCTCATGGCGCCCGCTTATGGCGGCGCGACGCGCCAAGCGAGCGTCAGGCTCGGTCTTGAAGCGTTATTGGCCAGAAAAGCCGCCCCGAAAATCGTTTTGATCCATGATGCCGCGCGCTTATTCGTAAGCGGCGATCTGGTGGCAAACGCAATCGCAGGCGCGGAAGCTTATGGAGCTGCCATCCCAGGCCTCCCCCTTTCGGATACGATTAAGGAAATTGACGAAAATGGCATCGTTATCTCAACAGCGGAACGCGAGCGGCTCCGCTCAGTTCAGACCCCGCAAGCCTTCGACTTCAAGTTGATATTTGAGGCTCACCGGCACGCTGCCTCAAAAGGGGTCACCGATCTGCCGGATGATGCCGCCGTAGCGGAATTTGCGGGCCACCGTGTTCATATTTTTCCGGGGGAGTCCGCCAACGTGAAAATCACAACAAGCGAGGACCTTAAAGTGGCCGAGGAAACGCTAATGCGGGAACTCACCGATGTGAGGACCGGCCAGGGCTATGATGTTCACGCTTTTGAGCCTGGCGACCACATTTGGCTCGGCGGCGTGAGAATACCCCACCGCCAGGGGCTTAAGGGCCATTCGGATGCGGATGTCTTAAGCCACGCCATTACCGATGCCTTGCTCGGGGCGATCGCCGATGGCGATATCGGCAGCCATTTTCCGCCGAGCGATCCGCAATGGCGCGGCGCGCCTTCGAGGATTTTTTTGGAAGCCGCCGCGGCAGGGATAAGTGCTCGAGGAGGGGCGATCGCCCATATAGACGCGACGATCGTTTGCGAAAGACCCAAAATCGGGCCGCACCGGGATGCGATCCGAGCCAGCCTCGCCGATATCCTTGGTATTGACATAGGCCGCCTCGCGCTCAAGGCGACAACCTCGGAAGGCCTGGGATTTACTGGACGCGAAGAAGGCATTGCCTCGCTGGCGATCGCCACGGTGAGACTCCCCGTTTAGATGAGCGCCATCCTGCGCTTACACCGCGCCTTCGATTTGGTGATCAGGCGCCGATTTCGCCTTCCAGCGAATACCGAGGTCGCGCAGCTCCGCCTCAAGACATTCGACGTAAAGGCGAAGGGCCCTGCCCGCCGAAAAAACTAATTCCACATAGCCGGCGGGCGAATCTGTTTGCTTGAAGCGGATATCCAACAGATTGAGCACAAGATGGCGATCCTTCTGGTGAAATCCTAGGCATGACACCTTGGAGACGCGATTGAAATTAAGTCCGGTATGACACCGCTCGCAGCAAGGATGACCCGCCTTTCTCGCCGCGGCGGAGGCAATCCAATCAAACCGCGCGGCAACCAAGGCAAAGCGTTGAACGCGCGGCAAGTACGCCATATCCGCGACCCGGATGAGAGCATCTTGGAGATTGACGGCGATGACACTAAGATCGTCGTTATCGAGGGCAAGCAAGGGCGGGAGATCGGGCATGGAGGCGCTCTTTTTGAAGATTGCTCGATCACAGTGGTACAAAAACGGCGGCGTTGCCGTTTTAATCGACTAGAAAAGCGACGCAAGCAAGCTTGTTTTGAGATTGTGGCGCGCTTCATCCTTTTCAAGTTGCCGGGAAGTTGCCGCGAGGTGGCAAGGGCGGAGCGAGCTTTCGCGGAGGCTTCAGCGGCGCTTCTGGCTCTACCTTGCCGAGGCAATCCCGCTTGCCTTTGCCTTCGCCATCTGCTGCTTTAGAAGCTTGGAGATCGCCAGATCCCAGGGCTTGAACAAAGATGACGGAACCAGCCAAACATGCTGAAAACGGGCCCCCGCGCAAGCAAGAAAAATCCCTTTTTATGACCTTCCTCATGACACCGGACATGGCGAATTTTTCTGGCCATGTGCATGGCGGCACGATTTTGAAACTGCTCGACCAGGTAGCCTACGCCTGCGCGGCAAGATATTGCAAAACTTATGTCGTGACGGCTTCGCTAGACCAAGTGATTTTCAAAGAACCGATTCGAGTGGGCGAACTCGTCACCTTCAAGGCCAACGTGAATTACGTGGGTCATTCCTCGATGGAAATCGGTATCAAGGTCATCGCCGAAAACCTGACGACGCAAGAGGCGCGGCATACCAACTCGTGCTATTTCACCATGGTCGCCAAAAAAGAGGATGGAACGGTATGCCCCGTTCCGCCGCTTGCGATCGAGACGGAAGTCGAACGCCGGCTCTTCGAAGCTGGCAAGATGCGCAAAGAGATGCGCCGCGAGATCATGGAACGCAATAAGAGTCTCCATGTCGGCATTCCGGAATAAGCGTGCTCACTTGCCGGTCACGAGCAGGATTTTTCCGACATGCGACGAGGATTCCATCATTTCATGCGCCTGGCGCGCCTGCTCGAGAGGAAAAGTCGCGTGGATAACGGGCCTTAGCTTACCTTTTTCCAAAAGCGGCCAGATTTTTTCGCGCAGTTCAACCGCAATTGCCGCCTTCTGCGCGACCGTGCGTGCGCGCAGCGTCGAGCCGGTGAGGGTGAGGCGGCGCAGCATGATCGGGCGGAGATCGAAATTCTCGACGTAGGCCGATTGCAGAAAGCCGATTTGCACGAGACGGCCCTCGGTCGCCATCAGTGAAAGATTCTTCTGCAAATAAGTCCCGCCGACCATGTCGAGCACGACATTCACGGCATTTTTGCCCGCGACCCTTCGCACTTCCTCGACGAAGTCCTGGGTTTTGTAATTGAACGCCTCGTCCGCCCCGAGCGTTTTGCAGAAGGCGCATTTGGCATCCGAGCCGGCTGTAGCGATCACGCGCGCGCCAAATTGTTTCGCCATTTGGATGGCGGTTGAGCCAATGCCGCTCGATCCGCCATGCACCAGCAGCGTCTCTCCCGCGGCGAGCTTGCCGCGTGTAAAAACATTATCGAAAACCGTGAAATAGGTCTCGGGGATCCCCGCCGCCGCGAGCGTCCCGACGTCCGCTGGTACCGGCAGGCAAAGCGACGCCTCGGCGAGCGCGGACTCGGCATAGCCGCCGGAGCCGACGAGCGCGCAAACCTCGTCGCCCTCCCTCGGATCGGCGACCTCTTCGCCTCGGCTGACGACACGGCCCGCGATTTCGAGGCCTGGAATCTCGCTCTCGCCCGGAGGGGGAGGATAGGCGCCCTGGCGCTGCAGAAGATCGGGGCGGTTGATGCCCGCCGCCACGACTTCGATCAATACTTGCGAAGGTCCAGGCCGTGGCACGGGCGCGTCAGTGACGCGGATGACGTCCGGACCGCCATGACCCTCGAAATAGATCTGCCGCATCAGCGCCCGCCGTTCCCGTGCCTAAAATTGCAACTTGCCGATCAGGCAGGTTTCATAAAAAAATATACCGTCAGCGCAAGTCCCGTTGTCACGACGAAGCCTTTGACGACCGGCGCCGGTACGCGCCGCACCGCGCGCAGCCCAGTCAGCCCGCCAATCATCGAACACGACGCGACAAGCAGCGTCATGGGCCAGTGGACAATGCCAGCGGCGACAAAGGCCACGACCGCGGCGGCGTTCATCAACATGACGAGGAGGATTTTTAGGCTATTCATGAGCCAAAGGTCGCGCAGGCCATAAAGGGTGAGGGCCGAGAGCATGAGAATGCCGGCGCCGCCGCCAAAATAACCGCCATAGATGGCGAGCACGCCTTGCGTCAGCAACATCATTGGCCGGTTGAGCCGATAGCGGCTGCCGCCAATGGGCATAAAATTGCCGGCGGCGAACACCGCCGTCGCGAAGAGAAGCAGCCAGGGCACAATCTTGCTAAACAGCGCCTGAGAGGTGACGAGAAGCAGGAGGCCGCCCAAAAATCCGCCGGCGAGGCTGATCGCCGCGAGCATAGGCACGTTCACGCGGTGATCGGCCGCCGCCGCGGCAAGTCCGTCGCGCGCCATATACCCGGTCGCGATCTGACCAGGGAATAGGGCGACAGTGTTGGACGCATTGGCATTGATCGCGGGGAGCCCAGCGGCGATGAGCGCTGGAAAGGTGAGAAAGGAGCCACCTCCCGCGACCGCATTGATAAAACCCGCCGCGAAAGATGCGGTAGCTACGAAGAGGATGATCATAGTCTCGTGCTCTGGTGTGGAAGCGCCCGGTTCTCTCGCTAGGGCAAGATGATACGAAGGCCTTCACACCATAGAGGAGATCATTCAGTCAACCGCGCCGCCGCCAGGGATTGCGCGAACATCGCCTGCATCGCGTTGGTGATATCCTGCGCCGTATAGGCGGAGAAGTAGAAACCCGGCGAAGCGCACTCCTGTAAGATGTTCGGAATATAGGGCGAGCTCTGCGAAACACCGTTGCAAGCGGCAACAAGCGGCGTTGGAAGGAGCGCGTTGACCTTGCAGTCTTCGTTTCCAGCGAAGGATGGATTGGGATTGGTGATGGGCTGGTAGGGAATATAGAGAACAGAAATGGTGATGCCGCGATTTTTGAGCGTCGTGCAAAGGCTCGGATTGAACAATTGCGGCTGCGATCCTGTCCAGCTGCCAGTCGATGTCGTGTAATACTGGTTGTTGTCGGCACCGTCCGTCACCAGGAAAACAAACGGCTTGGGGCTCGACGCGCCCGAGCCATTCCCAATAGTCGTGATCGTGGTATTCATTGCGGGAAGAACATTCTCGAAATGCGTGCCGCCGGCGCCATAGGCGGTTCCTGATTCGCCCGTCTCGAGCAAGCTGCCGAGCGTATTAGCGGCTGTCTGCGCGCTGACGAGATCCGTGGATACAGCCGAGCCGTTTGTCGGGTACAGCTGGCCCATGTACGAGATAAAAGGATATATACCGACCCTGAATTGGTTCGGGAGAGTTTCTGAATTGACCGCGGTCTGGAGGAGCTGAGCCACGGCGGAACCCACGGTATCGGCTCGAAGGGCTATCCCGTTTGCTCTCGCGACTGTATATCCTTGGCAGGCCTGACTGGAAGTATAAGTAGAACTCCACTGTGAGGGTGGCGGCGGTGAGCCATGCGCAGAAAGATAACTGAGATAATTTTGTGGAAGATCACAAATTGCGGGCGTGAAATGGCAGGCGAAGACGCAGCCAGACGGGTATTGGTCCTTGTTGTCAGGATTAAGTCCGGCAAGCGTTGTTTGGTCCGCCGGCGCCGTCGGGATACCCATTGAGCCCGAGACATCAAGGAGAAGGTAGAAATCAAGATAGGTCGCCATGGTGAGGCTTGACTGGGCCTGCCCGTCGACCGTCGATTGTTTGTAACCGAAGAGGGGTCCGAAAGCGTTATTGACTTTACTCGTGTAGCTCACCGTGGCGTTAAAGGTTTGCCCGCTGCGCGTCACGCTCACTGTCGGTGACACGGTGCTATTGACGGCCGAGGCGGCATTGGCGTTGAACACTTTCGTTCCCTGCGTCTGGCCGGCCGCGATTGCCGCCGCCGTCAAGGCCGGGTCTGTCTGGGTTGCGGAGTTCGCCGCGATATAGCTCGAGGCCGCGTTAATGGCTGCGAGCGCCGCGGCATCCGAGGCGGAATCGAGGCGGGATTTTTGGGCCAAGGCATTGTAGTAATCGACACCGAGCCCCGCCGTGCCAACGAGCCCAAAGATGCTGAGGGCGGTAATCATCGCGACATTGCCGCGCCGCTCGCTGCGAAGGCGGTAAAACGATCGCTTGACATTAAATCGCATTTTCGAAGCCTCCTAAAATGAATAACTTTATCAAACTTAAAATCCTGTACATGCCGCCCCGATACCATCGTCGCCGGTAATGACATTATAAGAGAGCCAGCTGCCCGCCGGTGCATTGCGAGGGGCAAGGTAAGAGGTCCGCCGGAGAGGGATTGTTCCAAATATGCCGAGCCCGAAAACGGGCGTATAGTTGTAGACGACGTCAACCGCGATCACCGAGACAGGCGATGTCGCGAATATATCGGTGGGAAGCGCGGTGCGGCTCGGCTCGGCCGTATCCGGGGCGGATAGCTGCGCAGTGCCACACGGCCTTTTGTTGGGGCCGCTATTCCAAGCGACGTTTGCGTAAGTGCAGGTTGCCGCCGTGCAGCTCGTGCTGCAGCTCCCTGAGCTCGACCCAAAGCAAATTCCAGCGATAGATATAGAGATATCGCTTTGCCAAGAAATTCCTTTGCTGGCCGCGTCCTGCAGGACTTGCGGGAAGATCACCATGGTCGAGGAGATCGCAAAATCGAGGTCGAGGTAGGTGACGGGGTAGATCTTTGTTTGTCCCTGCGGCCCCGGACTCGGCGATGGAGTTTGACCTGGGTTGTTTTGCGATAGCATCTCGGCGATCGTGCTAGCGACCTGAGTTGTTTTTTGCGCGGCGATGATGAGACGAGCCGCCTCGACGGAGCCGAGCATCATGGTGACGAGGAGCGGCAGGACGAGGGCGAACTCGATGATGGCGAAAGCCTGCCGCGCGCGTCCGAAGACTTTGGCGCGTTGTGCCGCCGCTAGAATAAATCTACTCAAGATGTCGAGCCCACAACGCATATTAGCATCCTGCCGGCGGCGTGTAGGTCGATTGATAGGGTTCGAGCTTGAAGGCCGCGTAAGCCGAGACAAGCTTGACAGACTGCCCTTGGTAGGTCGTCGTTACAAACGGCAGCCAAGTCGGGCCAATGAGTGGCATTGGGTAAAAAACCTGCAGATACACATAAGAGCCGGGAGTCCCCGGACAGAAAGATGTTTGCGAGTTGTTGAGGGGCGGTATGACGATGCTGTTATTGCTCACGAAAGCATAAAAGCCGCCGGGCGAGAGCGCTTCCGGCACGCCCTGCACATTGATGATGACATTGCTGCAGGTCATCGAGGACGGCAGCAGAGGGCAGATCAGATTGGTCCTAAATTGCGTCGCCGTGAGACCGCCGTTTTGGACCGATCCCACCAGGGCTTGCCTCGCCGCCGATTCGGTCGCGTAGTTGAGCGAAGCGGAGTAGTAAACGAAGAGCGCGCTTTGAAAGATTTCCATCATGGAAAAAATAAAGGGGGCCGCGATAAGGGCGAATTCGGCGGCGACGGCCGCTTTGCGGTCTTTTAAAAAGACGCCTGCTCGTTGCCCGGCAATCGTTCGAAAGCGAGCGGCCCATTTCCAGCTCGCCGCTGCGAAGTGGTTAAAAAACAACTCCGAAATGAGTTTTTTCGCGAGGCGCATCACTTCGAAATGGACAAAATAGAAATAGGGCCGTTTTTATAGGCTATAGATATCAATTATTGTTTTATAACATTAATACAATTAGAGCCAAAAGCAAGGCCCTGCGTCCCATCCGCCAAGCTAGCCCCAATTCAACCCTGGCAATAAAAGATTAAAGCCTTACTGTTAAGAGCCGGTTTGGGATCCTTAACGGATCCGCTTCCCCTTGGGTTCAGGAGCTTGCCATGGCTGACATCAGTGAAACCGCTTCGGGTCTTCTCGAGAAAATTTCGAATCTGCTTGAGAAGCCGGATCGCGCCATCGGTCTTGGCGCTGGCCTAGCGATCCTGCTTATTCTGCTCTATCATCACGGCGATATTGGCGCCGGCTACTTTGGGCCGTTTTTCACGGTCCTTCATGTCATCTCGGGGGTTACCTGGATTGGCCTCCTCTATTATTTCAATTTGGTCCAAATACCCACTGTCCCCGCCCTGCCGGCGGAACTCAAACCCGCCATCGGCAAATATATCGCGCCCGCCGCCTTATTCTGGTTTCGCTGGGCGGCTCTCGCCACGGTAGTGACTGGCCTCATCGTTTTCTTCAGCGGCTCCGCCGTTTTGAACTTGACTATCGTGACCGGTGCCATCCTTGGCCTGATCATGGCTTTTAACGTCTGGTACATTATCTGGCCAAATCAGCAGAAGGCGCTTGGGCTTGTTGAGACGGACGATGAATCGAAGGCACGTGCCGCCCGCCTTGCCATGTTGACCTCACGCGCCAATTTCGTGCTCTCCATTCCGATGCTCTACTGCATGGTCACGGCGCGGCTCGTTGGATAAGCGATTTGATCCGCGCGGCGTGCCGCGCGATTAAAAAGCGGCGGGCCTATTCCACGGTCACGCTTTTCGCGAGATTGCGGGGTTGATCGGCATCCTTGCCCATGACAAGAGCGGTGTGGTAGGCGAGCAGTTGAATCGGCACGGCATAAACCATCGCGCTGAATTCAGGGGCGAAAGCCGGCATCACGATAATAGCGGCTTCGTTTGCGAAAACGTGCGACAGAGAGCTGTCTCCGATCAGGATCAGCCGTCCTCCGCGAGCAGCGACCTCTTGCATATTCGAGATGGTTTTCTCGAGGATCAGACCATCGCTCGGAGCGAGGACAATGACCGGCATATCCTGATCGATGAGCGCGATCGGTCCATGTTTCAGCTCGCCCGCCGCATAGCCCTCCGCGTGAATGTAAGAGATCTCCTTGAGTTTCAACGCGCCCTCGAGGGCTAAAGGGTAGGAAGTGCCGCGGCCGAGATAGAGGACATCGCGAACCTTTCCGATATCGCGCGCGAGAGTTTCGATCGAAGCCTCGCATTTCAACGCCTGTGCGATGAGGCCCGGTATTGCCATGAGTTCAGAGACAAGGCCTGCCTCCGCCTGCTCATCCATGATCTTGCGGGCTCTGCCGAAAGCGAGGGCAAGGCACGCGAGCACGGCGAGCTGGCAGGTGAAAGCCTTTGTCGAAGCAACGCCAATTTCCGGGCCGGCAAGAGTTGGCGCGACGATATCGGCCTCTCGCGCGATCGTCGAGGTCAGTTGATTTACGATCGCCACCGTTTTTTGGCCTGCCGCCTTCACCGCCCGCAGGCTTGCGAGAGTGTCGGCCGTTTCGCCGGACTGCGAGATGAATAGGGTGAGGCCATCCCGTTCAAGCGGCGGCTCGCGATAGCGGAATTCGGAAGCGATCTCCACTTCGACGGGCAGCCGGGCAAACCTTTCGAACCAATACTTGGCGGTCGCTCCGGCGTAATACGCCGTTCCGCAACCGCAAATCGTCAGGCGCGAAAGCTTATTGAGATCGACCGGGAGCTTGAAGGGCAATTCGGCGCGCCCCGACGACATGTCGAGATAGTGAGCGAGGGTGCGGCCGACCACTTCTGGCTGCTCGTGAATTTCCTTCGCCATGAAATGGCGGTAATTCCCTTTATCGACGAGCAGTGCTGAAGCGGCGGATTTGATTTTTTGCCGCGCGGCCGGCAAGCCGGCCGCGTCATAAATCGTGGCGGATGAAGGCCTTAAAACCGCGATATCGCCGTCTTCAAGATAGGCGATTGCTTGAGTAAATGGTGCCAAGGCAAGGGCATCGGAGCCCAAAAACATTTCGCCCTCTCGATCGCCCTCGCCAAAACCAATGGCGAGCGGGGCGCCGCGGCTCGCGCCAACTAACAGGTTCTCTTCGCCTTCAAAGATCAGCGCGAGCGCGAATGCGCCCTTGAGGCGCGGCAGGCTTGCCGAGACAGCCTGGACTGGATCTGAACCTTCACGCATTGCATCGCTGATGAGGTGGGCGATGACCTCCGAATCTGTGTCCGTCGAGAACACATGGCCCTTCGCTTTGAGTTCGGCGCGTAGCTCTCGGAAATTTTCGATAATCCCGTTGTGCACGAGCCCCACTTTATCGCTGACGTGGGGGTGCGCGTTATTTTCAGTCGGCCGGCCATGAGTGGCCCAGCGCGTATGGCCGATACCGATGTTTCCGCCGAGCGGTTCCTTGGCGAGCAGATTTTCCAAGTTCTTGAGCTTGCCGCTCACGCGCCGGCGGACCAATAGCCCCGATTCCAACGTCGCGATGCCCGCCGAGTCATAACCGCGGTATTCGAGCCGCTTCAAGGCATCGACGAGGTGAGAGGCGACCGGCCGACCCCCGAGTATTGCAACAATGCCGCACATTACTCGCCATCTCCCGTTTTGTGGCAGGTAGAGGCCCCCGCCATATTGGGCTCTTTACCAAGCGTGCCGCGTTGCTTTCCCTTTTTTTCGCGGAAAGTTTGCGCCCAGCCGCTTTTCTCGATCGTTGGTGCCCGCGTCAAGGCGAGCGCATCCGCGCTTACATCCCGGGTAATGACCGACCCTGCACCAATATAGGCGCCATCGCCAACTTTCACTGGCGCAACGAGCGCAGTTTGAGAACCAATAAAGACGTGTTCTCCAATATCTGTCTTATATTTTTTGAATCCATCGTAATTGCAAGTAATGGTCCCGGCGCCAATATTAGTCTTGGCGCCGACCTTGGAATCGCCGATGTAACTCAAGTGATTGATTTTGGCCCCTGCGCCAACTTCAGACGCTTTCACTTCGACAAAATTACCAATGTGCACATCTCGGGCAAGCTTTGTTCCCGGGCGCAGCCGCGCGAAAGGACCGATAATGGCATTCTCGCCAATGGTCACATCCTCAAGGTAAGAAAACGAGCGGATGAGGGAGCCTTCGCCTACTTCAACGCCCGGGCCGAATACTACATGAGGTTCGATAACAACATCGCGCCGGAGCTTTGTATCGAAAGCCAAGGTGACACTCGAAGGATCAACGAAAGTCACGCCTTCGCGCATGGCTTGCTCACGCAGCCGCGCTTGGAGGATGGCTTCGGCCTCCGCGAGCTGAATCCGATCATTAACCCCCATGACCTCGTCTTCGCCCGCCATGGCAGCCGTCACGGGAAGGCCGCGCGCGGCCGCGACCGCGACAATGTCGGTGAGATAATATTCTTTCTGGCTATTCCGGTCACCGATCTCATCGAGCAAGGCGAGGGCGCGGCGCCCATCGATCGCCATAAGGCCCGCATTGCAAGTCGTAATGGACCGTTCATCCTCGGCCGCGTCGCGGTCTTCCCGCACGGCGGTCAAAAGACCGCCTTGAAGGATCAGCCTGCCATAGCCCGCCGGCCGGGGGGTTTCAAACCCGAGAACCACGACAGCCGCGTCGCCGGCGCACAGCTCCTCTCGCATCCTCTCAAACGTGTTTGGGCGCACGAGGGGCGTGTCGGCGAAAACGACGAGCAAATCGTCGTAGCTCTTGGCAATCGCATCCCGCGCTGAGAGAACCGCGTGCGCAGTTCCGCGCCGCTCCGCCTGAATGACAATCTCCGCATGGCTTGCGGCCGCCGCTGCCTCCGCGCCAATATCCGCTTGGCCAGGCCCGGCAACGATGACGATATGATCGGTGCCTGCGGCGTTGAGCGACCTCAGTACATGCCCAAGCATCGAGCAGCCGGCGATTTTGTGAAGCACCTTGGGACGGGCCGAGCGCATTCTCGTGCCTTCCCCGGCGGCAAGAACGACGGCAAGGCATGTGCGGCGCCGGAGGGCTGGCGGCATGAATGCACTTCTCCAGAAATTTTTGGCGGCGGCGGCGTGGCCTGAGCCGATAACCTAACTCGAAATATAAACAAACCGACAATGAGTAGCATCAATTTAGCCAGATTAGAGGTTGAAACTCAACCGCCACCAAGCCGCAAGCACGCTCCCTTCGCGGATTTTTTTCAAAATATGACAAACAGCCAGCTGAAAAGGCTAAAAAGGAACTTACGTTTGCCCGATTATCGGTTAATAGAAGCGCAATCGCACTAATTGAAGCCACGGCGCGGCAGAGAGCTAGCAAAGTTGATTTATGGTCGAGCGCCGGCAGCTTTTGAAATTGGTTTTTGGCGGTTTTGCCGCTCGGATTGGCGAAAGAATCGTTAGCGATTTCACTGGGAGGGGCCATGCCCAGGAGATCCGGGCGCAGGCCGTGACCACGGCTCTTGCTTTAGGAGAGCCAACCCCTTTTGACCCGGCGATGGTCACAGAAGCCGCGAGAAATCTGTCAAAACAACCTTTTAAGCCGCTTTCGGCGGACCTTCCGTCTATTTTCCGGGATCTCGGCTATGAACAATATGTGGGAATCCGCCAGCTCCCGGGCACCGCGATCTGGGCGAAGGAGAACATTGGTTTTGCGATCGAGCCGCTGCATCGCGGCTTTGTTTTTACCACTCCGGTCGACATCAATCTCGTTTCCGATGCGAAGGCGCGGCGAGTTTCTTATAATCAAAATTATTTTGACTTCGGCAAGCTCGCTGTTCCGCCAGCGTTGCCGGATATTGGATTCTCAGGTTTTCGGGTGCTGACGCAAAACTCGGCTGGGTCGTCGGAACTCGCCATATTTCAAGGTGCGAGTTTTTTCCGCGCCGCCGGACCGGGTCAAACATTCGGCGTGATGGCGAGAGCCCTTTCGATCAAGACAGCCGACCCCCGTGGCGAGGAATTTCCCGCCTTTCGCTCGGTCTGGATCGAGCGGCCAACGATTGCCGATGGCGCGCTCATCGTTCACGCCCTGATCGATTCGGAAAGCGTGACGGGCGCCTATCGTTTCACTTTGCGGCCGGGGGACGCCACCATCATCGATACCGAGTGCGCCCTTTTTGCTCGCGCGGCCGTGGATAACCTCGGTCTTGCGACGATGAGCGCCACGCATCTCTTTGGCATCATCGATAGACGCGGCAGCGACGATTTGCGTCCGACGGTCAGCGAAGTCACAGGCATTCAAATGCTGACGGGTAAGGGGGAGTGGCTCTGGCGGCCCGTTGCCAATCGAGAAACCTTGCAGATTTCGACCTTTGTCGACGAGAATCCACGCGGATTCGGCTTCCTCCAGCGCGACCGGAACTTTGAGCACTACCAGGATGACGATGAGCACTACGAGACGCGCCCCTCGCTGTGGATCGAGCCGATTGGCGCTTGGTCATCTGGCGGCCTCCAGCTCATCGAAATCCCGGCCGAAGCCGCGACCAATCGCAATATCATCGCCTTTTGGAAACCAAAGCAGGCTCTTTCCGCCGCAAGTGAATCGTCCTTTGCCTACCGCCAGTTTTGGTGCTGGAATCCACCCGAAAGCCCGCCGCTGGCAGTCGCGGCGCAATCTTGGTCTGGGAGAGGCTCGTCGCCCAAGCGCCGCCGCTTTATCGTCGAGTTTGCCGGCGAAAACCTCGCGGCTGCCGAGAACGCGGCGATCATGAAACCCAATTTGACGGTCACGCCGGGGTCAATCTTCTCAGTTAGGACTTTCTTTTCGCCCGAAAAGAAAGCCTGCCGGGTTTTGTTCGAGATTGATTTGGGCAGTGAATCGTCCTGCGAAATCCGTTTGGTTTTAGAGGCTGCGGACAAACCTTTGAGCGAGACATGGCTCTACCGATGGACGCTTTGAATAATCAGGCCCCTTGCGATCCAATCGTTACCCCCTTGCGCGCCGCCGAGGGATTAGGCGACGACGCCACTCCCAGTGTCCCCGCGGAAGCGCCGCTTGCCATGCCCGCGCAAAGCCTAGCCCACTTTAGCGCCGCCGATGTTCATAGAAACGTCTTGCGCCATCCATGGCTCGGCTGCTGGATGGCGCGCGCCTTCGTGTTTGGCGGCGCCTTCGCCCTGACGATTTACGGCGCCTACCAGATGTATAAAGTCGTCGAGGTCGGCGGGGTAACGCTTCTCAAATGGGCCCTTCTTTTCCTCTTTGTTGCCAACTTCTCGTGGATTGCCCTCGCGTTCGCCAATGCTCTTGCTGGCTTTCTTTGGCTTTTGGTTTCATGGCGAAAGCGCGGCGCGGAAGATGTCTCCTTGCGCCATCTCACGGCCGTGGTGATGCCTATCTATAATGAGTCAGCCGCGCGCGTTTTCGCCGCGCTCGAGGCGATGATCGAGGAAGTTGAATCCACGGGTCTTGGCCGGTCATTTGAGTGGTTCTTTTTATCGGATACGACCGATCCGGAGATTTTCATCGCCGAGGAACAAGCTTTTCTCGCCATGCGGGAAAGGCTTGGCCCGCGCTGCGGCCTTTACTATCGGCACCGGCCAAAAAACATCAATCGCAAGTCGGGGAATATCGAAGACTTTGTAGCCCGCTGGGGAAACCGTTATGCTCACATGGTTGTTCTTGATGCCGATAGTTTAATGGCGGGAAAGACAATAGTTGCGCTGGCGGAGGCGATGGAGAGAGACCCCGACGCTGGTATTATCCAAACGTTGCCGCTTATCGTTAACCGCAATACCTTCTTTGCGCGCCTTCAACAATTTGCCGCGCGCATATACGGCCCCGTCATCGCGGCGGGTTTCTCGATCAGCATGGGGCGCGATGGCAACTACTGGGGCCATAATGCGATCATTCGCACGAAGGCCTTTGCCGCGCATTGCGGTTTGCCAACACTGCGCGGCAGGCCGCCTTTCGGGGGACACATTCTCAGTCATGATTTTGTCGAGGCGGCACTCATCCGGCGAGCTGGCTATGGGGTCTATATGCTGCCGGGTCTTGGTGGAAGCTATGAAGAGTCGCCGCGTTCGCTCATCGATCTTTCGATGCGCGATCGCCGATGGTGCCAAGGTAATCTGCAGCATTCGAGAGTCTTGTTTGCCAAGGGCCTCCATCCGTTATCGCGGCAGCACTTTCTTACCGGAATAATGGCTTATGTCTCATCGCCGCTGTGGATGGCCCAGCTTTTAATCGGTATCGCTCTCGTTCTGCAGGCGAGCTATATTAGGCCGGAATATTTTTCCAGCAGCTTTACGTTGTTTCCCACGTGGCCAAGGTTCGACCCGCAAAGGTCGCTTGAACTCTTTGCCACGACAATGGTGATCCTCCTGCTTCCGAAATTCTTCGGGCTTGCTCTCGCCTTGATTCAAAAAAATACGAGGCGAGGCTGCGGCGGCGCGATAAGGCTTGCGATGTCGGCGCTGATCGAGATCATCATGTCGGCGCTCCTTGCTCCGATCATGATGCTCATACAGGCTGGCCACGTGATGCACTTTGTCTTCGGGCTCGACACGGGCTGGGATCCGCAGCGGCGAGATGACGGTTCCATTCCTTTAAGGGACATTGTCCGCCGGCATCGAGACCATGTGGCCCTCGGCTTGTTAAGCCTCGTCGCCGGTCTGACGATTTCGCCATCCCTTGTGGCATGGATGTCACCGACGATCATAGGCCTTATTCTCGCAATCTTGCTTTCCTGGGGAACCGGACGGCGCGATGTTGGCATTGCACTTCGAAAAGCCGGATTATTGCTAACGCCCGAGGAGCAATCATCGCCGTCCGTCATCGCGCGCGCCAACAGCTTGGCTTGCAAGAATGGTGAAATCGAACCGGATGGCCCGCAGGGCCTAGCCTTGCTGCAAACGGACCCGCAGCTCCTTGCTTTTCACATTGCCTGCCTGCCACGCCAGCAGCCGCGAAGCAAAGGCGATAATATCCCCCCTGAATGGGCCCTCGCCAACGCCAAGCTTGCGGAGGCGGAAACGGCGCGCGAGGCAATCGCCTGGTTAGAGCCAAAGGAGAAAATGGCCGTCTTGCTCGATCAAACTCTCATCGCCCGCTTCATTCAGTTGCCTGACGAGGTTTCGGCTCTCGCCGCCATCTCCGCCGAATAGAAGACAATTGTCTTAAAGCCGCGATTGGCCTTTTCCTTTGTGGGTGCGCAAGGCTCCCGCAACAGTTTTCAGTGAGATGTCCAGCGATCGTGCAGCCCATCGTTCTTAGCGTCACGGAGCTTTGCAAGTCGTACGGCAAAGCCTTCACCGTCGGCCCTCTTTCTTTTTCTCTTCGCGCTGGCTCGACGACCGGGCTGCTTGGCGGCAATGGTGCCGGCAAAACGACGACGATCGGCATGATTATGGGCCTTATTGAACCAATGCGCGGCTCGATCCATGTGTTCGGCCATGATATGGCGCGGGAGCGCCACCGCGTGCTCGGGCGAATGAATTTTGAGAGCCCTTACGTCGATATGCCGCATCGCTTGACGGTGCGGCAGAATCTTCGCGTCTTTGCTCGCCTTTACGGCGCCCCGGATATTGAGTTCCGGATCGCGCGGCTTGCCCAGGATCTGGCCCTCGCTGATTTCCTTGATCGTCCGAGCGGCAGCCTTTCGGCCGGGCAAAAGACGCGCGTCGCTCTTGCCAAAGCGCTGATCAATGATCCGGAATTATTGCTTCTCGATGAACCGACAGCTTCGCTCGACCCCGACACCGCCGACTGGGTCCGCTCTTATCTCGAGGCGCATCGCCGCGACCGCAACTGCGCGATCCTCCTCGCGTCTCACAATATGGCTGAGGTCGAAAGGCTTTGCGACCGGGTGATCATGTTGAAGCAGGGCCGCCTTGTCGATGATGCGCCACCTGCGCAGCTCCTCGAAAGATATGGCCGCGATAATCTCGAAGAGGTCTTTCTTGACGTCGCGCGCGGGCGCAAGAGTTCCGCTGGCACATGACCGCTCGCGCTTTTTCTCTTGGCCGCGTTGCCGCGATGGTGCTGCGCTACACCTATCTCTTGCGCTCATCGTGGCCGCGATTATTGGAGATTGTGTATTGGCCGGCGGTGCAATTGCTGACCTGGGGGTTTTTGCAAACCTACATCAATCAGGCGCGAGGCGTTGTCGGGGAACGCACCTCGCTGGCCGCTGGCGCGCTGATCGGCGGAGTTCTCCTGTGGGATATCCTGCTGCGCGGACAGCAAGGCTTTTCGTTCTCATTTCTTGAAGAAATGTGGTCGCGCAATATTCCTAACCTTCTGATGAGTCCGCTGCGGACTTCCGAGTTCATTGCCGCTCTCATGGCGATGAGCGTCATTCGTCTTGCCGTGGGCGTCGTTCCGGTAACGCTGCTCGCAATTTGGATCTTCGGCTTTAATTTATGGGCACTCGGCTTCGCATTCGCCGCGTTTTTCGCCGTTCTCATCGCTTTCGCATGGAGCGTCGGCTTGTTGGTATCGGGCCTCCTCCTGCGTTACGGGCTCGGCGCTGAAAATCTTGCTTGGTCGCTGATGTTTGTCATCCAGCCGCTGGGATGCATTTTTTATCCCGTCACATCGCTACCAAATTGGCTGCAGCCGATCTCATGGATGTTGCCGCCGACCTACGTCTTCGAAGGATTGCGGGGGGTACTCGCGACCCACCACTTGCGGGGCGATCTGATGCTCACCGGCTTTGCCATCGACGCATTGCTCTTTGCCGCGGCAGCCCTCGCCTTTGCCCGGCTTCTTACCAGAGCGCGGCGCGCCGGCAGCCTTTTGCAAACAGGAGAATAGGCGAAGTTAGCCTTCCGCGGCGAGATCAAAGGCGCCGCGATCGATGCCGCCGCCAACTAAGATCGCGCGCTTGCCGGAATGGTTGGGCGCGCCGACGATCCCTTCCTCCTCCATCCGCTCGACGAGCGAGGCCGCCTTGTTGTAGCCGATCGAGAGGCGGCGCTGGATATAGCTCGTCGAGCATTTGCGGTCGCGCAATACAATGGCAACCGCACGGTCATAGAGGTCCCCGGATTCTTCGGCGTCCATGGTGCCTGGCGCCGCCGCCTCGTCCTCGTCTCCCTCATCGTCATCTTCGCTGACGATCGCATCGAGATATTCAGGCTGGCCTTGTGTCTTCAAGTGCGCCACGATTTTCTCGACTTCGCCATCCGACACAAACGGTCCGTGCACGCGGGAGATACGCCCGCCTCCCGCCATATAAAGCATGTCACCCTGGCCGAGCAGCTGCTCCGCGCCTTGCTCGCCGAGGATCGTGCGGCTGTCGATTTTTGAAGTCACCTGAAAAGAGACGCGGGTTGGAAAATTCGCCTTGATCGTGCCGGTGATCACATCGACGGAAGGCCTTTGCGTCGCCATGATGAGATGGATGCCGGCGGCGCGGGCCATCTGGGCGAGGCGCTGGATCGCGCCTTCGATGTCCTTGCCGGCGACCATCATGAGGTCGGCCATCTCGTCGACGATGACAACGATGAACGGCAAGACCGAAAACTCCATCCGCTCTTGCTCATAGATGGCTGCGCCGGTATCTGGATCATAGCCGGTCTGCACCGTCCGGCTCAGCGCTTGACCCCTTGACGCCGCCTCCGCCACGCGCGCGTTAAATCCCTCGATATTACGCACGCCGAGCTTCGACATTTTTTTGTAGCGGTCTTCCATCTCGCGAACCGCCCATTTCAACGCCACGACTGCTTTCTTTGCATCCGTCACGACCGGCGTTAACAGATGCGGAATACCGTCATAGACCGACAATTCGAGCATTTTCGGATCGACCATGATGAGGCGGCATTCATGGGGTTTGAGCCGATAGAGCAGGGACAAGATCATCGTATTGATGGCGACGGATTTGCCCGAGCCCGTGGTGCCGGCGACGAGGAGATGAGGCATTCTCGCGAGATCGACGATGATCGGCTCGCCGCCGATTGTCTTGCCGAGCGCGATGGCGAGCCGGTGCTTGGTTTTTTCGAAATCCTCCGAGCCCAGCAATTCGCGCAGAAAAACGGTCTCGCGGCGCTGGTTTGGCAGTTCGATGCCGATGGCGTTGCGGCCCTGCACGACGGCGACGCGGGCGGAAAGGGCGGACATCGATCGCGCGATGTCGTCGGCAAGGCCGATGACGCGCGAGGATTTGATGCCAGGCGCTGGCTCGAGTTCGTAGAGAGTGACGACGGGGCCTGGCCGGACGTGAACGATCTCACCCTTGACACCAAAATCATCGAGGACACCCTCGAGAAGGCGAGCGTTTTGGGAAAGCGCATCCTCGGAAATTTTTGTCGCCGCGGATTGGCGCGCCTCAGTGAGGATATGGAGCGGCGGGAAAATATAATCGTTTCGCGCGAACGCATCGAGCAGTGAGGCTTGCATTTCTCTGCGCGCGCGAGAGCCTGGCTTTAAGGAAGCCGCCGCCGGTGTAATGGCACGCCGCGGCGCGTAGTCTTCGCCGGAGAGCTGGGTTGCTAAAGGGTGAGGCCGCTTGGCTTCACGGATAGCTGGCGGCGCATAGGCCGTCGGATCAAAACTTGAATTCGATGGCATCTGAGGCCAGTGCAACGGCTCTGCCGTAACATCTGGCGGGCTGCCAAATAGGCCGCCGCGTGGCGACTCTTGCCGCGTGGCGCCCGGCGGCGCGCGCTTGCGCCCGATGCGCCGCGCGAGCGCAGCCTTGAGGCTGAGAGCCGCGTGCAAAAGCGCGCCAAGAAAAATCAAGGCGGCGCCGGGCTCCCCCGCCTCGTCATGGTCTTCGCCCGCATAAGCTCGGTGAGCCGCGGGATCATCCTCGCCATCTTCCTCATCCTCCAGATTGCCGCGCAATTGCACGCAGGCCGTGAGGGATAGGATGGCTCCGCCGGCCAACGCCGCCGCAAGGGTGAGCATGGCGGCCGGACGGCCGGCAAGCAAGGAATGGGGTAGCCGGATCACGGCGTCTCCAGCGACGCCGCCAAGTCCCGTCGGCAGGGGCCAGCGTGCCGTGGATGGCATGAGAGAGGCGAATCCCGCCGCCAGCAAGCCGCCTAAGAACCACAAGCCAAACCGCGATTTTAGGCGCTCAAGGCGGGCGGCGCCAAGAAGCCGGAAGCCCCAAAAGGGCAATGGGGTGAGGTACGCGACCACCGAGATACCCAGCATCTGCATGACGAAGTCGGCCACGACGGCGCCGGGCGGCCCGAGGAGATTATGCACCGGCCCTGGTGCCGCGTGGTTCAGACTGGGGTCTTCGACGGACCATGTCGATAAGGCCAGCGCCAACGCTGCCGCGATCCCGATCAGAATAAAGCCGGTCAATTGTGCGCCGCGCCGCATTGCAAAGGCACGCACCGACTCCGGCAGATGACCGAAGGCAGGAAAATGAGAGGTCGTTCGCATGCTGCTCCGGAATGCTCGCGTCCTTGAGTCAAAGGGTTCAAAAAGCGTCTTTTATGGCAATGCGCCGTTTCGGACCGGGCGAAATCGGGTTTTTTGGCTGGGCAAAGAAACGATCCCTTTAAAAAGGGGAGGGGATAGCTCTGCAATTGAAATCAAGATTTTGGTAAATTACCGGACCAGCGGTTAAGGGTGTTTTAACCTTGGCACGCCGCGCCCTGGCTTGACGCGTCTTCCCCCTTCACTTATGAGACGGGGCCTTCCACAAACGCGCTTAAGCTGCGGCGGTCGGCTTGGCCTTAAGGGCCGCGCCCGCGAGTGGAAAAAGCTTGAGGAAAAACCATGTCCCGCCGTTGCGAATTAACCGGCAAAGCCGTGCTTACCGGCAATCTCGTTAGCCATTCGAACCGCAAAACGCGCACCCGCTTTTTGCCTAACCTTTGTAAGGTGATGCTCATCAGCGACGTGCTCCAGCGTAAGATCCGCTTGCGCGTGAGCGCTGCGGCGCTGCGTTCGGTTGAGCATCGCGGCGGGCTCGATGCGTTTTTGGCGAAGGCGAATGATACCGAGCTCTCGCAGGGAGCCCGGGCGATCAAACGCGAGATCGCTAGCAAACAGTCCAGCAGCTAAGGCCGCTTCCGGCGCTCATGGCTGCCGGATGTTCCATAGGGCGCCAACGGGGAAAGCATCATGCATGTGACCATCGCCGAGGCGGAAACAGCGATCGCGGCCGCCCGCAAGCGCGCGGCGGAACTTGGCACCGAAATGTGCATCGCGGTCGTCGACTCTGGCGCCAATCTGAAAGCGTTCCACCGCATGGATGACGCCTGGGTTGGCAGTATCGATATTGCCATCAAGAAGGCGAAAACGGCAGTCTTTTTTGGCATGCCGACGGGACAGATCGGCAAGCTCTCGCAACCGGGTGGTCCGCTTTATGGGATCGAGCACTCGAATGAGGGGCTTATTACCTTCCCGGGCGGGTTGCCGATCGTTGATCAGGAAGGCGTCTTGATCGGCGCGATCGGTGTGAGCGGCAGCTCGGTCGAGAATGATCACGCTGTTGCCCTCGCGGGAGTCGCGCCTGTCGGCCTCAGCGATCTGCCCGCGCATCCCTGGCGGACATGATTTTTAAGGCGCCTTGACAAAAAGCCTGCTCCTGCTCGGCGGCGCCCGGTCGGGCAAAAGCCGCTTCGCGCAACAATTGGCCGAGGCCTCGGGGCGCAGCCCCGTGCTCATCGCGACGGCCGAGGCGCTGGACGAGGAGATGGCCGATCGCATCACCAGCCACGCCGCCTCCCGTGGCGAGCGCTGGACTCTCATTGAAGAGCCTGTTGCCCTCACCGCTGTGCTGGGCCGGGAGGCGCGCGCCGACCGTATCTTGGTCATTGATTGCCTCACCTTGTGGCTGAGCAAGTTAATTTTAGAGAAGGCCGATGTCGCGGGCGCGGCGCGGGAGCTTGCCGGAAGCATCGGGGCGCTGGCGGGGCCGGTAATCTTTGTCTCGAATGAGGTCGGCTTAGGGATTGTTCCGGAAAACGTTTTAGCGCGCCGGTTCCGCGATGAGCAGGGCAGGCTCAACCAGGCGATGGCGGCAGCGTGCGAGGCGGTTGTCCTTGTTACCGCTGGCCTGCCGCTCTGCCTCAAACCTTCGCCGGGGGCAAGAATTTTCTTCTAAAGCTGCCGCGCTTGCTTGGCGAAAAGCCTCCAAGGAGCTCCAGGATATGACCGAGTTGGAAACAGACCGGCTGCTGGTACGCGAGTTTCGATCCTCGGATTTTGATGCGTTTTGCCAGTATGTGAACTCGGACCATCACTGGCGCAACATGCCAATTGAGCAGCCGCCTACGGTTGCCGATGCGGCAAGATTGTTGGAGCATTTCTTGGAGACAGAGGCCAACAACCCGCGAACGGAGTATCACTTGGCGGCTGTCGACAAGCTTTCGAATGAATTCGTTGGGGCGGTGCATCTTTGTACTCACACCATCCCCGCCTGGAGACAAGCGGAGATGGGTTGGGGTATTGTCGAAAACCGTGTCGGTCAGGGCCTCGCTGCCGAAAAGACCCATGCCATGCTGCGGTTCGCGTTTGGCGCTCTAGGCCTGCACCGCGTTCAGGCGAGGTGCCGCGCCGGAAACCATGCCTCCCGCCGGATCATGGCGAAGCTTGGAATGCGTGAGGAAGGGATTATTCGCGACGACATGTTTATACGCGGAGAATGGTGGTCGACCGTTCTCGGCGCGATCCTTTCAACCGATCCCTCGTGGTCAGCAATTTAAGGCACGATAAGTAGGCGAGGCTTCCGTCGCAATGAGCGAAGGGGCAAGAGGCTGTCATCAAGAATAAGGGAAGCACCGCCTGGCCCGTGCTCCATCTCCGCAAGCCAGTGAGTGTCAAACCGCACCGACGGGCTTGCCTGACAGCCTCAAATTGACACTCCAGCTCCTGGAGCCGCTCCACTCACGCCTGCACATTATAAAGATCTGTCAATTGACCTAAAATGTTACATCGATAACAATGTCTGACACTCTTGTCTTTTGGTGCCCGTCTCATAGTGCCCATCGGATTTTCGGCGCCCGCCTTGCAATTTTTACCGAGAGCGCTCATACAAAAAAAAGACGTAAAATAATCAATACCACAGAGAAATATTGTGAATAGTGGCCTCTCTCCCCATCTCCGCCGGCTCGAATCCGAGTCGATTTTTATCCTGCGGGAGGTCGTGGCCGAGTTTGCGCGCCCTGTCATGCTCTATTCAATCGGCAAGGATTCGAGCGTGATGCTGCACTTGGCGCTAAAGGCTTTTTATCCATCAAAGCCGCCCTTTCCGCTGCTGCATGTCGATACGACGTGGAAGTTCAAGGAAATGATCGCCTTTCGCGATGAGGCGGCGCGCCACGCCGGCATGGACCTCCTCGTCTATATCAATAAAGAGGGATTGAAGCGGGGCATTTCGCCGATTGCCTCGGGTTCGTCCGTGCATACGCAAGTCATGAAGACCGAGGGGCTACGCCAGGCGCTCGATTTATGGCGCTTTGACGCGGCATTCGGCGGCGCCCGCCGCGACGAGGAAAAAAGCCGCGCCAAGGAGCGGATCTTTTCGCACCGCTCGGCAACACACGCTTGGGATCCGCGCAACCAGCGCCCGGAGCTCTGGCAGCTTTTTAATACGAGGATCAAGGACGGGGAATCCATGCGGGTATTCCCGCTCTCGAATTGGACCGAACTTGATGTCTGGGACTATATCCTCGCCGAGGAGATTCCCGTCGTTCCGCTCTATTTCGCCAAGGAGCGGCCCGTCATCGAGCGCGATGGCACGCTGATCATGGTCGATGATGAGCGTCTTCCTCTGCGCGAAGGCGAAATCCCCTGCCTGGAAAGCGTGCGCTTCCGCACGCTTGGCTGTTACCCGTTGACCGGTGCCATTCCCTCGCACGCCGCCACCCTGCCCGATATTATCGCCGAAATGCGGGCATCAAAGACCTCGGAGCGGCAAGGCCGCCTCATCGATCATGATGAATCCGGTTCGATGGAAAAGAAAAAGCGGGAAGGCTATTTCTAATGCTAAAAATCCTGCCTTCGTATCCGCTTCCTTTATCGAAAGAGCATCCACTCCCAACTCTGCGCTTACTCACCTGCGGCTCGGTCGATGACGGCAAATCGACACTCATCGGCCGCTTGCTGTTCGAACAAAACCTCATTCCTGACGATCAGCTCGCCGCACTCGAGCGCGATTCTCGCCGCCACGGAACGGACGGCGATAACATAGACTTTGCGTTGCTCGTCGACGGTCTCGAGGCCGAACGCGAGCAGGGGATTACCATCGATGTCGCTTATCGCTATGTGGCGACGGCGCGCCGTTCGTTTATCATCGCCGATACGCCTGGGCATGAGCAGTACACACGCAATATGGCTACCGGCGCCTCCGGTGCCGATCTTGCGATCCTGCTTATCGATGCGCGCAAGGGGCTTTTAACGCAGACATGCCGGCATGCCTCGATTGTCTCGATGATGGGGATCCGCCACGTCGTGCTCGCCATCAACAAGATCGATCTCATCGGCTATGACAGAGAAGGATTTGAAAAAATCGTCGCCGATTTTCATACCTTTGCCGCCTCTCTTGATTTTGCGACGCTGTTGCCCATCCCTCTTTCGGCCCGCCATGGCGACAACATCTCCCTAAAGAGCGTTAAGACTCCTTGGTATGGCGGCCCGTCTCTTCTCGACTACCTCGAAACGATCGATGTAAGCGAAGGAAGGGAAGGCGAGCCCTTCCGTTTCGCCGTGCAATGGGTCAACCGCCCGCATCTTGATTTTCGCGGTTTCTCAGGGACGATTGCGAGCGGAACTATCCATCCCGGCGATGAGGTTGTCGTCGCGGGCTCAGGCCGCTCATCCCGCATCACCCGCATCGTCACCGCCGGCGGCGATCTTTCGAGAGCATCGGCGGGCGAAGCCGTGACATTGACCCTCGTGGACGAAATCGATGTCTCGCGCGGTGATATCTTGTGCGGCCCAAAGAATAGGCCGGAAGTTTCCGACCAATTTGCCGCGCATCTTATCTGGATGGATGATCATAAACTGCTGCCGGGCCGCTCTTACCTCATGAAAACCGGGGCACGAACAGTCCCAGTTTCCGTAACCGCGCTAAAACACCGCCTTGCCGTGGATACGCTCGCCGAACTCCCGGCGGAAACGCTGACTCTTAACGAAAGCGGTTTTTGCCATCTCGCCGCGACCGCCCCCATCGCCTTTGATCCCTATAAGCAAAATCACGCGACTGGAGCCTTCATTCTTATCGATCGAGTCACCAACGCGACGGCCGCAGCCGGGATGATCGTCCATGGCTTACGCCGCGCGGCCCATATCCATTTGCAGGGGTTGAGCCTTTCGAAGCACGATCACTCCCGCATCAAACATCACAAGCCCGCGGTCCTTTGGTTCACCGGCCTCTCGGGCGCCGGTAAATCGACGATCGCCAATCTTGTGGAGTCTCGGCTTCACTCCTATGGCGTCCACACCATTCTCCTTGATGGCGATAACATGCGCCACGGCCTCAACAAGGATCTTGGGTTTACGGAAGCCGACCGCGTTGAAAACATTCGCCGTATCGGTGAGGTTGCGAAATTGATGGTGGAAGCCGGGCTTGTTGCATTGTGCTCATTCATTTCCCCATTCAGGGCCGAGCGGGCGATGGTGCGGGATTTACTGGGGCCTGGTGAGTTCATTGAAATTTTTGTCGATACGCCGCTCGAGACCTGCATGGCGCGAGACCCAAAGGGTCTTTATAAAAAGGCGCTAGCCGGAGAGATCAAAAACTTCACGGGCATTGATCAGAGCTATGAACCGCCAGAAGATCCAGAGCTCATCGTTGCGCGTGGCGCGGAGAGCGCCGGGCAAGCGGCTTCGAGAGTTGCCGCCTTCCTCGTTGAGCATCAAATCATCGACCGCTTCGAGACGGGGGCGCTTGAGGATTGGTCGATATAGAAAGCCGGAGAGGAGATGAGCATGTGCATACATAAGCGGCATATGGCGCGTTCCGATGCGGTTAGTTGCGCTTATGCAACAGGCTCGCAAATAGGCGGATAACTTGCCCAAAAAGAGTTGAAGGGCGCCACAAAGCGGGTAACTTGAGCGGAGTCTTAAGTTCACGCGCTTTGTGGAGATAACCAATGATACGCCGTCTCCTGTTGGCTTCCGCCGGTACTTTAGTGTCCATAGGTGCGGCTCTTGCGGCAGAACCAGCAGCCGCCCCTCCTCCGCCGCCCTATGTGCCACTGCCTTGGACGGGCTTCTACATTGGCCTTAATGCGGGTTATGAATGGTCAAATAGCGTGACGGTTGGAAGCACCGGCGCGCCGCTTTTTTCCTCAATCGTCGATACGACCGTTGAGGCCGCACTCGTCGGCGTGGGCACTGCCAGCTTGCCCGTCAAGAACGACGGGTTCATCGGGGGCCTCCAAGTAGGCTATAATTTCGAGTTTCCCAACCACACGGTGGCCAGCCTCGAGGGAGATATTCAAGGCGTGGCTGGCGCCTCGAGCTCTGCTACCGGAGCCTCATTCTTCCCGACGCTTGCGACGAGTTATACAGCCGCCCTCGCGGCGTCCAACAGGCTTGATTTTCTCGGCACCTTGCGCGGCCGCTACGGCTATCTCTTCACGCCAACGCTGCTCGTCTACGGCACTGGCGGTTTCGCCTTCGGCGGCATATCGACAAGCACCTCCTTTGTCGCCACGGATACACTCGGAGATCCGTCTGTCTTCGGCAGCTCTAGTCTCTCCACGACGGCGGTTGGCTGGTCGGCGGGCGGCGGCGTCGAGTGGATGTTCATGCCGCATTGGAGCCTCAAGGCCGAATATTTCTATTACTCGCTCGCCAAAGAAACTTCGAGCTTTGGCTTTCTGTCGCAAAGCGTGGCGGGTGTACCCGTCGCCGGGGCTATCACGCATTTCACGATTAGGCCCCAGGGAAGCGTCGTGCGCGCCGGTGTAAACTACCTGTTCACATGGGATACACCGCCCGCGGTTGTCGCCAAATATTGAAATCATTGTACAACCCTACACATAAATCCGGCCTTTGGCCGGATTTTTATTTGCCTCATTAAAAGGCACAGTGACGATTCTCTCTGCTTATTGTTGCGGTTTGGCCACGGATGTCACGATAACACTCTAAGCCTTGCATTAATGATTGAAGCCGCCTGCAAATCGCGTAGCTTGTTTTTTTATATGGTTCGGTATGTTTTGAGGAGACACAGGATGTTACACCGCATTGTCTTGGCAACGGCCGGCGTGTTGACGCTCACGGGTGCGGTTCAAGCAGCCGACCTGACACCGCCGCCTCCACCCCCACCGATCTGGACGGGTTTCTATGTCGGCGTTACCGCCGGCGGCACGTGGTCCGGTGCGAGTTCGGTCGATATCGCCGCAGTGCCTTTCTTGGATGCTGGAGTTGTTCCAGGTCTTGGCGCGACGTCAGCCGCGCTTGCCACTGGCAATTATTTCGTGCACCCGACGGCCGCGTTTATCGGCGGCGGTACTCTCGGCTATAACTATCAATTCTCTCCAAGCATTGTTGCCGGTATAGAACTTGATTTCTCCGGGGTTGCCGCTGACGTCAGGAATGCCGTTGTCTCTACACAAGCATTGATCCCAGGCTCCACCGACGTGCTTGCGCAATCAATAGCGAATAGCCATAATCTCGATTTCCTTGGTACCATTCGCGGTCGCCTCGGTTATCTCGTCACGCCGACATTGCTGGTCTATGGCACCGGGGGGCTCGCCTATGGACAAGAGCAAGCAAACACCGTTCTGACTCAATTTGCTGCGGGCGCCGATCCTGCGCTGGTCGCGGCTGGCGCCACAAGTCCTTACGCCGTGACGGGCTTTGCTGCTTGTTCCGGTTTTCCAGCGGTCACATCCTGTACTTACACAACGACTCGTGTCGGCTGGACCGCTGGCGGAGGCCTGGAATGGCTATTCACGCCTAACTGGAGCCTTAAAGTCGAGTATCTTTACTATCATCTGGGATCGGCCAATTACGATGTAGGATTTTTGCAAAATACAAGCAATGTGACAGGGACCCCGCTCTATGCCAGCCATGTCACCTCCTCTGTCAACTTCAATGGCAATGTGGTGCGCGTTGGTTTGAATTACAAATTCTATACTTGGCCCGAGGCAGGTGCGCCGATTCTCCCCAGATATTAACTATATGGTTTTGTAATACGGTAGGAATGCGCCCGGTCATTAAGGCCGGGCACATTGTTTTTTTAGGGAGCGTTATAAGTTCTCTTCGGCGCTTCAACGTTGCTGCATCCACGGGCAAAATTTCCTTTTTGCCACGCTATTATGCATGTAGTTGCGAAAATGCATCGGTTCCGAAAAGAACATAAAAAAGGGCAGCATAACCATTGCTTTTATATTTTTCGGGGTCAGACTACACACAGCATATGAGCCTCGCGCACAGGAGCGCGGCGAGTAGTTTCGATGATGATGCGCATGCGTCCGATTGAGAAAGGACAGTTATAATGTTCAAAAAGTATCCGATGGTTTCACACATCGCCCTAGCAGCAGCGCTTCTTTCATCGACCGCTGTTTATGCGCAAACCCCGGCCCCGGCAACGCCAACACCAGCACCGGCGACACCGCCGACAGCCGCCTCCCCACTGCTCCCGATATACCCGCTAGCGGCACCCGTGGCGCAAGGCGTGACCCCAGGCGACAATTTCTTCTCTCGCCTCTATTGGGCTTACGCTTACGAGTGGGGATTGCCCGCGGCGCCGGTCGATCCCAATGCGCCTCCTAGCCCACCGACCCGCCGCCCGCCGCCGTGGCCGCCAGCGCCGGTGAGTGCGCCGCCGATGCCGTTCGCCGATTGGCCCAACGGCGGCAATGACTATATCGGTGCATCGACACCCAATGCGGTCGATAGCCCTCTCATGAAAGCGATCGGCACCGACAATATAATCGGCAAGACGTTGAATGATGAAAATATTCAGATCTATGGCTGGATCAACGCAGGCGGCAATATCAGCTCGGCGAAAACCGGCTATTTCGCCAACCAGCCGGCGGCCTATGCGTTTACTCCCAACATCTTCCAGCTCGACCAGACCGTGCTTTATATTGAGCGCGTGCCCGATACAGTGCAACAGGATCATATCGACTGGGGCTTCCGCATCAGCGGCATTTATGGCGAAACTTACCACTATACCACTGCCTATGGTTTCATGAGCAATCAATTGCTCTATGGCGACCATTTTACCGGCTACGACATGCCGATGGTCTGGGCCGAGATTTACATCCCTTATGTGATGCAAGGATTGGAATTCCGTCTCGGGCGCTATATCTCCGTGCCGGACATCGAGGCGCAGCTCGCTCCCAACAATTATATGTACTCCCACTCGATGACTTACGCGTGGGATAATTACACCAATGAGGGTCTTATCGGCACTCTCAAGCTGACCAAGAATTGGCAGCTGCAATTGGGCATAACGGTTGGCACGGAAACGACGCCGTGGAACAATACCCATATCTCGCTGATCAATCCGGTGACCGGCTATCCTGGTTATTCCGGCCCGCGCGATCCTGGGATGCAGCCGAGCTTCACCGGCACCTTGCAATGGACGTCCGACTCAAGCTGGGACACAATTTATCTCAGCGCCGACGGCATCAACAATGGCGACTGGGGCTTCAACAATCTGCAATGGGTTGGCTGGACCTGGTACCACAAGTTCAACGACGCCTGGCATTTCTCGTTTGAAAACTGGTACATGTGGGGGAACAACATTCCAAGCGTGACGCAGGGCTATGGAGCGACGCCCTTCGCCTATATTCTCCCGACCAACCGCCCGAATGAAGCCGTCTGTCCACAGCCCACGCAAACTGAGTGCACGGGCCGGGCATGGACCGCGCTTGTATACCTCAACTATCAATTCTCTCCGCTCGACAATCTCTCCTTACGCGCAGAATGGTTTGACGACATCAACGGCTGGCGCACCGGTGCCGCGACGGCTTACTTTAATCAGGCCATTGGCTGGCAGCATTGGTTCTCGCCGCAAGTCGAGATCCGCCCTGAAATCGCTTGGTATCACGCGCTCAACAAACCAGCCTTTGATAACTTTACCAACGCAATTGACCCGCAACCGGGCAAACATGCGATCACCATCTTCTCCGGGGACGTGATCTGGCACTTCTAGTCTAGGTAAAAGCACTCAAAGGAAGCTAAAGGCAGCGGCGTCCACGGCGCCGCTGTCCTTTTGCTACGGAAGGCATGATAAAAAGCCGCTCGCACGCCTCACCTTACCGGTACCGGCGAACATTTCACGTGTGCGCTGGCAATACAGTTATTGCGCGGAATGAACACGCCGTAGCGATGGCGCGTCATCTGCGGCCTTGTGAAGGCTGGACCTGGCCGGACCGGCGAAGGGGAGACCGTAACGCCGGTGGGATGGGCATTTTGGCCATTCGCCGCATCCGGCATAGTTGCCGCCGTCGCAGTCACGATGACGGCCATGGCAATTGCCGGCAGCATTGTCTTAACTCGGTTGCTCATGTTTGGCTCCAAGCCTAAAAGTTTTTAAGCTATACCCCAGTATTTCAGATCCAGAGCCGTCGGCAAGCCGTTTCCGCCGCTTTGGGAGCAGAGGCCCCTGGCTCGATTGATACGGCAGGCGGATAAAAAACGAAGAATCGCGTCCTTCGGCATAACTATTGCAAAGCTTCTCATGCTAGGCCTTGAGGGCATTTTACTTTTTCTTCATGCTCGGCATACGGGAAGATTTGGGAAAGCGTCCCGTTCGCGAGGCCAATTTTGCGCACGAGAGTTTGCTCTAGCCTCGCGATCTCTTGTGAGGGAGACCGGGTTCAAACTAAGTGATAAAGCGAGCGTTATTTATTATGTACAAAGCATCTGGGTTGGTATTCCGATTAACTTTCACGGTGGTCCTTCTTGGCGCAACGGACGCTGCATTTGCCGACAACCCGCTGCCGATACCAAATCTTGCACAGCCGGCCGGGGACTCAAACTTTTTCACGCGCCTCTATCACGCCTATGTCGATGAGTGGGGACTGCCTGCGGCGCCGGCGGACCTGAATGGGCCGCCCGGCCCGCCGACCCGGAGGCCGCCGCCGTGGCCCACGGCGCCGGAAAGTTCTCCGCCCATGCCATTCGCGGATTGGCCGCAAGGGGGTCTCGATTATATCGGCGTATCGACCCCAAATTCCGTTGATAGCCCTCTCATGAAGGCAATCGGCACGGATAATATCATCGGCAAGACCCTCGAGGATGCCCATATTCAGATCTATGGCTGGATCGATCCGGGAGGCAATATTAGCACGGCGAAAACGGGGTATGGCGGAAATGCTCCTGCCTCCTATCTATTCACGCCCAATCTCATCCAGCTGGACCAGGCCGTTGTTTATGTCGAGCGCGTGCCGGATACGGTCCAGCAGGATCATCTCGATTGGGGCTTCCGCGTCAGTGGGATCTATGGCGAAAATTATCGCTACACAACCGCCTATGGCATTTTTAGCAATCAATTAATGTACGGCAATCATTTTGCCGGCTATGACATGCCGATGGTGTACGGGGAACTCTATGTTCCTTACGTCGCGCAAGGGCTGGAATTCCGCGTTGGGCGTTATATTTCTGTGCCGGATATCGAAGCACAGCTGGCGCCAAATAATTATCTGTATTCCCATTCGATGACCTATGCCTTCGACAATTACACAAACACGGGTCTTTTAACGTCTTTGAAATTGACCCACAATTGGGAGCTGCAATTCGGCATCTCCGCCGGCACGGAAACGGTTCCTTGGAACGCCACTCATATTTCGCTGATCAACCCACAGACTGGCTATCCAGGCTATTCAGGCGCCCGGGACCCTGGCACGCAGCCGACGTTTACCGGCTGTGTGCAGTGGGAGAGCGACATCGCTTGGGATAATCTTTATCTTTGCGCGAACGCGCTTAACAACGCGACATGGGGCTACAATAATCTGCAGTGGCTAGGGGGAACTTATTATCACAAATTCAATGATCAATGGCACATCTCAATTGAATCCTGGTACATGTATATCAGGGACGTTCCCGACATGTCGCAGGGTTATGCCGCCACAGCTTTCGCTTACGTTCCCTATAACCGTCCGAATGAAGCCATCTGTCCGGAAGGGGAAATAAAGTGCACGGCAAAAATGTGGTCGGCGCTTTTCTACCTGAACTATCAGTTCTCGCCCCTCGACAATCTTTCCTTGCGCGGCGAATATTTTGATGACATCAACGGCCAGCGCACCGGCTTTGCGACGGCCTATAACAACTGGGCGATCGGCTGGCAGCACTGGTTCTCGCCACAAGTCGATATCCGGCCGGAAATCGCCTGGTATCATGCCTTGTCGGCACCGGCATTTGACAATGGCACCAAACATTCTATCGCCATCTTCTCGGGAGACGTGATCTGGCATTTCTAGTCTAGGTAAAAGCACTCAAAGGAAGCATAAAGGCAGCGGCCGCCACAAGCGGTCGCTGCTCTTTTGTTACAGAGGGCACTACGAAATGCGGGGAGCACCTCTCACCGTACCTGCGAACATCTCACGTGGAGAGCGGTATGCACGAAGCAGCGAATCCCTCGGAAATAACAAACTAAATAGGCGAGAATAAATATGCTTATATAAAATATTGGGCTGTTATATATGAGTTTTATATTTGGCTGCCTAAGTAGTTTGCCCTATAACCCTGAGTATGCCCGCCCAATAATCAAAACGTTGCGCGGCAGCAACATCGAGGCACTGACTGCAAAGCTTCTTACGCTAAGTCTTGCTGACACCTTGCTTTTTCTTCATGTTCACTAAGACCGGATGGTTCGGGAGGGTTTCCCGTTCAAACAAAAGCTAGTCTTTGAATTTGGCGTTCGGCCAAGACGCAAGGCCCAGCTCAGGTGTTTCTCCACCCTCGCCCTTTCCAAGTGAGGAGGCCGGTCCGGACCAAGTGCCGCAAGTGCTGCGCAATAAAGCGAGGTTAGCGATTATGATGTGCATGGCGTCTTTGTTGGTGTCTCGATTAACGTTAACAGCGGCTCTTCTCGATGTAACGGGCGCTGCGTTGGCCGACAGCGCGCTGGCCGCGCCAAATCCTGCGCAGAGGTTGGGGATGCGTACGATCGAGAAAGGGCAATGATAATGTTTAGAAGACACCCGATGGTTTCGCACACGGTTTTAGCAGTGGCGCTTCTTTCATCGAGCGCTGCTGTTCTTGCGCAGACCGCGACCCCGGCACCACCAGCTCCGGCACCCGCGCCAGCGGCGACGGCCGCCTCGCCACTGTTACCGGTATACCCTTCAGCGGCACCAGTGGCGCCGGGATTGACGCCAGGCGACAATTTCTTCTCGCGCCTCTATTGGGCTTACGCTTACGAATGGGGTCTGCCCGCGGCGCCCACCGATCCCAACGCGCCGCCCGGCCCGCCGACCCGCCGGCCGCCGCCGTGGCAGCCCGCGCCGGAGAGTTCGCCGCCCATGCCATTCGCTGATTGGCCGCAAGGCGGCAACGACTATATCGGGGTCTCGACGCCAAATTCGGTCGATAGCCCGCTCATGAAGGCGATCGGCACCGACAATATCGTCGGCCAGACGCTGAACGAGGAGCACATCCAGATTTATGGCTGGATCGAGCCGGGCGGCAATGTCAGCTCGGCAAAAACGGGCTACAACGGTAACAGCCCAGCGGCCTATATGTTCACGCCCAATATTGTCCAACTCGACCAGGCCGTGGCTTATATCGAGCGCGTGCCGGATACGGTGCAGATGGATCATATCGACTGGGGCTTCCGCATCAGCGCGATGTATGGATCGGACACACGCTACACCTCCGCCTACGGAATATTCAGTAACCAGTTGCAATTCGGCAACCATTTTTCCGGCTATGACATGCCGATGGTCTATGGCGAAATGTATATCCCCTATGTGGCGCAAGGCTTGGAGTTCCGTCTCGGGCGTTACATCTCGGTGCCAGACATTGAGGCGCAGCTCGCGCCGAATAACTATATGTATTCGCACTCCATGACTTATGCGTGGGACAATTACACGAATACTGGCCTTCTGACCACTCTCAAGCTGACCAAGAACTGGGAGGCGCAATTCGGCTTCGCCGTCGGCACGGAAACGATGCCGTGGAACTTCACACACGTCTCGTTCATCAATCCGGCCACCGGCTATCCCGGCTATCAGGGCCAGCGGGATCCTGGCGCGCAGGCGACCTTCACCGGCTGCATCCAATATGACAGCGACACCTCCTGGGACAATCTCTACTTCTGCGCCAACGGCTTCAACAACGGCGACTGGGGCATGAACAATCTGCAATGGCTCGGCTGGACTTGGTACCACAAATTCAACGATGCGTGGCACATCTCAATTGAAAACTACTACGAGTATTCGACGAACGTTCCCAGTGTGAATCTAGGCTACGGGAACACGTGGGCCGCCTATGTTCCCCACAACGCCGCGAACGAAGCCTTCTGCCCAGGCACGGAGACCTCCTGCACGGCGAAGGAATGGACGATCCTTTTCTATCTAAACTATCAGTTCTCGCCGTTGGACAATCTTTCCCTGCGCGGAGAGTTCTTTGACGACATCAACGGCTGGCGCACCGGCTTCGCGACGGCCTATAACAACTGGGCGCTTGGCTGGCAGCATTGGTTCTCGCCGCAAGTCGAGATCCGGCCTGAAATTGCCTGGTATCATGCCTTGTCGGCGCCGGCGTTTGACAATGGCACCAAACATTCTATCGCCATTGTTTCGGGAGACGTCATCTGGCATTTCTGATGCACTTTGGGCTCATTGGCGCAGCCGGCGCGCGGAGAGGACGAAGCTGCGCCACTGCTCCGCGCGAGACTCACCTCGGACGGCGGCAATGGCATACGCGTTGCTTGCGTTGCCTAAACGAGTGATTTATTGTATTGCGGCGCAAAAAATCAGAACATAGCCGCATGTAGGCGCGGCGATTTCTAAGGACCATATTCTAAGGACCACAATAGAGTAGCAAGCAGCCTTTTTAGCGTTCGGTGTTAAAAGGATGACGAAAGAGACAGGGTTAGAGCCGCAGCTCGACGAAAACACCTCCAAAAAGGAGGTAAAAAAGATTTCTCCTAGGCTACCGGACACGGCGCCCGATCGATCTCGCGGCCGAAGGGTCCGAATTCTCTTTATTGCCGTGATCGCCGGAGCATCGGCTTACGCCGTTGGCCCGCGACTTTATCACGCGGTCGTCGAAAAACCTAGCTCGATTGGTCTCGTCACCCAAGCGGAAGCTTCGACGACTGGCCCCGACAGCATCCGGCTCTCGGAGAAGCAGCTTGATGCCGTCAAGATCGCGCCGGTCGCGAGCCGCAATTTTGAGATCATCAAGACGGCGGTTGGCAGCATCGATTTCAACGAGGACAAGTCGGTTCAAGTGTTCACGCCCTACCAGGGGCGCATTGTCACGCTTTATGCGAAGCTTGGCGATACAGTGAAGGCGGGCGACACGCTCTTTACCATCGACAGTCCCGATCTCCTTAACGCCGCATCAAACCTCATTCAAGCGGCCGGGGTGCTGCAGCTCACCAACCGGGCCTTGGTGCGCGCCCAAAAACTCTTGAAAGCGGGTGGCGGCGCGGAGAAGGACTACGAGCAGGCCGTCTCCGATCAGCAGACGGCCGAGGGCAATCTCAAGGCGGCGCGCGACGCGGTGCGCATTTTTGGCAGAAGCGACAAGGACATCGACCGTATAATCGCCGACCGGCACGTCGATTCAACGCTCGTTGTCCCGAGCCCGATTTCGGGCCTCGTCACTGCGCGAAACGCTCAGACGGGGCTGTTCGTTCAGCCCGGCAACACGCCGGCGCCCTTCACCATCGCCGATATCTCGACCATGTGGCTCAACTCCTACGTCGTCGAGAGCGAGATTCCGGCCTTCGGCCTCGGCCAGGAATTGGAAGCGCGGGTCCTCGCCTATCCGGACCGAGTTTTCGAGGGCAAGGTCACGGTGCTTGGCGCGATGGTCGATCCGAACACCCACCGCCTTCTGGTGCGCTCCGAGATCAAGGATCCGGATCACCTTTTGCGGCCCGGCATGTTTGCCAAGTTTGTGATCCGTACAGGCAAGACGATCGATGCGCTGGCGATCCCGGCCGGCGGCATCGTGCGCGAGGGGGATGGCACGATGTCGGCCTGGATCGCCCGGGACGACAATGTTTTCAGCAAGCGCACGGTCGACATCGGCCTGCAGCAGCGCGGCTATGATGAGATCAGAGAGGGCATCAAGGCCGGCGAAAAGGTCGTCACCGAAGGTGCCGTTTTTTTAAGCAACATGCTGGCTGGAGGCGCAACGGACTAAACGGAGCCATGCCTGTCCAACTCGTTCCTCCATGCCTCGTTGGGAGGCGCCTCGCATCCTCTGAGAGAAGATGGTCATGATC
Source organism: Methylocella sp. (assembly GCA_035622375.1). Classification (GTDB taxonomy): domain Bacteria; phylum Pseudomonadota; class Alphaproteobacteria; order Rhizobiales; family Beijerinckiaceae; genus Methylocapsa. The sequence goes on along the minus strand of DASPVM010000051.1, from coordinate 175,782 downwards.
AAGGGCCTGCTTTCGTTTGCACTGACCCACCGCGCCCTCATGGTGCTCGGCGGCCTCGTGTTCCTGGCGGCTGGTTTCGCGGCCTTCACGAAACTCAATATCGAAGCCTATCCCAATCCGGCGCCGGTGATCTTGGAGATCACAGCGCAAGCGCCCGGCCTTTCCGCCGAGGAGATGGAAAAATATTACACCATCCCCATGGAAATCGGCCTTTACCCGACGCCTGGCATCGCCAGCATTCGCTCGACCTCGTTCTATGGCCTATCGTTCGTTCGCGTCACTTTTAAATATGGGGTTGAGTATTTTCCCGCCTATACGCAGGCCGCGCTTAGCCTGCAGCAGAATGTCAATCTGCCGGGCGCGCAAGTTCCCCAAATTCAGCAGTCGAGCCTCGTTGGCGAGATCTACCGTTACCAGGTTGTCGGGCCGCCGCATTTTGGCTTGACCAATCTTCGCACCATCCAGGATTGGGTCGTCACACGGCGCTTGATGACGATTCCTGGCGTTGCGCAAATCAACAGCTGGGGCGGCACGACCAAGCAATTCAACATCGACGCCGATCTGCAGAAGCTCGAGGCTTATAACATCACGGTGCCGCAGCTCATCACCGCCATCGGCAATGCCAATATCAATGTCGGCGGCCGCGAGATCACGATCGGCGAGCAATCGGTCAATATTCGCGGCATCGGCCTCATCAACGACGGTGGCAACGAGACGATCACCGACGGCTATAAAGTTGATGACATCGAGAATATCGCCCTCACGCAATCAAACGGCATTCCAATTTTCGTCAAGGATATCGCCAAAGTCTCGGTTGGCTTTGTGCCACGGCTTGGTATTGCCGGACGCGACCACGATGATGACGTCGTCGCTTCGATCGTCGTCATGCACCGGCTGCAGCATACGAATGTTGTCCTGCCCCGTGTCGAGGAGGAGGTCGAAAGGATCAATAACGACGGGACCTTGCCGCCAGGGGTCAAGGTCGTTCCCTACTACGACCGCGGCTCGCTCGTCTCTGTAACGACGCACACGGTCTTGCACAATCTGATCTTCGGTTGCCTCCTCGTCTTTCTCATCCAATGGATTTTTCTCGGCGATTTGCGAAGCGCCATCATCGTCAGCGTCAACATTCCCTTCGCCCTATTTTTTGCCATCATTCTGCTCGTGCTTCAGGGCGAGGACGCCAACCTCTTGTCCCTCGGCGCCGTCGATTTTGGCATCATCGTCGACTCGGCGGTGATTTTGGTCGAGAATATTTTTCGAAATTTTCAGGCGAACAGACCCGCCAAGCAAGAGCTTTTACAGCATCTGGCGGAAGGATATTGGGGAGCCAATCCGACGAGCTCGCTGGTCTCGCATGGCAGTGTCGGGCGCTGGACCACAAGGCTGCGGTTGGTCTTGATCAGCGCCCTCCAAGTCGACAAGGCGGTGTTTTTTACCGCCACGATTACCGTCACGGCGTTTGTTCCCCTATTTACCATGCAGGGCGTCGAGGGACAGATTTTTGGGCCGATGGCGCGCACCTATGGCTATGCCTTGGCGGGCGCGCTGATGGCGACTTTTTCCATCACGCCGGTTCTGGCCTCCTTGCTGTTGCCCGCTCGCGTCCGGGAGGCGGAGACAATCGTCGTTCGATTCCTCCACTCGCTCTATAATCCAACTTTGCGATGGAGCATCAGCCGCCTCCCGTCCTCGATTGGGCTTGGTCTGGCATTCCTCTTGATCAGCGGCCTTGCCGCTACCCAGCTTGGCAGCGAGTTCCTTCCGGCTCTCGAGGAGGGAAATTTTTGGATCCGCGCGTCCATGCCGCCGACCATGTCGCTTGATGCCGGCACACGAGCGACAGCGAAGATGCGGGAAATCTTGCTCCGGCATCCGGAAATCACGACCGTCGTTTCGCAGCATGGCCGCCCAGACAACGGCAGCGATGCCTCGCCCTTTTCCAATGTCGAGCTTTTTGCTCCTTTGAAACCATTCGAGGAATGGCCGGCCGGCCTCACCAAGGACAAGCTCACCGAACAACTTCAGGATGAGTTTTCGCAGGAAATGCCGGGCATCACTTTCAATTTCTCGCAATATATCCAGGACAATGTCGAGGAGGCGCTTTCGGGCGTCAAAGGCGCGAATTCGATTAAGATCGTCGGGCCTAGTCTCGAGAAGCTGGAATCGCTTGCGGCGCAAGTTCAGGAACTTATGAGCACGGTCCGCGGTGTCGCGGATCTTGGAACCTTCCACGTCCTTGGCCAGCCAAACCTCAATATCAAAATCGATCGCGCAAAAACCGCGCGCTACGGCCTCAATACGGGCGATGTCAATACGGTCATCCAGGCGGCCATTGGCGGCACGGTCGCGACAACCGTCCTTGAAGGCGACCGGCAATTTAACGTGCAGGTGCGTCTTGAGCCAAAATTCCGCGATACGATCGATACCATTCGCGACATTAAGGTTGCCTATCAGAACGCCAACGGCACCAATTCTTATATTCCGTTGAGCGAAATCGCCACCATTAACGTTGAGACGGGCGCCTCCTTCATCTATCACGAGCGCAGCATTCGCTATATTCCGATCAAGTTCAGCGTGCGCGGCCGCGATCTTGGAAGCACCGTGGCCGAGGCGCAGGCCTTGATCGCCAAAAACGTGAAGTTGCCGACCGGCTACCGGATTCTCTGGTCTGGGGAATTCGAGGATCTCGAAGCCGCCAAGGCCCGGCTCATCGTCATCGTTCCCATTACCTTGTTCCTGATTTTGGTGCTCCTTTACGCCCTCTTCCATTCGGTGCGAGATAGCCTGCTTTCAATGGCCGGCATTCCTTTTGCCTCCGCCGGCGGCATCCTTCTGCTTTGGTATTCCGGCGAGCCGTTCAGCGTTTCCGCCGCCATCGGTTTTATCTCCCTCTTTGGCGTCGCGGTCATGGACGGCATTTTGAACATCACCTATTACCGCGAACTGTTGCTTGGCGGGATGCCCTCGGCGGAGGCGGTGTTCCATGGCGCGGAACGGCGCATGCGCCCTCTCCTCATGACGGCGCTTTCCGCCGGTGTCGGCCTTCTCCCCGCCGCGCTCTCCCATGGCATTGGCAGTCAGGTTCAGCGGCCCCTCGCCGTCGTCGTCGTTGGCGGCATGACGATCGGCATGGCTATGTTGCTGGTCGTCGCCCCCGCCCTTCGCAAATTCTTCTTTAGTGGGGATGACGGCGCGCACAGCGCTACCACGAGGGGCGGCCGCGCGCATTCGCCCGAGCAAGCCGGGGCCACGCATGGGTAAGGTCGCCATCGGGCAAGGAGAAGACGGCCGGTACAGGACTCACACGCAGGGGTGAGAGGATGGGGGCAGCGCCGAGCAAATCTCGCCCTGTGAAATGTCACAGGCACAAGTTCTACTTTCTTCGGCCGTAATTTAAGGCGTTATAGTGAGAACAAGATTTCGTGAAAAACCCCATGGAAGGGGAGCCCTGAAGTATCGACTGCCCAAAAGGATGATGAAACGGACCGAATTAGTGCCGCAACTTGAAGCGGTATGTCGATCGGCAGGGTCATGCTGCTGATCGTTGCCCCCGCCCTCAAATTCTTCTTCCGCGGAGATAATGGTGTGCGGCCCGCCACGCGGAGAAATGGCCACACGCAAACGGCCACGCAGGCAGGAGCTACACATGGGTAAGATCGGCATCTGGCAGGGAATGAGAGGAGCAACGGCGTGCGCCACTCTCATCATGACGGCAGGCTGCGCCTTTGGGCCGGATTTCCTCCCGCCGGCGCCCCCTGACGTCACAAGGTTCACCAAAGAGCCGCTCAAATCCTCCTCGGCCTCGGATGGCTCCGGAAAGGGGCAGGGGCAGCGCTTCGCCGAAGATCGTGATATAGCAGGTGAATGGTGGCGGCTTTTCCACTCGAAGCCGCTCGATGATTTGATCGAGGATGCGCTCGAGCACAATCCGGACATTCAGGCGGCGCAAGCCGCGTTGAAGGTCGCCCACGAAACGACGGAAGCCCAGCGGGGCGCTTTTGCCCCTCAGATCGGCGGAGGCTACAATAGCTTCACTTCAAAAACGTCGACTGTCGTGTCGCCGCTGGGCAGTACGCCAAGCCCTTATCTCACCTTGCACACGGCGCAGGTCGACGTCTCTTACACGCCCGACGTCTTCGGCCTCGTGCGGCGAGAGGTCGAGTCGGACGCGGCGCTCGAGGCTGCCCAGCACCTTCAAGTCGAAGCCACTTATTTGACGCTCACCTCCAATGTCGCGTCGGGAGCAATCAACGAAGCCTCTCTGCGCGGGCAAATCGAGGCGACAAAGAAGATCATTAAGATTGAAGCCGACCTCCTAAAATTGTTGCGGACGCAAAAACAATTGGGTCAAGCGGCCGAGGCCGATGTCGCGCTGCAGGAGGCGGCCCTCGCCCAGGCGGAAGAAACTTTGCCGCCGCTGGAAAAGCAATTATTGCAGCAACGCGACTCGCTGACGGCGCTCGCGGGCCGTTATCCGAGCGCTGAAGTCGCCCAAAAGTTCACGCTGGAAGCGCTTAAGCTTCCAGCCGATCTGCCAGTCAGCCTGCCGTCAAAAGTCGTTGAGAACCGCCCCGATGTAGCGATGGCGTCGGCCAATCTTCACTCGGCCAGCGCCCTGATTGGCGTTGCCATCGCCGACCGTTTGCCGGTGATCAACCTCACAGCGAATTTGTCCACTGCGGCGACCAATATCGGCAATTTCTTTGCCCCGCCCTTCAATGGCTATGTCCTGACGGCGGCGGCGACCGCGCCGCTCTTCGATGGCTTCACGCTCTACCACAAGCAAAGAGCCGCCGAAGAGGGATATAACCAGGCAGAAGCGCAATACCGGTCGACCGTCATCACAGCTTTCCAAAATGTCGCCGATTCGCTGCGTGCCATTCAAACCGACGCCAGAGAACTCACAGCCGCGGTCAAGGCCGAGGCGGCGGCCAAGAAGAGTCTCGACATCACGCGCAAGCAACTCGAACTTGGCCAGATTTCAACGCTTGCGGTCTTGCAAGCGGAACAGACCTATCTCACGGCTGTTCTCGCGAGCGTCCAGGCTCTCGCCGCCCGTTACGCCGATACAGTGGCCCTTTACCAGGCGCTCGGCGGCGGCTGGTGGAATAGGCAGGACGTGCCGCCGCCGGAAAAATTCAACATCATTGACGTGGTAAGGATCGCCGGACCGCCCCCGCCCCCGCTCACTCAGCAACAGTGATCATAGAGAGGCTAAGCCGGGGGGAAGATAGGGTACACAAGCACTCGTGTTCTAACACGCTAGCCTCGCCCAACTCAAATCTCAGCTCGCTGCAACATCGCCTTGACGACAGCGGATGAATTCGGCAGACCGGGGCCATGTAAATACCGCCGTCCGTCGTGCACGCGCACCACTGTTGAAACGACGCATTCTTCGGCGCGTCGATCCCCCTTTTTCAAGACTGATATTCATGTTCATTCGACACGCTTGATAAGGAAGCGGAAAGTACCACTTTGCTCCATCGATTCGAGCAGGATATTGCCGGTTGTCCGGCAGAAAGCCTCGAAATCGGCAGGCGAGCCCGGATCGGTCGTGAGGACCTCGAGCGTGCCGCCGGAAGGCACGTCCTTTAGAGCTTTTTTCGCTTTCACGATAGGTAAGGGGCAGTTCTGGCCCTTTGCGTCCAGCACGATATCCGCCACTGTGCTACTCCATGATTTATTTAGATGAACAGATTGATGTTGGACTTCAAGGCTGCTTCGATATAGGTGGCGGCGCCGCCGAGCTCGACGCCTGAGATCATGTCGTCGGTGCTGTACTCGAAGAGAGCCATAGTCATCTGGCAGGCGATCAGCTTGACGCCGGATTCGATCGCTACGCCGCGCAGCTCTTCGATCGAAGCAACGCCTTTCTTCTTGATGAGGTTTTTCATCATCAAGGTCGCTGTGGCGTCGGCTCCGGGCAACGCTGCCACCAGATTTGGCAGTCCGATGTGCTGGCCGAGCAGCGGCATTTTCATAGCCGGATTGCCGAGCGCGGAAATCTGCAGGTCAAGCTTCTTCAGCAGAAGCGGTAGACCATAGAAGGTGAAAAACATCGTCGCCTCGACGCCGAGCGCCGCCGCGGTTGTCGCTAGTATGAAAGGCGGGTAAGCCCAGTCCAACGATCCTTTCGTCACGATGATCGTCATTCTTCTGGCGTTTTCCGGAGTGCCCGAAGCTTCCCGGTGCGCATCCGAGCCTGGCGGGGCTTTAAGGTCGACTTCATGCCCTAACTCAATCATCACGACATCCTATAGGGTCAATCATTTTACTAGAAAATGAGGCGATCCCCCTTTTGTCAAGCCAGTCCCTAGCTCCTTAGGAAATCGGCGCTTCCGCCTTAGGAATAGCGGATCAACGCTTTGATTCAAAACAGCAATATGTGAACACCCGGCATCTTGCTCGAACATTTCGTGGCAAAAATAGCACATGGCGTCAAATTCAAAGGGCAATCCAGGAGCCGGATCTAGACGATAACAGATCTCTGATTCCATAAACTGTATGGATTTACTCGACTTATACAGCGGCGCAGCCGCTTGGAACAAAGATGACCAAAATCAAATGGCGGATCGCCCAAATTGTCACGATCGCGGCGGCGCTTGGCCTTGCCGTTCAGCCAAATGACGCGCGAGCGACCGAAGGTTATTTTAACACCGGCTACGGCGCGATTCAGAAGTCGCTTGCCGGCGCGGGAGTAGCAGATTCTGAGGACGCGACGGCGCTCGCGATCAATCCCGCTGGCCTCGTTGACGTCGGTCAGCAGTTCAACGGATCAATCACGTCGTTCATGCCCACGCGTGAATATACCGCAAGCGGCACGCAATTCATCGCGCCCGGTACGGTCCAGAGCGGTCACGGCCTTTTTCCCATTCCAACATTCGCCTATAGCCAGCAGATCGACGGCGAGTCCGCCTTCGGTGTCGCAGCTTATGGTAACGGCGGCCTCGACACGTCTTACAATGTGTTCAATCGAAATACTCTAACCAATGGTGTCTTTGGCACGGGCATCACAGGCGTTGACCTAAACCAAGCTTTCCTATCGGCCGGCTATGCGCGCCGCTTCGGTCCTATTTCGGTGGGCATCGCGCCGATCCTCGTGGTGCAGCGCTTCAATGCCTGGGGGCTTGCGGCCTTCGAAAGCCTTTCGTCCGACCCATTCAACGTGACAAACCAAGGCTATGATTGGGCGGTCGGGGTCGGGCTCCGGGCGGGGCTGGAATGGAATGTGGCGCCTGGATGGCGGTTGGGGGTAGCCGGCGCGACTCCGGCCGCCACAACGAAGTTTCAAAGCTATCGAGGGCTATTCGCAGATCAGGGCAGTTTCGACGCCCCCGCGAGTATCACCGCTGGCGTTGCCTGGGACGTGTTGCCGACCGCGACGCTGCTCTTCGACTACAAGCATATCTTCTATTCCGACATAGCGCCGGTCGGTAATTCTTCGCAGATCCAGTTGCCGCTCGGATCGAGCGGCGGCCCAGGATTCGGCTGGCATGATATCGACGTATTCACAATTGGCGCCGAATGGCGCGTGGCGCCTGAGCTTACGTTGCGCGCGGGCTATGCCCACAACACGCAACCAATCCGCTCGAGCGATATTGTTTTCAACATTCTTGCCCCCGGCGTGATTACGGATTCCATTGCCACTGGCTTTAGTTACCATTTGAGCGCGAATTCGGCGTTCGATGTCGCCGCGATTTTTGCGCCCCGCCATGACGTGTCGGGCCAAGTTCCAGTGGCGTTCGGCGGCGGTGCTGTCGATCTATCAATGTGGCAAGTCGAGGTGACCGCTGGTTGGAGCTACAGGTTTGAAACCGGAACACCGACGATCGTGGCCAAATATTGACGCTCAGCAAGGCCGCACTTCACCGAGATAAGCCATTCTGCCTAACTTAGTCCTTAGCGTACTAATGCGCCAACCCGCTGACGGCACTAAGGCCCCACATTCGGTTGGGTTGCTCCAAGCAAGCTTTTGCACAAGGAGTTTGGTCGCCGGTGTTTAGGCCGCCTGAACAAAACTTTCAAGGACGGTCTTTCGCCCGGCTTTGTCGAAATCGATCGTGAGTTTATTGCCCTCGACCGCGGTGACGGTTCCCGTGCCAAATTTCAGATGGAAAACCCGATGGCCCCTTTCGAAAGCCGAGGCGGTGCTCGAACTTGCAACGAGATCGCCCTCGAAGGGGAGGGGGCTGCGGCGCCCGCGGCGTTCCTCGAAACTCACAGGGCCTACCCTCTCCACTTCGTCCTTGCGTCTTTGGGCCCGCCGCCAGCCCGGTGTTGAATAAGAAGATCCGTAGCTATCGAAGTTGGCAAACCGCGACTGCGCATAGCCGCCATAGGCCATGCCGGTCGCTGCCTCGATGACGTCGACATGATTTGCCGGCAATTCATCAAGAAAGCGGGAAGGAATGGTTGTCTGCCACAGCCCGTGGACGCGCCGGTTCGTGGCAAAGTAGATTTTGGCTCTTCGCCGCGCGCGGGTGAGGCCGACATAGGCAAGACGCCGCTCTTCCTCGAGGCCGGCTCGGCCCTGATCGTCGAGCGAGCGCTGATGCGGGAACAAGCCTTCCTCGAAGCCCGGCAAAAACACAGTATCGAACTCAAGTCCCTTCGCCGCGTGCAAGGTCATGATGGAAACGCGGGCATCGGAGTCCGTGTTTGCGGCGTCAAGGACCAGCGATATATGTTCAAGGAAACTGCCAAGATCCGGGAACTCTTCCATCGAACGGACGAGTTCTTTCAAATTCTCCAAGCGGCCCGCCGCCTCGGCGGTTTTCTCCGCCCGCCACATATCGGTATAGCCCGATTCCTCAAGGATCACTTTGGCAAGCTCACCTTGCGGCATCGTCTCGATAAGTGCGGTCCATCGAGAAAAATCATTAAGCAGGTCGCGCAAGATCTGGCGCTGCTTGGGTTTCAATTCTTCTGTTTCGATGGCCGCGCGCGCCGCTTGCATGAGGGGGATGCTGGCGCGCCGCGCATATTCATGCAGCAACCGCAAGGTGGCATCGCCAAGGCCTCGTTTTGGCACATTGCAAATCCGCTCAAAGGCAAGGTCGTCGGACGGCTGCGCCGCGCAGCGCAAATAGGCGAGGGCGTCGCGTATTTCGGCCCGCTCGTAAAACCGTGGGCCGCCAATCACCCGGTAAGGCAGGCCAATGGTGATAAAGCGCTCTTCAAATTCGCGCATCTGAAAGGATGCCCGAACGAGAACGGCAATTTGATCGAGGGCATGGCCGCCGCGTTGCAGTTGCTCGATCTCTTCGCCAATCACCCGGGCTTCTTCCTCCGAGTCCCAAACGCCGCAGACAGTCGGCTTTTCTCCGTCCGGACTCTTTGTGAACAGCGTCTTGCCAAGCCGTCCTTCATTATGGGCGATAAGACGAGAGGCGGTGGCAAGGATATGCCCCGTCGAGCGGTAGTTATGCTCGAGCCGTATAATCTTGGCGCCGGGAAAATCGCTTTCGAAGCGAAGAATATTGGCGACATCGGCGCCGCGCCAGCCGTAAATTGACTGATCATCGTCGCCCACGCAGCACACATTGTGGCGGCCTTGCGCGAGCAGCCGCAGCCATAAATATTGGGCCGTGTTGGTGTCCTGATACTCGTCGACCAACATATAGCGGAAACGCCGCTGGTAGAGCGCGAGGATATCTCCGTTTTCCCTAAGAAGCCGCGAGGTTTCGAGGAGGAGATCGCCAAAATCGGCGGCATTAAGAATCTTAAGCCGTTGTTGATAAAGCTTGTAGAGGGCAAGCCCTTTGCCATCCGCGAAGGCCGCCGCCTCGCCCGCTGGCACGTGGGCGGCATCAAGGCCGCGATTTTTCCAAGCATCGATGAGGCTTGCAAGCGCCCGCGGCGGCCAGCGCTTGTCATCGACATTTTCCGCCTGCAAAACCTGCTTGAGCAGGCGCAGCTGATCGTCCGTATCAAGGATTGTGAAATTGGGTTTTAGGCCGACGAGCTCGGCATGGCGGCGCAAGATTTTCGTGGAAATCGCATGAAATGTGCCAAGCCACATCATGCCCTCGGCCGCGGGTCCGGTGAATAGCTCGATGCGCTCCCTCATTTCGCGCGCCGCCTTATTGGTGAAGGTGACCGCGAGGACCTCGTGAGGCCGGGCGCGCCCCTCGGCAAGAATGTGAGCGATCCTCGCGGTGAGGACGCGGGTCTTGCCGGTGCCCGCCCCCGCCAGCACGAGAAGTGGCCCCTCCGTCGTTTCGACTGCCTCGAGCTGCTCGGCGTTCAGGCCGTCGAGATATGGCCGCCTTCGCGCACGGGCGGCGATGCCGGGCAGCGTAAAATCACGGTTGGCGCTAGAAACGGAGTGGGTCAAGGATCTTCGGCTCCTGCGCAACTACAAGTATATAGGCTTTGGGCTGCAAAACGAATCGACCGCTGGAAGAATATTATGCGCCAAATCGCCGAGCACCAAGCACGAAGTGCTGCCGCCCAGCCACGAAAACTCCGCGCCGGGTTAAGGCTTCGCTAGAAGAGCCGCCCCGCGCCAGGCGCGTTCGCAGCAGGCGGGCGGGGTCACGCGCCTCAGTTTGGGCTCATTGCCGAAAATAATACCAAACATAGGATCCAGCCGATTCTCTGTTAGGGATTTTTGATGTTTTATTTTAAGACGTACTTATCTTATTTTCGGAGGCGTCGATTGAGGTGGATTTGATTTCAACCACTTTGTGGCATCGCTGCATTAGTCTCGCCCACGCTTTTATCGTTGCGAACCTTGGCTGTTATGAATGAAACGATCGGTCAGTTTTATCTCGGTATTGATTTTCATCATCGGTGTCGCGGGAAGCCTTGGTTACTTTCAGTACGTTATTAAGCCCGCGATGATCAAAAATTTTGTCCTCGCCGCAGCGCCGCCGCCTGCTTCCGTGGCGGCGGTCTTGCCGCGCATCGAGGCCTGGGCCTCGCGTCTTCCGGCCATCGGAACCTTGCGGGCCGTGCAAGAGGTTGAGATCGCGCCGCAGATTGGCGGGGCAGTGGTTTCCATCCGGGCCGAGTCGGGCCAGGATGTCACCAAAGGGGCGCCCCTCTTCGATATCGACAGTTCGGTCGACCAGGCGGATCTTAAAAATAATTTGGCGGTATTGAAAAATGCCGAACTTGCGCTCGAGCGGCAGCGCCAGTTGATTGTAGGTGGCAACACTGCAAAAGCAAATTTCGACTCGGCCGAAGCGGCGCGTGATTCTGCGGCGGCCGCGGTCGAGCGCACTCGGGCGATCATCACTCAAAAAACTTTGAGCGCGCCATTCCCGGGCCGCCTTGGCATCCGCAAATTCGATCTTGGACAATATGTGTCTCCAGGGATGGGTCTCATCACCCTGCAGCAGCTCGATCCTATCTACGTCGATTTCCCGATGCCTGAGCAATCGCTTGGCATGCTGAAGGCGGGCGAAGAGATTGAGGTGGAAGTCGACGCTTACCCCGGCCGGATCTTTCATGGCACCATTAAGACCGTCGATGCGAGGGTGGCGCAGGAAAGTCGTAATGTGTTAATTCGCGGACAGCTGGACAACCCCAACAAGCAGCTTTGGCCCGGCATGTTTGCCAATGTGCATGTCATTGCCGGCGCCCCACGTAACGCGATCACGCTGCCGCGCACGGCGGTCACTTATTCGCTCTATGGCGAAAGCGTATTTGTCATTGAATCTATCGCCCCCCCGGCACTGGGCGCCGGCGCCGCGCAAGCAGCTGCCGTTCAAACGAGCGAGGTGCAGAAAGTCGAGCGCCGCGCCGTGAAAACGGGCGAAGCGCGCGAGGACCGGGTCGCGATTGTCGATGGGGTGAAGCCAGGGGAGAAGGTGGTCGCCGAGGGGCAGCTTAAACTCCAATCAGGCGCCCGCGTGCGGATCGATTCAGACGCGGAAATTCAGCCGCTCGCGACGCGGCCGAAGGAATAGCGGATGTCGTTTACCGATATTTTTATCCGGCGGCCGGTGCTCGCGACGGTGGTCAGCCTCCTCATTCTGCTCGCTGGCTTGCAATCCGGCTTTAAGCTGCAAATTCGCCAATTTCCGCAGCTCTCATCGACGACTATTACGATTACCACCTCTTATCCTGGCGCAAACGCGGATGTCATCAAAGGCTTCATCACGACGCCGCTCGCGCAGGCTGTCGCGAGTGCCGAGGGGATCGACACGCTGGTCTCGAACTCACAGCAGAACACATCGACGATTACGTTAAACCTCCTCCTCAACGCCAACGCCGATCGCGCCGTCGCCGACGTTCTCGCCAAAGTCAGCCAAGTCAAATACCTCCTGCCACGCGAGGCCTTCGACCCTGTCGTCGTCAAGCAGACCGGGGACTCGACGGCGGTCCTCTATATGTCCTTCAACTCAAACATACTGACGCCCTCGCAAATCACCGACTATCTCAACCGTGTGGTGCAGCCGCGGCTGCAAAACATCGATGGTGTCGCCAACGCCGAAATTCTCGGCGGCCAAACCTTCGCGATGCGTATCTGGCTCAATCCCGACCGGATGGCGGCGCGCGGGATTACCGCTAATGATGTTTCGGCGGCGCTTGCGGCGAACAATTTCACGACGGCGGCGGGCCAAATCAAAGGCGATTACGTCCAAACGAGTATCAACGCCGAAACCTCCTTGAACTCGGCGAATGCTTTCGCCCAATTGATCATTGCCACGCACGGCGATGCCTTGATCAGGCTCGGTGATATCGCCGATATTGAACTTGGTCCTGAATCTGTCGACTCTTCTTCTTCGTTCGATGGGCTGAAAGCGGTCTTTATAGGCATCTACCCGACGCCGACGGCTAATCCCTTGAGCGTCATCGATGAGGTCCGCAAGGTTTTTCCGGAACTGAAATCGCAGCTGCCGGCAGGCCTCGATGCCGCCATTGCCTATGACGCTACGAAATTCATCCGCGCCTCGATCCATGAGGTCGAAAAAACACTTGGCGAAGCGGCCCTCATTGTCATCGCGGTAATTTATCTGTTCCTCGGCAATCTGCGCTCGACGATTATTCCTATCGTCACCATACCGCTTTCCCTCATCGGCGTGATGACTATCCTTTACGCCCTCGGCTATTCGCTCAACCTCTTGACTTTGCTAGCGCTCGTGCTCGCAATCGGGCTCGTCGTGGATGATGCAATCGTCGTCGTCGAAAACATCTATCGGCACATCGAGGAGGGGATGCCGGTGCGCGAGGCGGCTCTGCGGGGCGCCAGCGAGATTGCAACGCCGGTGATCGCCATGACGATCACGCTTGCCGCTGTCTATACGCCGATTGGCTTTGTCTCAGGTCTCACCGGTTCGCTGTTTCGCGAATTCGCCTTTACGCTCGCGGGTTCGGTCATTGTATCGGGTGTTATCGCACTTACTCTTTCGCCGATGATGTGCTCGTTCTTGCTGGTTCCGCCAAGGGCGAACGGGGGCGGGCTTTCCGCTTTGTTAGACCGGCTCTTCGAAAATTTGCGGCATCGCTACAAACACCGGCTTCACAAGACGCTCAATTTCCGCGCCCTTACAGTATTGGTCTTTTTTGGCGTGCTGGTTCTGACCGCGCTCATGTTTCTAACAACACCAAGGGAACTCGCGCCCGAGGAAGACCAAGGCGTTGTCTTCGCACTGATCAAGACCCCGCAATACGCAAATCTGAACTACATGGAGAAAGCAACCGCCCAAATGGGAGCCGCCGCGGAGCGCGTTCCTGAGGGCGAGCACGTCTTCCTCATCAACGGATCGAGCGGCGTGCATCAGGGCTTTGGCGGCCTCATTTTAAAGCCTTGGGACGAGCGAAAGCGAAGCCAGAAGGAAATCATGACGTCGATGCAGGCGGATTTTTCAAAAGTGACAGGGGCTGAAATTCTCGCCTTTGGACCGCCGCCTTTGCCCGGTTCGACGGGGGGGCCACCTTTGCAATTCGTCATCCGCACCATTGGCGACTACCGCCAGCTTGTCGATGTGATGTCAAAAATCGAGGCATCGGCGCGCGAGAGCGGACTTTTTCTCTTCACCGATAGCGATCTGAAATTCGATCTGCCGCAAATCAATTTCACGATCGATGCCGATAAGGCGAACCGCCTTGGGATACGCATGCAAGATATTGGCTCGTCGCTCGCGACCCTGCTTGGCGGCAATTATGTCAATCGCTTCAATCTGCACGGCCGCAGTTATCAGGTTATCCCGCAGGCGCCTCGCGAGTTCCGGCTGACGCCAGATTGGCTGACGCGCTACCAGCTGCGTACGGCGTCAGGCGCCCTGGTCTCGCTGGCCACCGTCGCCAGCCTTTCGACAAGCGTTCAGCCGAATGGGTTGCCGACCTTTCAGCAACTGAACGCGGCGACCCTACAAGGCGTGCCCTTCCCCGGCCACACGATCGGCGAAGCGATTTCGTTTCTCCAACAGAAGGCAAAGGAGTTTTTGCCCGAGGGATATACTATCGATTATCAAGGAGAAAGCCGCCAATATGTGCAAGAAGGCAACACGCTGGTCATTACCTTCATCTTTGCCCTCATCGTTATTTTCCTTGTACTCGCCGCCCAATTCGAGAGCTTTCGCGACCCCTTGATCATTCTCATTGCTCTGCCGACATCGATGTTTGGCGCACTTCTTCCTTTGAATGTTTTGGGCGTCTTCGGCGCGGCGAGCCTCAATATCTACTCGCAGATTGGCTTGATTACGCTCGTTGGTCTTATCTCCAAGCATGGGATTTTGATGGTCGAGTTTGCTAATAAATTGCAAATCGACGAGGGCTTTGGCCGCCGCGAAGCGATCGAGTATGCGGCGTCCGTGCGGTTACGCCCAATCCTGATGACAACAGCCGCCATGGTGGCCGGAATGGTGCCGCTCATTATCGCTACTGGCGCGGGTGCGCAAAGCCGGATGGCCATCGGCATGGTTATCGCGGCAGGTATGAGTATTGGTACCATCTTTACGCTTTTCATCACGCCCGCGATCTACACATTGGTCGCGCGTGACCATAGCAAAGACAAATTTCAGCTTCAGCCGGAGCTCGAAGTCGAGGGTAGCCAGTTTTCTCGGCATCGTCCGGCCGCGGAATAGATACAGAAGTTAGTGCATTCTGATATATTACAATCATGAGTACGATTATCTCGAACTCGGTCGTACGGCGGCGGACTTTCGCCATCATCTCTCATCCCGACGCCGGAAAAACCACGCTGACCGAAAAGCTTTTGCTGTTCGGCGGCGCGATACAGCTCGCCGGCGAGGTGCGCGCCAAGGCCAACCGCCGGCAAACCCGTTCGGATTGGATGGGCATTGAACGGGAGCGCGGGATATCGGTCGTCACATCCGTGATGACCTTCGAGTATGGAGGCTGTGTACTCAATCTTCTTGATACGCCTGGCCACGAGGATTTTTCGGAGGATACCTACCGGACCCTGACCGCCGTCGATTCGGCGGTCATGGTGATTGATGCCGCGAAGGGCATCGAGGCGCGCACGCGGAAACTTTTTGAAGTCTGCCGGCTGCGGGACATTCCGATCCTGACATTTATCAATAAGCTCGACCGTGAGTCACGCGATCCTTTTGAGCTTCTCGACGAGATCGAGCAAACATTGGCGCTTGATGTCGCCCCCATGACCTGGCCACTCGGGCAGGGCCGCAGTTTTGCCGGGACGTATGATTTGCCGCGCAACCTTGTTCGCCAGCTTGATCGTGATGGCGAGCCCGTTGCCGTGAGCGGCCCGAATGATCCTTTTGTTGCCAGCCTTCTTCGCGAGATGGATTTCGAGCAGGCGCGGGGCGAGATCGAACTTGCTCGCGAGGGTCTCAAAGCTTTTGACCGCGACGCCTATTTAGAGGGCCATTTAACGCCGGTCTATTTTGGCAGCGCTCTGCGCAACTTCGGCGTTCGTGATGTCATAGACGCATTGCGTACATTCGCGCCAGCGCCGCGAGGCCTACAAGCGGCGTCGCGGCAGGTCGGCGCGGATGAAGAGAAGATGAGCGGCTTCGTTTTCAAAATACAGGCGAATATGGATCCCAATCATCGCGACCGTATCGCCTTCTTGCGGCTTTGTTCTGGAAAGCTCACTCGGGGGATGAAGGCCAGACTTGTGCGCACGGGCAAAAATATCGCGCTTAATGCGCCGCAATTTTTTTTCGCGCAGGATAGGCAGCTCGCCGAGGAAGCGTACGCGGGCGATGTTGTCGGCATTCCCAATCACGGCACTTTGCGGATTGGCGACACATTGACGGAAGGCGAAGAATTGGTGTTTCGCGGCATACCAAGCTTCGCTCCCGAAATCCTGCGGCGGGTGAAGACCAGCGATGCCATGAAAGCGAAAAAATTGCGCGAAGCGCTTGGCCAGATGGCCGAAGAGGGCGTCGTTCAACTCTTCGTGCCGAGCGACGGATCTGGCGCCATCGCCGGCGTCGTTGGCGCGCTTCAGCTCGACGTTCTCGCCGAAAGACTAAAGGCGGAGTATGGGCTCGATGTGAGCTTCGAGGCATCGCGGTTTGAATTCCCGCGCTGGATTAGCGCGGATGATGAGACGGAACTTGACCGTTTTATTCAAGCGCACCCTTCGTCCATGGCCCGTGACCTTGATGGCGCGCCCGTCTTTCTCGCCACCTCGGTATTCGATTTGAAGTATGAGCAAGAGCGGTGGTCTGAGATTTTATTTGCGGACATTAAGGACTATCAAAACGCCGCATAAGTTAGCGAAATTGTTTGCAAAACAACCGGGATTTGGGATGGATCAATGTACGTCCTCGCCCTATATTGCAACGATTGCTCGCTCGTCCGTCAGCTTAAGCGAGCGTCGATCTCGAAGGAGGAAACTATGGATCGTCGTGAATTTCTTGCCGTTGCCGGAGTGGCCGCTACTGTTGGCTCCACGGCGCAAGCTTTCGCGCAGATGGCAGCCGAAGAAGGGGAGATGCATGCACCTAAATTCAAGGCACTTGAAGAATCCGCTGGCCATTGTGTAGGGACAGGGAAGGATTGCCTGAGGCACTGCCTCGGCATGTATGCAATGAAGGATACGAGCATGGCGTCTTGCGCGGAAGCGGCCTATCAGCTGGTCGCCGCGTGCGGCGCATTGCAGACCCTTGCTGCTGTGAATTCCGAGCACACGGGCCATTTCGCCAAAGTTGTGGCGATGATCTGCCGGGATTGCCAGAAAGAATGTGAAAAATTCCCGAAGATTGACGTATGCAAGACCTGCGGAGAGTCTTGTAAGGCTTGCGCCGCGGAATGTGACAAAGCCGCCGTGTGATCGCGGGCAATTAAGCTTCAAGAGGCTGGAGCGCGGCACGCCGCGCTCCTTTTGCTTGACCCTTAGCGGCTCAGCAGCTAATCCCGCGCGTTGCATTTGAGCGCGCGGGGACATAGATGGTGTTTATGCCGAATTATGCCTCTCCGACGAATTTCCTTCGCCTTTCCAAGACGTTGCTTCCTTTCATGGGGGCGCTAACCGCGTTCCTGTTCGCGGGCGGGCTTTACCTCTCATTTTTCGTCGCTCCCGCCGATTATCAGCAGGGCGAGACGGTTAGGATCATGTATTTGCATGTGCCGGCGGCTTGGCTTGCGATGATGATCTACCTCGTGATGACGTCGGCGGCGCTTGGCACGCTCGTCTGGCGCCATCCCCTCGCCGATGCCGCGCAAAGAGCCGCGGCGAGCCTCGGCGCCGGTTTCACCTTTCTGTGTCTCGGTACCGGCTCTCTCTGGGGCAAGCCCATGTGGGGCACGTGGTGGGTATGGGATGCGCGGCTAACTTCCGTCCTTGTGCTTTTTCTAATCTACCTCGGTCTCGTCGCCATTTGGCGGACGATCGAGGATCCGGGAAGAGCGGCGCGCGCGGCGGCGATCTTTACGCTTGTGGGGGCTGTCAATATTCCGATCATCAAGTTTTCGGTCGAGTGGTGGAATACGCTGCATCAGCCGGCCTCGGTCTTCCGTCTCGGCGGACCGGCGATCGCGCTTCCCATGCTGTGGCCGCTAGTCGTGATGGCGCTCGCGTTCACATGCCTCTTCGTCACGCTCTTCCTCGCCGCGATCCGCAACGAAATCCTGCGCCGGCGCCTGCGCCGCCTATCAATCCTCGCGGCGAGCGGAGAAGAGATAGAGGCGAGGCCAATATCGGCTTTGGAGGCTGCCTATGAGCCATGATCCGCATCTTGGCTTTATCGTCGCGGCCTATGGGCTCGGGCTCTGCGTCATCCTGGCGATGATCGCTTCGATCCTTATCGATTACCTCAGCCTCAAGCGGGCGCTTTCGTCATTCGCCCAGGGAAAAGGCCGCGGCCAGGATGCCAATGAGGCACCGGCTCTCGGGGACGGCGTTTGATGTCGTCCATTGCGCCACTTTCCGGCGATCACTCCCCAGCGCGGAAAAGGCGGCTTCTCATCTTTCTTCCCTTGCTGGTCTTCGCTGCCATCGTCGCGCTGTTTTTGGTCCGGCTCTATTCGGGGGACGCGTCGCTCTTGCCATCCGCGATGATTGGCAAGCCGGCCCCGGCTTTTTCGCTGCCGCCCGTCGATAATGGGGCAGCCGCGGGCGGCTTTTCGGATGCCGATCTGCGCCAGGGCAAAGTTACCATCGTCAATGTTTTCGCCTCTTGGTGTGTGGCCTGCCATGAGGAACACGCTTTTCTCATGCAGCTCGCAGCGGATCCAATTTTGGCGGAAAAGGGTATTCAGCTCTTCGGCATCGCCTATAAGGATAATCCATTGAATGCGCAGCGCTTCTTGAAGGAAGCCGGCAATCCCTTCGCGCGGATTGGAGCCGACAGCAAGGGAAGGGTTGCCATTGATTTCGGGGTCTATGGCGTGCCTGAGTCTTACATCGTCAAAGGAGATGGCACGATTGCCTACCGCTTCGTTGGCCCCCTAAGCGAAGAGAGTTTTCAAAAGGTCATCGCGCCGGAGATCGAAAAGGCGCGAAAGTGAAATTCTGTGCGGTTCAGGTCGAATGCTTTAACCGCGCCGGGGAAATCGTCGTGAGGAGCGCCACGACATCGGTCTGGCGATTGCAGCCGGTCTTCTCCAAAACGCTACGGACATGCGTGCGGACCGTATTGAGCGAGGTTCCGCAATCGGAAGCGATGTCGTCCACCGTTTTGCCAGAGGCGAGGCTGCGGGCGACGCGCGCCTCGGAGGGGGTGAGATCAAAGAGAGATTGCACCAACTCAACGGGCGGGGCTTGTGGCAGAGCAACGGGAGTCAAGACGAGCGCCGCCGCGCAGCGGACGAAAATGTCGCGCGCCGAGAGGCGCATGGGAATGATATGCGCAACCATCATTGCTTCCACGCCGGCGTCGCGCACTGGGAAGGAGCGCACACTGTCGCCTTCAGTATCAATGGCGGCAATCGCGTCACCCAATAATTGATCAGCGGCTTTATCTTTGAGCGATATGCGATCCTGCGCCCGCCAATGAATATAGCCGCTCAGCGCTTCGATTAACTGGTTGGCGGCCAGGACTTTTCCTTGTGCATTGAGAACGAGCGCCGGGAGGCCGAGCGCGGCGAGGGTATCGGTCGCCATACGCGCCCGCTCGAGCTGCAAGCGCGCTGATAGCAATGCGCTGCGAGCCAGATGCGGGCGCAGTCCATCGAGTTTCGCGATGACGGAGCGTTCGAAGGGGCCGCGTTCAATACGCCGAGTCATGATAAAACATACGTTTTCACCCGTGGGGATTGGGATCGCCGTGCCGACGCTCCACCCGATGCCCTGTGGACGAAAAAAATCCCGATAAATCGGCTCTTGATCCAGTTCTTCCGGAGACAACACGTCGAATTCGGTTAAAAATCCTGCGTGGCACGCGCCAACCAATCGAGCAGTGATTTGTCCCCGCCAGAACCAACCTTCGTTTACAATACTTGACGTTATAGCGCGGTTATTGATTGAAGCTGTCCAAATTGTCGCGTTGCCGTCGGTTATGAGGAGGGAGCATCCTCTCGTCTTCGCCACTTGTGCAACCGCATCGAGAGCTCCCGGCCAAAGTTCCGGCACGAAGGCGCTTTCGTAGATTTGGTCAACGAGTTTCGGGTCCATGCCTGAATTTTAATTTCGAAATTCCAGCCGCCCAATCGCGAGCGCCAGCAACTCAGGCCGCGAGTTGCAGCGCGATATCGGTTTGTTTGTATCCCTCATTGGCTCGCTCCGCGATAGTTTCGGGCGAGAAGTCGCTGCCGCCAAATCCCGTGACCTCTTCGGCGCGGGTGATCGAAATGATGCGTGGAACGCGGATATAATGGCGGGCCGCAACGGCCTTATAAGCGGGATTATTCTTAAGAGGATTGCCGCCCTGCAGATTTTCAAGGGCCTGCATGAGATCGGCGACTTCATTGACCCGGTCGAGCATCTTCACATCCTCTGCGGTCCGGTTGGCGAACTGCAGATTCTGGGTGCGCACCGTGACCTCTTGCATATTTGTTGGGAGCGGTGCCTTGTTGGGAAAAAGATTGAGAACGTAGATCGCGCGATCGGCTTTGACCGATGTATCGAGCCTGTCGAGAACGGCGCCAAGGGGCGTATTGTCGAAGAGGCCGCCGTCCCAGTAATATTTTCCATCGATCGTGGTCATTGGAAAGGAAGGCGGCAAGCTGCCGCTCGCCAAGATATGATCGAGCGAAAGGCCATTATCGCCGCTATAAAAATATTTGATCTCTCCAGCTTCGACATCGGTGGCGCTGACAAGCAATCCCGGCATTGCCGTGGGATTTGCGAGCGCCTGCACATCGACGAGCTGCGATAAGGTATGGCGCAGCGGCGCCGTATCGTAAAAGCTCGTCCAGCTCGCCATTTCATAGTAATCGCAGCGCGGCACGAAAAAAGCGGGATTGCCGAGAGCGGACGCGTACTGGCGTAAAGTCGGTGGCAAGAACAAGCCCGGCACGGTGACTTTTTGCCAAAAGGCCTCGAGAGCCTCGATCGGCTTTAAGCCGCGCGCCGGGCGCGCGAGGAGGACCGCGGTGATGGCGCCGATCGAGACGCCCGCGATAATATCGGGGGCGAAAGTCTCGTCTTGATAAAGACGCCGGGCAGCGCCCAGCTCATAGGCGCCGAGCGCCCCGCCACCCTGTAGAACCAAAGCCGCGCGCGCATTAGCCGTCATGATAACCCCCCACGATTTTCGCCAAAGGTACGTTATAACTGCGTTGCAACACTAGCAAGCTATGCTTTGGGCTTAAACCTCACCTCTATTTGGCGGCGCTACCCTTGATTCCCCAGCCCTGCAAGGTCTTATCGATCCACGGCACCTGCGGCCCTATGAGAAGCGCTTCCGTCATCGCGCCGCAGAAATAGCCATTGCTGCCCTTGGCCTTGATCGCGACCGCCACGAGCAAAGGTTGCGAGTCGCTAAAAATCGGGCCGCCCGAGTCGCCGGTGCAGCCGCCGAGCCCCGTGCCGTCGGGGTCAATGAGCCATAGGAGAGTGTCTGATTTGGGTCCGCTCGTTGCCAAGACTCCGCTGCGCAGGACACCCGATGTTCCACGCCGTCTCTCGTCGGCAAGCCCAAAGCCAATGATGCGCAGAGGCTTACCCGGTTTCGCTTGAAACGTGCCGGCGAGATCGACCGGTTTGAAAGACTCCGGCAACGGTTTGGTGAGGCGGATTAAAGCAAGATCGACGGAGACAATATGCTGGCGGCCAACGTTCGGCCGGTAACCTGGATTGATAGCGATCGAGTCGACCGGGTAAAACACCAACTCCCCTTCGCCGTCGCGGAAGAAGACTTGCGTATCGGCAAGGCCAGCAGCGCAGTGAGCGGCCGTCAACACGACGTTTTGGGAGATGACACTCGCGGTGCAGAAGCTTGCATTGTCCCGCCCGCTGCTCGAATCCAAGACCATCACGACATAGGGAGCAAATTCCGGAGATTCGCGGGCGGGTCCGACGAGAGCGACACCTTGCGTCACGAGGCCAAAGGCAACGGCAAAGGTTGCCCCTGCTCGCGCCACCCACCGCTGAAGAAATTGGCACATTTGTCCTAAGAGGATGAAATATTCGCGTATTCTCTCCCTATTCATGGGCCATTCATGATTGCCGCGCCAGCCTTCCGCTATGATTTTTTTCGCCACTGTGCTTGCCCTCATCTGCCTCGTATTTGGCGGCTCTGCCTGGGCGGAACCCGCCCGCGAGCGCACATGCTTCTCGGCTGCCGAGAGCCGGGATAAGATCACGGTGCACGGGCTTTCCGAGCCATTCCACGCCATGCGTAGCGCCGCGGCCCGCTTGCAAGCAGAGGCTCTTGCTGTCAAGCTGTGCCGGTGGAGCGAGCAGCTCGTTTACGACCTCTCCCTTTTGCGCCATGACGGCAGGCTGATCCACGTCTTCCTCGATGCCAAAACCGGCCAGGCGATTGGTTTGAAAAACGAGCTTGACCGAGTTGGCGGGCCTGTGGGTGCAGCTGAACCCGCGCGCTGAGGCGCCCTCTTGCAAGGATGGAAAGTTTGAGGCTGCTCGTCGTCGAAGATGATAAAGATCTTAACCGCCAGCTCGTCACGGCTCTTTCACAGGCGGGTTACGCGGTCGATCGCGCTTTTGACGGCGAAGAGGGTTGGTTTTTAGGCGATACCGAGCCTTATGACGCCATCATCCTCGACCTCGGATTGCCAAAGAAAGATGGAATTTCCGTCCTCAATGAGTGGCGCCGGGCCGGGCATACCACGCCCGTACTCATTCTAACCGCGCGCGATCGCTGGAGCGACAAAGTCCAAGGCTTTGATGCCGGCGCGGATGACTATGTCCCAAAGCCTTTTCACATGGAAGAAATTCTGGCGCGGCTGCGTGCTCTTCTGCGGCGCGCCGCGGGTCATGCCACGAGCGAATTCCGTTGCGGCCGCGTCCAGCTCGATGCCCGCGCCGGAAAGGTGATGGTCGATGGAAACCTCGTCAAACTAACCTCGCACGAGTACCGGCTGCTCTCCTACCTGATGCACCATGCGGGTAAAGTCGTCTCCCGCAGCGAAATCGTCGAACACCTCTACGATCAAGACTTCGACCGCGATTCAAATACAATCGAAGTTTTTGTCGGCCGCCTGCGCAAGAAGCTCGGTGTTGATATCATTCAGACCGTGCGCGGCCTGGGTTATATATTATCCGCACCGGAATCACAGGAAAAGCACGGCGAGCGGCACCCGCCCAGCAGACCAGGCGCGAATTAATGGCTTTGCCGAGAAGTGGATCTTCATTTGGGCGAAGTAGATCATCTACCGCTGCCGGTTCAGGAGACGAGTCAATTTGATGCCGCGCTGAGTGGTGAGTTGCCTGGCGCGCCGCGACGCCGAGCATCGCGGCCGCGTTCCATAGCTTTCCGGCTCTTCTTCTCGGCCGCTCTGCTGAGCTTCGCCATACTTTTAGTCGCCGGTATCGTCTTGTTAGCTGTATACCGGAGCAGTGCCGTCGCCAGTTTCGACGAACAGCTCAGCGTCTATTTACATGAGCTTATTGCCGACCTTGCGACGTCCGAAGATAGCCGGCTCGCGCCCAGCCAGCTTGGTGAGCCACAGTTCGAACTGCCTCAGTCTGGCTGGTATTGGCAGCTGACCCGGCTTGATCTCGCAAAGCCGGAGATCAGCTCGTCGCGATCGCTGTTTGCCGCAAAGCTCCCGCGCTTATCGAATGCAGGCGTGCCCGCCGGGACCCATGGTATTCGGCGAGGCTACGCGAAGGGGCCGGACGAACGGCTTTTGCGGATTGTCGAACGCGTCATCGATACAGGGGAGGAAGGGATCTATCTCGTTCAGGTCGCGGCGACGACCGAAGGCGTCGATCAGCAAATCTCTCAGTTCGAGTTTGACCTTGTCTTGACTTTCGTCACCCTCGCTCTTGTCCTCGTCGTCTCCTCGGCGGCGCAGCTCCACTATGGCTTGAAGCCGCTTTGGCGGCTGCAGAGTGGCTTGGCGGCCATTCGCCGGGGTGAAGCCGAAAAGATCGAAGGGAACTTTCCTCACGATCTCTCGCCGCTTGCTGGCGAGATTAATCTTTTGCTCGCCGCCAATCGCGACATCGTCGAGCGGGCCCGCACGCAAGTTGGCAACCTCGCCCATGCATTGAAGACGCCGCTCAGCGTCATCCTCAACGAAGCCGAGACCGAGCGGACCCCGCTTGCGGCGAAAGTGAGAGAGCAGGCCGTGGTCATCCGCGACCAACTTTCTTATTACCTCAACCGGGCGCGCGCCGCTGTCCGGGCGCGGGCGATTGGAGGTGTCACGGAGGTTGCACCAGCGGCGGAGGCCTTGGTGCGAACTTTCGAAAAAATCTATTCGGCGCGCTCCATCGCATTCAGCGTTGGTGCCCCGCCCAGCATTCGCTTTGCGGGAGAACGCCAGGATTTTGATGAAATGGCTGGCAATCTCATCGATAACGCGGGCAAATGGGCGGCGTCAGCGGTCGCCGTCACTATCGAGGAAGAGTTGCCGGAAAACAGCGCGGAGCGCCATTTCTTTCGCGTCACCATTGACGATGATGGGCCTGGGCTTGCTCCCGCGTCACGCGAGGCCGCGTTGTCGCGAGGCCAGCGCCTTGATGAAACCAAGCCGGGTTCTGGCCTCGGACTTTCGATCGTCGCCGATTTAGCGGCTCTTTACAGCGGCTCGCTGGCGCTCGATACGAGCCCCGCTGGCGGCTTGCGGGCAATCTTAAGGCTCCCCGCGGTATAGGAGGTGAGGCGCGTTCGAAGTAGCCGACAGCGAGCTTGCAACGAGCGCCGCAATCACTATTAAGGTTTCCATGTTATGGTTCATCTTCGCCTTGCTAACCTTCGCGGCGGCGGCGAGCGTTTTATGGCCGCTATCAAGGTCTCCGCGCCGGCCAAGCCGCGAGGGGATGGCGGTCGCTTTTTATAAAGCGCAGCTCGCGGAGATTGAGCGGGACGAGGCGCAGGGTTTTGTCGCCACTGAAGAAGCGCGTGCCGCTAAGGCGGAAGCCGGCCGCCGTCTGCTCGCGATGGCGGAGGCCCCTGTAGAGACGGAGAGCGCCGCGCAACCAAGGACAGGGAGGCTCATCTTTATCGTACCTGCCATTTTTATTCCCGCGCTTTCGCTTTCCCTCTACGCCCTCATCGGCCACCCCGAGTTGCCCGATGCGCCGCTGTCAGCCCGGCTTTCCGCCGCTCCGGAGCAACTCGATGTTGCGATGGCTGTCGCCAAAATCGAAGCGCATCTTGCCCAGCATCCGGCTGACGGGCGGGGCTATGAGATTTTAGTTCCGGTTTATCTTCGCCTTGGCCGTGGCGACGCGGCCGTCCACGCGGCGCATGAGGCTCTGCGCCTGCTTGGGCCAACTGCGGACCGGCTCGCTGCCTACGGGGAGACGCTGGTTTTTGCGGCAAATGGCGCCGTGACGGCGGAAGCCAAAGAGAGTTTCGAGGCGGCCGTGGCGAAGGATGCGGAGGCCGCCAAGCCAAGATTTTTTCTCGGCCTTGCCGCCGCTCAGGGTGGAGACGCTCCAAAAGCCAGGGAAATCTGGAGCAGGCTCATCGCCGAGGCGCCACCCAATACGCCCTGGGCGGATGCTCTCCGCGAGCGCATGGCGGCGCTTGGCGCCGGCGCGGGCGAGCCTCAAGGCCGCACCGCTCAGATTGCCGCCCTACCGGCGCCGGAACAGATGGCCAAGATCCGCGGCATGGTCGATGGACTTGCCGCGCGGCTCGCGCAAAACGGGCATGATCTCGATGGCTGGCTTCGCCTCGTTCGCTCTTACACCGTGCTGCAAGAGAAAGAGAAGGCGCGGCTGGCTCTCGATGAGGCGAAACGCAACCTCGCCGGCGATGCCGGCGCCATCGCGCGGATCGAGGCGCTCGCACGCGAACTTGGTTTGGAAAGCTAGTCTTCACATGACCCGCAGACAGCGACGGCTTGCTCTGATCTCGTCCGCGCTTGCAACGCTTGGCCTCGCCCTCGGCCTTGTTTTGTTTGCTTTGCGCGATAACATCGTTTTTTTTTACGCCCCGAGCGAGCTTGCGCAAAAGAGGCCGCTCGAAGGTCAAAGGTTGCGCATCGGCGGCCTCGTCAAGCAAGGCTCGCTCGTTCATGAGGGCGGAAATACCGTGCGTTTTGCCGTTACTGACACAAAGCAAGAGGTTCAAGTGACTTATACCGGGCTGCTGCCTGACCTCTTCAGGGAAGGGCAGGGGGTTGTCGCCGAGGGCGCGCTCAGCAAAGACAAGCTATTTCATGCCGACAGCGTCCTTGCCAAGCATGACGAGCGTTATATGCCGCGCGATGTCGCCGATGCCTTAAAAAAGCAAGGCGTATGGCGGGAGACGAACTAGAATTACATAGGAGGCATCTCATGACGCAGGTCGCCGAAACCGCCGTTCCCGTCGAGAGCCTGTTGCAGCCGTCGCTCGCCAGCGCCGATTTCTACGACGCATACGCGGCGCCGTTGCAGGAAGCCGGCTTGACGCCCACGGAGATCTTTTTGCGCGTTTCGCGCGCGACGCCGCGCTGGATAGCGCAGCTCATGGCTCTTCGCAATCGACTGGTCCGACTTGTCGGACTGAAGGACGTGGGCGCGATGGGTGGTGCGACCGGCAAGCTCGCTGCAGACTATCGCGTCGGCGACCGGCTCGGCATCTTCAGCATTTTCGAAACGACGGACAAAGAATTGGTACTCGGCATCGACGACCATCATCTCGACGTCCGGGTTTCCGTGCTCAAGGCGCCAGCCGAGAGCGCGCGCTCCTACGTCGTTTCGACGGTCGTACACATTCACAACCGTCTCGGGCGCCTTTACATGGCGCCGGTAGGCTTCATTCATCCCTTCATCGTGCGGGCGATGATGGCCCGCGCGCCACTCTGAGGAGCGGAACGCTCAGGCCGGCGGCGATCGGATGGGAGTGACAGCGCAATGATATTTAACGGCGTTTGCTACACAGATGGAGTTTAAATGACCGGTCAAGCATCACTTTTAGGAACAAAGCGCGCATGATTGTCGAGACCGGTCACTTCGCGCTCGTTCTCGCCCTCGCCCTGGCGCTGGTGAACTCCGTGCTGCCCTTGCGGGGCGCGTTGACCGGCGACCGCCGTCTCATGAGTGTCGCGCCGCCTGTTGCAATCATGGGATTCGGCTTCGTCGCTTACGCCTATTTCGCCTTGACGCTCGCGCATGTGCATTCCGACTTTTCCCTCGTCAATGTCGTCGAGAACTCGCATTCGGCAAAGCCTTTGATTTATAAAATCACCGGCGTTTGGGGCAATCACGAAGGCTCGATGCTGTTGTGGGTGCTCGTCCTTTCACTCTTTGCCGCCCTAGTCGCTTTGTTTTCGCGGTCCATGCCAGAGGATTTGCGCGCCAATGTGCTTGCCGTGCAGTCTTGGATCGCGGCGGCGTTTTTGTTGTTTATTCTTCTCACATCCAATCCCTTCGCGCGCCTCGCCATGCCGCCGGCCGAGGGCAATGATCTCAATCCGCTCCTCCAGGATCCGGGCCTCGCGATCCATCCGCCGCTCCTTTATCTTGGCTATGTCGGCCTCTCAATCACCTATTCATTCGCGGCGGCGGCGCTCATATCCGGTCGGATCGATGCCATATTCGCGCGCTTCGTGCGGCCATGGACGCTCATCGCCTGGATCTCGCTCACCCTTGGCATCGCCATGGGCTCTTACTGGGCCTATTACACGCTCGGCTGGGGCGGCTTCTGGTTCTGGGATCCGGTCGAGAACGCCTCGCTCATGCCATGGCTCGCCGCCACCGCGCTTTTGCATTGCACGGCGGTGATGGAGAAGCGGGAAGCCCTGAAAATCTGGACCCTTTTTCTGGCGATCCTCGCTTTCTCGCTCTCGCTCCTTGGCAC
The DNA here is from genome assembly GCA_035622375.1 of Methylocella sp. Taxonomy (GTDB): domain Bacteria; phylum Pseudomonadota; class Alphaproteobacteria; order Rhizobiales; family Beijerinckiaceae; genus Methylocapsa. Next base: position 148,030 of record DASPVM010000051.1, on the reverse strand, counting down.
CTTCCTCGTCCGCTCCGGCGTCCTCACTTCGGTCCACGCTTTTGCCAGCGATCCCACGCGCGGTGTCTTCATCCTGCTCATCCTGGTGCTCTTCATTGGCGGATCCTTCACGCTCTTCGCGCTTCGCGCCGGCGGCCTCAAACAGGGCGGCCTCTTCGCGCCGGTCTCGCGCGAGGGTGCGCTCGTCTTGAACAATCTGTTGCTGACGAGCTGTTGCGCCACGGTGCTCATTGGCACGCTCTATCCCCTCGCCCTCGAAGCCTTGACCGGCGAGAAAATTTCCGTCGGCGCACCCTTTTTCAATCTGACCTTCATCCCGCTCTTCGTGCCGCTCTTTATACTCATGCCGATCGGCCAGTTGCTGCCGTGGAAGCGCGGCGATCTCAGGGGGGTGCTCCAGCGGCTCGCGGCCGCCTTCGCGGCGGCGCTGATCGCCATCGCTTTTCTGGCGGCCTATCGCGGCGGCCCTTGGGCGAGCGTCATCCTCTCGGGTATCGCTTTCTACGTCATCACCGGATCGTTCATCGACCTCGGACGCCGGCTTCTCGGCGGCGGCGTTTCGGCAAGCCAGATCAGCCAGCGGGCGCAGGGTTTGCCGCGCCAGGCCTTTGGTGTCGCGTTTGCCCATGCCGGGCTTGGCGCCACGCTTCTCGGGCTTGCGGCGACCGGCTGGGGCGTTGAAAAAATCACCCTCCTGAAGCCGGGCGATATCGTGACTGTCGGCCCCTACGAACTTCACTTCGAAGGAGTCTTCCTTGGTCAGGGGCCAAACTATTCGGAGCGCATTGGCCGCACCGCAATCCACGCCGGCGGGGCGAGCCTCGCCACCATTACACCCGCGCTGCGCTTCTACCCCTCGCGCGGTACGAGCCGCTCGGAGGCGGGGATCGCGACGCTCGGCCTTGGCCAAGTCTATATGAGCATCGCCGATGTCGCCGCCAATGGCGCTGTCAATGCGCGGATTTTTTGGAAGCCGCTTGTCGCCTTCATCTGGATCGGCGCCCTTATCATGGCTTTCGGCGGGTGTCTCTCGCTCAGCGACCGGCGCTTTAAGATCGGCATCGCGAGGCGCGTGCGAAGGCCGCAAGCGGCGCGCCCGCAGCCGGCGGAGTAGCGCGTGCGCAGCATTGCTCTTGTGTGCTTGCTTTTATTGGCGCCGCTTAGTGCAAAAGCGGTTCAGCCCGACGAGCTCATGACAGACCCAAAACTCGAGGCGCGCGCCCGCGCGCTTTCTTCGGAACTGCGCTGCATGGTCTGCCAAAACGAGTCGATCGATGAATCGAGCGCCGATCTTGCCCGCGATTTGCGCCTTCTCGTGCGCGAGCGCTTGCAGGCCGGTGATAGCGACTCGGAAATCCGCGCCTTTCTCGTGCGCCGCTATGGCGATTTCATCCTTTTAAAACCGCCCTTGAAACCGGAGACCTGGCTTCTGTGGGCGGCGCCCTTCCTCGTCCTCATTGCAGGTGCCATTCTCATCCTTGTTGCGCGCGGGCAACAGCGGGGTCACGCCGCGCCTTTATCCGCCGCCGAGGAGGCGAGGCTCGACGCGATGCTCGGTGATGAAGAAGATTTGGGGCGCGATTGACCGATCGGGCGCGAGAAAGGACGAGGCTGCGGGCACTCTCCCTTCGCTTTGCTAGCCGCTAGGCTACACCCCTCCATTCATCGCAACGGCGAGCCTCGCCGCGGAGGAAAACTTGCTGTCAAGGATCATGACCGCCGGAGGCGGCGGCACTACGTGCCGTCCTTGACAGCAATTTTCCACGCGGCTTTTTGGCCGTCCGTGCGATGAATGGATTTTTCCGCGCAAAACGCGCCGATTGATGGCGGGAGACGCGCAGAAAAAAGCAATTTATTGATGAGGCTGTCCGTCATTGCGAGGAGCCGTAGCTCCGAAGCAATCCAGGGTACGGGGGATCTGGATTGCTTCGTCGTTGCACTCCTCGCAATGACAATGCGGCGATGGACTCTTTTTCGGGGGAAGTGGGGGAATGGTCGAAGACACGAAGGCAGAGGGCGAAGCGCCGGAGCCGGAGAAACAGAAGGCCGAGGACAATCCCTGGTATCTTCTCGCGACGCTCTATGGAGTGCCGGATCGGGGCTATCAGGCGCTGCAAGACAAGAACCGGATTGCTTGGAACAGATATTACGCAGGGATACTCGATGAAATAACACGAAAGAAACTGGTCACCGAGAATCGCCATACAGGAGAAGAGCTAACCCCTTTTTCGGGTGAGGAACTCGAACAGATCCTAAACGTTTTTGAGGCGCGTTGCGGGGTCAAAGGTAAGAAGCCTCCTGAGGCGCGTGAATCAACAGATTTTTCGAATGTGAAGTTCGAAAGTTCGTTTGATTTTTCCCGCTTTCTCTTCAACCAACTAGTTTCCTTTCACCGCGCAACGTTTGCGGCCTCGGTGACCTTTGAAAGTGCGACGTTCTTGGGTCAGTCCAACTTCGCCAGAGCAATATTTTCAAGCGGGGCGGACTTTGCAAGCGCTATGTTTATGGAATGGGCTTTCTTTTACTGGGCAACGTTTTCACATACCGGGGATCTTTGACAGCGCAATTTTCTCCAAGGAGGCTTCTTTTGAGGCAATCTTTGAAGGCGACATCAGCTTCGTCAATGCGGAGATGCAAGGGGAGACGTTTTTCGAGCGAGCGCAATTTAAAAAGAGCCCGCCGAAATTCTTTGGCGCCACGCTTCATGAAGGTACGGTCTGGCCGGATCTCAAGACTTGGCCGTTGCCAAAGACGAAAGACGAAGCTGGCGATTTCATCCGCGCCTATGAGCGCCTCAAGCTGGAAATGGACCGGCTGAAAAAGCATGAGGACGAGCTCAATTTTTTTGCCCTTGAACTACAATCCCGACGTATTAGCCAAGGGATATGGAAAGGTTTCCCCATTTTGATTTATGGCGCGCTTTCGGATTACGGCCGCAGCTATATCCGCCCTCTCATCACGCTTGGCGTCGTCGCCGCAATCGGTGCAATCGCCTTCTCGTATTTTGCCGCGCGGCCAATCCTAGAAGCTATCGGCCTCAGTTGTGCCAATACATTAAATGTCTTCGGCTTCCGCAAGGATTTCTTTGACTTGGCGAAAATGGATTTAGGCCCCTGGCTCGACGTCATCGCCGCCATTCAAACCATCCTCGGCGCCATTCTCCTCTTTCTCGTCGGCCTTGGCATCCGCAATAAATTCCGGATGAAATAACGCGTCTCGCATAAGCCCCAAACCCGCGTTGGACGCATATGGACGGCCAGCCTGTCGCTTTTTGTAAAAACCCTTGTATAAGGCTCCCCAAAAATTCAAGATGAGGCACCGGCAGGAGAGAAAAGAGATGCCCGCATCTGAGTGGACGCCCGCGAGCTGGCGCGCCAGGCCCATCGAGCAGGTGCCCGTCTATCCCGATCAGGGCGCCCTCAAAGAGGTCGAGGCACAGCTTGCCGGATTTCCGCCCCTCGTTTTTGCTGGCGAGGCGCGCAAGCTCAAGCGCATGCTTGGCAAAGCCGCCGCGGGCGAGGCTTTCGTGCTGCAAGGGGGCGATTGCGCGGAAAGTTTTGCCGAGCACGCCGCCGACAATATCCGCGATTTCTTCCGCGTCTTTTTGCAGATGGCGGTGGTGACGACCTTCGCCGCCGCCGTCCCCATCGTCAAGCTCGGGCGCATCGCCGGACAATTCGCCAAGCCCCGCTCGGCGCCGACGGAAACCCTCGATGGCGTCGAGCTGCCGAGCTACCGCGGCGATATCGTCAACGACATTGCCTTTGACGCGCGCGCCAGGGAGCCCGACCCGGCTCGTCAGCTCATGGCCTACCGGCAAGCGGCGGCGACCTTGAATTTGCTGCGCGCCTTCGCCACCGGCGGCTATGCCAATCTTGAAAATGCCCACAGCTGGATGCTTGGCTTCGTCAAGGATAGCCCGCAGTCCGCCCGCTACGAAGAACTCGCCTCGCACATCACGGAAACGCTCGGCTTCATGCGCGCGATCGGCCTTGACCCCGAGGCGCATCAGGAATTGCGGCAGACGGATTTTTATACTTCGCACGAGGCCCTGCTGCTCGGCTTTGAGGAAGCGCTCACGCGGATCGATTCAACGACCGGCGAATACTACGCGACCTCGGGCCACATGCTCTGGATTGGCGATCGCACGCGCCATCCGGAGCAGGCGCATGTCGAATATGCGCGCGGTGTGAAAAATCCGCTGGGGCTTAAATGCGGGCCGACGCTATCCGGCGATGAACTGTTGCGCCTCATCGACATTTTGAACCCCGCCAATGAGCCGGGCCGGCTAACCCTCATTTGCCGCTTTGGCGCCGATAAGGCGGCGGACCGGCTCGCCGATCTTATCCGCGCGATCAAACGCGAGGGGCGCAGCCTCGTTTGGTCGTGCGATCCCATGCATGGCAATACGGTGAAAGCGGCGGGTGGCTATAAAACGCGGCCCTTCGACAAAATCATGAGTGAAATTCGCACCTTCTTCGCCGTCCACCGCGCCGAGGGGACCTATGCCGGCGGCATTCATCTCGAAATGACGGGCAAGAATGTCACCGAATGCATTGGCGGCGCGCGCGCCATCTCGGAGGCCGATCTTCGCGATCGCTACCACACTTATTGCGATCCAAGGCTCAACGCCGAGCAGGCCATTGAAGTGGCCTTCCTCGTCGCCGAACTTTTGAAGGCGGAACGCTTGGAGCGCGGCCGGGCTCAAGCCGATGCCGCGGAGTGAGGCTCCTTGAAGCGAGCCCTGGCATGGCTCTGGGCGAATAGTGACTGAGCAGCGTTCCGACCGCCTGACCCTCGGCCTCGCGCAGGTCAACTGTACGGTCGGCGATATTCGCGGCAATCTTGACCGGCTCCGAGCCGCGCGCGCCGAGGCGGCGGCATTCGGCGCCGATCTCGTCATGTTTTCCGAGCTCTTCATCGCCGGCTACCCGCCGGAGGATTTGGTGCTCAAGCCGGCCTTCGCCGAGGCTTGCCGCGCCGCTTGCGAGGAAGCTGCGAGCGACACCGCGGATGGCGGGCCCGCGATCCTCGTTGGGCTGCCGTGGCGGGAAGAAGGGCACCGCTACAACGCCTATGCGCTGCTCGCCAAGGGCCGCGTCGAAGCCGTGCGCTTCAAGGTCGACCTCCCGAATTACGGCGTCTTTGATGAAAAACGGGTGTTTTCGCCAGGTCCCATGCCAGGTCCGGCCGCTTTTAACGGTGTACGCATTGGTCTGCCGATTTGCGAGGATATTTGGAGCCCCGATCCCGTCGAGTGCATTGCCGAGACGGGTGGCGAGATCCTCCTTGTGCCGAATGGCTCGCCTTATTGGCGCGGCAAAACCAATGAGCGGCTTTCCGTTGCTGTCGCGCGCGTCGTCGAAAGCAAGCTGCCGCTCGTCTACCTGAATCAGTTCGGTGGCCAGGACGAACTCGTTTTCGATGGCGCATCCTTCGGCCTTAATGCCGATACTTCGCTGGCCTTCCAGCTCCCGGCTTTTTCCGAGGTCGTGGCGAAAACGGTATGGGAGCGGCAGGCAAAAGGTTTTGTCTGCGTCGAGGGGCCTTGCGCAAACATCGAAGAGGGCGATGAAGCCGATTATTTAGCCTGCGTCCTTGGTCTTCGCGACTACGTCGAAAAAAATGGATTTCCGGGCATCGTCATGGGACTCTCGGGCGGTATCGACTCGGCGCTTTGCGCGGCGATGGCGGTCGATGCGCTAGGGCGCGAGCGCGTGCATTGCTTGATGTTGCCCTACCGCTTTACGTCGGAAGAGTCGCTCGCCGACGCCGAGGCCTGCGCCCGCGCGCTTGGCGTTCGCTATGACATTCTGCCCATCACCCCGGCCATCGAAGGCTTTGAAAACATCCTTGCGCCGGTTTTCAAAGGCACCAACGTCGGCATCACGGAGGAAAATATCCAAAGCCGCGCGCGCGGCACGCTGCTCATGTCGGTCTCCAACAAGTTTGGCTCGATGCTGGTGACGACGGGCAATAAATCCGAAATGTCGGTTGGCTATGCGACGATCTATGGCGACATGAACGGCGGCTTTAATCCGATCAAGGATCTCTACAAAATGGAGGTATTCCACCTCGCAAGGCTGCGCAACCGCTGGCGACCGAAGCGTGCGCTTGGGCCTCAAGGCGAGGTCATTCCCCGCAATATTTTGTTAAAGCCGCCGAGCGCCGAACTCCGGCCAAACCAGACGGATCAGGATTCCCTGCCGCCTTATGATGTGTTGGACGCGATCCTCGAAGGGCTGGTCGAAAAGGAGATGCGCGTCAAGGATGTGGCGGCGCTTGGCTTTGATGTTGATACCGTCAAAAAGATCGAGCGTCTGCTTTATCTGGCGGAGTACAAGCGCCGCCAGTCGGCGCCGGGCGTCAAGGTCACGAAGAAAAATTTTGGCCGTGACCGGCGCTATCCAATCGTCAATAAATTTCGAGATCTCTCATAACCTTGAGGCAATCCATTGATGCCGAGCTGGCGATACCCCGTGGCTTGGCTGCGAGAATTGGCTCAGTCTCCGGTAGAAGATAGTTTTCTCGCAACCTGGGTCATACATTTTGAAAAATTTAATTACCCATTCCGGAACGAAGCGGCCTGGCCGATGCTTGGGTGCCGGATGATCGTCTCAGCGATATTGCGTCCGAAAAACCTACTGTAGCACGCTCACCCTCTTTGCCCCTACCCGTTAAACCCCAGCGCCTCGCGTACCTTGCGCGAATAGCCATAGACGTCATCGCGCAGCTGCAGTGCGCCGGTATCGTCCACATAGGCGGTGAAATATTCGAGATGCACCGGCAGCGGCTTCGGCAAAAAAACATAGCGCTCCTTGCCGCCGATGAGCTTTTTCACCCGCTCTTCGCTCCAGCCTTGGCCGAGTACGATTTGAGCAAAGCGGAATGGATCATCGACCCGCACGCAGCCGTGGCTGAAAGCGCGCTTGGATTCCGCAAAGAGTTTTCGCATCGGCGTGTCATGCAGATAGACGGAAAAATCATTGGGGAACATGAATTTGATCCGGCCAAGCGCATTGCGCTCGCCCGGCGGCTGGCGCACGACGAGCTGGCCGTTGCGTGAAAACACTTCATAGCCGAGCCGGCTCAAGTAATGCGGGTCGGCGGCGAGTTTTGGCAGCATCTCCTTGCGGATGATCGATGGCGGCACATTCCAATAGGGATTGACGATGAGGAACTTCATCGTGTTGGAAAAGATCGGCGTTGGCGTTTCTTCCTTGCCGACGACGACGCGTGTGCGCTCTATAACTTCGCCCTTGTCGATGATGACGGCTTCGTAGTCGGGAATGTTGACATCGATGTGGGATTCTCCCAAGTCGCGCGGCATCCAGCGCCAGCGCTCCATATTGGCGATGATCTCGGCTTCAAGGGGCGCCGACGCCTGGGTGCGTGACAGGGCCGCGACGGTGCGCGCCGTGAGGTGGCCTGTCGGCGGCAGTCCATTCGCCCGCTGGAACTCGGCGACCGCCGCCGCTGTCGAGGCGTCATAGATGCTATCCTCGTCGCGCTCGGTATCTTCGACATTAAGCCGCGCCCGCAGCAGCGGCACACGCGGATCCCGCATGCCGAGGCGAAGGACCGGGCCCGGCGGGATGGGGGGACCTGCCGCGGCGAGGCCTCGGCCGCGGCGCAGCTGCATGAGCTTTTGGCGCAGCGCTGCATAAGCTTTTTGTGGCGGATTGAATTTCTGCAATTCGTCTCCGGCCAATATTCCGGCCGATGCAACGCGCGCCAAAATATCGGCGGGATCAGCGACATGCGGCTCCTCGCCAATAAGCCGCGAAATGACACGCGGATCGACACGGCTGCCGGTTGCTTGGCGGCCATAGGCAACGACTGCGTCGGTCAGGGTAACGTCGGCGCCGGCAATGCTGGCGTCATCGGTTGGTGAGAGACTGGGAGGAGCATATTTGATACCGAGTCCATCCTCGCTGGCATGTTCCAGCCGGGCAAGGATGGAAGCAACTTCGATGCTGGGCTGGCCATCGGTCCACCAGATAGGGGCAAACCCCCGCGCCGCATAAAAGGCGGCGATCGCTTCCCGCTCCTTAGAGTGGGGGAGTCCCGGCACGTTGGGAGCCGGTGCGCGCGCCTCGAGCAAGCTTTTGAGGGCGGCATTGACGGCGGGCAATTCCTGCGGTGCGGCTGCGTCCTGGGGGCTAGCCTTCGCCGGAGAGGGTGTCACCTCTTGCGGCGCCGCAACATCTTCCGCGGGTTCTGGCGGCGCCTCCTGTGCTCTAGCGGGTGGGCCCGCCAGGCCGAGCGCGACCGCTAGGATCGGCCCTATCCCGCGCTCCACAAGTTGCGATAACGCTCGCATCGCCAAAGACCCATCCATCAAAGTTAGCGCCGACTTTAAGATAGTATTGCTCCATAAATAGGAGACAACCCCGGCTTGGGCTATGCGCGGGATGCAATATTCTGATTTTTTGAGAGCTTTTTTGAGGAAGCATCCTTGCGCCGGGCCGAGGGGTCAACCCTGCGCGGTAAGTCTCCTCTGGGCCGGCACCTGCGGGTCGCCATCCAACTGGTACTCTTTTAATTTCCGGTAGAGGGTCGAGCGGCCGATGCCGAGCTTGCGGGCGACTTCCGACATTTGACGGCGGTAATGCTCCAGCGCAAATCCGATGGCTTCCGCCTCGAGGGCGGCAAGTTCACGCATCTCCCCTTGGCGATCAAGCAGCGCCAAGGCATCGGCATCTCGCACTTCCACCCGGACGTATTCCGTGGCAACTGGTGTGAGCTTTGCCGGGGATGGCGGCGCTGGCGGAATGCGGACGTCAAAACCTGGCGTGCGCGCAGCGATCTGTGGGAACTCGGCGACGGTCAGTTCATCCCCTTCAGCGAGGGCGACGGCGCGGAAGATGGCATTTTCGAGCTGCTGCAGATTGCCGGGCCACTCGTAGCTCTCGAGAAGCGCCCGCGCTTCCGCGCAAATTCCCCGCAGCCGTTTGCCCTCAAGCGCGGCAAAGCGCGCGCAGAATTGCGCCGCGAGCGTGGCGACCTCGCCTTGCCGTGCCCGCAAGGGCGGCAGAAAAATCGGGCAGACATTAATGCGATAGAAAAGGTCCTCGCGAAATGCCCCCTGCGTTACGCGCTCGATGAGGTTGCGGTCGGCGCCGAGAATGACTCTCATGTCGGGCTTCATTGCCCGCTTGCCCTGGGCGGCGGATGATAGGCCACCGTGCAGCAAGGATAAGAGATCGCCCTGGGCGCGGAAAGGCAGCTCGCAAATCCGGTCGAGGAAGAGCGTGCCCCCCTGGGCCTCCTCGCGGCCTCGCAAGAGCTTCTCCTCGATGCAGTCCGGCGGACCCGCGCAATTGACTGCGGCAAAAGGGCGGCCGCGGCGCGCCGATGCGCCATGAATGGCTCGCGCGAAACTTTCTTTTCCTGTACCGGGCTCGCCTTCGAGAAGGATCGGAAGCGCCGTCTTTGCCGCTTTCTCGCCTTGGCTAATGGCGCGCGCCATCGCCTCGCCGCCAAAGCCAAGCTCGCCGAAACCTAACGTCCCGCAAGAGCGGCGATCGAGAAAGCGGATCTCCGCGGCGGCGCGTCCCGCGGCAAGGGCATTCTTAATGGCGACCTGCAGGCGCTCTGGCGCGGCGGGCTTGACCAGGAAATCATAGGCGCCCGCGCGCACGGCGGCGAGTGCCCTGTCGACGCTCGCCGGAGAAGCCAGCATGATCACTTGGATCATGTTCGCTTCCTCAATGAGCCTTTCGAGCACCGCCATCGCATCGAGCGAGGGCAGGGTGAGATCGAGCATGAGGAGATCGAAAGAGCCGCCCCCTTGCGGCGGGAGGCGGGCGAGAACGGCCTCGCCGCTTGCCGCCGCCTCCGTGTGATAGCCAAAGCGGTGGCAAAGCCCTTCGAGAAGATGACGCTGCACTTCGTCGTCATCGGCAATCAGGATTCGCGCGGACATTGAGCCTCCCCGGGGCCTTCCGCCCCGCCGCCGGCACCTTGGGGGATTACGGTAAATGGGATGTTAACAGTTGAGGCTTTTGCTCAACGGTTTGTAAGATCAAAGGCGAAAATCCCACCAAAATGTTTGCCGTGAAACATTTTTGTCCGATTCTGCCCTTCAATTGGACAAATCCGAAGGCTCCAACGTCTCTCGAAAAAGACTTCACACTATAGGGGGCATTCGAGGAGAGTTTCTTTGATGATTTCCAAACGCAGCGAAGTCACACACATGATCCTTCACGCGAAGGTCGCAAGGAATCTCAAATGGGCCGATGTCGCGGCCGCGATCGGTCAAAGGAAGGAGTGGACGACGGCCGCCTGCCTTGGCCAGATGACGATGACGAAGGCGCAGGCGGAAAAAATCGGCGGCATTTTTGGGTTGCCGGACGAAGCGATCGCCTGGCTCCAAATCGCCCCCTATAAGGGCTCCGTGCCAGGCGGGACATCGACGGATCCGCTCATCTATCGCCTCAATGAAATCGTCGCCGTCTATGGGCCGACGATCAAGGAGCTAATTCACGAGGAGTTTGGCGACGGAATCATGAGCGCGATCGATTTTTCGATGGATATCAGCCGCGAGGCGGATCCCAAGGGAGATCGCGTGAGGATCACGATGTCGGGCAAGTTTTTGCCTTATAAGTCTTATTGAAGGATACGCCGACTAGACTAGACGCATCGATTTATCGCCCTTAACAAGCGATAACGGTATTGCTAGCTTTGGTGGAGTGCTCATTCACGTCAAAGCTCTGTACGGATGAGAGGCTTAATGGATAACTCGGTTGGAAAACAGACCCAGCTCAGCGATCCTTCCGTGGTCAGTACGACCAAGAGCGACGGTTCCGACAAGTCAAAATTCTTTGAGGAACGATTTGAGCAAGACCGCCGGATTCTCTCTAAGTTAATCTCAGAGTCTGTCGTGGGCTCGAACGATTGGTACGGAAGGAAAATCGTTAGAATGTTTTCAAAATATCCTAGATTTGTACTTTATCATGGCGAAGGAGACCGAGAAGATGATCCCCTGAGGTTGCTTTTTGTGGGGGAAGATGATGCTAGAGAAAAACTAATGACTAATAATTACAACGAGATACTTATTGATTTATCTAAAGTGTATTCTGTGCTTCATAAAGCGAGAAACCCAACAAGAATATTAAGAATGTTAGCTGCTCCTATCGCGTTTGTTCTAGATGCAGAAGAGTCAAACAAAGAAGTGATATCTAACTTTGCGAAACACGTTTTAGAAACTATTTTAAGAGAAATAAACGAGGAATATTCGAGGCTAATAACAGGGAAATTTAGTTATATAATTGGATGCTTAATTGTAGTTATAGTATCATCAATTATTTCAGCAGTTTGTTTCATTTTCAGGGAGCTTAGTATAATAAATAATAACATATTGTTAATCCAAATGCTATACGGCGCCACCTTTGCCAGTTACGGAGGATTCACGTCTGTATCAATTTCTCTAAACCAGCAAGACTTTGAGACTGGTCTAAGAAATATACAGTTCTTGCTCTATTGATTAATAAGAATTATCATTTCTGTAATAGCTGGAATTTTCGTTTTTATTATTATCAAAAGCGGTCTCTTGTTAAGACTTATTGAACACTCGTCTTTATTTGGTACGCTTGCTCTCTGCTATGCTGCTGGTTTTAGCGAAAAGCTTGTTCCTGATCTCCTCAAAAAACTTCAATGATAACTCCTGATAGGATCGGCAATCGATATTAACTAGCGAGGTTTTAGCCCAGGAATGCATTGCTAACCTTTGAAAGTATAACGCTGAAACAGCGCCATCGTCTCATCGCTATCGGCATCGGCTGCCGGCGAGGCTGTCCGGCAAAAACCATCTCCGACCTCGTCGAACGCGCCCTAAAAACCGCCTCCTGCGCGTGCGAGGGCGCGCGTCTCTTCACGCACACCGCGAAATTAGAGGAGCGAGGAATCTTAGAGGCGGCAAACGCGCTCGGCTTACCCCTTGAGTTTCTTACCGAGGATGTTCTGCATGAAGCGGCGGGGCGGGCCGCGACGCGCTCACACGCGGTGCTGGCGCGCTTTGGCCTACCTTCCCTTGCCGAGACGGCGGCGCTCGCCGGTGCTGGCCCTGCTTCCACCCTATTGCTCGCACGGGTAAGTGCTGGCGGCGCGAGCTGCGCGATCGCCACGCCCTTTGATGGCGGCGCATGACTGTCCATTTCATCGGCGCCGGGCCGGGCGCGGCCGACCTTATCACGCTGCGAGGCCGCGATCTCATCGCGCGCTCGAAGGTGTGCCTTTATGCGGGCTCGCTGGTGCCGCCAGCGCTCCTTGCCTATTGTCCTCAAGGCGCCCGCATTCTCGACACCGCTCCGATGAGCCTCGATGAAATCGGCGAACAGTTTTTACGCGCGCATCGCGAAGGCGAGGATGTCGCCCGCTTGCATTCCGGCGATCTCTCGATTTGGAGCACGCTCGGTGAGCAGATCCGCCTGCTCGAAGGTCTCTCTATCCCTTACACGGTGACGCCTGGCGTCCCGGCGTTCGCCGCCGCCGCCGCCGCCTTGCGGGCCGAGCTGACTTTGCCCGAAGTCGCGCAATCGCTGGTCCTGACACGCACGCAAGGGCGAGCCTCGGCGATGCCGGAAGAGGAAACGCTGGCGCGGTTCGCGGCGACGCGGGCGACACTCGCAATCCACCTTTCCATTCATGCCATCGAACGCGTGGCGAACGAGCTCATTCCGCATTATGGCGGCGACTGCCCGGTGGCGGTGGTCTTCCGCGCCTCCTGGCCAGACCAAATCATCGTGCGCGGCATGCTGAACTCCATCGCGGAACAGCTGAAGGATACGCCGCTGGAACGCTCGGCAATGATCCTTGTTGGCCGTGTCTTAGACCCTGGCGATTTTCGTAAAAGCGCGCTCTATGATGCAGACTATCAGCGACGGTTCCGCGAAAGAAGCTAGGAAACCGGCAGGAATGGCGTGCGGGCAAGGAGCCGCCCCTCTCGATCAAAGACCGCAATTTCAAGCGAAATCTTTGTGCCTCGCAAAACTTTTGCCGCGGCCGACCATGCTTTAAGAGCCACCGGCCCGGCGAGGTCGAAATGTTCGCCGCGGGCGAGGGCCAAAGCTTCCGCCGCGCTGCGGGCGCCTTTAATGCGCCCGGCAAGCTCCTTGTCCGCCCCTGCCTCGATGGCGAGCCCCGCGAGGGCGCTGAGATCGACGTTGCCGCGCTTCGAATGCAGGTCTAAAAACCCTTGAGCGAGTTTTGTCATCTTAGCGAAGCCGCCGGCGATCGTCACTCGGGCGACCTCGTGCGTACGCAGATATTTCAGCATCCCTCCGGCAAAATCTCCCATCTCCATGAGCGCGACATCGGGCAGACGATGCAGCGCTTTGACCGCTTGTTCGGAGGTCGCGCCAGTCGAGCCCGCGATATGATCGATGCCGGCCGCGCGCGCGACATCAATGCCGCGGTGAATCGTATCGATCCAGGCCGCGCAGGAGTAAGGAACGACGATACCCGTCGTCCCCAAAATCGAGAGGCCGCCTTCGACGCCGAGCCTTTGATTGAGGGTGCGCTTGGCAATCTCTCCTCCGCCTGGGATCGAAATTTCAACGCTCACGTCCTCCGTGCCGCCGAAGAGGCGGGCCGCCTCGGCAATCGCTTCTGAAATCATGCGGCGAGGAACGGGATTGATCGCCGGCTCTCCGGGCGGCAAGGCAAGGCCCGCGCGCGTGACGACGCCAACGCCCTCACCGGCGTGAAAGCTTACGCCGGAACCCAAGGACGTATGTGAAACACGCGCGATAATGAGCGCGCCGTGAGTGACATCGGGATCGTCTCCAGCGTCTTTGATAACGCCCGCGCGAGCAAAGCCTTCGCCGAGCTCTTCAAGAGCGAGAGAAAAGGAAGCGCTCCCGCCACCGGGCAGGGTAACAGTAGCAATGCCGGGAAACTTGTGGCGGAGAAGCGCTTCGTAAGCAGCGCGCGTCGCGGCGGCGGCACAGGTACCGGTTGTCCATCCTCTGCGAAGTTTTGCGCTCACGGGGCACCACGAGAAGTATCCGTCGTGGTTTTTACGTTAGAAGCCGTACCTTTTCGCAAGGATTTTTACGCTAGGCGCGCGCTTAGATTTCGGAGCGCGCAGATCCAAGTAGATCCTGGAAACGTCTGCTTAACCGCCCGTATAAAGCGCCAGCATGCCGAGCGCCATCAACTCGACGGCGCAAAACGCAATAACGTTCCGCAATTTCTCCGGCATTGAATTCCAATGTTCGGCCTGGTTGTCCGCCCACTGCGCTGGACTTTGTATATTCATCACTTGCCTCTTTAAGATAATCCCTTTCTCAAACCTCCCGGGAGCGGCTGCGTTCGCCCAGTCACGCGCTCTTGAGAACGAGCTGCCCGCCCGTTCGGCCCGAGATGCTCGAGGATGCTCGATCAAACCTGCGCCCGCCATGCGTTTCCGCACGGAGAAGTACCGCTTCGACATTACGCCTGGCGCGTTAACATCAAGGTTATGTGAGGAACTTATTTCGACTCATCGGCTCTCAAGTTGAAACCTTTGCGAGCCCCGGTGCGATCATTTGTTCTCTCTGGCCTCCGGAAGGCGGCCTTCTGAGGCACCCCTCAGCCGCTGAAAAAGCGGAGCTAGGGAGGACTGAGGGGCAGCCGCTAGCGCTATTCTAACCTATGAAGCGGAGGCTGGTCTTGCCCCCCAAAACTGTCGACGAGGCATTTCCTCCCGCGTCGGGCGTCCTTCAGGGCCTCGGCTTTGGCTCTTTCGACGCTTACCGCCAGGGGCGAAGGGAGAAGCAGCGCCAAGCACTTGCTCAGCAACTCTTCGAACCAATGGTCCCCGCGAGCGGTTAGTATAGAGCTTCGAAACTGAGCGCGTCTCGCTCTTAGCTGCGATCTCTCAATACCAGCCGGAGTGCCAATATGTCTTTCGAGCGTGGATCTGATGCAAGAGTTGCGGAGGGTAACCGAGGCGATGGAACGCGCGAAATTGCCGCCGACGTCGCCTACCGGCGACTGTTCTTCGTCAATGTCGTATTTGTTGGGTGGCCCCGCGCTGGCGATCGGCAATGGGTTCTCGTCGATGCTGGCCTCTTCGGCACCCGAGCTTTTATCAAGCGCTCTGCTGAGGCGCGGTTCGGCGCCAATGCCCGGCCTGCCGCGATTGTTCTGACGCACGGCCATTGGGATCACGTTGGAGCGCTGGAAGAATTAGCAGCCGAATGGGATGCACCCGTTTATGCTCATAGCAGCGAACAACCTTATCTCAGCGGGGGGGGGCGGCCTACCCTCCGTGCGACCCCTCGGTGGGAGGAGGACTTGTGGCTCGCTTCTCTCGCTTCTTCCGAACGACACCCATCAATGTCGGCGCAAGGCTGCAAACGCTGCCGTCCGATGGAACAATTCCATCCATGCCTGGGTGGCGATGGCTTCACACACCGGGCCATTCGCCTGGGCACGTCTCCCTCTGGCGGGAAGAAGACCAAACTCTCATCGTTGGCGACGCTTTTACAACGACAGACGCCGCATCCGCGTATGCGACACGTTTTCAGACGAGAAGCCTGCACGGGCCACCGGGCTATGCCACGATAAATTGGCCGCAATCACGGGCATCAGTGGAGAAGCTTGCCGCGCTCGAGCTAAATCGGGTGATCACAGGCCATGGCCGTGCGATGCAGGGGCCAGCAATGAGGCGGGCACTGCGCGTACTCGCGGAAAAGTTCAACGAGATTGCCGTCCCGCACCATGGCCGTTATCTCGCGCAACCCGCGAGCGCGGAGGATGGCTCGGCCTATCTTCCGCCATCCTAAGCGCAGAAAGCTTGTTGGTGGACCTTTCCTGCGTCCGATGCGTTGGCCTCTCTTAGGTACTCCTCCTTAAGGACGATGAGTATGGAAATCGGACATCGTACCTGGGCCATTGCGGAAGGCTACATTCCATCAAAGAGCGTTAGCGATGAAAAAAGCCTGATCTCGCACGAGGTGGCGTGCCTTTTGAATGCCGGCGATCGAGATGCCGAGGTGACGATCACACTCTATTTCAAGGACCGCGAGCCGGCGGGGCCCTATCATGTAAAGGTACCAGCGCGCCGCACGCTTCACTTGAGGTTCAACGACCTCGAGGACCCGGAAGTAGTTCCGCGCGATACGGATTATGCCTCGGTCATTCAATCGAACACGCCGATCGTCGTTCAGCACACGCGCCTCGACAGCCGCAATCCGAACGTCGCGCTCCTTTCGACCATCGCCTTTGCTGTGCAGCCCGGCTAATTGCCTGAAGTATGCACGATGATACCGTTATAGAGAATCTCGCGCCTTTCATGAGCTTGAGGCGAACGTCCCGCCCGGCTCAAGCATTTGATTTTGTTCCAACGAAGCGACGGCACGAGCCGCAGCGGATACCGTACCCGTAGAAACGGCTGACACCGCCACGGAGCTGACGAATCGGAGGGCGAGCGAGCTGATTGCCGCCGGGCGCAGCGCTCTACGTCGATCCCCTGCTGCCGGAATGGCTGCCCGGCCCAGAAGTTAGACATCAGCGTTTGGCGCGAATCTCGATCAGCGGCGATAGACGCGGCCGCGATAAACTCCGTGCCGGTACGCGCCGCCGCGATAGACGCCATGCCGATAAACACCGCCCCGGTAGACACCGCCGCGATACACACCACCTCGGTAGACGCCGCCACGATAGACGCCGCCGCCATAAACGCCACCGCGATAGACGCCGTATCCGGGCGCAACGTAGCCGACATTTGGCCGGCAAGCCCCGTAGGGACCGCGATGGAAACCAATGCCACATCCACCGGCAATCAAAGTTATAGCGAGGCCATTTTCGCCAGGGGAAGGTGGAACGGGAAAGGCCCGGGCATCAAAAGAGATCAGGAGGGCGGCGAACGCAGCGATGGCTGCGGCGAAAAAAGGCAATTTGTGCAAGGCTGATCCTCCCAGTTTCGCTTCGATAATTGGAGCCAGACCTCGCTAGGCCCTGCTCTAGGCTAGCTTTAAACTAGGGCCCGAAAACCAACCGTCAAGCTGGAGGGGAGTTAAAGCTCCCCTCCAGCCTTGTCACAAAAAGCGCCATGCAAGCAACTGCTCGCTGAAATGTCGACGACGCCCAGAAGTTAAGCTTCCGCATCGAATACGAATCCCGCGCCGTGATCGGCGAGGATGGCAAGGTCGAGCTAAGGAGGATCACGCTGGGCCGCAATCTTGGAAACCAGGCCAAGGTCTTGAGCCAACCTTCCGACAGAATCGTCAATCATCCGCCGGATTCGCTGACCGCAGGCGATGCCGTGCGCATTGTTTGGCAGGATGAAAAAAGAGGGAAATATGGGACGAACGTAGGATGTGGTGACAACTGGATCATGATACCTACTCAATGTCCGTAAGATGAAAAATCATCTAGCGACGCGGTCTAATACCTAATTTACGAGATACACGGGGAAATATTATGAGCACCACTCACCTTGTCTACGACACCGGCCTCATTGCAATACCTGCAGGTTTCGGGCTCAAGCAGATTGGCCCTAATCTCGATATTCGAAAGTACGCCAAGATAAGAGTAATGGCACATGAAGTGCCGCCACCAGTCGGAGCAGTGTTGATAGACCTGCTTGTGACGGAAGGAAGTGTGTCACTACCTCTAGCTTTAGGACTTGCATTGCCCTTTGGACCAATCGACGCTGTTTTTGATGTTCCAGGCCGGGAGCTACAGATTTTCGTTCGCGATTTTCCCGGTGGTGCAGTGAGAAAACTGCACATGTTCGTCTTTGGGCTTGAGTTGTAAGCTTACTTTTTAAGCGATGTGCGCCGGACGGTCGCATTACCGTTCTACCTTTAATCCCTTGTCCTCTTGTAGCATGATAAAAGAGGCCAAAAAAATGGACTGGCGTGTTTCCAGCGCCAGCCCAATTCACTCATCACCTTGCACAGACGTCTTCGCCAAGAAGAGGAGGGATAAGCTAAGCCATCTGTGGTGAGAAGCTGTCCCCCGGAGCAATGACGCCGTCGAAGTGTAAACGAGGGAGACCTATGACGTGCGCCTTTGGACAGCCTCTCACAAGGATCCGCAGCAAAAATTACGCCAAGCCGGGTGGGGCGGATGAAGACTCGCCGGCCGGCCGAAAAGCGCAGGCCGCAGCTGGCCCTGCGAGCTCTTTTCCAGCCGGTGCCCGGCCTGCCAGTAAAAGTATCAGGGATGGCGTGGGCGGCTTTTAACGGGGAGGAAGTTTCGGTGTGAAGAATTGGCTGAGCGCCCTGGGCTTGGCGCGTGGCTCGCCGGCAGGCGCCGCTTCCGCGAGCTGTCACAGCGTTTCTCCAACGCTGAGCGCCGCTTTTTTCCTGATTGGTGCGCTAGAAACCAGGCGAGCGGCCGCTAAAACTTCGCCGGGCTGGCCTAAACATTTTGCCGCTGGCAATTTATATAAAGGACGCTCATCCGCCGGAGACCTTGATGCCTCAACCTCAATTTTCCGTCCTCTCCCTTTCCGACGCGGCGGCAAGCCGCGTGCGCGACCTTGTCGCGTCCGCTGGCTGCCCGATCGTGGGCCTGCGCATCGGCATCAAAAAGGGTGGGTGTGCCGGCATGAGCTATACGCTCGACCTTGCCGAGGAAGCTAAGCCGGGCGACGAGGTCATCGAAAGCCAAGGCGTCAAGATTCTTATCGCGCCCAAGGATCTCATGTTTCTGCTTGGCACCAAACTGGATTTCGAAACAACGCCCCTGCAGGCAAGCTTCACTTTTCACAATCCCAATCAGACGGGAAGCTGCGGCTGTGGCGAGTCTGTTTCGATCACGCCCGCTGAGGCTCAAGAAGCGACATAAGCCTTTGAGGCTTTGCCGGGACGAGGGCGCTTTTCGGTCTCGGGCTTCTCAGTGCGAGGCTTGGCTGGCTTCAGCGCGGTAGGCCGCAAAAGAAACATTGGGACGTGATCGCCCATGCCAACGACGCGCGGCTCCTCGCTCTTTTTTGTGCCTGCCGGTTTTTTTCCGCGTGATGGCCCGCCATTTGGAGCGTCTCCGGGCTTTGCGGCTCTCTTGGAGCGCGGTTTCGCCTGCCGGCTCTCGCCGCTGTCGGCCATGACCCGGCCCGATTTGCGCTCCCGCCCCCTACGTGGCTCGCCGCCCGCCGCGTCGGCTTCGATGTCGGCGAGGTTTTCGCCGGGAAGCCAATCAATTTTGCGGGCGATCAGCTTTTCGATGGCAGCGAGGTGCTTTTGATCTTCCGGAGTGACGATTGAAACGGCGACGCCCGTTTTGCCGGCGCGTCCCGTGCGGCCAATTCTGTGGACATAGTCTTCCGCATGCACTGGAGTATCGAAATTGAACACATGGCTAACGTCAGGGATATCGAGGCCGCGCGCGGCGACGTCCGAGCAAACGATGAGGTCGACCTCGCCATTCTTGAAAGCCTCGAGAGAGGCCATGCGCGCCCGCTGATCCATGTCCCCGTGTAGGACACCCGCGTTAAATCCGTGTTTCCGCAGCGATTTATGAAGGATGGCCACGTCCCGCTTGCGGTTGCAAAAAATAATGGCGTTTTTGAAATCCATAGCCGTCCGCAGCAAACGGCGCAGGGTTTCCCGCTTTGCCGGTCCGCCCGCCGAGGCCGCGAGGCCCTGCGAGATGGTGGTGGCGGTGGATGCGGCCCGCGCCACCTCGATCCTCACCGGATTATGGAGGAAAGCTTCCGTCAAACGAGTGATCTCGGGCGGCATGGTTGCCGAGAAAAACAGAGTCTGGCGCGTGAAGGGGACAAGCTTACAAATGCGCTCGATATCGGGGATGAACCCCATGTCGAGCATCCGGTCGGCTTCGTCGATGACGAGGATCTCGATTCCGGTAAGAAGGAGCTTGCCGCGCTCGAAGAAATCCAGAAGGCGGCCGGGTGTCGCGATCAGGACGTCGGCGCCGCGCGTGATCTTCGCTTCTTGATCGCCAAAAGCGACGCCGCCGATCAACAGCGCGACATCGAGCTTATGGTTTACCCCATAACGGGCAAAACTTTCCTCGACTTGTGCGGCGAGCTCACGGGTTGGCTCCAGGATAAGTGTGCGCGGCATGCGCGCCCGGGCGCGGCCCTGTTCCAGCCGCGAGAGCATGGGAAGGGTGAAAGCCGCCGTTTTGCCGGTGCCCGTTTGCGCGATACCAAGCACATCTCGCCCGGCGAGCACATGCGGAATTGCCTCCGCCTGAATAGGTGTCGGCGAGTTGTAGCCAGCCGCCGCGACGGCTTTCAAGACTTTATCACTGAGACCGAGTTTGCTAAATGCCATTAAGCTCTCAAATAAGCTGTTTAAACGGCTCTGGGCAGAACCGTCTTATGCTCGCCTGGGGCGAATCGTTCCTTGCGCATGGAAAACCCGTCAACCTAGGCTGCCGCGCTTTAATTCTCCGCGGAGTTCGCCCGGAGGCGGGGGCGAATATTTTAGAGCCGATTATTGTTATAAAGATCGCTCAACATTCGCGAATACGATAATTTCTATCGCTTCTTCAGCTTCAAAGCAATGAACTTGTTGGTTCCGAACGATTTAGTAGGAAAAATTTCTCTCTTGATGCGGTAAATTGACGCGCCGCGGCATTTGCACTAAGCCTTATGCTCGCCCACTGGAAAAGCGCTCGGATGAGGTTTCGTGGCCGGCGCCGCCATTCGCATGAGGCCGAAAATCGCCGCCAGCGTCGCGAGATAGGCGGCAAGCTGCAGCCCTGTTGGGCGATCTGTATAACCAATCAGCGTGTGGAGCAGCCTGCCGCCAACACCGTTATCCGGTAGAATATGGGAAGTATTCCAGGCAATGCTCCCCCAAGTGTTCACGAGATCGGCTTGCTCCAAATAAGCAACGGATTGGGCCGCCATTCCAGCGGCGATGAACGCGATGAGAATGCTCGTCACTTTGAAAAAATAACGCCCCGGAATGATCGAAAGCCCGGCGTAGGCAAGGCCGCTGATTCCCACGCCAAGCAACAATCCCGTAACGCCGCCAGCGAGGAGCTCAATTGTCGAATCTTTGCTGGAGATCACGATGCCGTATAAAAATAAAACAACTTCGGCGCCCTCGCGGAGCATCGCCACGGCGATAACGGCGGCAAGAGCGGCCAAAGAGCGCGATCCGCTGGCGACATCCCGCCCAAGCTGGCGCAATTCTTCGCTCATCTGAGGTCCGTGGCGCGCCATCCAGACGTTATGCCAACCGAGGAAAATTACCGCGAGGCCAAGCACGCTGGCGTTGAAGATTTCCTGGCCTCTCCCCGCGAGCGCCGCCGATAGCGCGCCGGCGAAAGAGGCGACCAAGGCCGCGCCAAAAATCCCGGCGAGGATGCCGCCGCCGATGTAGCGCCAGCGAAAAGGTACGCGGCGCGTCACCGCCATGACGATGCCGACGATGAGACCCGCCTCGATGACCTCCCGGAGAACGATGATGAGAGCGCCTAGCATGCGACGATCCATTTATGCTCAAGCTTGGATGCGGCCTCCGCTCCCACCCTTCGTAGAGCCGCCTTTCGCTTCAAAGAAATATAAGTAGAGGATCGTAATCTCGGCATCAATTAATTTGCGTTATGTTAGAATTGTTAAAAAAAACATGCGGTCCACGGCCGAGATTAATCTTTATTCTATTACTTGGTTCTGAGATATTATGCGGCAAGCACCTCCTTGCGATAGTCTTCCCTGTGCAAGCGCGGAACCAGGGATTGACCGTTTCGTTTAAAGTGGGCGCAGCTCTCTGGCCAGCCATCTATGGTCTCCATCGCGACAAAGCGCATTTACGAGGTGCCCGATCCGGCGGATGGGGCACGGATTCTTGTCGATCGGCTATGGCCGCGCGGTATCAAGAAAGACGAGGCTCACCTTGCCAGCTGGAACAAAGACGTCGCTCCTAGCAACGAGCTGCGGCGCTGGTACGGCCATCAGACTCCCAAATGGCCGGAGTTCCGCCGCCGCTATCTGGGCGAACTCAACGCAAATCCCGCCGCTGCCGAATTGCGCCAGGAAATTTTTGATGCCACTCACAAAACCCAGCGCGTCACGCTCGTCTATGGCGCGAAGGACAGCGAGCGCAATAACGCCGTGGTCCTCGCGGATTTTCTCCGGCAGAGGAAAGCCGATCGCGCCTAACTTCTCTCGCGCAGCGAGGCCCAGAACCGGCGCCGGTCCGACCGGCGGAGCACATCGAGAGGAATCGTGCGGCCGATCCTGTCGGCGTCGAGAAGGCGCACGAGATCATCGGCTCCGGTGACGGTCGTGCCATCAAGCGCTAGCACAATATCACCGCTCAAGAGGCCGGCGTGGTCGGCGGGGCTTTTGGCTTCGACCGAGTTGATGACAACGCCGGTACGCTGGTCAAGGCCGAGGCGCAAGGCAATCCTTCGCGGCAGCGGAACCGTCCCCGCTCCAATGCCGAGATAGGCGCGGCGCACGCGACCATGGGCGACGAGCTCGCCGAGCACGAAGCTCGCGGTGTTCGAGGCAACGGCAAAGCAGACGCCTTGCGCGCCAGCGATAATCGCCGTGTTGATGCCGATGACCTCGCCCCGCGAGGACATGAGGGGCCCCCCCGAAATTCCAGGGTTCAGGGCCGCATCCGTCTGAATCACATCCTCGATCACCCGGCCGTTGCGCGACCGCAGGGACCGGCCGAGCGCCGAGATGACGCCCGCCGTCACGGTTGTGCCAAAGCCAAAGGGATTACCTATCGCAATGGCGATTTCGCCAGGGATGAGTTTTTTTGAATCACCGAGTTTTGCCGCTTGTAGCGTCACGTCTTCGTTGATGCGCACGAGGGCGAGATCCGTGTCTGGATCATCGCCAAGGACGCGGGCCGAAAAGCGCCGCCCGTCGAGGACGGTGATCTCCACCCGCTTCGCGCCCTCGACAACATGGCTGTTGGTGAGGATGAAACCGTCCGGAGACAGGATGACGCCGGAGCCCGCCCCGGAGCGCCCGCTTTGGCGGACGTCGAGGCGCACGACGCTTGGCGCCGTTTGCTCGGCGGCTTTTGCCACGACCCTAGAATAGGCATCGAGAAGGTTTGCGTCGCTTATGCTTCGATCGGGTGCCGCGCTGTCGTCTTGCGAAGTGTCGGCTGCCTCGTCTTGGGCGAGCGAAGGGAAGGCGTGCGGCTCAAAATGAAAGTCAGTCATGTTGCGAGATCTGGGGTCCCCAGCCGCGGATTAAAGGGGGCGCGGCTGGAGGCTGACTCAAGGAACGGCAAAGATGAGGCAGGCGACGTTTTCAGACTGAAGCAGAACTCTTGGCTCGTAATGCAAATGCAGAAAACTCTATTGAATTGACCCCTCACCAAGGTGTCCATGACCATGGCGATCCATAGGACCAGCCCTGGGATCCATTGTACCTGTAGTACCCCTGGGATCCATTGTATCTGTAGTACCCCTGAGATCCATTGTAATAAGAAACGCCAGATGAGCGTCTGACCCTACGCGGACTTGTTTCATCCTCAGCAACATTATACTCGCCGTCCGGGCTAACGCCGGTCACGACTACCCGCGTATTCTCCAAACCATTTTCCTTCACCAGCGCATAAAGTGTGGCGGCATTCTTAGGCGAGATACGCACGCAGCCATGCGAGACGGGTCTGCCAAGATTCTTTACGTCGAAGCTGCCGTGGATGGCGTGACCGTCCTTAATAAAGAAAATTGAATGGGGCATGGGGGAGTTGTCCCACTGCTTGCTATACCAAATTTCGTTCATAGAGGTGGCGGTATAGGTTCCCGATGGAGTTGAATATCCTGCTCGGCCAGTTGATACGGGCCATTCATATCTTTCTAACCCATTCACGGAAACGGTCATTCTTTGATTTGTTTTGTCGATGTCGACGAGGACAGCGACAGAGCCCGCATGAGCCGCCGCCGGAAAAAGGACCCATGCCGTGTCAATGGCCATCAACAAAAGCGCAATTCTCATCAATGGATTTAAGGATGTGCACATATGCCCCTCCAAGGCTGCGGAAACGAGCATATGCCCCGCTGCTTTCGAACACGTTAGTCGGAAACCGTCAGATGAACGCCGGACCGGCACAGAAGGTTCCGCTTCCGGCTGGACCGGAGGCCGTTATGCTGGGAGGGGACGGGTTTTGGCGGCCTTTTGCCGCCTGAGGGGCATCTGGCCGGGGCCGACAGTTATTCCATCATTGAATTGTTGACAACGAACTTCATCGGCTCCCAGCCAAGGGGATTAGGCTGGATTTCTAAATAACGCGAGCACGCCTGCGAACCCCCCGTTCTCCTGTTGAATCGATAACAAGAAAACTTCCAATGTGATGTGTTCGCCATTACGGTGGAGGGCCGGTACCGTGCCCCAATCTTGACTGCCGCGCCAGCTTGAAGAAGCGAGCGCTTTATGGAAACCCGTCCAATGGGCCTCCCGCAGCGAGTCCGGAACGATCAAATCCACGCGTTGGCCCAGGGCCCGACTTGCCGAATGTCCAAACGAATTTTCTGCGCCGACGTTCCAAAATCGGATGTAACCCCCAACATCGGCAAAGACGGCGGCAGGTCGAGCACTCTGCGCGAGGGCCGCACCAAATTCGCCGATTCCATTGTTTCCCAGCATTTTCGTTTCTCCTCGGTACTCCCCCTTCGCGCTCTCGAGGCTGTATGTTACGGGATCGGCGCGCTTTTGTTTTTATCGCGCAACTCAGATAAGAGTGGTCGCCCTAAAGATGCGA
Organism: Methylocella sp.; assembly: GCA_035622375.1. GTDB lineage: Bacteria > Pseudomonadota > Alphaproteobacteria > Rhizobiales > Beijerinckiaceae > Methylocapsa. The sequence goes on along the minus strand of DASPVM010000051.1, from coordinate 123,386 downwards.
CGCCCTCGTGAATCCGAAGAGGATGGCGAGGTGCCAGCTGACATTGCCGGAGCCTCCGCCTAGGTGTTGGGCGCTAGGCAACGTGGCGATTCGATAATCACCTACATACGATCGAAAGCCAGAAATTACTCTGGTACGGTAGAGACCATGTATAAATCATGACTGATGTCAAACGAAATAAAATCGCTGAGCCTCGGCACTTGAGAACTCTCCGTCATAAAGCATCCTGCACTCTGCCCTCGCCTGCTGTAACACGGTGTCCAAAGTAAGGTCTCTATCACCGGTCTTGATCGTGTCCGCACAGATCCAAAAGTCTAAGTAGAAGGCCCGAAAAATCAGGAGAGCAAAGGCATGAGCCGTGAGATACCTTCGGACCGGCCATCTGTTACCACCATGAAAGCCGAAATGAATGTGCGAGCAAGGGTGGGTGGCCTCGAGGTACTGGTGCTTTGAATACTCATACCGGACGTGAGGCGGATGTTGAGGACGCCTGATCTCGGAGACTTGATGAAGGACCTCGTCCACGTCAATGATGCCCTCGGCAACGTACTCCTGCATCTCCTTCAGTTCAGCCAATGTATCGGGTACGGCACCGAGGAAGGGGTTGGGGTAATATGCGAAGCGCACTCCATCGCCGCCACCGGCACCAAACTGGAAAAATGAGTAGTCCTTAAGTAGAATATTGTACTGGCTGTCACGCAATCCCACGAGATACAGTTCCTCGTAAGAGGAGACTGGACTAATTGCTAACTTCTTGAAGGCATCCGAAGCCTCTAGCGCTGTCGGGCCCGAAAAGAGTTCATCGACTTTCAGGGCCTTGGCGTACCTCCAAGACTTGTGGATCTGCGCCACGAGCTCGGCCTTATTCACTTACCAAACCTTGCTGAATCTCCTCCTCGATCTCCTCCTCCGAGAAACCGGCCGCACGAAGTTGCTTGAGGTACTGCTCTCGAGCGGCTCTTGCGGCGGCCTGCTTCTTACTGAACCCGCGCTGGATCGTCTCGATCTCCTTCAGATCCGGCATGGTAAACTTGATGTAGGGAGAGTTTGCGATCGCGGTGCGAAGTTCAACGATGATGGGCGACGCTCCCGGCGCGACGCCGCTAACGCGAAGCCAGGCCTTCGACCTAGTAAATGCGGTAAATATTTTATTGCGTCCATCCCTGAGCTTGGTCTCAACAGCATCGATCCCGACCGCTACGACGGCCGCAGCCTCGTTGCCCTTGGCACGATATACGGTCGACAGCGTAACTTTCCCGATGATGGTGAAGGGGGGCTCATTGTAAGGATCAGCGATGACGTTGTTCGAAGAGATACCTTCATTTGCAAGCATCTCAGCGATCTGCGCCAAGTAGTCGCGTGCGTTGCGGTCGTCTAGCGCGATTACGAGCACTTCCTCCGGTTGGAGGCCGCCGCAGATAAACGAACGGATCTTGGCCACAGCCCATTCCACCTCTGCCTCGAAGTTTGCCGCCTCGAACGAATCAATGATGGGGAATCCATCTAACTCCGCCACGCCCAACGGGCTATTACGATCGGGCCTCAGGATCTCAACTGGCCGACCGGTCTTGAGCGGGCCAGTGAGTACCTGGTAGCCGACGTCCTCCCAATGTTCAGCGCTTTCGAGCATTTGGACGATGTTGCCGTATACGCCGAAGCCTAGCGCGTGCGCGGTGACAAGAACGTCACGCTGATTTCGGTAAGCCTTGCTGAGTACCGCATCGTTGGTGGCGTCCGGTGGAAGCTGCGTCGCCGTCCGGTCGAGGTCAACGAGCGGCACACCGTCTGGACCACGGCCGAACAGCTCAATGGGCTGGCGAATCTTCACATTCATGATGTCTTGAAGCTCGTCATAGGCCCAGACGACAGACTTCTTGTCACGCTCTCCCTTGGCGAGCCGAAAGGCGAGCTTATAGAAGTTGTCGGGGAAGTCCTGACCTTCGTCAATGAGGACATGATCGTAGTACGGTTTGACGAGGCCGCTTTTCATGAGGTCGGCGCAGGCAACGCCGAATGCGGTTTCGCCACGTCCGGCGCGCTGCTTGGCGTCGAGAAGCTTAAGCGGCGTCCTCCCGCTCCGGACGCAGGCATCCGAGTAGACACCTGGGATCGTGCTGCCTCCCCAACCGTGCCGGATGTGCAGACGCTTCCAGTCGGGATCGCTGTCCGAATACAGCCGGTAAAATCTCGTGACCAGCGTCTTGATCGTCGCGCGCAGGCTCTTTGTAAAAAAAGTGATTAGGATCAGGCTTTCCGGATCGACGAGATGGATGTGAGCCGCCTTCATGGCCAGGATGACCGTTTTGCCGGATCCCGCTAGACCCCTGATCCGTGCGGGGCCACCCACATCCACCAATGCGATGCGTCGCTGCCTTTCGTCGAAGTTAGTAATTTCTCTTTCAAGCCGTGCGAGCGCGGCAGCGAGAGGTTGACGGTCCGGATGTTCGACTGGACGCCTGTTCGGTCTGCTCAACGCCTTTGCGCCCTCGACGACCGAGCGGACTTCGGCGATCGTCGAGCGTTCAAGCGTTGCGCCGCAGTTATTCTTAAGAAAGCCGGCAAGCGCGTCCAGGCTGCGACAAATCGTGGATTCGAAGTCGTCGGCGTCCTCGTCGAATGCGGTACCAGGGCTCAGAAAGATGATCGGATGAATGTCAACGATGGAGCCAGTCCGGCCTTTCCGCAATTCCCGGCTGCGTATGAGCCTAGAGTGCAAGTTGCTGACGAAATCGGCCAAGGCCGCGTCGATTTCACGGAGACCCTCGCGAGACTGCTGGAATATACTTGTATCGAATGCTCTGATGGCGACGAAACCATGTGATGGCGACAGGAGAAGGAGGTCAGGCCGAAAGATCGATGCCTCGTAGTCAGCATAAGCGGGAAAGTCGTAGTAAACCACACCATCCGAAAGCCCGAGATCCGCCTGGCGCTCCTTGAGAAAGTTGACCAGCGACCGGGAGGTGGGGTCGTTCTTCCAACGGCTGGTGGTCACTACAATTTCGATGGTCATGCGGGGGCTCGCTTTGAATAATTGATATTCCTGATAGCCCAGCCGAGTGCGCGGTTCAAAGTGGGAGCTCCCCAGCGTCCTTAGGATCTAGCTCTTAGAAGAGGCTTTCGACTAACGCCAGTTCCATCGGAAAAAACAGCATTTCCACCTCATTCCCAGGCGGATTTGTCCTCTCCCCTTGTAAGAAACGGGGGCGCCACCTTACAAAAAAGTTTCACGTGAAACTTTTTTGTAAGTTTTGGGTGCCCACCCGTCAAAATCTCGGCTAGGAGATAGGCTCAGCCCAAAAGACTCGCTTAGTCGCGCCATCCCCAGACGGCGCGTCCGAGCTCGGGCGCCATAATCCAGCGAGAACCAATGCCGAAGCGGACGGATATTTCCACCATCCTCATCATCGGGGCGGGGCCGATCATCATCGGCCAGGCGTGCGAATTCGACTATTCGGGCACGCAGGCCTGCAAGGCCTTGCGGGAAGAGGGTTATCGCATCGTCCTCGTCAATTCCAACCCGGCGACGATCATGACCGACCCCGACATGGCCGACCGCACCTATGTCGAGCCGATCACGGCGGAGATCGTCGCCAAAATCATTGCCAAGGAGCGCCACGCCGCGGCGGGCGGCTTCGCGCTTCTGCCGACGATGGGCGGCCAGACGGGGCTCAACTGCGCGCTGTCGTTGAAAAAAATGGGAGTGCTCGAAAAATACGATATCGAGATGATCGGCGCGACGGCAAAGGCGATCGATAAAGCGGAGGACCGCAAACTTTTCCGCGAGGCGATGGCTCGCATTGGCCTTGAAACACCGCGCTCGCATCAGATCAAGACGCTGCCCCAGGCGCTGGCGGCGCTCGACGACATCGGCCTGCCGGCGATCGTGCGGCCCTCTTTCACCATGGGCGGCACGGGCGGTGGCGTCGCCTACAACAAGGCCGAGTTCATCGAGATCATCGAGCGCGGCATCGATGCCTCGCCGACCAGCGAGGTTCTCGTCGAGGAAAGCGTGCTCGGCTGGAAAGAATATGAGATGGAGGTCGTGCGCGATAAGGCCGATAATTGCATCATCGTCTGCTCGATCGAGAACATCGACCCGATGGGTGTGCACACGGGCGACTCGATCACCGTCGCGCCGGCGCTGACGCTGACCGATAAAGAATATCAGACGATGCGGGATGCATCGATCGCCGTGTTGCGCGAGATCGGCGTCGAGACCGGCGGCTCCAATGTGCAATTCGCGGTCGATCCGAAGGACGGCCGCATGGTCGTCATTGAGATGAACCCGCGCGTCTCGCGCTCCTCGGCGCTGGCTTCCAAGGCGACGGGGTTTCCGATCGCCAAAGTGGCGGCGCGGCTGGCCGTCGGCTTCACACTCGATGAGATTGCCAATGATATTACGGGCGGGGCGACCCCCGCCTCTTTTGAGCCATCCATCGATTACGTGGTTACAAAGATCCCGCGCTTTGCCTTCGAGAAATTTCCCGGCGCCGATCCGACGCTGACGACCGCGATGAAGTCGGTCGGTGAAGCCATGGCGATCGGCCGCACCTTCGCCGAAAGTTTGCAGAAAGCGCTACGCTCGCTCGACATCGGCCTCTCCGGCCTCGATGAAATCGAAATCGAGGGGCTCGGCCTCGGCGACGATATGAACGTGCTGCGGGCCGCCTTGGGCCGCCCGACCCCCGACCGGCTGCTCATCGTCGCGCAGGCGATGCGGCACGGCATGCCGGCGGATGAAATTCACGAGGCCTGCGGGATCGATCCTTGGTTTATCGCGCGGATTGCCGAGATCTTGGGGCTAGAAGCCAGGGTGCGGGCGCATGGCCTGCCGGAGGACGCCGGGAATCTCCGCATGCTTAAGGGCGCCGGATTCTCCGACTCGCGCCTTGGCAATCTTGCCCGCCTGCCCGAGGCACGCGTGGCGGGCTTGCGCAAGAAACTCAACGTGCGGCCAGTCTATAAGCGGATCGACACCTGCGCGGCGGAGTTCGCCTCGCCAACGGCCTATATGTATTCGACATATGCGCCGCCCTTTGCCGGTGCGCCGGTTTGCGAAGCAAAGCCAACGGCCCGGAAAAAAATCGCCGTACTCGGCGGCGGCCCGAACCGGATCGGGCAAGGGATCGAATTCGACTACTGCTGCTGCCACGCGAGCTTTGCGCTCCGCGAGGCGGGCTTCGAGACGATCATGATCAACTGCAATCCGGAGACCGTTTCGACCGACTACGACACATCCGACCGGCTCTATTTCGAGCCGCTGACCGCCGAGGATGTTTTGGAAATTTTCGCCAAGGAGTGCGAGGCCGGCGAACTCACGGGCGCCATCGTGCAATTCGGCGGCCAGACGCCGCTAAAACTGGCGCATGCGCTGCAAGAGGCGCGGATTCCGATTCTAGGTACATCCGTCGATTCGATCGACCTTGCCGAGGACCGCGACAGATTCAAGCGCCTTCTCGACAAGATCGGTTTGAAGCAACCGATGAATGGCATCGCCTATTCGGTTGAACAATCGCGCCTCGTCGCCGCCGACCTCGGCCTGCCGCTTGTCGTGCGTCCCTCTTATGTGCTTGGCGGGCGCGCGATGGCGATTATCTTCGATAAGACAGCCTTTGATGATTATCTCCTCGGCACGCTGCCGGGGCTCGTCCCCTCCGAGATCAAGGCGCGCTATCCAAACGACAAGACGGGCCAAATCAACACGGTTCTTGGCAAAAATCCGCTGCTCTTCGACCGCTATCTTTCCGACGCCATCGAGATCGACGTTGATGCGCTCTCGGATGGCAAGGATGTCTTCATCTGCGGGGTGATGGAGCACATCGAGGAGGCCGGCATCCATTCGGGCGATAGCGCTTGCTCCTTGCCGCCCCGCTCGCTGCCGCCCGAACACATCGCCGAGCTTAAGCGGCAGACGAAAAGCCTTGCCTTGGCCCTTGGCGTGGGCGGCTTGATGAATGTGCAATATGCGATCAAGGAGGGCGAGATCTACGTCCTCGAAGTCAATCCCCGGGCGGCGCGGACCGTGCCCTTCGTCGCCAAGGTGATCGGGCTCCCTATCGCCAAGATTGCCGCAAGAATCATGGCCGGTGAAAATCTCGCCGATTTCGGGCTTAAGCGCCGCGTTTACGACCATGTCGGTGTCAAGGAGTCCGTTTTTCCTTTCGCCCGGTTTCCCGGCGTCGATACGGTGCTCGGGCCGGAGATGCGCTCAACCGGCGAAGTCATGGGGCTCGACCGCTCCTTCCCCCTCGCCTTCGCCAAAAGCCAGCTTGGAGCCGGCGCGAAAGTGCCGCGAGCAGGCACCGTCTTTGTCTCCGTGCGCGATGCCGATAAGCCGCGGGTTCTCGAAACGACTCGCCTCTTGGCGGCGCTCGGGTTCAAGATCGCCGGCACCGGGGGAACCGCCCGCTATCTTCAAGGGAAGGGCGTCAAGGCGCAGCGCGTCAATAAAGTCTCCGAAGGCCGCCCGCATGTGGTTGACCTGATTAAGAACGGTAATATTCAACTCGTTCTCAACACGACCGAGGGCGCACAGGCGCTTGCCGACTCACGCTCCTTGCGCCGCGCTGCGCTTCTGCATAAGGTGCCCTATTACACCACTCTCGCTGGCGCGATTGCCGCGGCGCAGGGGATACGAGCTTATCTCGCGGGAGATCTGGAGGTACGGGCCTTGCAGGATTATTTTGGTTAAGTGCTCGCACTGCCATGGCCGGCCAAAACAGCTGGGAGAATGGCTTAGCTCACGATAAGTTAAAGATAGTTGGGCAAAGCAATTAGTGGGAAGAACCATGAAAAGAAATTTTTTAACCGTAAAGCCGGGCATCGCCCGCGACCCTTAGGACAGCCCGTCCTGTAAGTTCGAGCGGCAACTACCGCTTGCGGCCTATCGCGCGAAGGTGTCTGTTACTATCTATTAGCATATGGTTGAGGTTTAGCGGGACTTCGCAAAAGCGAAAGGCTCGCGCGAAATATTATTTACGGTGCTCCCGGCGGCGCCGCAAAAGGGTAGGTCAGGCAGCGTTTAAGAAGGGCTACAACGAAAGAGAATGATGATGGAGAAATTTCCCATGACGGCGGCTGGCTATTCCGCTTTGGAAGAGGAGCTGAAAAGGCGCCAGCAGATCGAACGCCCGCGCATCATCCAGGCGATTGCGGAAGCGCGCACGCATGGCGATCTTTCGGAGAATGCCGAGTATCACTCCGCCAAGGAAGCGCAAGCGATGAATGAGATGCGCATCGCCGAGCTTGAAGATAAGCTATCGCGCGCCGAGGTGATCGACGTCTCCAAACTCTCTGGCAGCACTATTAAATTCGGCGCGACCGTGACGCTCGTCGACGAGGATACGGAGGAAGAAAAAATCTACCAGATCGTCGGCGAGAGCGAGGCTGACGTCAAGGCCGGCCGCGTCTCCATCACCTCGCCCACGGCGCGCGCCTTGATCGGCAAGAAGACGGGCGACTCGGTCGAGGTCAATACGCCGGGCGGCGGCAAGAGTTACGAGATCGTCAACGTGGCGTTTCAAGTGTGACTTAAATAGCAGAAGCAAAGCTTGCCGCCGCGAACGGGGCTTATAAGACAATCATCGAAGCCAGTGGTCATAAAGTCGCGCTGCGAGGGATTGTTATGAAAAAAGTAGTGCCTTGTCCGAGTTGCGAATCCACCGATAATTCCCAGCCATGACGGTCGGCGATTGATTTGCAAATCGCCAGCCCAATCCCCGTGCCGGGGTAGCTGGATTTTGAATGAAGCCGCTTGAACGGCTCGAAAATCACGATTGCATATTGTGGCTCTATACCGATTCCATTGTCGGCGATGGCAATGCGCGCGGCATTTTTATCGATAAGCCGGGCGCTGATATGGACCTTCGCCGGCAAATCCGGCTTGCGGTATTTGATCGCGTTGGAAACGAGATTTTGAATGAGACGTTCGAACTGGATGCGATCCGCTCTGAACCCCAAGTGAGGGGCGTCCACGGTGATTTCGGAGCCAGTCTCGTTAATCGCCGCCGACAAAATATTAAGGGCGCATTCGATTTCCTCTCGCATGTCGAGGTCTTGCAATTGTTGCGGGTCATTGATCGTCCTGCAAAAAGCCAAAAGATCATCGACGAGCTGGCGCGCCCGGAGAGCAGATGCCTGAATAACGTTCGATGCGTGGACCACCTCCTCTACATTCGATGTGGCGAAGGCTTCTCTCTGCAATTTCGAGAATGATACGATCTTGCGCAGAGGCTCTTGTAAATCGTGCGCGGCGACAAAGGCAAATTGGGTGAGCCGTTCATTGGCGATGTACAAATATTGAACGGCATGAGCGAGAGCGATACCTTTGAAAAAAGCTCCGAAACTAAGCACCGCCCCAGCGAGGCTCGCGAGGGCCAATCCGAGCAGCCAATGGCGCGCGACGGCGGCGGTCTGCTCGCGAATTGCGAGCAGGCGGTCTTCTTCGCTTTCGAAATCCGCAATTTTGCCCCTGATGGTTTCCATCAGCGATAGGCCTTCGCCATTCTGGACGAGCGCCAGCGCATCTTGCCGGGATCCTCCCTCCCCAACCGAAATCACGTGCCCCATGAAGGCGAACTTCCGATCGACCAGCGGAGACAGCGCGTCGAGGCGAAGCTGCTGCGAGGGATTGTCGCTGGTCAGCGAGCGCAATTTTTTTAAGGCGCAATTAGCGTCTTCGCAAACGCCTTTGCTGCGCTCCCGATACTCTACCTTGCCTGTCAGAGAATAAGCCCATACGCCCTCTTCCGCGTCGACCAATGTTCTGACGAGCAGCGCCGCTTCGTCTTTCACTTCATAGGTATGCGCAACCCAGCGCTCGGCCTCCGGGGCGCTAATACTCGCGAAGATTGCGGCCGCCGCCGCCAGAATGAGCAGCGTACCGCTCCCAATGGCTTGAGTGACCGCCCTGCGCGGTAGCCGCAGCCCCTCGACCTGCGGGAAAGAGAAGAGGTGGCGAATCGCCGCCGCCGCCGCCTCGATGGGGCGAAACCGATGATCGCTCTTTCGGGCAAAACTCATTCGTAACCTTTAATTATGGCACGCGTTCGTGACCTCCTGTTGACGCGATTTCGAGCGCCGATTTCTAAGGAACGCGCTGCGATGATGGGGTGTTTCTCCTTTCCATCCCTCACCGCGCGGCTCAAGAGGGCACGGGAATTGTGATGAAAAAGGTAGCGCCTTGCCCGAGCTGAGAATCCACCGATAAGTCCCAGCCATGACGGTCGGCGATCGATTTGCAAATCGCCAGCCCAATTCCCGTGCCGGGGTAGTGGGCTCTTGAATGAAGCCGCTTGAACGGCTCGAAAATCGTCGTTGCGTATTTTGGTTCAATACCGATGCCATTATCGGCAATGGCGATGCGCACGCTATTTTCATCAAAAAATTTGGCGGTGATATGAATCTTCGCGGACTGGCCCGGCTTGCGGTATTTGATCGCGTTGGAGACGATATTCTGCATCAGACGGTCGAACTGAATGCGATCCGCTCTGAACCGCAGGTGAGGGGCGTCTGCGGTGATTTGAGACCCGGTCTCGTTGATCATCTCGGACAGATCGTTAAGGGCGCATTTGATTTCCTCTCGCATGTCAAGGTCTTCCAAATGTTGGGCGTCGTTGATCGTCCTCGAATAGGCGAGGAGGTCATCGACGAGTTGGCGCGCTCGCAAGGAGGATGCCTGAATAACGTTTATGGCGTGGATCATCTCTGCTTCATTCGATGCGGCATTGGCTTCTCTCAGCAGATCCGAGAACGCCGCGACCTTGCGCAACGGTTCTTGCAAATCGTGCGACGCGACGAAGGCGAATTGGGCGAGCCGTTCGTTGGCGCGTTCCAGCTCGGAGGCATGTTGCCTGAGCGACGCTTCGGCGTCGCGCCGCGCCGTAATGTCGATAATCGTCGCGAGCACGGAAGTTCCGTGCTCCGTCACGATGGGCGTGAGACCGATTTCGACCGGGAACTCGCTGCCGTCGCGCCGCGTGGCCTTCAAATCCCGTCCGATGCCCATCTCTCGTTTGCTTGGGTTTGCGAAAAAGCTCTGACGCAGGGACCCGTGAGTATGGCGCACCGCCTGAGGAACTAAAATATCTATCGACTTGCCAATCAGGTCGGCCGTGACATAACCAAACATGCGCTCGGTTTCGGCGTTGGCGAATTGAATCAGGCCCTCCGCGTCCGCCACGATCGCCGCGGCGGGTGACGCCTCGACGGCGAGACGAAACCGTTCCAACTCGAAAGCGCGTTGCCGGAGCGCGTTTTCAGCGTCGAGCCGTGCTGTAATGTCGACAATCGTCGCGAGCACTGAAGTTCCGTGCTCCGTCGTGATTGGCGCGAGACCGATCTCGACCGGGAACTCGCTGCCGTCGCGCCGCGTGGCCTTCAAATCCCGTCCGATGCCCATCCTTCGTTTGCTTGGGTTTGCCATAAAACTTTGGCGCAGGGACGCGTGACTTCGGCGCGCGGCCTCGGGGACTAATATATCTATTGACTTGCCGACCAGTTCGCTTGCGTCATAACCGAACATATGCTCAACTTCGGCGTTGGCGAATTGAATCAGACCGTCGGCGTCGGTCACGATCATCGCCGCGGACGCCGCCTCGACGGCCAAACGGAACCGGTCTTCACTCTTTCGTACAAAACTCATTCGTGACCTCTTATTATCGCACCCCTTGGGGGCCTCTTGTTGTGGTGATTTCGCACCTTATTTCTCCGGTCAAATATCAATTTCAATATGCGCCGTGGCGGGTTACGCTGACGCGAGGGAGTAAATTACATGGGGTCAGTCCTCACCAAACCAAGGCACGCCGAAACAAAACCGCGCCGCGTCCTGATTATCGAGGATGATGAGGATGACGTCTTTCTATTGAAGCGGGCGTTTAAACGCATGTGCGACGATCTCGGATGCGATATCGAATGTGACGAGGTCGGCAATGGGCTCGAAGCGCTGGTCTGGGTGACAAGGCATGATCTCACAAACAGACTGCCGGACGCGCTTATACTCGATTTGAATATGCCGCGCCTCGACGGCATTGCGTTTTTGAAATCCTTGCGTCAAACTTTGTTGCTAAGAGAACTACCGGTCTTCGTGCTGACCACCACGACCGCCGCCTCGATTCACGAGAGGGCGATGGAAGCCGGAGCTAACCGGGTCTATGAAAAACAAATGACCCTGCCGCCCTGGCTACAATCGTAAAAGAAATTGCAGAGGAGACCTGGAGCGGCTCTCAACTATAAATTGTCCTTGAGGGTGACCTGGCGACACCCGTTCGCGAGGCCTGGATCGGGGTCACGTGAATCGAACCCGTAACTGGGGTAAAGCAGACTCGGGAGCGCGGCATGGTTTTGGAAATCAATCCACTCATTGCCATGGGTGTCCTTGCCTCGACGGCCGCGACGGACTCCGCCTATGTCTTCTTCAATTCCGCGGTGAGCAAGCACCGGCGGGTCGCGGCGGCCAATTGGAGCGCCATTTGGTACCTGCTGTCGGCCTTCGCGGTCATCAGCTATACGGAAAACGCGCTTTACGTCTTGTTTGCGGCGGCAGGCTCGTGGCTTGGCGCTTTCTCTTCGGTGACTTTCATCCGCCGCGGCGCAGAACCCCGCCAACACGGACCGCTGGGCCCCGCCTAAGTCCATTGATACTTATAGCTGTGCCAGCAAGGTCTCGGCGCTCGAAGCATCAACTTTGCCGGCCGCCGTCTCGATGTTGAGTTTCCGCACAATGCCATCATCGACCAGCATGGCGTAACGCTGAGATCTGACGCCGAGCCCTCGCGCCGTCAAATCGAGCGTAAGTCCCAAGGCCCGCGCGAAGTCGCCATTCCCATCTGCGAGGAAAATCATCTTTCCCCCGGCTCCGGCGTGTTTCGCCCAGGCATCCATGACGAAGACATCGTTTACGCTCGTCACCGCCACGGTATCGATACCATGGCTTTTGAATTGGTCGACGTGATCGACAAAACCTGGCAAGTGATTTTGGTCGCAGATGGGCGTGAAAGCGCCGACCACCCCGATGACCACGACTTTGTGCCCGCCGAAGATTTGGTCCGCGGTGCGTACCTCCGGGCCGCTTTGCGTCATCACGGTAAAGTTCGCTTCTGGGATAGGATCCCCCGGTTGAATGGGCATTTTTCTCCTCCCGCCACTTGAACATCGGGCTATCGGTTGCGCCTTTACCCGCGCGCCTTCACTTAGCTGAAGCATCCGCGAGGTCAACGGCGAACTCGTAGTTCCCCTGAGCGCCTATGAGCGTCAGGGTGGCTGGGATGCTGCCTTTCCCATCTGTTTCTGGATGCTCGACCGCCAAGATTAGAAACTCCTCGGGACCCGTTTTTTTCGTCTCGAAATACCAGCCGCTCGAGCCTTCGACGAAAATGTCTTCGATGGCCTTTTGGCTCGATAGGCGCCAGGTTGGCACGGCGGCGGAAGCATCCCGGGTGAGCGTGACGGGGGCATCCCGCGCCGGTAAAGGCGCCGGCACTGCTGCTTCGGCGCTGGCGATTTCGCCCGCTTCTGGGAGGCCAGCCGCTGCTTTAGGATCGAGCGTAAGCTTGACTTCTGTATGCTGTGGAAGACATATTTTCGCGCAAACCGCGTAGGATAATTTCAAATCGACAAGCACCGGGGAAGCGGCGTCTTTGGGTGTGACATGGAGTGGAAAAACAACGCCTTCGCGATAGCCAAACGCCTCTCCGCCGTCGCCTTCCTCGATGCGAGACGGTCCGGGGTAGAGGACTTTCAACTCGGCGATATTCGACGATGCGTCAAACGAAAAAACTGGAGGAGCACCGGCGCTGCCTGGCGTGCGCCAATAGGTCAGGGAACCTGGGGCAAGGCGAAGTTCGACGCCGGCCCGGTAGAAAGGATCGGGCGGTCCGCCGGCGGCAATCAACCGCGCCGAGGATTTAAACCCTTCGGGCCATGCGCTCGCGGCGGGATCACAGTATACTTCTCCGGTTTGAAAAAATAAGGAGAAGCTCGCATATGCAGCAAGGCAAGCGGTCTTCAAAGCCAGAGCGCGAAACTGGAAAGGAATTTGCACAGGGGTGCCAGAGGGAAGAATTCGTTGCGGTTGCGAGTTAAATTATTGGGCATTCCAAAAAGCCGCAACCGGATTGTTCGACTTTTGATTATAGCGACGAGGCGCGCATGGGATCGACAAAAAATAACGAATCCCTTTGGAAAGATGGAAAAGGATTTCTTGGGGGCCAACTGCTAATTGCCATGCCGGGGATGGCGGATACCAGATTTGCCCGAGCGGTTATCTATGTTTGCGCCCATTCCGAGGAAGGCGCCATGGGAATCGTTGTTAACCGCGCGGCCGAAAAAGTCGACTTCGCGCAACTTCTTGTCCAGCTCAAGGTAATTGGCCCGGATGAAGCCATCCGGCTGCCTCCCGAGGCGAGTTCGATACTTATTTTGAATGGAGGACCGGTCGACACCAGCCGCGGTTTTGTCCTTCATTCAAATGATTTTTCCATAGACAACTCGACGTTGCCTATTGGCGGCGGCGTTTCGCTCACGGCGACGGTCGATATTTTACGCGCGATCGCCGACGGATCCGGTCCCGATCAGGCGTTACTTGCCCTAGGTTATGCGGGATGGTCGCCCGGCCAGCTGGAAACGGAGATCCAGCACAACGGCTGGCTCAATTGCCCGGCGGATGCATCACTGATTTTTGATCCTATCTTAAGTTCGAAATACGAGCGCGCGCTACGCAAGGCCGGAATTAGCCTTGGGCATCTCTCATCGGAGGCCGGGCACGCGTGAGAAAGCTTTTGCAGCCGGCGGCCTAAGAGTTGCTTGGTGCGCCTCCCATCTTCGCGACGAACGAATCGCGGGCGAGCAGCGCGACTTCTTCGAGAGTTCCCGGCTCTTCAAACAGATGGGCGGCGCCCTCCACAACGCGCACCGCGACTTCGACGGTCATTGGCGCCGCCGCCTGGTTGAGGGCCAGGACTTCGCGTCGCAGCTGCCCAAGATCAGCAAGGTTGGCGCCTTGACATGTGCCAAAAACTCGGGTCCGGGCGGCCGATGGCCCGCTCCGCAATAGCAAAAACCAATAACCGCGCCCAGCGATGGGAGGGCAGCTCGAAACGGCAGCGGCAAAATTGGAAAAATTGTCGTTATTTTCCCTTGCCTGAGGAGGTAAAGAGGCGCATCCTTGCGGCAAATTGACGCTAATTTCGGCTGAATTTTTGGATCGGCTGGGCGTCAGCTCGATCTGCGCAGCCGGGTGATATGGGAGGCCGGCATGACCGTTGCGCGAATCCTCGCATCCAAGGGAAAGGATGTTTTCACGATCGGGCCCTCTTGCGCGCTCAGCGAGGCAATCGGTCAGCTCAGGGCCCGCAATATTGGGGCCGCCGTCGTCACCGATGCGCGTGGCGTCGTGCTCGGAATCCTATCGGAACGCGACATTCTTCATGCCCTCGCCCAAAACGGAGCCATGGCCCTTGACGATAGCGTTTCCAGACACATGAAAGAGCCCGTCGAGATACACGCGGGTGAGTGCATCGAAAAAGCCATGGAAAAAATGACGGTGCGCCGCTGCCGGCATCTCCCCGTGATGGCGGAGGATAAGCTTGCCGGCATTGTCTCGATCGGCGATGTTGTCAAATATCGCCTGGAGCAATTGGAGCATGAGCACCAGGCGATGCGGGAGTATATTGCGACCGCCTAACCGGCAAAGCTCGAAATTCAAGCCCCGGTTGAAGCTTGGACGTGAGCCGGAGCAATGTCTGACGGGATTTCCAAGAATCCGCTCAGGATCTCCGGCATGGCCCGGCGCGTTGCCTCCCGGCCAATCGAGATCAGCTCCTCTGCGCGATGAAAGTCGAAAAGACCGATTTTCCCGAGCCGCGCGTTGATGAGAACGTCGGGGGGATCGCCGGCAAGGCGCGAGCGGGAAATGCGCCCTTGAGCGATATTGAACGCATCCATCATGGCGTTTGCAATACCAGGCGCGCCATCCTCCCGTTTGCCAAATAACCGGCGAAGGTTGCCGCCCATGCCGCCGAAGATACGAGCGCTCAAGGAGCGCACGGGATCGCTGCCGCCACGGCTCATGTCTTGCAATGTCGGCTCAATTGACAAAGGGTCGTGGAACACTGTTCCGCGATAGGTGGTATCGCTGACAAGATTCACCGCGATGACGACTTCCGCGCCAAGCACGCGGCAGAGAGTGACGGGTATCGGATTGACAAGCGCGCCGTCGAAAAGCCAGCGGCCGTTGATCTTCACCGGTTCGAAAATGCCTGGCAGGGCATAGGACGCGCGGATGGCGTCGGTAACGCTGCCCTTCGTCAGCCAGATCTCGTGTCCGGTGGCGTATTCCGTGGCGACCGTTGCGAAGGCCTTCTCGAGATTTTCGAAGGTGCGGCCAGCGAACTCCTTTTCAAGCTCACGCCTGAGTTTATCGCCGGCAAGGAAGCTCACGCCCGAAAAAGACACGTCCATCATGCCAAGAACGCGCTTTTTTGTGAGGCTGAGCGCGAAACGCTCCATCTCCTTTAATTTGCCGGCGGCATAGGCGCCGCCGACGACCGCGCCGATTGAAGTGCCCGCGATGACGTCCGGGTAAATCCCCTGCGCTTCAAGCTCGCGCAAAACGCCGATGTGGGACCAGCCCCTGGCCGCGCCCGCCCCGAGGGCAACCCCAATCTTCGGCCGGCGAAATGTCGAGAGAGCCATTCGGTCGAGGCGCCGGACATCGCCAGCGCCACTGAAATTATCGCGAAAAAGCGGTGGCAGCCTATTCAATTGTTCCGTCCTTAGATGTGTGTTTCGGGCAAAATGCCTGCGCTTCGGCGTCCCTTGTAAGTCCTTGACGTTGGTCATAATCATTGGAGCTGCCTTATTGATCTCATGCTTTGGTTGTAAAATTCATAAGATAAACTTTAAGTTCAGCTCGGCTCTTCACTAAACCGCGAGGCTTACCTGAAGCCGAAATTGCCAATTTTTCAATGCCATAGGCGAGACAAAGTTCTGCTGCGACGCATCAAACAAACACCAGTGACAGCGCGCCTTTGTCCAATTTGACCTTGCGGTAGAAGCAGGAGCGGCGGCCGGTATGGCAAGCGCAGCCATCGCCGCCGGCCTCCACGAAAAGCAACAATGCATCCTGATCGCAGTCGGTTCTCATCTCGATGACTTTTTGGATTTGGCCCGATGTCTCGCCTTTCTTCCAAAGGGCCTGGCGCGAGCGGGACCAATAATGCGCAATCCCTGTCTCCAACGTCAGCCGCACCGACGCGGCGTTCATATGCGCAAGCATCAAGACTTGCCCATCGCGAGCATCGACCGTCACGCAGGCAATGAGCCCATCGGCCCCATACTTTGGGGCAAAAATGGTGCCTTCTTCGCTGCCCGCGAGGCTTGGTTTGATGAGCGCGGAAGTCATTATAGCTCGTCCAAGGTTCTGCGTTTCGGCGGCGCGGGTCACTTGCGGTGCAACAGCCCCAAAAAGCGGGACTGTTCGGCAGGATCGTCGCGGAAAGCGCCCGTAAACTGGGTCGTCACGGTTTCCGATCCATATTTACGAACTCCTCGCATTGACATGCATAGATGCTGAGCCTCGAGCATCACCGCGCACCCCCGGGGGCGCAGATGCTTCTCGATCGCGCCAACGATCTGCGCCGTCAGCGCTTCCTGGGTCTGCAGCCGCTTGGCAAAAATATCAACGAGCCGGGCGAGTTTCGAAAGCCCGACAACACCAACCTCGGAAGGGTAGTAGGCAACGTGGGCCATGCCGAAGAACGGCACCATATGGTGCTCGCAATGGGAGGAAAAAGGGATGTCGCGAACGAGCACGAGATCATCATAGCTGTGGACTTCCTCAAACACGCGCGAGAGAGCACTGGCTCCGTCATCCCGGTACCCAGAAAAAAATTCTTCGAAAGCCCTGACGACGCGCTTTGGCGTATCTTTCAGGCCTTCGCGGGAAGGGTCATCGCCAGTCCAGCGCAACAGCACCCGTACCGCCGCTTCCGCTTCCTCGCGGGTGGGGCGGCAAGGCGGCGAATCGCAGGGTTGGGGTAGTGGGCGTTCAAGTAAGGACTTAACCACGTCATCCATGTGGTGCCTCCGTGAGTTTGAATGAGCGTCGCTGGCCTTGCCCTTTTGGGGGCACCGGACGGACGGTTGCCCGGGGAGTTTCGCCTAGAAATTTGCCAGATCTCGTTCGCCAAACCCTAGCTTCCTATATAGGATGCGAATGCTCGCGTCATCAGATCCTTCGACGAAGCAAAACCTATGGTTGCCGACATCTACAACTCACGTATTCTTGATTTGGCCGGCAATATTTCGCGCCAAGGGCGCCTCTGTGCGCCGCAAGCGACAGCGCGGGCGCATTCCAAGCTTTGCGGTTCCACCGTCATCGTCGACTTGGTGATGGCGGACGGTATCGTCGTCGATTTCGCGCATGAGGTCAGGGCGTGCGCTTTGGGCCAAGCGGCGGCGGCGATCATGGCCCGCCATGTCGTCGGCTCTAGCGCCGACGAATTGCGCTCCTTGCGTGTTAAAGTGCGCGCAATGTTGAAGGAAAACGGCCCGCCTCCCGAGGGAAAATGGGGGGAGATTGCCGTGCTTGAGGCTGTGCGTGACTACAAAGCCCGGCACGCGTCGACCCTATTGACGTTCGACGCGACGGTCGATTGCGTGGATCAGATTGAAGCTACAGCTGGCCAAGCCGCCAGCCAGGCGGCTTACGCCGAGGCGCAAGCGCGGCCTTAGAGCGCATTGCGCAAAAGTTGACAGACTTTTGCGATCAGAATGCGCTCCAATTTTTGTTTTGGCGCGATTTCTCGTCGCGCGCATGGATCACGCGAGCGGAAAGCGCGCTAGAACCAATTGAAGTTGAATGTGTAAGCGAGGACGGCGCCGGCCGAAAACTCGATAAGCGAGCCGACGCGGTTGGGAATGGGGCTGCCTCCCGCGCTGCCAACGAAGCGGCTGGCGGTGCCAAAGGCTGTCACGCTCCACTCTGGCGAAAATTGATATTTGATTGAACCTGCTCCGCCCACCGAAACCAACCCGCCAACCGCCTGGTAGGGGTAAAGATTGGGATTGAGGAAGGCTTCGAACGGGCTGACGGAGAAGTACGCACCCACGAACTGATCGTCGCCCAGCCGGAACCTCGGTCCAATGGCGGCGGTGAAGGCATCGTAGCGCCCAACGAGGTCGAGCTCGACATTGCCGTCGAAGCCTTGAGCGCCGCTGACGCCCTGGCGCGCCTCTAGGCGCGCGCGAAAGAAGCTCGTTGGCCAAAGCTCGAGAAAGCCGCCGAGCTCTGCCGTAAAGCCAATGTTGTGGAGGCCGTAAAAGCTATCATTGTTTCCGAGGACGCCGAAGCCGCCGCTCAAAGTGCGCTGGGAGATGAAGCGGGCGACTGGGCCAGCCTTGATCCAGGGAAGATCGAGCAGTGCAATGCCAAAGCCATCGTCTGGGGAAATGAAAGGTTCCGGTTCGCCTGGCCGGTGGTAGGCAAGGTAACCCGTCGGCCAAATCGATACGCTTTTGGCACCAGGGAACGAAGTAAAGAAATCAGGTCCGAGTCCGACCGTGACGACCCAGCCGGGAGAAGGTGCCGGGGCGAGAGGCGTCAAATCGGCGGCATTTGCGCAAGCCGCGATCAATGTGATGGCGCTCGCAGAAAAAAAACGTTGTTTAAAAGACATGTGGCCACCCCTTGTCTTGAACGCGTAAAATGGCCCGCATTATGGGGGGTTGGTGGCCCACCCGCCAGTGTATATCTGCAACAGTCAGCCGCAAATTCTTGCAACCTTGGCAATGGAAATCTTGTCGCGCAGCGGACGCTTTGCCGCACATTTGCTCATTCGTGCTTATCAGCTCACCTTATCGAGCCTCGTCGGCTGTCATTGCCGTCATTTGCCGACATGCTCGTCCTATATGGACGAGGCGATTGCGCGCCATGGCCTGTGGGCTGGCGGCATTTTGGGAATCGCCCGGTTTTTGCGATGCAATCCGTGGGGCACGGAGGGTTTCGATCCAGTGCCGGAGAGCTTGCCAGCTGGCGCGCGCTGGTGGCGGCCCTGGTCTTTTTTGAGCCGTGCCACCGGCAAGGAAGGATCAAGGCGGCTCCGGCCCTACGTCCCGTAGTTTGCCTTCAGAT
Source organism: Methylocella sp. (assembly GCA_035622375.1). Lineage (GTDB taxonomy): Bacteria > Pseudomonadota > Alphaproteobacteria > Rhizobiales > Beijerinckiaceae > Methylocapsa. The sequence goes on along the minus strand of DASPVM010000051.1, from coordinate 104,257 downwards.
AATCGGCGATCACCTTGGCATCCGCGTCATCGATGGGAGCTCCCATGGCGCGGATCATCTTCGTCACCTCCGCATCCCATTTCTCAGGGGTAAGAAATGGCGAGTTCATTGGGATATAGTCGAGGCTGTGGCACGCGGCGCAATTTACCTCGACTTTCTCGACGCCCGGGGCCCTTTTGAGCTCGACTTGCTTTTCCGCCGCGAAGGCTGGCGTCGCGGCGAGCGCGGCGAAGAGCGTTAGCGTTAGATTACGCATGCGTTTCCTCAAGATACTTCTAGGGTGATGCTGTGCATCACGTTGTGATTGTAGCCAGGAGGGTTTTGAATGAGGTCCGCGGGTTGCGTCTGGCCAATCTTGTTGGTTGTCCGTGCGATAACCGTGTGCTTCCCCTCGGCTGTTGGCACAAAGGAATAATTAAACATCCGGAATGCGAAACGCCCGAGATCCTCGCCAAGCTTCGCGTCGCGCCAGCTCTCGCCACCATCGACCGATACTTCAACGGATTGGATGCCGTAGCCGCCGTCCCAGGCAATCCCCGCGATCGTCGCCGGTGTGCTGATACGCAAACGGCCGCCGCTAGATACGCTGGTGATCAGCGAATTGACCATAACCTCGGTGATCGGCGTATTGACCGCTGTTTCCTGCGAGACAAAGCGCGAAACAACCGGGAATTTGCCAAGCGGGAGACGATACGCCTGACTCATCCAAAAGCCGCTTTCGGGTTTCGTCACCGCCTTAATAGAGGTTAGGTGCTTCATCCAATAGGTGCCGGTCCACCCCGGAACGACGAGCCTCGCCGGAAACCCATTGAAATGCGGCAATGGTTCACCGTTCATCTCATAGGCAACGAGGGTTGTCTCCTCCAGCGCCTTCCAAACGGGAATGCTTTTGATGAAATCGGGTGTCTTGTCGACCACGGGTTCGTCCGCGCCATCGAAGACGACTTCAATAGCTTCCTTTTTCAAGCCAGCTTTTTCGAGAATGTCTTTTAAGCGTGCCCCTTTCCAGCGGGCGCAACCCATGGCGCCATATCCCCATTGGACGCCGGGGACATGCGGTTGAAAAAGGCCACGCCGATTGCCGGAGCATTGATTGACCGCGACGACTTCCGCTTGTGGAAGGGCGCGGAGACCGTCGAGATCTAGTTCTACTAGGCCGTTGGCGCCTTCGCCGCCAATCGTCAGCCGCCAGGTCTTGGCATCGACATCGGGGATATTCGCTAAGTGGTAGCGCACGAAGAAAGCGTCATTTGGGGTAATCGCGGTTCGGAAATACTCTAAGGGCGTTTCGTAATTGGGTGGGCGGGAGCTTAATCTGATCAGCGGCTTTTTTCCCGGCAGGCTATCTAAAGCCGCTTGTGCCCTTGTTCCGGCGGGAAGCAGCGGGGACAAGTCAAGGGAGGGGGCGTTCGGCGTGGAGCGCGCTCGCGCAGCAGCCAAAAGACCCGATCCCGCTAGGGCCGCGCCATTCCCGGCGCCTTTGAGCAGAGTTCTCCTTGTGATCAAATTTTCTCCTCCCTAGATCTACCAAACATCAACTCTTTAGCCATTCGTTTGAATATCACGGCGAAGCTTGGCTTTTTTTATTGAAACGAAAAATTTGTAGAGTTAGAGATTATCGCCCATTTGGATGAGATTTGGTAATTATAAGGCATCCGGCTCGCTGGGGAAACTGGGCCTCTGCTTGAAATGGCGTTAATTTTGCGTAGGCGAAGGTTCATAAAAAGTTTTTGATTATTCATGCGGGAGGTCCCTGTGTGGAACCTGCTAAGGCAGCTTGTTCAAACGGACGAGTGTTCTTTCCGATGGAACCCAAAAAAAGACCGTGTCCTGGTCCGGCATCCGGCCAATTTTGAGGAACCATCGAGGGAGCGGCCGCCTGAACGCGCGCCCGATAGGCAAGGATCATGTGAGACATTTGCTCCGGCGAGCGGCGGCTTACATCCATTCAGAGCCAATCGCGGCGTTCTAGGGGCCATTAAACATCACCCACTGATAACGGCTGCCCTCACCGCCGCCGCGCTGACGCTTTGTCGGGGCGCCGAGGCCACGCCGGCGGTCGCCAACGGCACGAATATCGGCGCCGACCTCCGCGCGCTTTCTCTCTCCCCCTATAAGCATGCGAAAGCCGAGCTGTCTCATCAGAAAATTCCGGTGCTGCTGATAGGCCCAGCCACGCCCCGCAATATGGGGGAGGCGGCCCCGCTCGGAATTTCCATTCAAGATGCCGCCGACGGCACTCTTTTTTTGCAGATCAAAGGCTTTGCCTCAGGCACAAAGCTAAACGTCGGGTTTGCGCTGGGGAGTACCGATTGGGGTTTGTTTGCGCATGAATTGAAAAATGCCCAGGTTCAGCCGCCGCCAGATTTCGTTGGCACCATGGACCTCATAGTCGATCTCTACGCCGCGGACGCCAGCGCGGTCGACCATCGGTCCCTGCAGCTCACATGGGTTAGAGCCGGAACGGAGAACCGGCTCGAACCCCAAGCACGGGCCGGATCGGGAATGAAAATCCAAGAGCCGCCTCAAGAGCCGCCTCCGCCACGGACCGGGGCCCCAACAGAAAGCCAGGAGGCGCGGCGGGTTCAGCCAGAAACGAATGGCAATTCTCAATCACACGAAATCACCGGCCTTGTAAAACGCGGCGAAGATCTGATTTCGCGCGGCGATCTTGCCGCCGCCCGTCTCCTTCTGAGGCGCGCCGCTTTTGTTGGCGATGCCCATGCGGCCCTGCTGCTCGCAACCACTTACGATCCAGGGACCTTCGATAAACTGCACGTCCACGGGTTACTTCCGGATGTCGCGATGGCTCGGTATTGGTACAAGAAAGCCGAAGAGCTTGGATCACGGGAGGCTTTGCAAAGGCTCAACGCGTTAGCAACGCAACCACAATAAGGCGAAATCAAGCTTTATTACTCAATATCCATTTAACTCATTCATAAAACCAGAAAGCGGAACACTGTTATGAGCTACGGCAACCAGTATAAGAAAATGCTTTTGCTTTCATTGCTGCTTCTATCTTGGCCTTTCGATGCTTGCAGGGCCGCGCCGGAGGCTTCCTCTTATGAAGAAAAGCGAAAAGAAACAAACGACATCGCCGTCACAATCGTCGTGTCTGGTTTGGGTTGCACCTGCGCGCGTTTCGCCGACGACATGAAGAATGTTTTAAATGATCTGCAGCCGGGGGGGTTGCGTGTCTTGCCTGTATTGGGCGTTGGCGGGTTGCAAAATGTCGATGATATTTTATTTTTAAAAGGGATCGACATGGGCGTCGTCGACGAGGATAATCTCCGCCTCGTCAAGCAAAAAAACCCCAGCCTTTACGCGAACATCGAGCAGCGTATTCAGTATATCACGAAACTTTACAACTCAGAATTTCATGTTCTTGCACGGGATGAGATCAAAAGCTACGACGATCTGCGAGGTAAAAAAGTCAATTTCAATTTGAAGTCTAGCCAAACCGAAGCGACCGCGGAGGTGATTTTCAATGCTTTGCACATCGATGTCCAAAGAACGAATTTTGACAACGACGACGCAATCGAAAAATTAAAGAATGGCGAAATCGCCGCCCACATCGTGCTTTCGGGAGCGCCGCAAGCGGCGCTCGCCAAAGTGCGAAAGGAAGACGGGGTACACTTTCTATCTTTGGACGAAGAGAGCCTGCCCAAACACGACTTAAGCACCATCAATACGGCTTACCTTCCCGCCGAATTATCACATGAGCTTTACCCCAATCTCATTCCCGAGGGGACGACTGTTCCAACCATCGCCAACCGAGCGCTCCTCGTCGCCTATGCGTCGCCCGAGGGGTCTTTCCGCTATAATAAACTCGTGAAATTCGTTGACGAGTTTTTTGGAAAAATCGGTCAATTTCAGAGCAGAGCCCGCCATCCGAAATGGAAAGAGATCAATCTTTCCGCGGAAATTCCGGGCTGGACACGGTTTAAGCCAGCGGCCGATTGGCTTGCGGCGCATCAAAATTTGGCATCCGCGCGGGCGGATTCTTCTTCCGAGTTGCCCCCAGAACTCAAGCCCGCCTTCGAACGATTTATTGAAGATTATGCGGCATCGGCGCGTCATCGAAGTCTAACGACGAGCGAACGGGAAAAACTGTTTAGCCAATTCATGGGATATATGGAATCGCAAAAGGCAAACCAGCCGGCTCGGTGACAGCCTGGTTCTAGGAAGGCGTGATCCCCTGATCGGGCTAAGAAGCCAGGGCTCGTTAGTCAGCGGCCGCAACTATGGGTCGAATTTGCGGCTCGCACTAACCGCGAAGTACTGCCGGCGATGGAATTATCGGGCTGCGGACATCTTTATCCGATTTCAATCGATATATTAATTTATACCAATTGAATATATGCGCTATTATCAATGGTAATTTAATTCAATTCCTTGGCCTATAGCCTGGCAAAAGAATTCTGCTATGGTAGATTTAGTTTCCACGTGACATTGCAGTAGGTGCAAGGTTGGGAAATCTGCTGGAGCAAAAGTCTCCCCGCGAACCTCGAAAGAGTGGCAGCAGGGTAAAAGAACACGGTGAGGACTTATTCATCAAGTTTTCACCTTCGATCACCGCCGCAAACGAAGATCGAGTGCGTAGAGGACAGTTTTTTCGCGATGGTATTAAACCGCCAAAATCTTTACAGCCTCGACTAAGCGCAGGTGGCAACTCCGGGGCAATTCCAATTTTGCGCTGGACCGCGGCGGTCGGCGTGGCAATCGGCTTAAGTGCCCCAATCATTTGGATCTCGAAGGCAACCGAAACTGTTGGCGTGACCGAGGACGCGGCCAACCAAACCGCGTTGTCCCATTCCCCAGCCGAAAAAGCGCGGGCTGAGCTGCCGGATCGGCAAAACCCACAGCTCGTCGTCGCTCCCCCCGCGCCGAGGCGCGCGGGGGAACCCGCGCCGCTCGGAGTTTCGATCCAAGGCTCAGCCGATAACCTCTCGTTTTTAGAAGTCAAAGGACTTGCTCCAGGAACAAGATTATCCGTTGGCTTCGCCTTAGGCCCAGGCGAGTGGGGATTGTTCGCGAAGGAACTAAGGACCGCCATGGTCGAGCCCCCCGCGAGCTTCGCCGGAACTATGGATCTCACCGTTAGGCTCGATACCGTGGAGTCCATAGCAATCGATTACCGGACCCTGCGTCTTGAATGGGTGGGCCGCGGAGCTATCGCCGAACAAGGCCCGGGGGGAAGCGCACCGCCTGCTATAGCGAACGAAATTCCTCGATCCCAAGAGGCCGCGGCTAGCCCCAGCGAGGCCGCCAGCCCTCCGAGCCAACAAACCGCCGATATCGTGAAGCGCGCCAAGGAAGTGCTTTTGAGCGGCGATATTGAGACAGCGCGGCCGCTTCTGCGGCGCGCCGCCTTGGCTGGCGATGCCAGCGCGGCACTCGCGCTCGCGACCACCTACGACCCGATAGCTTTGGATCGGCTGCACGCGCATGGATTAGTCCCCGATGCCGCCATGGCGCGCTTCTGGTACGAGAAAGCTCAAGAGCTCGGTTCACGTGAGGCCTCGCAAAGACTCGAAACTCTGGCCATCGAGACGCGCTAACCACTCCGCGATACGTGCAAATCACGAAGAAAGCCGGCGAGGGGGAAGGGGATGAACATCAGTAAAAAACACGCCAAACACGCGTTCGTGCTTTTGCTAATGGTGGTGTTTTGGTCTCCCCGAGCTTTCGCAATTGAGAGTCAGGTTTTCCCTCAAGAAGTGAAGAGTGAGATGCTCCCCCATCCGGTGAAAAAAGCCGGCAGCGCGTCTCCCCCTTATCACGAGAAAAAAAAAGAAACGAATAACCTTTCCATCCTCACCATGGTGGTGTCAGGCTTAGGCTGCACCTGCGCCCGTTTTGGCGACGATATGCGCAATGTTCTCAATGATCTGCGGCCTGGCGGCCTCAGGATTCTACCGGTTTTGGGGAACGGCGGCCTGCAAAATGCCGATGATATCCTGTTTTTAAAAGGGATCGACATGGGCGTTGTCGAGGAAGATAATCTTCGCCTCATGAAGCAAAAAGATCCGCGCTTATATGCCGGTATAGAGAACCATATTCAATATATTACAAAACTCTACAATTCCGAATTTCACGTGCTGGCCAGGAACGACATAAAAAACTTCGACGATCTGCGCGGAAAAAAAGTCAACTTCAATCTCGCTAAGAGCCAGTCAGAAGCCACCGCCGAGGTTATTTTCGATGCCTTAAAAATCGAGGTGCAAAAAACGAATTTCGATAACGATCGCGCCATCGAAAAATTAAAAAATGGCGACATCGCCGCAATGATCATACTCTCCGGCGCGCCGCAAGCCGTGCTGGCCAAAGTAAAAAAGGAAGACGGCGCGCATTTCCTAGCCCTTGATCAAGAGAGCTTGCCTAACCACGATCTCAGCGCGATCGATGCGGCCTACCTCCCGAGTGTCTTGACGCACGAACTTTATCCCAACCTTATTCCGGAAGGAGAATCCGTACCAACGGTCGCTAACCGCGCCCTTCTTGCCACCTTTGCTTCGCCAGAAAACTCCCCTCGTTATAAAAAGCTCGCCAAATTCGTCCAAAAATTCTTCGATAACATCGACGAGTTTCACGATAGCGCCCGCCATCCCAAGTGGAAGGAAATCAATCTTGCCGCGCAAATCCCCGGATGGACGCGATTCAAACCCGCCGCGCAGTGGCTCGCCGCGCACCAAAACGCTTCAGCGCCGCAAACGTCAAGCCCACTCCCCGACTTGCCGCCGGAACTGAAGCCGGCCTTCGAGCGCTTCATGCGAAATCATGAAGCAACGGCGCACCAGCAAGTTCTCACAGCCAATGATCAAGAAAAACTCTTTAGGGAATTTATGGGGTACGTGGAGACGCAAAAGCTGACTCCGCCGGCGCAGTGAATCTTGCGGTTGCGATCTTCCGCGGGTGGTGGCCGCCCAGATTAGCTTAGAGGCTCCGGACAACGGCGTTCGTTCGTAAGCTATTTTGGACGTGGAGGATCGTTATGCAAAGCGAACTGAACCACAAGAAATCCTCTATAGGAGGGAGTATCCCGTATCAACATGGCAACAACCTCCGCCGCTTTATTGCGATTGTTGCCTTCGCCTTTGCCTGCATTGTAGCTACTGCGTCAACACGCGCTCAAAACGCCTATATTACGAACGCAGGCGATAATACTGTCTCGGTGATAAACACCGCGACCAACAGGTGATCGCGACGCGGCGCGATTCACGCCAGCCCGCCAAGATTTCGCCGATTCGTCGAGCGTCTGTTTGGTACGGGGTAACGCGCGTTGCCTGCTTATATAGCCCGTGTTATGTTAGCCGCATGGACAATGAACCGCCTTGGGTTGAAGCATTTGTGCGCGCCCTCAGAGAGAGGATCGCTGAAGTTCGGCGGCTGCACCTTGCGCCATTGGAGTCCGGGAATATGAAAATTCTGAGCGGCGGGACGGACGTAACAGATCAAGAGATGGAATCTCTGAGGCAAAATATCGCCAGCATCGAGGCGGTTCTGGCCCAATATCGCCCCACAAGTTGATCTCGATACGCAAGGGACAAATTCGGCACACGTTGGCCTGGTCGTGGAAATCGCGGCGGGGGCGGGGCCAAGCATCTACTACTGGCCAAGATTGGCATGAAAACCTTTTCAGCAGAACAGAGAGACATCCTGGCCCGCATGGGGCTAGCGTTGCTGTTCATCCAAACCACGGAGTTTGTGATAGAATTTTGTATGAAATATGTGTTGCCGGCTGGCGGCGTTGTAACGTTGGAGATGCTTGAGTCGCAACGAAGCGGCGAAAGGAAAAGAACTCTCGGACAATTCCTTCGCGAGTTGAGAAAGCGGGTCGATTTAGACGACAGGTTTGACGCGATCCTCGATGAGTTTTTGCAAAAGAGGAATGAACTCATCCATCGGATTGATGACATACCGGGGTGGTCGCTTGACCATGAGGAAGGACTCAGGGCGGCCCGCGGCTTTATGGATCGTGTGATGCAGCTAAATCACGTGGTCTTAGAAGTATTCTCTGGACTTGTGCGCGCGTGGCAGAGCCAGGAGCAGATAACAACCGAGTTTGACAGTCTCCTCGGCGACATCGACCAAATTTACAGTAGCTTGGCTTCCAGAATTTTCTTTAAAAAATCGACCTAACGTCCACTAAGTTGTCCGGTATGCCAGCACACGCTGACAGTCTGGAAATCATCCAGCCGCTTAGTTGTAGCTGCGCCCAACACGGTAATCGCCACAATCATGGTTTAAAATAGATGCCATGGTCACCATCAAAACAGGCGCGCATCTCTTGGGGAGCACGGTCGAGGCAGCGGCCTCGCCCGACGAGGCGGTGCTCGAGCGCGTCGCTAATTCGCACAAGGGCGAAAATTATATCGCGCGGTTTACGGCGCCGGAATTTACTACGCTTTGCCCGGTCACGGGCCAGCCGGATTTCGCCCTCCTTGTCATCGACTATCTGCCGGGCGATTGGCTCATCGAGTCGAAGTCCCTAAAACTCTATCTCGCCTCCTACCGCAACCATGGGGCGTTCCACGAGGACTGCACGCTGAGGATCGGCAAGGATCTTGCCGCGTGCCTCGAACCGCGCTGGCTGCGCATCGGCGGCTATTTTTTTCCGCGCGGCGGCATGCCGATCGATGTGTTTTGGTCGACGGGAAAACTCCCCGAGGGAGTCTGGGTGCCGGACCAGGGCGTGCCGCCCTACCGGGGGCGGGGATAGACCCTCACACCAGCCGCGATTGCTCGATCGCCGCGGCAATGAAACTCGCAAAGAGCGGGTGCGGCGCGAAAGGGCGCGATTTTAGTTCCGGGTGGAACTGAACGCCGATGAACCAGGGGTGGCCGGCAAGCTCGATCGCCTCGGGAAGAAGCCCGTCGGGCGACATGCCCGAAAACAGAAAGCCTTTCCCGGCAAGTTTTTCGCGATAAGCCGTGTTGACCTCGTAGCGGTGCCTGTGGCGCTCGGAGATGGGGGTCGTTCCATAGATCGCGGCGAGCTTCGAACCGGGCATGAGCTCCGCCTTGTAGGCGCCGAGCCGCATGGTGCCGCCAAGATCGCCCTCGGCGGCGCGGATCTCAAGCTCATTGCCGCGCATCCACTCGGTCATGAGGCCCACGACCGGCTCCTTGGTTGGCCCGAACTCCGTTGAATTGGCGCCCGGAATGCCAGCAAGTGCGCGCACCGCCTCGATGACCGCCATCTGCATGCCGAAGCAGATGCCAAAGTAAGGCACCTTGCGCTCGCGGGCAAAGCGGGCGGCGAGGATTTTGCCTTCCGTGCCGCGCTGGCCGAAGCCGCCGGGGACGAGAATGCCTTGGACATGTTCGAGGTAAGGCGCGGGATCGCGCGTCTCAAAAATTTCCGACTCGATCCAATCAAGATGCACTTTGACCCGGTTGGCGATGCCGCCGTGAGTGAGCGCCTCGATCAGCGATTTATAGGCATCCTTGAGGCCCGTATATTTGCCGACGATGGCGATGGTGACCTCGCCTTCTGGATTCTCCAGCCGCTCCATGACGGCGTTCCAGCGGCTCATATCGGGCTTCGGCGCCGGTTCGATGCCGAAGGCGGCAAGTACCTCTTCGTCAAGTCCGGCCGCGTGATAGAGGCGCGGCACTTCGTAGATAGAGTCCGCATCGCGCGCTTCAATGACGGCGCTTTCGCGCACATTGCAGAAGAGGGCAATTTTGCGCCGCTCGTCTGGCGGGATCGGGCGATCCGTGCGGCACAGCAAGATCTGCGGCTGGATGCCGATGGAGCGCAGCTCTTTCACCGAATGCTGCGTCGGCTTGGTCTTCAGCTCTCCCGAGCTCGGAATGAAGGGCAGGAGGGTGAGGTGAACGTAGATGGCACGGCCGCGTGGGAGGTCGTTGCCGAGCTGGCGGATGGCCTCGAAGAAGGGCAGGCCCTCGATGTCACCGACGGTGCCGCCGATTTCGATGAGGATGAAGTCGGCGCCGCCATTGCCGTCGAGGACGAAGGCTTTGATGGCGTTGGTAACATGGGGAATGACCTGGACGGTAGCGCCGAGATAATCGCCGCGCCGTTCCTTGGCGATGATTTCCTGATAGATGCGCCCCGTCGTGATGTTATCCTCGCGTTTGGCGGGGCGACCGGTGAAGCGCTCATAGTGCCCGAGGTCGAGATCGGTCTCGGCGCCATCCTCGGTGACGAAGACTTCGCCATGCTGATAGGGGCTCATCGTCCCCGGATCGACGTTGAGATAAGGGTCGAGCTTGCGCAGGCGCACCGTATAGCCGCGCGCCTGCAGGAGGGCGCCGAGCGCCGCCGATGCGAGACCTTTGCCAAGCGAAGAAACCACGCCGCCGGTGATGAAAATATACCGCGCCATGGGATTTGAGCCTTAGCCTGTTTGCCGCCGTTTGGGGAGAAAGATTTCGCAATCCCCCCAGATTTCCGCGAGTGGCCGGCAAATTACTTGGTTGGCGGCAAGGCAGGCGGCAGCTCGGGCTTATAGGCCTTCGACGCGGGCGGCGGCGTGGCGGGTGCTTCCGCCGGCGGCAGAGCGTTGTTGGGCAAGGCCGGCAGCGCGAGGCTCGGCCCCTTCGGCGTTTCTTCTTGCTCCAAGATACTTGGCGCGGTTGACGGCTCGGCTGGCCGCTCGCCGCCCGGCAAAGCGACCCCCGGCGGCAGTTCGGGCTGGCCTTGATTCTCCATCTTTTGCAGCTGCTCGAGGAGATTGCCCTTGCCAGCGCCCTCTTTAGCCGCCCCCTTCGGCTCCACCGGCGTGAAATTCTGTTCGATCACTTCGGGGGCCTGATTGAGCCGCGCCATAAGCGTGAGGCCAATGCTCGTCAAGAAGAACATCGCCGCGAGGATCGCCGTCGCGCGGGTCAGCGCATTGGCCTGGCCGCGCCCCGTCATGAAACCGCTCGTCGAGCCAACGCCCAAGGCGCCGCCCTCGGAGCGCTGCAGGAGAATGACAGCGACGAGAGTGATGACGACGAGAAGGTGAACGACGATGAGAACGGATTGCATGAAGGGCCTTTCGGGTGGAGGCCTGCTCTCTATCAAAGAAGACGGCCTCGCGGCAAGCGCCGCGCGTGGAGTTTTCCGCCGGGCTTGACAGAGAAGTTAGTTATGACTTACGGTAAGTAATGGCTTACGCATGTCTCGCCATCGATGCTCTCGCCACTCTCGGCGACCCGACGAGACGAAGCCTTTTCGAACGCCTCGCCGAGCGGCCCGCGGCAGTCGGCGAGCTTGCCGCTCAAATGCCCATTAGCAGGCCGGCGGTCTCGCAACATTTGGCGGTCCTGAAGCGCGCCGGCCTCGTTACGGAGACCGCTCAAGGAACACGGCGCATCTACCGGGTTGATCCACGCGGGATTGGAGCGATGCGAGACTGGCTCGACTCTCACTGGGCGCAAGCCCTCGCCTCATTTGCGGCATTCGCCGACGATCAAGGAGAAGAAGCAGAATGAGCCTCGCGCCCGTCATCCACACGGTAGATGTTAAAACATCACCCGCGCGCACCTTTGAATTATTTACAAAGCATATGAGCCGCTGGTGGCCAGCGGGCAAAACCATTGCCAAAAAACCCCGTGTTGAAATCGTCCTTGAACCGCGCGTCGAAGGCCGCTGGTTCGAGCGCGATGCGGAAGGCGGCGAGACACAATGGGGCAAGGTGCTGATCTTCGATCCGCCAGGGCGCTTGGTGCTGGGATGGCAGCTCAACAGTCAATGGTCTTACGACCCCGATTTTCTGACCGAAGTCGAGTTGACCTTCACCCATCTTGAGAGCGGCGGCACGCGGGTGAGGTTAGAGCACCGCAACCTCGAACGCTTTGGCGCCGACGCTGAAAAAATCGCCGGGCAAATCGGTACTGGCTGGCCGGCCATCCTCAATGAATTCGGCACCTACGCCGGTGTTTCCGCCAACGGAGGAGAGACAAAATGACGACCTTTATAGTCCATACGATACCGGGGAGCCCATTTGCCCGTGCGGTCGGCGCGACCCTCGAGGAGAAGGGCGCACAATGGCAAATGGCGCCCGTTGTGCCGGGAAAGCATAAAGAGGAGCCGCACCTCTCGCGCCACCCGTTCGGACGCATGCCGGTTCTCGAACATGATGGGTTTCTCCTCTACGAGACGCAGGCGATTCTGCGCTACCTCGATCGGATCCTGCCCGGCCCGGCGCTGACGCCTTGCGCCCCGCGAGCGGCAGCGCGCATGGACCAGGTCATGAACATCAGCGACTGGTATCTCTTTCCGGGCTGCGCCAATGTCATCGTGTTTCAGCGCGTCATCGGGCCGCGCCTCCTGGGCCTTACGCCCAACGAGGCGGCGATTGCCGAGGCGATGCCGCGTGCTCATCTCGTTTTTGACGAGCTTTCACATCTGCTCGGCGATCAGCCCTATTTCGCCGGCGATGCCCTGAGCCTTGCCGATCTCCACCTTGGGCCTCAGATCGATTTCTTCGCCTTCACCCCGGAGTGGAAAGCGCTCACGGTCAAGATCCCAAATCTCGTTGCTTGGCTGGCGCGCCTCAATGCGCGGCCCTCCATGCAAGCGACAAGCTGGGAAAATATTGCGGCCAAGGCGGCATGATATTTTGGGGTCAAGATGCTTTTCTGGCCCGAAGCCATACCTTCCCATTCATCGCAACGGCGAGCCTCGCCGCGGAGGAAAATCTGCTGTCAAGGATTGTGACCGCCGGAGGCGGCGTCGCTTCGCGACGTCCTTTACAGCAGATTTTCACGCGGCATTTGGCTGCCCGCGCGGTGAACAGATTTTTATGCGCATGAAGCGCCGTCATTGCGAGGAGTGAAACGACGAAGCAATCCAGCCGCGAAGGCTGTTCTCGCTTGCGTCGAATGCTTCGTCGGCGCGCCCCGCCTTGCGCTTTGCCGCAATCCCGGCTGATATCACGCGCCACAATCCAACCACGGGATCCCCATGACCAAACACGTCGCCGTCCTCATGGGCGGGCTCTCGGCCGAGCGCGAGGTTTCGCTGCGCTCGGGCGAGGCCTGCGCCAACGCCCTCGAAGCCGAAGGTTTTCAAGTCACGCGGATCGATGTCGATCGCTCGATCGCCGAGGTGCTGGCGAAACTCAAGCCCGATGTCGCCTTCAACGCACTACATGGGCGCTTCGGCGAGGACGGCATCATGCAAGGCATCCTCGAAATGCTGCGCATCCCCTATACGCATTCGGGCGTGCTGGCCTCGGCGCTCGCTATGCGCAAGGACCGCGCCAAGGACATTTTCCGCATCGAGGGAATTCCGGTTGCTGAGGGGGTCACCGTCGACCGCGAAACGGCGGCGAAAACCCATGTTCTGCCGCCCCCTTATGTCATCAAACCGCTCGATGAGGGGTCATCTGTCGGCATTATGATCGTCAAAGAGGGGGCGAATGGGCCACCGCAAGAATTAACGGGTCCGGGGTTCGGCTATGAGAAGGTTCTCATCGAACGGTTCGTCGGCGGGCGCGAGCTGACCTGCGCGGTCATCGGCGAAAAAGCCTATGATGTCATTGAGATACGCGCTGCTGATGGGGGCTGGTACGACTACAATGCAAAATATGCGAAGGGCGGCTCTATCCACGTACTTCCTGCAAATCTTAAAGGATTTATTTACCAAAATGTTCAAGAGTTGGCGCTCAAGGCGCACAGGGCGCTCGGCTGTCGTGGCGTGAGCCGGACAGATTTCCGCTACGACGACTCTCCCCAAGGGGGCGGCGAGCTCGTGGTCTTGGAAATCAATACGCAACCGGGAATGACCGAGACTTCGCTCGTGCCGGAACTTGCGGCCTATGCGGGCCTGAAATTTGGTGAGCTTGTTCGATGGATGGTGGAGGACGCCTCCTGCGATCGGTAAAGGTGTTGGAATCTGGATTGGCGCCATCGGCGCTCGCCTTTGCCGGAAGCTTCCCGGTGCCGGCGCTCGCCCCGCGCCGCGCCGCCATCATGCCGCCGCCGCGCCGCAAGCGGCACGGCTTTGGCCAAAAAATTTTCGAACTCCTCGCCGGACCCGGTATCGGTGCTGGCTTTTCGCTCGTGATAGTCGTGGCGGCCATTGCCTATGGAGTGGTGCGTGGCGGCCATTACGATGCTTTTGTCGCCAAGAATGGCGAGCCGTGCGACGTGCTCGCCCAAGCGTTTGGTTTTGCCATTAGCTCGGTATCGGTTTCGGGAAACCACGAGCTCACCGAGCGCCAGATTCTAAGCTTCGCCGGCATTTCGTCACGCGACTCCCTTCCGTGGATCGATGCCGAAAGGATACGAGAGCGGCTGCAGAAGCTGCCACGCATCAAGGCGGCCGCCGTCACCAAGCTTTATCCCGGCCGGCTGCTCATTGAGGTGGAAGAGCGCCAGCCCTACGCCCTATGGCAGCGCGATGGCGAGGTGCAGATCGTCGCGGCGGATGGCCTGCCCATAGCTCCGATGCGTGACCGCCGTTTCATTCACCTGCCGCTTGTGGTGGGCGATGGCGCCAATGAGAAGCTCGCCGATTATATGGGGCTTCTCGAAGCGTCCGGATCATTGCGCGATCGCATCATCGCGGGCGTTCTCGTCACCAAGCGCCGCTGGACGCTGAAAACGGACAGCGGCATCGAGATTCTGTTGCCGGAGACGAATCCGCAAGCCGCCCTCGCGCAGCTCGCCACGCTTCAAGAGACTTCCAACATTCTCGACAAGGACCTCGTATTCATCGACCTTCGCCAGCCTGACCGGCTCGTCGTGCGGCTCACCGAGGAGGCCGCGTCGGAGCGCGCGGCGGTTTCTCCTCCTCCCAAAGCCAAGGCGAAAGGCGGCCATAGATGAGCCTCAAGCACTTGCCGCCGCGCCTGCCGCCGCTGCCGGCCAAGAAAAGCGCGGTCCTTTCGGTCCTTGATATCGGCACGTCGAAAATCGTCTGTCTCGTCGCGCGGCTTAACCCGGGCGATCAAGCGACGGCGCCGCGCGGGCGCACGCACCGCTGCCGCGTCCTTGGCATTGGCCATCACCGCGCCCTTGGCATGAAGGGCGGCGCGGTCATCGACATGGATGCGGTGGAAGCCTCCATCCGATTTGCCGTCGATGCGGCCGAACGGATGGCGGGCGTTCAAATCGAAGGCGCGATCATCAACGTCACGGGAGGCCGGCTGGCCTCGCGGCTTTACGACGCGAAGGTGGCGATCGCCGGGCGGGCTGTCACGCAAGCCGATATTCACCGTGTCCTCGAGGCTTGCACGGCGCGCGGCGAAGCCGAGGGCCGGGCGGTGCTGCACTCTCTGCCTGTTGGCTTTGCGCTCGGCGAGACCCGGCACATTCAAGATCCAACGGGCATGGTCGGCGAAGAGCTTGGCGCCGATATGCATGTGCTGAGTTGCGACGCCGCCGCCGCCCGCAATCTGATGCTGGCCGTAGAGCGCTGCCATCTATCGGTCGAGGGCTTGGTGGCGACACCCTACGCGGCCGGGCTGGCGGCCTTGGCGGAAGACGAAGCGGAGCTTGGCGCCGCGCTGATCGACATGGGCGCCGGCACGACCTCGGTCAGCGTGTTTTTTGGCGGTCATCTTGCCCATGTCGATGGCTTCGCGGTCGGCGGCAATCACGTCACCACAGATGTCGCTCGCGGCCTCGGCGTATCTCTCGCCGACGCCGAACGGCTGAAAACTCTCTACGGAGCGTGCTTGACGTCCGTGACCGACGAGAGCGAAACGGTGGCGATCGTCCCGGCGGGGGAAGATCCCGAGCGCCCGACACACCTGCCGAAAGCACAGCTCATTTCGATCATCAAGCCGCGTGTCGAAGAAATCTTGGAACTCGTTCGCGATCGCCTCAAGCAGGCGGGTTTTCCCGCCCATGCGGGGCGCAAGCTCGTGCTCACCGGGGGGGCCTGTCAGCTCACAGGCATGCAGGCGGCGGTGAAACGAATCGTTTCAGGGCAGGTGAGGATCGGCCGGCCGCTCGGCATCGGCGGGCTGCCGGAAGCGGCAAAGAATCCGGCTTTTGCCGCGTCGGTTGGGCTTTTGATCTATCCGCAGGTGAGCGGCATCGAGCATTTCCGCCCATCGCGGCAAGCGCAGACGCAGAGCCGGCAAGAGCCAGGCTATATCGGCCGCGTTGGCCGGTGGCTGAAAGGTAGTTTTTAAGCGTGCGTGCGGCGCGAGTAGTGCGGCGAGTAATCGCGGTCGCGCGATTAAACTGAAGTAAATCCCGAGCGTCCTTGAACGGCGCTCCAACGTCGAGAGGCCAGACGATGACGATCAATCTCAAAGCGCCCGAACTCCGGGAACTAAAACCTCATATCATGGTCGCGGGCATAGGCGGTGCCGGCGGCAATGCTGTCAACAACATGATCGTCTCGGGCTTGCTCGGAGTCGAGTTCATCGTTGCCAACACCGACGCCCAAGCGCTCACTTCGTCGAAGGCCGAGCGGGTCATTCAAATGGGCCTGCAAGTCACCGAAGGTCTCGGCGCGGGCTCGCAGCCCGAGGTCGGCCGCGCCGCGGCCGAGGAAGCGATCGAGGAGATTCGAGATCATCTCTCTGGCGCCCATATGGTTTTCGTCACCGCCGGCATGGGCGGTGGAACCGGCACTGGGGCGGCTCCCGTCATGGCGAGAGCGGCGCGCGACATGGGCATTCTGACCGTCGGTGTCGTCACAAAACCCTTTCAGTTCGAGGGTGCCCGGCGCATGCGGGTCGCCGAAGCGGGCATTGCCGAATTACAGAAGGCGGTCGATACGCTGATCATCATTCCGAACCAAAATCTATTCCGCATAGCGAACGAAAAAACCACTTTCGCCGATGCCTTCGCGATGGCCGACCAAGTGCTCTATTCGGGTGTCGCCTGCATCACCGACCTGATGGTGAAGGAAGGTTTGATCAACCTCGATTTTGCCGACGTGCGCGCCATTATGCGCGAGATGGGCAAGGCGATGATGGGGACGGGCGAGGCTTCTGGCGAGAAGCGCGCCATTCTCGCCGCCGAGGCGGCGATCGCCAACCCGCTCCTTGACGAAACCTCGATGAAGGGTGCGCGCGGCCTCCTCATCTCGATCACGGGGGGCAATGATCTTACCCTTTACGAGGTCGATGAAGCGGCCGGCCGTATCAGGCAAGAGGTCGACGAGGATGCCAACATCATACTCGGCGCGACCTTCGACGAAAACCTCGATGGTATCGTCCGCGTGTCGGTGGTCGCCACCGGTATCGATCATATCGCCGGCGCGGCTTATCAGCCGACGGCCGCCGAAACACGGATCGCGGAAGTCACCAATCGCCTAAGGTCGCAAACGGGGACTGGCGCGCGGCCAATCGAGGTCGCGCCAGCGGCCCGGCATCGTGCACCAGCCGATCCCTATGCCGCCGACTATGATTCGCAATACGGCGAAAAATCCTCGGGCGCGCCGCATTACGCCGCGGGAGGAGCCGAGCAAGGGGTTCAGATTCAAGAGGTCCTTCCACAATCGAGACATTATGCGGCGCATGCCGAGCCAACGGACCCGGCCGCCGATCCTTACGACAGCAGCCCGTTTTTGCCAGATTCGCCTGCCGTCCGCCCGCAGAGAATGCCAAAAATCGACGACCTGCCGCTTCCAGGGCAAAATCAAATCCGGGCTCTTCGTGGCGAACTCAGCGACGAGCATCCCGAAGCCAAACGCCGCTCGCTGCTCGAACGGCTCGCTTCCTTTGGCCTCAGCCGCCAGGAAAGCGCGCAAGTACCACGCGGCCCGCTGCCTCCTGCTCGCCAGCCCACCGCTCCGCAGCCCTACCGGCAGCCTCAACCGGGCCCCGTGCATGCCGAATATGGAAAACGCCCGCAGCAACACCCGCCAGCGCCCATTCGCCCCGTGGCGCCCGCGGATCCCTATGGCCGCGCTCACCAGCCCCGGTCTATGGAAGAGGATCAGCTCGAAATACCCGCGTTTCTGAGGCGCCAGTCGAGTTGAGGGATGAGCTGAGAGGAAGCAGCCGAATCGGTACGACCGCTCGGGCCTCGCCTGGTTTTGGCATAGGCTCTCGAACGCTCGCCATGCGCGTCAAGTAACGGCGGGCGAGGCTCGCTTTTGGACCCTCTAGGCGTTATTTTTGCAGCCGCACGTGCATTTCACGGAGCGAGCAATGATAGAGTATTGGCTAGTTTTAATCCTCTCAACTGGCGCGGCATCAGTACCTCCCGCGCATGTGGGAAACTTCAAGAGCCAGGAAAGTTGCTTGGCCGCGGCAAAAAGCGCGCAAACCTACAAGCATGACCCAGATGCCAGCATCGCCCGCCCCGTATTTATGTGTATACAGGCCAACGAGAGCGGGCTTAACCCGCCCCACTAGAGCGGGATGAGTTTGTCTGAATCGGCGCGGAGATCCCCAATAGCCGAGTTTCTGATTCAAGCTTAATCAATGGGTTTGCGCGAACGCGCCGTTGCGCGGGTTCGGGCAGGTAGGGATGCCACTCGATGTGCTTCCACTGCAACACGCAGAAGAGCAACTGGGTCTAGTAGTCTTGCATAATTGTCCCTTCTCCGCCGCCGCCCGTGTAAGATAGACTGTCATTTGACGTCGCACCAGAAACTCGTGGCGCAATGGAGAAGAGCCTTGACATCCGGATATCGAGCCCCTGCCATCTCAATCCTGGCCCTGCTGATCTTAACAGCAGCCTCCTTCGCGGCGTTCGAAACCAAGCCTCTCTCCAAAACCCACCGGCTCCGGCATCAATGCATAGATCGTTGCAGGAGCGAGGCGACGGTCTGCACCACTAAGTGTCAGACCGAGGATTGCCTCGTCGCCTGTACCGAGCCCATGGGGTCCTGCATAGATAAGTGCAGGGAGATTTATCCGCGCAAAGCCCAGTAAAGCAAACACCTCGCGGCGTGGACTCTGCTCAAAACGAGATGCGATGATTCCAAGTGATGAGTAGCGGTAGTCAAGTGACGTGCGAAGGGCGGCAACCATGAAGACGGACGGCGGCAATGCAAAAGAAGAAGAAGGAGAGTCTCCCTCTCAGCTGATAGATGCGAGGATCAACGAGCTGAACGATTGGCGGGGCGAGACGCTCGCGCGCGTCCGGATGCTTATCAAGGAAGCGGACCCCGAGGTCATCGAGGAGTGGAAATGGAGAGGGGTTCCGGTGTGGTCGCATGCCGGCATCATCTGCACTGGCGAGACGTACAAGAATGCCGTGAAGATGACCTTCGCCAAGGGCGCCTCGCTCAAGGACCCTGCAGGTCTCTTCAATTCGAGCCTTGAAGGCAACACTCGGCGAGCCATCGATTTCCACGCCGGGGAAAAGATTGACGAAGAGGCGCTGAAAGCGCTCATCCGCGCCGCCGTGGTGCTGAATACGTCCTCATCCGCCAAGCGGTCTGGCCGAAGCGGTAGACGTGCTGAGGGGCGCGAAAAGTAGTAGCGGGAACATCTCCGGCGGCGGTCGCTGGAGCGGTTGCTTTCATCTTGTGGAGGGATATCGATGCAGCCAGAAACGCGATTAGGGAAACCTGGCGCAATGGCCAGGAAGGACAGATCAGCCGTCCAAAGGCAATTAAACGGGCAATCCGTGGCCGAGCGACCACGATTTTTGCACGCGCGTATATTGCCTCTGTAGGCGCCACCGCAATAGGAATTGAGGCCGAACCCTGACTTGTCGCGCACTCCTAAAGCTGCTTTAGATAGGCGGCATGCCAGGCCGAGTCCTTTTGGCCCGCCCGCATCGGCCCGCCGCAATTATCTTGGAATTCTAAATGCAGTCCTCCTCCTTTTCTGATTATCTCGCTGAACGCCGGACGCTGCTTCGCAAGCTCTCCTATTGGCGCGTTGCCGCTTTTCTCTTTTTGATTATTGGCCTTATTTTAAGCGGCCTTCGCATCTTTGGTCCAGAGGGCGCTGGTATTCACACCCCTCATATCGCGAGGGTTGCCGTGGATGGAATCATCACGGGCGACGAGGATACGCTAAAGCTCATCCAAAAAATCGGGGACTCAAAAAGCGCCGAGGCCGTGCTTGTGACGATTGATAGCCCCGGCGGGACGACATCTGGGGCGGAACGGCTTTACGATGGGCTTCGCCGTCTCTCGGCGAAAAAGCCGACGGTCGCGGTCGTCGGAACGATCGCTGCGTCGGGCGGCTATATCGCCGCGATCGGCGCGGACAGGATCGTTGCACTCGGCAATTCGCTTGTCGGTTCGGTTGGCGTGCTTGTTCAATATCCCGATTTCTCGAAACTTCTCGAGAATATTGGCGTTAAAGTCGAAGACGTAAAATCATCGCCGCTCAAGGCGACTCCCAATCCCTTCGAGCCGACAAGTCCCGAGGCGCGCGCCGCCCTCGAGTCTCTCGTGAGCGATAGTTATTCCTGGTTTAAAACCCTCGTCAAAGATCGCCGCGCGATGAGCGATCCGCAACTCGCAAGCGTCGCTGACGGGCGTGTCTTTACGGGCCGGCAAGCGCTCGATCTTCACCTGATTGATGAAATCGGCGGCGAACGAGAAGCCATCGCATGGCTCGCCAAAGAAAAAAACATTTCGAGCAACCTGCGCGTCCAAGATTGGAAGCCGGAAAAGACGCTGGAGCGCTGGGGCATATTTAGCTTTGCGGCGGCTGCCGCGGATTTGGCCGGCCTGTCTCGCATTCGCATTGCCTTAAACCAGCTCGCGGGCGCCGCCGAGGAGCGTATGCTTGACGGTCTTTTATCGATTTGGCAAGCTCCCGCGAGCAACTGAGGCGGGTTGCGTAAATATATGCGTAAATAATTGTCAAAAAGGCTATTGGGGACGGAGCCGATGATCAAATCCGAGCTTGTACAGAGGATAGCCGCCCGAAACCCGCATCTTTACCTCCGCGACGTCGAAAAAATCGTAAATGCGATCTTTGATGAGATCACTAACGCACTCTCTCGTGGACATCGGGTTGAGCTGCGCGGCTTTGGGGCATTCTCGGTTAAACACCGGACTGCGCGGGTCGGGCGCAATCCGCGGACCGGAGCTCACGTTTCCGTTGGCGAAAAAGCCGTTCCCTTTTTTAAAACCGGAAAGGAAATGCGAGAGCGGCTCAATGACAGCCATGGGGCCCAGCAGTGAGCGCTTTGCCCGCTCCTATACTGGCGGGAGGCCGCCTCGGTCGCGCCGCTCTTTGCCCCTACCAATTTTGAGAATTTCATTTAAAAGCTTGCCGCAGAATTTCATTTCGCCGGCGAGACCACATGAAACAAATCATTAGGTATTTTTTTCTCATCCCCATCGCACTGGTGGTCCTCGCTCTTTCCGTTGCCAACCGGCATCCTGTTACGATCTTTCTTGATCCTTTTGCCGAGAGCGCGCATGAGGCAACCCAGCTCTCGCTGCCTCTCTACATTGTGATGCTGCTATCGACTTTGGTGGGGATTTTGATCGGCAGCTTTACAACCTGGGTCGAGCAGGGCCGCCACCGGCGAATGGCGCGGCGCGCCCGCAAGGAAGCGAGTTCCCTCCGTGCCGAAATTTCACGCCTATCACGCCCGGGAGATAAGCGTAAAGCGACCTGAGCCGGGGCGCGCCTTACGCTGGGATGAAATGAGTTTACTCGTAAAAGTTTGTGGTCTTTCAACCGAGGCGGCGCTGGATGCGGCGGTGGGCCATGGTGCCGATATGGTCGGCTTTGTGGTTTGTAAGAAAAGCCCTCGTCATATCTCGCTGGAGCTCGCGGCGCGCCTTGGCCGGCGCGTTTTCGGCCAGACACGAAAAGTCTTATTGACGGTTGATGCTGAAGATGCCGCGATCGCTGCGGCCATTGCGGCCCTTTCCCCGGATATGCTTCAGTTGCACGGCTCGGAAACACCAGAACGCGTTGCGTCAATACGCGCGCGGTTTGGCCTTCCCGTTATGAGGGCGATTAGCGTCCGCCAAGCAGCCGACCTTGCCGCCGTTCCGCTTTTCGATGCGGTCGCGGATTATTTGCTCTTCGATGCGAAACCCTCGCTTCAAGACGAGTGCCCCGGCGGCAATGGCGCGCGTTTCGATTGGAGCTTGCTTGAGGGGATCCAGGCGCGCAAACCTTGGCTGCTTGCGGGCGGGCTCGATGCTACGAATGTCACTGATGCCATCACCCACACTAGCGCTTCGGGAGTTGACGTTTCTTCGGGAGTGGAAAGCGCGGTGGGTATAAAGGATAGCGGCAAGATCGCGCAGTTTATTGCGGTGGCCCGAGCAGCCTCGGCTGAGGGACGAGTCCATCAATTTCGCAATCAGCAAGAAAGAGGCCGGCGCGGTGTCGCATCCACTTAACTCCTATCGCACAGGTCCGGACGAACGCGGCCACTTTGGCATCTTCGGCGGGCGCTTCGTCGCCGAAACCTTGATGCCGCTCATTCTCGATCTCGAAAAGCATTATGCCATCGCAAAAGAGGATCCCTCTTTCAAGGGCGAGCTCAACCATCTCCTCAAACATTATGTAGGAAGGCCGAGTCCGCTCTATTATGCCGAAAGATTAACGGCATACCTTCGCCAGCAGGCCGCCGCTGCCGGGCGCCAGGGCGGAGCAAAGATCTATTTTAAGCGCGAAGAACTCAACCACACCGGCGCGCATAAAATCAACAATGTGCTCGGCCAGATTCTTCTTGCTCGCCGGATGGGCAAAACTCGTATTATCGCCGAGACAGGCGCGGGCCAGCATGGCGTTGCCACGGCGACTGCCTGCGCCCGCTTTGGGCTCGACTGCGTCGTCTACATGGGGTCTGTCGATGTCGAGCGGCAAAAACCCAATGTGTTTCGCATGAACCTTCTTGGTGCCAAGGTTATCCCCGTCGAGTCCGGCGCCAAGACCCTCAAGGACGCGATGAACGAAGCCTTGCGCGACTGGGTCACCAATGTCGAAAACACATTTTATTGCATTGGCACGGTGGCAGGCCCGCACCCCTACCCCGCCATGGTGCGTGATTTTCAATGCATCATCGGCGAGGAAACGAGGGCGCAGATGCAAGAAGCCGAGGGGCGCTTGCCGGACTCACTCTTCGCCTGCATCGGCGGCGGCTCCAATGCGATCGGGCTTTTTCATCCCTTCCTCGATGATCCGTCCGTCGAGATTTATGGGGTCGAGGCGGCCGGTTACGGCCTCGATAAAAAACACGCCGCCTCGCTTGCCGGCGGCCGGCCAGGCGTGCTGCACGGCAACCGCACCTATCTGTTGATGAATGAGGACGGCCAGATCGAGGAGGGCCACTCCATCTCGGCTGGCCTCGACTATCCTGGCATCGGCCCCGAACATGCGTGGCTGAAGGAGAGCGGCCGCGTCACATACCTTTCCGCCACCGATGCCGAGGCGCTGGCCGCCTTCAAACTTTGCGCCGAGCTTGAGGGGATCATTCCCGCCCTCGAGCCCGCGCACGGGCTCGCCAAGATGCTCGACATCGCGCCATTAAAACCGCAAGACCACCTCATGGTGCTCAATCTTTCGGGGCGCGGCGATAAGGATATCTTTACTGTTGCTAACCACCTTGGCGGGATGAGTGCGGCCCAGCCAAGTTGACCAAAATTCGCCGCTTTGCGAAGGCTCATTCTGAAAGCAGATGAGCATGAGGGAAGCAGCGGTGAGCGGCAACCGATCCTCTTGGCCGAGCTTCGCGAAAGTGTCCCGCCATGCCAGCCTTGCTTTTCTTCTCACTGCGCCAGCGCCCACCTTCGCCGGGCCTCCCTTCGTTACCGACGACCCAGAGCCCGTCGAATACCAACACTACGAGACTTATTTTTTCACGCTGGGATCGCTCGCGGCGGGCGAGGCCGCTGGCGTTGCGCTTCCAGATCACGGGCGGAGGCGAAGCGAAGGCGCAGCCCTCTGGAACCGAAACGGCAGCCGCGCGTTAAGGACTTGAACTACGCTTGCTGGGGGAGCACTCGCCAGGCAGTTCCGGGTGGGGAACACCGCGTTCGGGGACACCGCGCTCTTGAGCAATACCATTAGAAGCGCCAATGGTGCGCTCGATTGAACGCGCAAGGCATCCCTTGATTCAGACAACCGCCAAATCCGCCTTAATTGCACTGACTGACGAGGGGACTTGCACGGTAAATGTTGATCCTTCGCCTTCCTTGCTCTTGACTAAAATGCCTCCGCCATGGAGTTCGATCACCATTTTGACAAGATACAGCCCAACTCCAGTTCCGACGATACCCGAGACATTACTGCCTCGATAATAACAGGTAAAAAGGTTCGTGAGGTCTTTTTCAGGGATACCAAAGCCGCCGTCTTTCAGGGCGACGAATGTGCGGTCGGCTTCAGTCCATGCGCTGACGCTTACGGCACTGCCTAGTGGCGAATATTTTATGGCGTTCGATAGCAGGTTGTCGAATGCCTGAAAGAGCAACTTATTATCGCCAATAATTTGCAGATCTGGCCCGTCATAATTTTCGAGAATTTGCGCCCGCGGCGAGATTTCGCGATGCAGGTTGCAAACATCATGAAGTGTCTTGATCAGATTCATTTCCGCTGGATGGAAATAGAGGCCGGTAGACCCATCAACGAGACGTGAGGAGTCGAGCAGCTTGTCGAGCAGACGGGTCATCCGCAACACCGCGCCACGAATTTTGCTCGCGCGTGTTGCTATATCGGCGGGCTGAAGCCGATCATTCATGCCGATTAGCCTTTGAGCTTGGCCATCGATGACGTTCAAAGGCGTGCGAAATTCGTGAGATGCCATCGATACGAAATTACGCTGTAGCTGCGTTAGGCGCTGTTCATACCCCAGCTTTTCCTTGAGCATCGATGCCTGCTGCGCGAGGCCCCGCTGGCTAAGCATAAGCTCGATAGCATTACTGCGGAACACAACGACGGCGCGCGCCATATGACCGATTTCGTCGCGCCTTTTGGTACAAGGAACCTCGACATCGGTGTAATTGTCCGCCAGCCTATGCATGCAATCGGCGAGGTGAAGTAGCGGGTCCGATATTGCGCGCCGGGCGTAGATTAGCGCGGCAGACACCATGCCGCCGGAAACCGCCATGGCTATGGCCATCAACCATTGTGCCTGACGATACGCCGCGTCGGCACGCCGGCTTGCCTCAAGGCCCTTGGCCACATTGTTTTGTGTAAGCAAATCGAGCGCATCGCTGGCGGCATTATAAGCGGATCGGGATGTCGTTCTATATATTGCGATCGCTTCGGCGTTTCGTCCAGCCGGCGACAATGATCGCTCCTGCATGGCGATCTTTTTATATTCCCCCCAGTTCGCGTTGAACTGCGAATATAAATCGTTCTCGGCGGTGTCATGTTGCATCTGTTCATACTGCAGTTGAATCTCTGAGACCGATTGGTCAAGTACCGCTAACTCCTTTTCGCTTTCCGAAGCTTCCAAGGGTGTCGATGACAAGAGGTTCTCACCCTCGGCAGCCCGGAAGTCAGAGGTGAAATTGTTGAGGTCGCCCAGAAGACGCGTGGTCTTAAGCCAATGATCGCGGATGTCTGCCGAGACCTTGTCGAGATCGCTGAGACGCCAAATACTAAAGAAACCGAGGACCGCTACCAGCAAAAGAGTGAAAAAGAACACCAGGGATAGGTGGAAGCGGATTGAGCGCGGCTGCCTCAATGCGATCGAGTCCCATAGGGAACGTATCGGCTTTTTCTTTAACACGGTATACTCAATCCTGATATGATACGCAGATTATAAACTGTAACCTTCGCCCCGCATTTCAATGGAAGAAGGACGGCAACGTGTTCGGCGCGGTAGCCTCGTTACCGGTTTTACGTTCTCCATTGACCGAGCCCAAGGTGATGATTATGGCGCGATCATCCGACCGGCGGCCGCCTTGACAGCAGCCTGGATACGGGTTAAGGCGCCAAGTTTAAGCCTTGCATTATCGAGGTGAAAATCAACGGTCCGTTTACTCAGCTGGACAATGTGCGCGATTTCGGTAGAAGTCTTTCCGCGCGCTGCCCAGGTCAATGTTTCCACTTCGCGCTCGTTCAATTCCGCGAACCTTGGCCACATCTCGGCGCGAGCAACGCCAGCCAAGCGAGCATTGATAATGAAAAAAAGTATTTCGAAATCTATCGGCTTCGAGACGTAATCGTCTGCGCCTAGTTGGCGGCCCTTGAGCTGATTGTCGCGGTCGGATAGCGCGGTGAGAAACACGAATGGCATGTTGCCGAAATTGGCACCAAGCGCGCTTACCCTTTCAAGTAGTTCGAAACCCGACATGCCTGGCAAGCAGATATCGGAAAGTACGAGATCTGGCTTTTCCTTTACGATGACCGCAAATCCGTCCCGGCCATCGTAGGCGATACTAATTTTAAATCCCCGTTCGAGAAGTTCCTCCTCGATTAAGGCTGCGGTTTCGCAATCATCCTCTATGCACAAAATCGACTTGCGATGATCCACGATGAGTCTCCTGACTCTAATCAAAGCTGGCGGGACTTTTCGTCAGGACACTCGGGACGCCGCCAAATATCAGGACGTGACCCCGGCGAAAGCTTGCCAAGCCGACGAAACTCCAAAAGCAATTTTAGTGCCGAGCGGGAACTCCTACTCCCCGAGGAATCCGCTCGCCGCCTTCAGGCTCATAACTGCTTGCAAAAGAGGCATAAAAATTCAAGATAAAACGAATTGATTAAGTCAGCCAAATATAACACGGCGGCCCCGCGCTCCCATATTGAACTTGGGAATCCGGTGACTCATGACTCGGTGGGGTCAAACCGCTTTTATAGGCAAAGCGCCCCGCAGGCCTGCCTGTTCTGCCTAAATGCCGAGATTATGCTTTGGCGCATCCTCAATAAAATCGCTGAATTTCGCGTAAGGGATCGCTGAATTTCGCGTAAGTGAAAGATCTCCCTCCGCTGGCCGGGGAGATCGAGATTGCCCCGATAGTAGATGTGATTAATCGCTGACAACAGTAGATCAGTTTTAGTGGCCCGCTAGGGCTCGTTACAATAGCGAAAGCTTCAAAATCAAAGATTGATTTCAACACAAGCTGCGCCTGCACCGCGGCGACTGTGATTTGTCACAGTGATCTTCCCCAGTAGACGCCAGCCACGTCAAATTGCGACAATGCAACATACCTGCACAAAATTTAGGCAGGATGGCTCGCAACCTCAGCTGGAAACCATTGATGGGATTGAAAGATAAACACAAAAAGCCGGGCCGCCTCGGCGCGGTCCGCCTTGGCGTGATTACGGCAGTGGCGGCTGCTGTCCTGGCGGTCGCATATTTTACCGGGCTCGTTGGGAGCCATCCGAAGCCGACCGTGTCGGAATCTACCAACGAACAGCCCGATACCCTGGAACTCTCCGCGAAGCAGGCTGCCGGCATCAAAGTCGAGCCCGTCGCCGATCATTCCTTCGCGCAGGAAAGTGGCGCCGTTGGCAGCATCGATTACAACGAAGACATGGCGGTGCAAGTCTTCACCGTCTATCAGGGAAGAATCGTCCAGCTATTCGCCAAAGTCGGCGATGACGTGAAAAAGGGGCAAACGCTCTTTACCATAGACAGTCCCGACCTGGTCAATGCGGAGTCCACACTGATCGCTGCCGCCGGGGTACTGGAGCTGACGACGAAAGCCCTCGCTCGGGCCCAGAAGCTCTTTAAGGCGGGCGGCGGTCCACTGGCTGCCGTCGAGCAGGCGGTTTCCGACCAACAAACGGCCGAGGGAAATCTTAAAGCGGCGCGCGACGCTGTCCGGGTTTTTGGCAAAACCGAAGCCGAAGTTGATAACATCGTTGCTTCCCGCAAAATCGACCCCTTCCTGATCATCCCAAGCCCCATCGCTGGACGGGTGACAGCCCGCAGCGCGCAGCCCGGGCTTTTCGTGCAGCCGGGGAATCCTCCTGCTCCCTACACCGTTGCCGATCTCTCGACCATGTGGATGCTCGCAAACATCATCGAGAGCGACATCCCGAACTATCATCTGGGCCAAAAAGTGTGGGTCACGGTAACGGCCTATCGTGACCGTGTCTTCTCAGGAAAGATTACCACCATCGGAACGACCGTCGATCCGAATACGCACAGAACGTTTATCCGCTCCGAAATTGACGATCCCGATCATCTTTTGCTGTCCGGCATGTATGCGCATTTCGTGATTGAGACCGGCCAGCCAGTCCGCTCGCCGGCGGTGCCTGCGGCCGCCGTCGTCCGGGAAGGCGACGGCACCATGACCGTCTGGGTCCCCGCTGACACAGAGGGCCGCCAGTTTGTGAAAAGGATCGTTGAAATCGGGTCACGGCAGGATGGCTATGATCAGATTCTCAGCGGCTTGAGAACCGGGGAACGGGTAGCGACGAATGGCGCCTTGCTTTTGAGCAACATGCTTGCGCTGAGGACAGCCGCAAAGGATTGAGCGGTTGGACCAAGGGGGCTCACGCGGCCAACCGCTCGGTCTGCAGGAACTTACAAAATTTAAATTCAAAGATGGATAACTTCAGAGTGAGGAAGAAGTGCTAAAGGGAATTCTCGCATTCGCGCTTACCCGCCGCACGATCGTTTTAATGGGGCTGCTCGCCTTTGTCGGCGCGGGTATTATAGCCTACAAGAAGCTGAACATTGAGGCGTACCCGAATCCAGCGCCGGTCATTCTCGAAATCATTGCCCAGGCCCCGGGTCTCTCCGCCGAGGAGATGGAGCGCTACTACACGATCCCGATGGAAGTCGGTCTTTATCCCACTCCAGGCATCGACAGCATCCGCTCGACGTCATTCTACGGACTCACCTTCGTCAGGGTGACGTTCAAATATGGCGTTGACTATTTTTTCGCCTATACCCAGGCGGCGCTCAGCCTTCAACAGAATGTCAGTCTTCCGGGTAACCAGACCCCGAGTATCTCGATGTCGAGCACGACGGGCGAGATCTTCCGCTACCAAGTCGTCGGCCCGCCGCATTTCGGCTTGACGAATCTGCGCACCATCCAGGATTGGGTGGTTTTGCGGCGCCTATTCACCGTTCCAGGCGTTGTCCAAGTCAACTCATGGGGCGGGACGACCAAGGAATTCGAGGTCCAAGCGGATTTGGAGAAGCTCGAGGCCTACAGCATTACCGTGCCTCAACTGCTCACTGCGCTGGGCAACGCCAATATCAATGTCGGCGGCCGCGAAATCACGCTTGGCGACCAGTCGGTCAACATCCGCGGCGTCGGTCTCATCGATGATGGCGGCAATGAAGATCTGACCAAGGGGGACAGGGTTGCAGACATAGAAAGTGTCGTCCTGACGCAGGTCAATGGCGTTCCCGTGCAGGTCAAGGACGTCGCCAAGGTAGCCGTAACCTATATGCCAAGGCTTGGCATCGCGGGCAAAGATCACGACGACGACGCGGCGCTTTCGATCGTCGTTATGCTTCGTACCTTGCACACCAATGACGTCCTGCCCAAGGTTAATGCCGAAGTCCAGAAATTGAACACTGACGGAACCCTGCCGCCGGGAGTCAAGCTGGTCCCTTACTATGATCGTAGCACGCTGGTTAGCGTCACCACGCATACGGTTCTGCACAATCTCATCTTCGGCTGCCTGCTGGTTTTTTTCATTCAATGGGTCTTTCTAGGAGACTTGCGGAGCGCGATCATCGTCGGAGTAAACATCCCGTTTGCGCTGTTATTCGCCATCATCCTGCTGGTGATCCAAGGCGAGGAAGCCAATCTTTTGTCGGTGGGCGCTGTCGATTTTGGCATCATTGTCGACTCAGCCGTTATTCTCGTCGAGAATATCTTCCGGAATTTCCAATTGCCGCGGCAAGAAAGACGGCGCCTTTTGAATCATTTGGCGGAAGGCGCCTGGGGAACCGACCCGACAAGCTCGGTCCGCACTTCGACCATTAAGAATTGGACGAATCGGCTACGCCTCATCTTCATCAGCGCCCTCCAGGTTGATAAGGCGATTTTCTTTTCGGCGACGATTACGGTGGCGGCCTTCGTTCCGCTATTCACCATGCAGGGTGTGGAAGGCCAAATCTTCGGCCCCATGGCACGGACCTACGGCTATGCGCTGGCCGGTGCCTTGATCGCGACTTTCACCGTAACGCCGGTCCTGGCGTCAATGCTGCTGCCCCTGCATATCGAGGAGACGGAGACAATCCTGGTCCGAATGCTGCGGGCGATTTATTCGCCGGCGCTAAGATGGTCTCTCGCCAATCGCAAGGTCATGCTCGTGATCGGATTGGCGTTCTTGGCTGCGACGGGCTTGCTCTGGACCCGCCTCGGCAGCGAGTTCCTGCCGGCCCTGGAAGAAGGCAATTACTGGATTCGCGCTTCGCTGCCTCCATCAATGGGGCTCGACGCGGGAACCGACGCCACCAGAAAAATGCGGGAGATTCTGTTGCGCCATCCGGAAGTTATCACGGTGGTCTCCCAGCACGGCCGGCCAGATAACGGCACCGACGCCTCGCCATTCTCGAATGTCGAGCTTTTCGCTCCTCTGAAGCCATTCGATGAGTGGCCATCAGGACTGACCAAGGACAAGCTCACCAACCAGCTGCAGGAGGAGTTCAACGACGAGCTGCCGGGCGTAACATTCAACTTCTCGCAATATATTCAAGATAATGTCGAAGAGGCGATCTCTGGCGTCAAGGGCGCGAACTCGGTCAAGATCATTGGCCGGAACCTCAAGGTTCTCGAGGATCTTGCCGGCAAAGTCATGCATGAAATGGAACAGGTACAAGGGATCACCGATCTCGGGATATTCCACGTTCTTGGGCAGCCGAACCTGAATATCCAGGTGGATCGCGACAAAGCCGCCCGCTTCGGCCTCAATACCGGCGACGTCAACACCGTTATCCAGGCCGCGATGGGCGGCGCAACCGCCACCACCGTGCTCGAAGGCGACCGCGCATGGAACCTCGTTGTTCGCTTCCCACAAAAGTACCGTGACAGCATCGAGGCAATAGGCAACATCAAGGTAGCGGGAGGCAATGGCGGCAACGCTTACATTCCGCTGAAAGAGCTTGCAACCATCAGCCTGGACACGGGCGCCTCCTATATCTACCACGAGAAAAGCGAGCGCATGATCCCGGTCAAGTTCAGCGTGCGCGAACGCGACCTTGGCGGAGCGGTCGCCGAGGCGAAAGCCCGGATTGCGCGGAACGTGGAGGTTCCCAACGGATATCGCATCATATGGGCAGGCGAGTTCGAGGATCTTGAACTTGCCCAGCAGCGACTCGCTATCGTCGTTCCGGTCAGCTTGGCGTTGATCCTCGTGCTACTGTTCAGCTTGTTCAACTCGCTGCGTGACAGCCTGCTCGCCCTTGCCGGCATCCCGTTCGCCGTGGGAGGCGGTATCATCGCGCTTTACATGTCCGGTCTGGATTTCAGTGTGTCGTCGGCAATCGGTTTCGTGTCGCTGTTCGGCGTGTCGGTCATGGATGGTATCCTGATGATCACTTATTTCAATCAGGTTCGGATCACGGGCATGAGACCGCTTGAAGCGATGTTTCATGCCGCCGAGCAAAGGATGCGGCCGATGCTCATGACGGCGCTCTCTGCATGCATCGGCCTGCTGCCAGCCGCGATGTCACACGGCATCGGTAGCCAGGTGCAGCGTCCTCTCGCAACCGTCGTCGTCGGCGGCATGCTGATTGGGCCGATCATGCTGCTGGTCGTCGTGCCCGCTCTGCGGATGATGTTTGTTGGCGGAGACGACACGCCGCCTGAGGGACAGGCCGAACGAAGGGAGGAGGCGTTGGATGATGTCTAAGCTGCGGAGTTTGGCACGCATAGGCCTGGGCGAGAGAAAAGCGATACTCGTAAGCCGGAAGGAGACTACTTGAAAATTTTCTTTCGTACACTCGTGGTCACGGCGCTCATGGCCATGGCTACCAATATTTGTATTGGGGCTACCGCCAGCGGCAGTGTGATTAAGAAACACGAGTCTCTGATTGATAAGAAACGGCAGGCCGCCATCCGGCCATCCCACCTGCTGGCCAAGGGAGCTGCGAGGATCAAGGCCGCACACCTCGACAGTGCTCTACGCGGCGCAGCGGCCGTGGGTAACCAAAATGCCGGCGCGGGCGCCAGTGGTGCGACGGCGGCAAGCGCGTCGCTTGCGGGCGCGGCACCGGCACCTCATGCCACCGCCGCAGATCCCCGGGTACCAGCGGTGCGCATGATGCCAACGCCCGGCGCGGCGAGCCCCTATACAATCATAAACGGCACTGGTATCAAACACTCTGCATCCTCACTCGCCGTGCTCGGCGGTTCGTCAATGAGCAAGGGCAGCACAGCCGCCGTCAACGGAAAAAGCGTGCAGAAAAAGCATTAACGTGGAATAGGAACGCGTGCGACGACTAAAAATAGCGAGCTCTTGGGCGACTCCATGCACCTCTTGGCCAGCGTATCGTGTGGAAATAGAGCTCGCTCATGTCCTTTTTTCAAGCCCTTTGCGAACTCGTTCGTTCCACGGCGGTGGTTGAAGCTTCGAGACGACTCAAGCCGGGCCAGGGGGTAAGATTGAGGTTGCCCGAGGCGTAATCGAACGCGAAGGCGGAATCCGGCCCTAAACGGATCTGAGCGACGTAGCGTATCCGACAGGTCTCGCGGTGCTCGCGATACAGCGAGCATTTACGCTGCGATGTAGGCGTGCTGGATCTGGCCACGATGGAAACTCCATTCGGACGGTGTTCAACGTGACCAAAACCGTGTAAGTTTTTGCGAGATCGCGGTTGAGATCGGCCAATTGGAGTAGGAGTCGGTTATGCCCATCGAAATGATTCTGACGATCATTTCGAAAGATCGACCGGGGCTGGTACGAACTTTAGCGCAAGTTATTGCCGACCATTCGGGCAACTGGATCGATAGCTCGATGGCGCGCCTTGGCGGAGAATTTGCGGGAATTTTGCGCGTGAACTTGCCAGAGCGCACCATCGCGAGCTTTGAACAATCACTGGCCGCTCTCGCTGAACAAGGTATAGCAGTGACCGTTCGCCGTGACAGCGCGGCCCCAAAACCGCGCGGTCGAAGGGGGCATCTCAATCTGACCGGCGTGGACCACCCAGGCATCGTTCGAGAAGTATCGAGCGCTCTGGCGTGTCATGGCGTCAGCATCAATGAACTACACACTGAAGTATGCCGTGGCAGCATGACCGGCGAGCCGCTGTTTACTGCAGAGGCCATCGTCATTCTTCCCCCAAGCTTAACCATCGATGAGCTGCGTACAGAGCTGGAGCGCATCGCCAATGACGTCATGGTCGATCTTTCATTGACCGAGAGTGATAATGCGAAGGCAGACTGATTTCCGATGGAGAGGCCGTGGTAGGATCGGGGACAACCGACGACGAGCACTTCCGATTGCATTGATGCCGCGATCGAAGTTCACTTGATCTATCTGATGCGGCTGGTAGCTACTCTTACTATTGCAGGACAAGTAATACCCTCAGCCATGCGACCAATTGTGTGACCTATGGCATCGCTAGAGACAAGGTTCGCATTCTTCGCAACAATTGTCATCTTACGCTGGTGAGTATGGAATTGGCGCGCATTGTGTAAAATATCGCGCGGCAGTGCATCGGCGATCATGACTTCGGCCGGTATCATCAGCTCGGAAGCACCTTTCGATTCAGCGAAGGCCTGAATGTGGCGCGCGTCGCGTCCAGCGAAATGGGCCTGATTACCGCGCGCGGCTGGCGGGGCTACTTCCACGGAAGCCTCAGTGGGTGCGCGCCCTTTTGGCGCGCACGCTATTTCAGCTCTCGGCGGTCCACGGGGGCCGTTTCACTTGGGCTGGAAAAAAACTCGCGCCGATGTCCCCGGAAGTCCTCAATGCACGGCTCGAGAATCTAACGATAAAAACCCTCGTTATGAGACTGTGAATTCAAACGTGCGGACACCTATGCGGTGCAAATTATCCCCGACTTGGAGGGTCACTCTATGACGCCCGGACGGAATGTCAGCATTTTTGGCGAATAGGCCAGAGCCGCTAAGGTGAGCGTGTTCAACGATCCTCTGCGTAATATCGAGAGCAAGCGACCCATAGGTCGCGCGAAAAGATGTGAGATCGATGGTGGCGCCTTCTTTGGGAAGGAAGCGGACACGAATCGTAACTGGTGATTTTATGGGCTTGGTTGGGTCCGGTTGATCGACTTCAATCATCGGCGCATCAGGAGTACGGCTTAATGTCCGTGCTAGCGGCTGAGGCGTAGCCAGCGAGTCTTCAAATTCCTTCTTGGTTACCAAGGCCCACCCCGCGGCACGACAAACATTTGCAAATAGGACAAGCGAGCCAAAAATAAGAGTTCTTCGGTGCATCAGCATCCTCCTGTGATCCGACCGTTTCACCCCATGCACGCAAGGATATCTGAATTGGGCGACACCTAGGGCGGAGCCATTAGCGCGCTAATATCTGGCCTTCACTGCACCGCCGGCTTTCGATTTTACTGTTTAATTATCCAGCAGATGCGGCCTCAATTCAATCTTGAATCGAGTTCAACATAGACTGGAGATCCTCATTATTTCTAGCTCCTAAGCTGTAGTCACGAGGCGTTGAAAACCTGTCACTGTCATCCGGGACAGAGGATCGCCCGGTGTGTTAGGTGACTTTGACCGGGACTCGGGAAAGTCCGGATGCACATCTATGATGCACGCATTGTTAATATTGCTGGGTCTCCGAACCGGCTATAACAATGACAGAGCTAGCCCTACTCTCCCGTAAAGAAATATTGCATCGCGACCCCAAGTGCTTCCTGCTTGTCGGCTGCCTCGTTTACGACGGCAGGAAACATTTGGTCAGCAGGAAGAGCCTGAACAGGCTTCAACGAAGACAAAGATTCATTGCTCGCCACCACCATCAGAAGCTGGGGCTGCCTGCCACGGCGAAGCTGCTCGGCCGGTATCCCGAAGGTCAGGGGCCGCTGGCCTGACTGAACGAACTCAGTTACGTTTTGAACCACGCCATCATCTTGGATTAGTAATAGATCTATCTTACGGCCGCCGGAATCGGTGATCATTCCAGTAAGCGACTGGCCATCGTAGTGCACGCGCTCCTCTAGCTGGGGTGCGCGATCCATACCGGATTTCATGCGATTGAAAAATGCCAGGGCGTCGCATTGCGCCGGCGTGACCAGCGCTGCGTTGATGGTCGCTTCAAACCCATTCGCCGCCTTGAATTCGCGGTCGAGCGAGTCGAAGGGTTCACGCGAATTGCCGGCAAGATCGATGGTTGCCGAGCTATCGGTCACATCGTAAGACGTGACCGAAAAGCAAGGGCCGGTGCGATAGTTCTTGATGAACTCGGCGGCTTTTGCTCGTGGCGGCAGCTCTGTCAGCCGGCGCGGTTGTGTCAACAACCAATAAGCGGCCGCCCCACCTCCAATGATAGTGATCAAAGCCGCTCCGAGGACAATGTACGGGACATCGCGCCGCTCTGGCCGGCCCTTGCCGGTCACAGTTGGAGGGAGGATTCGGAAATAGTCAGCGACCTCGAGCATTGAACCCGGGCGCAGGCTGGGGTCCGGCTGAAGCATCTTTTCGAGGAATGGGTGAATACGCGGATCAACCCCTTCCAGATCTGGCACAATCCTCCGCTTTTCGATAATTTCCGCCTGAGTTTCGCCCATATCGACAGGGGAACCTCGCAGCGCCTCGGCTATCACGAGACCGAGACTGTAGATGTCCGACTTAGGTGTGAGAGAAATATCTTCGTCACGAATGGCCTTTCCGTTGTAAAGGCCAAGCTGCTCGGGCGACGCATAATTGTATTTGCCAACGAAGCCCACATTGATGACCGTTGCTGCAGCGAGGGTCGAACGAGAGATGCCAAAATCGATGATTTTTGCTTCATGGACATCGCCATTTTGAATAACGATATTGCCGGGGGAAATGTCGCGATGGATTGTTCCCTTCTTATGGGCTGCATGAAGGCCGAGCGCAATCCGTTCTGCAAGAACGCAAACTGTTTCAATTGGCAAGGGCCCGCGCTGGAGGACTTGCGAGAGGGTTTCGCCCTCCACGAATTCCATCACAAGGTACGCTCGCTGCAACAGCGGGTCGACGGCAAAAACAAAATACCGGACGATCGCTTCATGATGGAGGCGAAAGAGTGCGGCTGCCTCGTTTCGGAACATCGCAATCGCTGCCTCGCTGCTAGCGAGGTCTGCACGGATGACTTTGATTGCGACTTTATCTCCAGTTTCGATTGAATGCCCTTTATAGACCTCGCCCATGCCACCGCTTGCTAAAAAAGCGTCGATCTCAAAGAGGCCATTGAGTTTTGTGCCGATTGGAATCGCGAAGGTGGAAAAATTGCCGATGGTTGCGTCTTTGTGCGGTGGGGAGAGTGCCAACTTACTCTACTCAACTATCGATGCTTCTTTGTCCGAAATGTCGATTTCGAGCGACAAGCTCGCCATTTTCCTGCCGGGTATCTCCGCGCCCAATAGCTTGCTCCGTAGGGTCATGAGCGTGTGATCATTCAGCGAGAAGATTACCTGTCAGCATGCCAGAAAACAAGGCAGGCCCCGGCATGTGGCGGGTGGCTAGGGCAACGGGCCGGAATTCGGCGCCGCCTATAGTCCACCAAAAGCTGCGGCTAGCTTCTGCCGCGGCCCAATCCGAGTGGCGCAAGGCAGCAAAAATTTTTGACGGCGAACTGTCGTCGATCGGCGCCACGACGCCGCCGGTGAGAGTTCTGATGACGTTTGGCGCACCGATCGGTGAATAAGCAACAGGCAACGCCAGATGATCGAGCGCTCTGCATATTTGATCAAATGTGACACTTGGACAAAGTGTCGACAAAAGGAAATCCTCACCGGCCGCGAACCAAGGGGTATGCGGTTCGAATTCAGGCGGCGGCACAGCCAACCCCTGGGCCGCGCTAGCGAAAAGCACCAGCGGGAAATAGCGGCCTATTTCATCCACCGAAGGCATAAATGCGCCAAGGATGGTTGTTCCGCAAATCTCCGACCCAAGCCAGAACCGCCAAATTGGCGCGGTGAGAAAAGCCGCTTGCCATTTATCGCGCAATTCTGCCCGGCTTGCCGATACGCCTGCCTGAAGCCACGGCTCCCAGACAGACAGAAATCTCTGCGGCGCATTGATCGCGACGAAGTCGCGCTTGCAGGGGAGTTTGCCAAATATACCACAGCGCATCAAAATTCTAGAGCTCGCTTGGACAGTGGAACTCCTTCAGTGCCGGTAAAGTGAAAGCGTTCAGCACTGATCCTACGCCGATTTGATATTGAATTTGGCGCCCTGCGAGAATGTAACTGACGACAACTTTATCCCCGCGAGCAACCGGAGCTCCTGCATCGACGAGGCGGAAGAGGGACCATGGGCCGTAGCGTTCGATCACCGTCGGCTGTTGGCTTTGATCTGTCGTCACAGTGATCGCAGCGTGACCCGTGCCGGCCCCGGGCCACTGCACCACCGTGGGCGCATTATTGCCCGGCGCGCTGGCAACCAGGGTGCCATTAATCTCCATCTTGATTGCAGCGTTCGGCGAGGGTGAACCGGGAGCTGCGGCCGCAGGGGCAGAAGGGATGGCGGGAGGTACCACCGTCAAAGTCATGGATGGCAATAGGCCTCCGGTTGCGAAGAATGTCTCGCGGATCTGCGCGGCCCGCTGAAATTCCCTCAGCGTGCCGGTCGAGGATGCAAGCGCGCGCCCAATCGCCGTATCCTGCCGCCAGCTCCAATTTTGCTTGGAAGTGTCGATATATTGAGCCACCTCACTTGTAAAAAACTTGTCAATTGCGCCCTGCGGAGCGAACAGACGTCCGAAATCGGCCAGGGGTACCTCGCGGTCTGAGCGTGCGAAGGGGTACCGGTTCGTAACGATCTGCTGGCAGATGCCAGTCACCTGATCCTTGAGCGCGCGACCCAATTTCGCGTGGAAACTCGTGGTAAGCTCTCCATCAAATTCGCTTGCGGCCGCTTGCAACATCCCCGCGAATGGTTGCGGAAGGCGGTTCGCGTTAGAACGCAAGCTCGCAACCGCGGTCTGTAACTGCCCAACGGCCTGTTGCCCTTGTGCAGCAGAGTCAGAGACCAATAGATTCTGGTAGATATCAGCGAGATTAGCGACTACCAAATCAATTGGCCGGCGCGTTGCTTCGCCCTCAACGAGAATGTGATAGGCTTTAAATTCTTGTTCGATTTCACTTCCCGGGACTGCCGCTCTCGTCCCCAACAACGTAGCCTTTAGATCGTCATAGCCCTTGCTGACGAAGCCAGGCCGCTCGCGGGTAAGCGCTGTCTCGTCACGCACCGATTCGAGAAGCTGCTTTATGGGCGAGGTCGCAGCGGAAGCAGCGGCAAGCGCGACATATTTCGGCTTGTCGGCCATCAAACGCTTCAGTTTGAGCTTTGACAAGGAATCGTGCCAAGCAGCAGAAAAATCTTTGGCGTAGAGAGCGAGGAGCTCGCTTGTAAGGGAATTATATTGTGCTTCAACCGCCGTTTGTTCACCCGCGCTGCCGAGAACCCAGCGGTTGTCTCGAAGTTGGTTGGCGACGCCGCCCAAACGCTCGACGAATAATCTACGAAACCCGTCATAGGTGAAAAAGGCAGGAACACGGATTGTGTCCAGACTTCCGCCTTCGACAGTCGTAAAGACGAGGTTGACATCTGGCCCTCCGTGACGACCTGGTGTCCAATCCGGAGCATCGGAGGCGCTGGCTTGGGAGCGCAGCAATTCGTAGGCGCGCTGGGCGACACTTAAGCGGGCAAGCGTCGCCTGCGTGTCTGCAATGAGGGGGCCGTCCAGGGTAACCAAAAGATCCCTGGCGTTTGCCAATTCCAACATCGCCTGGAAATGTTCCTCCAGCAGTCTTCGGCCATCGGAATTGGCGGCGCCGGGGTAAAGATTGTCGGCCCAGTCACGCCGCAAATAGGCCTGCAGGAAGGCGGGGTCAGGGGGATGCAGGCCACCGAGCATGAGATATGCCTTTAGCGCATCATAAAGAGAGCTCGGGTTCGTGCGATTGGCTTCGAGTTGTTCCTCGAGCCGATAAAGCAGACGGGGTCTGAGAATACGTTCGAGAGCCGTGGCGTAGGCCGCCTCGCCAGCCGATCGTAGACGTTCAGCTTGACTTAGACCAAAAGTCGCCGCAATTGGCACGGGGTTACCGCGCGAGCCGTACCCCGCCGGCAGTTGCCGGAGGTAGTTCAAGGGCGGCAGTATTTTGGCGAGATCATGATCGGCTATTTCAGTTTCATCTAGCAGCGGGCCAGCACTCTTCCGGTACTCGGCTGCTGCTGATTTTGTTTGCTCGATCAGCTCCTTGTTACGGTCATAGCTTGTCCACCAAGCTAGCGAAGCAGCCGCGCAGGCGAGCAGCAAACCGCAGAGCGCCGCAGTCTTGATGACCCGCGCCCGCAAGACAGCAGCCCGGTCAGTGGACACCCAAGCTGCCTCGCCGATCATAACTTTGCTGATGAGATCCGTGAGGAAATAACTTTGGCCACGGCCGGAATAAATATCGCGCGTCAATCCTTCTACCTTGAAGGTTCGCGAGAGCGCTCCGATCAGCTGATCGATAGGTGTGCCTTCTTGAGTTCCCGAGGCAAAGTAAAAGCCGCGCAACGTGGCATTTGCATGATAACGCGTCGGCTCAAAAATCTGATTGAGGAAATTTGTTACCGGTATTTTCAGCTTAGCCAACTGCGCAGGTAAGCCAAACAGCGCCACCCGCGCTTGAGGTACCGGCTCCTCCTGCAAGCGATCGGTAGTCATTTCGTTGAGACGGGCGATCAAGGCATCGAATTCGTTTGGCACCTCGCCCACCATATTCGACCGCTTGTTCGCGGTCTGGAACGTGGCTCCCCAAACCTGCTTGCGGCTCATTTCGTCCAAATTGCTAAAATACTCCCGAAAGCCAGCAACAAGATCAGCCTTTGTCAAAAGGACATAAACGGGAAAGTCGACTTTTAAACGTTGATGGAGTTCAATGAGCCTAGCACGGATGGCATTGGCATCGGCATCTGTCGCAGCCGCGTCCGCCGTCATAATTGTGTCGAGACCTATCGCGACGATGACGCCATTGATTGGCTGGTGCGGGCGATTTTTCTTGAGAAGATCAAGGAAGGCGAGCCAGCTCTTTTGGTCCGCCTGGGCGTCGGAATCGTGGGTTGTATACCGTCCTGCGGTGTCAATCAGGACGGCATCCTCCGCAAACCACCAATCGCAATAACGGGTCCCGCCTACGCCCGCAACCGCAGCAGGCTTCGTTCCTCGCGCGAGAGGAAATTTCAGACCCGAATTGGTGAGCGCTGTTGTTTTGCCGGCGCCCGGTGGGCCGATCAAAAGGTACCATGGCAGATCGTAGAGAAAATTGCCTTTTCCCTTGTGGGCGCCCTTCAAAGTCGTGAGTGCATCCTTCATCCTCTCAGCTAACACTTCCGCATCGCTGTCGGCCTTTGATGACTCCGTGATATTCTTGGCAATGTCCTTGCTTTTGGCTCTGCGGCGCCAGAATGCGAAGCCAGCGAGCGCCGCCGCTGCGGCGACCAAGATGGCGATGATGATCTCCCGGATGATCGGGTTTTCGAGCGGACGCCAATCCCCAAAAGAGATGAAAGGGCCCGCGATGTAGACGAGTGCAGCTAGAGAGACGAGGCCGAGGCCAGAGGCAACAATTCTCGCAATGTCCTTGCTCAACATAATACGGTCTTACCCCTCAACAGTAAGGCGCGTATTGAGGCGAACCTCAGTCGCTGCGCGCCAGCATGATTTCGACACGGCGGTTTTGCGCCCGTCCCTGCGCGGTATCATTTGACGCGAGAGGCTCGTAGTCCGCTCTGCCATCGATCTCGATACGGCTCGGATCGGAAAGGCCGAGCCGCAAGACATTAGCGACGGCCTTCGCGCGTTCCATAGACAATTGCCAATTCGAGGAAAACGGGGAGGTCCTCGACAGTTTGACATTGTCTGTGTGGCCGATGACGCTGATTGCGCCAGGCTCTTTTTCCAGCGTCTCAGCGATCTGCTTTGCGATAGGCAGGAACTGGCTCCTTAGCGTTGCTTGGCCTGAGTCAAACGGAACAAGATCGGATACGATGATCTTGATCTTGGTAGCGGTCTGCGTGGCATCGACCTTGCCAGCAGCTATTTCCGGCGCGAGCGCGAGCCTAATTCGCTGCAATTGGGTGAGCTTGTTTGGCGGCGGTGGAGGCGGCTCTGGTGGCGGCGCGGTGGGATGCCCGGCAAGCTTGATTTCACCTCGCGAGTGAAGGCCCATGAGGTCTGCCGCTGCGACCTCGGCACCGCCGGAAAGCAACGTGCGAAGTGTCAGAAAGAGCGTAAAAAGCAGGAGCGTCGCGGCACTGAAAACCGTCCAAAAAGGCACCCTGACCCGCATCACACTGCGCCCCAAGGATTGTCCGCGCCAATGGGGCGAGAGATTGCGCTCGGTGCGGGGGCGGATCTTGCGCAAAATCTCGTACAGGTTGCGTTGGATCTCTTGTAATTTACCCGCGCCACCAGAAGAGGTTCTATGAATTCCTTGAAAGCCGAGGGCAAGACAGGCGTGCATTAGCTCAAGGAGTTGATAATTTTGCACTGGATCCATCTTGGCCCGGTCGAGTTCTTCAAAAAATCGAACGCCGCCAATCCGTTCCCTGAAAAATCGGGCCAGCATGCTAAACTGCACCCAGACATGGCGTTCCTCGGCCGGAATATTCTGGACTATGTCATCGGCGGTCGCACAAAGAATATACTTAGCCGTCTCCGCTTTTTCGGCTGAAATGCCGGTGGCGCGAATTTCTTTTTCGAAAAGCATCACCGTGGCGGCGACTCGATCCATGAGGCCAGCAGGGGAGGCCCTCACCAACGTCACCCGTAGGCGTCCGAGAAGCTGCAAAAGGGGGCCTGCCGCCTGCATAAGCGGATTTTCATGGGGGACAACGAGTTCCTCGACGCGCGGCACTTCCTCTTGGGTTGGTGGCTCGGCGGGCGGGGCGGAGTCATAACCCCTAATCCATTCCTCACCCGGCTGCTCGCCCCTTGCGAAAGGGACAACACTTGGCGAAAGTGGGGGCGGCGTTGCGCCCGATGGAGCCTGTGGCCGCCGGCCTCCAGGGGTTGGACGGAACACAGTCTTGTCGCGGCCGCCGAGCCTATCGAACGGATTGTCCTTATCGCTCATCGCTTATCTTCCAACACAGCCCAGAGTTCGAGCTCGAGGTCGGGCCAATCTCCCGCAAAGTGCATTCCGATGGAGGCCGCGGCGCTGAATTCGGGCCAAAGAGGTGAATTGCGATCAAGATAGAAATAGACGTGATCGACGATCGCTCGTATTTGTGGTGGCGGTGTCGGCAAATGGATGAGTGGGATGCCGGGCAGATGCGCATGGACGATCTCGTTCATCTTTGTATTGGGACCGACCTTGAACAGATTAGGAAAGCTATTTTGGATTTCGATAAGCGCGCGCTGCGCCGAGACCTCCAGCACGAAGCTTGCAACACGAAACAAGTTGCGGTCTCTAATCGGCGACATGTAGGCATTCGCCGCCCGCTGAATTAGCTCGAGCCGAATGGCACGTCTGCCAAGACGCGCGCTAAGGAAATCCTGAAGGTCACGCATGACCGGAGCAAAGGAGGCTTCAATATTGTCATGATCGTAGAGGGGATAGAGTCTCGCCCGCCGCTCGTGCGTCGCGAACGTCGCGAGTTCGCCAGCAAGGCGGATAAGTTCCGCGAACAAGCGCTCGGGATGAACGTAGCGGGATGCCCGCATGTGCTGCAAAACAGGTAAGTGACGATTAAGGAGCTGCAAGACTAGATAATCGACGCTTTGAAGCCCTCCGCCGGCTGTGGGATCCGCTGCATAGCGGGCAAGTTCATCTAACCTGTTTTCAATCCAGCCAATCACTCGGTCAATCCAACCGTGGACCGTGCGATGTGCGTGACAAACAAGGACCGGAGGCGAGAACTTCTCGTCAAAGACTATCGTTTTGTCGCGAATTTCCACGATGCGGGAAATTGGCAGGCCTTGGAACCCAGGCTTTGCAGTCTTACGCAGGTCGAAACTTAGACGAGGGTATGCAAGATCGATTTCTTCTTCGATTCTGAGCGAGGACGTAGAATCGATGAAGGTCTCCGTCCCGATCGCAAAGCGGCTTGCCGCGTCAGACTCGAGCACATCGACCTCACGGCTATTGGCGACCGCGGTTGGCATGGAAAGCCATATGATCTGCTGCGCGGCGTTTGGGGGTACATCGATCGGGGCTGGAATTGGGCTGTCGTTCGGAACGTCGAAAGGCGTTCCATCGGGCATGACGCCAGCAGCCCGCCGGACTGAAAATTTGCTTTGTTGAGCTAGGTCAGAGTCGATTTCGATATGGAAAAAGCCCCACGGATATGGCGTGATGTAGCGGCTCCGGGTTTCGATGAGGTGCTCGAAGTAGCGGTCGCTTTGTTGCAGGTGATGCGGCCGCAGAAAAAGCCCTTCCGACCAAACGACCTTGCTGTACCATGACATTAAAACCTCACTTCCCTTGCGAGCGTTCCCCGTTGTCGCCAGTGCGCGCAGCTGCCTGGTCATAGCAATGAGAAAAATACAACATGAAGGCGCCTAATAGACCGTTGTCGTGCCGATGGGCCTTGGCTTTCCAGCGTGCGACATAAGCGTCCCAGAGTTTCGCCTTAGGGGAACCAATCTTGGCGAACAAGCCGCGATCATTTCCCACCATCTGCTCGATCGCATCCGGATCGAGGTCTTCGACGAGCATCTTCACGGCGCCTTGCATGGCGGCTAGTACGTCAATCTCATGTTGCTTGAGATCGGTGAAAGTCTGTTGCAAGGCACGGCCCGGCTCAAGATAGCCCCGCATAGGCGGTCCGAACAAGAGCCGCAAAGCGTCGGTTGGTGTTGGCGAGAACTTGAGCGGATTGTTGCCAAATGCCTCGATCATGGTTTGGGAGCGGCTTCCGGCGATCCGCTTTGCGGCGAGTCGGGCATGAAGAAGCTGGATTAGCCCTTCGACAACAATCCGGAACAAGGCACCAAGATGCCTGCCAAATTCTTCCGGGTCTTGCTTGGCAATGGCATCCGCGGGAAGACCCGCTGCTTCGGCAAATCGGCTTGCGAAACGAACCCCCGTCGCCGCAGGCCCTTCGGGCTGTGCCGGCGTGGTCACTGCTACCGAGCTCTCGGGAGGGGCTGGCGATGGGGTTGAGGAAGGCGGGGATTGCCCTGGGAGCGGCTGTCCAGAAGGCGCCCCTCTCATGTAAAGATCGCTGGGCTCGGTGGAGTCCCAAACCGGGCGCTGCGGCTCAGGAAGCGGTGGAGCGGCAGGCTCCGGAGGTGGGGCCGGAAGCGGCGGCAGCCAGCTCACATCACCGTCAACCTGACCAGACGGGATGGCGTCATGAGCAGTTGATGGAGGGCCGAGCGGGTCAAAGACATCCATTGACCAATCGAGGAAATCAGACGGCTGCGAACGGCGTTGCGCCGGCCGCAGCTCCCGCGGGTCGATTGGCGGCGGCGGCTCCGGCGCCTCCCAGGTGTCGGGATAGGCCGAAGCGCGAGGGACAGAAGCTTTTGTGGACTCGGTCACAGCGGAAACGTCTGCTGCGCCCT
This sequence comes from Methylocella sp., assembly GCA_035622375.1. GTDB lineage: Bacteria > Pseudomonadota > Alphaproteobacteria > Rhizobiales > Beijerinckiaceae > Methylocapsa. The sequence goes on along the minus strand of DASPVM010000051.1, from coordinate 59,864 downwards.
CATCCGAGGGGTCGATCTTCACAGCAATGATGTAATCGCCAATCGTCAAGCGATCGCCGTCGCGCAATCTGTGCGGTCCTTGGATGCGGTTTTGCGCATCATTGAGAAATGTTCCATTGAGCGAAAGGTCATGCAACACAAAACCGCCGTCTTCATACCGGATTTCGCAATGCTTGCTGGATATGAAGCGGCTCGGATCGGGGAGAGTCCAATCAAGCGATGCGTCGCGGCCAATGTCGATCCCGCGCCTACCGGAAACAGTTATGCTCGTTGGGCCCCCATCCGGCAGGTTTATGTGGTTTTCGATCGTAAGGCGCAGCATCGTCTTGCCATTCATGCCTGCTTGGCGGTGCGGCGGCAACCGCCATTTTGAGAGGGATTTACGCTCTGTGCGAGGATCCTCACGCCAGAGCTGGGTTGTGACGCTCGAACAATTGACTGGCAGGTGAAGCTACGCGGACTAACTTGGCTGTCAAGTGCGCTAGCATACACAGTGCACTCGCTGGCTGATCGGGAGGCGGTCCCGTTATACAAGCGCGGCGGCAGGAGAAGCCCAGAGCCCTTCACATAGATACCGCACCGCAAAAGGCGTAAAACCCTGGGCACCTTCCCTGTAGCGCACTTCGTAGTACTTGCCCAGGATGAACATTTGTCGACCGGTGCCGGCGCCTTCTACCTCAATTCCTGAGTCCCGGGCTAGTCTAAACTGCAGAAGAAAACTTGGTTCGAAACTGGTTGATCGCCGATCGGGACGTTGCTACGAAAATCGGTTGAGGAGAAGTGGTGTGCCTGGACGTCCCGCCGCGAGAGTTCTTGATCTGGTTGCTCACCCGGCGCCGGGCGTCCTGACTCCTGGCCCCGGCAGCGTCAATGTAATCATCGGAGGCAAGCCGGCGTGGCGTGGCGTTCTGGCCGCAGCCGCAGCCGCCATCGAGGCTGCCAAAGAGGCGTCCGACGCGACGATCGAGGCGGCGGAAGCGGCGACCCTCGCCGCCGCCGGAACCCCCGGAGCACCTGCCGCCAAGGCCGCCGAGGAGTCCGTCAAGGCCACCGCGGCGGCCAGCATGGGCTCGATGATTGCCGGCGTAGCGGCTGGGGCGGATATTCACGCCTGCACGACGCCGCTGCCGGTTCCGCCACATGGGCCGGGCGTCGTCGTCGACGGCTCCCCATCTGTCTTGATCAACGGTCTGCCGGCGTGCCGACAGGGCGATACGGTTGTCGAACCTGTCGGGCCACCGGATAAAATCATTCTCGGTTTGCCAACCGTATTGATCGGAGATTGATGGGGATGCTCGTCCCCCTTTTCTACGGCCATCCAGTTTTTCGAGAAGAAAACCCGCCCCCGCGTTTTGACCTTATCGCTCCACTCCGAGTATAGTCGAGTGTAGATATGTTTCACTAACCCTGGTTCGCGAGCGTGGCGCCATACTCGATGCATGGCTTTATAACATCCGGGACCTCGTCTTGGGGAATTCCTGCTATAGCTATGAACAAGCCGGCCCTGACAGCACGGGCTGTTTGCTCCGGAGGCGGACGCACATAACCATATTCAGGCGGGACGACGCTTCCACCCGACCAGCCGGCGGCCAGCGCCATCCACGTAGCCGGTAGCCCGGCGTCGGCTCGGCTGCCGAGTTCGAGCGCTGCGCGGCGGTGCGTCTCGTCCGGTTCCCGCACCCAGTCCTCGGCGGCGTCGAGCGTCGCGGCCTCCGCCTGCGAGAATTGACGCCTTACCGATCGTAAGGACTGCGAGCCCCACCACACGGCCTGGCGGCGCGGCAGAATGTATGCGCAGAGCGAGATGGCTGAGTTCCAGGCCGCATTCGTCGTCAAGGATCGAAGAAACGCCATGCATCCTTCGTCGGACGCAGGAATTCCGACATCGTCCGCTGCCGTCGGAAATGCGTCGTAGAGGTCGCGTACCGTGGGAAACCGCGGAAGCGCCATGATTGATCTCAGTTGATCTTCACGGGAAGGCCTTGAATCACGCACGTCGTCTCGGCCTTGATCGTGATCGTCGGCGCCTCGAGCGTAATTCCGGTCGGGTCGATCGTTATCTTGCTCGGCCCCACCTTGAGCTCGATCTTCACCTTGGCAGAGGTCAATATCGCGCCACTCGATACGTCGAGAACTCGATCGCCATTCTTGATTGTGGTTTTATGTGAAGGGCTGCCTGTCGGCGACTCGAAATTCTCTCCGATCGTGACCATCTCACTATTAAGAATCGTGACATTATAATCCTTTTGAGCGTGCATTCTAATGTTCTCGGAGTCCTTCTTGTCCTCGAACATGAACTCGTTATAGCCTCCATGCCCTTTGGACGAATCGGATTTCCGCCCCGATTGCGTTTTGTTGGCAGGCATTTCATAGGGATATTTATTATCCGCGTTATAGACCGCGCCTGTTACAATGGGGCGGTCAGGATCTCCTTCGAGGTACTCGACAATAACTTCTTGCCCGATGCGGGGGATGATTTGACCACCCCAACCTTTTCCCGCCCACACCTGAGCGACGCGCGCGCGGCAAGATTGTTTGTTTTCCCGATCCCAAAAAAAGTGGACGAGGATCCGGCCGTGCTCATCAACATCAATCTCTTCACTCGTTCCCTCTTCGGCAACGACCCTTGCTGTTTGCGGGCCATGGACAATCGGGCGCGGAGTAATAAGAGGAGCCCGGAAGCTGTTATCGCTGGCAATAAATTCATAAGACCCGGAATATGTCTCACCATTTTGGAATCCAGCCGAACGGTAGGATTCTGATTGATAGCTGTGCGAGGCGCGCAGGATCAGATACTCCTTGTTCTCGGCATTTTGGGGATGTTTTTCGAGCGTCAGTAGGGCGCCTGCGAAGAGGCTCACCGCATCGCCTTCGCCATACCGGCGCTGGTCCATTGCCTGCTCCGCCTGCAGGCGCACTTTCGCGTAAGTCTCTCCGTCATCCTTCTGTTTGAACTTGCCGGGATAATCATATATCTCCATTTTCGATCTATTGTAGCTTGCCGAGCCTTCCGCATCGGATTTTAGATCGGCGTTGGGCTGCAGATAATCGTAATCGTTCAACTCGAATTTGCCGCTGCGGAAACGCCGTTCCGGCCGCCAGTGGAAGAGGTGCTCTTGATCGCGCCGGCGGTGGTATTCGTCAGCAATAAAAGGTATCTTGGGATGACCCGGAACGGGGTTGTGCGAAGATTTTGAGTCGGCAAGAACGAGCATATGCTTGTCCTTGGAATGCTCGAAGAAATAATAGATCCCATGCTGTTCCATGAGGCGCGAAACGAAGATGAGGTCCGTTTCGCGGTATTGGACGCAATATTCGAGCTCGGGAAAGGTCCCCGTAGTCGCGTCGCGAAAATCTGAAAATCCTCTGTCCCGGAAAACTTTTTCGATAATATCTGGCGCCTTTTGATTCTTAAAAATGCGGCAGTTGCTGGTATGCGAAAGGAGCCACAGCCAAGGCCGCAAAGTCAATCGATAACGGAAGAGATCGGCCTCGGCGCCAAGCCCCTGTACTTGGACGAGGACACCGTTGAAGATCCGTTCAGGGCCGTCGTATGTCCTAAACGTCAACGAGCAATTATTGCCAATCGCCTTGTCAAAATCGATGCCCTTCTGCTCACTCAGCGCCTCTATTCGAAACTCGAACAGCTCGCTCACCGCTTCGTTTCCATCGAAGCGGAGAGCCACAAGCACATCCTTGCCAAGCGGCGTCTCCAAGGACGCAATGCGCCCTTCCTGACTAAGATGAGAGAGCCCTTCTGCCATCGAACCCCCGATTATTTCTATCAGTTGACGATACCTAAAGATCCAGCCATAGTCGATACTTGAACTGGGTCACTCTTTATGTTCCCGGCCGCGCGATCTTATAACCTTGCCAGCCGCTAGCGGTAAGGGAGCGTTTGATGACCAACCTCTCGCTCGACACTCTGACGGCACCTATTTCTGCTGCCGATTCCTGCGGCCCGGATCTCGACGTCGTCGGGGATGCTGGCTATCTGACCTTCATGGCGGCGGCCGAAGGCCTCCTCCCCGCGACATTCTACTACCCGAAGAGCCATGGCGATCCATCGCGCCGCGACAAGCCGTTTGACCGGTCAACGGTCGATTTTGCTTCTCAGTACGAGGTTATCGCCAATCTCGGCAAGAGAACACGAGACCTCCGCGTCCTCGTGCTGCTGGCGAAATTTCGCGTTCTCGACCGCAGTCTTTCGGGGTTCATCGATGCTATCGACGCCGTTGCGGTCCTTCTGGAGCAGTACTGGGACACGGTACATCCGCGCGGCGAGGACGGCGATTTCACAATCCGCTTGGTCACTCTGCAGTCGCTCGACGACATGGTGCCGGTTATTCTACCCTTGCATTATGTGCCGCTCTTTGAAGACAAGCGCGCAGGTGCCGTGACCTATCGCAGCCACCTCCTTGCCGAGGGCGAGGTCACTCCGCGAGGCGATGAAGACAAGCTCGACCTTTCTTTGATCAAGAACGCCTTCGCTGAAGCTGCGCTGCCGATTCTGGTCGAACGCCGCGATCAGTTCAAGCGATTGAGCTCGGCGCTCGCCCGTATCAAGGATGCCTTCGCGAAAAATGGGGGGCGAACAGAAGCTATAGCATTTGATAGACTAACGCCGCTCGTCGAAAAGATCCGAGCTCTGCTCGAGTCCCACGTCGCAATGCGAGAGCCATCCGCCGCGGAGGCGGCGCCTCCTGCTGGCCCCAGCGAAGAGGGCGCCGGAGACGGGGCGCCAGCGGCGGCCCAGGCGGGAGACATCGCGAATTTTGCCGATGCCGCCGCCGCGCTCGCTGCGGTTGCGGCTTACTATGCACGCTATGAGCCCTCGAATCCGGCGCTCCTTTTGGTCCGCCAGGCCGAGCAACTCATCGGCAAGTCTTTTTTCGATGCGATCCGCCTGCTTGTTCCCGCCCATGCCGATGAGATCAAAGTGCAGATCGGAAAGGTACATGGATTTGATCTGCCCCTCGAGCGCCTTGCCGAACTTGCTCCGGCGGAAGGAATCTCCGACGGCACGACCGAAAAAACGTTCACGGCGACGACACGCGAAGCGGCGCTCCGGCTGCTGTCCGACGTCGCCTCGTTTTATCGCGCGGCGGAACCTTCGAGCCCGGTTGCTTATTTGATCGAGCGCGCGCGCGCGCTGACGGGCAAGGATTTTTTGGGACTCTTGAAGGACATGCTGCCGCCGGACACGCTGAAATCCTTGGAGGGCGGGAAATAGGGCTTGCCGGTCGCCTTAACCCCGTTCGTTTGCTCGCAGTGCCAACAACGCGAACTGGCCATAGTTATCGGCATTAAGGACGGCCAGATCGGGGGTAGCCTGGGCGAGTGCGATATCTGAGTTAAGATCATTCGCAACGTCGCCGGGGGTCGTTGGCATGCCGTTAGCATCCAGGGTGCCGCCAGAGCCGACTTGGGGAACGTCCGAGGCGTTGAAAACCGCATGGGCGAACTCATGGACCAGGGTGCAGACCGTGGCGTCGGAGCTCACGGCGCCTGCCGTTTGGAAGTCTTGTTGTCCCCGGACCCCTTTCCGAAAGAAGAGGGGGCCGATCCACACGTTGATGTAGGGTTGGTGTACGGCGCTACCCCGATGGGTCCAGGCAAACGTCTTTTCCTCGCCCAAGTAGTAGCGCGCATCAATGCAACAAATCCCCATCAAAACGCCGCCACGCGGGGCATCTAGCTTCGTCCTCAAAGTGTTAAAGTTACTCAGGACTGTTTGCCGGCGACGATCTGCCTGCGGAGTGTCACAAGGCCCAAAGAGCTGCCAATAGCGCTCGCCGGGTGAATTCGGGAGCGGAGGCGTGGTACTGACCCTAACGCTTATGATTTCTCTGATCGCCCAATCGACCGCCGCTATCGTCCGCCGGACCGCTTCATTGATCCGCCTAATCTCCGGGTGTGTAAACGGCGGTGGATGCGGAACGGTTAGAAGGGGCGGCGGGTTCGTGGGATCGGGGACCAGCGACCAACCCATTGCGTCTTGCACCGGGATAGCGTTCGCTGGAGCCGCCGCCGGCTGCGCACGCGCCAGCTGTGCGGCGGTCACATGATGATGCGCCCTCGCATTATTCAGCGCAACATTCAGCTGCTGGGCAGTGACGACGGGCGCGCCGGGTACGACGGGCACGCCGCCTCGCGGCCTGACGGTAGCGGTGCTAAGCCCATATTGATTTAGGACGAGATTTAACGCTGATTGATACTTTTGTCTTTTTGTATCATCAATGTGACTGAACTCCGCTATCACAGATGCTTGAGGGGGGTTGTTGCTGGCTCGCAATACCGCAATCAGGGGGGCTAGAGATTTCGGCTCTTTACCATTGTTGGCACCTTTTGCCAGTTGCAGGAATTGCGGTAGTTTCTGCCAAGGCATATCCTTCTCCCACGTAATTTACCCCGCGAACTTTTCCCACTCATTATTGCCGGGCATGACAGCCTCCTTAACCGGCATTCCCCAGATAGGTCTCGCGGGAGCCCAATCCTGTCTCATTCGACTCCCTTGGCGAGGCGGAGCGGCCGCCTCCCTGCGGAAATAGGTGTCCCCTATCCGCCCCGGATCGGCCGGCCGACAAAGGTCAACTGGAAGTAATACCAAATCATACCGATAAATCTACAATTGACAGGCAGGAAGTTTTCAGCTCAATGTGCAGCTCTGGGATCGGCGCTCCAGCTCATGCCTACTGTCGCATAGAAACCTAAAAGGGGGGACAAAAATGGCAACGGGGGATGGCGGCCAAAAATTCATCTCGCGCAACCGCCCGCCGCGGGTGCAAATCACTTACGAGGATCCCTACAACGCGGAACGAAAGGTTGAGCTGCCTTTCGTCATGGGGGTACTTTCCGATCTCTCCGGCACGTCGGCGGGCGTCGAGAAGGCGGAGGTTGCGGACCGTACCTTCCTCGATATCGACATGGATAATTTCGAAAATCGGATGGCGGCCATCGAGCCGGGTACATCTCTCAAAGTGGACAACAAGCTGGGCGACGGGGGCGGCGAAAAGCTCTCTTTGACGCTGCGCTTTAAGAAAATGGATGATTTTAGTCCTGCGGCCGTCGCGCGCCAGGTTCCGGCGCTCGCGAAACTGCTCGAAGCGCGCAATCAGCTCAAAAACCTCCAACTCTACATGGACGGCAAGGTCGATGCCGAAAGCCAACTGAGGAAATTGCTGAGCGATAAGGAACTCATGGCGGCTCTCAGCAGCAAGATGGCTGGAGCGAGCGGAGAAGAATAAAGATACCGCTTCAATCGCGGGGAGTGAACCATGTCCGACGTCAACAACGCCACGCCGCAAGCCGCGCCAGAGGCCTCCGAGGCTGCCCCTCCGGTCGAGACGCGCAATGTCGACGAATTCGCGAGTCTGTTGAAGCAGAGCTTTAAGCCACGCACCGAGAGAGCCGCGGCCGAGGTGGAAAACGCGGTCGCGACGCTCGTCACGCAGGCGCTCGCCGATCAAAGCGTGATCAAGGGGGATGTCCTCGACACGATTGAGGAAATGATCGCGCGCCTTGATGAGAAGCTTAGCGAGCAGATGAACGAGATCCTGCACGCGGAAGAGTTTCAAGAGCTTGAAAGCACCTGGCGGGGCCTGCATTATCTCGTCTTTAATTCCGAGACCGACGCGCAGCTCAAGATCCGCGTTATGAACGTCTCGAAGAACGAGATTTCCAATAATCTCAAGCTCTACCCGGGCGCACGGTGGGATCAGAGCCCGCTATTCAAGAAGTTCTACGAAGCCGAATACGGTCAGCTTGGCGGTGAGCCTTTCGGCTGCCTCATCGGCGATTACGAATTCAGCCATTTGCCAAAGGATGTGCAGCTGCTGCGCGACTTGAGCAAGGTTGCCGCGGCCTCGCATGCGCCATTTTTCGCCGCAGCTGACCCCACTCTCATGGGTATGGACAGCTGGAACGAGCTCATGAATCCGCGTGATCTGAGTAAGCTCTTCGACACGCCGGAATATGCCGCGTGGAAGGGTCTGCGGGATGCCGAGGATTCGAAATATATTGGGCTATGCATGCCGAGAGTCCTCGCGCGCCTGCCCTATGGCGCCAAGTCAGAGCCCGTCGAGGAGTTTTCCTTCGAAGAGGACACTGACGGTCACAGAGGCGAAAAATACCTCTGGATGAACGCCGCTTATGCGATGGCGGTCAACATTAATCGCGCCTTCAAGGAGTATGGATGGTGCAGCCGCATCCGCGGTGTGCAATCGGGCGGCGAGGTTATAAATCTGCCGACCCACACCTTCCCGACAGATGACGGCGGCGTCGATCTTAAATGTCCGACGGAAATCGCGATCAGCGACCGGCGCGAGCACGAGCTTGCGATATCGGGCCTGATCCCATTGATCCACCGGAAAAATACCGACAAGGCCGCCTTCATCGGCGCGCAATCCGTCTACAGGCCAAAGAAATACGAAGGAAAGGACGGCGTGGCGGCGACCGCCTCCGACAATCTCAAAGCGCGCCTGCCCTACATGTTCGCTGTGTCGCGTTTCGCCCATTACCTCAAATGCATGGTGCGCGATAAGATCGGCTCGACGAAGGAAACGGAAGCGCTTCGCATCTGGTTGCAGGAATGGATCACTCAATATATCGATGGGGATCCCGTCCACTCCACCGAAGATTACAAGGCGCGCCATCCGTTGACGGAAGCACGCGTGGACATTTTTCCGGATGAGGAAAACCCCGGCTATTATGCTGCTCGTTTCTACTTGCGCCCCCACTACCAGCTCGAGGCCATGGACATTGGCCTGAGCCTCGTCTCGCGCCTTCCCGCGGCCCCGAAGTAGTAATTTTCATTCGAGGTACGGGGGCTTCGGGGATCCTTTAAAAGAAGAATTATGACGATCAACGGGTGAGCGGACTGCGTCAACGGCAGCCGAAGCTAAAAAAGGGAGATTGCTGTGTCTGGAGACATTTTTTTGGATATTGAAGGTATCGAGGGCGAAAGCAAAAAAAAGGATTTCGAGAAGAAGATAGAAGTTGACAGCTTTTCGTGGGGAGAATCGAACCCGACCTCATTTGCTTTTGGCGCTGGCGGCGGCGTCGGTAAGGTACAGATGCAGGACGTAAGCTTTACCAAGCCTATCGATAAGGCGAGTCCTAAACTCTATCAAGCGTGCGCGAACGGCGATCATATCAACAAAGCGACATTCACCTTCCGCAAAGCTGGCAAAGAGGCACAAAAATATCTGACGGTCGAGCTCACCGAGATCATGATTTCGTCGATTGCGTTGTCGGATAGCTCCAACAGCGAGCTCCCGCACGAAAGCGTTTCAATCGCTTACGGAAAAATCGTGTTCGGATACAAGCCACAAAAAGACGACGGCACTTTGGATGCCAATATGCCCTTTGGCTGGAATATTAAGGAACACAAGGCTGAGCAGACCTAATTAACCCTCTCTGCCGCGCGCCCATCCGGCCACAGAGCGCCGGAATTGCCTTGCAGCGCCGGATCGTTGAGGAGCCTTTCGCCGCAGGAAGAAAGTTTTGGTATCGTTCGCGCCAAGAAAGAACCGGCTAAGCCCGCCGTTGATGTATGCGTTTCGCAGCGCCCGCGAGAAAAGGGACGCCAAGCAAAGGCTGGACTTGCGCGATGAGGCCGGCGAGCGGGTCATCGCCGCCCGCCGGGCGGCCGCCCGCACAACGATCAGCGAGCCCCATTTGCGCCTCGAAGTGACGCGCGATCTCGAGGCTTTGGTAAATTCAATTGCCCTCGAATCGAGCGAGGATTTGTCGGAGTTCGAGGCGGTTCGCAAGTCCGTCTTGAATTATGGGCTTCCCGACATAGCCAATCGCACGATCGATGAAGCATCTGTCAGCCAAATCAACAAAGAGTTAGAGGCCGCGCTCGAAACTTACGAACCGCGCCTGATCCCCGGGACAATCAAGGTCACGCGCGATAAGGGGCTCGATAAGTTGGAGCTCAAAGTCCGTTTTCTCGTCCGGGCGGAGCTTATGTGCCATCCCGTCAATGTTCCGGTCGAATTCGTCGCGGATGTCGAGACAAATAGCGGCAACATTTCTTTGAAGTCTACATAATGCATGGATCAGGAGTTTCTCGATCATTACAATCGTGAACTGAAGCTCCTTTACGAGCATGTGGCTGAATTTGCCCAACAATATCCTGGCGTCGCGGAACGCCTGGGCGGGCTCATCGAGGATCGAATGGATCCGATGGTCGCGGGGCTGCTTGAGGGCGCAGCCTTCCTCGCGGCACGTGTGCAACTTAAACTCAAACACGAATTTCCCGAGTTCACTAATAATCTGCTCGAACAACTCGTTCCTGATTATCTCGCGCCGACCCCATCTGTCATTTTGGTTGGAGCGGCACCTCCCTTTGGCGATGCCGCTCTACGAGATGGGCAGACAATTCCCCGTGGCTCTTATTTCGATGCGACTTACCGCCAGCTCGATCGCCAGGTAGCCTGCCGGTTTCAGCTCACAACCAAAATCACGCTCCTGCCGTTCGATATAACTAGGGCGGATTACTTTGCGTCGCCGGGAGCGCTGCAGGCGCTTGGTGTGCCGGCTGCGCCGGATGTGCTCGCCGGATTGCGGCTTTCGCTGCGTCATCGCAGCGCCGCGCGGCTCGAGGATGAGCCGCCTGAGGGAGAATGTGCCGATAAGTCGGAGTTCTGGTTTTCAGGAATCCGGATACCCGAACTGCCGGTTCAGCTGCTAGGCCAGGAAGCGGACGCGATTGCCCTCTACGAGCAAATATTTGGCAATTGCGTGGGTCTATACTTCCGCTACCTCGATGAATTCGGCGACCCGGCCGTGATCCCCGCCTCGCGGGACTCGATAAAACCGATCGGTTTCCAGAGCAGCGACGCTTTGTTTCCTCGCAACGAGCGAATCTTTTCGGGATTTGATTTACTTCGCGAGTATTTTGTCTTCCCGCGCAAGTTCCTTGGCTTCCGACTGACGGGCTTGGGCGCTATTTTCGCCCGGCTGCCGGCGCGCTCGGTCGATGTCGTGCTCTGCTTCGACGAGGTCAATTCCCGCCTGCAATCAGCAGTGAAGCCAGCGGCATTCTCGCTTTACTCTGCTGCGGCCGTCAATCTCTTCGAGAAAACGACTGACCGCATTCAGATCAAAGCAAACCGGCATGAACATCATGTCGTGCCAGATAGGAGCCGCTACCTTGATTACGAACCGCACCGTATTCTAAGCGTCCAGGCTCACTATCCAGGCGGAATAGGCACTGTCCCCGTGCAGCCGCTTTACTCGTCCGAGGCCGGGAATGGATCCCACGGTTCGCTCTATTACACGGTCCGGCGTATGCCGCGGGGACACACTGCCAGGGAGAAAAAATACGGTTTGGCGGCAGATTATGTCGGAACCGATATGTTCGTCTCCCTCGTCGAACCCGCTGGACACGGCGAGCAATTCTCGGTCGCTGAACTTAGCATTCGGGCTCTTTGTTCTAACCGGCATTTGACCGAGCATTTACCGGTTGGGCAAGGAGGAGCGGATTTTCGGCTGCTCGACAATGTAGCGATCCCTCTGCATTGTCTCACGCCACCGACGCCGCCCCGTGGAGCTATCGTTTCTCAGCTGAGAAGCCGCGACGAGAAAGCTTATGCTGGCTCAATCGCTTGGAGGCTCATCAATCTGCTGAGCCTCAACCATCTGGGGCTCGTTGAACGCGGCGCGGGACGGAATGCGCAGGCCTTGCGGGAAGTTTTCTCTATATTTGCTGATCTCCGCGACAGCGCGACCGAACGGCGTATTCGCGGGGTGAGCAGCCTAGACAGCCGTCCCGTCGTCCGCCGCCTCCGGCAGCGCGACGGAGTAGGAGTCGCGCGCGGCGTCGAGGTAACGGTGACCATCGATGAAAGGGCCTATGAAGGCAGCGGTATTTTTCTCCTCGGTGCCGTGCTCGATCATTTCTTCTGTGAGTATGCCGGCTTCAATCATTTCACCGAGACGGTCATTCGCAGCCTACAGCGCGGTGAGATTATGCGATGGCCTGTCCGGGTTGGATCGCGGAGGTGTTTATGATCTCCCCGGCAATTCAGAAACAGCCATGGCAGTATGATTTTTTCTCAGTTCTCCGCTGGCTTGAGCGCACCCATCCAGAGCGCCCTCGGATTGGCGACGCCGCTTCGCGGCGCGAGGAATTTGCGCTGCTCGGCCAGGACCCGTTCATGGATTACCCGGCTTCGACCTTGAGTTTGTTTGAAGTTGATCCATCGGGCCCAGCGAAGATCCGGACGAAATTCCTGGGCCTGCTTGGCCCGCAAGGGGCGCTGCCGCTTGCGACAACAGAGGAAGCCTATGGCTGGTTCCTCGCCGACGACGATTCCTTTCCGCGTTTCCTCGACATCATCAATCATCGTTTCCTGCAGCTATTCTTTCGGGCCTGGGCCGACGCGAGGCCTGTTGCCCAGCACGACAGGCCTAACGAGGACCGTTTTGAAACCTATGTGGGTTCATCGATCGGCACCGGTTCGCCGGTATTCCGGAATTTAGACACCGTCTCTGACCGTGCAAAACTTGCGTTTGCAGGCCTTCTTGGGTCGAAGGTCAAATCGGCGGCGCGTCTTAGCGCTTTTATTCGCGGTTATTTCAACGTCGATAATGAGATCAACGAGTTTGTAGGCTCTCGATTGATCCTCGATGTGCGCGATCGCCCAAGACTCGGTGCCGGAGTGCTCGGCGCCGATATTCTCATCGGCGCCACCTTCTACAGTGTGCAAGATAAGATTCGCATCCGTATCTATGTCGACGACATGAGCGGCTACCGCCGTTTTCTTCCCGAGGGGGACTGTAGCGAGCCCCTCGTCGACATGGTGTTTTTTTATACCGGCGACGAGATCGATTGGGATCTCGAGCTCGCGATTCGAGCGAAATCCGTCGAGCCCATAAAGCTTGGACACAGTGGCGATCTCGGCTGGACGACATGGATGGCGCCGGACTGGTCCGCCCTCGAAACATATCGCTCCGACGCCAGGTTTAATCCCGCCGAGAGATTACGTGCCAAACGGGCTAAAGCATTTACACGCAACACTGGCGCTAGAGGGGGAAATGGCTGAGATCAACATCGAGGCAGTCACCGGGAAACTAAACCGTATCGGTTATGAATCCTTCATCCAGGCGTTACGGCAGGCCAAAAGTGGGGGCAACCGCAACGTTGAGTTGGCTCATTGGCTCGCGCACATTCTCCAGAAAGAACGCAGCGACGTAAGCCTTACCGTCGATCATTTCAAGCTCGATCGCGCCAGGCTCGCATCCGATATTGCGCGAGCGATCGATGGCTTCCGGCGCAATGAGACGGAAATGCCCGGAGTGTCCAACACCGTAATCGACATGCTCGATCGCGGCTGGCATTACGCGACACTGTTTTTCGGGGAGACGCAAATTCGCACCGGGCATATTCTCGTCGCTGGGCTGAAGTCTCTCGAACTGCGGCGATCGTTGGTCTCCCTTTCACCGGAGTTCGGCAAGATTCTGGCCGACACCTTGACGGACGAGCATCGCACCGTCTGGGCCCGTTCGGAAGAAGAAACGCTTCAGCCGATGGACGGCTCGGGGCTGAGTGCTGCGGCTGGTCCTGGCGGCACTGCCGTTTCAGCAAAAGGGACGACCGCACTAGACCGCTTTTCGCAGGATCTTACTGCCAAGGCAGCTGCCGGAGAGCTCGATTCTGTCCTCAGGCGTGACGAAGAGATCCGTCAAATTGTCGACATCTTGATGAGGCGGCGTCAGAATAATCCGATCCTCACAGGTGATGCCGGCGTCGGTAAGACGGCCGTGGTTGAAGGGCTGGCGCAGAGAATTGCTGCAGGCGACGTGCCGCCTGCCTTGCGCAATGTCCGCCTTCGCGCCCTCGACATCACGTTGATGGAAGCTGGCGCATCAATGAGAGGCGAGTTCGAGCAGCGGCTGAGCTCTGTCATCGACGAAGTGCAGGCGTCGCCGCAGCCGATCGTTCTCTTCATCGATGAAGCGCATAGGCTGATCGGCGCTGGCGGTGCCGCTGGCATTGGCGATGCAGCAAATATTTTGAAGCCCGCTCTGGCGCGTGGCACCTTACGCACGATCGCAGCAACGACATGGTCCGAGTATCGTCAATACTTCGAGAAGGACCCGGCGTTGACCCGAAGGTTTCAGCCAGTGCAAGTCGACGAGCCCGACGTTGGGCGTTGCTGCAACATGCTGCGCGGCGTCCTTGGTTCCATGGAATCCCATCACAAAGTTCGGATATCCGACGCCGCCATTGTCGCGGCGGTACAGCTGTCACACCGCTATGTCCAGGCACGGAAATTGCCCGATAAGGCGGTGAGCGTCCTCGACACGACCTGTGCGCGCGTCGCGATCAGCCAAAATACAATGCCGGCCGCAATTGCGGATACGCGTGCCGCACTAGCAGCGCTCGCAAAAGAAAAGTCTGGCCTCGTCGCGGATGTTGACCTTGGCGCCTCAAACGACCCACGTATTGCGGCCATCGAGGTAGAGACCAAAGCACTCAACGAGAAGCTTGCCGTCCTAGAAGACGAGCACGCAAAGGAACAAAAGATTGTCGAGGATATCCACCGCCTTCGCGCAGAGCTGCAAGGCGCAGGCGAAGGAGGACAGGCGATACTTTCGTCTCTTCAGGAAAAATTTGCAGCGCTTGCCGTAATCAATCCAGAAAAGCGGATGATTTACGCGCATGTCGATGACCAGGCCGTCGCCTCTGTCATCTCCGACTGGACGGGTATTCCGGTCGGCCGCATGGTTAAGGACGAGATCGAAAATGTACTGAGGCTGCCCGAAATCCTTAACCAGCGGGTCATCGGCCAATCACATGGACTGGCGATGATCGCTAAACGCATAGAGACCAACCGGGCGAGACTCGACAATCCGAGCAAGCCTATCGGCGTATTCATGCTCTGCGGCCCGTCTGGTGTCGGCAAAACCGAGACGGCGCTGGCGCTCGCGGAGGCGCTCTACGGCGGCGAGCAAAACATCATCACCATAAATATGTCCGAGTTCCAGGAGGCGCACACCGTCTCGACGCTGAAGGGTGCGCCGCCAGGCTATGTCGGCTACGGCCAGGGGGGACGCCTGACAGAAGCGGTCCGACGGAAACCCTACAGCGTCATTCTGCTCGATGAAATCGAGAAAGCACATCCAGACGTGCACGAGATCTTTTTTCAGGTCTTCGACAAGGGCGTGATGGAGGACGGCAGCGGCCTACGGATCGATTTTAAGAATACTCTCATCATTCTGACTTCAAACGTTGGGACCGAGCGAATTGTAGAGCTTTCGGCAGACCCCGCCTGTAGGGAGGATATTGAGGCAATGGTGGCGGCGATGCGTCCTGATCTTCTGCGTGTGTTCCCCGCCGCGCTTTTGGGACGCATTGTCGTTATTCCGTATTTACCGCTGTCCTCCGATGTTCTAGCTGGGATAGTCCGGCTTCAGCTCGATCGTATCGGCGGGCGCGTCCGCGAGGCTCATGGCGCAACTTTCACCTACGACCAGCCGACCGTCGAGCACATTGTCTCGCTTTGTAATGATCCTCACAGCGGCGGCCGGATGATTGACAATATTATTACGAACACGCTCTTGCCAGCGCTCTCCCGCGAGTTCCTGAAACATTCGCTTGCCAAAGAAGAGTTGAAGGAAGCGCGGGTGACGATCGCGGATAAGCAGTTCGCATATAGTTGGGGGTAAGTTATGCGTATGGTATTCTCATTTGAACAAGTGTCCGGAGACATCTGAATTTCAGTTCTCGATCGAATAAGGCTTTGCCGCGAAGGACCATCGCGGATCGGCTAAGGGCGCAGTTGCTTCATGCGAAGCGATGCGCAGAGCGCTCGCAGCGTCGTAGAGAAAACTCATTTCCTCTCCGCTCCCAAGCAATTCCTGAGGGACATCGGGAAGATCGACAACGTGTACTGGCTGGGCGCTGAGAAGCGCAATAATCATGCCCTTCCCCAAAGGAGGTTCAGCAACAAATTCGAAATGCGCGAAAGGATTGCTTGGGTCCGGTACCGAGACGGTCATGTTGGATTTCAGGAAATTCGTGTTTTCAGTTGCTCCACCGGGGATCGTCATCGAATGAATATTTGGATATATCTGGGTCACTTTGCCGTTTGCGTCGACGTCGACGAGAATGAGATAACCGGGTTTTTTCGTGCTGACCTTCACAAAAATCTTGGTTCCAAGTTTGATCTCTGCGACGGGCATGATTTGAATGCTCATGCCAGCCGGATTATTTACCTTTGCTGGAAGTGCCGGGGCGCCGCTCGGCGCGGTCTCTTGCGGGGCCGGATTTTGACCTTGAGCCTCATGAACCCATGGGCCTACCGCCATAGCACAAGACACGCCGATGGCGGCAATCGTCCAGCCCTTAGCGCCGGGCCGCAGTAGTTTCCTGTCAAGGCGCCGTGAAGACACCGATCGTACCTAGTCTCACTGCATCATCCGCATTAGCCTCTAGGACCTTTAAAAGCTGCCGCGAAGCCTTTCGCTTGTCGAGCTGGCGCAATGCCTGTTCGAGCGCGTTCATGGGATGTGGCGCGGTGATTGCCACGATTTGGTCGGCCCCGTACGGTTCGTGCGCGTAAATTTCGATCCGATACGCGGGGCGAGGTGAGGGGCCCGCTACCTCGACTTTCCGAGAGGTCTCAGATTCGTTTGGGAGAGGATAGAGCAATTGGACTGTGCCATCGCCCGCGATGTTAAATAGCAAAAGCGCGCGGCCTTCTAATTTGTCGACTTCTACTCCCACGCGTTCGCCGCCATGGTACAGCCTTGAATTTGGTAACAGCCTGACGGACTGGGGGGAGTGCGAAGCGATCTGCATCAAGACATTCACCGCCGCGGCGCGGTCAATAATCAATGGCAGGTTGCCTTTATCAGCCCGGCGCGCAATGACGTCACCGCCAGAGATAATGTCACCAGACTGGGCGTCCCAAATCAAGTCCGGATCTTGGGTGGACAGTACCGTCTCATATTTGGTTTCAGGACTTAACCCCTCCAATTGGGCATTATTGTTGTCTACGGCCGCGATGCGGACGGGCGAATGCCGCAACGATTTCCCCCATGTTTGGCCCATGTCAGCGGGTTGCATGGAGCGTGGAGCTTGCGGGTTCACAATGTTGACAGAGCGAGACACGACCACTTCGGTGCCAGTGTCGAGATTTGGTGCACTCGCGGAGACTATATTTTGACGCTCGTCAGAAAGCTGATAGGTGACTTGGTGGACGTAGTCGAACAATTTTTTGACCGTAATCTTGCCGTCGCCACTAGTATCGGCTGCGCCCTCGAGGGCCCGTGCAAAAGCGTAACTTAGCGCGCCGCGATAGCTGTCTACCCCAGGAAGCTTGATTTCCGGAGCTTTGCTGTTCTTATCCGCAGCGGCGAGAAAGATGGTCTTATCGAAACTGAGAGAGGTCGTGAAGGCGTCGGCGGAGGTCGCGATCGGCTTGAGTTCGTCGTCCGTGACCTTGTAGCTCGGTGTCGAGCGATAACTCATTTCGGAAGCTCTGGGATCGACTTCGCGTGCCAAGCCCCCCCCCGAACATGTATCGGCTACAAACAAAATACGCGCGCCGGCCGCCTCAAAACTTCTCAGAAGATGATTAAATTCCTTGTCAAAAATACGCTGCCTTGTGCCCTCGCCGGCAGCTGCAAAGCCTGCGAGCAAAAAAACAGTATCCTTTCCATCCGGTTCGGACCCCTTGATTCGCTCCGGCTCTTGCGCACCGTGGCCAGCGATAGTCAAAATGACTAAGTCACCTGGCTTAAGCCGTGAGAGGAGACCATCGGCAGCTCGCAAGATTGACTCACGGTCGGCCTCATCGTCGAGTAACAAAGTAACGTCCTCAATTCCGATCCGGAGTAACGAAGCTTGTATGTCTCGGGCGTCCGCGTCCGCTCCTTTAAGATGTGCTATATGATGATAGTTGTCGATGCCGATGACCAGCGCGTGGATTTGACCAGGGTTCTCGACAAGAATAGCTGGCCTGGGCTCCGCGCACGCGGTAGCAAAAAACGAAATAATGCAAATTACACTAATCCAGGCATCGCGCAATTGGTGGAAAGGACGCAGAGTGAACATAGCCAATTATCATTCACGGCGCCATTCGACGCGCCGATTTAGCGCGTTGATGTCTTCTTGAGTGAGGCCTTTTATATTGCTCAAAGGTAGCGGCTCATCTGCGCCAACGCCACTCGCCTCAATTGGCATATCAATATTGCGCTGTTTAAGGAAAGCCGCGACGGTTTGGGCTCGCGCCAGTGAAAGCTTCATGTTGTACTCATGACCGCCTCGGCTATCGGTGTGCCCGATGAGGGAGATGTGTGCTGGTTGCTGCTCTTCGATGGCGCGGGCGAGTTCTGTGGCCGCCTGTTCGCCTTCAGGCGTGAGACTTGCAGACCGATAATCGAAGGTTATGGGCATGGGGACGACACGCGGGATGATACCTCGAACGCGCGGAGAAAAAATTCCACCCAAGCGGCCATCGCGGACAGGGGTTGCGACAAACCCGCCGCCTTCCGTGCTATGCGGGAGATTGGCCGCAAGGAGGCGGGCTTGGATAGCGCGCGAGAGCAAATCTTCAATTTCAGGCTGCGGCGGAGCCTTGGGTGTCAACGTCTCGTTCTTCACGATCTCGATTGCTTGATCAAAGCCGCGCGCCGCTTCGGTAAATTGACGCTCCCCGAAGTGAACCTCGGCGAGCGTCGCTGCCGCCTGCCAAAGCACGCCCGGACGATCGGCGTCGATAAGCAAATTAAGATACTCGCGGGACGGGCGCTCTCCGGCCATGAGCTTCTGCGCCGTTGCCAGACGCGCTGCCGCAAGCCGGCGCTTTGCCGGGATCAAATAGCTGCCGCATGTTGCATCGCCCCCCATTTGGTCAATTTGCTGTTGCGCCGTCTGAAATTGACTATCGTCAACAGCTCGATTGAAAGCAGCAAGCGCCCCTAAACACTGATCGGCCAAGATAGGGGTATCAGTCGTTGCGAGCACTAGACCAGCGAGAAAAGCGCAAGTCACCCACTTTCTACACCAGTGCAAGTGAGGATATTTCAATGGCAATTGCATGGCTGCCACCTCGAAACATCCATACTATTACTTTGAGGACCGGATGGCCAGGCCGACATCAAAATTCGCACCCCCTGAGCAGCTAGACCCTTGTCATGGACTGGTACCAATACCCATGGAAGCAGCGCATAAGCGAATTTTTGACAAGTGATCGTGTACTCAAGAAGTCTAATACTTCCCGATCAGCAAGATCTTCAAATCCCGCGCCGGCACAAAATTTTCCAAATTCGCCTCGAAGACAGTTGGGGAAATCTTCTTCACGTTGTCGAAACAGAAGCTCACCAGACGATCCGCCCGGCCCTTATCGACGACCAGGCGAAAGCCCTTGATAGGCCCTGCCCAGTTTGACCCTGTCTTTAGGACATAGTCGATGCGCCGCTCCTGCACTCCGGCGGTATTCGCTGGATCATCGCCAGCAAGCTTGTCAACGCCCCGGAGGAAGTCGTCGGGAAGGCAATACTCCTTGCGATAGCGATCCAATATCTCAGCCATTCCCTCGCTATTTCGTAACGCCTTACGTAGAACCGTGTCTTGGCTCGCGCCCAAGCTTGTCTTGTAGGAATGCTCAACCACGACGATTTGTCCAGGAGGGAAAACCTGTTTTCTAATAAAATAGGTCGCAACTGACCATGCCGGTCCAAACGTCTTTTCACCCTTCTCATTGGAGCCGGCTGGAATGAGAAGACCATCATTGATCAGCCTCGCATGAATATCGTGCGGAAGAGCGGCAATACGCGTTTGTGTTTCGCTCCCCAACAACAGGATTGGAAGACCGGCCTCGCGAACGGCAGCAGTGATGTCTTTGGCTCCCAGTCGAGCTCTTTGTACGACATCGAAATTGACGGCCTTGCCGTCCACTTTGGTTTTGAAATCAACAAAATTTACCGGATCACCGCTTGGGATTGCATACAAGACGTCCTGTTCCGACAGGTCGATCTCCGGCAGGGGAAACCCAACTATCAACGTCACGGGAGCCTGCGCCCGGTTTAAGAAGCGGTAAACGACCTTCACGGTTTCCGGCGTGATCGTCAAAATTTCTTCTTCCATGGACACGGTATCGGATGGCGTAAATGTCACGCCCCCGATGCTAAGTTCAATCGCGCTATCATTTGCGTAGGCGGGCCACGAGAGAATCAGGAGCAACGCAATAATCAGCGGCCCTATGTCATTGCTAACCATGTCCAAGGCTTCCCAGGCAGCTTGGTGCAGCAATCCGCCCATCGACCGAGGGAACGAGTCCGTAAGGCTGGGCAAATAAGTTGTCACTTCGTCGCGAAATAAAAAAGTTCTCCAGGCAGCGAGTAATGGGTAGCCGGTAGCTGTTGACCATTAGTCGCAATCCGAACCTGATCGTACACTCGGCGGAAAAGCATGCCAACTTCCATTCGCGGCTGGTTGACGTTTTTCAAGAATGCCTGGGTAAAGGGGCTGTGCTCACTTTCACCATCGTTCGCCGTCTGACCGTCCCCCGCAGAAAAAGCGATAAGAGTGCTGGCTTGTGGTTCAACCCTTGCGAAGCCACGGCCGACGGACCGCGAAGCGACGCTGAACTTCATTTTTGGAACGAACGGATTGTTGCGGCAAGCATCCAAAATCACAATACGCAGCTTCCTTGCCTTTTCCTCGACCGACAAAAGGTCATCGAGCGGCACGGCTTCGTACTTCACGGCTGAATCCGACATCAAACTGGCGTCAACCGGGATAATATAGTTGATACCGCCTATTTCAATGCCGTGTCCTGCAAAGTAGATGACTGACCAATCCGCTCCTTGCTTTATCAATTCCCCAAACGATTCGAGGGCGCTGAGGAGCTCTTTAAGCGTTATATCTTTAAGGAGCGTCGTGCGGAACCCGAGCTGTTTCAATGCGTCCGCGACCGCCTCCGCATCCCGCTGCGGATTGGGTAAGAATTCCACGTTCTGATATCGAGAATTGCCAATGACTAGCGCGACCCTTGTGCCTGGATCAGGAATAACATCCGGGGTTTCTTTCGCTCTGCGCTCGGCCTCTGTTCGCAGGCGCTCGAGCTCCTCTCTGACCTTCTTTGATTCCTCGGTCGCCTCTCTTACCCTGCGGTCAGCTTCTTCCTTTGCGCGCTGAAGCTCTTGCTTCGCTTTCTCGGCCGCCTCCCGCTCTGCCTTCGCGCTGAGCGCAGCCAATTCGTCAGGGTGGGGCACCAATTTGGTCGCGAGCTCAGCCAGGTGCGTGCGTGCCACCTGCTGAGCTGGGTTGGCGAGCCCGTCGGGGGATGGCGGCAGCTTCATCGCCTTATCAAAATCTGCCTTGGCCTTTTCTGGATCGCCGACCTTCTCGTAAGTCAGACCGCGCCCCACGTAAGCCGGGATAAAATCGGGCCACAAGGCGATCGCTTGCGAGTAATCACTCAAGGCGCCAGCACTGTCTCCAAGGTCCCGGCGTGTGTCTCCACGAAAACTAAGCGCCAGGTGAAATCGCGGATCGAGGGCCACGGCTCTGTCAAGATCGTTCGCCGATCCCTTTAGATCACCGCTAAGGCGCCGGATCAGGCCGCGATTTAAAAAGGCGGGAGAATAATTTGGATCAATGAGAATTGCTTTATCGCAGCTAGCCGCCGCCTGATCATACTTTCCCTGATCTTTGAGGGTCAGCGCGCGATTGACATAAGCTTCCTTGGGGTTGGTATTGAGTTCGATGGCCTTGTCGTGATCGGCCAACGAGCCAGCTAGATCGCCGTTGAGCCGCTTCGCCTCACCCTCGTGGGTGTAGGCCTCCCAGCTCTTAGGGTCGAGGCCGATCGCCAGATTATAATCGGTGATGGCGCCGCTAAAATCGCCCTTTTCCTTGCGTGCATCGCCGCGCTGAATGAGACCCAAAGGGTTCTTCGGAGCAAGCTTTATGAAGGCATCAAAATCGGCAATTGCGCGATCGAACTGTCTCTTCGCTGCAAAAGCCTGGCCCCTATTGACGTAGGCCTTGGCATAAGTGCCATCAAGCTCAATGGCCTTATCATAATCGGCGATGGCCTGATCGAATTCATCTTTCCGAAAGAGTGAGGTGCCGCGAGCGTTGTAGATCGCGGCTTGTTTGCTGTCGAGCTCGATCGCACGGTTGAAATCCCGGATCGCGTCATCATAGCGGCCCAGCATGTGATACGCGATCCCGCGATTTTTGAGTGCATCAAAAAAATCCGGTTTCCGGCTCAGAGCGCTAGCAAAATCGTCGATTGCGCTATTGAGGTCGCCGGTGCCAATCTCCGCCACTCCCCGATTGTTATAATAGCCGGCAGTATTTTCACCATCGCCCTCGCGGTCGATCAGGCGGGTGCACGCGGGAATGCCGGCGGCGGGATTTGCCAGCGAGTGATCGCAGAGCTGATGATCACGATCGACGCTCGCAGAGTCCTCCTGAGGTGCGCCGGCATCCCTGTGACGATTGCGATTGGCCGCATCAGCGTTTTGAACGGCAGGAAGTGCCAAAAATAAGCCAAACGCGAGTGCAATGATACGGTTTACAATCAGCCCGCTTATCAACATTGCCGTGGTCCTAAATAACGTAACTGCATAACAGTTTTAGAAATAAAATCTCATACCACGGAACAACGGCCGAGCCACCCCTCTTAGCAATGACGAGCGCCGCAATGAATCCGGTTGCTGGCGAGCGCGTTTTTTACTGTAGAGTGTGATGAATATATCACGGACCGGACCGCCATGATTTGTTACCGTCGATAAAGGCTCGTTGAAGGAGGGGCTCCTTGAGATGCCTGAGCCAGGGGGAAATACCATGCGCACCAATAGAACGGGCAAGTTGCGAGCGATTTTGTACTGCTGCCTAGCAGGCTTGGTGTGGCTAAGCGGGCTCATCGAGGCGCGTGCGAATGGACTCTGCCCGTCATCGGTGATCCGGCCTGTCGTGGTGACCCCGGCGAAGCCGGGAACACCGGGGACATGCTCTGTGACAACGGGCCCTGCCAACTGTACTTTCAACGCGGCGAATGCGGCGGTTTGCCCCTTGGCGGGTGGCGCTTGCACAGGAGTTGTTCCGCCGGCCCCGGCTAACCCAGGAACCTGCAACAATGTATGCGTGCCTGGCGCAGAGGGAGCTACTTGCAGCCTAACAGGAGCCCCGTGCTCAAACGCCGCGCCGTGTGCAACCCCCGCTTGCACCTTCAGTGCAGGGCAGGCGATTTGCCCACAAGTCGGTGACCCTGGTTTTTGCACGGGGACAACTCCTCCGACTGCCGGAAATGCTGGAACTTGCACGGCGACAAATAACGCAACCTGTTCGTTCAACGCCGCCGGCGCAGCCGTGTGCCCCTTGCGAGGCGGCACTTGCACCGGAGCAGCGTCCCCGACAGCGGCCGTGATCGTCAATCAAACCGTGACTGGCGTTGGGCTGCTCAACGGCACATGCACCAATAACGGTTCCGCTCTCGATCCGAGCGCCTTCTCGGGCGCCGCTCTTGCCAGCCAGGCCTTGACCGAGCTTGGCCAAACAACGACACAGGAAACTTCGCGCAACACCATCACCAAAATCGAGGATCGCCGGAAGACGGAGGCAGAACGCTGCGCCGAAGGGTTTCATCGCGTCGATGGCGAGTGCGAGCGCATTGCGCCGCCCGTGCCGGAGACAGTAGCTGTCACGGAGGAGACCGTTCCGCCTGTGCCCCCGCCTCTGCAGCCGCAAAAAAAGATAACAACTGCCAAGCCGGTGGTCGAGCAAGAGACTGCCCCGCCGGTTTCACCCCTGCCGGCCGCGCCGCAAAAAAAGGTGAAAAAAGCCAAAGCCGCCGTCCGGCCCAAGGAAGAGCAACTTCCACCGGCAAAGATCGTGCGCCGCGAAAAAGCTCCCCCGCCACCACCCGTTCCCATCGAGCCGGCCGTTCGCTTTGCCAGCTGGGCCGATGTTCTTGGCGACTACGAGCACCGTGACGCATCTAGCCCGTCCATTATTTTCGCCGATACCGGAGCAGGCGCTCCCGTCGGGCTCAACGTCCAAAGCCAGACCGGCACCGTTGGTTTCCAAGTCGGCGCGGATTTGACCACCCGCAACGTTTTATTCCCCAATGATGGCATCATCGTCGGGGCCATGGCGGGTTTCGTGCATTCAAATCTGAAACTGAACACCACCGCGACCTCGTCCGATTTGTCCGTCGTGGGCAATGGGTCGGGGCAAATGAACGCCAATATTTATGGCCCATCGGCGGGCCTCTATGCGAGTTACTTCAACAATGGTTTTTCAGCCGATTTCCTGATGAAGGCGGATGCCTTTAGCCTCAACGAGAACTTTATCGACAATCTCGCCTTTACGAATGGCGGCGTTCTAGCTGATGGAAGCGTTCTGCCGGCCTTTAACTTCGTCGCTTCAGGCTCTGGTTCAACGAGCTTGCTTGCGGGAACGCTCTTTGGTGATCTCAATTACAGGTTCACGATTTATCCAGGTTACTGGATCGAGCCGACGGTTGGCGCGCAATACACCAATACAAGTTATGGCAGCGGCGCCGCCAATTTGGGGCTTCAGGATGGCACGCTGGTGATGGTGCAAGGCGGTGCGCGATTTGGCACGGACTTTGTCCTTCCCAGTGGAATTCACACAGTCATGATCCTCACCGGGCTTGCCTATGACGACGTCTTAGTGTCTGGCGGTTTTATTCCGGGTGGAGGGTTCTTGGGCAACAACATCTTGGCCCATGCCGATCAAGGTCAAGTCCGCGGCCGCGGCCTTCTGTCGTTCAATTTCGATTTGGGCCCGGGACTGAGCGCATTTCTGCAGGGCGATGTGCGCGGCGGGCAAGGCCTTATCGGTGCCGGCGGCAAAGCAGGCGTCCGCTATCAATGGTGAGAGGTAGCTCGAGTTTGAGCGACGCAACCGTTGTAGCTTCTCTTTGCGAGTGGGTTCTTCTCGCCGCGCATCGCCAGCTTCGGAAAAGCTGCTCCCCCTAGATTTGTCGCTGTAACGGCCGGAAACTGTTGCTCTTCGCCGCGCGGAGCACCACTTTGGCCAGGCCAAAAGCGACAAACTACATTGCGCAGTTTGGACACGAAGGGCAGCCGATGCATTCCTGCTACCGTGCCCGCGTCATTGCCCTCGCCGCCGTGCTTGGATTTAGCCTTTCTGCGTCAAGCGCCGCGCAAGCCGAGTGCAACGGAAAAGACCTTTTCCCAGCGCTCAAATCGGAGGCGCCTGCTGCCTACGCCGACATCGTGGCCGCGGCAAGCGCAATGCCGTTTCGCCACGGCAAGCTGTTCCGCCTCTTTCAAGTGGGAGCGCAGCCGTCCTACATCTTCGCGACCCTGCATTCGTCTGATCAGCGAATCACGGGCTTCTCGCCGCGGCTGCGGGCCGCACTAGCGGAGTCGAAGATCGTCGTTTTGGAATCCATCGAGACGGGAGCTGTCCTTCGCCGACTCATTGCGGAAAGCCCGGCCGCCTGGCGCCGCGCGATACTTGCCGGTGAGAACCAAAGGGCAGCCCAGTTGCTAAGCGAAGCAGATTTTGAACAACTCGAAGATCTCCTCGCCCGCAAAGGCCTGCCGAAATCGCTGGCCCAAACACTCAAACCGGCAGCACTCGCCTTTCTGCTCGACCGGCCCGACTGCGAGAGCCGTGGCCGAGGAGCGCCCTACGTCGACGAGCTGGTCGCTCAGCTTGCACACAAAAACAAGATCGAGATCATAGGCCTTGAATCAATCATCGAGCAGCTTGATATCGCCGACGGTCTGCCGCACGAAACCGAGCGTAACCTCCTCATCTCACTCTTGCGCCAGGCGGACCACGGCGAGGATGCCGAAGAGACCGCGATCGCCCGCTACAAGGAAGGGGACATCGGTGGTTTACTTGCGTGGATTCGATCAGCCGAGCCAATTCCCGGCGTCACCGGGGCGCAGATCCCCCCGGCTTTTCTCGACCGGGTCATCACTTTGCGCACTTATCGCATGCGCGATCGCGCTCTTCCCCTGTTGAAGCGAGGCGGCGCGTTCATTGCCATCGGGGCGGCCCATTTGCCGGGAAAGGAAGGCCTGCTCCGGTTGCTCGAAGAAAATGGATACCAAGTTGAGGTCGCCGAGTAGTCGCCCGTGCTGCTTCAATCCAACAGCCCCCGGAACCGGCGGGGCTCATAACCGCGAGCGAGCAATGAGGCCAACGGATAGACATTGTGGCAAACGCGCCCGTTGCAGCCTCCGGGGGAAGCCTCGAACACCTCGGCTTTACGGTCTGGGGTAAAGCCGACGAAGAGCATCACATGAGATCCCGGCTTGTTCAACGCGTCGCCTGGTTTTAGATCCCACGGATTGGAGAGCCGCGGAGCAATTGAGGGGATGGCCATGGTGGTGAAATGAGTTGACAGCCCCCAGGCGGCGCTGACGAAGGAGGAGCAGTCGACACCAGCCACATCGAAGCGAGGCGCATCGTGGGTGCAGACATTTCCCGCGAGCACGCCGCGTTCAATCTTGTTGGTAATCTGGGTTAAAGAACCCTGGCAACCCCAGCAATAGGGAATGCCGCGCACCTGCTCACCGGCTCGCCCAATCAAATACCCTGGACGCCGGATGCGATTGAATCCGGAGCAATGCCTGTCCGGATCGGGTCCGTAAGCATTCCCGTTAAGCCGCCAAGTCGTACCCTCGAACCCGCGGGCGTTCTGAAGTACCCAGGCGCGCGTTAGTGGCCGTACCGCAGCGATGGCACTTTTTTTATCGTTAAGGACATCCGTATGACCAGCGGCCGGACCGCGTACATCGATGACTTTTGCGTTCTGCATGAGCCGGAAGCCGACACCAATGACATCGACCACGCCCTTGCTGGTGCGCAGAAAATATACATCGCCGTCGGGCGAGATAGTGACGAAGCGGCGGGAGAGGGCGACAGCTGGGTTCAGCGGTAATTCATGTATGCCCTCGAGGGCTCCGTTCGGCGAAAAACGGGCGACGAAGGTCGATGCGCCTTCACTTGCAACGGACGGAATATTCTCGGCAAGCACGAACATCCGGCCTTGGCGATCAATGTTGAGAAATTCAACTGTGCCGAGCTTGCCACTAACTTTGAGTTGCAGTTTGGCCAATAACTTCGGTGCTCCCTGCTGGCGCACATCAAGCAGGGCTTCGAGCTCATTTTTGTCGCGACTGACCTCAACCGTGACGGCACCCTTGCCGTGGGTCGAGACGAGCTGCTGGCCGGCGCGGCGCACGCCTGCTGGCGTGGGCGATCGAGTTCCACTCTCGTCCGGCGAGAGTTGTTCCGATCCCATCTGCCCGAACATGGACAGTGCGGCGCTCTCCGCGCCGCCGCCTGGAACCACACTACGGGTTAGTTTACCCCCGGAAGATTCGAGCGAGATCGGCTTGCCGTCCCAAACGTAAATGCTGCTTTTGACGACGATAAGATCGGTTGGTTCCACGCCTTCAGGCAGCGCAAGCGAGCGGGTGCGGGCGCCGGGCTCCTTTGCGTCGAAGCCAACGACCCGGGCATTGACCTGATCGAGCAAATAAATCGTACCCTCATCGCCAGCATAAATGGCCTGCGGCCCGGCAATCTCAACATCTTCACCGGCATCAACAATGCCGACAGAGTTGGCGCCAAAGCCGGCACTGAATTGCTTGACAATATCGTCTGCCGCTAAGACCGGCACCGGCCGCAGCAACTGCAGACATACACTCGCAAATATCAATGCAAAATGGTTTTTTGCTTTCATTTTCTGCCGAGTCCCTTCATGGGCGCGTCAACCGGCCACTATCGACTAAAAATCTCCAAAAAACGGAGGCAAGTAAGCCCGGGTTCGATCGGGGTAATTCGCAAGACTGACGCGTTCGATGATGACACGATCTCGTAAGCAAGCCGTCTTCTCCTAAGGTCCTTGCGAGGGTTTTACTACGCGCCATCGGCGTCGTGTCCGCCCTTTACATTGTCAAAAATTCGGGCTCAGTGAGAAATCGCACGTCGTCGGTCGACGTTGCAACCGCTAGATCTTCAAGTTCGGCAGCAACGGTAAGCGTGATCTGAAGGCCCGGCGGACCAGGCGGCGTGGTGTTGTTCCAGTTTTGACCAGGCCCATGGCTAAGCTCTTCGATCTGGCTATTGGCCAGTCCGCGGCGGTTTTTTGCATGACGCCGGTTATATAGGCGAGAGGCTCGACCCCATTGAGTTTAAAGGTCTCTATGATTGAATAGATCGCCGGCCGATCCCCCGCTCAGGGCCACGGCCGGGCGCCGGTGCCGCTTGTCCTTGCGCTACGTTTTGCAGAACGGGGGTCAGTCTTCTCACGGCTTCTTGTGCGCGAATTTGTTGCGATGAAAGTCGAGGCCGAGGATTTGGTCCTTTCAAATTATTAGCGCCTAGTCTTCGGGCTATTCATGGCGAGCCAAATGCGATGTCAACTCACCATGGTGGCATAAACCTGTTAGAAACCAGCCAGAATGCCACAGCCGCAAAACCTAGCTTCCGACCTTGAGCAGCTCCTGACCGCGCTGTTTTTGGTCGCTCTCCTGCTCTATCTTATTCCAGCCACCTTTGGGTTGGGTAACTCTCCAGAACGCCAAAGATGGCTTCAGCGCGGTGCCATTGTCACGCTCGCAGCGGCGTTGGCAATTGCGATCGTTGCGAGCGTGATATGGTTTTTCATGAGCTGACGGGGATCGAGCGCCACTTTGGACTGATTCGACAGCGCTCTGCTGGCCCACCGGGCGCCGGAGTTGGCAAGTCCGATCCGAAATTAAAGGGAGATTTTCAGTGGCCGTTTACACCATTAAACCACTCGTTACAGCGACCGCAGTCAACACCGGCGGGCGCAATGGACATTCGGAGACGACGGACCATTCGGTCAGCGTAAACTTCTCTGTACCCAAGGAAATGGGCGGGCCTGGCTTGCCCAATACGACAACACCCGAGCATCTTTTCGCCGCTGGTTATGCGGCGTGCTTTGGCGGCGCGCTGGAATTTGTGGCGCGCCAGCGCAAAAAGGATGTTTCTGGCGCCGTTGTGACCTGCCAGACTTCGGTCGGTCCTCGCGAGGGCGGCGGCTTTGGTATTGCCGTGCGCATGCATGTGAGAATTCCCGCGCTTTCAGCGGATGAGGCGCGCCAGCTTGTGCAGGAGACCCACGAAAAAATTTGTCCCTACAGCCATGCAACGCGGGGCAATATCGACTTTACTCTCGAGGTTGAAGGTATGTAACGCGCTAATCTAACAATTGTTTTGGGGGGTGCCGCGAGTTTAAGATGGTTCACGAGCTGCAATGCCGCGATGCCCCAGCCGCTTCTGCTTGATCCCGAGCGGTTCTTTCCCGCCGAGCCTACGGCGCGGAACGTCGCGAAGCGGCTCTTCGCCAAGATCGTGCATCTGCCTTATCTGAGCCCCCATGGCCACGCTGATCCGGCGTGGTTTGCCTCTAACGCAGCGTTTGGAGACGCCGTTAGCCTGCTGCTGTGGCCGGATCACTACCTCTTGCGCCTCCTCGTCAGCCAAGGTGTGACGCTGGAAAGGCTTGGCGTTCAGCCTAGAGACGGAGCGCCTTTTGATGCCGACCGGCGCGCCATCTGGCGGCGTTTCGCCGAGCACTACCGGCTTTTTCGCGGCACGCCCTCACGACTCTGGCTCGACCATGTGTTCGCCGATGTGTTTGGCATTAAGGTTCGACTTGATCAGCAAACGGCTGATCTTTACTTTGACACCATCGAGGCGGCTCTTCGAGATCCTGCGTTCCGGCCGCGCGCCCTGTTCGAACGCTTTGGGGTCGAGGTGCTCGCAACCACCGAAGGCGCGCTCGATCCGCTTTGTCATCACCGCGCGATCCAGGAGTCGGGTTGGCGGGGACGGGTGATCACCACTTTCCGTCCAGACGATGTCGTCGACCCGGACCGCGAGGATTTCGTTGCCAATCTACGTCGCCTTGGTGAGCTCACTGGCGAGGATACAAGCCATTGGAGCGGGTATCTTACCGCGCTCATAGCCCGCCGCGCCTTTTTCCGCGCGCACGGCGCGACGGCAACCGACCACGGCCATCCGACTCCGCGGACGGCCGACCTCGCGGACGCCGAGGCGAGGAGCCTTTTTGACCGCATCCTCCGCGGACACGCCGAACCCGGCGACGCCGAGCTATTTCGCGCCCAAATGCTGACCGAGATGGCGCAGATGGCTTGCGACGATGGCATGGTCATGCAGCTACACGCCGGCTCGTGGCGCAATCACAACCCCTGGCTTTTGCGCCGCTTCGGGCGCGACATGGGCGCGGACATTCCGACCCGCTCGGACTATGTCGGCGGCTTGAAACCGCTCCTCGACCGGGTCGGCATGCGGTCCGATTTCACCTTGATCCTGTTTACTCTGGATGAGAGCACTTATGCCCGCGAGCTCGCGCCGCTTGCCGGCCATTACCCCTGCCTGCGGCTCGGACCGGCTTGGTGGTTTCACGATTCGCCCGAGGGCATGCTGCGGTTCCGCCGCCAAACTATCGAGACGGCGGGATTTTACAATACCGTCGGCTTCAACGACGACACCCGGGCTTTCCTTTCGATTCCAGCCCGCCACGATCTCGCGCGGCGAATTGATTGCGCGTATCTCGCCGAGCTCGTCGCCACCGGCCGGCTCGAGGAGGACGAGGCCGCCGAGCTTGCGATCGATCTCGCTTATAATCTTGCCAAGCTGGCGTACCGGCTGTGATTGAGAGGCTCGGCGCTCTCACGCTCAACCGGGCGTCTCCGCAGGTTCAGCGGCCCGGCTATGATTTCAAACGGCTGCGGCCGGGCATTGTCCATCTTGGCGTCGGCGCTTTTAGCCGAGCCCATCTCGCCGTTTTCACCGAGGATGCAATTTTGGCCGCAGGCGGTGACTGGGGTTCGATCGGCGTGGCGCTGCGGCGGCCGGATATCCCTGAAGCGCTCAACGCGCAGGATTGCCTTTACACCGTTGAGACGCTTTCGCAGGCGCCGCAATACCGTGTCGTGGGCGCGATCCGCCAGGCACTGGCGGCAACCGCGCAACCCGGCGAGGTGCTGGCGGCGCTGGCCGCGCGCGAAACCCGGGTGATCACTCTGACGATAACCGAGAAGGGCTATTGCCTTGGCGCCGATGATAAACTCGATGAAGCTCAACCGGATATCGTCCATGATCTAGCCGAGTCCGATTGTCCGCGCTCCGCTATTGGCTGGCTCGTTCACGGCTTTGCCGAGCGCCGCAAGCGGGAGAGCGGCCCTCTAACCGTGATCAGCTGCGACAACCTCGCCAGCAACGGGCGTAAGCTCGAGGCCGCCGCCCTCACATTCGCGGTCCGGTGGAATACTCAAGGGAGGGGAGCGCTATCCCATTGGATTGAACGAAACGTAACCTTTCCACGGACCGTGGTCGATTGCATCGTGCCCGCTGCCACGGAGGAGAGCCGCCGCCGCGTCGCAAACGCCTTGGGAATGATCGACGAAGCGTGTGTCAGCCGCGAGCCTTTCGCCCAGTGGGTGATCGAGGACAGGTTCGCTGGTCCACGCCCGGCATGGGATCAGGCTGGCGCCGAGCTTGTCGCTAATGTCGAAGGCTATGAGCGGCTCAAGCTGCATGTGCTGAACGCCTGCCATTCGGCGGTGGCTTATATCGGCCTCCAGCGAGGCTACGCGCTGGTGCGAGAGGCAATCTGTGATCCGGAGCTGTCCTGCTTCCTGGAATTAACGATCGCCGGAGAAATTGCGCCAGCGCTGACGGATTTGCCGGTCGCGGACTACTGGCGAAAGATTCGTGCGCGCTTTGCCAATCCCATGATCAATCACAAGCTCACCCAGATTGGCGAAGATGGTTCGGCCAAGCTCGCGCAGCGTATCTTTCCGCTTTTAGTCACTAATGCGCGCGCTGGGCGGACGTGCCAACGGCTCGCCTCCATCGTGTGCGCCTGGCTTCAACTCGCAAGCCATGGCATAGTGAAGGACCCGCAGGCCGCGCGGCTGGCCAACTGGGCGGCTGGAGGACGGGACATGGAGGCAGCGCTTGATGATGCGATGCTCTTTCCCGCGCCCTTTCGCACCGAACCTTCTGTCCGAGCCGTCCTCCTCGATAAGGCCGGCTGATGCGCGCCGTTTGCATTGGCGAGTGTATGGTGGAACTGAGGCAGATCGATGGAGATCTTTACGCGCGTGCTTTTGCGGGCGATGCTTACAACACGGCTGTTTACCTCAAGCGCTCAGCCCCGCGGCTGCGCGTTGCGTTCCTCACTGCGACTGGCGACGACCCGCTAAGCCGCGCGATGCGTACCGCCTTTGCCGCCGATGGGTTAGAGGATACGTCCGCCTTCCCGGTTCAAGGCGGTGAGCCGGGTCTTTACATGATCGAGCTCGACGCAGCGGGTGAGAGGCGTTTTCACTACTGGCGCTCTTCGTCGGCCGCGCGCCATTGGTTCACGCTTCTCATGCGGAACGGCGGCGCCGATGAACTGATGGGTGTGGATCTTGTCTATCTTTCGGGCATTTCCTTAGCGATTTTGCTGGACGAGGCACGGGACGAGGCGATCGATCTCTTGGCGTCGCTGAAGGGTCGAGTGGGACGGATCGCGTTCGATGCAAATGTACGCCTAGCACTGTGGCGTGATCTCAACGCGGCGCGGAAGGCGATCCTGCCAATGATCGAAATCGCCGATATCGTCCGGGCTAGCGGGGAGGACGCGGCGCTGCTCTATGGTACCAATGAGCCAGGCGCCCAGATCGATGCATTCCGCACCGCCGGTGCCCAGGAAATCGCACTCACGCTTGGCGCACAGGGCTGCATCGTGGTGACCAATGGTGATGAAGTTGCGCTGCCGGCCCCGCCCGCAAAAATCAAGGACACTTCCGGTGCTGGTGATGCCTTTACGGGTGCCTATCTCGCTGGGCGGCTCGGCGGCGCGACGCCGTTGGACGCGGCTCGTGCAGCGCTTAAAATCGCTAGTCGCGTCGTCAGCTATCCCGGCGCCGTCGTTCCCGCCAAAATCTCGCACCCTGAGGACACATGCTGAAGATCACGGATGCCCGCGTCATCGTCACATGCCCCGGGCGCAACTTTGTCACCTTGCGGATCGAGACCAGCCAAGGACTTTATGGTCTTGGCGACGCGACGTTGAACGGGCGGGAGCTGGCGGTCGCAAGCTATTTGGCCGAGCATGTCAATCCTGTTCTGATTGGCCGCGATGCGCAAGCGATCGAGGACATTTGGCAATACCTTTATCGGGGCGCCTACTGGCGGCGGGGCCCGGTGACCATGACCGCAATAGGCGCGGTCGACACGGCCCTTTGGGATCTCAAGGCTAAGCAGGCGGGCTTGCCGCTTTATCAGCTCCTGGGTGGCGCGAGCCGGAGCGGGGTCATGGTCTATGGTCATGCCAATGGGAATGACGTTGAGGAGACCGTGGCCGAGGCCCTGCGCTATCGGGGGATGGGCTACAAAGCGATCCGGCTACAATCGGGCGTGCCGGGTCTTGCGGCAACTTACGGGGTCTCGCGAGATAAACTCTTCTATGAGCCGGCCGATGCCTCTCTTCCGACAGAGACCGTTTGGTCGACTTCGAAATATCTGCCGACGGTCCCTAAACTTTTCGAGGCCGCGCGCGAGGCGCTTGGATGGGACGTGCACCTGCTGCATGACGTTCATCACCGGCTGACCCCCATCGAGGCCGCCCGCCTCGGCAAGGATCTAGAGCCGTATCGGCCCTTCTGGCTGGAGGACCCGACGCCCGCGGACAATCCAGCGGCTTTCCGGCTGATCCGGCAGCACACGACAGTACCGCTCGCTGCCGGCGAAGTCTTTAATTCGATATGGGACGCCAAGACGCTGATCGAGGAGCAACTCATCGACTACATCCGCACGACCGTCGTCCATGCCGGAGGCATCACTCATCTGCGCCGCATCGCAAGCCTCGCCGATCTTTACAGGGTTCGTACCGGTTGTCATGGCGCGACCGATCTTTCGCCGGTCTGCATGGGCGCGGCACTGCATTTCGATCTTTCCGTGCCGAATTTCGGCATCCAGGAATATATGCGCCATTCGCCCGAAACCGATGCAGTGTTCCCTCATGCCTATAGTTTCAAGGATGGATTCATGCACCCTGGCGAAGCTACCGGCCACGGGGTTGATCAAGACGAGACGCTGGCGGCGAAATACCCTTACCGGCCAGCTAGTCTGCCGATCAGCCGGCTCGAAGACGGAACAATGCACGATTGGTGAACAAAGAGCGGACCCATTCCGCCCCGTGAGGAGAGTTATGTGAGGGGGGTTATTTGAACTCGCTCGCGACTCCTCCGCGGTTCGCACTGAGAGCGCGCGAAACGGGCCAGGTAACGCTCGCCAGCGATGAAGGCGATGTGGTCAACATCTTCGTGCTCGAAGAGGATATCATTCGTGTTCTCGTCTTGCCCGGAGGGCGGCTCGATCAACGGCGGACCTTTGCGATCGCTCCAGGCGCCGAGGATGTCGCCCAGGATGGCCGCAATCGTTTCGACCTTGGCGGATTCACTCTTCCCGAATTCGCGCTCGAAAACGACGGGAAAAGCCTGCGTATCGAGACCGCGGCTGTCCGGCTCACCATCCGTCTTGAGGGATTTTTCTGTTCATGGGCACTGCGGCTGAAAAACGAGTGGTGGCCGGTTGCAAGCGATAGGGCGACGCAAGCCTATAATTTTGGATGGTGGGACGATCGCGCCTATCACTATCTGCGGCGCGAGCGCGGCGAGAAATATTTTGGGCTTGGAGAGCGTGCTGGCGACATGGACCGGGCCGGTGAGCGTTACCGGATGACCAATGTCGATGCCATGGGGTATAACGCGCGAACCTCCGATCCGCTCTATAAACACATCCCGTTCTATCTCACCTGCAGACCGGACCTCGGCACCGCCTTCGGCCTCTTCTACGACACCTTGGCGGATTGCGTGTTCGATTTCGGCAAGGAGCTTGATAATTACCATGGTCCTTACCGCTCATTTACGGCGGATTGTGGCGACCTGGATTATTATTTTATCGCCGGTCCCCGCGTTGACCAGGTGGTCCCCCGCTTCACATGGCTCACAGGACGGCCCGCTTTCATGCCGAAGTGGGGGCTCGGCTATTCGGGCTCGTCCATGGCCTATGCAGACGCGCCAGACGCGCAAGCGCGAATGGCCGAGTTCCTCAGATGCTGCGCCGAGCACGATATTCTCTGCGACAGTTTCCACCTGTCGTCCGGATATACTTCTATCGGCGACAAACGCCATGTATTCACCTGGAACAGGTCAAAATTTCCCGACCCTGCGGCGCTGGCGCAAAGCTATCTCGCAAAGGGCTTGCGGATTTGCGCCAATATCAAGCCGTGCCTGTTGCGCGATCACCCGCTTTTTGCCGAGGCGGCTCAATTGGGCCTTCTCATCACCAACGCGAACGGCGAGCCTAGCTTTGTGCAGTTTTGGGATGGGATCGGCGCCTATCTCGATTTCACTAATCCCAAGACCCTAGTCTGGTGGAAGGCGAAGGTGAACGATACTCTCCTTGATTACGGCATAGCGGCGACCTGGAACGACAACAACGAGTTCGAGATCTGGAGCAATAAGGCGTTGGCAAACGGCTTTGGCGAGTCTCGGCCCGCCGGCGAATGCAAGCCCTTGCAAAGCCTTTTGATGATGCGCGCCTCGCGTGACGCGCAAATGGAGCATGCCCCTGAGAAGCGCCCGTTCCTTATTTCGCGCTCGGGCGGGGTTGGCATGCATCGCTATGCTCAGACCTGGTCGGGCGATAACTCAACGAGCTGGGAGACCCTGAAGTATAATTTGAAAATGGGGCTGGGCCTTGCTCTTTCGGGTGTCTCCAACTCCGGTCATGACATCGGCGGTTTCTCAGGTCCAGCGCCCGATCCAGAGCTCTTTGTTCGATGGGTCCAATTCGGCGTATTTATGCCGCGCTTTTCGATCCATTCCTGGCACGGAGATGGCCGGGTCAATGAACCATGGATGTATCCAGAAACCACGCCTTTCGTTCGTGATCTCATTAAACTTCGCTACTGGCTCATTCCCTATCTTTACGATCTGCTTTGGCGATACCACCGCGATTATGAACCCATGGTCCGGCCGACCTTCTATGACGTTCCGGAAGATCCACAATGTTGGCTCGAGTGCGACGACATGATGGTCGGCCACTCCCTTCTCGCTTGCCCGGTGGTCGAGGCGGGGCAGGCCGATCGAAAATTATACCTTCCTTCTGGCGCGCGCTGGTATGATTTCTGGTCGAATGAGGTCTTCGAGGGTGGCGTGACCATCACGCGGCCGGCGCCGTGGTCCCAGCCGGTTCTTTTCGCGCGGGAAGGTTGCGCTATCCCTGTTAACGTTGCTTCCCAAACTTTTGCTGCCCGCGCGGATCGCCGCGGCTTTATGATCTTTCCGCCGAAGTCAGGCACCTTTACCAGCGAAAATTTCGAGGACGATGGTGAGAGCGAGGCCTATCGCACCGACGGCCACGGCGGCTGGCGCATCGAGGTCGAGGCTGATGCGCTATCGGTATCGGTGCGCATTCAGTGCTTTGGTGCTTTCGTCGGACGCGGTTGCGAACCGCAAATCATTTTCCACGCCAGCGAAGCACGCGCCATCTCTGTATCATCTTCTGGCGCAATTTGAGCGGGGAATTCTGATGGACGGTGTGACCTGGTTTCAGGGTTAGCACGAGGGCCTTTTCGACGCAGAGCCGGAACAACTCGCCGTTAAATCCCCGCGCCGATTCAGACAAAATTCATCCCGCTCTAATTAAATGGATCCCTGACAATTCAAGCGAGAGCGCGCGTCAGTATAAAAATTGCCAAGCCCACGAGTCCTCCAACGAGCGTTCCATTGATGCGGATGTATTGCAGATCCCTGCCAACCTGAAGCTCAAGCTTTTCCACCAATGTCCTGGTATCCCATTTCGTAACAACCTCGGCAACGAACGCTCCGATTTCCACGCGGTTAGGTACGATTGTTGTGAGAATAAGCTGCTGCATCCATTCATTGATCATCGTGTGGATATGTTCATCACTCTCTAGCCATTTGGCAAATGTGAGCAGCGCGTGTTCAAGACCACGCGAGAAAATGCCGTCTGGAGCGGCCGCCTCCTGATGGATTTTTTCCTCGATCTCGCCGGTTAACCAATCAAGGTAACTGTCGACAACCGGATTATCGAGCACGTCAGCTTTGAGCCGTTCGGCCTCATCAAATATTTTTTGATCGCCAGCCAAGCGGCCAACGAGTTGATCTAGAAATGCCCGATACTGAAGCCGCAATTGGCTGCCCGAAGCGTGTGCCGACGTAAGGGTATCGAGAAGCGCCGCCAAAAACGCATCCGCCAGCTTGGCATCAACCCAGTTGGGCAACCAGGCGACGCTGTTCCTGGCCACTTCCCGGCGGAAAGAAATCCTATGGTCGAGGAGGAACGCCCGCGCTGACTCAAGTGCCATATCGAATAGTTTTTCGTGGTGACCGTGGGTCAGCAACACCGACAGCACGCGAGCGGCCAAGGGAGCCGCCGCGATAGAGTCGATCCCGCTCCTGACGGCGTTCCGGCTAAAGGTGCGGATCTGCTCTTGCCGCAGGAATTCTAATAAGGGGGGCAGTGCTCCATGCAGCCGACGCACCGCAAGCTCCCGGTTCTGAGGCATATTCAGCCACCGCGAAATCCATGCGGCTGCGTCGATTTTTTCGAGCTTTGCCGCTACTTCGTCCGGTGCCAGGAAATTGCGGGAGATGAACTGGCCGAGAGCCTCACCAATGCGTTGTTTATGACGCGGCACGATGGCTGTATGCGGTATCGGCAGACCGAGAGGATGGCGGAACAGAGCAACGACGGCGAACCAATCGGCGCAAGCACCTACCATTGCCGCTTCAGCAAAAGCGCGCGGATAAACTAGGAACGGCAGCCACGCCGCAAAGGCCGATGTAGCGATAAAAATAAAGATCATTGACAACAGGAGCCCCAGCGCGGCAAGGCGCATGCGATTGAGTTCACGCAGGCGCATGCTGGCCGATTGCTCACCACTCGGATCTTTTAAAAATATCTCGCTCATGAAGCATTCTTTTGGCGCGCAGGCAAAGAAAAGGCTTTCGAATTGCCGCCTCAGTTGGCTCCAATACCTTTGGCAAGGGAAGAAGAGCCAAGCAGTGCGGAGAGCTTCCCCTTGCTGTGACCTCGCATGAGGGGCCGCATGCCGTTGAGACTCGCCACAATTGCCGACCCATTGCTAATTAGCGCGGTGAACCAGGGACTGATCATACCACCCGGCAATGAAAGGCCAAGAGCAATGGTATTCATGACAGCGACGATCGCATAATTTTGCTTGATGATTCGGACCGCCTCGCGCGATATCGCAATAGCCTCAATCAATTTCCAAAGTGAGTCTTCTAAGAGCACGACGTCGGCCGATTCATGCGCAATATCGGGGCTATGCTTCATCGCAATGCCGACATCGGCGTATTTCAGGGCGGGGGAATCGTTGATGCCATCGCCCACAACCGCGATCCTTCTGCCCGCTCGTTGCAGTTCTTGGATGACTTCTGCCTTGTCGGACGGCAGCATGTTGGCGATTTGCCGTGTCAAACCAAGACGCTTGCCAACTGCGGCGGCCACGGCGCCGTTATCTCCGGTCAGCATGATGGTCTCGCCTATACCCATGCGGTAAAGCGTGTTAATAACCTCTCTGCTCTCATGCCGAACGCGGTCCTCATAGGCGATGATACCCGCAACTTTTCCATCTATCCCGATATAAAGCGTGGAGCAGCCGCGTTCATCGATATGTGCGCGATCCGCGGCAAGGTGGTCCACCTTGATATTGCTGTCGCGAAGGAAGCGTTCGCTGCCAACATGCATGTAATAACCATTGACGCGCCCTTCGACGCCAAGCCCAATCCGGTACTTGGCTTCATCGCAAGGAGGGAGCTGCACATTTGATTCGCGCATTGTCTCACGCAACGCCTCGGCAACTGGGTGTTGCAATTTCGTCTCGACGGCGACGGCGAGCGCCAGCAGGTGATCTGGCTGGATGTGCTTATCGTAAGTCCGCACTTCAACGACTTGAGGAGAGCCGTGGCTCAGTGTCCCCGTCTTGTCGAAGACGATTGTGTCGATCTCGGCCAGCTTTTCCATGTGCCCGCCGCTTTTGATCAATATCCCATTGCGCGCGGCATTGGTCATGGAAGAGAGCACTGACGTTGGCGCCGCAACGCGAATACCAGTTCCATAATCGACAATGACGAGCGAGAGGAAGCGGTTGACGTCGCGCGTCAGCAACGTTGTGCTGGAGGCGAGAGCGAGCATTGGCATGACAAGCCGGTCAGCAAAGCGCTCGGCGTGGTTCTGCATCCGCGTATCGCCAACCGGAGCCTCATCGACAAGCCGTGCGATCTGTCCGGCGGTCGTGTCAGTGCCCACCCGTTCGGCACGAACCACCAATTGTCCCTCGCGGAGGATTGTCGCGGCAAACACCCTATCGCCGGCCGTGCGCGAGACCGGGAGCCCCTCTCCAGTAATCGTCTTTTGGTCGATCGTCGCATCACCCCGAACGATCTCACCATCCACCGAAATCATCTCGCCCGGATAGACCGCCACCATGTCCCCGATAGCGAGCTTTGCAGCGGGAATGGCGACGATCTTGCCGTCTTTTAAGAGCCAGGCCGTCTTATTCTGGAACTCAAGCAGCTCGCCGATCGCCCGTTTAGAACCCGCGGCAGTCCGATCGCGGATATAGTCGCCGAGACGGATGAGCCAAGTG
The DNA here is from genome assembly GCA_035622375.1 of Methylocella sp. Taxonomy (GTDB): domain Bacteria; phylum Pseudomonadota; class Alphaproteobacteria; order Rhizobiales; family Beijerinckiaceae; genus Methylocapsa. The sequence goes on along the minus strand of DASPVM010000051.1, from coordinate 20,130 downwards.
ATCAGGCTCCCCGTGAGGAGGAGACCCTGCCCAAGGGAAGCGGTAATGGCTAGTGCATCGAGGAAATCTACATTGAGACGCTTCTCTTTACTCCATACCGTCCAGGCGCGCTGAAAGATCGGGAGAGAGTTGAAAAGTATCAACGGAATGTTAGCTGCAGTTATCACGGGGTTGGAAGACACGGCCAAACCGAGTGAAAGAGTCGGCAAAGCCAAAACGCCGATATTAGGGGCCGGACGCTGCTTTGTTAGCCATGTATCATCATCTGTTGTGTTTAGTTGGTTGGCCGGCGGCGGCAGGCCGTGGAAATTCTGTAACTCATCAGGGCCGGTATCAAAAAGGAAATGGAATATGCCGCGTATCTTCTCCGTGTGTGCTGGATCATAGGTAATGATAAGGCTCGCGCAATCATAGTTAATCCGGGCGCTCTGAACTCCCTCTTGTTTGCGCAGCCAAGATAAGGTGGTTTCTGCGAGAAGCGGGCGGCAACATAGCGCCGGGATATGCACGCGGATGCGTCCCGGGATCGAATGGCGGATCGCGATGTCCATGGCGCCGTAGGCGCTCAGCGAGTGGCGATGTGGGCGGGAGCCATGGCAGGGTGCCCGGTATGCAATTCGGCGAAATGGTTGAGCGAGAAGAGCGCCAGTGTCACCCACATTGGGGTTGCCGCGCTGGCGCCGATCTCCCAAAATGTGTAAGCGGCAAGACCGGCCGCCAGCACGATTTTAAAGTCTATCGCGTTGCCCGTCGACAACTTCAATTGTTTGTCGAGCGCGGTGAAGAAATTTACAGTGGTCTTGGCGAACTCGGATCGCTGCGCAAGAAAGTCTGCCTCCGCTTTGATCTTATCCGCCATGAGTTTGATGTCATCGCCCGGCAGCGGAGCGGAATGCTGCACACCGTAGAAGGAAAGGTGGTTGTGGAATTCCGCTTCCTGCTTGGTGTCATAATGGATAATGATATTACCGGTTGCCGGTTTGGTTGTCACCGTTGTTATACCGGGAATATGGGACAAGACTTCCCTATAGACTTCAAGAATTTCGGGATTTGTCTTGCCAGATGGGACTCGCATCCGGATGCGGCCAGGAACTTTGTGCTCGATGCGCGCCTTATGTCTTTTTACCCGAGCGGCTGTTTGATGAAGATCAGTTTTGTCCAGCGCTACAGCCGCCTCGTCCGAAGACGGGTCAGCGGCCGGTGTGGCCTCTTGGTCAAAATTGGCGGATTTGGTCATATTTCGCCTCGCGAAATTAGCGGTAGCAACGCTGACGGCCAACGCGGTCCCCGCTCCCGCAAGCGCTTGGTCAAGTCTTCGTGATCAGGCTTGGGCAGGCGCTTTTGGTTCATTTGCGGCAGCGTTCTCGGCTGCGGCTTCCTCCGCTTTCACCTCGGCCGAGATATCGTTGACGCGCTCCTGAAATTCGCCAAACGCCGAACGTGCTTTGCGGCTAAGTTTATAGGCCCCACGAACCGTCGAGTCGAACAGCGGTTGCACACCCACACCTATCCTTGGGAGGAACCTTGGCGCCAGAGCTGCGGCAACGCCGAGGGCGAGTCCGGGGATGAGCTCTACCGAAAAGATTGCGGCACCGATGGCAACAACTCCAATCGTTGCAACTTCAGTCGTGAAATCGCTGTCGTTCCCGCGCGCCTCTTCAGGGGATGGCGCAGCAGCTTGTTCGGCCTGGCCGTTTCCAGGCTTAACATCAACGCGGAATTTCGACATCAATTGGTTCCTCCCAAGCTCTTAATAACGGGCCTATCAACCAATAGTTTTATGGAATCGGGGCGATAATGCAAGTTTTGCGATTAGATATAGCTGTGTCATAAATGGTTCACATTCGAGGAGAGGGGGAGTGCCGCGGCAAGACAGGCGGGTCGGTAGAGGACGTTAAGGCCAGGCTTTGCCAGGCCGCGAGCCGGTCTAGCTCGGCATCATCCAGATCGTAAAGGAGCGGACCGCGGCGGGGTTTGCCGAAAAAATCGCTGGCCGCGAGCAGTCGCGGATTTCGCTCGCGCCCAGCCGTTCGTCGAGCCGCGCCAGCACGTCTTCGGCCGCTGCGGGACGACCTGCAAGTCTGGTCCAGGAGCCGCCCTCGGCCATTTTGTAATAGGCGGCGACGTCGAACCGGTGGCCCGCCGAGACTTGCGGACGTTCGAGAAGTTCGCCTATCGTTTTTCTCCTAAGGGCCTTTTTAGACTTGGAAGTTCCCCGGCCAAGCGGCCGGTGCGGATCTGCGAGGCTCATCTGAATTTTAGCTTTGGGCTTCAATTAAAGTTTTTTACGTAAATGTTGATTGAGAACTTCAATTTGGTAGCATCGGCGCGTTCCAAATAGTCCGGCGCGCCGAGTTAACGGCGGAACTCGACGCCAAGCCAGACCGAGATAACGTGGGGCTCAATTTCGAGGATCACGGCCCCGCGGCGGCATAGGCGGGACCATCCTGATGCGCTAGTCTACGAGAGAGCAATTTCAGCCATCGGATCCAGTTTTGGAGTTTTCCGCCTTATCCCCCGACAAAGAATGGGTCGTTCTCGCCGATTTCAGCTGCTTTGCCGAAGGCTCACGCCGATAACCGAAATTTCTGCGCGTCGAGTCTGTCAGGAGGAGGAATCTTATGAAGGCAATGAGCAAATTTTACCCTGTGGCGCTCTTCGCGGCTTTCTTGCTGGGCACGGCGGTCAGGGGATTGGCTGATGAAGATATCTGCGTGCACGGTCAAAGCGCTCAATCTCAGACACCGCATGCCGCTCCTACTTATTATGGTCGGGGCATTATGTTCATGCAGCCTTCCCATGATGGAAACTGGCTTCACTATTCTATCCCAACCCACTCCGGAAAAAGCCTGAAGGCCGTTAAGGTGAAGTTTTCCACGGGGGCAAACGGATACATTGACGCCATCCATATCTGGGATAGTGATGCGCCAAAAGTTGAGCTCGAGAATTTGGCTCTCAAAGGGTCCGAGACGAAAGTTGTCCCTGTCAATCCTGAAAAACCCTTCACTTCTGTGGGCGTTTCGATCAAGATTAAAGCCGGTCCGGGTGCGGATGCTCATGTTCAGATCTCGAGCGTTTGCGGCACCTTTGTGGATTCGGCTCCCACTTCTCCCGCTGAATAAGCTGCGGCAAACCCGTCTTCTCCCCAGCGTTCCAGAAGTCTTGCCTTGCACGTGGGCCGAGAAGCTTCAGGGGGTCATCAAGAGGGATCAAGGGTCGAGTGAGCTTTGCAACCTAATCATCTGTTGGTTGCTTTGCCCGCGCCAAACTTCAATAAACCTCTGGGATCAGCTTAGAGGTATAGTCATGCTCGACGTAGCCGTGCGCTTTGTCCCGCTTTGGAAGTTCGATCTTCTCTCTCGGTGTTCCCTCATAGGGGATCTGGCTGAGAAAGTGAGTTATCACATTGAGCCGCGCACGCCTTTTGTCGTCCGAGCGCGCGACGCGCCAAGGTGCCCAGGCGGTATCCGTCTTAAGGAACATTTCGTCTCGGGCTCGCGTATACTCATGCCAGCGTGAATAGGACTTCAGATCCATTTCGGTGAGCTTCCACAACTTACGGCCGTCCTTTATACGGGATTGAAGCCGCTTGGTCTGTTCCTCCGGGCTGACCTCAAGCCAATATTTAAGGAGGATGATCCCGGAATCCACCATCGCCCTCTCAACCAAAGGTACAGCGGCAAAAAACGCATCGACTTGTTTCTCGGTGCAAAAACCCATTACTCGCTCGACGCCAGCGCGGTTGTACCAGCTGCGATCGAAGATAACGATTTCCGAAGCTGCTGGGAGATGCGGGATATATCTTTGAATGTACATTTGCGATTTTTCGCGTTCGGTGGGCGCAGGTAGCGCCACTACTCTGAACGTACGCGGGCTTACTCTCTCGGTGAGCGCCTTGATGGTGCCGCCCTTGCCCGCGCCGTCGCGCCCTTCGAACACTACGCAGATCTTTTTCTTTTCCCGGCGAACCCACTCCTGGAGCTGCACAAGCTCGACGTGCAGTCCTTCCAATATCTCCTCATACTCTTTTCGGCTTAGCGTTCGAGTTGCCGGCTCCGCTTCGCGGCCGGCTATCGTGTCTGACTCCCGGTCTTTGTCTTTCTTCGAGTTTCCCATCAATTCACGGGCCTCAAATTGTGACACACTAATAAAAGTCTACAGCAACACTCAACGAAAGACCAAGGGAGAAATTGGCTGATTTGACGCATGGTCTTCACAATATCGATTGAAGTTTCGGAATTGGCCGGTGTATATTCGAAGGCAAGCAAGCGGAACCAAATCTAAAGCAAAAAACACGCGAAGAATCGCTGACCGCTAAGAGGAACGGTGATGCTTGAGCCTAATCCGGTTGCGGCGCTCTATTTCGATTATATCCAGGATGCTTTCGAGCGTTCGGTGCTCTTTCTGGACGTGTTGCGTCAACGAGGAGATGACTACCTTGAGCAAAGCGGTAGAAAGACCCCGCACGTGCTCAATTTTGAGTTTAAGCTTCTCGTCGATGGGCGGACGCTGCCAAAGCCCGTCAATTACGGCCTGGTTGAAATTGTTCCGCCCCTTGGTGTCGTAATCGACCCTCAAAAACGGCCGTTTATTGTTTTCGATCCGCGTGCCGGCCACGGGCCAGGTATTGGCGGCATGAAGCATGACAGCGAAATCGGTGTCGCGCTGAGAGCTGGCCATCCGTGTTATTTCGTCGGCTTTCTACCGAAGCCGGAAACAGGCCAGACGATAGAGGACGTCTGCCGCGCGGAGGCACAATTCGTTCGCGTCGTGGCTGAGAGGCACCGCGACTCGGATGGCAAACCCGTGCTTATCGGGAATTGTCAGGCGGGGTGGCAAATCATGATGATGGCGGCAATGGCACCCGATCTTCCCGGTCCCATCCTCATCGCGGGTACGCCGCTTTCTTATTGGGCCGGCGTGCGCGGCCAATATCCGATGCGATACCTCGGCGGCGTGTTAGGCGGCACGTGGCTCACTTGGCTGATGGGCGACCTCGGCAACGGCATCTTCGACGGTGCTTGGCTCATTTCTAATTTCGAATCCAACAATCCATCAAACACATATTGGAAAAAGCTCTACAATGTTTACGCCAACGTTGATACAGAAGCGAAACGCTTTCTCGATTTTGAGAAGTGGTGGGGCAATCCGGTACTCCTAAACGCGGAGGAGATCCAGTTCATCGTCGACGAGCTATTCGTCGGGAATAAGCTGACTTCCGGTAAAATCGTGTCGGGTAACGGCGGGCGCGTTGATTTACGTAACGTGAAGTCACCAATCATAGTGTTCTGCTCGTTCGGCGACGACATTACGCCGCCGCAGCAAGCGCTTAACTGGATCCTCGATCTTTATAATGACGTGGGCGAAATCATCGCCAATGGCCAAACAATCATATATTCGCTGCACCAAAGCATCGGCCATCTCGGTATCTTCGTCTCTGGCAAGGTCGCAACTAAGGAGCACGATGAGTTCACGCTCAACATGAATCTGGTTGATGTCATGCCCCCCGGTCTTTACGAGATGGTTTTGACCGAAGCTGACAAAAACGTTCCACGCGCCGATCTTGTGGAGGGGAAATACATCGCAAACGTCCTACCCCGCACGCTCGACGACATTCGTGCCCTTGGTCACAACGATGCAAACGACGAGCGCCGCTTCGAGACGGTTGCCCGCGTCTCAGACATCAATCAGAGCCTCTACCGCAACTTCGTCAGTCCGATTGTCAAGTCTCTGGCCACAGAAACGTCGGCGGAGTTCCTGCGCGAGATACACCCGAACCGCGTCGCATTCCGGATGTTTTCGGATCGAAATCCGTTCATGGCCCCAGTCGCAATGACAGCAGAGAGGATTCGGGCAAACCGTCGTCCTGTAGAGGCAAGCAATCCGTTCCTGGCTTTTGAGAAAATAGCCTCGTCGTGGATCGTGACTAATCTTGAGATTTTCGCCAAATTCCGCGAGCTGATGACGGAGTCGACATTTTTGGGCATTTACGGGTCCCCGCTCCTTCAGGCGGCGGTGGGGCTGGGAGCCAAGCCCGCGGATGCTGGACGCGAGAAGGAATCTGATCTTGTGCGAGGCCAGCCACTCTCGAATCTCGAGGCGGATATGGACCGCGGCGGCTTCATAGAGGCAGGCGTGCGCGCGCTCCTCTATGTGCTGAGGGGGAAGGGCGCCGATGAGCGTCAGTTCAATGCGCTCGAAGTGTTGCGCAAGCGCGCCTCGCCGAACGAGCCTCTGTCGATTCAGGCCATGAAAGATATCGTGCAACGACAGGCGACGCTGTTGCGATCCAATGAAACGAGGGCAATCACGACACTTTCCAAATTGCTGCCAACCGATCCAGACCCTCGCAAGAAGACGCTCACTGCGATCTATGACGTAATCTCGGCGGCCGGAGAACTGGACACGGACGAAGCGACGAGGTTCGAAAATATGAGGCACCTGTTCGGAATGCCAGAGATCGAGCGATCAGAATCGACTCGCTACGCTGCGGCAAGCAGAGCCTAATGCGCATGGAACCAGTTTCTAAGCCGGAAGCGCACGAAAAATATCGGCGTCTTATCGATATCGCGAAAACAGCGGGACCCGTTTTAACGGCCGTGGCCCACCCCTGCGACGAGGTGTCCCTAAAGGGGGCCGTGGAAGCGGCGGGATTGCATCTTATCGATCCCATCCTCGTGGGTCCATCCGAGCGCATACAGCGTGTTGCATCCAAACACAAGATCGACATCAGCAGCTTTAGAACTGCGGACACACTGCACAGTCACGATTCTGCGGCGAAAGCCGTAGAACTCGCCCGTAATGGCGAAGCTGAGGCGCTAATGAAGGGCAGCTTGCATACGGATGAGCTCATGGGAGCAGTGGTCGCGCGTGAGGGAGGAATTCGTACATCGCGCCGTATCAGCCACTGCTTCGTAATGGACGTCCCTGGACACCCTGATGCCCTCATCATAACGGACGCAGCGGTCAACATTGCCCCCACACTGGAGGAAAAGGTCGACATTGTTCAGAACGCGATTGATTTGGCCACCGCGCTCAACGCGCCGGAGGTGCGGGTCGCGATCTTGTCAGCGATCGAGACCGTCAATCCGAAGATTCCCTCGTCAATCGAGGCAGCCGCGCTAAGCAAAATGGCCGAGCGCGGTCAGATCACGGGTGCGCTAGTCGACGGTCCACTCGCACTCGATAATGCAATCAGTGAGGAAGCGGCGGCCACAAAACAGATCGTTTCTCCAGTTGCGGGACGAGCCAATGTGCTTGTTGTGCCGAATCTCGAAGCCGGGAATATGATCGCCAAAGCCCTTTCCTTTCTGGCGGGTGCTGACTGCGCGGGCATCGTGTTAGGAGCAAGGGTTCCAATCATCTTAACGAGCCGCGCGGATTCTTTGACGGCGCGTCTCGCATCGTGCGCCGTCGCGGCGCTTATCGCCAAGTTCCGCCGTGACCAGGCGGTGGCGCGGCGGCAGTGAGATCGGCATGGAAGAAAGGGCGAACCCTGTTTTGGCTGGGCGGAAAGCTCTTATCGTGGGCGTCGCCAATGATCAGTCAATCGCGTACGGATGTGCAAGAGCGTTCCGGACCGCTGGCGCCGACTTGGCCATCACTTGGCTGAATGAAAAGGCGCGTCCCCATGTGGAGCCGCTCGCGCGCGAACTTGGAGCCGAGATTATGGCGGCGCTCGACGTTTCAAAGCCGGGCGAATTGGAAACGATCTTCGAGACCATCGAAAAGCAGTGGGGACGCCTCGATCTGCTCGTCCATTCAATCGCTTTCGCGCCCAAGGCCGACTTGCAGGGAGGCTTACTGAACTGCTCGGCGGAAGGTTTCGCGACGGCGATGGATATTTCGTGCCATTCCTTTGTGCGGATGGCGAAGCTCGCCGCACCTCTTATGGTCGATGGCGGCGCGATGTTTGCCATGAGCTATCTTGGGGCAAACAAAGTTATACCGAATTACAATGTGATGGGCCCAGTAAAGGCTGCGCTCGAGGCCGTGTGCCGATATCTCGCCTATGAACTTGGACGCAGCGGCGTGCGGGTCCACGCGATTTCTCCGGGGCCTTTGAAGACGCGCGCCGCGTCTGGCATAAAGGATTTCGAGCTGATGCTGAATGAGGCCGCGCACAAGGCGCCTTTGGGCGAGCTTGTCGATATCATGGATGTCGGCTGGACCTGCGCCTATCTTGCGACCCCGTTCGCGCAAAGGGTCACCGGCGGCACGGTTTACGTTGACGGGGGCGCCAACATCATCGCCTGATCAAACCGCGCGCATCCCTTAAGGGAACCCATGTCGAGCATAGCAGTCATCAATGCAGGATCCTCCAGCATCAAGTTTGCCGTGTTTCAGGCGGCCTCGAGCCCCACGCTGCTGCTGCGCGGCCAGATCGAGGGCATCGGGACAGCGCCAAGTGCGAAACTGTCAGATCAAGCAGGCAATCTCCTCGTTGAGGAGATCTTTAAAACGAAAAACTTCGACCATGACGCGGCAACGCAGGCGATGATGCGAATCGGCGCCCAAGGGCTTGAGGGGCGGGACATTTCGGCCGTTGGGCACCGTGTCGTGCATGGTGGCGCTGAATATTCGGCGCCAGTGCTACTGACAAATCAGGTCATCGAGAAACTTGCGACTCTTATCCCTCTCGCGCCTTTGCATCAGCCGCATAATCTCGCGCCGATTAGGGCGATCCGTACGTCCCATCCAAATCTGCCACAAGTCGCCTGTTTCGATACCGCTTTTCATCGTAGCCAACCACCGCTCGCACAGGCCTTCGCGATTCCCCGCAAGTACTCGCAGGAAGGCATCCGGCGTTACGGTTTTCATGGGATCTCTTATGAGTACGTCACCGGCCGGATAAAAAGCTTAGTGCCGGAAATTGCGAATGGCCGCGTCATCCTCGCGCATCTCGGCAATGGCGCGAGCCTCTGCGCAGCGAAAGATGGTCGGAGCATTGCGAGCACAATGGGCTTTACGGCCGTCGATGGATTGATGATGGGAACACGGTGCGGCGCGCTCGATCCCGGCGTGCTAATTCATCTCATCGATCACTATGGGCTGAATGCTCGCGAACTAGAGGATTTCATCTATCGCAAATCTGGCCTTCTCGGCGTCTCGGGCATCTCGTCGGACATGCGCGCGCTACGAGCTTCAACGGACCCGGCGGCGAAAGAGGCCATCGCTTTGTTCGTTTACAGGATCGTGCGCGAGATTGGCTCCTTGGCTGCCGCGCTGGGGGGACTCGACGCTATCGTGTTCACGGCCGGTATCGGCGAGAACGATGCAGCGACCAGGGCCGAAGTCGCCAACGGCTGCGCATGGCTTGATCTTTCGCTCGACGAAGCCGCGAACCGCCAAGCCGCGACTCGAATAAGCACGCCAGATTCACGCGTTGCAGCATTTGTCATCCCGACGAATGAGGAACTCGAAATTGCCACATGCACTTTTGAAATCACACGGGGCATGTGTAACAGGTAATAGGGGGCAAGAAGCAGATCGGAATGGCTATGATGTCTAGAAGGTCTTTGAGGCTAATCGTTGTGGCGGCTTTCATCGGCGTCGCCAGCTTTTTTGGCTACCAGTATTGGCAAAAAATGAAATCCGCATTGCCTGAGGGAATCGCTTCAGGCAATGGCCGGATCGAGGCCAAACTGGTGGATATAAGCGCGAAGGAAGCGCTGAGGGTCAAAGAAATCCGAGCCGAAGAAGGCGCGCTTGTTCACCCGAACGAGGTGCTGGTCGTTTTGGACACCGCCACATTGGAGTCCCAGTTGGCCGAAGCCAAGTTAAAGGTAGCCGCTACGCAGGAGAAGGAAGCCGTCGCGAAGGCCACGATCGAGCGAAGCAAGGCTCAGATCGAACTTGCCAAGATTGAGGTCGACCGCAGCCAGAGACTTGTCGCGCAGAAAGCAGGCTCGCAGCGCGAACTGGACATGCGCAGAACCGCGTTGCAGACAACCACCGCTGGCCTCCAGGAAGAGGAAGCGAAGCTGCGCACTATCGAGCAAGAGGTAAACGTTGCCAAGGCGAATGTCGCGACGATCCAGACCCGCATCGACGATGCGACGCTCAAATCCCCGGTCGATGGAAGAGTGCTCTATCGCCTTGCCGAAGTCGGTGAGGTTGTGGGTGCTGGCGGAAAAGTCCTTACGCTCGTCAATTTGGGAGATGTCTACATGGAAATCTTTCTTCCCGCGGAACAGGCAGCGCGGCTGAAGATTGGGGCAGAGGCGCGGATTACCGTAGATTATGCTCCTGGCCGTGCGGCCGCTGGATATGTCAGCTTTGTGTCCCCGGAAGCGCAATTCACCCCCAAACAAGTTGAGACGCGCAGCGAACGCGAGAAGCTCATGTTTCGGGTTAAAATTCGCATTCCGGAAAAGACAGTCGAGTCTTACATCGACCTTATTAAAACGGGCGTGCGCGGCGTTGGATATGTGAAGGTGGACGATTCGGCGGTCTGGCCAGCCACGCTCGAGAACTTGCTCACTGCCCCCAGTGGAACCGCCGCGAATTAAATTGAGGCCTGGCCACCTGCGACGGGCCTGGACATAGAAGATGCGTAATCTCACAAAGAGGATAGAATAGCCACTCGCAATCGGGAGCAGATGGCCCTTCCTATGAGGACGCAGCAAAGGTGCGGGCTAGCGCCGCAAATCGAGCGCCATCACCCACGCTAGAGAGCAAACATGCTGGAAATCACGCCTGATAAGTCTTCGGCGACACCTTTGAGCGGCGTGCCCGTCGTGTCCATAAAAGAGGTCACACACCGTTACGGCGCCACCTTAGCGCTTGACAGCTTCTCTCTCGATATTCCGAGTGGGCGCATGGTCGGCATCATCGGCCCGGACGGTGTTGGTAAGTCGACCCTTATGGCACTGATCGCCGGTTCCAAACAGATTCAGCAAGGCAAGGTTACTGTTCTTAATGGTGATATGGCTAGTGCGCGCCATCGGCGCGACGCCTGTCCGCGCATCGCATATATGCCCCAAGGTTTGGGCAAGAACCTCTACTTCGAGCTCAGCGTTCAGGAGAACGTCGACTTTATGGCGAGGCTCTTCGGCCTGTCCGCCGCGCAGCGCCCGGTCCGCGTTAAAGAGCTGCTCGACGCGACGGGGCTCGGTCCCTTTCCTGGCCGTCCGGCTGGCAAGCTTTCGGGCGGGATGAAACAGAAGGTGGGACTCTGCGGCGCGCTGGTTCACGAACCGGATTTGCTGATCCTTGATGAGCCCACCACCGGCGTCGATCCCCTTTCAAGGCGGCAGTTTTGGACGCTGATTGACGATATTCGGGCAGGCCGCCCGAGCATGAGCGTCATCATTTCCACCGCTTATATGGACGAAGCCCAACAGTGGGACTGGATTGTGGCGATGGACGCCGGACGCGTGCTCGCGACCGGAACACCTGCGGAGCTCATGGAAAGGACCGGCACCAACGACCTTGAAAAGTGCTTCATCCAATTGCTTCCAGAAGAAAAACGCACTGGTCACGTCGATCTAACCATTCCGCCGCGCCCCGAGGGCAAATCGGAAATTGCTATCGACGCCAGGGGACTGACGCGCCGCTTTGGTGACTTTGTCGCCGTCGACCATGTCACTCTGACGATTGAGCGCGGTGAAATTTTCGGTTTCCTCGGCTCCAATGGCTGCGGCAAGTCGACGACCATGAAGATGCTGACGGGGTTGCTGCCACCCACCGAAGGGACCGCGACGCTCTTTGGCCAATCGGTCGAAGCCGGAAGCATCGAGGTGCGTAAGAATATCGGCTACATGACGCAGGCATTCTCGCTGTATGGCGAATTGACGGTGAGACAGAACTTGGTCCTGGATGCACGCCTTTATCACATTCCAACCGACAACGCCGAGGTGCGCATCAAGGAGTTGGTCGAGAAATTCGGTCTTGGGCCGTATCTCGACGCATTGGCAGGCGATTTGCCGATGGGTTTGCGTCAGCGGCTTTCGCTGGCGGTTGCCGTTCTGCACAGCCCGCAAATGCTCATTCTTGACGAGCCCACATCGGGAGTCGATCCGGTCGCCCGCGACAGTTTCTGGGAATTGCTCATTGATCTGTCACGAAATCAGGGCGTGACGATTTTCGTCACAACGCACTTCATGAATGAAGGCATGCGCTGCGACCGGATCTCGCTCATGAACGCGGGAAAGGTGCTGGCTTGTGATGGGCCACAGAAACTGATTGAAGCTCGTGGCGCCGCTAATCTGGAGGAGGCCTTCATCGGCTATATGGAGGACGCCATTGGTGCTGCCGCCTCCAGTAGCAAGACCGAGACAGCGAGCCCCGCAGCCGCCGATAAACCGGCGACGCAGACACACCAGGAATCCCAGGAGCTCACGGGTTTACGCCTGCGCCTTGGCCGGATGCTCGCCTACAGCGCCAATGAAACCATGCAGATCCTTCGCGATCCAGTGCGGCTTACATTCGCTTTCGTCGGCTCCGCGCTGCTAATGCTCGTTTTTGGCTTCGGAATCACCACCGATGTCGAACACGTTCGCTACGCAACCTTCGATCTCGATCGATCGGCCGAGAGCCGCGCCTATCTTGAGGAGTTTGCGGGAACGCCGCGTTATTTTACTGAGGCGCGTCCGGTGAGCTCCGCCACTGATGCGTTGCAGCGTCTCCAGTCGGATGACGTCTCACTGGTTCTTGAAGTCCCGCCGAATTTCGGCAGAAACCTTCGCAAAGGCTCGAGACCCGAGGTCATGGCCCAGGTCGATGGCGCCAACACGTTCCGTGGCGAGACCGTCTCACAATATGTTCAATCTGTCCAGGATACCATCCTGCGGGATCCTGCAAGCGGGCTGGATATCGCGCCCCAAAAATACACGGCCAAATTCCAGGACCGGTATATGTACAATCCGACATTTGAAAGCGTCTACGCAATGGTCCCAAGCGTTCCGCCGATCCTCCTGATCCTTATCCCGGCAATTCTTATGGCAATCAGCGTTGTGCGTGAAAAGGAACTTGGCTCGATCATCAATTTCTACGTTACCCCGACTGGCCGTCTCGAATATCTGCTGGGAAAGCAGCTCCCCTACGTCGTCATAGGGCTGCTCAACTATTTTATCTTGGTCGCCATGGCAATTATTGTGTTCGACATCCCGATTAAGGGAAGCTTTTTGATGTTGACGTTGTGCACTCTGCTTTATGTCACGGCGACAACCGGCATCGGTATGGTGATTTCCACCTTTGTCAGCAGCCAGGTGGCGGCCGTTTTTATCACCGCGATCATCACTCTCGTGCCGACCATCCAGTTTTCCGGGCTGCTGCAGCCAGTCTCGACGCTCGCGGGTCGCGCTAAAATCATCGGCACGATCTGGCCAACCAGCTATTACATGCATGCGAGCAAAGGAGTTTTTACAAAAGGGCTAGGGCCCGATCTCCTGATGCAGGACGTCATTTTTCTTGCTTGTTGCATCCCGATTTTATGGGCAGTGAGCACGCTCGCACTTAGAAAGCAAGAGAAGTAGCCATGAACTCTCTGCTAAACATTTTCTGGCTTGGCCTGAAGGAGCTTCGAAGCCTCGGAAGCGACCTCGTGATGATTTTTTTCGTCATCTACGCGTTCACTGGTACGATCTACGTTCAAGCGACGGGCACCTCTAGTGAGGTCAACAACGCCTCGATTGCTTTCGTGGATGAAGACCAATCGGCTTTGTCCAAGGAACTGATGAACGCCTTTTATCCGCCTCGTTTCCAAATCTCCGAGGCGATCTCGGCGATGGATGTGGAAACTGCGATGGATGAGGGCCGGTTCATGTTTGTCGTTGTGATCCCGCCTTTGTTTGAAGCAAACCTTCGCGCCGGTCGCCATCCAGACCTTCAGCTCAATATCGACGCGACAGCCATGCAGCAAGCTGCCATCGGTGCCGGTTATATCAAGAACATCATCAATAGCCGCATCAATAGCTTCTTTGCGCGGACTGACGTCTCAGCGCCAGAGCCAATCAATTTAGTCATCCGCAGACTATTTAATCCGAATGGCGAAACGTCATGGTTCGCGAGCGTAGTGGGCATTATCAATCAGGTAACGCTGTTGACCGTCATTCTAACCGGTGCGGCGGTGATCCGCGAACGCGAGCATGGAACGCTCGAACATTTGCTTGTGATGCCACTCAACGCGTTCGAGATCGCGATGGCGAAAGTTTGGGCGAACAGTCTGGTAATACTCGTGGCGACGGCGTTGTCGCTGTTTTTGATCGTGGAGACGGTGCTGCAAGTACCCTTCGCAGGTTCTGTGCTACTGTGGTTTTCTGGCGTCATACTCTATCTTTTCTTTGCAACCGCCCTTGGGATATTCTTGGGCACGATTTCTCGATCCATGGCGCAATTCGCTCTGCTGATCATTCTCGTCGTATTGGTGTTGCAACTTCTTTCTGGCGGATCGACCCCCGTCGAAAGCCAGCCCGTATGGTTGCAATATCTGACGTTCTTCCTGCCTTCCCGGCATTTTGTCAGCTTCTCGCAAAAGATCATCTATCGAGGCGGCGGCATTTCCGCCGTCTGGCCACAATTTCTGATGGTGGCTGCAATCGGCCTTGCCTTCTTCACTTACAGCCTAATAATGTTCCGCAAGTCGATCGCGGTGACAAAATAGCCACACCGCAGGCAATTATGGCCTGCCTCGGGCAAATTTCCTTAAAGTCATCACTTTAACTGATATTTAAGGGCTGACCTGAGTGGCGTGTTCCTTCAGGCTTGTTTTGGGGCTAAGGCGCCGAGCTTTGTTGCCGAAAACGCCTGGTGAAACCGCCTGGAATGGGGGGGCTTAGAACAGTTCGATGCGTCGGCGCCAGCATGCAAAGCAATTGGGAGACAACCGAGCTATCGCGGCGGCCGGTTTGTTTGGGTTCGTGCTCTCGGTTAGCGGCTGCACGGTGGGTCCAGACTTCGAAACGCCAGGAGCGGAAGTCCAAAATAACTGGATTGAAATGCACGACGCACGAGTCAAGACGAAGGAATCCGTAAGGGCTCGGTGGTGGGAGGTTTTTAAAGACCCCACACTGGATGAGCTCATTGAACGCGCCTCGCAGCAAAACCTCACAGTACAGATCGCGGGGCTGAGAATCCTCGAAGCCCGCGCCCAGCTTGGTGTTGCGATCGGAAACCTGTATCCCCAGACCCAAGAGGGCTTCGGGGATGCACAAACGATAAAACTTAGTTCGCGTTTGCTGGATCAAGCGAACTTTCCCCATTACTTCGCAAATTTTGACCTTGGTTTTGATGCAGCCTGGGAGCTGGATTTTTGGGGCCGCTTCCGGCGGAATGTTGAAGCAAATGACGCGGCGATGCTCGCCACAGCGGCGGATTACGAAAACGCTCTCGTTTCGCTTACGGCCGAAGTGGCCCGCACTTACACTGAGATGCGTACCTTCGAGGTGCTTATCCAGATCGCCCGCGAAAACGTCAAAACGCAAAGAGAAGGACTCGACATTGCTCAGTCTCGTTTCCGCAACGGCGCAACTTCGGAACTCGATGTCACTCAGGCGCGCTCATTGCTAGAGAATACGCTGGCCGATATTCCCCAGCTCCAAGCCAATCTTCAGCAGACAAAAAATGCCCTGAATATTTTGTTGGGGCAGCCGCCTGGCGGCCTTGAGGCCATATTGCGTGGGCCCCACAAAATTCCCTTGGCACCTCGAAAGGCGGCCATTGGCTTGCCGGCAGAATTGCTCCGTCGGCGTCCAGATATCCGCTCGGCCGAGCTCAACGCAGCCGCAGAGGCCGCCCGTATTGGAGTCGCCGAAGCCGATCTATATCCTAGACTCTTTTTGGCTGGAGAAATTGGAGTTCAAGCCTCGGACGCCGCCAAACTTTTCGCGCCCGGAAGCCTATTGTATACCGCCGGGCCGGGGTTCAGATGGTCTATTCTGAATTACGGCAGGATAACCAACAACGTGCGCGCGCAAGATGCGCGTTTCCAGCAAGCGCTCGTCAACTACGAGAACACGGTGCTCAAGGCGGCGCGGGAAGTCGAAGACGCGTTAGTCGGTTTCCTGAAGGCGCAAGAAAGCGCGGTAGATTTGCAAAGATCGGTAAATGCTTCGAGAAGTTCCGTCGATCTCGCCACGATCCAATACCAGGAAGGCGCGGAGAACTTCCAGCGTGTCATTGATTCCCAGACAAGGCTGTTAACAGAGATGAACAGACTGGCTGAGACGCGCTCATCAATTGCGACGAATTTGATTGCGGTTTACAAGGCACTTGGTGGTGGCTGGGAGGTTGGCGACGACAAGCCAATTGTATCCGAAGCTCTCCAAGTCCAAATGGCGAGCCGCACCGACTGGGGCAACCTCCTGCCGCCACCCCCGCCGCCGCGGCCACCCGACCTCAATCCGCCACCCTCCGCCAGAGCTACATCGGCCGTGCTCCCGCCCGATTGGTAACATTGCCACGAGGCCATGATGCTAATCTTCCCCCTAAGAACGGACCTCATTGTCCATTGACCGATGGGGGAGCGATGGCGCATCAGTTCGGAACCCACCAGTAGCTACATTCATGCACGGAAATCTCGGCGGGGTAAGGATAGGCATACACATAGGCATAGGGCTCGTAGCTGTAGGCGGGATACCAGTACTCGTAGCCGTGAGGAGGGGCTGGCGCCCTATTAACGAGAGTGTCAAGTGTCAAGCCCGTAAATGGGCCCGCGGGTCTGCTCCATCCCCAGCCGCCATAGCGTTCCCCGCATACCCAAAGTGGATAATGCGACGCGGCAGCCGCTGGCTTAAAATCGCCGATTTCAGCTGTCAGCCCAACCAGAGCTAGAGCGGCTGTGAGGATTCCACGCTGCCTATTCATCGCTCGCGCCCTCTGCTTTCCTTTTGAAGCGCCTACACTTTTGCGCCGGAACCCGACATTCCCTCATGATAGCCTGAAAATGACGCTCACAAAAGCCGTTGCACCGATCAGAGCCAGTGCAACCGCAATCGTCAGCGCCGGCCTATTGATTGGCAACGCCGGCTTGATCACGAGGCGTGAGAATTCTTCGGAGTGAAGATAGTTTACAAACCAGATGTACTGCCAAATAGCGATTAGAAGACCGAACACTCCAGAAAAAATCAGGGCCAAACCCAGATAGCGAGGCAATTGTGGTGCAAGGGCGGGCTTGACGTTGCTCATGCTTTCCAGCCGGTCGAAAAATTGCACGATCGTGAAGCCGAATCCGATTAGCGTCGTTGCGAGACGCATCCAGCCCATCAGTGTTGAGTCGGCGGAAAGACGCGTCCGTATCCAAGCAAAGTGGCTGTCCGCAGTCGGCCTGACAACGAAACCGGCGGCGCTGCCGCTTTCTTCTGACGCCGGATTTTCGCTGTTGGGCTGCATTTAGGAACTATAAGCCGTTGCGGCCCGGCTTCAATAAGCGAGCGAAGCGGGCCGCGAGACCACGTATGAGGACGTAGGGCACAAAACCTAAAGTCACGCCAACAATAAGCGCTTCGCCAGGATAAAATTCGTCGAGAACCATTGTCTGATACGCGATATCCAGAACAATGGCGAGCAAAATGACCTTACTCGTTGCGCGCAAGCCATGGCGCACATGCGCCATACGGTTTCCGCCGTCAAAAACAATCGACCATAGATAGGGCGGTGTTCCCCGGCGCGCGTCGCGAACTCCGTCGCGAACCGCTAACGCGGTTGACATTGCCGGTTGCAGCATGAAGCGAAACGCCAGGGGCCCCGACGGACGTTCAATCAGGTTTTCCCAGACGCGAGACAGCACGTCGTGCAACTCCACGCTCAACGCGAAGCCTCCCGAGAAGCCCTACCCTAGGGCGAATCATGATCTGGCCAGATTTTAATAGCCCCCTCGGCTTAGTTGTTCTGTCTTAGGGCGTCATGGTGTCCGGACAGTCCCTTTTGGAAGCGAGGCCAGTCGGGACCCGCCCACCCGAGGCGATCCAGTGATCATAAGTTTGAAATTTCACGCCGACCTTTTCGTAAATGACCCTCAGATAGCCGTCCTGGCCGCGTACGACGGCATCGGGCATAACTCCTTGCACCTCTTGAGCGATCACCCCGACATAGGCTCTTTCCCCTCCGTTATAAACGAAGTGATAAAAGCCAAGGCAATTGTTCAAATGGCCAAGCAGGACAATATCATGCTTGAGCCTGAAATCCGATCGCCGTCCCCGGCCGCCACCGCCACGGAAGCCGCCCCGGCCTCCGTGGAAGCCACCTCGGCCACCGTGAAAACCTCCGCGAAAGCCGCCCCGGCCACCATGGAAACCGCCTCGGCCACCGTGGAAGCCTCCACGGCCACCATGGAAGCCGCCAGGAAATCCTCGGTGAGTCGGCCTGAAGCCGCGATGAGTCGGCCGGTGCGCTGGCCGTGCAGCAGGGCGTCTCGCATGTCTTGCCACAGGTCTTGCCGCGGGTCTCGTTCCAGGTTTTGGACGGCTGATTGGACCGCCCACACCTCCCCCCAAACCCGGCCGGCCGCCCACACCTCCGCCAAGGCCTGGTCGACCGCCCACACCTCCGCCCAAACCTGGCCGGCCGCCAATCCCACCTCCGGGAGGGCGTCCACCCGGCCTATAGCGGCCGCTAGGCCGCCACGGCCGGCCGCTGATGCCAATGCCCCCGCCACCGATCGGCATGCCGGGGCGCCACCCCGCATAGGGCGGTCTCCACGCCGGATAGCCTGGCCAAACGGGTCGGTAAAACGCTCCGGTGCCCCAGTTCCAGTAATTGCCGCGCCAGGCCGATCCAATGGCGACAGCGGCACCAAAGGTCAGGAGCCCAGCGGCAATCGCTTCTCCGGTTCCATATGCGGGGGACGGGTTAAAGACGACTTCCGGATCGTAGGATGGGACAAAGACGAGAGAAGGATCGGGCGATGCAATGGTAACCACTTCACGGCCGTCCTGTGTCTGTGTCGTCACCACCTGCTCCTTAGTGGTTTTGAGCGTGCCGGCCATTTGCGCTTTTGCGCGCAGGAGCTGAATGGTGTTCGCGACATCCTGGGGCTGGTTGACGATCGCGTCGCCGAGGTTCGTTGTCCAGTCAAGATCATTGCTCAGCTTTTTGAGCACATCCGGGAAGCGCAGCAGAGCTTTTACCGAAGGATCCCAGTCCTTTGTGTCACCACCCGAGAAATCCTGCTTGGCGACAGCAGCTTTGTTTTTTTCAAGCCAGCGCTCAGCCTGCACAATATCCAAAGGATAGGCCGAGGCTGGCAACACTTGTGCCAGCAAGGCGTCCGGGTAAAGCGCGATCGGCCGCAATAGTTTTTCGAGTTCCTCTTCGCTGAATTTCGGAGCTTGAGGCGCCGGCGTCTCCGGTTGAGGCGCTTGCGATAAGGGGGCGGGCGGAGGCGAAGGATCAACCGCAAACGAATATTCCGGGGTGAGCCCGATCAGAAGGCAACCGAGCCCACTAACAAGCTTCCTTGCGAAAGCCGCACTTTTTTTGTTTTTGAGCATCTGACCTGTCCTAGTCATTCGCAATTGGTCCTAGTGCCTCACGTGCGAGATGCTTCGTCTATGAACGCCGCGCTGCGTGCCAGGATCCGCTGCACCCCAAACTTTGCGACGACCATTTGCCCGAACCGGAATGGCCTTCGATCCTGCCCGTAACAGAGACGGGATGGTGCAAGAGCCGAAACGTCCCAGAAACTTTGCCGCCGGAGCCAATATGTCCAGATCCTCGCGCGAGAGCGGCGCCAGCGCCGGTGGGGTGAATCTGATTGTGTCTTACGGCAATTGTTGTTGAATAGGTTTTATGGCAAGAACCATGCAGCGTGTTGATACGTATTGCATAGACTCCATCATGGGCACCAGCAGGAAGCTGAGCTTTTGCCTGAACTTCTCTACTCCCGAAAAAAAAGCAGCTTGCCAAGAAAAGCGCCCCTGCGTAACCGGCATACTCGGCAAACCTCATCTTATCCTCTAATGAGTGGCAACACGCGGTATTGCTATTGGCCGTTGATTAAGGTTGGCTGCCTCACCCCCCAATCCACCACTCCCCCTCGTGCAACAGCCGGCCAGTGCGCGCCTACCCGGTGGCCTTGAAATTCAGTAATGGCGGCGGACTGTCCGGCGAGCCGTGCGGCGAGCCGAACGACGGGCGACTCCATAAACCGCTTTCTCGACCGCGGCATTAGACACGGTAATTTCCGTACAG
>DASPVM010000050.1:0-3751 GCA_035622375.1 Methylocella sp. | reverse complement strand
AACCGAGGATACCAGGCAGGCGGCGCCCGCGCCAAGGGTGTTGACGTAGTAAAGCGTTCCGACCGAATCACCCACATTGGCTGACCAGCGCACCAAATATCCGACCAGAATCGGCAGAGTAGCTCCCATCAACAGCGTCGGAACGATCACCAGTCCCAAGGCGACGGCCGCCGTCAGCGGCAGGGCAAGACCCAGGGTGAGTGCTCCCACCTCGTCGAAAATATCGAGCGATACCAAGCCGAAGGCCCCTGTCAGCACCTCGATGACGGCAAGCAGAGGTAGAACAGGTATACCTTGCCGTTTCGACAGCAAGCCGCCCAGCAGGCTGCCTAATCCCAAGCCAAGCATGAAGGCTGTGACAACTATCGTCACCGACTCGATGTTGACGCCGAAAATCCGGAACAGCGTTCGCTGCCAAGTCAATTGGTAGATTAGGGCCGGGAAGCCAGAAACAAAGAATAGGATACAAAGGATACGCACCCACCGGTCAGTTTCTGCTTTCCGGTCAGGATTACTAAAAGTACCCATTCCTATTGCCACTCCTTTTCTTTCCGCCTTGCTGCCACGAGCTTGCAAAAGCGGCAGATCTGTCCGACTCTTCACAAGATACCAATTTTGAACTGGGATTCGGCGTAAGTTTCCTGTCTCGGCTTCCTCACCGTCGTCCATTCTGATCCGAATTAGCGCGCTCGCCGCATAGCCGAACGAAACCCGCAAGAAAACCCGGGAACTCAAATCTGCTCCACAGAGCGCACGTCTGGAACATAATGCCGAAGTAAGTTCTCAATCCCATGCCGCAGCGTCGCCGTTGACGAAGGACAGCCGGAGCACGCCCCTTTCATCGCGAGATAGACGATCCCATCGCGATAGCCGCGAAACCGGATATCGCCGCCATCGCCGGCAACCGCCGGACGCACATGGGACTCGATCAATTTCTTGATCGTGCCAACCGTCTCGGCATCCTCATCGGCAAAAAACTCGTCGCTGTCCTCCTGCCCGGGTTCGTCCCACTCATCAAGCAAGGGTTCGCCGGACATGAAATGTTCCATTATGGCGCCAAGAATGACAGGTTTGAGGTCTACCCAATCCCCGCGCGATTTCGTCACCGAAATAAAATCCTTGCCGAAAAACACCCCGGTGACCCCATCGACCGCAAACAAGGCTTGCGCCAGCGGCGACCGGCTCGCGCCGGCGGGATCACGGATGTCCACGGTGCCATGGGTCATGACTTCGCGCCCGGGGAGAAATTTTAACGTTGCGGGATTTGGCGTGACTTCGGTCTCGATGAACATGGGCGCGTCTCCAAGCGTCGCTGTGACGGCATCTGGAAGGTGGAACCTTCCGGAAATATGAGGGGAAGCGCGCTCTTGGGCAAGCGATACTGATTAAGTCACGGCTAGAACTTTTGGTAATGTCTCTTTGCGTTGCGGCATGGCTCTTAATGGTGGGCGGATAAGGCGTCGAGTCGCCCTGCGGGCAAATCGGGTTGCTGCGGCGATATCCGGCCGGAACCGGACGCGCGGCGGGCGGACGCCGTGAATTATGAGGGTGCGGCGAACATGCTTGGCCGTTTTCGTGACATTAGAGGCAATTGTGCACCACAGCAAGAGGCCGGCGCTCATCAAGCAAACGAGAATTTGGCTTTCAAATGGGTCAATCGCCATCATTTGCCTGAACCTGGCACCGGGTGGACTAAAGCACGCGGCCGACCCTGGCAGCTGCGAACTCGGTGCTTGAACCCCAGAGGGCATCATACGCTTTTATCTTGATGGTGATCTCTTGCCCTTTGATCTCGATGCAGATTCAACGTCGCGGGGTGGAGTCGGAACCAGAGCGCAAGTAAATCGTTTGTAACAAGGCTCGCGGCGCGCTCCGAGGTTCGCCGGGTGCCCGTTTGAATAAGTCTACCGCAAAAAATGTGACGGCGCGGCGATTGATTGCGGGACGCCGCCAAAGACTGCTATAATAGGGGCGAGCAATGACCCCAAGGGTAGCCAGGAGACAGCTGGCAAACTCGGGGAAGGGAATCGCCGTTACATGCGGCGGACAATGACCATGGCTCAATTGGCGGAAGTAGCTCAGAATTTTCTCGCCGCGGCGGTGGCTGCACCTTACCTTGACCGTGACGAAGAACACGACCTCGCGTCACGCTGGAGGCATGAGGCCGACGAAAAGGCCATGCATCGTCTCGCGCGGGCCCACATGCGGCTTGTGATCGCGCTGGCGGTGCGCTTTCGCCACTACGGATTGTCGCTTGCCGACCTCATTCAGGAAGGCCATGTCGGGCTGTTGGAAGCGGCAGCGCGTTTCGAACCGGATCGCGACGTGCGTTTTTCCACCTATGCGTCATGGTGGATCCGCGCTGCCATGCAGAACTATATTCTGCATAATTGGTCGATCGTCCGGGGAGGCACGAGTTCGGCCCAAAAAGCATTGTTCTTCAATCTTCGCCGGATTCGCGCCAAACTGGCGCAGACGGGCGAGTCTGCCTCGGTTTCCGACACCGTCTGTCAGATTGCGGAGGCGCTTGGGGTCTCTTGCTCGGACGTCGAATGCATGGACGCGCGATTGTCGAGCCCCGATTTATCGCTCAGTACACCGATCGGAGAATACGATTTCTTCGCCGCCCGGGAGCGCACGGTGACGCTCATCGACGACAACCCGCGCCCGGACGAGGTGGCCGGGCTTGCCATCGACCGAGGGCGGCGGATTGCCTGGTTGAAAGAGGCTTTGAGCGCGCTGTCCGAGCGCGAGCGCAAAATTCTGTGCGAACGGCGGCTCACAGATGATACGGCGACGCTCGAAGCCCTGGGGGATCGCTTGGGCATTTCCAAGGAGAGGGTGCGCCAAATCGAGACCCGGGCTATGGAAAAATTACGTGTGGAGCTGACAAAACGCCATCCTGAAAACGCGGTCGAGGTGATGGTCTAGGCGCGTGGGTGAATCCCCCGGCGAGCCGCGTTTGCAAGCCGCCGCTTCCGCAAAAACCAGTTTTCCCCAAGACTTTCGCCCGCTTTCGCCGGTTTCTGCCGAATATCAGCCAAACTGTGGCCAAGTGTTTTACCTTGGGACGTGCGAATCGGCAAAGGGGCGAGCTTTTACCTGCTCCATTGTCGCTTCGCCGGGCCCAAAGAGATCTTTCTGGCGGCGGAAGCTTAGCCAATGCGGGATGAGCTTAAATAAAGATGGTTCAGAACGCTTGACGGGGCGCAACGGTTGGGGTTCCGTCGAGCCAAGCTTATAGCAGCAATACGGGCGGAAGGCAGGTTTGTCGCGGCAGGCTCTTCCGCAAAATCCATGGAGGCAAAGCGGATGACTACAGGTAAAAAGCCCACGCCCGCCACGGGCAAGACTTCCAAACCCTCGGCGGCGAAAAAACCCGCGTCCGGGCCCAGCGCGTTCGCCAAACCCTTGCAGCCTTCAAAAGAGCTTGCGGCGGTTGTCGGCTCAGATCCTTTGCCTCGTACGGAGGTGGTGAGCAAGATGTGGGACTACATTAAGAAGCACAAGCTGCAAAACGAAGCGAATAAGCGAGAAATTCTTGCCGACGAGAAACTGGCTGCGGTGTTCGGCAAAAGCAAAGTGACGATGTTCGAGATGAACAAATTTCTCGCCCAGCATCTCAAGTGAGGACGTAGTCTCTAAACGACAGCGTGGCGTGAAAGGAAGCAGATAATCGGCTTCTGCGGCCGTCCATTTTCTTTGGACGGTAGCAATAGATGCTGCGCGGCACGTAGACGCCCTTCGAGAG
>DASPVM010000049.1:0-5618 GCA_035622375.1 Methylocella sp. | reverse complement strand
TCGCCAGCGCCCGAAGCTTGCCGGCGGCGATCTGGCCGACGACGGTGGAGGCTGGCGAAAAGGTCATGAGCGTGCGACCGGCAATAACGTCCTCGACAGCCTGCGGGCTCCCCTGATAGGGCACTTGCGTCAGCTGGATGCTGGCCTTCTGCGCGAAGAGCTCGCTGGCAAAGCCCGGCATGCTGCCGATCTCGTTTGAATCGAGAGCCTGGTCCGGCTTCGTCCTGCAAAGCGCAATGAGCTCCTTGACGCTATGGATATCGCTCGCCGCACTAACGACCAGGATAATCGCGGTGTTTTGGAGGAGTGCAACAGGCTCAAAATCCTTAGCTAGGTCCACTCCCGTATTGGGATTGATGATCTGATTGGTGATGATGGCTAAGGTCGCCAGGAACACCGTGTAGCCGTCGTTGGGCGCGTGGGCCACGTATTCGGCGGCGATGCTCGACCCGGCACCGGGCTTGTTCTCAACCACAAGCTCCTGGCCCAGGAGCGGCGCGGCGGCTTGGCTGAGCACGCGGGCGACGACGTCGACGCCCGAGCCCGGCGGGAAGCCGACGACGACGCGGATCAGCCGCGACGGATAGGCGTCTCGCGCTGCCGCTCGGCGAGTGAACGACGGCAGCGCGGCTGCACCCGCTGCCAAATGCAAAAATTTGCGACGTGGAAGTATCACGATCTCCTTCCCAATTTTACGATCCGCGGAACGGAAGGCGTCCGAAAAGGTAATTCATTTTTTCAGATTACTCGCTCGCCCAGACACAGTTGCCGCCTTTGAATTTATGGGGCTGTCGACATGTCCCGCTGGCGGCTTTTGCATGAAATATATCCGTTCTCCGTGCGTGTGGCAGAGGGCGTAATGTCGCCTTTTGGCACGAAACAGACATCCGCTGACGTCCACTTCATGTCCGCTGTTGAGGGGAAAAGCGGACATGCCTGACGCCGCTCGATCTAAATTGGCCGAGCCGTTTGAACCTGAAAATCCTTGGGGGCGGCAGGAGCGATGTGCACCTCGACTTTCCTTCGGCTGCGTCCCGACGCCTTGGCGGCATAGTCGCGTCCTCCCGCTCGCAATGAAAGAGCCGCTGATGCGTTTTTCATCGGGCTAAGGGGGCAGGTATGCCGTACTTTTGCCGTACGCCGTGACGGCGCTCGCGTGTCTTTAGGCCTAACAGATTGAAATGATTGGCGCTCCCTAGGGAACGGCCCCAACTGTTGCAACAACAATAGGTTAGCTGAACCTTTGGGAAGCGAGTCTGGCATTGATCTTCAATGCGTTTCAGGCGCGCCTCCCAAACTTAACCGGCGCTGCGATTGGCGCACAAATGGAGACCGCCGTGCGTGAGGCGGTTCTCCACAATAACGCCGCCGCGCTCGCGGCTGAGCGACAAGCCGCCCGGCCGATTTTGCTCAGATGGCAAAAAGCCATTGAAGCTGCCGTAACCCGCCGAAGGCTCCAAGAGGTCGATTATCGCTTGGCTTCGGCCTTGGCGAACTTTCCATCCGCAAATCGTGGCGGGTGCTATCCCGGCCATAAATGGCTTGCCGAAAGGTTAGGGCGAAGCGAGCGTACCGTTCGCTATGCACTAGATCGCCTCACCAGGGCCGGCTTTCTATCGAAACGCCGCCGGGGTCAAGGGCTGACAAGCGCCTACACGTTTTTGCTGGATGGCAAAGGGCTGTTCTCGGGCGTCGGCTGCGCGGTCACCGCTAACGTAGTGCCCTTCGAGTCCAAAGGAATTGCCTATCAAGAGAGGCAAGGAATTGCCAGTCAAGAACGGCAAAGGGTTGCCGACAAGCCTTCTGAATCCGAGCCTTTTGAATCGATCTCCCCCCCAACCCCCCGGCCTGCGTCACCGGTAAGCCCCGATGGCTGTCCAATAGTAAACCTAGAAGGCGAGCGAAGGGCACGTAGACCGCCATTTACGTTCAACGAGCTCCGTGAGATCTGGACACCAATCAAAGGTGAGCCGTGGGGGCCAGCTTCCCGCCTCTTCGATAGGCTATCGGCAGGCGATAAGTGGGCGATCGAAGACCTGATACGGCGAAATGGTGGCTGGCTAGATACCGAAGGCACGTGGCTTTGTACCTGGATTCGGCATCGGCGATGGGAAATGCCACGTCAAGAAGCCAATTCATCGGTATCGCTCAATCCGGTGACGGAGATTGAAATCCCCGGCTGGATTTTCATTGAAGAGGATACGCCGGAGTGGAAGAGGCGCACGCAGATTGCGCTTGATGCCGACCGAATACTTCCACGGTCAAACATCGATCGCAATGGAAAGTCTGGTCGCTACTTTCGTATCGAGGCACGAACTTGAGTACCGTGTGTTTGTCGTAGAGTATTTTTCTATCGAGTCGTTGTCGCTTCGGTCGATTTGCGTTTCGATCATAACCGGAATCACAGGGAAGCAAGTTTGCCTCAAGGAATCATGGGTGCACTCTCGGACCCAAAACTAGAAAAATTTTGCCAAGCGCTGTTGGTGAACATCGCGCAGGGTATGCCTCGCTCCAAGGCAGCGGCGTCGGCAGCGAAGACGGCCGGCTATGGCGGAAAGTCGATGGCATCCAATGCGCGCAAAAGAGCCACCCTGCCCCAAGTCAAGGCTCGAATGATCGAACTCGCTGCGCCAGCGCAACAACAAGCGGAAGGCAAAGTAGTGGCCACGGTTGAGGATGCGAACAGAAAGCTGGGCGCAATTGCTGGCGTGCCGTTTAAGCCTGAATGCGTGAAGCCATCCGATCAGATTGCCGCAATGGCCCTGAAGGCAAGGATCAACGGTTGGCTGGCGCCCGAGAAAACGGAACTGACGAGTCCAATCAAAATCGAACGGATCACCCGTGTCATCATTGAACCTAACCATTGAAACGGCGGCGATCTATCGCCCGTTGCTGGACAAGGCGCGCTATAAGCGTTCGGTGGCCGCGGCTCGGGCAAGAGCCACTTTTTCGGCGGTCTCGTTGTCGAAGAATGCCTGACTGAGCCGGGCACGCTGATAGTCTGCATCCGTGAAAAACAGATGACGCTCGCGCAATCCAGCAAGCGCCTGATCGAGGATAAGATCGAGGCCTTTGGCGTCGGCTCGAAATTCCGGGTCTATGACGACAAGATCAAGACCCCCGGCGATGGCCTGATCATCTTCCAGGGAATGCAGGATCACACGGCGGAATCGATCAAGTCGCTCGAGGGTTTTCGGATCGCGTGGATCGAAGAGGCGCAATCGCTGAGCCAGCGCAGTCTCGCGCTGCTGCGTCCGACGATCCGCGTCGGCGGCAGCCAGATCTGGGCGAGCTGGAACCCACGTCGCAAAACCGACGCGATCGATGAATTCCTGCGCCAGCGCCGGCCGGAAAATGCGGTCGTCGTCCGCTCGAACTGGCGCGACAATCCGTGGTTCACGGCCGAACTTGAGGAAGAGCGGCAGCTCGACCTAAAGCTTTATCCGGAGCGCTACGAACACATCTGGGAGGGCGAGTACGCCAAGGCGTTCGAAGGTGCATACTTCGCCAAGCAGCTTGCCCAGGCGAAAACCGATAAGCGCATTGGCCATGTCGGCGCCGATCCGGTGCTGCCCTACAAGGCGTTCTTCGATCTCGGCGGCAGCGGTGCTCGAGCGGATGCGCTCGCGATCTGGATCGTGCAATTCGCCGGCCGCGAAATCCGCGTGCTGGACTATATCGAAGGCGTCGGGCAGGAAGTTAGCTACTACATCGCCGAACTGCGCAAGCGCAAATACGATCGTGCCCTGCTCTACCTGCCGCATGACGGCAACACACATGCCGGCCCCATCAGCAAGACTTATAAGGATCACTTCAACGATGCCGATTTCGAGGTCGAAGTCGTCCCGAACCAGGGGTCCGGCGCATCGATGATGCGGATCGAAGCGGCGCGGCGCATTTTTCCGAAGTGCTGGTTCAACGAAGCGACGACGCAGGCCGGCCTCGAGGCGCTGGGCTTCTATCACGAGAAGAAGGACGAGGCTCGCAACATTGGCCTCGGTCCTGAACATGATTGGTCCTCTCACGGGTGCGATGCGTTTGGCCTGCTGGCGATCTGCTACGAGGAGCCGCCGGGCAAGACCAAACGGCAGAGAAGCGAAGAACGCCCTTCTGGCGGGACACATTGGAGCAACTAGACATGATCGTAACTGCAGGCAAGCGGTGGTATATTTATTGGAGGTCGCCATTGGCTAGTCCGCAATGGTCAGCAAAGCCGCTGCTTGAGCGGCATTCAATGTCGTATAGGATCCCTTGGTTTGGCGGTCGACCTGGAGCAAGTACCGGCCCAGCTCCGGCCGCTTGCGTTGGGAGAGCAGATCATCCGCTTGGGTTGATTTCTCCGCGTCGTCCTTTGCAGGCATTTTCATCGGGCGCGAAGCCATTCTGTGCTCCCTTGTAGGAGGACGGCCCTTATTTGGAGTCCCAGTCATCAGCCGGCAGCGCCGTCGCCGGTCTCGTTGTGGAATTTTTCGCGCTCAGAACCGGCGCGGAGCGCGAGCAGGATCGCTGCGTCCCGAGCCGGCACCGGGAATCGTCCGCGGCTTCATCGGTAACAGGCCTTCACGCTGCAATTTTTTGCGTGCAAGTTTGCGGGCGCGGCGGATGGCTTCGGACTTCTCCCGAACTCTTCTCTCCGAGGGTTTTTCGTAGTGCTTGCGGAGCTTCATTTCGCGGAAGATGCCTTCGCGCTGCATCCTCTTCTTCAACACCTTGAGGGCTTGGTCGACGTTGTTGTCGCGGACGAAAACCTGGACGCTGCGTTCCTCCTCGAGATCAAATCAGTGAATGGGGCTGATGGCCAAAGCGCTCGGGCCACGGTTCTCACAATTTAGCGGTCGGACGTGAACCGGTACGAGAAGATCGGCTTCTCGGGTCAGTCGGGATACTCGCTCAACATAAGCTTGAGCGCTGCTTTGCCCGCTCGACTGGCGGCCGTTATCGAATCGAAATAAACCTCGGAATGGTCGATCGCGCTGGCTCGTCCAGCGCGATAAATCTCCCATCGCCATGACTTTGGCGGCGGGGCTCGGTGCTTCACGGCAACGGAAAAGTCTTCGTGATCGATCATGAGAGTCGACGCTATAACACAGTACTGAGCAAATGTCGGGACATACCGACGGCTTTTGAAAATAAAATAAGCTTGTTGAGTATTTTCAGGCGCAAAAAATAGCACCGCGCGCGCGTGGGCCTCGATGCCCGGACGACATTGGACGGTCTTGGACGACCTGCGGCCGCGCCAGTTGATCCGATGTTGCTTGTGTTTTGGACAACCTGGACGGACGCGCTTATCGCATAACTACGACTCCGGACTTCCGTGCTTGAATTCTGATAATGGGGTGCGGGGTAATTGCTGAAATCACATAGAGATTTTGCGCGCCGGATGTGAAAAGGAGGCGGCGGCGAAATCCAATGTAGGGCAACAATGGCTAAAGGCCGTCCAAGCCGTCCAACCCGTCCAAAGATCAATGCTCATCGGATAAATTGAGCAGAGAATTTGATCGTACAGCGTCGTCCAACACCGTCCATCGGCCTAAGAAGCCATGCGAACTCGGCCGGGGTCAAAAGTCCAAACCAAAAATGCAAGAGCCTCGGCGCTCCCGTGCCGAGGCTCGCGGGTC
>DASPVM010000048.1:0-38653 GCA_035622375.1 Methylocella sp. | reverse complement strand
TGGCAAAACGCCAATGCAAACATTCATTGACGCAACGCCGATCGCGAAGGAGAAAATGATCGCAGCCTGACCACATCGGACACTAAACCCGACCGCTCATCCATGCACCGTCTGTCAGATCGAGTATAAGCTAATACACTTTATCACGACACCGACAACATAAATCCAAGCGTAAAAAATGTACGAAAATATCTGGTTTGGATCGAAGGCGCTTATTGCATTGTCAAGTGTCGTCTGCAACTCTTTAGCTTTGTTGACGATTTCATCGTCGGCCCAAGTTTCAAAAGCGCGGGTGACAACCAATATCACTGCCGTGGACACAACAAACTGTATGAACCCGTTCCTAAATCGCTTTAGCCGCGTTTGACCTGCACTAACTTCAGGCTTTTCGTCTGGGGCCGATGCCGCTTGTGTATCCTTGTCCACTCGCGCCTCCTCATGCAGCACCGCCACCGCTGAATGTCGTATTTTAAGACTAATACGACCCTGAAACAAGGACGGCGCATCGCTCTTTGGTTCGCGGGACCGTATCATTGGCGCACCATTGCTATTATCGTTCTGTTTCTGACTATTGCCGCCTTATGTTGCCTGTGGTCATCTCTTCAAGGCTTTACCAGCGTCTCGGCAATCCGCGGAGCCGTCGCATTGAAGCGATCTGCAGCGGAGAGCCGCTCATTGGTGCGCTGCGGTGATGTCCGAATCTGGCCCATAGCGCGAATTCTTTTTGCCAATTCATCACGCAAGGCGCTGCTCGATCCGGACGAGCGCAAGCGCGCCGTGCGGGCGAAGGAGAGTGATGCGTGAGGGTGCGGCTGGGCAGAATACCGGCACGCGAAGAGTTAGAGAAAAGTATCTCGGTTCTTTGACACTTCGTAGATTTGATTTCCGCTTCTGCCGATACCAGACTAATGCGTCACGCTGCTCGTGTTTATGGAGTCCCGCTCAAACAGGATGTAGGCCATGGAATTCCGCATCTCCTTCCGGCTTTCCTTGCTCATGAATATGCCTCGCAATAGATACCAGTAGCGCACGAAGGCGGGGGCAGGTCTTCCAAACCGTCTTGCCGCATCCTGGAGCCAGTGAACCTCTTTAGAGCGCCAGCCATGCTCCGCAAAGAAGCCGAAATAATCCTTAGGATCGAACTGAAAAGGAGCATTCTCCATGCGAAGCTTCTTAGTTTCCCGCTGGTTGTAGTGGCGAACATAGGGCGAGAAATAATCTACGATCCAGTAGCGAAACGCCGCTTGCGAGCGCAATTCATCGGCCAGCGCGCCGACGTCAGTTTCCGTGAGGTAGGGGATTACACCTTCCGCGAGCACCAGACCCCGCTTTGCTTCGCGCGCCAAGTCGGAAAGGAGCGCTTGACGGGCCTCGGGGTCGGTTAAGTTGCAAGGAATGCGCGCCATTTTGCAGGCCGGGCTCTCTCCTGCCAAACGACTTTCCTTGAGTTCGATGATGTTCGGATAGTCCACCTCGATCCAGAGAAGGTCTTTTGGCAGATTCAAACGATAAGGCCTGGTATCAAGGCCAGCCCCGAGGTTCAAAACAGTGTCCACCCCGTTGCCGGCGGCCTGCTCAATCAGCTCGTCGATGATGCGCGTTCGAATCGCCATCATCCAACAGCTGAACCTCATGCGGGATTTCGGGAACTGGGCGGCGATCTGTTTGCCGCGCTCTCCGGCAAGCTTGAGCGCGAAAGGATCACGATACAAAGGCTTGGGATGGTCATTTTCGTGGGCCCGCCACACGGCAACCATCAGCGCGGTCTCGGAAACGTCTTGAATCGGTGTCGTCGTCGTCATGTTCGTTTCCCTGCCTGATGTTGCCCTGGCAAGCAATACACAGGGAATTTCCGTAAAGCATAGGCCCCCGAGTGCAAGGCGGAGACTGCAGCGTCACAAGCCTACGTGCTGGCACGGCTCTCTTCCGGCAGGTGTGAAACAACTTACTAAAATTTCACCGCGTGGAAATGGCAGCGCAATCCGAGCATACCCATCTCGAGCCGTAGCAGACGGGTTGCCGTTTGTTGCCCACTTTGAAAGGAAGTACTCCATGGTTCATGTTTGGTTACCACAGGCCGAAAGTTCGCCGCCTTTGATTTGGCGCCGGCGATACGGAATTCGCGCACTTTCGATCGGTTTGGCTGTGACGGTTGCGTTGGCTCTCTTGCTATCGGTCTAACGAGCCCTCGAGAGCGCGCCGCACGCTAGGCTAGGGCGGCCTGCTCGGCGAAATCTCAGGATGGC
The DNA here is from genome assembly GCA_035622375.1 of Methylocella sp. GTDB lineage: Bacteria > Pseudomonadota > Alphaproteobacteria > Rhizobiales > Beijerinckiaceae > Methylocapsa. The sequence continues at coordinate 36,407 of DASPVM010000048.1, read as the reverse complement.
GCAATGCCAAGGCTCTCTTTGATGTGGGCAAGTGTCGCCTTTTCGGTTTCGCTGACTTGCACGCCGCCAAAGCCCAAAAAACCGCCTTCGCTTGACGCCTCGGCGACGGCCTGGGCGATATGCTGCAGCCAGGTCTTGTAGGCGGCAGCATCTCCTGGCGCCTTGGCGTCGACGAGATCTGCCGCCTTTTTGATGACTTCAAGCGCCTTGGTCACAATCTCAGCAGGCTTTTTGCCGGAAAGCTCTGCTCTTAGCCCTTCGCGCGCGATGGTCCGCCCATCTGCCGTCTCGTATTCGCTGGCGATGACCCTTACGAGTTCTGCGGCAGTGGAGTCGTGGGCCGCACCCATGATTGTCCGCGCGCTCGCCATGCTCTCCTTCAGGGTGCCCCAAAGCCCGCTGGGGTCAGCTGCGGTGACCGCGATCGCTGCCATCATGGCGCTTTCGACAAGCGTCTTCCACTCTTCCGGCGTAAAGGCGCTTTTGCCAGCCATAGGTTTGCCTCCTGCAATCATTTGGCTTCCCAAACGCCACTCGCCGAAATGGCCGGTGGCGGAGTGGGCCGGGTAGGTTCGTTCGGGAACCGCTAGACTCAGTGTTTCAAATCTTCCGGCAGTTTGCCGCCATTGGCTTCTAGGTTCCGCATGATTTGTTTGTGAAGCCAAACGTTCATCGTGGCAGTATCATTCACATCGCCGCCATAGTGGAGTTCGTTGGCGAGTACCTTTCGCGCCGCAAGACTGCTGTCGAGGCTCAAGAGCTTCATGAGATCGACAATGGAATGCCGCCAATCCAACTCTTGGGCAGCTTTCTTTTTTAAATCATCGAGCACCGCGGCGACATCGATTGGCGGGCCCGCCGATGTCGACGGTGCGGCAGTTTCTGGTTGACCGGAAGGCGTTGCGGTTTGGGTTCCGGCGGCTTGCGCGGAAGGCGCGGCCTGAGCTGGCGGGATTGGCGACGGCGGCGTTTTTCCCAACACTTTTGCCATGATCGAGCCGAAAATGCCCATCGCTGTCTCCCATTTCACGCTTTCCGGAGTATCCTCCGGCGGCCGGCGGCCGCGGCCTTGATGAGGGCTAAATGCGCGGCGACCCAGAACGTTGCGCCGTGCTTGCCGAAAAAAATTCGGGGCACAATGCGAGGCTGACGATAAAGGATCACCCGAACAAGGAGCATCTGCTCATGGCGCAACGCAGAACGGCCGCCGCGTCTGTGATCTGCTCGCGATCAGCCACAGTCCAGCGCTTGCACTCTGAGCGCCACCGACAGCTCCGAGAGCATCTCGCTGACTCGTCGCTAGCGGGAGGTGGAGGCAGTGATCCAATCCGCGCCATTTACTGGCGTGAAACATCTGCCAACTCGGCAATGCGATTGTCAGCGCGCCGTAGCCGCCGACAGAGCTCACGGTTGATATTCAGTATCATCATCACATAAGCGTGGATGTCGGCCTTGTAATACGCATAGAGGTTTCGGGCCGTGAGCTCGTACAGCACGGTGGGACTCTCAGCGACGACAGTGGCCGATCGGTTCTGCATTTCGATGAGCGTCATTTCGCCGAAAAAATCACCCGGCCCGAGATCTGCCATGCGGATCACGCGACCCGAATTCCCGAGCTTGCTCACCGCGAGCTCGCCGGCGTGCACAATATACATTGAGCGCCCCGGCTCACCTTCCGATACGACAGTGGTCCCGACGTCGAACCGGCGTTCGACCAGCATTGAGATCAGGAGATCGAGACTTGCGTCTGAGAGGCCGCCGAAGAACGGTGTGGAAACCAAGAATGCTTTCAGATCAGGCGAGCTGACAGCCATAACGCTAATATACTCCCGCTCCCGAGAGTTGAAAGCACCTTCTGGCCTTCGGCTAGCAGCGCGACCCGTTACGAAAACACTGCCAGAGCTTATCTCTCAATGCTAGGGCTGGCAGCCACTAGGCTCTGGCTGAAGACTGTCAACACAGCCTAATGACGCTCGAGAACATAGCGATCCATCTCGAACGAAACAAGTTTCGAAAACCGAAACGGCACGGAATCGATATAATTGGGGTCCGATATGACCTTGGGGGACCCTGGGAATTTTACCACGTTCCCCAGCTTCAAAATGGATGCTTAAAACCGCGTTGTTGTTTATGTTTCAGAGCTCAAACAAAATGGGCTTGGTAGGTGGCGCTTCGGATAAGCGGTATTCGTTGGCGATCCAAAATTGTTAGCCACAATCCTGCAGGTGCATGGCAGATTCAATAGCTTTCGTCGCCACAGTGGTCCCAATCTTCGTAGCAACGTCAACCACCCAGCTCCCAATACCTTTCAAGTTTTCAACCGCATGAGGGCCATCGTCGCTCTTAGCAGCCACCTCAGCAAGCGCCAGTTTTCCAATAACAATGTCGCGCTCGTCATCCGAGGGAGCCTGTGTTGCAGCGACGCTCGGAACAATTCTGCCAATTTCAGAGCAGATTTCTTAGGAATTTTCAGCTGAGATTTCAGACGCAAAATTTTTGTGAGCAGCTTCGCGAGGTTATGATTGACGTAAAATCATTAGTGTGATTGTAAAAATTGTTTGCAGCGCCAATTCTTATTTTTTTGCCAAAATTTAGGGAAGGACAAGATGCTTTCAGCTCGATTTGCCACGGCATTCCGGACAAGTTTAATTTCGGCTACGCTCCTCGGCTGTGTTATGCCTGCGGGAGCAGCCATAACGCACAACGGTCTCACCAGCAACGCTCTGAGTGGCAACTCTCTTAGCACTAATGCTCTCACCCAGAACGCCCTGACGAGTAATGCTCTCACCTTCAACGCTCTCGCCTACAATGGGCTGACGAGGAACGCTCTTACGACCAATGCCATCACACAGAACGCACTGACGAGTAATTCTCTTACCTTCAACGCCATCACCACCAATTCGCTGACTAGCAACGCACTCACTTTCAACGGCCTTCAACTCAACGGTCTTCAAGTCAACGCCCTCAATTTCAACAGCCTCACGGTGAACGGCTTGAATATGAACGGCCTCAACGGCAACGGTCTCAACCTCAATGCGGTTCAGCCCAATTTGCTCTCGCCAAAAACGGTGAATACGGCGGTCACCCCAGAGCTTGAAGAGCTGAATGGAGTTCTCGTGGAATCGGTGTCCCTGCCCGACTCCGTCAGCCACTGACTTGTTTGGTGCAGCTTGATTGAGCGCAAAGCGCCTGTACTGGCGCTTTTTGCAGCGTTGGCCGTCGCGGCCGCGCCCCTTTGGGCGATGCCGGACGAAATCAAGGCTGTCGAAGTGAAGGGAACTTCATTTCAGATCATTATGAAAAGCGGGCGCACCGTCGAGCAAGAGCAATTGCCCGGGACAATTCTGACGATTGGCGACGGCAGCGGGAAACAGCGGCGCATTCGCATTGATGGAGTCGAGCGCGATTCCAAAGATCCTGCGGGCGAGATTGTTCTCTACGTGCTTTCCGAACAGGATCCCGTGAGCGGCGCATGGCACAATCTCTGCCTGCCAGACGTGGAAGGACGGCGGCTCGGTTTCCCGCTCGAAGGCGCGTTCACGCCAGATGGGCGTTACGAGGCGGTTCCGGGAAAAATTCTTTTCACATGCACCGGGGGCGCCGAGGGCAAATGCATTCGTTTTGGCTATAAACCGTGGGGGCGGGGGCCCAACAATATTTCGCTCGCTCCCTATTACCAAACCTGCGTCCGGCTGGTTCGCGCGGATTACTGTGGCGACGGAATTGGCCATACCCGCAACGGCACGCCGATCGACATTTTTGACAGGATCGGAATTCAACGCGACGAAACTGCGCCGGACATGAGTTTTGAGGCCGCATGGGGGCCGGGCGGAGCGGTGTGCGTTCGTCACACGCGCCTGCCCGACGTGCTCGGCATGGAGGCGCTTGTCGCGCAATGCCCTCATATCGCCAACGCCACCGGTAACACATGTGATGAGGCGGTGCCTGCCTTGTTGTTCAATCGCTCTTTTGGCCGCTGAGCGAGCCAGGGCACGACTCTAAACGGCGCAATCCCTCTCAAAAGGCTAGCGATTTTCGGAGCAAAAACTAAGCCCTCCGGACCTCGTATGGGAGAAAGCGGCGGTGCTCGATCACGTCAAATATTGGCGCCGCAATGGTCGAAACGGCGAGGAGCGCCATGCTTTTTATCAGCGGCATACGTTCGATCCAAAGCTTGTTGAAGAAGTTGAGGCGGAAATAAAAATGAACCTCGCAAATTGTTACGGCTCTCAGCTACCTTGCCGGATTTGCCGGCACGCTTATTTTGGCGTTTAAACAGAGGCCGCCGAAATAAAATGCACGCCGGGATTCTCGACATCCCTGCGTCATTTTTATCGCCGAACGCGAATATTTGCGCCTAAACAAACCTAGAGGAAGACGCTATGAACAAGCCATCTGACCCTAATGATAATCCAATGGCCTTAATAATAATCGCTGTGCTCGGTGTAATTTTAATTATCGCATTAAACCTAACGCACTAAGCATTCGAAAATACATCGCCGTTTGTGCCGAACTGCTCCCGGTTATGCAATGAAGCGGGAAACGAAACCGTTCATTATCATTCGCGCCAAGATCGAACAGCCGCCGCTCGCGAAGTTCACGCCTCAGTAAGGCACTCGGCTGAACGATCGTTGGCGTCAACGTCGAAGCGCCGTAGCGAGCGAGCGGCGAATGGCAAACCATGCCCGGATTAGGCGTGCGCTATATGCTCCTTGAATTGGGCGAGGATAGCTATTTCGTTCCTACGATGCGCTGGGCGCTCAGCTCGCCCACCAATCCAGGACAACGAAGGATCAGCGAGCCGCACATCGCCCCAACCATCAACATCGATTTGCCGGGTCCTTTCTTTCTCACCTTTTACCCAAGCCACGATATCCGCATTAATTACGGCGCCCCGATATCTGGCCAGACCGGGCGGCTGTTTCTTCCCTTCGATGCGTTGATCGGCGCAAAATTGACCGACAAAGTCCAGCTTTCGCTCGAAGGCAGCGTGCCAATCATCAAAGAATATCCCGTCTATAACTTCAAAACCGAATTGCGCCCGCGGATCCTGTTCTGAATGGGTTCATTGGTTCTGAGCTGCTTAGCTTGCAACGTCTCTTAGGCCAAGTGATAATTAGTGGCAAAATCTTGCTGCGATACCGGCAGGAAAGTGGCAGAAATTGGACGAATTTGGGGGAACGAAAATGTGCGAAAAGCAGGTCGGTCTATTTAAGCTACTGAACCAGCTGCCGCTGCTGGTAGCAATGTGTTTCGCTCTTAACTTGCTGCAATTTGCTGGCCCGGCCTTGGCGCAGCAAAAGAAAAAGCCCGCGGCACCACCGCCACCAGCCGCGACCACAGAGGCGCCTGCGCAAGAGCAGGATGCGAAAAAACCCAATATTCTTTTCATCATGGGCGATGACATCGGCTGGATGCAGCCAAGCATCTACCATCGCGGCTTGATGGTCGGGGAAACGCCAAACATCGACCGGATTGGGCAAGAAGGTGCAATCTTTATGGACTATGTCGCCATGCAGAGCTGCACCTCGGGGCGCAACGCCTTCTTCACCGGCATGTACCCGCTGCGCACCGGCATGATTCCGCCGCAACTCCCCGGCAGTCCGTCCTATTTGCGGCCTGGCACGCCGGCGCTCGCCAAATTCCTGCATGACCTCGGCTACACCACCGGCCAGTTCGGCAAGAATCACTTGGGTGACCATACCGCGGCGCTGCCGACGGCGCATGGCTTTCAAGAATATTGGGGCTACCTCTACCATCTCGATGCGATGCAGCAGGTGAGCTTCCCCGACATCAATAAAAACCCAACCACACAGGCCGTGGCACCGCCATGCAAGAACACGCCGATCCCTGGCGTGCCAGAGGTTCCGGGTGCCGTCGATCCCAAAACAACAACTTGCCTGACGCCGCCGCGCCCGGTCTTGTGGTGCCAATCCGCCGACGGAACTGAAAAGAACCAGAAATGCAAGGACGAGGGCCCGCTGACGCTGGAGCGGTCGAAAACAGTGGACGAGGAAATCTCGGCGAAAGTGGTCGACTTTCTCGACCGCAACGATCCCAAGAAAAACCGGCAAGCCTTTCTTCGTCTGGTACAACCCGGCGCGCATGCATATCACGACGGTGCTGTCAGACAAATATTTGGCCATGGTGGGTGAGTCCGGCGGCAAAGACTGGGGTGTCAACGAAGCCGGCATGAAGCAGCTCGACGACAACATCGGCTATGTCCTGAAAAAGCTTGAGGACATTGGCCAGCTCGATAACACGATCGTCGTCTTCACCACCGACAATGGTGCGGAAGCGATACCTTCCCCGACGGCGGCGTAACGCCGTTCAAGGGTCAGAAGGGCGAGGCCTGGGAAGGCGGCTACCGGGCGCCCCAGGTTGTCCGCTGGCCAGGCCATATCAAGCCGGGCACGGTCAAAAATCAATTGTATGCCGCTCTCGACTGGCTGCCAACGCTGGTCGACATTGCCGGCGGTCCGAAGGGCGATGGGCTGAAAAGCGAATCGAGGAAGGCAAATATCCCGGTATTGTCAAGACGACGCTCGACGGTGTCGACCAGCGTGACTACCTCGAAGGCAAGTCGGAAAAATCGGCGCGCGATGTCTTCTTCTACTATTCGGGTGCGACGCCGTCTGCGGTGCGCTACAAGAATTGGAAAATGTACTACACCATGTCCCAACCTGGGGCCGAAGGCTGGATCTTGCCGCTTATCCCGTTCCACTGGACACTGATCCAAAACATCAAGCGCGATCCTTTTGAGCAGGCAGTCGGCCTCAACCAGAAGACAGCGGTGGGCCTCGGCGGCGCGCTTGCCGCTCCAAGCACCGCCTACCTCTACGACTGGAACATGCTGCCGGTCGGCCAGCAGTTATGGCTGAAGGAGCTTGAGTCCTACGAGAAGTTTCCGCCGTTGCAGGAAGCTGCATCCTACAATCTCAGTCAGATCATCGAGCAGGTCAAGGCGGCAAAACACACCAGTAGTGCGGGCGAGTAGGGTGCCGGGCCAGTGTAGTACCGCAAAGGGCGCTCCGGCAACGGGGCGCCGCCTCATCTTTAACCGCTAGAGAAAGGAGCACCATGGTTCCGCAATTGTGGAAACGCGTTGCGTGTACGGCTCTATTGCTGGCGTTTTGCGTCATTTCCGATGCGAGGGCGGCAAACGATCCTCTGCCGTCATGGAATGAAGGCCCAGCAAAGACTGCACTCCTCGAATTTGTACATGCGACGACTGATCGAGATAGTCCGAAGTTCGTGCCGTCAGAGGAGCGCATTGCTACCTTCGACCAGGACGGGACCACCTGGGTCTCGCACCCGATGTACACGCAAGTGATATTCTGCCTGGAACGGGTCCCGGCGTTGGTGGCCAAGAAGCCTCAACTGAAGAACGACGAACCTTTCAAGACGGTGCTTTCCGGCAACTGGGACGCGATTGGAAAGCTGTCAATGCCGGAGCTTGAGAAGATCCTTGCCTCTACGCTCAGCGGCATGACGGTCGATGAGTTCAGCGCCGAAGTGAAGAAGTGGCTCGAGACGGCAAAACACCCGCGATATCAGCGCCCCTATACGGACCTCATCTATCAGCCGATGCTCGAAGTACTGCGCTACTTTCGTGAGAACGGCTACAAAACCTATATCGCTACCGGTGGCGGCCAGGATTTTGTGCGCGTCTATTCCGAGCGGGTCTATGGCATCCCGCCCGAGCAAGTGGTGGGCACCATGGGCGGGACGAAGTACGGCTATGACAAGCACGGCAGGCCGATACTCACCAAGGAACCTAAGTTGCTGCTCAACGACAATTTTGCGGGCAAGCCAGAGGGCATCCATCTGATGATTGGCCGCCGGCCCTACGCCGCGTTCGGCAACTCCACCGGCGACCGTCAGATGCTAGAATACACTACGGAAGACGAAGGTCTGCGCCTGGGTATGCTGGTGCTGCATGACGACCCTGTGCGCGAATATGCCTATGGACCAGCCGAGGGGCTGCCCGACACTAAGGTCGGCACATTTACGCAGGCGCTCTACGACGAGGCGAAGAAAAAGGGGTGGTTCGTTATAAGCATGAAGAACGATTGGAACAGAATCTTTTCGTTCGAGAAGTGAACCGTGACAGGACGACAGCACCACGAATGATCAAACGCGAGACCTTCGTGCAGTCTGGTATCTCGATAGTCTTGCTAAGGCCTACACCGGAGCAGGATCATGGTGAACGACGGGGGGAGGCTTGACCAGAATAAAGATCGCCATTGCGTGTCAGGGAGGCGGTAGCCAAACGGCATTTACCGCCGGCGTGCTGAAGGGCCTGATCGAGCGGGGAGTTGACCGCGATTTCAACGTCGTCAGCCTTAGTGGTACATCGGGCGGCGCCGTCTGCGCCACTCTGGTTTGGTACAGCTTCTGGAGGGGCGAGTCGCCTCTTTGGCGGCGGCTGATCGACTTTTGGAAGGACAACACGGCGCAGGATTGGGCTGAAAACGCAATCAACCGTGCCGTCATCGAAGGGCTGCGCCTGGTCAACAGCGGGCTGGTTCCAACATTCCAGTTCAGCCCCTCCTCGCCGCTCGTCCAGTCGGCTTTGTCCTTAGCGACATCGGGGCTCCGCAGAACCTTTTCGGACTTCCCAACGGTGCTGCGAAAGCACATCGACTTCGACGAAATAGCCGCCTGGGGGCCACGCGCACAACCTCCGGTGCTGATACTGGGCGCGGCGAACGTCTCGACTGGCAAGTTGGCGAAGTTCATATCCCGGCAAGAAGTGATTCGCCTGGAGCACATCTTGGCATCCTGTGCCGTCCCGACCATTTTTCCTGCCGTGAAGATTGGCGAGCATGCTTACTGGGACGGCTTGTTTTCGGATAACCCACCGGTCGAAGTGCTTATCCGGCACCGTATCGTTGGGCCGGAAAACGTGCCGGAGGAGATTTGGATCATCAAGATCAACCCGACCGCGTTCAAGTCCGTGCCGGAGCGGCCTGAGGTTATCTTTGATCGCCGGAACCAGATGGAAGGCAACATTTCTCTTTTCCAGCAGCTCGAACACTTGGAGACAATCAACACGGTCATCTTAGACGACGGGTTTCGGCCCGAGTATCTGGCACGTTTCGATGTCAAAGGACCGATTCGCTTCCCCAAGTCGTTCAGTACCGACCTCGATAAGCCCTACCACATACCTTGGATCGAAATGCCTGCCGAAGAGCAAGAGATCATGGACTACGAAGGCAAGATCGATCGTAGCCCCGAAAACATCGAGAGATTGCTTGCATTGGGGGAAGCCGCCGCGGAAAATTTCTTGACGCAGCGCGCGGCAGCGGTTGAAGCGAATCCTACGCTGGGTGGGCGTGTATGAGTGTCTGCTTCCAAATAGTCACGTTCAGGTATCGGAGGCGGGTTCGCTTATATGACATCGTTCCGGCGTCCCAGCCTAGCATTCGGACCACATCCCTGTGCTTGACATATTGAGGCGCACGCGGTGGCGCTCCGGGATGTAAACACATTTGGCGAGCGAGAGCAGGCAGCGCCGGTCGAGATCTTCTGAAGGGCTATTTTCTTGGCACGGTATCGACGCCGGACGGATCAGCGGTCGCGCAAGCGCTCCACGTCCGAGCACAGCCCATTGCCACTCGAGACTCAAAGCTCAGGAGCTGGGCCGCGACCAAAAATCTGGATTTTCGTTGCTTCTGCAGTTGTCGTAGTCATCGTCTTTGGCGGCGGCGTGTCGTGGCGGTTGCACAGCAGGGGTGCGGGATCGGCGAGCCTTCCTGCCGCCGCACCGCTCGCATTCGTAGGCAGCGAAACGTGCGCCAGTTGCCACGAGAAGGAGGCTCTGGCCTGGCGTACTTCCCATCACAAGCTCGCCATGGATCATGCAAGCGATAAGTCGGTGCTTGGCGATTTCTCCGGTGCAACATTCACCTATTACGGCGTGCAGTCGCGCTTCTTCCGGGATGGTGGGAAGTTTTTCGTCGAGACCGACGGAGCGGACGGTAAACTCACAGTCTTTGAGATCAAATACACTTTTGGCGTTTATCCGCTGCAACAATATCTGATTGCGTTCCCAGATGGCCGCCTACAGGCACTCTCCATTGCCTGGGACGGTCGCCCGAAAGAGCAAGGCGGGCAGCGTTGGTTCCATCTCTATCCAAATGAAAACATCGGCCATGACGACATCCTGCATTGGACAGGGCTTAATCAGAATTGGAATTTTATGTGCGCCGAGTGTCACTCGACTGGCGTGAACAAGAATTACGATGCCGCCAATGACCGTTTTGCGACCGAATGGGCCGAGATCAGTGTCGGTTGTGAAGCCTGCCATGGTCAAGGCTCAGCGCACGTTGCCTGGGCACGCGATCGGCAAAGCTGGTGGTCACTTGGCAAGAAAGATGATCCTTCCAAAGGTCTCGTGGTTTGCTTCGATGAGCGGCGTAATGCCGCCTTCTCTATTGACGAAGCTACAGGAAACGCCAACCCGCGCCGGATGCTGCTGCCGTTGCGCAAGGAGGTTGAGACCTGCGGGCTTTGCCATGCCCGCCGCGGCCAATTCTCGGAAGAGTGGACTCCCGGCCAGTGGCTATCCGACACACACGCCGTCTCTGGAATTACCCGCAGGCTCTATCATGCCGATGGGCAGATGCTCGACGAAGTCTATAATTATGGATCGTTCAAGCAGAGCAAGATGTTTGCAAAGGGGGTCACATGCAGCGATTGTCATGAGCCGCATGCTGCAAAGCTGCGCGCGGACAACGTTTGCCTGCAATGCCATGCAACGAGCAAATATGTGGCTGCAACCCATCACCGCCATGACGGCGTGAGTCCCCCGCTCGGCTGCCCGTCCTGCCACATGCCCACCCGCACCTATATGGTGGTAGACCCCCGACACGATCACAGTTTTCGCATCCCGCGGCCCGACCTATCGGTCAAACTCGGAACGCCGAACGCCTGCAACGATTGCCACTCCAAAAAGACGGCGCAATGGGCGGCGGAAGCCATTGAGCGCTGGCATGGCTCGGCGCGGAAAGGCTTTCAAACCTATGCGGAAGCCTTTCATGCCGCATGGGGGGACCAAGCGGACGCCGAGGCATTGCTTTCGGTGGTGGCGTTGGATCGCAACGCTCCGGCGTTTGCCCGCGCAAGTACGCTGACCGAACTTGCCTCGCGTGTGTCACCGTCGAACATCGATTTGGCGAGGAAAAGCCTCTCCGATCCTGACCCTATGGTACGCATCAGCAGTCTTGACATGCTCGAAAATGTCCCAGCCACAGAAGTCTGGCCTCTGATTTCGCCGCTCCTTTCCGATCCCAGCCGCGGTGTGCGCATCCGGGCCGTGGCGGTCCTCGCTGCGGTTCCGACCGCAAGCCAGCCGCCGGCTGATCGTGAACGTTTCGAAAACGCTGCGGCCGAGTTCGTCGCGGCCCATCGATTCAATGCTGACCGGCCCGAAGCGCGCATGACGCTTGGAAATTTTTTCGCGCGCCGTGGGCTCGCCGCTGATGCGGAAGCCGAGTATGGAGCCGCGCTGCGGCTCTCGCCGCAGTTCACACCTGCAGCGGTCAACCTCGCCGACCTTTATCGGGAACAGGGGCGGGATGGCGACGGCGAGAGTGTGTTGCGCTCAGCAATTGTCAGAATGCCAAATGATGCAGGTTTACATCATGCGCTCGGCCTCACATTGATACGGCTGAAACGGCCGGACGGGGCGCTTCAGGAATTGCGCCAAGCGGCCGAGCTTGGAGCTGATCAGCCGCGATATATCTACGTTTATGCCGTCGCCTTGCATTCGACTGGCCGCGGCGACGAAGCAATGATAGTGTTGAAAGAAGGCTTGGCGCGGCATCCGGGCAATCGCGATGTCTTGCTGGCGTTGATCACTTTCAGCCGGGATGCAGGAGATCTTGTCTCCGCCCTTGAATACGCTGAGAGATTGGCGAGGCTCGCACCAGACGATCGCGATCTCGCAGACTTCGTCGAAAACCTCCGCAGTCGTCTTAAAGAATTAGAAGCCAAATGAGGTCGACCTACGCACCGCACGGCCTCGGGGGATTCGGATGGGTTAACATCGCTCCAGCGTTGTGTGCCTTTACGCCCCATCGCTGGCGCCGCAAGTTCTCATAGTTCACCCCTTACTGAACATCTCGATGGCTACAAAGGACTCAGAATTGACGAAGGAAGCCTGCGGACGCAATTCAGCTACCTTGCCTGTCCAATGTCCAAGTTGCCTACCTGCGCCTACCCCTGAGTCATGGCGAGCCCTGCTCCGGGTGAGTTTTGTTTTGATTCAATTTCCTCAAATTTGCGATGAGACAAAGACACCAAGCCCCATTGCTTAGAATCCGTGCCATCAATCTTATAGTGCTTTAAAGTTGATCCCTGCTTGGGGGTACATTAACGAGTTCATAATCACTGCAAAGCTGGGGCCATCCGATACTAGATCCGGTTCATTGAGTTGGATACCCCAATGCTCGAAAACCAGAACCGCCTTTCGTTTGCGTGCAATGCTTGGAATGAAGCGGTTTCGGAGCGCCTCAATTACCATCGTCGGTATCGAACTCATTGATTACGAATGTTTGCACCAGAGCGCCTTAAACCAAGTCCGCCGCCGAAAAAACCTGCCCCGCTTTGCCTTCGGCTTCGCGATAAAGTAAGAAGCCGGGGAAAAGCCAAGCAAAGCGGGACCGGTTTTGATGCGAGCGATGGGACAGATGAAAATATCTGGAACTGCTGCGGCGGTTTTTTTCCTCTGGACTCTGCCACTTTTTGCGAACGATAGCGAGACAGATTCGAGTTCGCAAACCGCGCCACCCGCGCTAGACAAAAGTGTCTACACTCTCTTTGATCCAACACCCGACTCGGCCTTGCGGCCGCTTGAGACCGATCGCCCGCCAAAGGCGGATACGCCGTACACCGTCGATGCGGGGCACTTTCAATACGAGACCGATGTTTTCAATTACGCCTATACAAATTACTCCGGCGTAAAAACATACAACTATCTGACCTTAGACCCGGTGTGGAAACTCGGCCTCACCAATTTCGCCGATTTCGAGGTGCAATTTACCGGCTATCAACAGATCGTCCAAAACAACTCATTCTCCGGCGCCACTGTCACCCGCGGGTCGGGTTTCGGCGATGTCTATTTCAAGCTGAAAGTCAATCTAATCGGCAATGACAAGGGCGATGTCACCTTCGCCGTCATTCCCTATGTCAAAGCGCCGAGCGACACGCCGGTCATCAGCGATCGTGTTGTCGAAGGCGGCATGATCGCGCCTTTGCGGCTTGCTTTGAATGCCGATTATTCAATCGTTGTCATGAGCGAATTCGATGCATTGAAGAAAGCGGACTCTCTCAGCCGATATGTGAGTTTCGCCAACCTAATCAATATTAGCGGGCCGATCCCGGGGCTCAACATCAAGGATCTTACCGCCACACTAGAATTTTACGCCGAGGCGGGCACGGACCCGCACACGCCAACAATCTACACATTTGATACGGCGCTCGCCTATCTCATCACACCAACGGTTCAAGTCGATACGGGAATAGATTTCGGACTCAACAAAGCCGCGCCAAAGATCCAGCCTTTTGTGGGACTCTCGCAGCGGTTTTAAAGCTAAGTCAGGCTAAGGGGGAACAGGTTTGCCATCTGACTTTTGAAACCTTCCAAAGCGTCATCGAGCTGCTTGCGACCGGCAGATGACTGGGGACGCTATAAAGGCAAAGCGTAAGGTCGACCGAGGCATCGGCTTCAGGCAGTTTCCTTGTGAGATCTGCAACATCGAATATGAGTGTTACCCCCGGCAGTCTCGCGAGATCGCCAGCCAGTAAACGTGGCCGTTGAATCTGCGCGAGAGCAACATCAAAACCGCGCGCTGTGATTTCAGTGAATCCTATTGCCTGGGTGCGCGTGACGAAACGGCGGAGCCACGTGCCAGGGCCGCAACCAGCATCAAGAATCTTAATCGAACTGGTGCCGCTTTCACGCAGGTTATTTAGCTTCGTCTCAAGGAGAGCCCGGACCTACTGGTCGGCGTAGGCGTGCAAGCAATCAAAGACAAATAAGCGCGTCGGATCGCCATCCGCATAGGCGGCGTAATCGCCACCAGCGTGATTGTAAGCATCTGCGACATGGACAGCCGGACCGTCATGCACCAGGCTATTACAACAATCGAATCGGAATGGATTCGACAACTCTTCCTCTTCCAAGTTAGGATTTGAGCCGTGGTCCGCAATGTGCGGCCGCCGTGAACCCCGGTGGGGTCTGCCGGCCTGCAAAATCGTGAGGCCAGAAATCGGCTGTTAGCTCGAGAATTTGGGGCACCGTGATGATTGCCCGGCATCCATTTTCTTTGGCGAAGCGGACCGCTTCGCAACGGTTAACAAAGAGCCCGCCACATAACCCGGCCTGATCGCGCACGACCCGGTTGCCGCGGCTATCCCTGCCGATGAAGAAGAGAGGAGATTTAGACGAAGGCTGGTACGGCAAGTCGCAACGGTCTGGAGGCTCCTGGTGTTCGATATATGCCATGTTGTAGTACCTCAAAAAGTCGCTTGAGATGCTGTCATCTCTCGATCCCTTAAGTCGGGGCCGCGGGCCAATATGTACATTGTCGAGTATAAATTCGAGAGGAGGTGAGTACTTCGAAATAAATGGGATATAAAGGTGCACTCGACACCTAGTTGACGTGGCGGCGGGGCGTGGGTCTCAATGCGTGATCAAAAGAGCTGTTGAGTGGAGAAATGCTCAGCAAGCGGACCGAGCGCGAGAGCTGGGAAGAAAGTGAGAGCACCAAGAATTATTACCGTGGCAGCGATCAAAAGGGCGAATTGCAGGCTATCGGTAGGCAATGTACCCGCCGATGCGGGAACTTTCTTCTTAGCGGCGAGTGACCCTGCAATGGCAAGCACAGGAACAATAACAAGATAGCGCCCACACAGCATTGCCAGCGCCAAAGTTAGGTTTAAAAAAGGTGTGTTGGCATTTAAACCTGCGAAGGCGCTGCCATTGGTCGCGGCAGAGGAGGTATAAGCGTAGAGCAATTCTGAAAATCCGTGCGGTCCATTGTTGGACAGTGCCGAAAGGCCCGCGGGAAGCACGACTGCGAGAGCGGTCAGGATGAGGATGGCTGCCGGAGCGACAAGCTGCGCCAATACCGCCATTTTAACCTCGGCAGACTGGATCTTCTTTCCGAGATATTCTGGTGTTCGGCCAACCATCAGGCCAGCGATGAAAACGGCTACCATTGCACGGAGAAGCATACCATAAAGCCCTGACCCTGGCGCACCGATGATCACCTCGTCCATCATCATGTTAGCCATGAGCATGCCGCCGCTGATGGCCATGAAGCTGTCGTGCATGCCATTGACCGCACCGTCAGCGGTGTCCGTGGCTAAATTTGAAAAAAGCACCGACGCGGCCATGCCGAATCGCACTTCTTTGCCTTCCATATTGCCGCCCGCCTGAAGTGGGCTCGCCGTTTGATCGATGCCCAGCGAGGCGAAGTGCAGGTTACCTGACGCCTCGGCAGAATAAATGACGCATAGTCCGAGCGCAAAAAGCACCGCCATAGCACCGAGCAAGGTCCAGCCTTGACGTTCATTTCCAACCATGCGGCCAAATGTGTTGGTGAGAGCTGCCCCGATCAAGAACATCAGTAGCATCTCGAAAAGATTGGTGAGCGCGGCCGGATTCTCGAATGGATGAGCTGAATTTGCGTTGAAGAAACCGCCGCCATCGCCGCTCATGAGCTTGATCGGCTCCTGCGACGCGACCGGCCCGCGCGCGATGATTTGCGACGCACCTTCCAAAGTCACCGCGGTGACCGGGCCATCAAGAGTTTGAGGTACCCCCTGAAATGCGAGAAACAACGCCCCTATGACGGAGATCGGCAATAAAACGTAAAGCGTGGCGCGGGTGAGATCGACCCAGGCATTCCCGATAGTCTCACTGCTACGCCGGGCAAAGCCATGCACCAGCGCGATCGCGACTGCCATCCCGGTTGCCGCTGAGAGGAAAGACTGCACCGTGATGCCTGCCATCTGGCTGAAGTAGCTGAGAGTCGTTTCCCCCGCATAAGATTGCCAGCTCGTATTGGTGACAAAGCTCACCGCAGTATTGAATGCGAGGTCTGGCGCCACTGCGCCAAACTCTTGAGGGTTCAGAGGTAGCCTTCCCTGCAGAAGAAGAATACTGAAAAGGAGAATCAGCCCTGCCAGATTGAAGATAAGGATGGCGCCTGCGTAGGCTATCCAGTCTTGTTCGACGAGAGGATCGATAAAGGCGATACGGAAGAAGGCGCGCTCGAACAGCTTGAGGAGCCGATTCGATTTGCATTGGCCTGTGAAGATCCACGCCATATAGCCGCCAAGAGGTCTGACGGTTATCCCAATCAGGGCAACGAAACCAGCGATCAACAACCAGCCGTAAGACGTCATGCAGAGCAACTCTGGATGGGAGGAAGCGGCTCGCGAAGGATGACGATCATAACGCGCGATACAAAAACCCGCCACAACTGTTCAGGAGTGGCGGTCCAAAGACGGCAGAGGAAGAAAGATATTTTCGGATCGGACGGTCCACGTGTTCTCTCCAGCTCCAACGGTCATACCAGATCCTACGCATCAGCCTTTCAAATACGAGCATGCACGCGATTACATAAAAAGCAATATTAGCTGATCTCATGTTTATGACAAAGTCATATTACAAAACGTCTGTCGCTACCGCCACTTTTCGATCGAAGTGTAGCCGTGAATAGGCGCAAGCGGAACATAGTCACCACTGTGGATAACGTCGCGGCCTCAGGTCGGGTTTCCCGCAAACGGCTCCAAAGTGCCGACGGTAGAGCCACTTCACGACTTCGTCCTGGACGACGGCCTGCTTTGCCAGAAGAACTTACGACATCATTATGAGGCCCGGCCAAGATGTGTTATGAGGTCGTGGTCAAGCATCACAAAACTTCGTGGAAAAGCTTCTTGCTGGCCACTCACAACTTACACGGAACACGTACGTGAGAGCCTGTGAAAACCTCTTGCGGCTGCTCCCCGGTCTCGCGTTGGCGATTACGAATTGCTATTTTTTCCGTACCGGTGAGATAACAGCCATGCAGATACACTGCGTCGGAGAGATGATCATCCAGGCACTTCAGCAAGTCTAACATTTTGCTCAACTTCATCGGCGATATTTCCTTGTTCAACCGAGCGGAGCAAGGGCCTCTTTGTTGCGAAACGGTGCTAAGCGCTCGGTAACTGCCTGCTCTAATTTGCATGCAATTGCATTAAGAAACCATGCGGGATGTCATCCCTTTTTATATAACTTGCGTATACGCCTCGCCTCATGCCAACGGTTGGCGAGAGACGTGCAAATGACCAAGCTTCGGCTCCCTCAAAGCAGCGCTTAACGCAAGCATAGCAGTTAAGCTGTCGAGCCGCAGCGGACTGATGAGTGACAATGGCGCGAATCACGACACGACTGCGCGAAAAAATCATTGAAGGCAATCCCATGCGGCTTCCCTTGTTTGTCCGATCCGTGATGTACGCACTGCGCGGTGGATTCCTGGTGCGGCCGCTCCTCATTTCGCTTGTTCTTGGCTTGGCCGGTATGGCTCTTTCTTCGCTTGAGGAGAGCTACCCAGTTGTGAGCTCATGGGTCCCGACGGCATTATTTCCCTCGCGTGCCGATCCGCAGATTGCTCAGATTATGCTGGGCACGGTTGCCACCTCAGTTATGACAGTCGTCTCAATTGTGTTTGCCATTCTGTTGATGACCTTGACGCTTGCTTCGATGCAATTTTCCCCACGGATCCTAGTGAGTTTTGTGAGGGATCGCGTAACCCAATGGACTTTGGGTTTCTTTCTAGGAACTTTTCTTTATTGCATGGCCGCATTGCCCGCGGCGCGCAGTCTCCCTCGGCCATTTGCGCCGGTGGCGACGGTTACTGGGGCGCTCGTGCTTGTACTTATCTCAGTGGTAGGATTGATCTACTTCATCCATCATATTTCGCAGGCCGTTAGCGTCAATCACATCATAGATCGAATCGCTCGGGAGACTGAAGATGTCATTGACGAGATTATGCCCTATGAACGAGGCCATGGCCTGCGGCAAGAGCATGCATCATTTCCAATGGATGAAACTGAGTTTGCTGTTATTAACGAGCAATCTGGCTACATCTGCTTCGTCGATATCTATCGATTGTTGCAATTGGCAAGAGCGTATCGATTGCGGATCCGTATACTGCGCGCAGTTGGACACTTTGTCCCAAGAGGTGTGCCACTATTCACCGTTTCGCGTGAAAGCCGCTTGACCCCGGAACGCACAGTAGAACTGCATTCGGCTTTTATTATTGGGCCCATCCGAACGATGCAGCAAGATGTCGAATTCGGCGTGTTGCAGATTGTCGATATTGCGTTGAAGGCAATATCTCCTGCTGTGAATGACCCAAGCACAGCCATCACCTGTGTTGACCAGCTGACACGAATTCTGATCCGATGGATCGGCCGCGCACCGCCACCGGGGATTTTGACCGGCCCACCGCATGTCGTGCGCGTAATCATTCCCTGGCCGGACTTCCGCCATCTTCTCGACACTGCCTTTGAGCAGATCCGACACTATTCGGTCAGCGACGTTGCTGTTAGCTTGCGTCTGTTACGCGCGTTGAAAGACCTCGCCGCCACAGCCGACGACGAGCGGATGTGTGAGCAATTGGTACTTCGGGGCCGCTGGGTTGTCTCTGGGTGTGCGACGCGGGTCGGCCCGCGAGATCTAAAACGCCTCGAGAGTCGCTTGGCGGAGATTGAGTCTCAGGCCTTGCGCCATCAAGTAATATAAAGCAATGTTTTTAATTGGTTATTTACGACATGACACGCTTCGGCAACTCCACTGACGGATCACCATAGGACATTTGGCAACAAGACTGGATATTCGCACGTATTTTCCTCGAACACCTCGAAGCGAGAATGGATGATATAGCCAGATCCCATGCGTACGCGACGTGTCGCCTTGCTCGCGCCAGAAACCGTGACCGCCTGCGATTGAATCGCAGCTCCTTTCGGAGACGGCCACTGCTGATAAGCATACTCCAGCTGCAGCCTCATCGATGTGGTTTGCTCTTTCATAGAGTTTAAAGAACCATTTTTCTGCGCCGCGCCAGCGGCCACGTAGCGAAGCTTGCAGAGAGGTGAGGCATGATCCTGGCGGAAAGGCGCCGACCAAGCCGTTCTTCCAGGGGTGTCAGATCTTCAAGCGCCGCTGGCTCCTTGGACTCACCAAAATCCTTCCGTAGGTGCTACGGCGCCGCTTGCTGCACCAACGGCAAGCTGCTTAACATCGCGATCCAGACGAGCCAGAGACTCTCTTAATTTAAACTGCTCCGTGTCTCAAAAACTCTGACGACGGACATGCTTCGGGAGTTACCCTCTCACCGGGCGCCGTACAGACAGGCCAAAATCGACGCGATTGACCCTTTCAGACCTGAGTATCCGTGGGTAGCCTCTTTTGAATGGAACCGGCCGATGGCACCCGAATTGAATCCTCGGTTTATAGTACAACGTGACTTTTTTGAGATTGCGCTATGTTTACCCGGGAGGAACTCTGGCACTTTGCCGTGGAATGCCTTCGCTTCGCTGCCGAAGCAGAGGATGACCGCGAGTGTCAGATTTTCCTCGAATGGCCGACGCTCGAGCGGTAGTCGCCTTTGAGGATCGTTTAGTTATCGAACACGCTTTGCCATTGGCGACGAGCCTGCCGAACGGACTCCACGAGCTTTGGCTGGGCCTATTCGCCGGCACCTTGGCTATGTGCCAGGACCGAGATCAAGAGAGGAGTCGACCATGAAGGTCGCAGGATCAACCGCCCTGGTGACGGGCGCCAACCGAGGCCTCGGCCTTGCCTTTGCCAAAGTGCTTGTGGAGATGGAGGCGGCCAAGGTCTATGCTGCGGCGCGCAATCCGGAGGCGGTTGCCTTATTGGGCGTTGTGCCGCTGAAATTGGACGTCACCAGCGACGAAGACGCCGTCGCCGCGGCGCGTGTAGCCGGGAACGTTAACCTGCTTATCAACAATGCCGGCATCGCTAGGCTCGGCGGCTTTCTCGCCGATGGGGCGGTCGAGGCCGCACGAGAGCAGTTTGAAGTGAACTTTGTCGGGCCGCTGCGCATGGCGCGCGCCTTCGCGCCCGTCCTGGCGAAGAACGGCGGCGGCGCGATCATCAACGTGCTTTCCGTAGCAAGCTGGATGAACGGTCCGACGATGGCGACTTATGGCGCGTCGAAATCAGCCGCATGGGCGCTGACCAACGGCCTTCGCATCGAGCTTGCGCAACAGGGCACCCAGGTCGTCGCGCTGCATGCAGGCTTCATCGACACCGACCTTGCGCGCAATATCGACGCGCCGAAGAGTTCGCCCGAGGAAATCGTGCGGACGACACTCGACGCCCTCGAACGCGGGGAAGGTGAAGTCTTGGCCGATGAGATTACGCGCCAGGTGCATCACGGTCTATCGGCAGATCTCCCGGTCTATTTCCAGAGCACCGCCGCGCTTCGGTCGCGCGCGGGCCTGCCGACTGGCTAAGCCGGCGAACTGTCGCCTCAACCGTCAGCTGTACGCACGGTCGCCGGAAAGAGCAGACATTGACCCGCCTGCGCCAGTTGGCTTCTTAGTCTTCGACGATCCTCCGCTTAATCTGATTGGTCCCACATTGCTCAGGACTTGATCGCTCTCATTCAAGAGGCGGAGGCGAGCCCGGCATATCGCCTGGTCGTCTTCGAGAGTGCCGTTGCAAATTTTTTTAGTGCGCATGTGGATTTGACCCGAGTTCCCCAGCTTTTAGCAGTCATACAGCAGTTCTTACCGGGCGAGTTTCTCGGCATGCTGTACCGGCGCTTGAGCACCGTATCCGTTCTCACCATCGCTTCGCTTCCCGAAATGCTAGGGCATAAAAACAGCTTGCCTATGAAAACATAGCAAATACAAGACGTTAACGCGAATACTTGGCGGAAGGGGTGGGATTCGAACCCACGGTGGGCTTGCACCCACGGCGGTTTTCAAGACCGCTGCCTTAAACCACTCGGCCACCCTTCCTTCGCCCGCGTCAGCCCCTCGCGGCCCGCGCCGGAGGTGATTGTCTATGCACTACCAAGGATGAGGTCGACGCCCGTTCCGTTACCAGGCGCCGACGCCTTCATGACCTGAACAAAAACGCGACGGGAACAAAAATAAAAATTATGGAGCCGTCGGCGCATATGCGTCTCGGCTCGCCAGACAATTATTTATTGCGAAACATTGCCGGACCCCTCGGGATGCCTCGGCGCCGCCCCGAGGGCCTTGCGGCCACGCGTCCCCGAATGGTGGAAGCGGGCGGCGGTCCCAACGCGACGGGGCGGCTTGCCGGCTTGGCACGCCCGTGGCGCCGGTCGCGGGGTCGGTGAAGGTTGGTTGCGTCGTTTGCGCCATGGCTGGCGAAACAAAGCAAAGCAGCGCCGCAATAACCGCACCCCTGGCGCCTTTGCGGAAATCTCCCCTGATCGTAAGTATGTGCATTGCCCGTCTCCACATGGGCTAAAGCCGCTGGCAATCATCCACGTCGGCGCTATTCGTGCCCGCCGACGCTATCATTGCATTTTAAGGACCGTAACGTAAAAGAATTTTGGTTTTTTGCGAAATCGCATTTTGGCGGGTCAGCCTTGGCTTTGCGCCCATGGCAAAGCTTTCAAACTGGTCTGGCAATTGCTGGCGCGGGGAACCTGCCCAAGCATTTCGTATTTTCCGACCGGACTTATTCCGCCTCGGGGGGAGGCACTCCCAGAGCCACGTCCACATCGACGCTTGAAAGCATTGCTGCTTGCCACTGATCTCCGACTTATTATTTGAAGCCCGCGCCACGGCGCAAAGTCTCGCGGAGGCGGCGCGCGGTCCGCATCTCCGCCTCGGCGTCACGGGATTGTCACGCTCCGGAAAAACCGTTTTGATTACCGCGCTGATCGAGCATTTGAGCAAAGCGGCAGCCCCGGCCATGCAAGGCCGGCGCAATACGCTGCCCGTATTCCGCGTCCATGCGGAGGGCCGCTTACTCGGCGCGACGCTCGAACCGCAGCCGGACTACGCTGTCCCGAGATTTGCCTACGAAGATCACATGATGGCGCTCGCCGGGCCGAAGGGGCATCCCGAGTCGCGCCATTGGCCGCAATCGACACGCCGCATCTCCGAGCTGCGGCTGCGCGTCCATTTCGAAAAAAAATCTGGATTGCGGCCTCACAGGCAATCGCTGGCCATCGATATCATTGACTACCCCGGCGAATGGCTGCTCGACTTGCCTCTCCTTTCGAAGCCCTTCGCCCAATGGTCGCGGGAAACGTTCATCGCCTCCAATACGGCCGCGCGGGCGCCGCTCGCCACGGAATGGCGCCGGCTTGTCGCCGATATCGACCCCCGTGGCCCCGCCAGCGAAGAGCAGGCCCGCCACGAAGCCGCGCTTTTTACCCAATATCTGCGCGCCTGCCGGGCGGGAGAATTCCATTTTTCAAGCTTGCCGCCCGGCCGCTTCCTGATGCCGGGCGATCTTGAGGGCTCGCCTGCCTTGACCTTCGCACCGCTCGCCGTCGAGGAAGGAGAAACCTACCCGGCAGGTTCCCACGCCGCCATGATGGAGCGGCGCTACGAGGCCTATAAGACCCACGTCGTTAAACCTTTCTTTCGAGATCATTTCTCGAGACTAGACCGGCAAATCGTGCTCGTTGATACGCTTGCCGCCTTGAATTCCGGGCCAGCCGCGGTGCGCGACCTCGAAACGGCTCTGACCGAAGTCCTGGCGGCCTTCCGCGCCGGCCGCGGCAATATTCTGACCACGCTGTTCCGGCCGAAAATCGACAAGATCCTTTTTGCCGCAACGAAGGCCGACCACCTCCATCACGCCAGCCATGACCGCCTCGAAGCTATTCTGCGCCATTTGACAGGCCGGGCAATCGCTCGTGTGGAATCCGTCGGCGCCGAGGTCGATGTGATTGCCCTCGCCGCGGTTCGCGCAACGCGCGAGGCCAAGGTTGGCGCGCCCGACGAGCCGGCTCTCGAGGCCGTTGTTGGCACGCCGCTAGAAGGCGAGCATATCGGCGGGGAGGTGTTTGATGGCAAAACCGAGGCGGCGATCTATCCAGGTGAGCTGCCCGCCGATCCCGGCGCGGTGTTTCGCGAGGGCCTGGCTCCCGTCAAGCCGGAGGATGTCGATTACCGCTTCGTTCGCTTCCGCCCGCCCATTCAGACGCGGACAGCCGACGGGTTCTTGCTGCCTCCTCCTCATATCCGGCTCGACCGCGCGCTCCAGTTTCTGCTCGGCGACCGCCTCGCCTAGAGGCGAAAAAATTAATGCGCAAGGGTTTCATTTGGCAGTCCTTTACGTTTGTCATGACCAGATGCATCTCAAAGGGGAGTGAGGTTTTACGTGGCGCCTGAACCAAAATCGCGGCCGCGCGCCTTCCGCCTCGGGCCATCCGAGGCAGGAAGTGAAAACGCGCTTGGCGCGCGCGTGATCGAGAGCGCGGTCGATCCGTACGAGGCGGAGGCCCAAGCTCTGCTCGCCACTGACGCGGGGGAAGCGGCGATAGAAACGGCCCAGAAGCGGGGGACGGCGGTGCGCGCTCTTCTTTCCTGGGGCGGGCTGTTCTGGTCGGCCGTCGGCAGCTTGGCGTCACTTGCTTTCGGCATCTGGCTGGCGCGTTTCATTGACGATCTCTTCCACTGGTCGCCCCTCGCCGGCGACCTTGGTTTTGTGCTAGTGGCTATCGCGCTAACCGCCCTCACTGTTCTCGCCGTGCGCGAAATTGGCGGCGTTCTACGCCAGCGGCATATCGCCGACCTCCATATCTGTCTCGCTCGAGCGCGCGAAAAAGACGATACCAAGGAGGCGCGCCGCTTGGTTGGCCAACTCGCCTCCCTCTATGAGGGACGCCCGGAGGCACTTCGCGCCCGCAACCAGCTGCGCAGCCTGACGCAGGACATCGTCGATGGCCGTGACCTTATTGATATTGCCGAGCGGACCTTGATCGAGCCGCTCGACATGCTGGTGCGCCATGAGATCGCCGCCGCCGCGAAGCGCGTCTCGGTGGTGACGGCGCTCGCGCCGCGCGCCATCATCGACGTCCTCTTTGTCGCGGCGCAGGCGATCCGCCTCATCCGCAACGTTGCGATAATTTATGGCGGGCGGCCCGGCATTTTAGGTTTCTTGACGCTTTTGCGTTCGGTAGCCTCGCACATCGCGATTACCGGCGGCATGGCGGCGGGAGATACGCTCATTCAGCAATTCGTCGGCCATGGCATCGCCGCAAGGATCTCAGCGAGGCTCGGGGAAGGCGTACTGAACGGGCTTCTCACGGCGCGGGTTGGACTTTCCGCCATGGCTGTCTGCCGCCCCATGCCTTTTGCGACCAAGCGGCCGCCCGGCGTCGGTGACGTCGCGCCATTCTTGTTCAGGAGTGAGAAGAAGGCGGAGGGGTAGGGGGCAATTGCCGCAACTCACTGCGTGCTGTTAATGAGCCGCGCGTTGCCGCCCACCGCCGCCGTGTTGATCGACACCGTTTGCTCGAGACAAAAGCGGCTCAAATAATGCGGCCCACCCGCCTTGGGACTAGTGCCAGAAAGATTGAAGCCGCCAAATGGCTGCGTGCCAACGACGGCGCCAATCATGCTGCGATTGACGTAGCAATTGCCGGCGAGCCGCCGCTCTAAAATTCGATCAATCGTGGAATCGATCCGCGAATGGATGCCAAGGGTTAGTCCAGATCCATTGGCTTCAAGGTCATCGAGCAATGCATCAAGCTTTTCAGCCCCGTAGCGAACGACATGCAGAATTGGACCAAAGACTTCGCATTTGAGGTCAGGCACACCGGCAATCTCGAAAACATGAGGCGCGACATAAAATCCCTCTTTTGGCGCGCGCTCAGGGATCTTTCCCGCATAGCGAACTTCTGAGGCGCCCTTCATAATAGCGATGTGCGCCTTAAGCCGCTCCTTCGCCTCGGCATCGATCACGGGGCCGATATGGATTTGCGGATCACGCGGATCGCCGATGGCCAGCTCAAGGGCCGCCTCGGCGATCATCGAAATGATCTTCTCCGCGACGTCTTCCTGGATGCAAAGTAGGCGCAAGGCCGAGCAGCGCTGTCCCGCCGAGCGGAAGGTCGAGGTGAGAACATCGTCGCAGACCTGCTCTGGGAGGGCGGTGGCATCAACGATCATCGGATTGATGCCGCCGGTCTCGGCGATAAAAGCCGCGATCAGCCCCTCTTTGGCCGCTAGGCTGCGCTGAATTCTGGCGGCTGTCGCCATCGAGCCCGTGAAAGCGACCCCGGCCAGGCCCGGCAGGGAGACGAGCTTTTCGCCGAGATCGCCACCCCCGGGCAGGAGCTGCAAGGCGGTTGGCGGGACCCCCGCGCGGTGGAGAATATTGGTGGCGGCGGCGGCGATGAGGGGCGTTTGCGGGGCGGGCTTTGCGAGAACGCTGTTGCCCGAGGCAAGCGCCGCCGTGATCTGCCCCAAAAAAATCGACAGAGGAAAATTCCACGGGCTGATGCAGGCAAATACGCCGCGCCCGTGCAGGTAGAGGCGATTATCCTCGCCCGTCGGTCCAGGAAGCTCGCCGGGCGGCGCCATCCGCCGGCACGCTTCATGCGCATAATAGCGGCAAAAGTCGATGGCTTCCCGCCATTCGCCAACCGCATCATCGAGGGTCTTGCCGGCCTCGTCCTGGAGTAGCCGGAGTAGGATTGGCGCCTCCGCCTCGATGATGTCGGAAGCGCGTTCAAGGCAC
Organism: Methylocella sp.; assembly: GCA_035622375.1. Taxonomy (GTDB): domain Bacteria; phylum Pseudomonadota; class Alphaproteobacteria; order Rhizobiales; family Beijerinckiaceae; genus Methylocapsa. Next base: position 10,636 of record DASPVM010000048.1, on the reverse strand, counting down.
GCGGCCCGCTCGCGGACGGGTACGCGTGACCAAAGCCGGAAACCTTTCCGCGCCGAGGACATGGCTTCTGGCAATAATGAGAGTGAGGCCTCCGCCACTCTCCCAATCGCTCTTCCATCGACGGGCGAGATCACATCGCGTGCGTGCCCCTCGCGCCGGGTACCCGAAATAATGGGCGCGGCATCCCAGTCTGGCTTTGCATCGGCGATCGCCTTAATGAGCGCGCCAACCGCTTTTCGATCACCAAATTCCAATCCCGGCGCGAGCTTGCGGGCGGGCAATTGGATATCGAGCGGCCGCGGCAGGCCACGCGCTCGCGCTTGGGCGGCATCACCGATGAGTGCCTGCGGCCGAGCAATGAGTTCCCGTTCCGCGACATGCGGATCGCCGAGGCGGGCGACAAAAGAGGAGTTGGCGCCATTTTCGAGAAGGCGGCGCACGAGATAGGCGAGCAGGTTCTCATGAGGGCCGACGGGGGCATAGATGCGGCAAGCGGCATCCGGCAGCTCTGCCCGCAGCGCGGAATAAAGCGAGCCGCCCATGCCATGAAGGCGTTGGAATTCAAAACCTTTTCCTGTTCCCGCAAGCTCGATAATCGTGGCGATCGTCAGGGCATTGTGAGTTGCGAACTGTGGGTAAATGACATCGCGCGCGTTAAAAAGTTTTCGTGCGCAGGCCATGTAATTAAGGTCGGTCATCGCCTTGCGCGTGAACACGGGATAATCAGGAAGACCGCGCTCTTGTGCCCGTTTTATTTCAGTATCCCAGTAAGCGCCCTTAACGAGCCGGACCATCAAGCGGCGCCCGTAATAGCGGGCCAACTCAACAATATGGTCAACGGCGGCAAGCGCGCGTTTTTGGTAAGCTTGCACGGCAAGGCCGAAACCCTCCCAGCCCGCGAGCACTGGGTCAGCCATGAGAGCGTCGAAAATCTCAAGCGAAAGCTCGAGCCGGTCGGCCTCCTCGGCATCGATTGTGAAGTTTAAATCATGCCGCTTGGCCACGCGCGCAAGCTCGGCAAGCCTTGGCGTTAGCTCGCGGTGAACGCGATGCCGAGATTGCGCTTCAAATCGCGGATGCAGTGCGGAGAGTTTTACGGAAATTCCCGGCCTTTGCGGCAGAGCCCCGGGGGGCGCCGACCGGCCGATGGCATCGATAGCGCCAGCATATGCCTCGAAGTATTTTTCCGCGTCGGAATGCGTACGGGCGCCTTCACCGAGCATATCAAAAGAATAGCGATACGATTGCCCCGCTTCGGAGAAGGCGCGTTCCAAAGCATCTTCGATCACCTCGCCGAAGACAAAATGGGCTCCCATCAGTTGCATAGCCCGGCGCGCGGCGGCGCGCACGGCGCCCGCCCCAATCCGATGCGCCACGGAGGCGATCACCCCATGCGGGGGCTTGCCATGATCAAGGAAGCGGGATGTCAGCCCGAGTGCGAGTGCCGCCGCTTGGACGACAAGCGTCTCCGACTCTTTGGCATGCGGCGTGAAATGATCCGAGGACAGCTTGTCTTCGAGAAGCTGATCGGCGGTAAAGTCATCCGGAATGCGAAGCAGGGACTCGGCGAGCACCATCAGCGCCAGCCCTTCATCGGATGATAGCGAGTATTCGCGCAGCAAATCATCTATGCCGCCGATGCGATTGGACTGTGACCGGACTTTTGAGATCAAGCGCAGCGCGCGCTGATCGATCCGCGACTGCGCGGCGGCATCAAAGCCAGCGCCCGCAAGAAGCCCCTCCGCCAGAACTTCGTCGGCCTCGGCATAAGGCGCCTGAAAAGCGGGAGCAGCTTTGTTCGATGTCATGGGGCGAGCTTACTGGGCACTCTCCTTATGTGGGGCAGCAGGCTGGATTTGCAGCCCCGCCTGGCGTAGCCTCAGTTATTCGCGTTGCCTAAATCCATGAACCCCAGGACATCTTTCATTGTATAGAGGCCTGGCTTCTGATTGCGGCCCCAAAGCGCGGCCTGCACGGCGCCGCGCGCAAAGATTGTCCGGTCTTCCGCGATATGGGCGAGTTCGATCCTTTCCTTAGGCCCCGCCAAAATGACTTTATGGTCCCCGATCACTGTCCCGCCCCGCAGCGATGCAAAGCCAATGTCGCCCGCCGTGCGCGGCCCCGTATGACCTTGGCGCGCCTTGATGGAATGATCGGTAAGTGAAATGCCTCGTCCAGCCGCGGCGGCTTCTCCTAAGAGAAGCGCTGTCCCCGAGGGTGCGTCGACCTTCATGCCGTGGTGCATTTCGACGATTTCGATGTCGTATTCCGGGCCAAGCGTTTTGGCCGCTGTTTCGACGAGGGCCACTAGGACGTTGACGCCAAGGCTCATATTTCCAGACCGGATGATGACCGCGTGGCGGGCCGCGGCTTGTATCTTCCGGAGGTCGTCTTGGCTAAAGCCCGTCGTTCCAACGACGTGCACGATGCGCGCCTGCGCGGCGAGGGCGGCGAGTTCGACCGTTGAGGATGGCGACGTGAAGTCAAGGATCCCATCGGCCGATGCAACGGCGGCGAGCGCATCGCCGCCGATTTCGACGCCCATCTGCCCGCATCCCGCGAGCAGTCCGGCATCCTGACCGATGGCGATGGAATCGGGCTGTTCGATCGCGCCCGATAGGTGAGCGCCGGGGGTTTGGTGAATCATTCCGATGAGGACTCGGCCCATGCGGCCAGCGGCTCCAGCTACAACTAGCCGCATCTCCCTCATGGCTCACTCCCCCGTTTCTCGAAGCCCATCGAAATTGGAGCATGTTCCGGGCCGCTTAGCGAGTACTCTTTTTACGCCATAGCGCATGCCGCTGGCCGCGGTTCCGACACAATGCCCCAGCAAGATTGGTGGGTTAATCACCTTCTTAAATCAAAATGGCGCGAAATTGGTTCTTGGGTCATAAAACATGCGGGGCGGTGCTGGCTCTATTGGCGGGTTCCCTCGCCGCGAGCGCCCAGCAAGCGAAAACCTATGGCTCCCCGCTCGACACGCTCATGAGCACAAGGCTTTGGGCCGATGTGCCGGAGGCGAAGGATTTCGTCCGCGATTCACGGCCTTCTCCGGAGGGGCTCGACTATGAACCGCTGACGGGGACGGATCCCGAGCGGCCGAAGCCGCGCAGCAAGGCCGAGGTACAGGCCTTGCAAGCCGAGCTTGAGCAGGCAGCGGCCCGCAATCAAAATACGGCCGCGAAGGGCCTCGGCAACAAAAAGCCGGCGACCGCGAAACCGCCTCCAGAAACGCCCCGCTAACGGCCCCGAAATGCAAGTTCGACTTCAGCTTATCGGTTCAGGATTAGGAAACTTCCACTGGCCGGTCAGGATTTCGGGACGCGGCCGATAGAGTCTTACTGTGTAATTCCAACCGGGCATGATCGGCAGGCAGTTGGGGATTTTTCCGTCGCAGCCTCCAAACTGGACGGTAACGGCGCCATCCGGGTCTTTCTTCGCCGTTATATTGTTCAGCGAATAGGCACTGTACGGGTTGCTCTCGAAGTATCCAGCGGCGTCGTAGACACTGACCGACCAGAATGCGTCCACCGGGACATCCCTGACATGGAGCTTATAGACGGTCGTTCCGTCGTTTTTCGGCACGTTCGCGCCGATATAAGTCGCATCTTTGTCCGGATTGCCACCCCAGCCTGCTGCAGTACCGATCAGATGCTTAATCGGGTCGACTTGGTCCCTGGCGCCGAAGGCATGGCTGAAGCCGTCTGTGTGCTTGGCGAGCGCCAGTAAAGTATCGCGGATTTCCTTCAGGCTTGTCTGATCCCAGCTAGGCAGTTCTAGCTTACCGCTATCCTGCTGGGTCACCTTGATTGCGTCCTGAAGCTGATGGGCCTGTTCGAGGTCCTTCGGGTCGTTGGGATCGACCAAGGTGCGGATCGCGACCATCGCGTAACGGGTGCCGACATTCTTTTCTGTGAGCGTGTGCGGCTTGTGGTCGTAGGCTACGAGAGGGACGTAATGGTCTTCATTGATAATCTGCAATGACATGAAACGCTTGCCTGCGTTGGGCAGAGTGACTGTGACCGGCCCGGCCCCGAGATCGAACACCCCGAAGGAATAGAGCGTGTCGCGGTTAAGGCGAATCACTGTCTGCTGATCGATCGAGGACGGCTCGCGGCGATGGCTGAGCTTGCCGATCCCAGCTTCCTTGGCATTGGTCGCCAGATAATTGTCTGTCTCGGCGCGTACGAAATTATCAACCGTGACAGGAGCTGCGGCGCTCGAAGGCGACTCCGCGCGCACTATTGCAGGCAAGAAAATCAAACATAGCGAGACCGCAAAGGCTTTTCTCACAGTGCTGTTCCCGGTGGCGTGACAATGCAGCCTAACCTCATTTCGTGGCCGGTCAACGTCCGCGTCCAATTTCCGCCGTGCGATTGGTGCACAGTTTTGCACCACCAATTCGTCATAGGCAACGCACGATCTCTCCTTGCCTCATCCCGCCCTTCGGATAACGTTGCGTTTGTCATGACTGACCCCTTCGATCTCAACCGCTTTGTAGAGGCTGAGACCCCTCAAGTCCTAGCGCAGGTTCGCGCCGAGCTGCGGGCGGGACGCAAGCGCACACATTGGATGTGGTTCGTGTTTCCACAGCTAGCGGGGCTAGGAAGAAGCGACACGGCCCAATTTTACGCCATAACATCACTGGACGAGGCGCGGGCTTACCTCAATCACCCAATTCTAGGTCCTCGGTTGATTGAGTTAACGTGCTTGGTGAACTCGATAGAAGGCCGATCCGCCGATCAAATATTTCAGGGAGATGAAGTTAAATTTCATTCGTCGATGACGCTGTTCTCGCTCGCGAGCCCCGCCCAGTGTGCGATCTCGAACGCACTTAACAAATATTTTGCTGGGAAGGCCGATCAATTGACGATCAGAATGCTGGGGCGGGTGCAAGCATGGGGTTAACACGGACGGACCGTGGAGATCAGGTCCGCCAGCTCTTCGAAAATGGCCTGGTTTTGCCCGGCTGAGTTTTGCCAGCTCAAGCCGAATAGCGGTCTCCTGGCGAAGTTCGAGATTGTCGCCAAAGTCGATTCCTGCGGGACGGGCGAAGCTTCTGTTTCACTGAGAACGATGGCCCGGAGGTCAAGGCCGTGGTTTAAGATGACTTCTTGTACGCAAAGAAGGTGGCTAATCGCGCCAAGATAAGTGCCACCGACCAGAACCACCGGTAGCCCCAGGGCGACGATCAGGTCGAGTACCATGTGGGACTCGTCGAGCGGCACCATCAAGCCGCCAATTCCCTCGATGAGAAGCGTTCCCTCGCTTTTCGCGATGGCGGCACGGCAAAAGCTGGTGATTTCAGAAAAATTTAGGCCTCGACCCTCTTTGCGGGCAGCCATATCGGGTGATAGCGGCGCGCGAAATCGCCACGGGGCAATTTCGCTTATAGCTTCCAAGGTCACCTCACGCCCAAGCGCCTGAAGGAGGATGGCCGGGTCACTTTCGCGGAACGAGGCTTCATCAAAGCCAGTGACAACGGGTTTTAAGGCGAAGACAGCTTTATTTCGCGCGCGGAAGCAACCGATCAAACCCGCGGTGACAAAAGTCTTTCCGATATTCGTTCCGCTGCCGGTTATAAAGACGGCCGGCATTATGGCAGTGCCAAGGCCGCCTGCGCCGAGCCTGCTTGCGCCAGCGCGGCAGGCATGAATTCCTCCACCGCGTCGGCGAGACGGCTGATATCTTCGTCCGTATGAAGCGCCGAGAAGGCGAACCTGAGGCGCGCCGTACCGGCGGGAACCGTCGGCGGGCGTATCGGGGTGACCAAAAATCCCTTTTCCGCTAGCTCCGCGGACGCTTGCAATACCGCTTGCGGTTCGCCAAGCACGAGCGGCACAATCGGGCTTTGCGCTTCCGGCAGGCCGAGTTTTGAAGTGAAAGCCTTCGCGTTCGCCAGTGGCCTTGTTGTTAGCTCTTTATCATTTTCGATGACGCCGAGAGCCGCGATCGCCGCGGCCACTATGGCGGGCGGTAGAGCCGTCGAATAAACGAGAGTGCGCGCCCGCGTCTTGATAAGGTCGATCACCGGCTGAGATGCACAAAGATAGCCGCCATAGCAGCCGATGGCTTTTGATAATGTTCCCATTTGCAGCGGCACTTTGCCATGCCCCGCAAGCGCCACGGAGCCGCGGCCGCCAGCCAAAACCCCGAGTCCATGGGCGTCGTCGCTCATCAACCAGCAATCATATTCCGCGCAAAGCGTGCTCAGCTCGGAAAGCGGAGCAAGATCGCCATCCATCGAAAAAACACCATCCGTTGCCACGAGTGCATGCCGGAATTGGCCCCGGTGGGCGGAAAGCAACGCTCGCGCATGGGCTGTGTCATTATGACGAAAAACCATGGTTTGCGCCCGAGCAAGCTTGGTTCCGGCAAAGAGGCAGGCATGCGCGAGTTCATCAACTAAGATGAGATCCCCCTCGCCGGCGAGAACTGGAATGATCCCTGTATTGGCGAGGTAGCCAGAGCCAAAAACGCAGGCGGCCTCCGCGCCCTTGAGGCGAGCAAGGCGCATCTCGAGTTGGCGATAGAGTGGATGGTTGCCGGTGACGAGTCGCGAAGCGCCCGCGCCCACGCCATAGCGGCGGATCGCCGCCATGGCGGCGTCCTTGACCGCCGGGTGATGAGAGAGATTGAGATAGTCATTGCACGAAAAGGATAGGAGGCGGCGCCCTTGGCTTTTTACAAGGGCGCTCCCTTCTCGCTCGTAGTCGGTGAGCGTGCGCTTTAGCGATGCGAGCTCGAGTTTGAGCAGCCTGCCGCGCGCGAATTCATCCAACGAGGGCAATTTATAAACTCGACGATCCTTGCTTTTGCCAGAAAATCTAGAAACCGCGTTCCGTTCTTTAGCAAATTCTTAAACGCAAATCTGTCCCAATCGCGTGCTTTCATTGCCCTAGCCATGCTTTCGCGGTAAAATAATCGGAGTATGACGCTCGGAGAATTTGCATGCAGCGCCAAGGAGCTTTCTTTTGGGCGATCGCCTTCGTGGCATCCGTGACCCAGGCGCATGCGCAAGCGCGTGCTGTTCCCACGACTCCGGCTCCTGTCGTGACGAGGGGTGGCGGTGTCGCTGGGACTGGTGTCGGCGCCGGGCTTAATGCGGCTGGCCGTAACGTGCAGCAAATCAGCGGAGCGGGCCACGTAGGCGCCGGCACGGGCGGGACGGGTCTTGGCATCGGGAACGCCACGGGGGGCGTTTTTGGAGCGACGCGAACGGGGGCCGGCGGCCTCGGCGATGGCGGATCATTGGGCTCCTCGGTTGGCGGCGTCGTTGGCACGGGCCGGGCCCTGGGCTCTGGAACAGGCGGGCTTAGGGATCAGATCGAGCTTGGTCTTGACACGGGTGGCATCAACGGTAGCGGCATCGGGGCGGGAACCGGCGGCTTGCGGGACTTGAACAGCCTCGGCGCCGGGACTGGGGGGACCGCGGAGCAAACAATTGTGCGAAGTAGAGTGAAGTAGAGAAGGGCTTCAGCATCTCCGGGTGGCGGCGCCTCCTACGCTGCCGCGAGTGCGGATTTTTCAGCCCACCGCCGGCGAGTTATCTACCGCCCCTCGGCGCGATGAGTGCCGTTTCAAATGCGAGAGGTTCCGTGGGCATAAGATCGTCGTGCCAAGCGCGCTCAAGCAGCTTCATTTTTTCGTCGAATTGTACGAGGCGGTGACCAAAAAGGGCTTCACTTGAGATCGTTTGCTTTCCGGCTGGCGCGGGCGTGTCGAGAACGGCGGCCGCGGCGCGATAGTGGGAGCTCGCTCCGATAAGTCCAAAAGTAAATAGCGCCACGCCACCAAGAAGCGCGCCGCCTAAGAGAGCCTTCGGCATGAGGGGAAACTTGATCTCCGCGAAAAAGGCAATTGTAAGCGCAACCATCGCTGGATACAAAACACGCTCGCCCGGGTTAGCCATGCCAAATCCCGTCCGCGGCAAACCGGCGGCGATCAGCACCAGGAGCCCCCCGGCGAGCAGTTGAGGTCTGCGCAAGATCAATCCCAAATCCGATTTCCTGATCGCGCTTACGACAAGAAGGAGTAAGGCCAGCATGAAAATCGCATCAATTAATAGTCCCGTGGTCAAATATGCCGTGCCATATTGCTCCGATGCGTTGAAGCTGAGCGCGATCGGATTATGGAAAGGCGCCGCTTTCAGCAGCGTATAGATTTTATAGGCAAAAATGTTGATTTGCCCCACGGGATACAGTTCATTAAGCGCGCCCGGGTTGACACTGTAAGTCTGATACCAGACCAAGAGCAGCATTGACGGCACTATTCCAACGCAGCCCGCCGCTACCCGCCGCTGGTAAAGCGCGTTCGCTCCCATCAACACCAATATCGAGACGAATGCCCATCCGTGCGCAAAGAAAGCAAGTACAGGGAACAAACAGACCCACCTTGTGTCCGTTTGACTATCGTCCGGCAAACCGAGATAGAGTAGAATCACTATCAAGCCGAACTGATACCCCATGTAGCCGTTCCAGAACGGCGAATTCAGTATGACGATTGAAATCAGCAACGGCCACGCGACAAGCCCATCGAGACGATAACGCAAGATCACACGGTAGACGGCGAACAATGCGAGAGCCGCGTAGAGGAGAATGACGATACGGCTTGTTATCATGGGAGAAACGAATATTAGACAAAAACTAACGATCGACTGGAAAAGGGCGTAAGGCACCGGAAAAGTCTTCAAGGAAAAATCCAGGGAGGGTGCTCCAGCCACGAGCTTATTGAAGATATAACCCTGGTAAATCCATTCCGGCAGATCTTCTAGCGGGGCGTAAGGAAAGGAAAAGACAGCCAGGCTGATGATGATCAAGACGAGTATGCTAAAGAAGAATGTCGTCCACATTTTTGAAAATTGCATCAGCCTGCCTCTAGTAGATTAATTGCCTTAGGATCCACGCCCGTAGATACCTTGTCGGTGTCCGAGCGGATCTTGGTTTCAGATCGCGCACAGAACAATGAGAATCATTAGCCCGCCGCAGAGATAGCTGTTCCGGTCACGCAGCGCGAATACGATGGGGTCGTCATCAATTGCGCGGCGGTGAGCTAAGATCACCGCTCGTCCTAGCCAATAAAGTAAAATGGGACAGATGAGCCAAAGCGCCTGAGGATATCGGTAGATATTCTGTACCGCCGAGGACGAGACGTATAGCGCAAAAACCGTCACCGCATTGACGCAACTTGCCGCCGCGAGCGCGCCGACGATCGGCAGATCGAAAAGCCGGTAGTTTCGGTTTGATGGATCCGGAAGGCGTTTATCGATGCGCAGCGCGAGTTCGACGTAGCGTTTGATAAGCGCGAGGCACGTAAAGACAAGCATGGAAAAGGCAAGCAGCCATTCGGATGGCACAACCGGGAGGGCGACGGCGCCGGCGATCACGCGCGTCGTGTAGAGCATTGCGAGAACAACCACGTCTACTAGGAGCTTGCGCTTCAGGCTCAAGGAATAGGCGAGCGTCAGCGCGAAATACGCCGCCAGCGTGCCGGCGAATTTCAGCGAAACGAGACTTGCAAAAGAGAAGGCTAGGAAAAATAAAAGAGGAATTGCAAACGCCGCGTGCGCGAGCGGGATAGCTCCTGACGCGAGGGGCCGCTTGCGTTTGGTCGGATGGCGGCGATCGGCATCGAGATCGACCAGATCGTTAAGTAGATAGACCGACGAGGCGCACAGTGAAAAGGCGATAAACGCCAGCGCCGCGTTGAGAGCGAAATGCGGCGCGAAAGCGTGGGCTGTCAGGAGCGGCACGAACACCAAAGTGTTCTTGACGTACTGATGGACCCGGAGCGCCTTCACCCAGGTGCCGAGCGAAGCGCGCGGCGCGTGGATGAGTTCGGCCGTTCCCCCGAGTGATGCGGTCTTCCGTAATAATGAGGGCGTTGCTCCGACGACGTATGCTTTTCGCGCATGTGCCCAAACCGCGATGTCCGCGTTGCTGTTTCCGATGTAGTCGAACCCAGCTTCGCCAAACGCACCAACCAGGCGACGCGCCTTCGCTTCGCCGGCGAGATTTGTCGCGCCATCCGATGCAAAAACACCATCAAATATTCCGAGGTGCTCTGCTATCGCGTCAGCGTGGCGTTGATCGCTTGCCGTCGCCAGATAGACAGAACGGCCTTCGGCTTTGGCAATTCGCGCGAACTCAAGAACCGCGTCGTTGTAGGGGAGTAGCTCGCAATCAAGTGGACCTGCATCCGCAAGATAAGCTTTGAGATGGGCTTTGCCCCGGCGCAAAGCCAAGAGCATCGAAAGATAATGCCCAAAGCCATTTGCGAGGGTTGCAAAAAAGCTTTCATACAGCATATCCGTTTGTACGAGGCTGCCATCCAAATCGATGACCAATGTCGTCGCGTCCGGCGTCCTAAGGACGCTTTCGACCTCCTCGGTCCTATTATCCTTCGCCTTCAAAACTGCAAGATATTGTGACATGATTTCTTTGTAAGTAAGGTTTAGCCGCCAATCCGTCGCGTTGGCGAGTGGTTAACTATCCCATGAAACGCGGGGCCATTCCCAGTATCCAAGCTTTACGAGGAAACAGATACCGTTCCCAAGCCGGCAATAATCATACTCACGCCAATTAATTTGATTACCGAAATGGGTTCGTTAAAAAGAAAACGCCCGGCGACCACCGAG
>DASPVM010000047.1:0-4290 GCA_035622375.1 Methylocella sp. | reverse complement strand
CGACACGATCCGGCGCAGACGGGAAAAAGAACGCGGTCGCCCCGGAAACGCCGGGATCGACCCCAAGAACGCAAAGGGCATCAGTCATCGCAGCGCCCTGCCCGGATAGGGACAAGGGACGGCATGAACTCGTCACCGTGGCTCATCTTTATCGTCGTCCATTCGCGCGCACTCGCGGCACTGAAAGTGACACAAGGAAACCGATCAGTGCGAAATCGGCTTGCCGGCTGGCCGGCCTATCCTTGTGTGTTCGCTATATTGAGCCTCACAATATCGTCGCCTATGCCCGGCTCGAGAATCTCCGCAACTCTCGCGGCCCAAAGCTCAAATGCGCGTCGCTTTTCATCGCGATAACCATGACGGTCATAAACCTTATGCAATCCCGGCTGCGCGTGCGCAATGCAGAGCTCGCAGACATTCGACGGGATAGGAAGCGCGCCTAGCCCCGTGCGCATGGTGCGGCGCAAATCGTGAAAGCGCCACGGCGCTATAGGCTCTTGTATCGCCGCATCGATGCGCAATTTAATTTTCGAGAAGCCCGATATCGGCCTGTCGCCGCCGGTTGTCGAAAAGACAAATGGCCCGGTCCATCGTGGCAAGGATTGTAGGAGCTCGACAGATATTGGCGCTAATGGAACCTCATGCGCGGCGGAGCCTTTCATGCGCTCCGGCGGGATCGTCCATAATCCTTTATCAAGGTCGAATTCTGTCCATTGCATTTCTGCGATTTCGCGCAGTCTCTGGCCGCAGAGAAGCAACAGCCGCACGAATGGCGCCACGGGATAACCGAGGCCTGCGGTTGCCGTCCATAACGCTCGAATCTCGGCTTCGCTCAATACCCGCTGGCGTGGCGCGTTCTTGCCGGTAAGCTCGCTTACCTTAGTGCCAGCGCAGGGCGATGCTTCCACAATGTGCCGAGCCAATGCCCAGGTAAAGAGTTTGCTACAATGAGCGAAAGTCTTATGCGCGGCATGGGGGCGCCCAGAATTTGTAACTTCCTCCACGAACTCCACGATATCCCGGCGGCTTATGTCTGTGATCGGCCGCTCGGCCCAGCGGCTAATTAGCTCGCGCCGGATTGTGGCTTCAATGTCATGGCCGGTCCTGAGTTTCTTGACATGGCGGGCGATGAAATCTTCGGCAACCATGGCGAAGGAATTGGCTCGCCGCAACGCTTCCGCGTGCTTTTGAGCGGCCCGCTTCTCTTTAGGGTCTATCCCTTTCGCGATATCGCGAAGGGCCTCAAGGGCGGTCTCTCTGGCCTCAGCGAGCGTCAAGATTGGGTATTGCCCGAGCGTCCGGCGCAAGAGCTTCCCGTGTAGCCGCCGCATGACGACAAAGGTCACTTGGCCCTTATCCGTCACCCGGACGCCAAATGACGGGACGGCTGCATCCCAAATCATTTTCCGGGCTCCGGGCGCGGCCGGCTTCATCGCTTTCATGGCGCGATCAGTGAGCATAGTTTTCATTGTGATGTGCCCTCACGGGGCAACAATGGGCAAATATGGGGCAACACATTTTGTTTGTCAACGCGTGTTATTGCCCGTTCACCGACGTTGCAATAAATACCACAATATCAGCGACTTGATGCGTTTATCCGTCAGTGATTTGTTTTCCGTGGTTAGCCGCTGCTTATGCGTAGCACATCATTCGTAATGATGTGGCCTGGGTTCGAATCCCTCTTGCGGCACCAAATTGCACTCCAAGAAAATCCATCTGAGTCTAAACACTAAATAAAATCAAATAAGTTAGCTAAATCCAGGCCAACAAAAAAAGGCCGCTGCACTCAGCGAGGCCAACGCCAAGGCCAACACTTTCGATGCTATTGCTGACGGGCTCTTGGACAAGAAGAGGCGCGAGACCAAGGCCCTGCGGACTTTGAACAAGCTCGAATGGCTCCTCACCCTTGCCCGTCCTTCGCTTGGTGCCCGACCAGTCTCCGGAGTTACCGCGCCGGACATCCGGAGTGTTCTTCGTACAGTTGAGGCGCGCGGCCGGCATGAAACCGCACGGCGGCTTCGTGCGACCATTGGCCAGGTGTTCCGCTATGCGGTCGCAACCGGACGCGCCGAGGCCGATCCGACCAGCGCCTTGAAGGGCGCCTTGACGACGCCAACGGTTCAGCATCGGGCTGCCATCACCGAACCCAAGGCCTTCGGTGCGCTGCTTCGTGCCATCGCGACCTATGACGGCGCGCCCGAAACACGGGCGGCGCTCGAATTGCTCGCTTTAACCTTCGTGCGGCCGGGCGAGCTTCGCGCGGCAGAATGGGCAGAATTTGAACTTGACACCGCCGTTTTGGTCGATCCCCGGCGAGAAGATGAAAATGAAACGGCCGCATCGCGTGCCCCTTGCCCCGCAGGCGATTGCGATCTTGTTGGAGATCAAGGCCATCACCGGCAACAGAAAGTTCCTGTTCCCTTCGGTCCGATCGGCCGCACGGTGCATGAGCGAGAACACGATCAACGCGGCGCTCCGTCGCCTTGGTTTCGACAAGAACGAAATGACCGGCCACGGCTTGCGCTCTGCAGCCTCGTCCATGCTGAATGAAAGCGGGCTATGGAATGCGGATGCAATAGAGGCGCAATTGGCGCATGTCGAAAACAATTCAGTCCGTCGTGCCCATCATCGGGTAGATTATTGGGACGAGCGCATCCGTATGATGACTTGGTGGGCCAATCGGTGCGAGGAAAATGCGGCAAGGGGCGATTGTCATACGGTTGAAGGCGTGACCAAGATCCCATATTCACTCTCCTCACCGGGGCGCGCGACGGAGCAATCGCCTCGTTCAAATTGAAGCATATTGATGTCATCACTGGCAAAATCGCCCAAGACGCCCGCGAGGTGAAGACGAAGCGCAGCAAGACCTTCACGACATGCTTTTTCCCGGTCGGCAACGACATCCAATCCCTAGTCGTCGATTGGGTGAATTACCTGCTAAAGGAAAAGCTATGGGGCCATGACGATCCTCTGTTTCCCGCTACGGCGGTCGCGACGGGAGCGGATCAGCGTTTCGAAGTCGTGGGCCTTGCGCGGAAACATTGGAGTAATGCGACACCCATACGAAAAATTTTCAAGGAGGCTTTTGCGCGCGCGGGCCTGCCCTATTTCAACCCGCACAGCTTTCGAAACACCATGACCCAGCTCGGTGAGCGCATCTGCCAGACTCCGGAGCAGTTCAAGGCCTGGTCGCAGAATTTCGGTCATGATTCTCCGCTGACAACCTTCACGAGCTACGGGAAGATCGCAACCAGTCGTCAAATCGAGATCATCGGGGCACTCGGCCAAGCTTCTGGCAAGACCGCTTCCCCTGAGGTGCTGGCCATGGCGCTCCAATTGGTTGAAACAGCTCGGCGACTGTAAAAATTGATGACACTTACCCTTAATAAGAATTGCTCATAATCCAGCGTGCGCGTCCCTCAGGCACCATCGAGCGGCATTTTTTGCTTTCCATAATGTTTATATGTCTGGTCACCCGGTCGAGATGAAGTTAAATATTATTAGATAATCCACATCAGAAACGGGCAAGGCCGTGCCTATTGCGACCGTGAAGCAGCTCTGTACCCCTAACGCGGTCGTGACAAGCGATAGTCTTGTCGAGCAGGTTGCGCAGCTCGAAGAGTTTGGCTTGGGTCACATCGACGGTTGCGAGTTTTTCCGACGCAATCACTTTACGGAGGGACTCGCCTTGCTCGTCAGGCGCGGCTTCGAGCGGCTCGCCAGGAAGAGTAATGATGGCGCCTTTTATCTCACCCAGGCCATGGGCGGCGGCAAGACGCATAGTCTCATCGCCTTCGGGTTGCTCGCTCAAGATCCAGAGCTACGCGCCGACGTCCTACCGCAGCTCGAATCGTGTCGAGCCTTCGGCGCCGCCAAGGTCGTGATCTTCAACGGCCATCAGAACCCTGAAAATCTCCTGTGGGGCTACGCTGCTGAAAAACTTGGCCGTGGCGATACCATGGCCCCATTCTGGCGCAACGGCCCGAAGACGCCGGGAATCGATGAATGGGTATCAGTTCTCGGTATAGAACCCGTCCTGATCCTCCTCGACGAGCTGCCAAGCTACCTTCAGATGGCGCAGGGCGAGCGGGTCGGCAACACGACTCTCGGCGAACTGACCATCGGCGCGCTAGAGCGGCTCTTCAACGCGCTTCCACGCTGCCCCCGAGCCTGCGTTGTCGTCACGAATTTGAAGGATGATGTCTATCTCGATGGCTCAGGCCAGCTTCGGACTCTGATCGAGAACCTGACCAAGCATTACGACCGCAACGCCCAGGCCATTACCCCCGT
>DASPVM010000046.1:0-133823 GCA_035622375.1 Methylocella sp. | reverse complement strand
CCCGCACTTTCGCGGGGCATGACGAGGATCCCTATAAAACGGTTTTTGAGCCGTTTAACCGGCGCCCATCAGGGGGCTCGCGCGGTGACCAGGACCGCAGTGAAAATAAGCTCCAGAGGGCCCAACAGCCCACGATAGGCGGCGATTTCGCGTCCATCGAGGCGGGGCTCTTGGGGGGCGTCAAGCGCGACAGCGCAGACGAGTTCTTCGCGCCCGAAGTAGGTGGTTATGAACACCATGAGGATTCTTGGCCGTTCGACGAGGCGCAAGCCGGAGCAGGGGCAATGGCCCCCTTCGAAGAAACGCGATCGCGGCGTCCGCTTTGGATGATGGCCGCGCTAATCGCGACCGGACTCGCCGGCATTGGCGCCAGCTTTGGCTTTAAGACCGCCATGGACTCCGGGCAAAGGCAAGACGAAATAGCGACAATCAAAGCAGTGGAAGGGCCGACGAAGGTTCAACCGGAAATCCTTGCAAGTAACGAGGCGCAGGATCGCGACGCCACTGTTGTCGGCGGCGCGCCGCAACAGCCGCCGGTAGCCGCGGTCTACAGCGCGGAGCAGCCCACCGATCTTTCCGCGCGAGGCGACATGGCCGTGGCCGAGGCGAACGAGTCTCTCCCCGAGGCTTCCGGCAGCGGTGCGGCGAGCGTTCCAGTGCCGCCGCCGCCAGCCCCTGCTGTGCAGCCGCCCGTCCAAGCGCAGGCCCCGCAATCCTCCGATGGCATCGCGGCATTGATCGTGCCGAAGAAGGTCAAAACCGTTGCGGTGCGCCCGGATGGCTCGATCATACCGGATGATGCGTTACCGCAGGCTGCGGCGGCCGTTGAGCGTCCGGCCCCTTCGCCCAAGGCCACAGGGAAAACGATAGCCCGCGCGACGACTCCAAAACCGGCGGCGGTCAGTGGAACGCCGGAAGCGCGGACGGTCATTGCTAAGGCGAAGCCCGTTCAACTGGCGAGCGCCGATGGTCAGTCCTCGCAACAAGCCTCAAGCCAAGCAGCCACGGGCGGGTCCTTTGCTGTTCAGCTAGCCGCGCCTGGTTCGGAGCAGGAGGCGCGCGAGACGCAGGCCAAGCTCATCAAGAAATACAGCGGTGAGCTCGCCGGATTGCACCCTTCCATCCAGAAGGCCGAGGTTGGCGGCAAGCCCGTCTACCGAGTTAGGGTCAGCGGCTTGACATCACGCGACGCCGCGACCGCGCTTTGCCAAAAAGTGCAAAGCGGCGGCGGCAGCTGCTTCGTCGCGAAAAATTGAGCCGCCACGGCTCGCCGAGGCCAGCCGCTATTATCTGTGGACCAATTCAGTTCGGACGCGGTGGGACTTGCGGCAAGAGTCCCGCTGCGCCAACATCTTGGCAAACCAAAGGATAGGCAGAGACTTGGTGGACCAAGGAGCGGGCCCTGACAGACGATTTGTCCTTTGATGATAACCACGGGAGCGCCGTAAAAGATGGCACACTCGTGGTGGATGTTGGCGGCTTCGAAGGCCCGCTTGATCTCTTGCTTGACCTTGCCCGCCGGCAAAAGGTTGATTTGAGCAAGATTTCCCTCCTTGCTCTCGTTGAACAATATCTTGCCTTTATCGCCACGGCCCGCCGCTTGCGCCTCGAAATCGCGGCCGATTATTTGGTCATGGCTGCCTGGCTCGCCTATCTGAAGTCGCGCCTTTTGTTGCCGCAGCGCGGCAAGGACGCGCAACCTGAAGCGAAAGACCTGGCCGATGCCTTGCAATTCCGGTTACGGCGGCTGGAAGCCATCCGCGCGGCCGCCGAAGCCCTTGTCAATCGTCCGCAGCTTGGCCGCGAAGCATTTTTGCGCGGCGCCCCGGAGACCGTTCTTCCAGCGAGCCCCGGGAGTTACCAAGCGAACCTCTTTGACCTTCTAACCGCCTATGCCCGCCGCCGGCAGAAGCAAGCCACGCCCCGCATGACCGTGAGGCCGCGCTTTGTGTGGTCTTTGGCTCAGGCGCGCGCCGAAGTCGAGAAGCTTGCCGGGCGAGCCTTCGATTGGACCGTTCTCGACACCTACCTCGAAGCTTTTTGCGTTAGCCGCGAGCAAAGCCGCACGGTCAAGGCCTCGGCATTATCCGCATCCCTCGAGATGGTGCGGGAAGAAGCGATTTCCCTCCGGCAGGATGCTCCCTTTGCGCCGCTATGGATCAAGCGGAAGGTACCTGATATGGCAAACCCCTCGCGGATTGCGACCAGCTAGAGGATCGGTCCCAAAAGCGGGAACCGGTTTTGGGACAAATCCGATGCTCGGTTAAAGAAGGAGAACGGTGTCTCTGACCGTATCAGGACATTGGCCGCTCTAGGCGCTGGCGGCAAGAAGCGGCTGCGTTAAGCCGCGGGAATTGGTGAAAGGACTGGCTTTGGCTGAGGTCGCGCAACTTTTTGCTCATCTCGATCAAGCGCAGCGGCCCGAGGGCGATAGCATGGCGGAAGCCCTGCGTATCGCCGAGGCGCTGCTGTTTGCATCCAATGAGCCGCTCGAAGAAAAAGCTATTGAAAAGCGCATGCCGCGCGGCATTGCCGCCCGTGGCGTGCTCGAAACCTTGAAGGCCGCCTATGCAGGCCGGGGTGTCAATTTGGCGCGCGCTGGTGAAAAGTGGATGTTCCGTACCGCCGGCGACCTCGCTTGGCTGATCACCTCCGGCGAAGGCCAGCCCAAGCGCTTATCGCGCGCCGCACTCGAGACGCTCGCGATCGTGGCCTACCATCAGCCGGTGACGCGGGCCGAAATCGAGGATATTCGCGGCGTTGCCATCTCCAAGGGGACGCTCGATCTTCTTCTCGAAACCGGCTGGGTGCGCTTGCGCGGGCGCCGGCGGGTACCGGGGCGGCCTGTCACCTACGGAACAACGGATGCTTTTCTTATCCACTTTGGTCTCGAAGCGATTGGCGATCTGCCTGGCCTTGACGAGTTAAAAGCCGCGGGAGTTCTCGACGGGCAGCTGCCGCAGAGCTTTGATATCCCGCAGCCGCGTGACGGCGATGAACTTGCCGATGACGAGGATCCGCTTGGCGACGAGGCGCCAGAACCCGCAGTGGAAGAGCGGGGGGACGAGCCGGAAGGCCTAGAAGCAGTCCTTTCAGCCGAGGCCTTGCCGAATGAAGGGATGTCTGAAATGGCACCCCAATCGGACAAAAATGTTTCACGTGAAACCAAATCCGCCTGATTAAGGCACGATATCCGGCGTTTGCCAAGCAAGGTGCTGGCCGGCATCGACGGCGATCATCTGACCGGTGACATTTTTCGCCCGCGCAAGATAAAGGACGGCGTCGGCAATGTCGTTTGGGTCGATGGCGCGGGCTAGCGGCACGCCGCGCACTTCGAGCGCGAAGCCGGTTTCGCCCTGGGTCTCATTGGGAAATACGGGGCCCGGCCCGACGGCGTTGACGCGGATCCTTCGCGCCGCGAAGGCTTGCGCCATTGTCCGTGTGGCTGCCCAAAGCGCCGATTTGCTCAAACTATAGGTGAAAAATTGAGGGGTTTGCCGCAAGACGCGCTGATCGATCACATTGATGATCGCGCCTTCCCACTCCGCTGGAAGCTGGCGGGCGAAATTTCGCGACAACACGAGCGGCGCTTCGAGATTCACCAAAAAGTGATGCCGGAGCTGACCGGTTTCAAAAGAGGCGGCGTCGTCGGGCAAGAAAATCGCTGCGTTGTTGATGAGCAAAGTGAGGGGACCGAAGAACGCCGCCGCACGGGTAATCAGTCGTTCCAAGACGGCACCGTCCCGCAGATCGGCGGGAAGGGCGACCGCGGCGCGGCTCTCACGGGTAATTCTTGCAGCCGCGGCTTCAGCCATTTTGGCCGATCTTTCGCTGCAATGGAGCACGACTTTATAGCCTGCGTCCGCCAGCCGCTCCGCCACGCACAAACCTATTCCCTCCGCCGCGCCTGTCACGAGAGCCGCATTTAGGTTTGGCGAAGGATCCGAGGATTCAGACATTCCTCTATCTCGAACTGGTAAGGGCGCTTGCTCGCGCAGGCAGGATCGGCGGCGGGAAACGGCCAAGCGTGCCGCCGAGGTCGGGGATTAGGCCGCCACTGCGCGATGCGCTGGATTTTCCATTCGTTAAATTTTCTAGATAAAATAGATCCATATACGAAAAGAATTATGTGCTCTGAAAGCGGTTACATGTGCTAGGTCCAGGCGGTTCCTAGGCAGGCAGTTATTCCAGTAGAACAGTCGGCATCCCGTTTTTGCGCAAGTTCCATAAATTCGTTTGCGGGCAGCGCTTGTGTCTCGCGGCGACGCACGATAAGCAAGACCAACCATTTTTTAATTATGAGTGAAAAAAAATTTGATCCTTGCCGCTTGCGGACACGATCTCATCGACCCTATCCTTAGCGCCGCGCGCGAGGCCGGCGAGCTCGCGTTGGGCTTTTTTCGCGCGGGTACGAAGACGAGCGCCGAAGTCTCGCATAAGGACGGCGGCTCTCCCGTCACGGAAGCGGATTTTCTTGTCGACCGCTTCTTGAAAAAGCGCCTTAGAGCTTTGGCGCCGGAAGCTGGTTGGCTTTCGGAAGAAAGCGAGGATAGTCCCTCGCGCCTATCCAAGGAGCTGGTTTTTATCGTTGATCCCATCGATGGCACACGTGCGTTCATGACGGGGCGCGCCGGTTGGTCCATCGCGATCGCGCTCGTAAAAAAGGGCCGACCGCTTGTCGCGGTCATTCACGCCCCCGCTTCCGGGGAGACTTACATCGCCGCGGAGGGTGAGGGAGCAAGGCTTAACGGGCAGGTGATTAAGGTGTCAAAACTTGCCAGCATCGACGCCAAGGCGCGCGTTGCAGCGCCTGTCGTCTTGGCAAAAAGGCTTGCCCAGGTGGGGTTCCACTTTGATTTGCAACCAAAGATTTCTTCGCTCGCATTGCGGTTCGCGTGCGTCGCCGCTGGCGTTATCGACGTTGGCTTTGCTTCGCAAAACGCCCATGATTGGGATATTGCGGCCGCCGACCTGATCCTCCATGAGGCGGGTGGCCGCCTGGCAAGCCTCGACGGCCGGCCAATCCGATACAATCGCGGCGATACGCGCCATGGGCTGCTAATAGCCGCGCCATTGCAGGTTTTTGCGCAAGCCAACGCCGCCGCCAATTTGGCGAATAATATCGCCGCCGGCTGAGGCCAAGCACGCGCGTGGCCTTTTTCGGCGCAAGAAATGCTTAAATGAATAAGTCTTTAACGGTTCGCCCTTTAAAGCAGCGGCGGCGCCAATTCGCGGCCAAAGCGATCGGACGTGAAAATGGCAACGGATGGAAAACAACTTCTTCACTTCGTGTTTGGCGGTGAACTCAAGGATCTTGACGGAACCGAGTTCCGCGACCTTTCGAAACTCGATGTCGTTGGTTTTTACCCCGACTATGCGTCGGCATTCGCTGCGTGGAAGGCGAAGGCGCAGGCGACTGTCGATAATGCCCATATGCGTTATTTCGTGACGCATCTGCACCGTTTGATCGACCCCTCGAAGGAAAAGAGTTGAGCCTTCATCGGTCCTTTGCGGGACAAGACAATCGCGGGCGTCAGTGCGTGATGCCACGGTGAAAACTCCCTTGCTTTTTGTTTTGTACCGTCAGGCGAGCCGTGCGGCTGGCGCCGCTTATTTTTTGTATTTTTCTTATCGCACCATGTTCGGCCGCAGTGATGTTTCGAGGCGGCGCGAGCAAAGAGGGGAGCCCTCTATTGAAAGGCCAGAGGGGCCGTTTGTCCTTCTATATACGGTAAATATGGCGCGGGCGGGACTGCTTCGCCCCCTCATCGACAAGCTCGCCGATCTTGGCATCAATGTGTTGCTGGCGACCAAAACGGAGAAGGGCGGGGCTCTCCCCAATTCCTGTTGCCTGCATCAGCTCGCCCCGCTCGATGTGCCGAGGTTCGTGGTGGCGTTTTTCGATTACTGGCAGCCTGATCTTGTCCTTATCGATGGAATGAAATTTCCTGCAAACCTCATTTGGGAGTCCAACCAGCGGGCAATTCCACTGGCGCTCGTCAGCGCGCATCTCCCCGCACGCTCATTTTTACGAGGGCGCAAATTCTCATTTTTCATGAATCCCCTATTGCAACGTATTGATCTTTGTCTGACGAACGCCCGAAGCGATGCGGATCGCTTAAAAATTCTCGGTGCCCGCAATGCTCACGCCACGGGCGATTTGATCTATGACCTCACGCCGCCGCCCATAGATCAATCGATGCTTGCCTCGCTTCTCGCTCGGATAGGGACACGTCCTATCTGGGTAGTCGATGGGGCGCATCCCAGCGAAGATGAAATTATTTTGGCCGTTCACCGCAAGCTCAAGCACAATTTTCCGGGCCTTTTGACCGTTCTCATACCGGAGGATCAAAAACGTGGTTTCGAGATCGCTCGGCTGGCACAAAGCCTGAAGCTAACGGTAAGATTACGAGGGAGCGACCGGGATCGCGAGCCTCTGCCAGAAGTTTATATCGCGCGAAAGAGGGCGGATGCCGGATTATTCTACCGCGCCGCTGGTATAATCTTTGCCGGAACGTCTCTATCGGCTGGCGGTGGCGAAAACCCGCTCGAGTCCGCCTGCCTTGGCTGTGCCGTTCTGCACGGTCCGCAGGTAGGGGAGTTTAGCGAGTTTTACAGGGCCTTGGACCAGGCTGGGGGCGGGGCGCTCGTTTTTGATGCCGAAACCCTTGCCAAGGAACTCGCCCTGCTCCTCTACGACAATGCTGAGCTGCGGGCCATGTCGCGGGCCGCGGCCCGGGTCGCTAGCGAATTCCAAGGAGCCTCGGCGAAGATTATTCTTCTGCTAAAGCCGTATCTCGCCCAAGCGATGGTTGCTCCACGGATTGGCCGAGGGGAGGTGGGCCGACCATTTGGTCATTCCGTTGCCGATCCGTTCCGGGAGCCGCGCTCCCCGTAATTCCTAGGCGTTGCAATTTAGCCTCCGGTCCCGCGTAAGGCTCTTGCAAATCGACGTTCCAGTAGCGCAGATCTTCTAGCTTGATTGGGACGCCCGTCACGGCGCAACGGACATAGCCGCCGGGGCGCAGGATCCGATATTCGCCATCGAGATATTCGACTTCCGCTTCCCCTGCTGAAAGCGGCCGGCGTTCAAAACGGTTCATTTTTGCTTGGCTCAATTCGAACAATTTTCACAAGGAATAACCCAGTTCAAATGGAACTGCTACTCTTCATCTTTAACACTTTTTGCTGACCAGAGGCTTTGCCGCAGAAGCGGTGGAGGCCATTCCCGAGGTGGGAATGCTTCAGTTGTCGGACAAGGGCGTTCGGCTGGCGTTTATCGATGCGTGGCCGCCAGGTTCGAGGAAAGGTGAGCCAATCCTGCTTATCCATGGCTTTGCCTCCACCCATGCGGTCAATTGGGTATTTCCGAAATGGGTGCAAAGCCTGACCGAGGCGGGGCGAAGAGTTGTTGCGCTCGATCTTCGCGGGCATGGCCGCAGCGATAAATTCTACGACCCCTCGGCCTATGCCATGGACGAAATGCTGGGCGACATCCTCGCGCTTCTCAATCGCCTCGAAATTGAGGCCGCGGATGTCATGGGCTATTCGATGGGTGGGCGGATAGGCGCCTTTTTCGCGTTGAATCATCCCCAGCGCGTGCGCTCCTTAATTGTCGGCGGCCTTGGCAGCCACCTCGTGGATCATGACGGGCTTCCCGACAAAATCATCGAAGCGATGGAAGCTCCGTCGCTTGCTAGCCTGGCCGACCCGGCGCAGCATATGTTTCGTGCATTTGCCGAATCGACGAAGAGCGATTTGAAAGCGCTCGCTGCCTTTGCGCGCGGTGCCCGCTGGCGCTTGAGCGAGTTAGAAGCCGCAAGCCTTCGCCCTCCTATCTTGGTTGCCGTCGGAACAAATGATACGGTCGCCGGAGATGCGCACAAACTCGCGGCGCTTTTTCCGATGGCACGCGCGCTTGATATCCCTGGCCGCGACCACAACCGTGCGGTGGGAGACAAAGTCTACAAAACGGGCGTTTTGGATTTTCTCAGCGGACGCCCCTGATCGCTTCTTCGTTTTGCGCTATATTGGCATAATGCCGCGACTTCCACGGCAGGAGGATGACTGATGAGTTCTTCGACCGGAACGGCGAAAATCGTCGCGCTTGCCCGCGCTGACCCGATCTTTTCGCGGTTGCGCATCGAGGCAGAGGAGGCGGTCCGCAAGGAACCCGATATCGCGGGGTTTATGTTTTCGGCGATCCTCAACCTTGAGTCTCTTGAGGCCGTGATTATTCATCGCCTTGCGGCGAGGCTTGGTCATCAGGTTTTCGCGAGTGATCTCATAGAGCAGGCCTATTTTGAAGCGCTAGGGGCGGATCCATCGATCGGGGACGCTTTCCGCGCCGATATCGCGGCCGTTGTCGATCGCGATCCGGCATGCACCCGGCTGATTGAGCCGGTCCTTTATTTCAAGGGATTTCACGCCATCGAGACCCACCGGCTGGCGCATTCGCTTTGGAACGCCGGCCGCCACGATTTCGCGCTCTATTTGCAAAGCCGCTCGTCGGAAGTCTTTCAAACGGATATTCACCCGGCGGCGCGGATTGGGAAAGGCATATTTCTCGATCACGCGACGGGCCTCGTCGTTGGCGCGACGGCGGTCATCGGCGATAATGTATCGATGCTTCAGGACGTGACTTTGGGAGGCACGGGCAAAGAGCGCGGCGACCGACACCCGAAAATCAGGCAAGGCGTGTTAATCGGGGCGGGTGCCAAAATTCTGGGCAATATCGAAGTTGGCCGGTGCTCTCGTGTGGCTGCTGGCTCCGTTGTCCTTCATTCGATTCCGGACCACAAAACGGTCGCCGGCGTGCCGGCGCGGATCGTTGGCGATGCTGGCTGCGAGGAGCCCTCTCGCAACATGGATCAGCTGCTCACCACCGTAACAGCCGGCGATTAACCGGCTTTGCTTCCAAGGTTGCTTGGGGCCGCCTTTTCTGGCAGTCCTTTTCGCGCGCGACATTCAGCCATCAGAGTCTGGCGTTGATCCTTGGAGCATGCCGTGGACAAAGAGGAATTGCGAAAATTGCAAAGCTTCTTGCGCAAATCGTTGGGCAATGAGCAGATTCGAGTAACAACTGGAAAGCGCGACGAGGATGCCGCGGACGTCCACCTCGGCGAGCGCCAGATCGGTTCGATCACCGTCGATGACGAAGATGGAGACCGTTCTTTCGCCTTCGAAATGAAAATTCCTGTTGAGCGCCCGGTCCTCCAAGATTATCTGCGCCGGCTATTCGAGACGGATAAATTGAAAATCGTACCGCGCGGAAAAAAACAAGACTCGGTCGAATTGAACAGTGGCGATGATTTTCTTGGCGTAATCTCGGCGGATGATCCGCGTGGAAAGAGCTTTACGCTACAGGTCGCGATTCTCGATTTCGACCTTGAGGATTCTTGAGGCAAATGGCCATCTACGCTCTCGACGGCATCTCTCCGATCGTTCCGCAAGATCATCGTTATTTTATAGCGCCCGATGCCCAAGTGATCGGGCGAGTGCGGCTCATGGAAGATGTCTCCATTTGGTTCGGCGCGGTCCTGCGCGGCGATAATGAAGAGATCTTTGTTGGCGAGCGGTCAAACATTCAGGATGGGGCTTTGCTTCATACGGACATGGGGTATCCGCTCAGGATTGAGGCGGATTGTACCATTGGACATCATGCAATCATTCATGGCTGCACGATTGGCGAGAACAGTCTCATTGGCATGGGCGCGACCCTCATGAACGGCGCGAGGATCGGCCGCAATTGTCTGATTGGCTCGAATGCCTTGATCACGGAAGGCAAATCCTTTCCCGACAATAGCCTTATCGTTGGCAGCCCCGCCCGGCTCGTCCGCACTCTCGATGAAGCGGCCGCCAAGCAATTGCGCGAAAGCGCCGCCCACTATGCCGCGAATGGGCGCCGCTATATCGAGGGTCTTGTGAGGATTAGCTGATCGCCTCGCCTTCGTTCAGAAACGGCCGGAAACTCAGCCGGTGGACCGGGCAGGCGCCGTAGGACCTGATCGCCGCAAGATGGGCTTTGGTGGCGTAGCCGAAATGCTCGCTAAACCGGTAGGCAGGGTAATGGGCGCACATGCGCCGCATCACGCGATCGCGCGTGACTTTGGCAATAATCGAGGCGGCCGCGATCGATGCGACAACGGCATCGCCCTTAATGATGGATTGCGTGGAAAGATAGAGGCCGGGCGGCGGATCATTGCCGTCGATCAGGAGGCGGCGGGGAGGCGATGAAAGCCCCATCAAGGCACGCCTCATGGCCAGAAAAGTCGCTTGCCGAATATTGACTTCGTCGATTTCCGCGGCACTGGCGAAACCGACCGCCACCGCGCATGCATTGCGTATGATTTCCTTGTAAAGCTCCTCGCGCGCTTCGCCCGTTAATTGTTTTGAATCGTTGAGACCCCGGGGCACATTGGCCGGATCGAGTATGACGGCGGCGGCCGCGACAGGCCCTGCTAGCGGCCCGCGCCCGGCTTCATCAATCCCGGCGACCGGCCAAATGCCCTGTTTGAGAAAATCCCGCTCAAGTCGGAAATCGGGTTTTCCCATCGGGCCCGCCTCGAGCGGGTCTATTTCTTCTTGGGCAGGCCGAGGTTGCCGAAGCGCGAATTGAAGCGGGAGAGCCGGCCCCCCCGATCAACGAGATGTTGCGAGCCGCCGGTCCAGGCGGGGTGCGTCGTCGGATCGATGTCGAGGTGCAGTGTATCGCCCTCCCTGCCGTAGGTTGAGCGGGTGTAATACTCGGTCCCATCGGTCATCACCACTTTGATGAAGTGATAGGGGGGATGAATATCGGTTTTCATGATGGTTCTTCCGAGTCCGTCGTGGGGCATCCGGCTATAAATCAGCAGGCCGTTCGTTACAAGGCCGCAGTTTTAGCCCCGAGAGCCTCGCCTTTCACGAGCTATTTGACTCATCCTCGCAAGCCGTGAGCTTCGGGCTCGCGTTCCTCCTGCGCTTCGCTTCCGCCCGAGGGCCCTCGACCAAACGGACAATCATTCCCCGGAGGGTGCGGACATCCTGTTCGGTCATCCGCATGCGGTGAAAGATGTTGCGCAAGTTGCGCCGCATGATCGGCTGCTTATCGGCAGGGCGAAAAAATCCGGAGCGCTCAAGTTCGGCTTCAAGGTAGTCGAAAAATGAAAGCACCATCTCTCGCGGTGCGGGCGGTGAGCGCTCTTCGAACTGAAATGGCGCGCGCGCCTCCGTCGCCGCGCGGAGCCATTCGTATCCGGTCAAGAGAACGGCTTGGGCGAGGTTAAGCGAGGCATAGGCGGGATTGACGGGAAAAGTCATGATCGCGTCCGCCAGCACGATTTCATCATTCGCTAGCCCCGTGCGCTCAGGTCCGAAGAGCACGCCGTGGCGTTCGCCAAGATTAATTTTGCCCGCGCTTTCCCGCATGGCGTCGGCCGGTGCCGAAACGGGCTTATGCTGACCCCGCTCCCGGGCGGTCGTCGCCCAGACGAAATTGAGGCCCGCGATGGCCGCCTCGACGGTGTCGAAGAGCCGGGCGCGCTCAAGAAGGTGAATGGCGCCGGCCGCAGCGGCATAGGCATTGTTTTGGTAGGGGCCGCTTGGAGGCCAACCTTCGCGTGGGGCGACGAGGCGAAGATCACCAAGGCCAAAATTTGCCATGGCGCGAGCCGACATGCCGATATTGACGGCAAGCTGCGGGCGCACCAATATAATGGCCGGTCCACCCTCCTGGCGGGGCTTGGTATGGTTGGTCCCCGCGCCGGTCATGGTCGCATCGCCTTTGAATCCGGCCGGGCGGCGCCTCTAGCCTTGCCAAAAATGGATTTGCGTCCTTCCGCTTTTGCTTATAATGTCACCGGAACGGCGCGCGGCCCTCGGCTTCGCGCCCTGATTTTTTGGTAAGACCATCTTGGGGGCTTTAGCTTTTCTGGCTACCTCTCCAGACTGGCCGAAAAGCCGAGATCTCACTGCTCCACTGTCCAATATGCGATAGCAATGATCAATCCTGTGCAATTCCTTCAAGAGGTCCGTAGCGAAGCCGCCAAGGTCACATGGCCGACCCGCCGGGAGACAATGATCACGACCGTGCTTGTGCTGATCATGGTGTTCCTCGCCAGCCTATTTTTCGTCGGCGTGGACTGGGCCTTACGATTAATTGTAACAGGCTTATTGAGTTTGGGTCACTAGAGCCGGTTACGAACAACCTTTTGGCAAAATGATCCTTGTAAAGGCAGAACTCTATCCATGAGCATGCGCTGGTACATCGTCCACGCCTATTCGAATTTCGAAAAAAAAGTCGCCGAATCCATTCGGGAGCAAGCAACCCAGCGTGGGCTCTCCGGCAAATTTGAAGAAATCCTCGTACCAACCGAGCATATCGTCGAAATCCGGCGCGGGCGTAAGATTAATTCCGAGCGAAAGTTTTTCCCCGGTTACGTTCTAGTAAAGTGCGATTTGACCGATGACGTTTATCACTTGATTAAAAACACACCCAAGGTCACTGGATTCTTGGGCGCGGATAAGAAGCCAATGCCTATTCCCGATATCGAGGCTGAGCGGATCAAAGGCCAGGTGGCGGAAGGCATCGATCGGCCAAAGGCGGCGATCAGTTTTGAGATCGGCGAGACGGTCCGGGTCGCTGATGGTCCATTCGCCTCTTTCAATGGCATTGTCGAGGATGTTGATGAAGACCGCTCAAGGGTTAAGGTGGCGGTCTCGATTTTTGGCCGCGCCACGCCCGTTGAACTGGAATATGGACAGGTAGAGAAGGTCTAGCGAGCGGCGGATAAGCTTGGTCAAAACTTGAGCTTTTGCCTGTAAGCTATTGTGTTTATGTGAGGATTAATCGGCGTCGTCGTGCCGGTTTATGTGGGAGACGGATTCGTCGCACCACAACCGCAACCGCCTCTTGTTGGAGGGGCATTGTAGGGAGATAGTGATGGCAAAGAAAATTGCCGGCTATGTGAAGCTTCAAGTGCCGGCGGGGTCGGCCAATCCGTCGCCCCCGATTGGGCCGGCGCTTGGCCAGCGTGGCCTCAATATTATGGAATTTTGTAAGGCTTTCAATGCGCGTACTGCGCAGATGGAGAAGGGGACTCCTATCCCCGTCGTGATCACGGCCTATCAAGACCGCTCCTTCACATTCGAGATGAAGCTGCCGCCGGTTTCCTTCTACCTTAAAAAGGCTTCCGGGGTTCAGTCTGGTTCAAAGACGGCGGGGCGTGGTTTCGTCGGAAAAATTTCCAAGGGGCAGATCCAAGAAATCGCAGAGAAGAAAATGCCCGATTTGAATTGTGATTCCGTCGATGCGGCGGCCAGAATGATCGAGGGGTCCGCCCGCTCGATGGGCCTTGAGATTGTGGGGTAGGGCGATGGGACACATTGGAAAGCGCTTGAAGAAGGCACGACAAGGGATTGACCGTGTTAAGCTTTACCCCGTCTCTGAGGCGGTGCGGCTGATCCGTGAGAAGGCATCCGCGAAATTCGATGAAACCGTCGAGATCGCGATGAATTTGGGTGTTGATCCCAAACATGCGGATCAAATGGTGCGCGGAGTCGTCAACCTGCCCAATGGGACGGGGCGCAGCCTGCGCGTCGCCGTCTTTGCTCGTGGCGCCAAGGCGGATGAGGCAACCGCGGCCGGCGCTGACATCGTCGGCGCCGAGGATTTGGTGGCGACGGTTCAGGGCGGCACTATTGCCTTCGACCGCTGCATTGCGACGCCCGATATGATGCCACTCGTTGGCCGCCTCGGTAAAGTCCTCGGGCCTCGGGGCCTCATGCCCAATCCAAAGGTCGGCACGGTCACCATGGACGTTGCTGCTGCGGTCAAGGCGTCTAAGGGGGGGGCGGTTGAGTTTCGCGTCGAAAAAGCCGGAATCGTTCAAGGCAGTGTCGGGAAGATCTCATTCGCGCAAGAGAAACTCGTTGAGAATATCCGGGCATTCGCGGATGCAGTGGTCAAGGCCAAGCCGCAAGGCGCCAAGGGCACTTACGTTCAAAGAGTGGCGATTTCCTCGACCATGGGGCCGGGGGTCAAGGTCGATCCGGCGACGCTCACGGCTTAAACGTCGCTTTTCGCGGCAAAAAATTTTGTTGTTTACTTCTTGGCGTCAATGATCGAAAGGTCTAAATAGGGAATTCGGGGTTGACCGGATTTTTGCAGCCCCAATCCCAAGTATTCCGCGATTGCAAAATACCCTGCGCTTTGGGGAGAGCATTGGCTGTGCCAAAATGGCGAGGGAGGTGCAATGCGGCAGGTGAGGCTGGAGGGCGGATCCCAACATCTGCCTCTTCCGGCCATGTCCTGTCCGAGACTGCCGGCGTGAGGACTATCTAAGATTGTCCAAGCTTAATCTCAAGATCGTCTCTTGGATTTCCGCCAGGAGGGGAACCGAAGCCAGCATAGACGGGGTGACGAGAATTTTGGACTGCAGAAGGGCTCCGCCTTTTTTGGTTCCTTCAATTTTGGTGTACCCCACTGTCCGGCTTGGGTGCTCCGGCCGGGGACAGGCAGAGCGCCGCTTCGCCGATTGGTTCGAAGCGGTAGTCGAAGCCAGCGGTCCGCAGCCTTGCGTGCGGGCTTGAAGGAGAACTCAGTGGACAGAGGGGAAAAGAAACAATGCGTCGCCTCCCTCACCGACCTGTTGAAGACAACATCGGTCGTGGTCGTGGCTCATTATTCGGGCTTAACCGTCGCGCAAATGCAGGCGCTGCGCCGGCAGATGCGCTCGGCTGGCGCCAGGGTTCAAGTTGCGAAGAACCGCCTCGTTAAGATCGCCGCCGAGAGCGCTGATATCAATGCACTCTCACCGCTTCTCAAAGGGCCAACGCTGATTGCCTATTCGGACGATCCCGTGGCGGCGCCGAAGGCCGCGGTGGCCTTCGCCAAGGATCACGAGAAACTCGTCATTCTTGGCGGTGCAATGGGCGCGACGGCCCTTAGCGCCGAAGCCGTGCGGTCGCTTGCCACATTGCCCTCATTGGATGAACTGCGAGGGAAGCTCATCGGCCTCGTCCAGGCACCCGCGGCCAAACTCGCGCAGCTCACAACCGCTCCCGCGGCAAAGCTTGCGCGTGTCTTCGCGGCTTATGGCGGGAAGGATGCGGCTTGAGGCTTAAGACGTATTGTTAAATAGGCGGATTTCCAACCTACTCATAGAGAATTGAAGGAACCAAACATGGCCAATCTTGAAAAAATTGTCGAGGACCTTTCCAGCCTCACCGTTCTAGAAGCCGCGGAGCTCGCCAAGCTTCTCGAGGAAAAATGGGGTGTCTCGGCCGCTGCGGCGGTCGCCGTCGCTGCGGGACCGGTTGCCGGAGCCGCCGCCGCCGCGCCGGTCGAGGAGAAAACGGAATTCACGGTGGTGCTTGCGGCCATAGGCGAGAAAAAGATCGAGGTCATCAAGGAGGTTCGCGCCGTCACGGGCCTTGGTCTCAAGGAGGCGAAGGATTTGGTCGAAGCCGCGCCAAAACCCGTGAAGGAAAGCGTCAGCAAGGAAGAGGCTGAAAAGATCAAGGCGGCCCTTGAAAAGGCTGGGGCCAAGGTGGAGTTCAAATGACCCGCATGCCGCCAGCGCGGCATTTATTTAATGCTGAGGGGCGGTTGGGCAAACGTCCGCTGCCGCCCTTTCTATGTCTTCGGGGGTTCCTTAAAAAATCGCAGTTTTTCATTCTGGTTTAAATGGCGGCGTGAGCATCCGGCAAAAAGAAGCGGCTCTCCTTCTTGAGGATACATCCGGAGGCTGGCACGCGGGTAGTCTTCAGAAAGCGATTATCTAAATGGGTGCGAGGAGCGACATGTCTCACAATATAGCGCAAACCTTCACCGGCCGTAAGCGTATTCGTAAGTTTTTTGGGCACATTCGTGAAGTTGCTGAAATGCCCAACCTTATCGAGGTACAAAAGGCGTCCTACGATCAGTTTCTCATGATTAAGGAGCCGGAAGGCGGACGCCCGGACGAAGGTTTGCAAGCGGTCTTTAAATCCGTTTTTCCGATCTCGGATTTTTCAAGCACGGCCCTCCTTGAATTTGTCAAATATGAATTCGAGCCAGAGAAATACGACGTCGATGAGTGCCGTCAGCGTGGTATGACTTATGCCGCGCCCCTTAAAGTCACGCTGCGCTTGATCGTCTTTGATGTCGATCCCGACACGGGAGCAAAATCCGTCAAAGACATCAAGGAGCAAGATGTCTACATGGGCGATATGCCTCTCATGACGATGAACGGCACATTCGTCGTCAATGGAACCGAGC
Source organism: Methylocella sp. (assembly GCA_035622375.1). GTDB lineage: Bacteria > Pseudomonadota > Alphaproteobacteria > Rhizobiales > Beijerinckiaceae > Methylocapsa. The sequence goes on along the minus strand of DASPVM010000046.1, from coordinate 117,583 downwards.
GCGTTATTGTTTCGCAAATGCACCGCTCGCCCGGCGTTTTCTTCGATCACGATAAGGGCAAAAGCCATTCATCCGGCAAGCTTTTGTTCGCGGCGAGGATCATTCCGTACCGTGGCTCCTGGCTCGATATTGAGTTTGATGCCAAGGATATTGTTTACGCCCGCATCGACCGGCGGCGGAAGATTCCAGCAACGTCGATCCTCTATGCGCTTGGCATGGATGGCGAGGAGATCCTTTCGACTTTTTATAAGGTTGTTAGCTATCAGCGCGATAAAGATGGCTGGCGGCTTGCTTTCGAGCCAGAGCGCATGAAAGGGATGAAGGCGACCCTTGATGTTTTGGACGCGGATACGGGCGAAGTCGTTCTTGAGGCCGGCAAGAAACTGACTCTCCGCTCGGCGCGCTTGCTCGCCGAGCGAGGCGTTAAATTCTTGCGCGCACAAAACGAGGACCTCCACGGTCAATATATCGCTTCCGATCTCTATAACCCGGCAACAGGCGAGATCTTCGCCGAGGCGGGTGATGAGATCAGCGCGAAGTCCCTGACGCTCCTGATAGACGCTGGATTCACCGAGCTGCCGGTTCTCGATATCGATCACGTGAACGTCGGTCCTTATATTCGCAATACTCTTGCTGTTGATAAGAATAGCTCCCGCGAAGAGGCGCTATTCGACATCTACCGGGTGATGCGCCCAGGAGAACCGCCAACTCTCGATACGGCGGAAGCGATGTTCCACTCGCTCTTCTTCGATCCCGAGAGATATGATCTTTCGGCGGTCGGCCGCGTGAAAATGAATATGAGGATGGATCTCGACGCGGCGGATACGGTTCGGACGCTGCGTAAAGAAGACATCGTCGCGGTCATGCGGGCGCTCGTCGATTTGCGTGACGGACGCGGCGAGATCGATGACATCGATCATCTTGGAAACAGGCGGGTGCGGTCCGTCGGGGAGCTCATGGAGAATCAATACCGGCTCGGCCTCTTGCGCATGGAGAGGGCGATCAAGGAGCGGATGTCATCGGTCGACATCGATACCGTCATGCCTCAGGACTTGATCAATGCAAAACCTGCCGCGGCCGCGGTGCGCGAGTTCTTTGGCTCCTCGCAGCTTTCACAATTCATGGACCAGACCAATCCGCTGTCCGAGATTACCCATAAGCGGCGCTTATCGGCGCTCGGCCCGGGCGGTCTTACGCGCGAGCGCGCGGGCTTTGAGGTTCGCGATGTGCATCCCACGCACTATGGCCGGATCTGCCCGATCGAGACGCCCGAAGGGCCGAACATTGGCCTCATTAACTCACTGGCGACGTTCGCCCGGGTGAATAAATACGGGTTTATCGAGACTCCATACCGGCGCATTCGCGACAGCCGTGTCACTGATGAGGTTGTGTATCTTTCGGCGATGGAGGAGGCCAAATATTATGTGGCGCAGGCCAATGCGCCGCTCGACGCTAAGCGGGCTCTCACGGAAGACCTCGTTCTCTGTCGCCACGCAGGCGATGTTGTCATGGTCCCCCGCGAGCGCGTCGATTTCATGGATGTTTCGCCAAAACAGCTTGTCTCTGTCGCGGCTGCTCTCATTCCTTTCTTAGAAAACGATGATGCCAATCGCGCGCTCATGGGATCGAACATGCAGCGCCAAGCCGTGCCACTCATCCGAGCCGACGCGCCGCTTGTTGGCACCGGAATGGAGTCTGTGGTTGCGAGAGATTCGGGAGCGGCAATCGCCGCTCGCCGGACCGGTTATGTTGACCAAGTCGATGCGACTCGTATTGTCATCCGGGCGACGGAGGAAACGGATGCTGGCAAGCCCGGCGTTGACATCTACCGGATGATGAAATTCCAGCGCTCAAATCAATCGACGTGTATCAACCAAAAGCCACTGGTGCGCGTCGGAGACTTCGTCAACAAGGGGGATATCATCGCGGACGGCCCTTCGACGGATCTCGGCGATCTTGCGCTGGGCCGCAACGTTCTCGTCGCGTTCATGCCATGGAATGGCTATAACTTTGAAGACTCGATCCTGCTCAACGAGCGGATCGTTAAAGACGATGTTTTCACTTCAATTCATATCGATGAATTCGAGGTGCTGGCCCGCGATACAAAACTTGGTCCGGAAGAAATCACCCGAGATATTCCGAATGTCTCGGAAGAAGCCTTGAAGAACCTCGACGAGGCCGGAATCGTCTACATCGGCGCTGAGGTTCAGGCGGGTGACATTCTCGTCGGCAAGATCACGCCAAAAGGCGAAAGCCCGATGACGCCCGAAGAGAAATTGCTGCGCGCCATCTTTGGCGAAAAGGCGTCCGATGTGCGCGATACATCTTTGCGCGTGCCCCCGGGGGTGCAAGGCACCATCGTCGAGGTGCGCGTATTTAACCGGCATGGCGTCGATAAGGACGAGCGGGCGCAGGCAATCGAGCGAGAGGAGATTGAGCGTCTTGCCAAAGACCGGGACGATGAACTCGCGATCCTCGACCGCAACGTCTACACCCGCCTCCTCGATATTCTAGCTGGCAAAAAAGCGGTTGCCGGACCCAAGGGATTCAAACGCGATACGAAGCTGACGCGCGAGGTCATCGAGGAATATCCGCGCTCCCAATGGTGGTCCTTCGCGGTCGAGAACGACCAGACAATGGCCGAGCTTGAGGCCATGCGCAAGCAGTACGACGAGGCAAAGAAGGGTCTCGAGAGCCGCTTCCTCGATAAAGTCGAGAAACTGCAGCGGGGCGATGAATTGCCGCCCGGCGTCATGAAGATGGTTAAGGTCTTCGTCGCCGTGAAGCGCAAAATTCAGCCGGGCGATAAAATGGCGGGACGGCACGGCAATAAAGGTGTCGTTTCCAAAATCGTGCCGCAAGAAGACATGCCGTTCCTTGCCGATGGGCAAGTCGTTGATATCGTTCTCAACCCTCTCGGCGTGCCATCCCGGATGAATGTTGGGCAAATCCTTGAGACCCATCTTGGCTGGGCGTGCGCCGGGCTCGGCAAACAGATCGGTGAAACGATCGACGCTTACTTGAGGGACAAGAACACCAAAGCTCTCCGTCGTAAATTGTCCGAGATTTACGATGCCGAAGCCGACATCAAAGGTCTCGATGATCAGGCCATTGTTGAGCTTGGCGAGAAATTGCGCCGGGGGGTTCCCATTGCAACGCCCGTGTTCGATGGCGCGCGCGAAAAAGACATTGTTGAGATGCTTGAGCAGGCTGGCCTCGATAGCTCAGGCCAGGTGACACTTTATGACGGACGCACAGGTGAGCCCTTCGACCGCAAAGTTACCGTGGGCTACATTTATATTCTCAAGCTCCATCATCTCGTCGATGATAAGATTCATGCGCGCTCGATTGGCCCCTATAGTCTCGTCACCCAGCAACCACTTGGCGGCAAGGCGCAATTTGGTGGCCAACGATTTGGAGAAATGGAGGTTTGGGCTCTTGAAGCTTATGGCGCCGCCTACACTTTGCAGGAGATGCTTACGGTGAAATCCGACGACGTGGCCGGCCGCACAAAAGTCTACGAGTCGATCGTGCGCGGCGATGATGCCTTCGAGTCGGGAATTCCCGAGAGCTTTAACGTTCTCGTCAAAGAAATGCGTTCGCTGTGCCTCAATGTTGAATTGACCCAGACAGCGAAAATGCGATCCCAGCTGCCGCCAGCAGAGGCGGCGGAATAGGCGGATGGGAATTTCGGCCATCGAGGGGGTGGCCGCTTTTCCGCCGGAAGGGGCTGCGCGGCATGGCGCGCGCCAAGGTACCAGGAGATGATAATGAATCAAGAGGTCATGAATCTCTTCAGCCCGGCTGTGCAGCCGCAGGCGTTTGACCAAATTCAAATTTCGATCGCAAGTCCAGAGAAGATTTTGTCTTGGTCGTTTGGCGAAATCAAAAAACCCGAGACGATCAACTACCGGACATTTAAGCCGGAGCGGGATGGTCTCTTCTGCGCCAGGATCTTCGGTCCAATTAAAGATTACGAGTGCTTGTGCGGCAAATATAAGCGCATGAAGTACAAGGGCGTCATCTGCGAGAAGTGCGGCGTCGAGGTGACGTTATCCCGCGTCCGCCGCGAGCGCATGGGGCATATCTCGCTGGCGGCGCCGGTTGCCCATATCTGGTTTTTGAAATCGCTGCCTTCGCGTATCGGCCTTTTGCTCGATATGACGCTCAAGGACATCGAGCGCATTCTCTATTTTGAGTCCTATATCGTGCTCGATCCGGGCTTAACACCGCTCAAGGATCGTCAGCTCCTCAACGAAGAAGATTATCTGCGCGCTCAGGATGAGTATGGCCAAGACTCTTTTACTGCGCTCATTGGAGCGGAGGCGATCCGCGAAATGCTGCGCAGCATGGATCTTAAGAAGATATCGGATGAGCTGAAGATCGAAATTGCCGAGTCAACCACGGATCTCAAGCCAAAGAAGCTCGCCAAACGTTTGAAGATCATCGAGGCTTTCATGCACTCTGGCAATAAGCCGGAGTGGATGATTTTGACCGAGATCCCCGTCATCCCTCCGGATTTGCGGCCGCTCGTGCCGCTTGATGGAGGCCGGTTTGCGACTTCCGATCTCAATGACCTCTACCGCCGGGTCATCAATCGGAACAATCGGCTCAAGCGATTAATCGAGTTACGGGCTCCTGACATTATCGTGCGCAATGAAAAGCGCATGCTGCAAGAAGCCGTTGATGCCTTATTCGATAATGGTCGTCGCGGCCGCGTCATCACGGGAGCCAATAAACGGCCTTTGAAATCGCTGGCCGATATGCTGAAGGGAAAGCAGGGCCGCTTCCGGCAAAACCTTCTTGGCAAGCGCGTCGATTACTCGGGCCGTTCCGTTATCGTTGTCGGACCTGATTTGAAACTACATCAGTGCGGGCTGCCAAAGAAGATGGCGCTCGAATTGTTCAAGCCATTTATTTATTCCCGGCTTGACGCAAAGGGCCTCTCGGCGACCGTTAAACAAGCCAAAAAACTCGTCGAAAAAGAGAAGCCAGAAGTCTGGGATATTCTCGATGAAGTCATTCGCGAGCACCCGGTGATGTTGAACAGGGCTCCGACCTTGCACCGCCTCGGCATTCAGGCCTTTGAACCGAAGCTGATCGAAGGGAAGGCTATTCAGCTCCATCCTTTGGTGTGCGCGGCATTCAATGCCGATTTCGATGGCGACCAAATGGCCGTGCACGTGCCGCTTTCGCTCGAGGCGCAGCTCGAGGCGCGCGTCTTGATGATGTCGACAAACAATATCCTTCATCCGGCCAATGGTCAGCCGATTATCGTGCCCTCACAAGACATCGTCCTTGGGCTTTATTATGTGACACTCATGCGCGATGGCGAGCCTGGGCAGGGGATGGCCTTCTCCGATATGGGCGAGCTCGAACATGCCCTGCATGCAAAGGCCGTGACCCTGCACTCGCGGGTCAAAGGGCGTGCATGGTCTTTCGACAGTGAGGGCCGCCGTATCACCAAGGTTTTCGATACGACGCCCGGCCGCTTGCTTCTCGGGCAGCTTCTACCCGATCATGTCAAAATTCCCTTTGACGTCGTGAATAAGCTCATGACCAAGAAAGAGATATCGAACATGATCGATATCGTCTATCGCAACTGCGGACAAAAAGAGACGGTGATCTTTTGCGATCGGATCATGGCGCTTGGCTTCCATGAGGCGTTCAAGGCCGGGATCTCGTTTGGCAAGGACGACATGGTTGTTCCAGAAAACAAACCTCGCATCATCGCCGAGACGAGCGCGCTCGCCAAGGAGTATGAGCAACAATACAACGACGGGCTCATTACGCAGGGCGAGAAATACAACAAGGTCGTTGATGTCTGGATGAAATGTTCGGACAAACTGGCTGAAGAGATGATGTTACGGATTTCATCGGTTCAAAAAGATGAGCACGGGCGCGACAAACCGGTAAATTCGATCTACATGATGTCTCATTCGGGAGCGCGCGGCTCGCCGACGCAAATGAAGCAGCTCGCGGCGATGCGTGGCCTTATGGCGAAGCCCTCCGGCGAGATAATCGAAAGCCCGATCATCTCGAATTTCAAGGAAGGCCTTACGGTTCTTGAATACTTCAACTCGACCCATGGTGCTCGCAAGGGACTTGCCGACACGGCGCTTAAAACCGCTAACTCTGGTTATTTGACGCGCCGCCTCGTTGATGTCGCGCAGGACTCGATCATCACCGCTGATGACTGTGGCTCGGCGAATGGCATTCGGATGCGCGCCATCATCGACGCCGGCCAGATCGTGGCTTCGCTCGCGAGCCGCATCCTCGGCCGTACCGCCGCGGAAGAGCTCCGCGATGCGTCTGGCGCCATCATCGTCAAAATGGGCGAAATGATCGAAGAGTGGCATATCGATCGTATTAACGCGGCTGGCATCCAAGAGGTCAAAATCCGTTCTGTGTTGACATGCGAGACGAAGAACGGCGTTTGCGGCAAATGCTACGGCCGCGATTTGGCGCGCGGGACTCCGGTGAACATGGGCGAGGCTGTTGGAGTGATCGCGGCTCAATCGATCGGCGAGCCAGGCACTCAATTGACAATGCGCACATTTCACATCGGGGGCGCGGCCCAGATCGCGGATCAATCTTTCATCGAATCGAACTTCGATGGCACGGTAAAAGTCCGCAATCGCCATGTCGCCGGCAATAGCGAAGGCGATCTCATGGTGATGGCCCGTAATGTTGCAATCGTTGTTGAAGGTCCTGATGGAGCCGAACGTGCTGTGCATCGCGTTCAATATGGTGCCCGGCTTAAGGTCGACGAGGGGGATAAAATCAAGCGCGGCCAACGCATCGCTGAATGGGATCCTTATACACGGCCCATCCTGACCGAAGTTGATGGGATCGTCGCTTTCGAAGACCTTGTCGAAGGCGCCTCGATGATAGAAACCATCGATGAAGCCACCGGTATCGCCAAGCGTCTCGTTATGGATTGGCGCTTGAATCAACGCTCCGCCGGTTTACGGCCCGCTATTGTGATCAAAACCCCGGATGGAAAGATTAGCAAACTCAGCCGCGGGGGCGAGGCACGCTACCCATTGCCAGTTGATTCCATCATCGGGGTAGATCCGGGCGCCCAAATCAAGGCCGGCGATATTATCGCCCGTATTTCAATGGATTCGGCGAAAACACGCGACATCACCGGCGGTTTGCCTCGTGTCGCCGAGCTGTTCGAAGCGCGTCGGCCAAAGGACCACGCCATCATTGCCGAGATTTCTGGCACGGTTCAGTTTGGCCGCGATTACAAGAATAAGACAAGGGTCTCGATCGTTCCCAGTGAACCAGATGGAGAGCCGATTGAGTATTTGATCCCAAAGGGCAAACACATCCATCTGCAAGACGGAGATGTTATCGAAAAGGGTGATTACATCGTCGACGGTAATCCCGCGCCGCACGATATCCTGGCCATCAAAGGTGTCGAGGAACTTGCGGCTTACCTTGTCAATGAGATTCAGGAAGTCTACCGCTTGCAAGGAGTGAACATCAACGACAAGCATATTGAGGTGATCGTTCGGCAGATGTTACAGAAGATTGATATTACCGATCCGGGCGATACCGATTTTCTGCCGGGTGAACAAGTTGATCAGATCGAGCTCGACGAAGCGAACGCGGTGGCCATGGAGGCGGGCAAAAGGCCTGCTTCCGGTACGCCTGTCCTACTTGGGATTACCAAGGCATCGCTCCAAACACGGTCATTCATCTCCGCCGCATCCTTTCAGGAAACGACAAGGGTGCTGACCGAGGCGGCCGTCAATGGGAAAATCGACTCCCTTGAGGGTCTTAAGGAAAACGTCATTGTTGGCCGGCTCATCCCGGCGGGAACAGGAGCCGCAATGGTCAAGCTCCGCCGTGTCGCCAATATGAGGGACGAACTGATTTTGGCGCAGAAGGAGGAAGCGCCCTCGCCTGAACAGGAAGCCGAGCTTATGCTTGCTAAGCCGGACCGTGTGCCGGTCGAATAGGGCGCGGCGGGCCATACTGGTTTCTTAGGGCCCCCGGTGCATCTATCTTTGCCGGGGCGTGCTCGATTGTAGGCCTAAACAGCTCGGCGCGGCCGGGTCATGGTGTGCAGCTTTGCCCAAGGATGATAGCGCGGCTTTGGTCCTCTTTTCCGGCGGGCAGGATTCGACGACGTGCCTCGCCGTGGCGCTGAATAAGTACCCGCGCGTCGAGACTATTGGCTTCGATTATGGCCAGCGCCACCGCGTCGAGCTAGATCAGCGCGAAAACATCCGCCGCTCCCTCGCTGAACGATTCCCAGCCTGGCGTGGCCGGCTGGGCAATGACCATTTGGTGCCTATCGGCGGGCTTGCTCCAATCTCCGCGACGGCGATGACGGCACCCATTGAGATAACCACCAGCGAAACTGGACTGCCAAACACTTTTGTTCCCGGCCGCAATCTTCTCTTTTTAACTTTCGCGGCGGCGTTCGCCTATCGGCTCGGCATTAAGCGGATCATCGCGGGCATGTGCGAGAGCGATTTTTCCGGCTATCCCGATTGCCGGGACGATACAATAAAAGCGATGCAAATCGCGCTGAACCTCGGTATGGACGCGCGTTTTGTGCTTGATACGCCGCTGATGTGGCTTGATAAAGCAGCGACTTGGAGCCTCGCGGAGGCTCTGGGCGGTCCTCCCTTTATTGAACTCATTATCGAGGAGACACACACGTGTTATCTCGGCGAGCGCACGGTCCGCCACGATTGGGGTTATGGGTGTGGCACATGCCCCGCCTGCGGCTTACGGGCGGCCGGATGGCGCATATTTCGAGAAGGGCGCAAGCAGAACGCTAAGCCTCTCGTATCTTGATCAGGCCGCTTTCCGGCGCATTTCCCGGTAACCGGCGGAGTTAACTATCGTTCGCCGGGCAAGTTCCGCCGCTGGAACATGTTCCGCCACGCCGGCTTGGTTGATCAGAACTATTGCCGCATCTATGGAGTCGATTGTGCTCTTCAAGACTTTTTCATCCCTCGTCTGCCTCCATAAGGCTCCGGACGCGTAGGCGAGGTTGAGATGGGTTTTTGCTATTGCGAGTGGCTGTGTTTCGACACAATCTACTCGAAGAGAGGCTTTGTAAGAGGAGATTGCCTCAAAGAGCGCGTTTGCATCGGCCTCGCGCACGGCGATGGCAAAAAGGGCATCGCCCAGGCGGGCGGTGGTCGAGGCCCAATCTGCCGGCACAAGTTCTAAGCAGCGGTCATCCAAGGCAGCCCGGTAGGCGGAGGCGGCCTCGCGCAGAGATACTGTTCCAGCCTCGCGTTCCGCCAAAACTTCCAATGCATGGCCAAGGCCGTTCTGCGTCATCGACCAGCCGAGCGCGTCAAGATCTTTATCGATGCCGTCAAGAGACTTTTTAAAGACGTCGATAGCCTGCTGAAGATACGCCGTATCGCCCTCGCGGGTACCGAGCTCCACAAGAATATTGCCCAGCCGATTGGACGCTTCGGCCCAATCAAACGGCGCCGTTTCCCTCGTACACACGCTTAAGGCGGCACGATAAGCCTGCGCGGCCTCGCCGAGCTTCTCTTTATCATTTTCATTGCTGCCGAGCAGCCGCAGGGCATCGCCCAGGCTTTTTTGTGCCTTCACCCACTCCATTGGCGCGGCGTCCTGGCTCCATTCCTCCAAAGCCGCAAGATAAGCACTTGCCGCCTCACGCAAATTTTCAGCGTCACCGTCCTGCTCTCCGAGCAGCAGAAGAGCCGAGCCAAGATCGTGTTTTGTCGCGGCCCACTCAAGGGGCAGGAGCTCGCGCCCCGCAAGCCCAAGGGCGCGATGGTACACTTCGATTGCCGCCAAAATACTCTGGCGCGCACCAAAAATTCTGCCGTCTTCGCAGAGCTCCTTTGCCTGCGCAATCAAGTAGTGCCACGCATCGGGGCTTCTATTGTCCATGAGGAGGCAGGCGGCCGCCGCATAATGTTCCGCTGCATCGGCAAAGCGCAGCTCACAATGATCAATCATTGCTTCTTTCGCTAAAAATTCCGCCTCCGCAATGGCCGTGTCCATTCGCAGGGTCCATTCGCCCTCGCGCGCTTGCGCCAATAATTCTCGCACGGCATCGAAATCGCCGCCGTCAAGCCTATTGAGCAGTTCCTCGCGATAACCCTCTTCGACAAAAACCTGGCAGTCGGAAAAATCTGACCGCAACGCGCAGAAGTATTTCGCTGCCGCTGCCAGCTTTTTTGGAATATCCGCATCGGGGATGCCAGCGTCGAGGAGTTTCCCGAGGATGGAGTCGAGAACAGCAACAGATACATTCCGCGACTGCGAAAGACATATTAAATCGGTTGCAAAGGTCGCCCGCCTGTTCCTGGGCGGGCTTATAAGCGGCGGCTCCGCTGCGGGGAGGCTGCTCGCATCGGCCATGCCGGCATCGGGAGGCTCTACCGCTTGCCCCTTATATGAAATCACAAGCCGGAAAAAATAAAAAAGAACGAGTGAAATAATTACAAAGCCGCCAAGCGTGATTGCACCATGCTCCGCTCTTGAATGCAGATTGTAAGAATCCGAAATCAATTGCCAAAAATTGTCGCCCATTGAAGTCTCCCGCCGGACATAATCTAGCAAAGAGAAACGAATAACCAATAAAGCATTGTCCTCAATATAATTTCTTGTTTGACGTGATATGGTTTAAAATTTCCTCGGCTCATGAATATATTTCTTTAATTCTCTTGGAGGCGTTGCCACTCGCTCATGGCGGGAGGCGGTGGGGCTAACTGTGGCAATTTTGCAACGCGACTGTGTTCACTGCGTGTTAAAATCAGACTCTGGTTGTAATCGGTATGATCTCATCCAAATATTGGCTATGCTCATTTAATGCGATAGGGCACAAAGCACTCCGTCGTACGAAGTGGGGACCAAATTGATGCTCACGCGAGGTCTGTTCCGCACGGTGTTGGGGGCAGCTCTGAGCGCCAGTGGTCTGTTTGCCGCAGAATCCCCGTGCAGTGCTACAGAGTACGGGCTTAGTGAATATTTCTTGGGTCTGACAATTCCCTTATCGGGATATCTGCCTCCGCCAGGAGTGTATTTTTCTGATTCTTTTTTTCTTTACCAAGGCACCAGGTCGGCAAATCAAATCACACCGACAACGACCGGAAATTTTGTCTTCAATGTTGCTCAGACTGGCTATCTCTTTGATTTAGGTTTTGCGGGCGCCACGCTCGGGTTCGTGGCAACTATCCCTTTCGTGGGAGTTAGCGCCGCGATTCCCGCCTTAGGTATTCAAGGCGATATCGCTGGCCTGGGAGACACTGATTACAGCGCTGTCATTGGATGGCACGCGGGCGATCATAATTGGCTGGTCGCTGTGACCGGCTTTGCGCCAACAGGGGATTACAACCCTGCCCGGTTAGTCGATGATGGGTTGCACCGGCCGGCCGTCGATATCAAGGGCGGCTATACTTTTCTTAGTCTACAAACCGGGTTTGAGGCTTCCGGCGCACTCGGTATGATTATCAATGGCTGGAACAGCGCGACCCAATATCAAAGCGGCGCCGAGCTCCATTTCGAATGGGCGTTGAACCAGCATTTTCCCTTTGGCTTAGCGGCAGGAGTCGGCGGTTATTTTTACCAACAAGTGACGGATGATTGGGGTGCCGGCGACCTTCTTGGTCCTTATCGAGGCCGGGTTGCGGCGATTGGCCCTTTGCTATCCTACGCCCTCAAGGTCGGTGAACAAGAAGTGGACTTCACTGCTCGTTGGTTTCACGATTTTGCCGTCCAGAACCGGCCCCGAGGGGACGCAATATGGACCACCATGAGCTTCCGGCTTTAGACCAGCGATCTTATTTCTCGCACGAGGTTTTCTTTCTTCCGGTCATTAGAATACGTGCCGGAAGACGAAAAAGAGAAATCCAGAAAGAAACATTGCAGAAGGCAGCGTCAGAACCCACGCCAACGCAATGCTGCGGATGGTTGACATTTGGACGCCGGAGCCGTTGGCGGCCATGGCGCCAGCGACACCTGACGAAAGAACGTGGGTCGTTGACACTGGCAGGCCGAAACTATCGGCTGCCGCGATCGTCCCCATGGCGACCAGTTCGGCGGCCGCGCCCTGACCATAAGTCAAATGCTGCTTGCCGATTTTTTCGCCGACCGTGATGACGATGCGTTTCCACCCGATCATCGTGCCAAGCCCAAGGGCCAGCGCGACCGAAAATTTCACCCAGTCCGGGATGAATTTTGTCGAGTTATCGAGATCCCTTTTATAGGTAGCGAGGACGGCAAGATCCTCTTTCGAGAGCTCGCTCGCTTTGTCTTTTTGCAAGAAACGGATAGCTTCATCGGCGAGATACATGTCATTGCGTGTGTTGCCGATTTGCGCGGCAGGAATTTTTGATAATGCGCCGTAGGATTCAACCTGGCTGGCGATATCGCGGACCAAAACAGCGAGCGAAGGATAGGTTCCTTCGTTGAGCTGCTTCGAAGTCAGATACAGGGTTACCGCGGGCCGCGGATCGCCGTGGATGGCATAGCCGGAAGCCTTCGCCTCGATAACTTTTGAGGCGGCGAGCGAGTCCTTCATAAATGTGGCGACGTAAGAGGCCGGCTGCGTGCGGTTCAAGGCATAGGCCGTCGGCACCGTGCCGATGAGGATCAGCATGATGAGCCCCATCCCCTTCTGTCCGTCATTTGAACCATGCGCGAAGGAAACGCCCGCCGACGTGAAGATGAGAAGCCCGCGGATCCACCATGGCGGCGCTAACGCGCCCTTCGGCTCGCTATAGAGTTCGGGTTTACGGATAATGAGCTTCATGAGAAGGAGCAGGAGAGCGGCGCAAAAGAAGCCAACGACGGGCGATAAGAGAAGCGCTTCACCCACCTCGGTCGCTTTGCCCCAATCAACGCCAGATGTTCCATCCCGCCCGCGCATTAAGGCGTTGGTGACGCCAACGCCGATGATTGAGCCAATCAGAGTGTGAGAGCTCGACGCCGGAAGACCAAGCCACCACGTCCCAAGGTTCCAAATGATGGCGGCGATGAGCATGGCGAAAACCATCGCGAACCCGGCGTCCGACCCAACTTGCAAGATCAGCTCGACAGGGAGCAGCGAGACAATGCCAAAGGCGACCGCGCCACTTGACACGAGGACTCCCAGGAAGTTGAAGAAGCCCGACCAAACGACAGCAACCGGTGGCGCAAGCGAATGAGTATAAATAACAGTCGCCACTGCATTAGCCGTATCGTGAAAGCCGTTCACAAACTCAAAGCCAAGCGCAATGAGCAAGGCAACGCCCAACAAAAGGAACGGTAAGAGGCCTTCAACCGGGGTTTGTGAGGCTGAGATGTCCTTGTAAACGCTGTAGGCAGCAAAGAAGAGGCCGAGCGCCAAGACTGCGAGGAAAACCAGGATGGACCGCAATCCCATCGGCTGATCAAGCCGGGGCTTTGGGCTTTGCACGCCGGGTGAAATATCATGAGAAGAAATGGCCGTCATGAGCGCCTCCCGCCTGGTGGCTACCGCTAGCCATAGGCTATGTCAATGCTGTGACACATTTATCTCAACTGCGTCCCTATTCTTGTTTTACAGGGGGCGTGCAACCAGGGCCCGCTCGGGCAAGATTGCATCTTAAGGCGTAACAACTGGTATCAATGAACATACTATTTTGCGTGAGATCGTTAGGAATGACACTGCGAATGTCATTTGTCGTCGCTTTCCGGCCTCAATAAACATAGCCAGCTAACCAGTGGGGCTACGCGTGGTTCGACTGAGAGGATTGCTCTTCTGTTGAGAAATGCTCATCCAAACTTGCCATCGCACGCTGCAACAAAAGCCGCACATTGGCTGACGCGCTTGGCTCAACCGCGGCCGGATCGAAGTATAAATCGAGGCCGCGCATGTGCTCGCTAAACCGCCGTGTTTGACGCCCCAAATTATCGAACGTCGCCTCGACCTCATAAGGGACAATCTCCCTGCTGATGCCTTTCATGGCAATTGGGGGAAGCGGATGCGCGGTGACGATATCGCGCACAAGGGCGAAGGTCTCATAGCTCAGGATAATGTGTCCTGGTTTGGCGATGGATTGCAGACGGGCCGCAAGGTTGGCCTCGGCCCCGATAATGGTGTAATCCATGCGATCAGCGCTGCCGAAATTGCCGACGTCGCAAAACCCGGTATTAATGCCCATTCGCGCGCGGAACGGCTTTTCGACCCCCGAATTTCGCCATTTTGAATTTAATTCCGTGAGCCGGCCTTGCATCGCAATCGCCATGCGCAGGCAGGCCTTCGCATCCTCCGCCGTACCTTGTGTCTCAGGATCGCCAAAAAAAACCAAAATGGCATCGCCAATGAATTTATCGACCGTGCCGCCATGTTCGAGCGCAATGCGCGACATCTCGGTTAGATACTCATTGAGCAGAGCGGCGATTTCCTCCGGCTGCATGCGTTCTGCGGTATGGGTAAAATCCTGAATGTCGGAAAAAAAAATCGTCAGTTTTTTGCGAACTGCATGAATTGTGACATCAGTCTGGCCAGACAAAATACTGCGCGAAATCTGCGGCGAGAGATAACGCGATATCTTTGCCGATATGGATGCCAAGAACTCGTTTTTATTCTCAAGCTCCTCATTCATACCACTGATGAGCGCCGTTTGCCGCCACTGCATCCCGATAAAACCAATGCCGCTCGCACCAGCGAAGACGAGGTAAGCGAGGAGATATTTAAATGACCAAATATTCGTGACGATTGGTTCAGAGACCACGATCTCTTGAATACCTCGAACGTCGCCGATTTTCCAGTCTCGCTTTGGACTATCGGGGTGCGCATTGTGGCAGGAAACACATGGCGCAAACATTAGAACAGGTGCGATATGGCGTACCTGATCCGTGAACAGCGATCCGCTGACTTGCGTGACTTTTTGATGGGGATTTTCCCTTAAAGAATTAAGAGCCGATGTCTCGAAGCTATCCAAATAATGAACTGGCCGATTCTGGAAAGGATAGTCCGAGACGAAGCGATATCCGATATTTGATTGCTGCTCGCTAATGACCTGTCCGAGCTCAATCGAAAGTGTGGCAGGGATCGGGATCGCCCCGAGAATATCTGTGTAATTATGTACGACTTTTGTTGATCCGGGTGAGGACAACACGCGGGCCACGACATTCTTGCTGTAATATCCGCGAATACTGGCAATTAGCGAATCTAGATCGTTTGCTTGTCGCAGCAAGGAGGCTGCGGTGATATCCCGAAGATCAAGCCACGCCGCGATCGGTAGCGCGACAAGGAGAAGAAGAACATAGAGGGTTATCAACGCGCCTTGGGTTTTTTCGCTGAGGAACCGCCGCTTTCCCATGGTGGTGCTTCCTTCTCGGGGGCTTGCCGCCGCTTTGGCATAAACCTTGGTTAAATATTGGCAATTCTCTAATAGAGGTAAAGGATTACCGCGATTGACTCAAAAACGCGATCTCTGCGCCGAGCGAATTCCTCTCCTGCTAGGATTCAGGCAGATCCTCGTCCCCCGCTTGGCCAGCGTCACCGCGGCAATCTCCGGAAATGCGATAGGCGCCTGAGAGCCAGCGGTGAAGATCGATGTCAGCGCAGCGCTTGGAGCAAAATGGACGAAGCGCGAGAGCAGCTGGCTGGCCGCAAACAGGGCAGGGCCTGCTGGGCGCGGGCGCCGGTGTTTGCTGGCCTCGGTTCTCGGATTTGCTCTTTGACACGGTCGCCTCGGACGGGCAACCTACACTATGTTTAACCAAGAAATATAGGCCGGGAAACCCTCTCCAGCGAGAAGCGACATTGTCTCAAAGAGCGGCAAACCGACGACCGCAGAGTAGGAACCAACCAGCTTTTGAACAAAAGCTCCCGCAAGGCCTTGGATCGCATAGCCTCCCGCCTTGCCCCGCCATTCGCCAGACCCGAGATATATCTCAATCTCCGCCGAAGAAAGCCGCTTGAAGCGCAATCTTGTTTCGACGAGCCGGTGGCGAACCCGGCCCTTGGGGGTAACAAGGCAAACCGCCGTATGCACCCGGTGCGCCCGTCCCGATAACAGCCGTAGGGATTGGGCCGCTTCGGCGACAACTTCGCACTTCGGCAGGACACGGCGGCCGACACTGACGACCGTGTCGGCCCCGAGGATAAAAGCATCCGTAAGCTCTGGGCGGTGCAGTGCGATCGCGGCGGATGCTTTTGTCTTTTCTTCAGCGAGCCTGGCCGCGAGAGACCTCGGCAGTTCGTGTTTGCGCGGGGTTTCGTCGCGGTCGGCGGGCAGCAGCGCATCGGGTTCAATGCCAATCTGTTGAAGCAGGGCAAGCCGGCGAGGCGATGCCGAGGCCAAGACTAATTTGGGACGCCAAGCCTTATCGCCGCTTGTCATTGCGGTGCCGTCGCTTGAAAAATTGCTTCATTTGAAGCGGTAAGTAATGCGGCCCTTGGTCAGGTCGTAGGGCGTCATCTCGACAAGCACCTTATCACCCGTCAGGACCCGGATGCGATTCTTGCGCATTTTTCCGGCGGTATGAGCAATGATTTCGTGATCATTCTCGAGCTTTACGCGAAAGGTCGCGTTGGGAAGTAATTCTACCACCGTGCCGGGAAATTCAAGCAGCTCTTCCTTTGACATTGGTGTCCTTTGTTGGGGGCGTCCTAAGGCACGCATGCGGGGCCGGACCGTAGTCGAGAATATCGCCTTTGTGAACTAGCCGGCCTGTCCCGGAAACGGACCCAGGTTATTTCTCAGGTTCGGGGATGATGGTCCGCCGGGCAGCGTCCTGAGCGGCGTACGCATTGTAGCTGTGAGCCGCAAATGGGATGGTCGCGAGGTAAACGAGACTTAAGCCTATCAGCATTTCCATGGGAAATATGGCTAAAAGGAGGACCACTGCCGCGACACCGAATAGAACAAAAATCACATATTCCCGAGGCACCCGGCCAATTGTTTTTCCGGAAAGATGCGGAATGCGGCTCGCCATGAGAAGAGCGATACCCAAAACATAAGCGATTTCTAGTGGAACCGCCGCATGGGTGCGCGGCACCGCAAAAAAAGATAAGTTAAGGTAGATAGGCAACAGGCCGACGATCGCCCCCGCCGGCGCGGGCATCCCCGTGAAAAACCGCCCTTGCCATGCCGGACGGTTCACATCGCCCATCGTCACGTTGAAGCGGGCGAGCCTAAGTGCCGCCGCCACAGCGAAAACCAGTGCCGCGAACCAGCCAAAACTTTTTACCTCATGGAGACCCCAGAAATAAAGGATCAACGCTGGCGCGACGCCAAAGTCAACAAAATCGGCTAGTGAGTCGAGTTCGGCGCCAAAACGGGAGGTGCCTCGCAGCGCGCGGGCGATCCGTCCATCCAAGCCATCTAGCACCGCCGCGACAATGACCGCGATAACCGCCGTCTCATATTGGCCTTCAACGGCGAAACGGATTGCCGTTAAGCCCATGCAAAGTGCCAAAAGTGTAATCAGATTGGGTAAGATGACTCGCAACGGAACAGCTTTAAGACCGCGTCTTCGCCTTGTGAGTTCCGAATTTGCAAAGTCCCGCTGATGATCGTGAAGCCGCCGCACCTTTGCATCGTAGGCTTGAAAAACGGTCTTTCTGCCGGGCACCTCCCCAGCGTTGATGCTATTGCGCCCAAGATCCCCATGATCTCTTAGGGTTGAAGCGCGTTCTTCGTCGTGCATGCTCATCTTCGCAAAAATAAGGGGATCGGGCCGGGGCGGCAAGGCCGATCGTTGGCGGAACTATCGTAGAAATCAGTGGAAATGACGGCGCGGAGGTGCTCTGATCTTGGATTTGTTCAAAGTTTGGATGAAAGCCGATTGTGAAGAATCATGAGATTATTCGATTATGGGAAAAGACCAAAGGAGAAAGCCGCTGTGGCCGATAAGAAAGAGATAGAACGGGCACTATCCGCTGCCATTCGTAAGCGGTTTCTGGAGGGGTGCGGAAGATTGACCGAAGTTGCAACCGTCGATGGCGTCGTGCAGTTGACCTTTTCTGGCGTGACCGACGAAGCGCATGTATTCGATACGCTGAGCGGTGCGCTCCTTGATCTGCGGCTAGAGCTAGAGGTTCAGCCGGATCTTGATGTCAAGATCCGGCGCAAATTCTAGAGCCCAGGCTTATTCGTTCGCCACGTCGGCCAACACGGAGTCGAGCTGGGCCCGAGCGGTCTTGCTTAGCAGGGGTCGGCGCCGTCATTGCATTCAACCGCGATTGCCCTTGTCATCCAACACTTCTCCGCCGCAAGCATCTTTCGGCACAAAGGTAAACATCACGTTAGGGTGGAATTCTCCCCGTTGGATGGGCCTGGGCAGAACGACCCGGTAGCGGCAGTCCGCGCGGCGACTATCTCAAGTTCCCCTTCAAGTGCGGCGATGCGGCGACGAAGCTGGTCGTGCTCGAGCTTCATAAACGCGCTCGCCGCCTTTTCGGCGACTTCTCCCAGCATGGCGCGCTCATCATGGTTGAGATCGTTACCGGTTGCATGCGATCCATAAAGCGCAATGGCCAAGCAGCGGCAGTGGTCACCGACCGGAACCGCGAGGATCGGCTGCAGCAGTCCCTCGGGCAAGTGATCGCGTGCCGCCCCTTTCGTATCGAGGCCAAAAGGGCGACGGGCCTG
Source organism: Methylocella sp. (assembly GCA_035622375.1). GTDB lineage: Bacteria > Pseudomonadota > Alphaproteobacteria > Rhizobiales > Beijerinckiaceae > Methylocapsa. The sequence continues at coordinate 98,999 of DASPVM010000046.1, read as the reverse complement.
CAAAGGCTTCAGCATCGGGTCGTGTCGATCAAGCGTTCGTGCCGCCGCGCCATCCCAGCCTTGGTCCTCAGCACTTCTGCGAAAGACCCCATCCTCTTCGTGAAAGACAGTGGCCGAGGCGAGGCCAAGCGCGCTATGTGCTCCATGGACAAGATACCTATCTATCTCAGCAAGATTTTCTGCGTTCAAAATGGCATTGCCGAGACGCTCTCCGGCCCGGAAAATTGTACGATTGAAATACCGGTCTGTGAGGTGAACAGCCGAGTCTTGAATTTGCGAGACGATGTAGAACAGCGTGGCCAAGATAGTGATCCAGATCCAACTCGGTAAGGTTAAACTCTCGCTAATGCCCTCGCCCAAATGCTCAACCTGATGATGAAAGAGCAGCGTCGGCACACTGAGGATTAAGCCGAGGATGCTCACACGCCGCAGCGGGATACTCACGGTTACAACGCGCGGCCGGCGCACAGCCTCGAATACGAAAAGGCAAAGGACGCCATTAAGGAGATAGAGAAGGCCCCAAACCGCCTCAGGCGGCGGATGACCTACCCACAGACTGTCGAGGAAGCTCGTACCCTGACCTAAATCAGCGATGACAAGCGCAGGGAGCCCGATTAGACAGCCCCAGATTACCCAGCGTAAACGCTGATAGTCTTGCGGAGGCAGCTCATTTCGGCGCGCCAACAAGATAATGAACGCGGACATGGCGACGAGCAGCCCACTCAATATGCCAACCCTAGTCACGATCTCGGTCGGATAGCCAAAAAGGTTAGCGTAACTCAGCGTCAGCAGGATCGCGAGCAGGACGGCGATAAAAGGCAAAATCCGTTCGGCCGGGCGCCATCTCAGCACCTTTTCGCCCGTTGGCGCGCGGATCGCGAACAAGACGAAGCCGGCCGAGCCGACGCCCCGGGCGACTGCACCGGCGATATTCTGCGTCAGTAAGGCAAGTGGGTCATGTTGCAGCAGCGCATAATACTCAAAGGATTGGCCGGGGTTGAACCAAATGACATAGAGGAAAAACCCCCAAGTCATGCCTCCGGGGCGCGTCCAAACAAGCCATGCGGCCGCAAGAATGACGAGAATGGCGGCGATTTGGTCGAGGAGAAGAACAGCCAAAATCGACCAGCTGAGGGGGCGTTGCTTGGCGACGAGCCTCAAATGCCGTGCGGGTTTTTCCGGAGTTGCGGCAAGCACAAGCTCGGCGGGACGTTGATCGCTGACGAGCCGTAAGTTGCCCAAGGCTGCAAGGGCGGTCGCGCATTTGAGCGTGTGGAGAGGGATACAGCGCATCTGCTCGAGATCCAGACGATCGCCCGGACGCAGCCCTGCTTGAAAAGCAGGCGAGTCCTCTTCCTTGGGGAAGGGCCCCTTCACGTCGGTGACGAGGCCGTCATTGTTGGCATAAAATCCGAAAGATCCGAGAGGTTGAATCAGGCGATGAAAATCTGGGACAATCATTGTCAGCGCCCAGATCGTGAATGGCACAAGGAGAATTCGACTTACGCGAGGCGTTTCCATCTGGTTGTCCGCTCCGATCGAGTGCTCACAGCATCAAATTCGACTTCTATAGAAGTTTCGTCCAGTGCCTGCGTCAATTCGATAGAGCGCAGGCTAAAAGCGCTGATAGACGCTCTGGTGCACGTGAGCCTCACGGCGGCGGGCGAGTTATCCAGTGGGCTGGGTCCGGCGTTTCGGCCGTCCTAGCTTTCCAGCAGGATCACAGTCATCCTGCGCGGTATCCGGCGGCGGCTCGTTGATGCCGTATCGCCGACGAGAGTCCCCCATTTTTTCGTATTCGAGATCGGCAGACGATCCCCAATGCGACATCGTTCTATGTTCTCAATACGAATACGCCAGCGACAGTAACGGTGACGATGCCAGCATCGGCGATCGAGGGGCAGATCCAGCCGGTGATATGCGGAATCGCTTAGACCTGGGTGTGCGCGAGGGAAAACCTGCGCCTTGTCCACCGCCGTCCGCCCCAAGCCAAGTCACGTTGTAAGATCAAACGTAAGGCCGCCTAGAAGCAATCTGAAACAAATCAAAGTAATTCAATAAGTTAGCGTGATTTGCTGGCGGAGGGAGCGGGATTCGAACCCGCGATACGGTTTCCCGCATACACACTTTCCAGGCGTGCGCCTTCAACCACTCGGCCACCCCTCCAGCTTCTGCCCCGCGGAGAAGCGTGCTCCCACGGTTCCGCGCCAATTCAAGGAATTCTGGGTAATTGAAAGGCAGGCGGGAAACTATAGTGCGGCGCTCGCTAAGTGCAAGTAGGCTGCAACTGCGGGGGTGAGAGCAATTCGATCTCGCCCGCGAGTGGTTACCCAGCCCCGCAGGGTGGCGCTTATCACCTGGCCAGCCGAGCGAGGTTGCGACAAGGACTCCATTTTAGTTAAAAGCGGGCAATACCAACCTTCGCGTTGAGAAAAAGTGACAATGATTTCAGGAATTGGTCAAACCCTTTGGCGCGCCGCAATCATCGTATTTGCCTCGAGCGGCTTCCTTGCGAGCGCGAGGGCGGACTTCCGCCTTTGCAATAATTCGAGCAGCAGGGTCAGTGTCGCGCTTGCGTACACGGACGGCGAAACTTGGATCAGCGAAGGCTGGTGGAATCTCAAGGCAAACGGCTGCGAAACATTAGTGCGCGGCCCTTTGGCGGCGGAGTTCTATTACGTCTACGCCATGGACGAGCATAGCAGTGAATGGAAGGGCAAGGCCTTCATGTGTACCCGCGACCGGGAATTCCGTATCATTGGGCGGGAAGACTGCTTTGTGCGCGGCTTTGATAGGACGGGATTTTTCGAGGTCGATACTGGGAAAGAAGCCAAAAATTGGACGGTTCAGCTGACAGATGCCGAGGCGCCGCCCCTGATCCCTGCGGAGCGGCGCTAGCATGAGACGGCAGCGGCGGTGTAAAATTATCGCCACCTTGGGGCCAGCTTCGCTAAATCCCTCCATCGTCGCCGCCCTGTTCGATGCGGGCGCCGACATTTTCCGCATTAATATGAGCCATGCAACACACCAAGAGATGCGCAGGCACGTGGAGATCATTCGCGATCTTGAGGAGGAGCGCGGGCGACCGATCGGCATTCTCATCGATCTCCAAGGACCCAAACTGCGGGTAGGCACGTTTCAAAACGGCAGCGTGAGGCTCGCCAGCGGGGCGCATTTCGCATTTGATCTCAGCCGGGTGCCCGGCGATCACACCCGGGTATGCCTCCCCCATCCCGAGGTTCTACGGTCGCTGCGGGCTAAAGATGTTGTTCTTCTCAACGATGGGAGGGTTCGGTTGCGTGTCGAGGAAGCGAGCGACGCGCGTGCCGTTGCGTTCGTCGAAATCGCTGGGGATGTCTCTGATCGCAAGGGTATCAGCCTCCCGGACACCGAAATTCCCGTCAGCTCGATTACCGATAAAGACCGCGCCGATCTTGCCGCGGGACTTGATGCCGGCATCGATTGGGTCGCTATCTCCTTTGTGCAGCGGCCCGAGGATGTCGCCGAAGTCAAGCGTCTTGCGGCGGGGCGCGCGCTCATCATGTCGAAGCTCGAAAAACCGCAAGCGATATGGCGCCTCGATGAAATCGTTGAGATATCGGACGCGCTTATGGTGGCGCGCGGAGATCTCGGGGTGGAGATGCCCCTCGAAAAGGTCCCGGGATTGCAAAAGCGCATCAACCGCATGGCCCGCCGCTTCGGCAAACCTGTGGTTGTCGCGACGCAAATGCTTGAATCAATGATCGGCGCTCCGATTCCGACCCGCGCCGAAGTTTCCGATGTCGCGACCGCCGTCTTCGAGGGCGCCGACGCCGTCATGCTCTCCGCCGAGAGCGCAGTTGGCTCCTTTCCGGTCCAAGCGGTCGCCACGATGAACCGGATTGCCGAGGAGGTTGAGCGCGACTCTTACTATCGCGGTATCATCAATGCTCAGCGGGCGCCGCCGGAGGCGACGGACGCGGACGCAGTCGCCATCGCTGTCGCGGCCCGCTATTTCGCCGAAACAATGGATTTTAAAGCGATCGTCGCCTGGACCTCTTCTGGCGCCACGGCTCTCAGGATCGCGCGCGAGCGGCCGCAGGCGCCAGTCCTCGCATTGACACCCAATCGCGAAACGGCTTGCCGTCTCGCGCTCGTCTGGGGTGTCCATGCGGTTGTCACCAAGGACGCCTATGACATCGATGATATGTCACAGCGCGCATGCAAATTCGCGGGCCGAGAAGGTTTTGCAAAGATCGGCGAGCGGATTATTATCGTCGCCGGTGTTCCTTTCGGCACGCCAGGGGCAACCAATATGGTGAGGATCTCGGTCTTGGAACCAGATCCGCCTTAGCCGAGCCGCCGCTGACCAAAACCGGACCGCGCCGGCCCTCTACTGGAATTTTGCAACAAGCTAAAACTTGCTCAATCCTGCAATGAAAAACGCAACGGCCTGCACTTACGATGTCGACTCAGCAGTGGAGAGCGTTACGCGTCAGCCCGCCCCTCGATTGCGCTTGAAGAAACGCCCGCCTCGGAAGTCACTCGACACCACGGCGCCAAGAGGTCTTCGCCGCCATGGAACTGAACGCGGTAAAAAGCTTCTCGGGAAGAGAAGAACCCTTTAGTTTGCTTTTTGATTCCAATCCTGTGCCGATGTGGCTTCACGATCCAGTCAGCCTGAAATTCTTGGGCGTGAACGAAGCCGCTGTCGCTCATTACGGCTATTCGAAGGAAACGTTTCTGGCGATGAACCTGGTCGATATCGTGCCGCAAGACCAAAGGGAAACGATCAAGAAGGGAATTTGTGACAATCCGCATTTGCAGCAGGGCGCGGGGCAGGTGTGGCGGCATATCAAGGCCGATGGCAGCAAAATTGATGTGCTCACATCGTGGCGCGACATCGTTTTTCGCGACACACCTGCGCAGCTCGTGGCGGTGATGGATGTGACAGAGAAGCGCAAGGCTGAAAAACGCATCAGCTACATGACGTGCCACGACAGTCTAACCGATTTGCCAAACCGGCTATTGTTTCAGGAGCACGTTGACGAAGCCCTGCTGCGCGTGCACCGGGGCAATGAAAAGCTCGCGATTCACCACTTTGATCTTGATCACTTCAAAGACGTCAACGATAGATTGGGGCATGCCACGGGTGACAAGCTTCTCGTGGGGGTGGCCTCCCGCCTTCGCTCATGCGTGCGTGCGGGCGACATTGTCGCCCGGCTTGACGGCGATGAATTCGCCGTTCTTCAAATGGCGCTCGCTGGACCAAATGAGGCGCACGCCTTGGCCGAGCGTATCGAAAAACTCGCAAGTGAGCCTTACAATATCGAAGGCCACCAAGTCAGGTGCGGAGCGAGTGCGGGCATCGCACTTGCCCCGGCTGATGGCGAGACATCGGGCGAGCTTTTAAGGAACGCCGCCCTCGCGCTTCGCCGCGCAAAGGAAGACGGGGGCGGGACCTTCCGATATTTCGAGCCGGGCATGGACGCGAACCTGCGTGCCCGCCAAGCGCTCGAGGCCGACTTGCGCGAAGCGCTTGACCATGGCGAATTTCACGTCGTCTATCAGCCGATCATCAGTGTTAAAAGCGGAGATATTGCGGGCTTCGAAGCATTGCTTCGCTGGCACAGCTCCAAGCGCGGGATGATGTTTCCGGCAACGTTCATTCCGCTCGCCGAGGAAATGGGCCTGATCATCCAGCTCGGCCAATGGGTTTTGCGGGAAGCCTGTGCCGAGGCGGCGAGCTGGCCCCGCGAATGGACCCTCGCGGTCAATCTTTCTCCCGCTCAATTCAAGGCCGGCAATTTACCTCATCAGGTGCAGGCAATTCTCGCGCGCTCAGGCTTGCCTGCTGCCCGCCTCCAACTTGAAATTACCGAAACGGTTCTTCTTGAGGACAGCAAGACGAACCTCGCAATTTTACGCGACTTGCGCGCGCTTGGGGCCGGCATTTCCTTAGATGATTTCGGCGCGGGCAATTCCTCATTAAATTATCTGCGCAATTTTGTCTTCGATAAGATCAAAATTGACCGTTCCTTCGTCGACGAGATTGGTGAAAGACCAGAATGTCTTGCAATCGTGCGGGCGGTTGCCCAGCTTGCGGCCGATCTTGGTATTCCAACGGTTGCAGAAGGTGTTGAGACGGAAGAGCACCGCGAATTGATATGCCAAGCCGGGTGCACCGAAATGCAGGGTTATTTGCTTGGCCGACCTATTCCAGCGAGCGCGATCAAGGAGCTCCTGGATGCGCACGGGGGCAAGGCTCAGCCCCCCGAAAAGTGCCTTGCCGGCGCTGACTAGCAAAATGCCGCGATGCCGGTGATCGCGCGGCCAAGGATCAGCGCGTGAATGTCATGCGTGCCCTCATAAGTATTGACGGTTTCGAGATTGCTGAGGTGGCGCATCACGGGATACGCAGCCGAAATGCCATTGGCGCCTAGCATATCGCGGGCTTGGCGAGCGATCTCCAAGGCTTTTCCGCTGTTATTGCGTTTGATGAGCGAGATGGTCTCGGGGGCCAATCGGCCTCCTTCCATCATGCGCCCGATTCTCAAAGCGGCTTGCAGCCCAAGGGCGATCTCGGTTTGCATGTCCGCAAGTTTTTTTTGAATGAGTTGGTTTGCCGCAAGCGGACGGCCGAATTGCCGGCGCCCAAGGCTATACTCCCGGGCCACCGAAAAGCAGGCTTCCGCGGCGCCGAGCACTCCCCATGCGATGCCATAGCGGGCGCGATTAAGACAGTCGAATGGCGCCCTTAGCCCCACGGCTTTCGGCAAAAAATGTTCCTCGCCAATCTCAACGCCATCCATATGGACTTCACCGGTCGGCGAGGCGCGGAGCGAGAGTTTTCCCGCAATGGCAGGAGACGAAAGCCCCTTCATTCCACGCTCGAGAAGAAATCCGCAGATCCTATTGTCATGCGCTGCGGATTTCGCGAAAACTACAAAGACATCCGCGACCGGGCTGTTGGTGATCCAGGTCTTAGCGCCTTCAACGCGGTAACCACCAGAGGTTTTTTCGGCTTTGGTGAGCATCGACGAAGGGTCGGATCCGGCGCCTGGCTCGGTCAAGCCAAAACTGCCGATCCATTCTCCCGCCGCCAGCCGCGGCAAATATTTCTGCCTCTGCGCCTCGCTGCCGAAAGAATAGATCGCTTGCATAACGAGGGACGATTGCACGCTCATCATTGAACGGTAGGCACTATCGACGCGCTCGATCTCGCGAGCGGCCAGCCCATAGGCGACATAGCCTAGCCCGCCCCCTCCATAGCGTCTTGGGAGAGTTGGACCGAGCAGGCCCACGCGGCCCATCTGCTTCATGACGTCGCGATCGAAGCGCTCGGCGAGATAATCCTCGCTGGCACGCGCGGCCAGAAAATCGCGTGCGAACACGCGTGCCGAATCCCGCACGAGTCTTTCGTCATCGGTCAGCTGGCTATCGAGGTCGAAAGGATCTTCCCAGGCGAACTGACCGGTGATTTCGCCTGCATCATCAGCCATAGGAGTTATTGCATCAACGTGCTAGAGCGGGCGCGGCCTGCGGGGCAGCGGAATTTTGGCCGCCCGGCGCGCCAAAAAAACGGAAGAAATCCGAATTCGGACTAAGGACGATACGCGTCCCATTGCCCTTCAACCCAGCTTCATAGGCTTGCATGGAACGGTAGAAAGCGAAGAAACCAGAATCCTTACCGTACGCCTCCGCGAAAATGCGGTTGCGTTCGGCCTCCCCTTCACCGCGGGTCTGGTCGGCTTGCCGCCGCGCCTCTCCAAGCAGGACGACAACTTCCCGATCGGCCTGCGCTTCAATGGTCTGTTTTTGCTGCGACCCCTTGGCGCGATATTCAGCGGCCTCGCGGGCGCGTTCGCTTTGCATCCGTTTGAAAACTTGTTCGGAAATCTGCCGGGGCAAATCGGCATGCCGGATCCGGACATCGACCACGGTGATGCCGAGACGGCCGCCTTCCTGGTTCATCTGATCCCGGATCTTGAGCATCAGATCCGCGCGGTTGTCGCGCACAATTTGCGTTTGCGTCGCTTCACCCAAGACTCTTCGCACGGCCGAGTTTAGGATGAAACCCAGCTGATTGAAAGCAAGTTCCGGAGTCCCCACTGTCTGATAGAATTTCAACGGGTCAATAATCCGATAGCGCAGGAAAGAGTCGACTTCGAGACGGTTGTTATCGGAGGCGAGCACTTCCTGTTTTGGCGCTTCGACGACGAGGATACGATTATCAAGATAAATAACGTTTTCGATGAAGGGATATTTGAAATGGAGCCCCGGCGTTGTCACGAGACCGCGTCCGGCGACCGGCTCGCCAAAGCGCAAAACGACCGCTTGTTCCGTCTGCTCAACCGTGAACATTGACGCAAAGGCAATAATCAGGATCGCCACGCCGATAATGATGGCGCCAAAAACAGCCGCGCTCTTCATTTACGGGCTCCTTCGCTGGTCAAGGGGCCGAGCTGCAAGAAAGGGACGACTCCCTGGGCCTGCGCGCCGCTTTGATCGACTATCACTTTGTCGACGCCGCCGAGCACGCGCTCCATGGTTTCGAGATAAAGCCTTTCGCGCGTCACCTCCGGTGCTTTCTTATATTGCTCGTAAACCTTGTTGAAGCGGGCAGCCTGACCCGTTGCTTCGGCAACCGTCTGCAACTTATAGCCCTCTGCTTCTTGGATAATCGCCGCAGCTTTGCCGCGCGCTTCCGGCACGACGCGGTTGGCATAGGCTTGGGCTTCATTGCTTAGCCTATCCTGGTCTTGCTGAGCGGCAATAACATCCTTGAAGGCGGCGATCACTTGTTCCGGCGGGTCGACGGACTGCAATTGCACCTGTAGGACGAGAATGCCCGCCCTGTATTCGTTAAGTACCTTCTGCATGATCTCCTGCACGGCCGATTCGATTTTCGGACGCTCAACCGTGAGGATGGGAAGGATCTCGCCGCGCCCGATGACCTCACGCATGGCGCTTTCGGCGACGGCTTTGACCGTCTCGCGCTGCTTGACGATATTAAAGGCATAATCTTCCGGGTGGGTCGGGTCGATCTGCCAAATGACGACGAATTTAACATCCGCGATATTGTCATCGCCCGTCAGCATCAAACTTTCTTCCGGGAGATCGATCGGGATTTGCGAGCTCGAGCGAGAGTCCTGGCGCGAGCTAAAACCAATGTTGATGGTATTGCGATCCGTGACCGCGAGTTTCTCGACGCTGCCAATCGGAAATGGAAGATTGTAATTGAGGCCTGGGCCGGTCTTCCCGGTGTACCGGCCAAAAATCTTGTTAAGCCCGACCTCGTTAGGACCGACCGTATAAAACCCAGACATCATCCAAATGATCGACCCGATCAGAATCAGCGCGATCACGCTGCGAAAACCTACGCCCCCAGAACCCGGCACGATTTTTCTGATCCGATCCTGCGCACGCTTTAAGAATTCCTCGAATTCGGGGGGAGGTGCATTCGGTCTTGGCCCCCACGGCCCAGGGCTCGGCTTCCATGAGCCGCCGTTTCCGCCCTCACTGCTCCAAGGCATGGAATTTCCTTTTGTAAATGCGCGCTATGTATCGAGGCGCGAGAGAAGGGTCGACAGCCAAGGTCGCGCCATCGGCCAATTCTTGGAATATAAGGAAATCGAACGAGGACTACAACGACAGGCATTGCCGGCGGTCGAAATCGACAAAGGCAAATGATGCCTCATCCTTTGCTGTTGGCTTTGGGCGGCAACGGTTGGTCTCGAGCCATTTGGACCAATCAACGGCGGGGAAGTTGACCGAACCGGTTGCGGCGATATCGACAAAGGTGAGGTGCATGCGTTCGGCTTGTCCAATCAGGCTTTCGTACAGGTGCCCTCCGCCGGCGACGATGATCTCATCGGCTTTCATCGCTCGCGCTAGTGCCTGCGCCAACGTCAATGCTGCCTCAAGATCGTGGGCGACATGGACGTTCTTAGTATGCCTATGCTCGGCGGGGTTGAAGGACCGATCGCGGGTGACGACAATCGTCTCGCGGCCGGGCAGGACGCGGCCGATAGATTCGAATGTCTTGCGGCCCATCAGCAAGGGTTTGCCCATGGTGATTTCGCGGAAATGCTTAAGGTCGCTAGGCAAATGCCACGGCAGGCCATTTCTGTCGCCAATGACCCCGTTTTCCGCGACTGCCGCCACGATCGCTAGTGGCGTCTTCGCGTAAGACCGCCACTTGTCTAACGATACTTCGACCGCGCCGCTTCGATCCTGCCGCCCATGATGCATGATTTCACCAATCTCAATCTGGTTGACGCCAGTATTTCAAAATTTCTTAAATATTTAGAGCAGATTCTATGAGGGTCGAGTATTTGTCGGAGATTTTACACAGGTGATATCTTGGCACGCACGCGATAAACGAGTAGACCAGACGCGACGATCAGACTAGACCCGAGCAAAGCAGGAAGATTCGGCAATTCGCCAAAAACAATAACGCTGAACAGCGCAGCCCACGGGAGCGCGGCATAACCAAAGGGCGCCACGAGATTTGCTGGCGCCGCGCTAAAGGCTCGGATCAAACAGAAATGACTCGTAACGCCAACGATGCCGAGAAACAACATCATCGACGCGCTCGTGATATCCGGTATCATCGCGGTGATAGGCAAAAAACCGGCGCAGAACAAGACACCGGCTACGGCGGTATAAAACAATGTGGTGAGCGGTGAATCGGCGCTGTGAAGGAGCCGGGTCGTGATCTGGTAGCAAGCATTGGCGATCGCCGCTAATAACGAGAACAGCACACCCGACGAGAAATCGGCCCCGGGGGCGCCAACGATGATCCAAACGCCAGCGAGGCCGCCGCAAAGACTAATCCACAAGGCCTTGCTGACTTTTTCCTGAAGGGAAGGGATCGACAGAGCCGCCACCAAGATTGGCGCAATCCACACGATCGCAGAAAAATCGACAAGCGGCATTTTCTCTAGCGCGAACATGGCGAATAAGGTCGCGCCGAGGAGAAATAGAGATCGCAGCATCTGAATGCCAAGCCGCCGGGAGCGCACGAGTTGCGGCCGATACCAGGCAAGGAAGCCCGTCACCAAAACCATGTGAACCAAATAGCGCACGAAAGCGATCTCTATCGCCGGATAGGTTCTCAGCAGTACGCGGGCTGTGGCATCCTGGCAGGCAAACAGGCAAGTAGCCGCAAGCATCCAAAAAATACCGGCTCGCAGGGCGAAGCCGCTGACATGGAACGTTGGAAGAGATCTATTCGGTAAGGTGGCTTCCTGGGGATTAGCCGAAGAATCTGTCGCTAAGGAAAAACTCATTCAAAAGCTTCGCTTTCTCGAAATAAAGAATCAAATAAACAATTAAATCGGAGGGTTTCAAAATTTGCTGTTCATATCCTTGGCGCGGCAGCGGGACGGATGGAAGCTCTTCACCGCCTAGGCAATAAGGCCAGCCAGGGGCTTCACTGAAGCTGAATCTGGAAATACGCGCTCGGCGAGCACGCCAGCCGGAATGCCGAATTGGTCCGCTAATAAGCCTTTGAGGACGGCGCGAAGATCGGCCGTAGGCTTGAGGTCGCGGTCCTCATAGAGCTGTGAAGGCTTGAGTCCCGGCCAATCGGCGATCACCCGGCCGCCACGGATCGCCCCACCGGCAAGGAAAGCAACGGTCGCGGTGCCGTGATCCGTGCCGCTGGTGCCATTGATGCGAGCGGTTCGGCCGAACTCCGTAATGACCGCGATCGCCGTGTCCTTCCACCGCGCACCAAGGCCCTTTTCGAGTTCCTCCAAAGCGCCATCAAGGCCTGCGAGCCGCGCGGCGAGCTGCCCGGTTGCACCCCCCTCATTGGCATGGGTGTCCCAGCCATCGAATGCAAGCGCCGCGGCGAACGGGCTGTCATCTCCCGCAAGGAGCTTGGCAACTCCGATCGCGGTGGAGCGCATGACATTCGGCTGATTCGGGCCGCCGGCAGCCCTTGCCATACCGCCGGATATTCCATCCGCGGTGGCAAGCTTGTCGATTTCGAGCCCGGCTCGAAGGGCCACGGCAAGCGCCGGGTCCGTATGTGTGTAAAGGTCAAGGACGCGGGCGGCGAGGTCTGAACCGGCAGCGGCTAGGGTCTGTGGTGCCCAGCCGAACACGGGGGCGGGGCCGCGCATGATGAGTGGCGGTACCGCGCCGACACCCAGCCCACGCGGCGTGCGCGGTCCAATCCCTGGCAAGACCTCGGTGGCGCGATTAAGCCATCATGACTCGGTGCGGCCGGGGCCACTATAACCGCTTTCCAGCACGTCCTGGCCGTCAAAATGGGAGCGCTCGCGGTAGCTCGTTGCGACGGCATGCACGATAGCGGCTTTGCCCGCTTGGTAGAGGCGAGCGAAAGTGGGCATGGCGGGATTGAGGGCAAAAAAGCCATCGAGGGGCAGGGCCGCGTGGTCGCCAACGAGCGACAGCGCGAGGGAGCCATGAAGCGTAGCGTAATCTGGGTCTCCTATGGGTCCCACGGCCGCCAATCCATCGAGGGCACCGCGCAGAACTATGACGATGAACAACGGCTGACGCCCTGCGGCGGCGCGCACGCTATAAGGTAAGGGAGTGAAGGCGGCGAAGGCTCCGGCTCCCGCGAGAACTGCCCGGCGGCTTAATACGCTTCCGCGATCATTCAAGGCCATGCTTACCTCCTCAAGAATTTCGGAGACATGAACAAAATCGCGAGGGCTTGCGGGCGCGACTCGGCATGCGACACGGCCTCTCGAGTCTCTGGAGATGCCACCAAACCTGCGATCGTATCAAGCACGCTAAGAGGATGGCCGGCATCGCGGATACGCTGGGCGATCTGCATCGCAAGGTCAAGGCGAAGTTTCATGCCCTCGGGCGAGGCCCAAACTTCCGTGTCGGCAAAGCCATTAGGTCCGGGCGGCTGCCACAATGGCATTCCGAGTGTATTGAGAGCGCCAATGAGGGGTCCTGGCCCGCTCGGAAAATAGCCAGTTGCGCGGCTTATCGCGATGAGAAACTCGGCGGGTGTTCGAATTTTTGCGAGCGGGAGCTGCCACGCGGAGTCGTCATCAATGAGGCAAAGGGAAACCGCCCTCAAATCGCCGTCCGTCTCTCGAAAAACCCCGGCGAGCTTTTCGGTGACGGCCGGGGGTGGGTCATCGGAGATAAAATGGCGGGCGAGCTTGGTCGCGATATGCGTCGCCGTTGCTGGATGGCGCGCGAGATCGGAAAGCGCGGATTCTCCTTGCGCAACACCTTGTTGGGCGTAATCCCGGCTAAGAAGCACCTGCGCGCCAGGCTCGTGCCAGTTCGGCACAAAAACGAAGGTGCCGGGTTCACCCATGCGGCCTTCCGGGCCGGCGGTCGTCCAGCCGGTGAGAATCTTTGCCAGGGATTTGACGTCGTCCTGGGCATAGCCTGCGTTGACGCCGAGCGTGTGCAGCTCGAGAATTTCGCGGGCGAGATTCTCGTTGAGCCCTCTGCCGCGATTTCTGCCCGCCGGTGAATTCGGTCCGATCGACTGCTGATTATCAAGATAATGCAGCATGGCGGGATGGCTTTCGACCGCGCGCAGCATATCCTCATAGCGGCCAAGCACAGAGGGGCGAATCGCCTCCCGCTCGAAGGGCCCCGCGGCGACGCGAAGAAATGGCCCTTTAGCGGCCGAGACGGCGAAGTGATTCGACCAAAATGCAACCAAGCGCTCGACAAATCCCGCCTTCGCCTCGCACTGTTTTTTAAACCGCGCCATCGCCTCGGCGCGAAAGAGCTTTTGCTCCAGATTTGGTTCCTGCGGAGGCTTTGCTTCAGGCGAGGCCGCCGCCGTTTCCGATACCATCGTGCCGCCAGCAGCGACGCCGGCTGTCGGAGTTTCGGCTGCCGCCATGCGCGCCCGTTCTTCACGTTTGCGCGCTTGGTCGGCGAACATCATTTGCAAGGCTTTGCTTGAAGAAGGAAGGTCGCCGGAAAGCAGCGCCACGTCCTTTTGGGAGATTTCCTCTTTCAAGAAGCCGCGCGGGTCGGGAGCTGCGACCGAGAGATCGCCGGGCTTGGCGCCAAGACCGAAGCGGTTTAGGGCAACGAGCGCATTTCTGGTATCCAGAGGCTTCGCCATCGCTACTCCGCCAGGACTAGAAAAACCGGTCAGCGCTAACTCAAACTATAGGCGAGCCAAAGCTGAATATAATGTGAAGATCCGATCTGCTTAACAGTCCTGTCAAGGTGGCTCTTTTTACGGAAGTGATGTAAGCAACGGCAGAGGGGATGCTGCCTTAACCCCGCGCCAAGATTACAAAAATTTCATGTGGCGATCTTCGCCGGAGCCTTTAAACCGGGGAAAATGCTGTTTGTTCCTTAAGGATTTGAGCATCCCAGTTGCGTAAACCGAATTTTTTTATTCTTGGCGCGCCGAAGTGTGGCACGACTTCCCTGGCGGCGTGGCTTTCCAGACACCCAAATATCTTTGTCTCGGAGGAAAAAGAGCCGCATTTCTTCAATACCGATGACAGGCAACATATCTCCAGCCTCGCTGAATATGAGTCATTATTCCTTCGTGCGTCTGATCGGCACAAAGCCGTGGGGGAGGCATCTGTTTGGTATTTATCCTCGGCCAAGGCGGTCGAGAATATTTTGCGCTACCAGCCTCGGGCCAAATTCATTGTGATGGTCCGCAATCCAATGGAGATGGCGCCTGCGCTCCATTCCGAAATGGTTCTCTCCGGCCACGAAGACATTCGCGATTTCCGAAAGGCCTGGGATATCCAAGCGGAACGGAAAGAGGGCAGGGCGTTGCCGGCGTTTAGCTGGGCAAGGCGGCGTTTCCTTTATGGAGAGGTTTGCAAGCTTGGCAGCCAGCTTGAGCGGCTTCTCTCAATGGTTCCCGCCCCTCGCGTGCATGTGGTGGTTCTTGACGAACTTGCGGCTGAGCCGCGACAAGAATATCTGAGGGTCTTGCGATTCCTCGGGGTCGAGGATGACGGACGCCTTCAATTTCCAGTTTACAACAGTGCGAAAAATATTCGCTGGCCGAGATTTACGCGCATAGTTTTCATATTGGGACAGATCAGGCGTAAAGCCGGCATGAAAACTGGCTTAAGTTTATGGAAGCGATTTGCGCGCCTCAATCAATACGAGATGCCGCGTACACCCTTACCACGCGACATGGAAAACCTCCTGCGCTCTTATTTTTTGGAAGATATTAGGCTTCTAGAACATCTTTGCGGTAAGAATTTCGAGCACTGGCTCCGATCCTGAGGGAGCTTTCTTCCGGCGGAATCCGGTGCTTTGGCGCGCTGGTTTGCTGCAGCGCACCGATACTTATGAAGCGAACAAACTGTTCGCTGCTTTAAGCAACGACGATTTTGTGGTTGGGATCGCTGACACGCTTTTTTACATTGCGAGTGTCGACAACCAGCCGCGAGTAGTCAACAAGGGCCTGCCAGTCGATGCGGTCATGATCGGTGACAATAATGGCCGCGTCGTAATCGGCCAGGGAAGCGGCTTCAAAGGAGATGGATTTGAGTCCGCTTAGGGCAGCATGCTCACGGGTTGGCGGGATCACTGGTACGAGCGGGTCGTAGTAATCAACGTCCGCGCCCCGCTGCCGAAGCATCTCGATGATGACAAGCGCGGGGCTTTCACGCATATCATCAATGTTCTTTTTATAGGCGGCGCCGACGACGAGGAGCTTCGCTTGCGAGAGAGCTTTACCCGCGCGGCGATCGAGCGCCTCGACGACTTGCTCGATGACCCATCTCGGCATGTTCGAGTTGACCTCACCCGCAAGCTCGATGAAGCGGGTTGAGATACCAAGACCGCGAGCGCGCCAAGTCAGGTAGAATGGGTCGATCGGAATGCAATGGCCGCCGAGGCCAGGGCCAGGATAGAAAGGCATGAAGCCGAAAGGCTTTGTTTTGGCGGCGTCGATCACTTCAAAAATATCGATGCCCATACGGCTGTAAACCGTTTTGAGCTCGTTTACCAAGGCAATGTTGACTGCGCGAAACACATTTTCGGTGATCTTGACCGCCTCGGCGATTTCATTCGAGGAGACGGGAACCACATGGTCTACAAAAGCGCGATAAAGGGCGCAAGCCGCGGCCTGTGCATCGCCTCCATCGCCGCCCACGACTTTCGGTATGCTTTTGGTCGAAAAATCGGGATTGCCCGGATCTTCGCGCTCGGGAGAAAAAGCGAGGTAGAAATCCCGGCCCGATTTCAAGCCACTGGTCTCGAGAATGGGGCGGCAAAGCTCGTTAGTCGTCCCTGGATAACTCGTGGATTCGAGCACGATCAGCTGGCCCCGACGCAATGTCTTGGCGATCGCGTCCATGGATTTCGCGACAAAGTCGAGATCGGGCTCACGATATTGGCCGAGTGGAGTTGGGACGCAGACGAGAATGGCATCCGGTTCGGCCAGCCGGTCAAAGTCAGCGGTCGCCTCGAATTTGTTCCCCTCGCGCGCCGCGAAGATTTTGGTTGAGGGTATGTGGTCAAGGGGGCTTTTGCCCTTATTAATTTCGTCGACTCGCTGGGCGTTGATGTCGAAGCCCAAAACGCGGAATTTGGCAGCGACGGCCGCAAGCATCAGGGGGAGCCCGACATACCCCAGTCCAACAATGCCGATGAGAGCTTGGCGATTATCGATCTGTTCAATAAGCTCTTGAACTGAGTCTCGCGCTGGCAATATCACGGATGGATCTTTTAACATTTGGGGACAGCTCTCGCTTTGGCTAACAAAAAATAACCTCCCGAAGAAGGGAGATGAAAGCTAGATAACGCGCCTCGATCAATATATTAAAAAACATCGAAAATATTCGTCAAATAATACCTTAATTAGTAAATTATGTAATCACATTATCATCCAATTTCCGAGTCAACGTATCTCGGCCCACGCTCATACCTTACTTAGGCCTCACCGTGCTTAAAGGTTGGAGAGTTCGCTTCATGCCCTTACGGTGTGGAGATTTGAGGAATTCCCTTACCAGTATGACCGCGAAAGCCACATTTGTCGTGAGGTACCGCTTCCACATTCGCCTCGGTTCTTGAATGATCCGGTATAGCCATTCAAGTCCAGCAGCTTGCATCCAATTGGGCGCCCGCTTGGTCAGTCCCGCAAGGATGTCAATACCGCCACCTACTCCCATGATAAAGGGAATATCCAAAACGGGTTTGTAGGCAGCCAAAAATCGCTCCTTGCGGGGCGTTGGCATGCCGATGAAGAGGCAATCAGCCCGCGACTGACGAATCGCTTCGACGACTTCGGCTTCCGCGGAGCCCGGGTAATAGCCGTGCTGGAAGCCAGCTATTTTGAGTTTAGGAAACCGTCGGCTCAGATTGTGAATGGCCGCAGCTAGAACATCCTCTTTAGCGCCAAGGAAATACGGCTGGTATCCTTTCGCAGCACATAATTCAATGAGACGTTCCATTAAGTCGACGCCGGCAACTCTTTCTGGAACTTTGATGCCAAATAAACGCGCTCCGGCAACAATTCCCATGCCATCAACGCCGATGATATCGCTTGAAAGAACGTCATCGCGCAGTTCATTATTTGCTTGCATATGAACAAACTTGGCGACATTGAGCGCGACATGTTGGAGACGGCAGTGCGAGCGCATCGCCTCTTCTGCTCGGCCGGCGGTCTCTTCCAAGTCTATGAGATCTATCGGCACGCCCAAAAAGTCTTCCCGCATCTAACCCGCCTTGACCGACCGCGTATGAAACGTAGAACGCGAGGCTGGAATCTGCATGGAATGCGAAATTTTCATAAGACCCAGATGGGGTATTCGTTGGTCGCTTTGCATAGCAGACGGGCATTGGCGGAATGTTTACGGCATCAGGCCGGTGCGTAACTGCCCTAACGCAACTGCTCTACATTATAAACAAGTAGAAGAGGGGGCACGGTGTCACTGGCCGGTAGCTGCCCGAAGGAACGGGCGAACTAAACAGGTATCTCTTTTTGCGTCGTTTCGGCCGGGGGCCAATAGAAGAGTTAAAGCCGGAAAGTTCCTTCGAGTATGCTATGGTACAGGTCGCCGTCGAGGTGGCGATATGTTTCTCGGCGAGGATCTGCGCAGTAGAGCAAATCGCCGGTCGCCCCCGGGTCGAATCCCTGCGCCGCCAAGGCATTTTTTTTGAGCTTGAAGGTTTCGGTTGTCTCCAAACTATCCGTGATTCGCAAAAATCGAGGTCTAGCATAATCAGGAAGCGAAGCATCGATATGGCGTTTTAGAAGGGCGAGATCAAAGTCAGGAGCAACGACGACCGCCGCCATGCCTGCGCGCCCATCATAGCCTTGAACTTCGACTCCATAGACCGTGACCTCAGCGACGCGGGGGCACGCGGCAATCACCTCGGCAACTTCCGAGGCCGCGACATTTTCCCCTCTCCAGCGGAAAGTATCGCCGACGCGATCCTCAAAATAATAGAAGCCGCGCGCATCCTTCCGCATGAGATCGCCGCTTCGCATCCAGGCATCGCCAGTCTTAAATACATTTCTCAAAATTTTTTTCTCTGAATCTATTCGGCTGAGATATCCTTCAAAGTTCGCGCTACCATCCTCTGAACTTGCCTCTATTTTGCCGATGGCTTCACCCACCCCGCCCCTCGCACAGCGGACACAGCGGCCGTTTTCATCGCGCCACGGCTCGCCGCGATCAAAATCATATTTGACAATCGCCACTTGGAAACGGTGGGCGATAAAAGAAGGCACTCGGCCGATCGCGCCTGGCTCCCCTTCGACATTGTAGAGAGAAAAATTGCTTTCGCTCGCGGCATAGAATTCCAATATGCGGGGGATGGCGAAACGCTGCTCGAACCGCTTCCAAACATCAAGTCGCAGCCCATTGCCGACACAGAGCCGCAAGCGGTGTGCCTTTTCATAGGGATTTGATGGCGCGTTAGCGAGGAAACGGCAGAGCTCGCCAATATATTGGAACAGAGTGCATTCCTGCCGGCAGATATCCTCCCAAAAGCTGCTCGCGGAAAAGCGCTCCCTTATAACCACTGACCCGCCGCCAAGGAGCACTGCCCAAACGGCGACGACGCCGCCGACGGAATGATATAGTGGCAGGCAATTATACATACGGTCATTTGGGCGAGCATCGATCAGCCCGCAGAACCAGAGACCCCAATTCATCAGGCGGCGATGCGTCACGATCGCCGCTTTGGGCAGGCCGGTCGTTCCAGACGTATAAATATAAAGAGCGTGGTTGGAGAGTTCCACCGCCCGCTTTTCGGATAAATCGAGTGGCTTGCCTGAAAGGTCCTCTAGCTCAAGATCGATCCGGTGAGGCCCATTGTGCTCGCCGCCATGAATGAAGATTTTCGAAAATTTGTCAGTTTGAGCGAGGGCGCTCTCGCAAACCGCGAAGTATTCGCTGTCGGCAATGACGCAATTCGCTTTTGAGATAGCGATGCAATGGGCAAGGGAAGCAGGGGGGAGCCTTGTGTTGAGCAGAGCGACGGCGACGCCAACCCGGTGAAAACCGAGCCAAGCCGCTATAAATTCAGGCCGGTTTGGCATCATCAAGCCAACGACGTCGCCCTTCTCAAGCCCATGTGTGATCGCCCAGCGCGCGTACCGGTTGGAGCGCTCGGCAAGCTCGCCAAAGCTGAAACTCTCGTGTTCCGAAAGCAGCGCCGGCGCAGCCGCGTTTTGAGCCGCGATGTCGTCAAGTTCCGCCGCCAGCGTTCGTCCGGGATTCGCCTCTATGCGCCCGGTTCTTTCGAGCGCGCGCAACCAGTCTTTGTTCGCCGACCACTGGGAAGAAGACGCCGGTGAAGCGGCGCCGGATGCACTCGTCATGAAAAAACTAAATCTCTCGAGTAATCAATTTACGCCGACACACTTCATGAAAGCCAAAAATGCCGTTTTCCATCCCTAATCCCGATAAGCCGCGCCCGCCAAACGGATTGCAAGCACGGTTTCCTACGGATTTATTGATCTGAACCATGCCGACTCGCATATCGCGCGCGACCTTGTCGGCAAGCTCCTTGTCTTCGGTGAAGATATAGCCGCCAAGTCCGTAAGTTGTATCCTTGGCCAAACGGATAGCTTCCTCGGTCGTCGCAAAGGAGACGATGGGCAGGACGGGCCCAAAAACTTCCTCTTTCCAGACGCGCATGTCGCGCGTGATGTTTGTGAGAAGAGTTGGTTCGTAATAGGCGCCTTGCAATTCCGCCGGCCTTTTCCCGCCAATGATGGCGTGAGCGCCCTTCGAAATCGCATCTTCGACTTGCGTCTCAAGAAGCGCGAGTTGCCGCCGCGCACATAAAGGCCCGATGTCGGTGGCGCGATCCTCCGGATCCCCTACGCGCTTGCTCTTCAAGATTGCCTCTAGCGCGCCGACGACCTCATCAAAACGGTTTTCATGGACGATAAGGCGTTTTAATGCGTTGCAGACTTGCCCCGAATTTCTAAAGCGCGCCTCGTAGATTTTGTCCATGATACGGCCGACATCGGCGTCAGCGAAAACGACGCCCGGATCCGATCCACCCATTTCCAGCAAGGCTGGAATCATTTTGTTCGTGGCCGCCTGGTAAACCCGCCGACCGGTCTCCGTGCTTCCCGTGAAACAAAAGAGGTCGACATCCTGCTCAAGCAGTGCCGCGCCCACCTCCGCGCCGCCGTAGACCTGATTGAAGATTCCGGCGGGCAAACCCGCCTCTGCAAAGGCGGTGTCAAGGAGTTTGCCAAAAAGGGGAACTTCTTCCGAAATTTTGAAAACAACCGTATTTCCCGCGACGAGATTTTGGCCAACGCCCCAAGTGAAATTTGAAAAAGGAAAATTCCACGGCACGATCACCGCGGCGACGCCGGCCGGCTCGCAGAAAACCTCGGCGACCTCTTTTTCGTCTCGGTAGGTCTCGCAGGGTTTAAGGCACTCCTCGGCATGGGCTAAATACCACTCCCAATAATGTAAGCCGAGATCCATCGTGGCCTCCGCCCCGACAATGGGACGCCCCATCTCGCGGCATGTCATTCGGGCAAATTCGTCTTTCCGCTCCCGAAAAACGTCGACCAGCTTTTTGAGCTCCGCAACACGGTTCTTAATACCTCGCGCGTGCCAAAGCGGTTGCGCGGCCCGTGCTTTTTGGGCGGCCGTGCTGATATCCTCCAAGGTGCTGATCGTTACCTCGCCGAGCTTTTCGTAGTTGCGGGCGGGGTTAGTCGAAACGAGTGTTGACGCCACCAAAACTCTCTTCCGTCACTAATTTTGAACAATTAAACCGGGACCCGCATTTCCAATAGAAATAAACAGAGATCTACAATAGATTTCAATCGAAAAAGTAAAAAACCTATTCCGCAAAATTTACCCAACGACGCCGCGCACAGCAATAGGAAGCTCCACCCCCTAGTGAAAGGCCCAAATGGGACTTCAATGAATCTCCGATCTAGGACAGAAAGAACGCTCAGGAGGCGCCCATGATCCCGCCGGCGGTTCAAAAATTAAGCGGCTTAGCCGATCGCCTCGAGGGAGGCATCGCTCCCGCAATTGACAAAGGGCGATTCTTCGAGGCGATGAGTCGGATACCGGCGGCTGTCCATATCGCCACAACCGGCGGTACCGCCGGTCTCGCCGGCATCACAGCGACCTCCGTAGTATCAGTAACCGCGGATCCTCCAACGATCCTATTTTGTATTAATAAAACGTCGCCGTTGGCGGCACGGCTCATATCTAATAAGGTATTTTGCATCAACACCTTGACGGCTCTGCACACGTCACTTGCCGATATTTTTGCCGGCCAGACGGGCCACCGCTTGGAGGAGCGGTTCGCCTTCGCCGAATGGACAACCCTGGTCACCGGCGCCCCCGTGCTAGAATGTGCTGCCGTCGCCTTCGATTGCCGCCTTGCAGAGGCAAAGGAATGCAAAAGCCACCTTGTCGTTTTTGGCGTTGTCGCTGCGGTCGAATACGGCAAACAAAATTGCAACCTCACTTATGCCCAGCGCAAATACCACGTTTTTGACTATGGGGCCGATAACCACCCGCCTCGCACTCTAACATTTGAGGCCGGGTGCGCCTAGCTGGGCAGGCAAAAAGCCAAAAAGGCACTTTAAAATCCGGCCGCCACCCTTTTGGGTCTTGCGTAGGCACCAGCCCCCCCTAAACATGCCCGCGCCCAGAGTCCAGCGCCCATATGTCACCGTCCCAAACTTGACGGCGCCATCCTAAACCTGAGCCCCAGCTCAGAAATGCATTTTTTAAAATTGTTCTCAAATATCAATAATCTTCTAAACTAAATTGAGTTTAAAATGAATATCTATGCGCCCAATGGCGATTGGAAGGCAAAAACATTGCAGATCCCCCAGGCTAACAGCGGTTTCAATTTTCAAGATCTGTTTCGAATTTTGCTGCGCAGAAAGCTCATCGTCTGTGCCGTTCCAATTGTGGCTCTGGCGGCTGGATTGGCTGTCTTCGCGTCGGTGACTCCTCGTTACACAGCAAGGGCGCAGATTTTAATCGATCCAAAAACACCGGACTCACTCGGTCCCGGGACAAATTTCGGCGCCGCTGTTCTTGTTGACTCCGCCAAAATCAACGGCGTCACCTCCATGATCGAGTCGAGCGAGCTTCTCGATCGTGTTGTTCAATCCGAGAAGCTCTATCAGGATCCGGAACTCGCTAAAACCCGGCCAAGCCGCTTAGCTTGGCTAATCTCCCTATTTCGTTCTACCCCGCCATCCGTCCCCAGCGAAAGGGAGAAAGCCGACGCAGCCCGGGAGCAGCTGGCAAAACTCACAACTGTAACACGAGAAGGTATGACTTATATTATTACCGTCTCGGTCAACTCCAGCGACCCCGCAAAAGCCGCGCGCCTGGCCCAAGCGATCAGCGAAACCTATCTCGATGACCAGCTTCAGTCGAAGCAAGACTCAGCACATCGCGCAACCTCATTGCTCGTTGACCGCCTCGCGGAAATGCGCAAGGAGCTCATTCGTAGCGAAGAGGCCGTTGCCGAAATTCGCCGCAATTACGGGCTGACCGCCACCGATGGCACCGGATCCTCAACAGTTGCCAGCCAGCAAATTACAGAGCTCAACGCCACACTCAACGCGGCAGAGGCCGAACTTTCAAAAAAGCAAGCGAAAGTCGAGCAAGCCCATAAAGTCCGTGACTCTGGCGGAAATATCGAAAGCCTTCCCGAGGTGATGGCATCGAGCGTTATCGGCGCGCTGCGCGCCCAGCAGGCGGATATTGCTCGCAAACTGGCCGAGATGCAGCCCTTGCCGTCGCAACGGGACGTGCCCGCGATGCGCCCCGAGGTCATCAGAAAAGAAGAAGCGCGCCGCGCCATCGACGGACAAATAGCCATAGAAGTCAACCGCATTATCGCCAACCTCGAAAACGATTATACAGCCTCGAAAGACAACGCCGCTGCCTTGAGGCAGCAGCTCAAAAAGCTCACCGGCGAAAACGGAGGCCTGCAAAATACCGATGGGCAAGCGAAACTGAAAGAGGCTCTCAGCGTCGCCGAAGCGGACCGGGCGAGCTACGTGGCCATGCTCAGCAAATTTAACGAGCTTGAGCAGAGTCAGAAATTACAAGAGCCGGAAGCGAGACTCATCGAAAAAGCCCGCATACCAGATCAGGCAAGCTATCCGCGTCTCCCAATCTTTATCTTCGCTTCTTTTGGGCCTGGTTTGCTGCTCGGCATCGGATTCGCCTTCGTCGCCGAACTTCTGAGCCCGAACAGAAAAAAAGCCTCTGCCTTCCTTGTCCCGACTCAGATCGAGCAGAATCTGCAAATACCGATGTTAGCGAGCGTGCCTCGCTTGAACGTAAAGGAAGTAGGAGGCAAGGCAAGCGTTGATATCCTCCAATATTTGGTAGAAAACCAATTCTCGCACTTCGCTGAAGCTTTGCGATGCATCCGCTTTTCCATCCGAAGGGGAAACGGTAGAGAGCCTACAAAAATAATTCAAATCACCTCGGCAATCGCGGGAGAAGGTAAATCGACCCTAGCCAGCGCACTTGCATTATCAGCAGCGCTTTCGGGCGAACGAGTCATCCTTGTTGATTGTGATTTTCGACGCCCCAACACTACAAAACTCTTCAAGCTTTCCGGATCCGAAGGCCTCGGCGACCTCCTCGCAGGCCGCGCGGCTTGGGGCGATATGAAAACCACCCATCCGAAGTCCTCCTTAACCGTCGTTCCGATCGGAAAATCCGACCAAAACTCTCCAGATCTCGTCACATCCTCGGAAATGGCGAAGATCCTAAAATTCGCCGCGGAACATTATGACCTCGTATTCCTCGATAGCCCTCCGATCCTGCCAGTGCCCGACGCTGCCGCAATATCCGGCCTTGCCCAGAAAACAATCGTCCTCGTCGAGTGGAATAAAACAGACCGTGATCTCGTCACACAGGCTATCGAAAGAATTAACGCACATAATGGCGCGGTAAGTGGAGTCGTGCTTAATAAAGTCGATGTCGATCTCGCTAAATCATACGGATACGGATATAGTAAATATTTTTGCGAAATTGAAAAATATTATAATAATGACTATGCGTAGTGCGAGATAGCGGATGGAGTTGCTCTTAAAAAAGCAACCTGGCAACGGCCCGCCCAATGAAAAAATATCCCAGGCGCTTGTCCATTGCGCTAATGGGATAAATGCTCTAACGCCATACGCTATATATTCCTTTATTCGACAGCCCTAAACCAAATTTCGCTTTGGCGTTTTTAGGAGCCGCAATTGAAAATTTCGTCTGCTTCACCACCAACGCCCTTGATCACCTATGCAGCCCTCGGACTACGGCTCTGCTACATGCCTGAGCGCAAGCTGTGGTCTCACAAATACCATCTCGATGGACGGCGTGAGCCCAACGAATCGGTTCCCCATAGTGACGGCTACTATAGCCTTAATGTTCTGCTGGGGTTTGCTCGCAATCCCGGGCTTATCGAGTGCGAGCCCTACGACGCGGCATCAATCTATGACGCAGCCACTCGTACGTTACTATTGCCCGAAGCGCGCATCTATGCGCTGGGCATGGCGCTTTGGGCGAGCGCCGAATGTGACTTGAAAGTCCCAGCTTTCGTGCTGGACAAAGTGCGCCAATTGATTAGCAATTCCCAGAACAGCCTTAGTTGGTCCGCTCAAGATGCCGGGCTCATGCTCTCAGGCCTTGTGATGCAAGGGCGATTCGACCCGGCATGGTTGAAGGCAGCGACCTCCATCAAAAATGTAATCCTGGCTTCATTTCGTGCGCCGAGCGGATTGTTTTTCGATTCGGGAATCGGTTTCCGAAAGCACTTCGCTTCCTTCGCAACCCAAGTCTATAGCTGCCTCGGGCTTTATCATTACGGCGAAGCGATGGACGACCGCGCGGCTATCGCCGCCGCGAATGAATGCGTGGCAAAACTAATCTCCTTACAAGGGCCTGAAGGGGAATGGCCCTGGTTTTACGTACCCTCGCAAGGCAGAGTGGTTGACTTTTATGAAGTTTATTCGGTCCATCAGCACGGCATGGCGCCCGCAATCTTGCACCATGCGATCAAACACGGCGTCGCGGGCGCCCGCGACGCCTTGTTAAAGGGCTTCGTCTGGCTTTTCGGAAACAATGAGATGGGCCGTACCATGTTGGTCCCAGACCTCCATCTTATCTACAGATCGCAGAGAAGAGCCGGCATTTTTGGAAGCAAAGGCGCGCGCGTCTTGCGCGCATTTGTGAACGCGGCCCTTCAACGGGATGATAGAATCGGTGCCCGAGGAGGCGGCAGCCGCGCACTCACCTTGGAAATGCGAAGCTACGAGCTTGGCTGGATCTTATGGTCGTTCGGCGGCGTCCGCAATTTTCCTGAATTGACCGATAGGCCGGAGTTTTGTGCGACGCTTT
This sequence comes from Methylocella sp., assembly GCA_035622375.1. Classification (GTDB taxonomy): domain Bacteria; phylum Pseudomonadota; class Alphaproteobacteria; order Rhizobiales; family Beijerinckiaceae; genus Methylocapsa. The sequence goes on along the minus strand of DASPVM010000046.1, from coordinate 73,203 downwards.
GACGTGCCGTGTAGCACCCTTGCAAAAAGGAAGCTCCTACTGAAATCGCCGCGCAATATCGGCAACGATTCTTTGGGCGGCTTTCCCATCCCACAAAGGTGGAATGCGTCCCGCCTTCCCGCCTGTCGCGAGCGTGTTGAAAGCGGCTGACACAACCGCCTGTGGATCAACGCCAACGAGCGTATTGGTCCCCTGTTTGATGGTAATCGGCCGTTCCGTCGATGTCCGCAGGGTAAGGCATGGGACGCCAAGCCCCGTTGTCTCCTCTTGCATACCGCCAGAATCAGTCAAAACGAGTCGCGTATCGCGCATTAGTCCTACCATAGCGAGATAACCAACTGGCTCCAGGATGAGGATGTCGCGCCTGCTGATCAGATTGGAGATGGAAGATTGCGCGAGAAGACGCTGTGTCCTCGGATGGGCCGGAAATATGATGGGGATCTTTGCCGAAATCTCCGCCAGTGCTCGAAAGAGCGGGCCGAGCGTCGCGGGATCATCCACATTGCTCGGGCGATGAAGGGTGGTGACAGCATAGCCCGAGCGCGCGCGGGCCATAAAATCGTCGCTCGCGCCAGCTCTGCGCATGGTCACCTCGAACGGCGTCGCTCGTGGGAGGCAGTTGCGCAGGCTGTCAATCATGACGTTGCCGGCAAAAACAATCCGGGATGGATCAATGCCTTCGCGTTTGAGATTGAATTCGGCTTCGGCTTCTGTCGTATAGAGGATGTCACTGAGCCGGTCTGTGATGATCCGGTTTATCTCCTCGGGCATTGTTTCATCGAAACTGCGCAATCCCGCTTCGACATGCGCAATGGGAATATTTTTCTTTTTCGCAACGAGCGCCGCGGCCAAAGTTGAATTAACATCCCCAACGACGAGCACGAGGCTTGGCCGGCGGTCGTCTAAAATCTCGTCAACGCGGATCATGATTTTTGCCGTCTGCACGGCATGGCTGGCCGATCCGATATCAAGCGATAAGTCTGGCTTACGAATACCAAGCTCATCGAAAAATATGCTGCTCATCTGCGCATCGTAGTGCTGACCTGTATGGAGAATGACCGCTTCACAGGCCGGATGCTCGTCAAGAGCAGCGATAATTGGCGCAAGTTTCACGAAATTTGGCCGCGCGCCGCCAACACAGAGAATGTCGAGTGATCGCAGGTTTTTCATAGAGGCGGATTCCAAATGCAAACTCAAAATTGTTTAGTGCCAGCATCAGCCGAAAAAACCGAAACACCAAAGGTCTAATTCGAAAGCCCATAAGCATCTTTTGTTTGGATAAATTGTTGGTAAAACGACAAACTACTAACCAAAATCGCTTATGCAGCCACCCTCTTATCTGCAAACCAAGACTGATGACTTGCTACCAAAGGTGCCTTTGATAGGTAGGCCAGTCTTTAAAGATGTGTTCCCGACGCATGATGCAGCTCCAATTGATCCAGTGTCGTTGGGTGGGTAAACGAAAACAGCATGATATGATCCAGACGGGTCGATGTAATTATTATCTACCGCTAAAGTCTCGATGTCGTTCGTAAATGTGGTGTCGACCCAAATCGGCGCCGATACAGTCACTCCATTCTTTTGGGTGGGGTTTGCACGCGCAATAAGTACGTTGTAGCTGGCCGTTGCCGAAAGTAGGAGTCCTGGGCCTTGCGGTCCTGGCGCTCCCGATGTGATGTATAGAAATGCCGTATCGCAGCAGTTTGTATCAGAAGCGTAGTAATTATTCCAATTCTCATTGTAAACATATGGTTCTTTAGTATTTATCTCGACAATTTCTCCGTGTTCTTCACCATTGCCAATGCCTTCCACGTAGTTGTATTTGTTGGTTATCGAGCCCGTTGCTCCATTATTTACGTTCTCTAACCTGCCAGTGATCCCAATGGCAGCGCTATAGGATACGGTAATATCGCCGTCTCCAGACGTGGTTATGGCACCGTTGCTATGACTAGAGTAATTGTCGTCAAATTCACTATGTTGCACCAAGATATTCGCTTTCGTATCGCGATCTATGAAAATCCAGCCGGAGTGTTCAGTGCAATTGCTCGGCCCATGCGAAAATAGATCATTAGAAAAAACAACGGTATTTCGGTTAGCTCCTGTAATTTTAAAGCAATAACCACCGTTCAGAGAGAAATCAAAATGATCGAGCACACACGGCTGGACGTCGGCATCTATTCTCCGGGTGTTCCCGCTGCCTTCGACACAAAGCGGCAGGCTGTTAGGAACCGAGGGGTCCTTGAGCGTTCCGGAGTAACCAACCGCGTAATCAACGCCTGCCACGTTCCAGGGGGGGCGGGTCGGGTAAACGACACCGTTAATGAATCCCCAAAAATAGTCTGGCCGTCGGACGCTGCCATTGTCCTGTGCGCCCGCGCAACCATCCCCTGCCAACGTGTAGGCTGTCCCCTGCGGGCAGGTATAAGGGGCTCTGCCAACTACCGTAGCTCCCGTATGTCGCACGGGTTCGATCAATTGCGAAAGAACTGGAATAAGAGGGATGAGGAAAACAGGGCTTCTCAACACGAAAAGGGGTGTCCTGATTGGCTATTTTTAGTTGTTGCGCCCGATGTAGACTGATAGGAAGCTTCCCTAAGCAATGCCCAAAAGATATCACAAAAACGGGGCCGTTTCAAAGATACGCCGCAAGCGTTTAGGGGCAAAAATTCCACCCGAACCCGTAGCCGAGCGCTTTGCGAACCAATGGGCTTATTGGACGGTTCGAGCTGGATATATCAAATGAGCATCGCACAAAATCGCGCCCAAAAAGGCCTTGGGTATTTAGAGTCTATACCCCATTGAATCTTAGGCAAGCATTCATTGAAAGCGCTTTCATCGGCGGATTACGGTAAAGCGCTATGGTTTTGCTGTTTATCGGGCATAGGCACGATGCCGTAAGGCCCAACGATAATATTTTTCTTGATAATGCGCGCTGGATTGCCAGCAGCGATGCAGCGGGGCGGAACATCATGGGTTACGACGCTTCCCGCGCCAATGACGCAGTTCTCGCCGATGCGCACGCCGGGCATGATGATACTGCGCGCGCCAATAAAACAATTGGGCCCGACCCACGTGTCTTTATAAAGACGACGGGAGCCATCATGAGCGAAGATAGCTGACCCAAACGCAAGATAGGTGTTTTCCGCGATGTGGATGCCCTTGGGGTAGGTAGTATCGAATCGCACCGAGAGCGAAAAAAGGACGCTAGGGTGTATATCCATTCCCCAAATTATACGAAAATATGATAATTTTGCGCGAATAAAAAAATTTCTCAAAAAACGAAATTGAACAAGGCTTTTCATGATCGGCTTTCTATGGAAGTTTTGCACCGGCGAGTTCTTCCGGGTTCCCTGGTTTCAGGCTTTTATATCTGCACAAACAAAACCGGCACCGTGCGTCTAAGATGCTTCGTCTTGACGGTAGACATAATCCTTCTCATAAGCTTGCAAGATAACGATCAGGTTAAGTTAAAGGGCTGATTTTTGAGTGGGATGCGGCTGAGTTCGTCGCCACCGACATTGGCTGAGGCAATTGAACCGAGTCTCGTTTTTAACCTCTCATGAATTGAGCTTCATCGGCCAAAAGGCCCTAGCCAAATGGAATAAAGGGGATAAAATTAAGCAATTTGATGCTAAAACTGACAAAATGACCGATCCGAATATGGTTACCCTTTTTTCAGCTCGAGCCGCCAGCTTTCACAAGGAAAGCAGATTTCTTTAATATTATTAACATTGCCCACATATCATTAACATAGTCATTTGATTTTTATTTGCGAGGAACGTGTGCCTAAAGGGCCGTTGAAGTTTCCTGTCTTTCCTCCCCGGTTGCGTCTATGGGCCGTACGCCTTTTTTTTACAACGGCGGGGACCGGTTCGGAGCTGATTTTGCGCTTCGTGCGAACGGTGATTCTAGCGCACCTTCTCGCGCCGGCCGAGTTCGGTGTAGCAATTGCGATCACGCTTCTAATTTTTGCCTCCGAACTTGCATCGGACATCGGGCTCGACCGTTTTATTCTTAATAAGCCAAAGGAGGATCTGAAGGCCTTAGCAACCGTGCACGCGCTGCAGATCGGGCGTGGTATTCTATTATCCTTCGTCATCGTGCTTTGCGCTTCCCCAACAGCGCGGCTGTTCGACGTTCCACAATTTGCATCCAGTTTCATGCTGGCCGCCCTGCCAGCGTTCATTCGCGGATTTGGACACCTTGGCGTCAAACAGGCGCAACGGGATTATAACTATCGGCTTGAAGCCATTTCGATCACCTCGTCACAGCTGATCTCTCTTACGGCCACAATCGCGATGGCCTACGTTTTGCGTGACCATCGCGTAATTATCGTGGCTTTCAGCGTCGAAGCTTTAGCCTTCGTCATAATGACGCATCGTCTTGCGCCTTCGCCATTTTCAGCGCGAGCGGACGCCACTATTGCCCGCCAAGTGCTGGCGTATGGCTTACCCCTTGTCGCAAACGGAATTGTGCTTGCAGTCATGACGCAAGCTGACCGAATGCTGGTCGGGCATTACTCTGGCCTTGAAGCCTTGGCGAATTACGCGGTTGTCCTGAACATCGCGATCGTTCCGCTTTCGACGGTCTATCGCATCGTTGCAAGCGTTGCCTTAGCAATGTTCGCCCGCGACCACGAGAGGCGGCAGTTAGAGGTAAGCTATGTGTTGGTCGTTTGGGGTTTCTCCCTCGTCGGCTTCATGTACGCTTGCAGCATGTCTTTAGGTCTCGATGTCGTTGTTCCATTGATTTTCGGTAAGGCTTACAAGGTCACGCAATCCACCCGTCTTCTTGTATCCTTAATAGTATTCACTCGCGTACTGCGCTGGGCGCCGACTCTTTCTTTATTGACGCTGGCCCGAACAAAGGAATTGACGTTCGCCAATATGGTGGGCGGATGTGGTATTGTGATTGCCGCCGTGATTGCCGCTTTCGACCACGACATGTCGTCCATTCTTATCGGTGTATTGGTGGGGGACATAGCGTCGACTGCGGCTTTCCAGCGGATTGTCATGCGGCAATTGCCCCCCGCCCGTCCTTCTATCGAAAAATCACTCCTCGGCGGCGTGCTCAGTGCCCTTATGATTTTCGGCGGAACTTTGCTGTTGCCCGAGGCAAGCCTGGGGAGCCGACTCCAGCTTGCAGCTCTCTTCTTGATTCCGGCCGGTCTCCTGGCCGTAGGGTTGTTGCGGAGCTGGAATCATCGCGAAGCGGTGATCGCTCGAGGATCGGACGGCGCTATTGAACTCGATCGGACGGAAGCCGCTGACGTGAGATGACAGAAATGAACGGAAGTTTTGCTACCGCGGTTGGACAGGATGAAACGTCGCTTGGACAAGTGTCCAAAACTGCGGCGGTTCCCCTTCTCGTTACGCTGATCGCGGTCACGATGTTTCTGCCAGAGGAATCCTCGTTCAGCATTGGCCCACTTCGGTTGACGGTTGCCCGCCTATTCATGCTCTTGGCCGCTCCGGCGACCCTCTATCGCTTTGCCCAGCTATTTTCACGTCCTGATTACCGGTTTGTCTGGGACGACGCATTGATTCCGCTGTTCGGGGCATGGATGATCATCGCTCCGTCACTTGCCGAAAGCTTAGATCGTGGTCTGGCTTTTGGCGGCTCGAGTGCCCTCGAATTCTGCATTCCTTACATTGCGGTACGGGTTTTTGATACACAAAGCGGCCCAGCGCTAAAGATTACCAAAACAATCCTCTACGGGATTTCTGTGATTGGGTTGCTTGGTCTCTTCGACTGGGCAACGAATGAATGGTTTATCCGAAACCTAGTATCAAAGGTAACGGGGTATGCAAAGATTTGGGATCATGCAACGCAGTATGATTGGCGTTTGGGGCTCCTTCGCGCAGCAAGTACAATCGAGCATCCAATACTTCTCGGCACGGTCTGCGCGTTTGGCATCTTGCTATCCACCGCCTACCATGGGGTTTCGCGGTGGTTCATCACCGTAGGCTGCTTGATCGGGCTTATGACGGCGCTGTCCTCGGCGCCGGCGGGCGCGCTTGTCATCGGAATGGCATTGATTCTTTACGATAGAATACTGCGCGGCTTTTCGTTGCGGTGGATCATTCTGCTTAGCGGCATCCTTTTAGTGTTAACGGTGATATTTATCGGCTCATCCAATCCTTGGGCATTGATTTTCAGCAAAATTTGTTTCGACCCCACGACCGCAGACTATCGGCTCATGGAATGGCGGCTTCTCTGGCCCTTCGTCATGGAGTCCCCGTTTGTTGGATATGGAACAGGGCAGGAAAGCCTCACGGATGATTTGCTGCCGAGCATAGATTCGCTTTGGTTGCGTAACGCGGTTTTTTTGGGAATTCCGGGTATGGTTCTTTCGGCCATGGTTTTTTTAGGTTGCGCTTCGATAAAGATCGATACGGCAAATCCCAATCTCAATTTAACGCCCGATGAAAAATCACTCGCGCTCGCTCTCAATGTCGTCAATTGGGTCTCCATGTTTGTCGCGACAACGACCTTTTACTGGGGTGCAATTTGGATCCTCACGGGTTTTTTGTTGGGCGTGCGGGCGCATTTGGGCAATCTGGCAGTAATTGGTACCGGCAATAATTTAAAAGCCTGAGCGAGAGCCAAGGTTCCGCCATCGACGACGGGTGATCAATTGCATCCGAAAATGGCTCAGTGCGGGAAGTCAGACTAGGTAGCCGCTAGCCAAAGCCAGAGACGGGCGATGGTTGCAACACCGAGATCGAACCGGGGCCGCTGCTTCGCCGCGGGAGCGCCGGCGCCGCGGACTAGTCTAAGCGCCTGAGCGCAAAGCACCAAATCTTTTCCAGCTACTCACGCAGACGAGGATTTTTTACAAAAAGAAGCCGACGTGGATGTTGTCCAAGTCGGCTTTTCTTCAGGAACATGCCGTCAGCTCGATCCTAGGGACAGAGCAGTGGCGGGGCGTGTCGGCTCGGTTATCTAACTGCAAGAAATTCCATTGCCCATGGCACCTGTTGACTTGATACCCGTGACAAGGCTGAAATTTCCGGAACAGGTATAGCCACCCGTGATTGGGCCTGTTCCGTTAATCATCAGCCAGAAGTAAAAACCAATGTTGCTGGAATTTGATCCAGTACAACTGGCCTGGCCGCAGTCGACATAGTTATTTGTTATCTGTATCGGACCGATACTGATATTGTAGGTCCAATCATACCAAATCGCCCCGCCGTTCACGCCGTTGTTTCGGCCAACCAGGGTATTGTAGTTTGTATTGGCGGCACCCATCACGCCTCCACCGGGAGCGCCATTCTGCATGTAGATAAATGTCGTATCTGCCTGGCTTTCGGGCGTCAGGTAATAGGTGTTCCAGAGTTCGCTGTAAGTCCAGGTGCCAGTATTCGAGTTTATCTCGACGACTTCACCATGTTCATTTCCATTACCCATACCTTCCATATAGTTGTACTGATTTGTGATACCGCCGGTTGCGCCAGCATTCACATTAACGACACGCCCATCGACATGGTAATAATAATTATATTGCGTCATTAATGTACCGCTGCCGGACATCGTAATGAGACCATTGCAGTGACAGGTGTAGTTCGAGAGGAATGTGCTATGCTGGACGATGACGCTAGCTGACTGCGTCATCGCGATAAAGCCTGCGTATTGCGAGCACCAGCTCGATGTCCCGCTTTGGAAGATGACATTGTTGAACGTCACGAGCCCGCTTCCTTGAACCACGAAACAAGTCCCGGTTGCTGGAGTGTTCACGGAGAAGTTGAAATTTTGAATCGTACATGGCGCCGTGACCGTGTAGGTCGGACCATTTCCAGAAACGCAAGATGGCAATGGATTGCCAGCGCCGGGCGGGCTCGCGGTTCCATAGCTGCCGACCGGATAGTCGACGCCCGCGACATTCCACGGCGGCCGCGTGGGATAAGTGCCGAAGGGAGTATACCCGGTAAAGAAATTCGTGTGTTGGACATAACTTCCGGCTACGGCATTCTGGCAGCCGTCACCAAAGGAGACGTAGGTCGTTCCCTGCGGGCAGGTGCCTGAAGCCACCGGGCCCGGCGTTGGCGTTGGCGTTGGCGCCGGTGTTGCTGTCGGACTCCCAGCGATTTGCGCCCAAGAAGTTCCGTTGAATTGGAACCATCCGTAGGCCGTGGTGTTGGCGTAAATATTCTTTTGGTAATAGAGTAGCTCCGTCACATTCGCGCAGCCACCCGGCTGCTTTCCGTTCTCATAGCAGATGCCATTCGTGCCAACCGTCCAGACATTGCCGCTCGCATCGACAATCTGGGGTGCCGGCGGGATGGTTGTGCCGCTGGCTGATGGCGTTGTCGGAGTCCCAGCGATTGCCGCCCAAGAAGTTCCGTTGAATAGGAACCACCCGTAGGCCGTGGTGTTGGCGTAAATATTTCCTTGGTAATAGAGTAGCTCTGTCACATTTGCGCAGCCACCCGGCTGCACGCCGTTCTCATAGCAGATGCCATTCGTGCCAACCGTCCAGACATTGTTGCTCGCATCGACAATCTGGGTTGCCGGCGGGATGGTTGTGCCGCTTGCTGATGGCGACCCCCCCGAGCCTTGCGTAGATGCTGCCACTTGAAACGTCGTCTGAGCGCTGTTTAAGGGGTTTCCATACTCATCATACGCTTGGGCTGTGAAGGTGTAGGTTCCGACGCTGGAGTTGGCTGGCACCTGCCATTTCCAAGTTTCGGTAAATGGGACCCCTCCCGTCAAGGTCAAGTCCGTATAAGTCTGGCTCGCAACCACCTGTCCATTATACGATATACTACTGACAATGCCCCAGCCCTGGTGATTGTAGACTGGCGTCACCGTGGCGGCCAGTGTTTCGGTCCCTTCCACGGCGGCATTGGCAGGGCTTGCCGTGGCGCTTACTGCCTGCGCGAAAGCTCGCGCTTGCCCCAAGATCAAAACTGCAAAGCCGATGAGAAGAACGAAACAACAACGATGAAACCTTGTGCTGCACTGCATGACAACCTCTTCGATAGATTGCACTCAATTTAGCATGATTGACTAATGACAGTTATCATACATCACAATTTAGTCAACGCTTTTGAGTGGGAGACATAAGCCTTGCTATACCGGCGAAAGGAGGACGGGCTGTCGACAGGAAGAAGGTAATAGCGTGGTCGCGTTGGGCGTTAACGTGACGCCACGGCCACGCTATGCCTTAGTTTGGACGAATAGCCTTAAGAATCGGCCACAACTAGCGAAGCAAAATTCCTATCAATGCAGAGGCTGGATATTTCAGAGTGGATTCGAAATACCGCATCGCCAACCGCGTCAGCACCCTTTCGGTGGTCATATCCTTTTCCCCCAAAGGGGATTGGCGGACGCGAGCGCATAAGAAGAATATTTGCGCGATTGACTACTATACCCCATTGAACTGGCAGCAGCTCCGTGATCAAGCGTCTTGGGAGGACTTGATTCATGGCGGACAATTTCTGGCTCAACGACGAGCCAGGGGCGGTGATTCGCGCCGCCTCTTCCAAGGGTCCCCACGGGACCGGAACGCCAGGACGATCGCCCCATAATCAGCGGGATCATCCATCGGCTGCGCGAAGGCTGCCGGTGCGGCGCTTCTCGATGAATATGGGTCATACGCGACGGTTTTTCATGGATACAACCGCTGGAGCCAACGCGGCCTGTGTCAGAAAATATTCGCGGCTCTCGTCGAATGCTCCGGCCCGCCGGTGGTTGCGATGATCGACAGTTCGGCTGTCAAGGCGCACCGTTCGGCGAGCGCCGCCAGAAAAGGCGGGCGCACAACCAAGCCATTGGCCGCTCGCGCGGCGGCCGCACGACGAAAATCCATGCGGGCGTCGACGGCCTTCCTGCTGACAGGCGCGCGTCGCCGATGTCAAGGGCGCCGCGTCTCTGCGCACCGCGACGGCGCCGAGCGAACAAATGATGGGTGACAAAGGCTAGGATGTGGGCCACTGGCGTCTCTTCCTGGACACCCGGACACCCGCAGAACGATCCCTGTCCTTAATAAGGGCAGCAGGAAACGGCTTTTCCCCTTCGATGCGAACTCGATCGTTTGCGCAACGTGATCGAGCGAACCTATTGCCGCTTGAAGGATTTTCGCGCTATCGCAACCCGTTAGGACAAAACCGCCAGAAACTTCCTCGCCGGCCTGTGCCTCGTCACCGCCCTCTGCTATTGGATCAATTCAGTCCTCGTTGGTATTCAGCCGGGGCGTGTATCGTCTCGGCGCTACTTTCCCAATAGCCCTTTTCACGTAAAGCTCGCTCTGCTAGGAAAATTACGTTATTCTTTTTTAGAGGGAAGAAAAGCGTGTCATCGGATTACGAAGGTCCTCAAGAGGAGATTTCTCGCACAGCTTCGGTATCCTCAGGCAGTGCTAATGTTGAAATCATAAAAAATATTTCGACTTTAAATGGAATACACGAGTTTTGGCTGGCCTGTAGTCCTTCACGTGACGCCGACCCCGAGTTATTCCGATTTCTTGTGGAGGCGCGCCCACAAGAAGATACACCCTGTATCTTGGTTTTGAGAGCAGCAACCGGGTTAAAGGCCCTTCTCGTTGGCCGACGTGTACGCCTTCGATTACCAGTCAAAATTGGTTATTTTCAAATTCCCTCACCCGAATTAACAACGTTAGTCATCTCCAACGGCGGGTGGCTCGGCAACATCGATGAAATTAGTGCTAGTTTGTTGATCGGCGCCATTCAACAATTGCTCTCTAATGGCGAGGCTGACGCTGCGCTTCTACATTACCCGGAGCTTACTTCGCCGCTGGCGCGGCAAGCTTTGACGCTGCCGAAATTCATCTGTCGGGATCATCTCATTATTCCAGAACAGCACCGGATTTTGAATCTTCCGATGGAGGAGAAAAGCTTCCTCGCATCGCTATCGCAAAACGAACGCTACCAGCAGCGCAAGCGCGAACGCCGCTTAGTCAATGATTTTAACAATGTCCGCATTAATAATTTCTCTTTACAAGAGGATATCGCCTTGCTGATGCAACAGGTCGAACTGGTTGCACAAAAATCTTACCAGCGCAGTTTAGGGGTTGGCTTTGTTATGAATGATTTCACAAAAGCGCGCCTTGAGTTTCTGGCTAGAATAGGGTGGCTGCGAAGTTTCCTACTGTGCATCGATGAGCGGCCCGTAGCGTTTTGGATCGGCACGCTGCACCGGGGAGTTTTTACGAGCGATTATCTGGCTTTCGATCCTGCTTTTAAAAAATATGCGCCAGGGATGTATCTTATTCTGCGTGCCATCGAGATGCTCCAGAAAGACAAAAGCGGCGCTGCGCATCAAATTGATTTTGGTCTCGGTGACGGTGACTATAAGGAGCGCCTGAGTAACCAAACTTTAAAAGAAGCACCGATTTACATTTTCGCACCCAATGTCCGGGGCCTGACCGCCAATCTTTTGCGATCGAGCTTTGGGTACATCAATTATATCGTCAAGACCAGGTTCCGCGAAGACGCCTGGTTAGGTAATGTGAAACGAATGTGGCGCGCCGTCCTTACGGGTGCAGGAAAATGATTCCGCTGCGCATCAGGATCCTTACACCAGTGTTCAGGTTGATTTATCCGGCACCGGACCTTTGGATAGCTTTGCCAAATTGCTGTATCTACGGCCATAAGAAAAATAGATCAAAAGCCCGAGCGCCATCCAAGTAAGAAATGCCTTCCAGGCTATGATGGGAAGCTTCGACAATAGCCAGATGGAAAAGCCGATTCCGGCAAGCGGAATGAAGGGCACGAAGGGCGTGCGGAAGCTACGGGTGAGTTCCGGCCGCGTATGGCGCAAAACGATGACCGAAGAACAGACGATGACGAAGGCCGAGAGCGTGCCGATATTGACAAGCTCGGCGACCTGCTTAATCGGAAAAAAGGCGGCGATGAGCGCCGTCAAGGAGCCAGCTAGTAGCGCCGGCCGGTGCGGCGTGCGGTATTTTGGATGCACTTTGGCAAACCAGGCGGGCAGCAAGCCATCGCGGCTCATCGCGAAGAAGATACGCGCGCAGCCGAGCAGAAAGGCGAACATGACGCTGGCGATCCCAGCCACGGCCGCCACCGACACGATAAACGTCACCCAAGGGAGACCGATGTCGGTAAAAGCCGCGGCGACTGGCGCGGCGCTATTCAAGCGTCCGTAGGGAACGACCCCTGTCAGCACCAGCGACATGGCGATGTAGAGCGCCAACGAAATCGCTAGCGAAAGCAGCACCGCGCGGGGCAGCTGGCGCTGCGGGTCGCGTGCCTCTTCCGCCGCGGTGGTCAGCGTGTCATAGCCAAACACGGCGAAGAACACGACGGCCGCGCCCTCGGCGACCCCGCCAAAGCCGAACGGCATGAAGGGATGCCAGTTGGCAAAATTGACATATGGCAGACCGGCGGCAATCACGAGGACCACGGCGGCGAGCTTGATGACGACCATGCCCATATTGAAGCGCGCGCCCCATTCGACGCGCAGGGACAAGAGGACGGCAGTCGCAAAACTTGCCAGCATCGCCGGCAGGTTGAGGACATGGCCGGGGCCAGTGCCAGGAGCCCCGACAACAGGCTCCGGGAGCCCCCAGCCGAACTCCGCCAAAAGCGCCTGCAAATAGCCGGACCAGCCGATCGACACGACGGCGACCACGAGCGCATATTCGAGCAGAAGGTCCCAGCCGATGACCCAGGCGGCGAGTTCGCCGAGCACGGCGTAGCCATAGGTGTAGGCGCTGCCGGCCACCGGGATCATGCCTGCGAACTCGGCATAACACAACGCCGCCGCCGCGCTAGCGATGCCGGCGATGACGAAGGACAGCGAAACTGCTGGCCCCGCTTGCGTTGCCGCGACGACGCCTGTCAAAACAAAGATGCCGGCGCCGACAAGTCCGCCAAGGCCAATCCCAGTCAGCTGCCAAAGCCCGAGGACGCGGCGGAATTCCCCCCTCTGCGCGGCCTCGGATTGCAGATCCTCGATAGATTTCTTGCGAAAAACCGTCGCCGCCCCAAACATCTTACTCCCCCCAAACATCTTACTTGCGGGCTAGTCACTCGATGCCGCGGGTTTGAGAAAGTGCTTCACGTGAAACGAGATCTGCGCGCGGGTATCGCTGAGCGCTTGCGATCGCGAGCGCCTCTTAACTCCTAGTCGTTTGCTGGGGGCGATCAAGGCGCTACAATCGATTGGCGTGAGAGCTTGCGGCTCGGCGCGACGGTTTTACTGAAAACGAGCCTTGAGGAGCTTCTTGCAATAATGGGCTTTAAGCCTGTGAAACGCACTTTGGCCTCTCTTTATTCGTTTGCCATGGCGAGAAGCCTTGTCCGCCGCTCGCCATATTCATGGCGCTGCTCCTTGCGGCATGATTGATCAATGGGCGGCTCGCCGAGGCGCTCGAAGACCGCACGAGTTCCCGGGCGCTTTTGAGGCTTTGCTACCATTGATGGTTGTTTGCCATGCCGTCAAGCCGCGGCGTGATTTGGCGTCGCCAGCGTATCGAGCGCCGCCGGGCCGCCGTGTTGTAGCGCTTCCGCGAGCGCCATAAACTCACGCACAAAAAAGACCGCGCATGCGAGCGAGCAGGATCGACCGGATTGTCTTGGGGCAGCGGCGGGAGCGGCTCAAAAGACCTTGACCTTGATCCGAACTCCTCCTTTTCATCCGTGAGAGTATGCTGCAGATTGGCGTAAGGAGTTCGCATAAGCGCATTTTGATGATTCGCGGCTAATCAAGCGGCTAATCAATATGAGCCTGCCTCGCCGCGAGAATACTCTTTTGCAGTCGTACCGCCTGATCAATATGGGGTTGGCTGTTCGAACTATTTAGTTTCGCCAAAGCACCGCTGGTTGCTTCGAGAGCGCTGTCGAGATGCCCTAGACGCCGATCCCTCGTGTAGAGTGCGTGGTAAGTTGATGCAAGGGCGAGCTTTGTTGTCGCGCTTTGGAAGGGCGCGCGAAGGCGTGAAAACTCCTTTTCAGCGGCTCCGTAAACCGATACTGCTTCTTCAAGCTTTGCTGCATCGTTGGTATGGGATCCCATCGTCTTCACTGCATTGCCAAGGCAAACGGCGGCCATCGCCCAATCAAAGCGAGCTTGCGAGGCGGCAAACTCCTGCATGGCTCCACGGTATGCGCTAGCAGCCTCTTCCATATATTCTGGTGCGTTTTGACGGGTACCGAGTGTTTGGAGAGCATTACCGAGGCAAATCTGCGTCGCAGCCCACTGCTTTGGAGCACGCGTGCGGCTATATCCTTCCAATGCGCTCCGGAAGGCCGTAACGGCTTGCCGCGGGAATTTAGCGTCTCCATCGAGTTCGCCGAGGCGAAAGAGTGCATTGCCAAGGCTTGCTTGAATCATTGCCCATAGACCCGGCGCGGCCTCCCGGATGTCGGCTTCCAAGGCTTCTTGGTAGGCCGCGACCGCCTCCGTCAACCGAATGGCGCGCTGCCCATGCGCGCCCAAGGCTTCCAGCGCCGCGCCAAGATTCATGAGCGTTCGCGACCAATCAAGCGGCGATTCCTCAAGACTATATTCGAGCAAGGCCATCTTGAAGGCGCAGGCGGCTTCCTCTATGCGCCCTGGGCTCGCAGTCAGCATGCCGAGTTGGAAAAGCGCTGTACCAAGGCTCATCTGAGCCATGGCCCAGATGGCCGGCATAGTTCCGCGATTGCTTTCTTGCAGCGCCTGGCCATAAGCAGCGATGGCATCTTCCAATGCTTCGCTCCCTCCGCCGGCCTCGCCAAGAGCTTGAAGCGCGGCGCCCAGGCTAATCTTGGTGGCCGCCCATTCGCGTGGAAAATCCTGGCGAGGGTACAAAACAAGGAGGTCCTGGTAACGAGCAATTGCCGATTGGAGAAAATCCTTATCGCCTGTCAATTTGCCATGCTGGTGTAATGCCTCGGCCTCGGCGGCAACCAACGCCCTAACCTCGTCGCGGGGCATCGCTCCGTGCAAAGCCTCGAGTGTTTGCTCACCTGCAAACTCGGAGTCGGCGGGTAAAGGTTTTTGCACCCCTGCTGCCAAGAACGGCGGATCCGTGCTCTCTTCTACCATTGGATGTAAATTTATTTCCTCTTGCTTGGATGGAAACAGCGCCGCGACGAGCTCAAACACGAGCTGCGCTCGTCAAGAGTAACATTGCGTTGCAAAGGCAAATGTAACCGGCCTGCCTTGCCTCAACCCTGCCTGACGCGGCGAAATGGCAGGTGGGTGAGGCACGCTTGGCACAAGCCCATGGGCTTATTCCTCTCTCTTATCCTTCATAAGAGGGCATCAATGTTCGCGGCCGGAAATGAGCCTGCCTCTATCGGCGGGCACGCAATTAGCACACCACCAACCCCCATCCTCAGCACTGCGGAGCTCCTTACTAATGCGATTGAGCATCTCGGCAGCACGCGGTTTGGGGAAGCCGAAGCCGCATATGCTGAAGTTTTGCGCCGCGAACCCGATAATTTCCTTGCCCGCCATCACCTCGGGCTGATTGCGCACCAGAAGGGGGACCACGTTTCCGCCGTCGAGCAGATTGAGGAGGCGCTCGCCATAAAGCCGGATTACGTCGAGGCTCTTTCGAATCTCGGAGCCGTACAGCGCGCCCTCGGCAACTTGGAGGCGGCGCTTGATGCCACGGGCCGAGCCTTCGCGATTGCTCCTGGCTTCGCGCAAGCCTATTCAAATCACGGCAACGCGCTCGAAGATCAAGGTCTGCTCGAAGCAGCCTTGATTTATTACCGCAAAGCCATTTCGCTAAATCCGAATTTCGTCGAGGCAAACCTCAATTGCGCAAACGTCCTCCGCAAGCTCAACCTATCGGATGAAGCCGCTGATATTTGCAAGACCACTGTATCCCGCCGCCCCGACTCGGCTGATGCCTACTTGACCTACGGAAACATTTTACGTGAGCTGGGCGAGATCGACAAAGCCGCCGAAGCATTCCAGCGCGCTTTTAGACTGCGGCCAGGCTTCACCGAGGCGTACATCAATCTCGGCAACCTCTTACTAGCAAAAGCCGATTTTCAGGAAGCACTTGATATCTTCCAGCGGGCCCTGACCCTCAATCCATCCCTTGCTGAAGCGCATGCCGCCAAAGGCGCGGCGCTTGAGGGGCTTGGGCGATTGAAGGAGGCAATTCATTCATATCAATCAGCGGTTCAGCTCAATCCCGACCTGCTAACGGTCCGTACCTGGCTGCACCATAAACGCCGAATGATCTGTGACTGGGATGGAATTACGGATGAGGAAATAAAGCTTCGCGAACGTATGGCCGCTTCCGCCGAGGCAGTCCATCCTTTCCCAACCTTAAGCATGTCTTTAACTTCGTTGGAGCATCTGAACATCGCGCATAATTTTGCGAAAACCTTCACTTACCCCGCTTTTATCCATCAGCGGCAGAGCCGCGCACGGCGTCAACGGCTTAAAGTCGGCTACGTGTCAGCCGATTTTTGCCGCCACGCGACAGCGCTTCTGATGGTCGAATTGTTCGAGCGCCACGACAAGTCCCGCTTTGAAACTTTTGCTTATTCCCACGGGCCAGATGATCGCAGCGAGCTTAGCATTCGGCTACGCAACGCGTTTGATCATTTTATCGATCTCAGGGGTCTTACAGATGCGAAGGCCGCGCAGCTCATCAAGGAGCGGGAAATCGATATTCTTATCGAACTAAAGGGTTACACAAAGGATGCGCGCACCGGGATCGCCGCGCGTAGGCCGGCCCCCATTCAGGTGAGCTTCATTGGCTTCCCAGGGACTTTGGGAGCGGACTTCATCGACTATATCATTGCCGATCCGATCGTGCTGCCCTTGGACCAGCAGTCTTCTTACCGTGAAAAAATCGTGCATTTACCAAATTGCTACCAACCAAATGATACAAAGCGGATAATTTCCTCTCTAGCCCCGACGCGCTCCGGCAATGGCCTTCCCGAGGATGGTTTTGTCTTCTGCTCCTTCAACAATAGCTATAAGATTACGCCGGAGATATTCGATGTTTGGATGCGTTTGCTGTCGGCAATTCCTGGCAGCGTTTTATGGCTTTTAGATGCCAACGAGCTTGTAAAAGATAACCTTCGCCGCGAAGCAATAAAACGCGGAATTGAAGCTTCTCGCCTCGTTTTTGCACCTCGCTTGGCATCCCCAGAACATCTCGCCCGCCATCGCCTCGCGGATCTCTTTTTAGACACGCTGCCTTACAACGCGCATACAACGGCAAGCGATGCCCTATGGACCGGTCTTCCAGTATTGACGTGTCGGGGAAGCACATTCGCTGGGCGCGTAGCCGCAAGCTTGCTCGAAGCCGCCGGAGTGAAAGAACTCATCACCGATTCAATAGCGGCTTACGAGGCAGTGGCGCTCCGACTGGCGCGTGATCCAGCCTATCTGCAATCTCTACGGCATAAGCTTTTGAGCAACATCCATAGCTCGCCTCTTTTTGATATCGCCAATTATACTCGTCATTTTGAGAGCGCTCTCGACCGAATGTGGGAGATTTTCGCGAATGGCGGCGAGCCAGCGAGTTTTGCCGTCGCTCCGGTTGCAACGCAACCACTTAAGGTGAAACAAAAACCGCAGGTAGCGAGGGTACGTTACCTTACATGCCCGCTCTGCGATGGAAGTGACATCCCAGCGATCATAGCCGCCGATTGCTCGAAACACCCGATATACCATCCAGATCTTCCACCTTCGATAAACTGGTGTGAATGCCGCAGCTGTGGTCATGTTTTTACAGAAGGTTATTTTGATACTCAAGCCGCCTCTATCGTTTTCTCCAAGACGCAGCCTAACCAGACCGTCGGCTACGACATGGAACGCCAGCGGCCTACCGCTGCAAAAATGGTCGAGCGTATCGCGCGTTATGTGAAAAGCGGGATCTGGCTCGACGTCGGCTTCGGCAATGGCTCTTTGCTCTTCACCGCTGAAGAGTGGGGTTATATTCCTTACGGGCTAGATCTTCGCGACGAAAATGTGCGGGTACTCAAACAACTTGGATATGAAGCACATTGCAAGCCGATAGAAGAATTAGAGTACAATGACTATTTTGACATCATCAGTATGGCTGATGTATTGGAACACATGCCGTTTCCTCGGACCGGACTTGGCGCGGCATATAGGCTATTGAAGCGTGGAGGCCTGCTATTCCTGTCTATGCCGAACATCGACAGCATGATCTGGCGCCTGCTTCATGCGAATAAAATCAATCCCTACTGGAGCGAAATCGAGCATTACCACAATTTTTCACGAAAGCGATTGTATGATCTTCTACAAAAATTCGGATTTCATCCGGCAGAATATAACATAAGCGAGCGGCATCGCGCGTGCATGGAAATTATCGCAATCAAAATTTGATATGTGGTAAACTTAAGCGCGATGCTGCCGCTGTTACCGCGGATACACTCTTTAATGGTCGCCGCGGAGCTCCTTGGGCTGGCCGCCGCTCGCTACCCGG
Organism: Methylocella sp.; assembly: GCA_035622375.1. Taxonomy (GTDB): domain Bacteria; phylum Pseudomonadota; class Alphaproteobacteria; order Rhizobiales; family Beijerinckiaceae; genus Methylocapsa. The sequence goes on along the minus strand of DASPVM010000046.1, from coordinate 54,806 downwards.
CCCCAAGCGGGACCAAGCCGGGGTTTGAGGTCCCGCCGTCTTCCCCTTCGGCGGCTTGCGCAAAGCACTACCATCGTTTATGCCGCAGCCTTTAAGTTGGCTGAAGGTCTCGACTTTCCTTGTCCCCCACAGAAAAACCTGTCGCAATCATCATGGGCAGTGCATCCGATTGGCAAACGATGCGCCACGCCGCGAACATTCTTGACGAACTCGAAATCGGCTATTCCGCTCTCATCGTATCCGCGCACCGCACACCGGACCGTTTAGTCTCATTTGCAAAATCTGCCCAAGCGGCACGATTTAAAGTCGTTATCGCTGGCGCTGGAGGGGCGGCTCATCTTCCGGGCATGACCGCTGCAATGACTTCTCTGCCTGTCCTAGGTGTTCCGATAGAAACGACTTCGCTCGGCGGTGAAGATTCCTTATTTTCGATCGTCCAAATGCCGGCCGGCGTTCCGGTCGCAACTTTCGCGATCGGCACCTCGGGTGCGACCAATGCCGCTTTATTCGCTGCTTCGATCCTCGCCTTACAAGACGCTTGCATCGAACTTAGGCTGAAGGAGTGGCGATTGGCCCAATCCGATGCCGTGGCTGAACGGCCTCCGGCAGAGAGCTAACCAATGCCTTACGATCTCGCGCCCGGCGCAACAATAGGCATTTTGGGAGGTGGGCAACTTGGCCGTATGCTTGCTGTGGCGGCCGCCAAACTCGGGCTCAAAACCCATGTCTACGCCGAGAAGGCCGAAAGCCCAGCGCTTGATGTGGCAAGTTCAAGAACGGTGGCGGCTTTCGAAGACCGCGAAACGTTGGCCGCCTTCGCCTCATCGGTCGATCTAATCACCTATGAATTCGAGAACATCCCTTTTCATACGGCCTCTTTCCTCGCGGACCTCAATCTCACGCGGCCGAGCCCAGCCACCCTGGCAATTTGCCAAGACCGGTTACGTGAAAAGGAGTTTTTAGCAAGCGTCGGAGCAGAATTTGCTTCCTACGCGCGGGTCGATGATGCCGGCGCGCTCGCTCGTGCCGTCGCTCAGGTCGGACGCCAGTCAATCCTTAAGACGCGGCGTTCCGGCTATGATGGGAAGGGGCAAATTTTGCTGCGAGAGGGCGCGGATCTTGCCGTTACATTTTGCGCCCTCGGCGGGGTACCGGCCATTTTGGAGTCGATTGTTCCTTTCGAGATGGAAATATCTGTCGTCGCCGCGCGGGGTCCCGATTCCTCCTTTGCGGCTTATGATGTTGCAGAAAACATTCATGAAAATCAAATTCTCAAATCAACGCGCGTGCCCGCCCGCTTGCCTCCTGAGATCAGCGCCGCGGCGATCCAACTGACCCGGCGCATCGCCGAGGCGCTCGAGTATTCGGGGGTTCTTGCTGTCGAAATGTTTGTTGTTCGCAACGGCGAACGCCGTGAGCTCCGTGTCAATGAAATCGCTCCGCGCGTCCACAACTCGGGTCATTGGACTCTTGATGGCGCCGTAACTTCGCAGTTTGAGCAGCATGTTCGCGCGATCGCGGGATGGCCACTTGGCGAAACCGGCCGCCTGAGGACGCAATATGGTGAGTATTGGGAAATGAAAAACCTTATTGGCGAAGACGTCCTTCTATGGCCGGAAATCCTCGCAGAGCGCAACACCCATCTACACCTATACGGAAAAGCGGAAATTCGAGCCGGGCGCAAAATGGGGCACTTCACGCGCATCATTGACCCGGATTGAGCGAGGCGCAAATTGCCGGGGTGTAGGGCGAGGTTTTCCGGCCTTGGGTAATGAGGCTATAAGCTGGTAAGAGGATGCCAGGGTAGATTAGGGCCGATAGCGCCGCGAGCACGGCGCTCGAGCATGTTGGTCAACTCCATCTCCATTAGTTGAACTCTGATCGGACATTTAAGCACCCGCCCACGTTCGCCGCGGCCGCCATTGACGCTCTTCGTCACCCAGACGGCACTCGCATTACTATACTTCCCGCTGCAATTCACGAAGAATGGCATCGCCCATTTGAGACGTTGATAACGTTGCTTCTCGCTCGCGGGCAATATCTGCCGTACGCAAGCCTTTCGCTAGCACGCCCGCGATGGCCTTGTCGATGCGATCGGCAAGTGTGCCGAGGTTGAAGGAGTATCGCAGCGCCATGCCAAAAGAGCCGATCATGGCGATCGGATTGGCGATGCCCTTGCCCGCGATATCCGGCGCCGAGCCATGCACCGGCTCATAAAGCGCCTTGCGCGTCTCGCTGCCTTCGCTCGCCTCGCCGAGCGAAGCCGAGGGGAGCATGCCGAGCGAGCCCGTGAGCATCGCCGCCACGTCGGATAACATGTCGCCGAAGAGATTATCTGTGACGATGACATCGAATTGCTTTGGCCGGCGCACGAGCTGCATGCCGAGCGCGTCGGCGAGCTGATGTTCGAGCTCGACATCGGGATACTCCCGGGCATGCAAAGCCTTGATCACCTCATCCCAAAGCACCCCGGTTTTCATGACGTTTCGCTTGTCGGAGGAGGTGACCTTGTTGCGACGCTTGCGGGCGAGTTCGAAGGCGATCCGGCCGATACGCTCGATCTCATAGGTGTCATAGACCTGAGTATCGATGGCGCGGCGCTGGCCGTTGCCGAGCTCAATCATCTCTTTTGGTTCGCCGAAATAAACGCCGCCCGTGAGTTCGCGAACGATGATGAGGTCGAGCCCGTCCACCAGCTCCCGCTTCAACGATGAGGCATCGGCGAGGGCCGGGTAGCAGATCGCCGGGCGCAAATTGGCGAAGAGTTTGAGATCCTTGCGCAGCCGCAAAAGGCCCGCTTCCGGGCGCGCATCATAGGGAACATGGTCCCATTTTGGGCCGCCAACGGCGGCGAGAAGAACCGCATCCGCCGCTTGGGCGCGCGCCATATCAGCCTCGCTGATCGCGGTTTTGTGGGCGTCATAAGCCGCGCCCCCCACAAGCCCCTTCTCGATCTCGAAATGGGCAAGGCCAGCCCAGGCCAGCCAAGCGGCGATCTTTTCGACCTCGGCCATGACTTCGGGACCGATGCCATCGCCGGGAAGAACAAAGAGTTTGTGGGCCATGCGCGCGCCTCCGTGTTTTTGCCCGCACCAATCACATTGGGCGGCGGCTGGCAAGCCAGGGCCTTAGCAATTTTCCTGCGATGCAAAAATCGCTTTTTTCGACCGCCTATGGTGGACGCGGCCGGAAGCACCGCCGCGCGCGCTACAACGCCTCATCTGAGTGTGCGGGAGCGCACACCGCACAGATCCATATCGCTCTACTTCCTTAAGCATGTATTTTAGGAAAGGAGTTTCCTATGCAGCGTAATTTTTTTGCCAGAGTTGCCGCTGTGGCATGTCTACAGTTCGCCTGTTCCGCATTCGCCACTGCGCAGCCAGTGGCACTCCAACGGCCCTCTCAATTAGACGTCGAAGAGAGTTCCGGAATCCTCTACATCGCCGACGCTGGAACATCACAGATCCTGACGTATGATCCGGCTTCTCAGCAGCTTTCGTTATTCGCATCGGGGCCTGAGTATTACACCTGGCTTCGACATCTGAGGCTCGAGTTCGCCGATTTTCCCGCCGCCTCAGCGACCGATGCCAATGAGAATGTTTTTTATGCAGACCCGGATGCAAAAAGTGTCGCCGTTGGCCATGGTGGAATTCCGCCTCAGGTGCTTCTGGCCAATTTGCCCTCGTCACCCTATGGAATTGCCTTCGATCAGGCGCGCTCGAAGCTTTACGTTTCATTCCCGGACGAACATTCTGTCCGAGCTTATGATGTGAATTACACCGCTGGCGCTCATTGGCCGGCGCTCTCATTGCAGCGCACGCCCATTTCATAATCATCGCCGAGCGCGAAGGGTCTATTTCGCGCTCAGGCTGCCAAAGCATCGACGCGTGCGCCACAGCACTTTCGCGGAAACGAAGTTGGCTAAAGTTGTCTTACTTCGAAACTATTTCGAGAAAGAGGAGATGAGCCATGAGCCGCCGTTGGATGTTGAAAGCCGCCGTAGCGATTTTGCCGATGCTCGCCGTTTCAACTCTCGCCTTGACGCCGAGGTCCGCGAGCCTGAAATACCCCTATGCGCTCGCCGTGGATCAAGAAGGATTGCTCTACATCGCCGATCCGGGAAACGCGGCAATTTCAGTTTATCATCCCGCGTCCAATAAGCTTTCCTCATTTGCGCAAGGCGGCAATGCCGTCTCCCTTGCCCTTGATAAGAATGGCCGGATTTATGCCGGCATGGTGGGACCGACGGGACGTATCGATATTTATGATCGGGATGCCAAGCTAGCCGATACTTTACCCGTGCCGCGCGGTGATCTCCCGATGACTTTGGCGGTAGATTCGGATGGCGTGCTTTACCAGTCCAGCGGTTCCGAAGGGGGTAAGCCTGCGGCTGCCAGCGTCAATGCTTATGACATTGTGGTTGAATCTGAGAGTGCGAAAAGCGGTTTCTCAAACAAACGCCAATCATATGCCGTTGCAAGTGATCAACCGGCATTTGCCCTTGCTTATGACGGTTATTCGGTGAGGGTTCTCAGCTCCGCTTTCGCGGCGGCCGCGGATGGGAATCATAATATTTTCTACACGGATCCGGACGCGAAAAGCATCGCGGTCAAGGGGGAAAGCTCGTCTCCAAAAATCGTGCTGACAAAGCTTTCGTCGGAGCCGCGTGGCATCGCTTTCGACAAAGCGCGCTCAGTCCTCTACGTTTCATTCCCCAACGAGCATGCCGTACGTGCCTACCAGGTTAGTTATAACGGCGGCGCCGATGCGCCCGCCTTGTCTTCCCCCAGAGTCATCATTCACTAAAAACTCCCCCTCTAAGATGAAACATGGCTTGCGTATTCGTTACGCAAGCCATGTCGCTTTTTCCGCCGGCGCAAGTCTTTAAGCCGCTGCGAGCTGGCGCAAGACGTAAGGCAAAATCCCGCCGTTTTTAAAATATTCGAGTTCGTCGAGCGTGGCGATCTGGCAAAGGAGCGGCACTTTCTCGACCCGGCCGTCGGCGAAAGTGATTTCGGCCTCCATCGTCTGGCGCGGTTTCAGCGTTTCGCCGAGGCCGTGGATGGTGACGGTTTCATCGCCCTTGAGGCCAAGCGTCTTCCAGCTCGTGCCGTTTTCAAATGTCAGCGGTAGCACGCCCATGCCGACAAGGTTCGAGCGGTGAATGCGCTCGAAAGACTCGGCGATGACGGCGCGCACGCCGAGAAGCCGTGTGCCTTTCGCCGCCCAATCGCGCGAGGAGCCATTACCATACTCGGCCCCGGCGAAGACGACGAGCGGCACGCCCTCCGTTTCATATTTCATGGCGGCATCGAAAATCGGCGTTTCCTCGCCGTCAGGCCAATGTTTTGTAAGGCCGCCCTCCGGCACGAGCCCGTCCGCCTTCTGGCGGATGAAGTTCTTGATGCGGATATTGGCGAAGGTGCCGCGCATCATGATCTGGTGATTGCCCCGCCGCGTTCCGTACTGGTTGAAGTCGGCTTTCGAAATCTGGCGCTCCAGGAGATATTGGCCCGCTGGCGAGACCTCCTTGATCGAACCCGCGGGAGAAATGTGGTCCGTCGTGATTTTATCGCCGAAGAGCGCCAGAATGCGCGCATTCTCGATATCCTCCACCGGCTTGACCGCCATTTCGAGCCCCTCGAAATAGGGAGGATTGCGCACATAGGTTGAGCCGATATCCCACTTGTATGTTTCGCCCGCCGGAGCCTTCACCTTGCGCCAATGGCTGTCGCCATCAAAAACATTGGCGTAACGCGCCTTGAATACTTTTTTGGTGACGAATTGCCCGATAATTTCGTCGATTTCGTCTTCAGACGGCCAGATGTCTTTCAAGTAAACGGGTTTGCCCTTTTTATCCTGGCCGAGCGGTTGGCTTGCAAGGTCGATGGCGACCGTGCCAGCGAGCGCGTGAGCGACGACGAGAGGCGGCGACGCGAGATAGTTGGCTTGCACATCGGGACTGACACGTCCCTCGAAATTGCGGTTGCCGGAGAGCACCGCCGCGGCGATAATGCCATTGTCGTTGATGGCTTTCGAGATTTCGGGGTCGAGCGGACCAGAATTGCCAATGCAGGTCGTGCAACCGAAGCCGACGAGATTAAAGCCAATCTTATCGAGCGATTTTTGCAGGCCCGAGGCGGCGAGATAATCGGCGACGACCTGGCTTCCCGGCGCCAGCGATGTCTTCACCCAGGGTTTGACCGAAAGCCCCTTGGCGACGGCGTTGCGGGCGAGGAGCCCCGCGCCGATGAGCACGCTCGGGTTCGAGGTGTTCGTACAAGAGGTGATTGCGGCGATAACGACATCGCCATGGCCGAGATCAAAGTTTTTCCCTTCGACAGGGTACCGTGTGGCGGACTCGCCGGGCTTTTTATATTCGCTCTCGAGCGCGGCTTTGAAGCCTGTCCCAACATCGCTCAGCGCCACTCTTCCTTCCGGCCGTTTTGGCCCGGCCATGGATGGCGTGACGGATGAAAGGTCGAGCGATAATGTATCGGTAAAGACGGGGTCTGGCGTTGCCTTGGTGCGTAAAAGACCCTGCGCTTTCGCGTAAGACTCAACGAGGGCCACGCGGGAGGGCGACCGCGCCGAAGTTGCAAGGTAAGACAAGGTCTCCGAGTCGATGGGGAAGAAGCCGCAGGTCGCGCCATATTCTGGCGCCATATTACCGATCGTCGCGCGGTCCGCGAGCGAGAGGTGATTGAGACCCGGGCCAAAAAACTCGACAAACTTGCCAACGACGCCCTTCTGCCGCAGCATTTGCGTGACGGTGAGGACGAGATCCGTTGCCGTCACGCCGGGCGTCAGCGCGCCGGTTAATTGGAAGCCGATGACTTCGGGTAGCAGCATGGAGAGAGGCTGGCCCAGCATGCAGGCCTCCGCCTCGATGCCGCCGACGCCCCAGCCGAGGACCGACAACCCATTGACCATGGTCGTGTGGGAATCCGTGCCAACGAGCGTATCCGGGTAAGCAACTTCAATCGTCGAAGGTTTTGCACGCGCGGGTGTATATTTTTCCTTGCGGGTCCAGACCGTCTGGGCGAGGTACTCAAGGTTCACCTGATGGCAGATGCCTGTGCCTGGCGGCACGACGCGGAAATTGTTGAAAGCGCTTTGGCCCCATTTCAAAAACCGGTAGCGCTCGCCATTTCGCGCATATTCGTGCTCGACGTTGATCTTGAATGCTTTGCTGTTGCCATAGGCATCGACGATGACGGAATGGTCGATCACGAGGTCGACCGGTACCAAGGGATTAATCTTTTGGGGATCGCCGCCAAGCTCCGTCATGGCGTTGCGCATCGCCGCCAAGTCAACCACGGCGGGCACGCCGGTAAAGTCCTGCATGAGAACGCGGGCAGGGCGGAAGGCGATTTCCCGCTCTTTCTTCCCCTTGTTCGAGAGCCAGGCGGCAACGCCCTCGATGTCCTCCTTCGTCACCGATCGGCCATCCTCGAAGCGGAGCAAATTTTCGAGCAGAATCTTCATCGAAAAGGGCAGCGCCGAGATGCCCGAAAGCCCATTTTTCTCGGCCGCCTTCAGCGAGAAATAATGATAGGTCTTGCTACCCACGGTGAGCTTTTTGCGGCTTTTGAAACTGTCGAGCGAAGTCATCGGCGTACCCCGGCAAACTATCGAAAGGGGAGGAGTTTGCGTCTATAATTTATTTTGACGCATCAAGCTACACAGATGATAAGAAAACGCGCGCGCCGGCTGCTCACGGTTTAACCACCCATGCAACTTTCTGCCTCAGATCTTCGCATTGAACGCGGCGGCCGCACCGTCATTTGCAACCTCTCCTTCACGGTTCGATCAGGCAAGTGTCTCGCGCTCACGGGGCCGAATGGGGCGGGAAAGTCGACGCTGTTGCGGGCGCTCGCCGGCCTCTTGCCGCTTGCCGGGGGGACGATCTCACTTGAGCCTGAAAGTGACGAGCCGCTTGCTGCGCAAGCCCACTATGTCGGACACGCCGACGCGACGAAGAATGTGCTGACGCTGGCCGAGAACCTCGACTTCGTCGGCGCCTTGCTCAATATCAGCCAAGGGGGCATGGTGGCCGACGATGCGCTCGCCAGGCTCGGCCTTGGCCGCCTTAAGCGTCTTCCAGCCGCCTATCTCTCAGCGGGACAGAGGCGCCGCCTCGCGCTGGCGCGGCTGCTCGCCGCGCATCGACCCATCTGGCTTCTCGACGAGCCGCTCACCGCCCTCGATGCGTCGTCTCAAATGACGGCGAGGAAGATCATGGCCACGCACATGGAGGAAGGCGGCATCATCATCGCGGCGACTCATACCCCTCTCGAACTTGCAAGTGCAGAGCTGCGGCTTGGGGAAAATGGATGAAGAGCGCCAAGCTGGCGAAGCCCCGCAAGCGATCGCCGCTCCTTGCTCTCTTTCTGCGCGACTTCAAAGTGGCGCGCCGGATCGGGGGCGGCATGAGCCTCGGCCTTATTTTCTTCCTCATCCTCATAACTCTGACGGCTTTCGCCATTGGTCCAGATCTCGCGCTTCTTGCCAAGATCGCGCCGGCCATCGTCTGGATCGCCGGGCTTCTTTCGACACTTTTGGGACTCGACCGGTTGTTCCAATCCGACCACGAGGATGGCTCGCTCGATCTCATCTTGACGAGCGCGGCGCCGCTTGAGTTGGTCATTCTCGTCAAGTGCCTTGCCCATTGGATTGTGACCGGTCTGCCGCTCGCCGCCATCGCGCCCTTTCTGGGTTTGATGCTTAATCTTCCGGTGGGTCAGCTTTTGAGCGTCTGCCTTTCCCTGCTTGTTGGCACGCCGGCGCTGACTCTCATCGGGGCCATTGGGGCGGCGCTGACGGTGAGCCTGCGACGTGGCGGTCTTTTGCTGGCGATTCTGATCCTGCCGCTCTCTGTTCCCGTCCTTATTTTTGGCGTCGCCGCGGCGGGCGCTGGGGCGCAGCCACTCATCCCCCCTGCGACGCCCTTCCTCTTTCTCTGCGCGCTGACCCTCTTCGCCCTCGCTGGCGCGCCGTTCGCGGCCGCTTTCGCGCTGCGGCAAGCGGGACTATGACGGCCAAAAAAATTGCTGACTTTTTGAGCCGGGGCGCTAAAACATGAGGCATGAAAACTTGGCTGCTCTCTCTTTGTTTGGCTCAAGCGATGACAGCGGCGATGCCCGCGCTGGCCGCTAGCGGCATGCGGATCGCCCAGTCGGAGGCTTGCAAGGCGAGCTGCAAGGCAAATGCCGAAGCCTGCCGCACGCAATGCGGCGAGCCGGAAGAGCAGGAGCAATGCATTTTCGGCGATTGCAGCGCCAGCGAATGCAAGGGTCAGTGCCAGACTTTCGAGACGAACTGTTTAACGCGTTGCGCCAAGTTGGGTGGCTAGCGGGACCGGCTCATTCAGAAAACAGCGCCAGCGACTCGCTTGATAGAACGCCACCCGTAATCGTGACTGAGGAGAAGGGCGCCGCCCGGGCCAGCGTCTCGCTCGTCATCATGATTTGCCCAATTTTAGCCGACAGCTCGTCGATCGAAGCGGCAAAAACGACGCGGCCGATGCCACACCATAGGATCGCGCCCATGCACATGGGGCAGGGCTCGCCCGAGGCGTAGAGCGTGGCATCTTTGAGGTCGCCGGCGGGATACTCCGAAAGAAAGCGGCGGATCGCCACCATCTCCGCGTGCGCCGTCGGGTCATTGAGCGTCTTGCCGAGATTGCGCCCGCTCGCTAGCACTTTTTGCCCGGAGACGATGACCGCGCCGAACGGGAAATCGCCGCGCGCCGCCTCGGCGATGGCAAGGCGCATGAAATCCTCGTCCCCGGCCAGAGGGGGGGCTTTGAGGGCGGCCGCATGGATGTTGCGGGCTTTGCCGAGGCCGGTGGCGGCGGCCGCGGCGCCGAGCATCGCACGCAACGTGAGGCGGCGATTGGCAGTCAACTCAGCTCCTCGTCTTTCATCGCGACGAAAATCAAAACGCCCAGCATGGTCATGAGCGCGCGGAAGGCACTCGATACGGCATCGAAGCCACGCGCCTGCCACATGCCGAACCATTCGCCGCCAACCGCCACGAAACCGGCCTCATAGAGGAGAAACCCCAGGGTCAGTCCGGCCACCGCAAAACTTTTCGCGGCATGGAAACGCGCCGCCTTGGCGCGCATCTGTCTTGTCATGGCGAAAGCGCCCAGCACGCACAGCGCCGCCACAACGACTTCGGCCGCGATGATCGCATCGTAAAAGGCCGCGTGGAGGGTAGGGGAGGTCACCGCCCGCCAATGAATCTGCGAGGCCGCCGGCAACTCCGCCATGTCGAGGACTTCGGTGACGAAGCCGAAATTCGTTCCATAATCGGTGATGTTGCCAAAGGCGACGAGCGCCATATCGAGGCCGATGGCAGCGACGCAGGCGATTTTGGCAAGGCGGATGGCGAGCACACGGGGCCCCAGCTCTGCGGCGCGATGGGTTTTGCCTAGCACGATCGCGGCGGGGGTGTCTCGGTTTTGTCCGATCGCAGGTGTGAAACTTACCAAAATGTTTCACGTGAAACTTTTTTGTAAGATTCTAAGCCGGTTCTTACAAACCAGAGTACAAGCCGCAGCGGCGATCATGTGGGATCGGTGAAAACCCTTGTAAGATTTGCGGCCCGCAGGGGAAGAGGGGAGGGCGGCTAACGCTTTGCCGTTTTCATGGCCTCCGTGATGGCGACGGTTTCGACACTCACGCGGGTGACGCGTTTCAAAAGGTCGATGACTTTCTCTTTGTAATCGGCGAAGCGGTAGGTGTTGAATTTTTCGCGGATCGTCGGGTCCTTCGGCGTCTTCTCCTTGTACTGGTCAAGAATCCATTCGAGCGCCGAGCGATTGCCGAGCCTATAATTCCACGCTTGCGGAGGCACGCCAGTAAGCTGCGTCTCGGTGTCGAGCTGAATATTGCCGCTCTCCTTGTTGGCGCGCAGCAATGCCTTGGGCGCGAGACCTGCCTTGCGCGATTTCTGGTCGGGATTATCGATGCGTTCGAGCGGCCAGGACCCGATCGTTTCATAGCCGATATGGAGCTTCATGAGTTCCTCGCCCCAATCGGCCCATTGCCAAAAATCCGCATAGAAAGGAATGCGCGGAAATTCGCGCTTGAGATTGAGCGCATATTTTTCGCGGTAGACGGGGTCGTGCAGGACGCCATAGACATAATGAAAGATCGCGTCTTTTGTGATGACCCTCTCCCCACGCGGGAGAGGGGGGCGCGCGGCGCCGGGTGAGGGGGATCTCTCATAATGCGCGCGAAATTGTTCGAGCGCCCAATCGGTGATGTTGTCGAGCCGCTGGCCTTCCTGACCAAATCTAAATCTGCTAACGAACTGAACGGGGTCTACCGAAACCAAGGCATAATTGGTTGGAATGTCAATCGCCAAAACACAGAAATCTAGTCGCGATCCAAAAACAAAATATAAGCACACATTTTTATTTGAGAGACATTCACCAAACGCGACAACATGGTTTTCTGTAAGGCGGTCATTGATCTTTGGATCAGCATAGAAGTAGTTTTTCACGAACGGTCGAAAACCGCTTTCCACAACACACGACTCGTCATACGGGATAGTTTTCCTGCGAGTCTTAAGCGAGCTACTCCATTTGATCGAGTAATCGAGCGCATCGGAGTCCGATACCCCTTTTTTTATTTGAGCGTTGAGGCGATTCAAAAAATATCTGACTTTCAGTGCTAATGCGACTTTGTCATGAGCGTACACCCATTCATCACGATTAGTCTTGATTGCATTAGCGACCAGCCGAAAAATGGCGCGCTCTTGCGAGGGTGTTTTTGCAGCCTTGGTTTCCTTCGTTGCAATAGGGATCAAATCGGCATAGTCGTTACCCGTTTGATTAAGCCAGTTTTGGCAAGCATCCAGCTTCACCTCGTCAACTGCTACATCGCTCAATCTTGCTGACTGCAAAAAGGCTAACTTCTCCTCTGCGGTCTCCAATTCGGGGCGTCGAGCATATCGGGTACGGCATCCCTTCGCCTTTGCTCGTTTCACCAAGAAGCTGATAGCGACGCCAGTTTGTATGCCGAACACGTTATGCTTTGTCCCTGAGAGTCGAGGATCCGCACGCACGTCGCCGCCAAGATCTACCACGTAAATGTCGTTGAACTCATCCGCAGCGTATTTGCGAAATCCATCTGCTTCTCGCGCATCTATGAAATTGCGGTTTGTGATGAACGCAATGACTCCATTGTCGTCAATGCGATCCGACGCCCAGCGGAAAAAACGGCTGTACATGTCGTAGCGCTTAGTCTTCTGCGCAGTTGAGGCCTTGATGTAAGTCTCCTTAATGCGACGGTCGATCTCGGGATACTCACGGTTCTTGTTGTTTTCGTTCTCATTGAGCTGGTTGGCGTTATATGGCGGATTGCCGATGATGACGCTGATCTTTCGAGCATTCTGGCGCTTGATGCGGGCGACGTTTTCCTCGCTCACTGCTCCAAACAGATCCCCAAAATGCTGATCTTTGCCGACACCATACGTCCGAAGCCCCGCCGTGTTATCAAGCGTATCGACAAAGCAAAGGTTTTGGTAGTCCTCATACTCGCCGGTGATCACGGCATAGGTCGCCTCGATGTTGAGGTTGGCGACGTAATAGGACAGGATCGCCACTTCATTGGCGTGCAACTCTTCGCGGTATTTATAGGCGAGCTTTGCCGGCTGGCCGCGAAAGTGCTCGATGAGTTCCGCAATAAAAGTCCCGGTGCCCGCGGCGGGGTCGAGGATTTCGACTCCTTTGTCGATGAGGGCCCTGCCAAAGTGTTTTTGGCAGAGCCAATCGGCGCTCTCGATCATAAAGCGCACGATCTCGTTCGGCGTATAGACAACGCCTAGCCTGTCAGCCTTCTTCTTGTCGTAGACCTTGTAAAAATTCTCATAGATGGTTTTGATAAATTTTTGCTTCTCATGGTGACTGGTGACGAGCGCGGCGGCGCTCTTGATCGCCGCATAATAGGGCCGTAAAGCCGCAAGCGTCCCATGCTTCACCTTGCCGGTGAAAAATGTATTCTCGAGAGCAAAAAGTTCTTTCGCAACATTGTTGCGGCGGTGAAAATCCGTATTGTCGAAAACGTGGGAGAAAATTTCTTCCGTCAAAATGTGCTGAATGAGCATCTCGCGCACGTCGGCGGCAGTGACGCTCGGATTGATGGTCCTGCGCATGCTTCAAGAAGCGCAGCGATTCTTTACGAAACGTTTCGTTTTCCTTCTCCGAGCGCTCGATCATTTCGCGCAGCGCCTTAAGCACCTCCGGCAGATCGGCTTTGAATTGCGCGACCGCCTTTCGAAAGTCGGCAATCTCGGCGCGCTCATAGCCGAAGAAGAGCTTAAGAAGCTCTTGCAGCTACTGCGGGTCTTGCACTCCGCAGCGCATGACTTGCTGCTTGTTTTGGATCAAAACCGCTTCGCGCGAGTCCTCGAAGATAATGTTGTCCTGCGGATAGCCTTTGCGGAATTTCTTCTCGATCTCCTCGTCGAGATCATCTTCTTCGTCCTTTGCCTCCCAATAGCCAAGAGGGACACGCAGGGCGTAAAGAAGCGCGCCATCGGGATAGACGCGGGTATTTTTGAGAGTCTGGTATTCGTATTGTGGAACAAAAATGAGGTCGCGCGACTTGCCCCAATCCTTGAGAAGCGTCTTGAAGGCTTCCGAGACGACGCCTTCGCGCACCGAGCCCGAGATCCGGCGGAGTGTTTGCAGTTCGTTCAAGTAATGCTGAACGAGGAGTTGGCTCATTTAAAGTTCCAGCTTGGCCCTGGGCGCGAGGGAAACAGCTAAAGGCATAGCCGTGGAATTTGGCAATTGAAAAAATTACATTTTCATCACGCCCCCTTTCCCCCGCCAAAAATTCCGCTATAACCCCCGCTTCGACCCCCTCCGCAAAACCCCGCTGGACGACATCCCGGCCGGGCCGCGCGGATGGATTCAACTTGAAAGGAACCCTCGATGTCGATTACGGCCGAGCGCAAGCAGACGCTCATAAAGGATTATGCCCTAAAATCGGGCGATACCGGCTCCCCCGAGGTGCAGATTGCGATTTTGACTGAGCGGATCGCCAATCTCACCGAGCATTTCAAAACCCATGTCAAGGATAATCACTCGCGGCGCGGGCTTTTGAAACTCGTGTCGCAGCGCCGCCAGCTGCTCGACTATGTGAAGGGCCGTGACGAGCCGCGCTATCGCGCCCTCATCGAGCGGCTGGGTATCCGGCGCTAGCGGCGTTGCAGCTTCCGCAAATGGCGAGCTTGGCCTCGACCGGCGGCCATGCCGGCTCTTTGACCGGCTCTCATTTTCGCAATAGCAAAGGGCACGGCCAATCCATTATGGCCAAAGCGCGTGCATTCAGCTGCGCGGCTCTTAAATCTAAGGATGCGGCGGCATCGGGCCGCCGCGCCATCCGCGGAGACCCATGCCCGTGGCAGGATCGCAAGGCGCTGTGCGCAGTGTCTCGCCGTTCTGCTCTGGCCTTGGGCTCCGCGCCACCCAGAAAGAACCAAAAATGTTTGAAATCCAACGTGAAGAAGTCAATTGGGCCGGGCGCAAGCTCGTCTTTGAAACCGGCAGGATCGCGCGCCAAGCCGATGGCGCCGTCATGGCGAGCTATGGCGAGACGACGGTGCTGGCGACGGTCGTCTCCGAGAAAGACGCCAAACCCGGCGCCGATTTCTTTCCCCTAACGGTAAACTATCAAGAGAAGGCCTTTGCGGCGGGGCGGATTCCTGGCGGTTATTTCAAACGCGAGGGGCGCCCCAGCGAGAAGGAAACCTTGGTCTCCCGCTTGATCGACCGGCCGATCCGTCCGCTCTTTCCTGATGGCTATCGCAACGACACGCAAGTCGTCGTGACGGTCCTCTCGCACGATCTCGAGACCGACGCGGATATTCTGTCGATGGTCGCCGCGTCCGCCGCCTTGACGCTCTCCGGCGTACCGTTCATGGGCCCGGTTGGCGCGGCGCGCGTTGCTCGCATCAACGGCGCCCTAAAGCTTAATCCGACACTCGAAGAGATGAAGCAATCGACGCTCGATCTCGTGGTGGCGGGGACAAGCGAGGCCGTGCTCATGGTCGAGTCCGAGGCAAAGGAGCTCCCCGAAGCGGTCATGCTCGAAGCGGTGATGACGGGCCATGCCGGCTTCCAGCCGGTCATCGACGCCATCATCAGACTTGCCGAAAAAGCGGCCAAGCCGCCCCGCGACCTCGTCTTGCCAGATAAGAGCGAGGCCGAGGCCGCCGTGCGCGCCATCGCCGAGCAAGAGTTGCGCGAAGCCTACAAAATCATCCCCAAGCAGGAACGCTATAAGGCGGTCGACAGCGTCAGGGCGAAAGTCATGGTGGCGCTCTTTGTGGAAGGCACGGAGCCGAAGTTCAGCAAGGAGCTGGTCGGCCAGGTTTTTCATGATCTCCAAGCCAAAGTCGTGCGCTGGAACATTCTCGATACGGGCATCAGAATTGATGGGCGCGATGTGAAAAGGATCCGCCCCATCGTGGCCGAGGTCGGTGTCTTGCCGCGCACCCATGGCTCGGCGCTGTTCACGCGCGGCGAGACGCAGGCGCTGGTCGTCGCGACGCTCGGCACCGGCGATGATGAGCAATTCATCGATAATCTCGAGGGCACGTATAGGGAGCGGTTTCTTCTCCACTATAATTTCCCGCCCTATTCCGTCGGCGAGACGGGGCGTCTTGGCTCGCCTGGGCGGCGCGAGATCGGCCATGGCAAGCTCGCCTGGCGCGCCCTTCACCCGATGCTGCCGACCGCCGCCGAATTCCCTTATACGGTCCGCGTCGTCTCGGAGATTACCGAGTCGAATGGCTCGTCCTCCATGGCGACGGTGTGCGGTACCTCGCTCGCGCTGATGGACGCCGGCGTGCCGCTGAAAAGGCCGACGGCGGGGATCGCCATGGGGCTAATTCTCGAGGGCGAGCGCTTCGCCGTCCTCTCCGACATTTTGGGCGATGAGGACCATCTGGGCGACATGGATTTCAAGGTCGCCGGCACGGAGGATGGCATCACCTCGCTGCAGATGGATATCAAGATCACCGGCATCACCGAGGAGATCATGCGCGTCGCGCTCGATCAGGCCAAGGCAGGCCGGCTGCACATCCTCGGCGAGATGGCGAAGGCGCTGACCAGCGCCCGGGCGGAACTCGGCGAATTCGCGCCGCGCATCGAAACCTTCCGCATCCCCTCCGATAAGATCCGCGAGGTGATCGGCACCGGCGGCAAGGTCATCCGCGAGATCGTCGAGAAGACTGGCGCAAAAATCAATATCGAGGACGATGGCACGGTGAAGGTCGCCTCCTCCGACGGCAATTCAATCCGCGCCGCCGTCAACTGGATTAAATCCATCGCCAGCGAGCCGGAGGTTGGCCAGATCTATGAGGGCACGGTCGTCAAGGTCGTCGATTTCGGCGCCTTCGTGAACTTCTTTGGCTCGCGCGATGGGCTCGTCCACGTCTCCCAACTGGCGAAGGGAAGGGTGGCGAGGCCGTCGGACGTCGTCAGGGAGGGCGATAAGGTCAAAGTGAAGCTCTTGGGCTTCGATGATCGCGGCAAAGTGCGCCTTTCCATGCGCGTCGTCGATCAGGCGACGGGCGAAGACCTCGAGGGCAAGGAAAAGGTCGAGGCGAGAGAAGCGGGGGAGTGAGGCATTGCTGATTAATCCACGCAAACCCTCGGCGCTGTTGCGTTGTGTCTAGCCTACTTAAAGGAAACGAAAAATTGAGCATGGGAGGAGATATGGGATGAAAAGCGAGGCAATGAAAACCGTTCTCCGGGCAGGTCTCGCGGCGGCCGTTTTAGCTCTGCAGCCCAATAGCGCGTCTGCGCTTGGCGCGGGCTGCACACTGTTTAAGTGTTGCAAATCAGAGATCCGGTTTATACTCAACCGCGGCAAGGTCACATTTTCTCATGTGTGTCATGGAATAAAGGATTGCGATAACGCTAATCAGAACAATCCTCCTGACCTCTGCGATGATTGGGCAGAAGGCCTCTGTCAAATCGACAAATGCTCATAAGCCGATGTCGGCCCCAATGCGTCTTGTCACTCTGTCTGTATCGCTTTTCTCAAAAAACCTCTCTTTGAGAAGGATTCCCGCTGCGCATGGTTGTTTGGAAGTTGCAAGGACTAGTCTGACAGTTTATCGGTGATCATCATGTTTATCTGAGAAATTTGATGATCCCCGATTATCAGACACTGATGCTTCCTGTGCTGCAATACGCCGCCCAATGTGAGACGCAAGTGCCGGAGATTGCGGAAAAGATCGCCAACGATTTTTCCTTGACGGCCGAAGAAAGAAGCCAGTTGCTACCGAGCGGCCGGCAGAGCATCCTGAACAATCGGATTCATTGGGCAAAGACTTACATGCTGAAGGCTGGTCTCGTCGAGCAGCCTCGGCGCGGATGGTTCAAGGCGAGCCATAAGGGGCTTGAGCTTTTAGCCAGGAATCCGCCGAGCATCGACAATAAGCTTCTTAATGAGTATCCAAGTTTTAAGGCTTTTGCGGGTTCTAGCCGAAACGGAATTGCCGTGGATTCAGCGGTGCCGGATGCGAACCCGCTCACGCTTGTCCCGACAACGACTCCCGAAGAGCAAATCGAGCAGATCTACGCCGCCGCTCAGGCGTCACTGCGCGCCGACCTACTCTCCAGGATTCTTCAAAACAGCCCGGGGTTCTTCGAAAGGATCATCATCGACCTTCTCGTTGCGATGGGTTATGGCGGCTCTCATCGCAATGCGGCGCGGCAACTCGGGCGCAGCGGCGATGGCGGCGTCGACGGCGTCGTCGACGAGGACCGCCTTGGGCTTGATAGAGTTTACGTTCAAGCAAAGCGCTACGTTCAAAATAGCCTCGTCGGCCGCCCAGAGGTGCAAGGGTTCGTTGGCAGCCTTGTCGGTCTTGGCGCGGCGAAAGGCGTCTTCGTCACGACTTCGGCATTCAGTCAGACCGCCATCGATTACGCCAGGCATCTGTCGCAGCGGGTTATTTTGATTGATGGCGCAAGACTTGCAGATCTGATGATCGAGCATAACGTCGGCGTGCGCCTCAATCGGGCGATCGAGTTCAAGCGCCTCGACGAGGATTTTTTTCTGGAAGATGAATGATACGAGCTCTCTCTGATTGGAGCTCTTGGCTAAGCCGTCATTGCGAGGAGCGAAGCGACGAAGCAATCCAGACGCAGTTCTCGGTTCCTGGATCGCTTCCCGCTGCATGAGTCGTTGCCATCGAGACTTGGCATAAGAGGCCAGGACCGTCTGGTTCTAATGTGCGAAATATCACAGCGAGATTCGGAAATATCGTTTCTAAGGCGACCAATCGTCATTCTTGATTGGACACGAACGGAAAATCGCCATGAAACAGCTTCTGAAAATTGCCGGACGGCATGGCCCCATGATCGTCATCTCCGGCGTCGTGATTGGGCTTGCAATGCCATCGTTGGCGGAGCTCGCCAGACCTTATCTGGCGATTGCCATATTCGTTTTCACATTTGGCTCTTTTTTGAAAATCGACGCTCGATCATTCACCGCCGAAGTCGCGCACGTAAAGCGCAATACCCTGATGATCCTTTGGGCGAACTTTGGCATCCCACTCATCGTTCTGGCGGTCGTGGGTATCGCCCGGCCGGGGCCCGAGCTCACGCAGGGTTTGCTGTTCTGGTCATTGGTGCCTGTCTCTCCGGCCTGCGTCGCATTCGCCTCGATTTTGGGCCTCAATCCAACCATCGCGCTGTTGGGTACGATCGCTGGCACGGTCGCCGCGCCCTTCTTCATTCCCTTAGGGGCATCCCTTCTTGCCAACTATCATGTCGATATCGATCCGGCCGCGACCTGCATGCATCTCGTTCTTTTGTTGGGAGGTGCCGCTTTGGCCGCAGCTTTGGCCAAACGGCTTGCCGGAGATTTCATGCGCGACAACCCGGAGGCGATTACTGGTGTTTCCGTCCTTGCCATGTTTCTCGCTGGAATGGGTTCGATGCGGGGCATGCAGGCTCACTTGCTGGCGCAGCCATCGACCGGCATCGAGTTCGTGCTATTGGCCTATGCGCTCTTGTTTGGAGCCGAGTTGATTGGGACATTTTTGTTCTGGCGGTGCGGCCGGGCGGCGGCGCTGACCGCTGGATTAATCAGCGGCACGCGCACCATTACTTTGGCCTGGGTCGTGCTCGGAAATCACGTGCTCCCCAATGCGGATCTTATTCTGGCGGCGAGCATGGTTGCGAAATATACCGCGCCCGGCTTGACGAAATGGCTCCTGGCGCGCCTCATCTCTCCGCGCGCGACGCCAAGGAGATTTGCGACGCCCGCCAGAATGGGCCGCCCCTTGCCGGCCGATGCCGTCAACTCATAAAGCGCTACGCATGGCACGCATGAGGACCTGCCCGGGTCCTCATCACCTCTCCACCGTCTCCCCGGCGTTCGACCATTCCTGAAAACCGCCGGGGTAATGGGCACGGACGTCATCGCGCCCGGCCTTTTGGGCAAGATCCATCGCCGTCAGTGAACGGCGGCCAGAGCGGCAGGCGAGAACAATCCGTTTGCCGGGCTCGGGCGAGGGCAGGGCACTCGGGTCAAATTTCTGCAAAGGGTTTAAAATCGCGCCGGGGATGTGGCCCTCGGCATATTCATTGGGCTCGCGCACATCAACGAGCTCGATGGACCCGTCGGCGAGCCCTTGCTTCAACTCTTCCCGGCTGACATTTTCGACCGCTGCCACCATTTGCTTCCTCCGCTTTCTTTAAAATCCTGTCCTATATGGCAGGTTTTGCGTCGCAAGCAATCTGGCTACCTGCCTCCCCGGCGCCCAAGAATACCCTCCGCTTTGGCAAGGTCACTCGGCGTGTTGATATTGAAGAAAGGATCCAAGGGTTCGACCGGCCATTCCACGAAGACGCAGATGTGTCTTTGCAAAAAAGCCTCGACCTTGCGCAGGCCCTCTTCAACGAGCGCGCGGCGAAGGTCTTGCCGGATGGCAACGGGCCAGAGCGCGACGAGCGGATGCCGCCGCCCGCCCGATGAGGCGCAGCTGAGCACGGCGCATGTTTCCGCGCGAGCCTCCTCTAGGCGGGCGGCCAGATCCAGCGGCAAAAAGGGCGTATCCGCCGGCGCGCTGACCGCCAATTCCACACCCGTCTCATGTTCCGCCATCCAATCGAGCGCCGAAAGAATGCCAGCAAGCGGTCCCAAGTACCCCGGGAGAGTGTCGGCGATGACCGGCAGACGGGTTTCAGCGAAGCGCGCCGGATCGCCATTGGCGCTGATGACGAGAGCGGCGCATTGCGGCTTGAGGGCGACGATCACATGATCAGCGAGAGCCACACCGCCTAGCTTTAGTATGGCTTTATCGCGACCTCCCATGCGGCGCGCCAGGCCGCCGGCGAGGATAATACCAGCTGGCATGTCTCGAGCCACGTTAAAACCGGTACCAAAGCCCAATCATGGGTCCAAGCTCACGTCCCGCATTCTTTCCCCAGACCGTCACAAATCCACCAGCCTGCAAAGACCATTGGGGCGTGATGCTGTAGACGACGCTGGGCTGGATCTTTGTCCAGGCGATCTCGCCAAATGGTTTTGGGCCTTTGCCAATCGACGTGTAGCTCTGCATCATAAAAAGAAAATTGGGGAGCGGACGCAAGCCCGCGGCGAGATCGATCCGCCATTCGCCTGGCTGATTGGCGGCATAAAAGCGGTAACCCGCTTGTGCCTCGGCAAACCCTTCGATCGTGCCTAACGTAAAACTTTTTCCTGCCATGGCGCGAAGATCGAGCGAGGCGCTGCGGCGCACCTCCGCGAGCCCCAGCGAGTCAAACGAGGCGCCGGGCGAGCGTATACTGGCTTGAACGGAGAATACGGAGGTCTCGGAACGGTAGAGTCCAACGCGGGCGCCAATCTCGCTCTCGCCAGGGCCATCGTAGGATTGCCCCGCCACGGGGGAGCGGACGCGGTCGTAAGCGGGGGCGGCAACGATGGTCAGCCAATCGGCCAGGCCATATTCGAGGTAGCCGCCGATTTCGAATTTTTGATAGGCCGGCACCTTGACGAGCTTGCCGTGCATGTCGAAGGCATAGGAAGAATCGGAGTAGTCCAAATAGGCGATGATTTGCCCGGCTCCGGGCGGCAAGAGCCAAGCGCCGCCGAAGGCTCTGTTCGAGCCTGCATCGGCGGCTGCCCATGCCATGGCGCATAAGGCGGGCAAGAAATAAACGCGCGGATCGCGCAATGCGGTCGCTCCTCGACACGTTGGGGCGACATGAAAATATTGATAATTTCAAAATGACTATTGAAATTGATAAGCGGATATTAATTGGCGTTTTTTATGAACACAATGTGTTTCCTGGAAATCTGCTTACCGAAGCCTGAATCCGGCGGTGAACGCATCAAGGCCTCTTCCCCGTGACCGATGTAATCCCCGGCCTGTCGGTCCGTGCCAGCCGCTACGATGTGCTGTTCTGCGATGTCTGGGGCGTCATTCACAACGGGATTTCAGCATTCAAGAACGCGACCGAAGCCCTTTGCCGCTTCCGCGAAAAAGGCGGCAAGGTCGTTCTTCTCACCAATTCCCCCAATCCAAGCCGCTTTGTCGAAGCCCAGCTCAAGCGGTTGGGGGCTCCCCGCCCGTCTTACGATAGCATTGTGTCTTCCGGCGATGTCACGGTCTCGCTGCTCGCCGAGCGGGTGGACAAGGGTATCTTCCGCATCGGGCCTCGCGGCGAGTTGGCCCTATTCGAAGAGCTCAAGGCGCTCTACGGCAAAGCGGCCCATCTCGTGCCCCTCAAAAAGGCTCAGTCTGTTTTGTGCATCGGCCTCGTCGATCCCGTGCGGGAAGTGCCGGAAGACTACGATGCCTTACTCAAGGCCATGCATGTCCGCCGCCTCGAGCTCATCTGCGCCAACCCGGATATCGTCGTCGAAGATGGCGGCGTACTCCTTTATTGCGCCGGCGCCATTGCCGAACGCTACAGTGCGATCGGCGGCAAAGTGATCCACGCCGGTAAGCCTCATGCCCTGATCTATGAGCGGGCTATCGCATTGGCCAGCGCGCCGGCGCCCATCAACCGTTCGCGGGTGCTGGTGATTGGCGATGCCATGCGCACGGATATAAAAGGCGCTTGCGCGCAAGGTTTTGATAGTCTCTTTGTGACATCGGGCATTCACAGGAACGAGTTACATCGCGGTTCCGGGGCGGCGGGTCTCGACAAGGCGGCGTTCCGGCAGTTCCTTGGCGGCGCCGATTGCATGCCGACGGCGGCGATTCCCGAACTCGTCTGGTAGCTCGCCGGCGGAGGCGGTGCCGCGGCGGCGTGAACCTTGACGCCGTGCCTTCGCCCATGCAGGGTCCGCCACGTCAAGTGGATGCGATCCAGCCTAACATCTTCCGGTTTGGTGCTTTGGACGAAACTCCCGGCTCGAAAAACTTTACCATCGCGGTCGATCCCGTAACGCCGCCGCCAGGCCTTGAAGGCGCCGTCGTGGCTATCGGCAATTTCGATGGGCTCCATCGCGGCCACATCAGTGTCATCGCACGCGCCAAGGCGCTCGCGATGAAGCTTGGGCGTCCGAGCGCTGTCCTCACCTTCGAACCGCATCCGACAGATTTTTTCAAAGGGGAAAACACGATTTTCCGGCTCACTCCACTTGATACAAAGGCAAAGCTCATCGAGCGCCTTGGCATCGATGGCCTCATTGTCCTATCTTTCAAAAAGGACTTGGCGAGTCTTACGGCCGAGGCTTTCGTCCGTGACATATTGGTGCGCCGCCTCGGCGTTGGTGCCGCCATCGCCGGCTATGACTTTCACTTCGGCGCGAAACGGTCCGGCTCGCCGGCTTTTTTGAAAGAGGCGGGCGAGCGTTTCGGTTTTATCGTCGAAATCGTCGACAAGGTTGCCGCGCAATCGCTTAGCGAGCCCGCGTCTTCGACGGCCACGCGGAGCGCGCTCGAAGCCGGGGATGTCGCGCGCGCTGCCCAAATATTGGGGCATCCTTATGAAATCACGGGGGCTGTCGTCGCGGGCCAGACACGCGGCCGCACGCTTGGCTTTCCAACCGCCAATATTTTACCAGACCCAAGCTGCCGATTGCGCCATGGCATCTATGCGGTCCGTGTCATCGCTCAACAGGGGATTTACAATGGCGTCGCAAGCTTTGGCCGCCGGCCGACCTTCGACCACGGCCAGGCGCTTTTGGAGACTTTTCTCTTCGATTTCTCGGGCGATCTTTACGGTGAAACGATCGAAGTTTTTTTCCTCGGCTGGATAAGGCCAGAAGAAAAATTTCAATCCGCCGCCGCGCTCATCGAGAAAATGAAGCGCGACGTGGCGGAGGCGAAGCGGATCCTTTTAAGCACATCAATACCCTTAGAGCCGGGCTTCTCTAGCGCCTGCTCTAGCGCCTGCAAATAGCGGGGATGTGCGGTCTTTCAAATCCGTCCCCTCAAAGCGCAGCTTCTCCTTGCCCGCCGAGCGTTTCGCTGGCGTTTCAAGCAAGGAGTCTACCTAACGGCAATAGCCAGCTGCGCCTTGATGCGGTTTGTTCGCCTGAACAAACCGTTGCCGGCGGCGATCGCGACTTGCCGATGATGCCGCGCGCCGTATCGCAGAACAGCCGCGCCCTTTCCCCGGGGCGCGGCAAGGCAAGGCTTAATCCTCGCTCTTTTTTTCCGCCTTGCCCGGCTCGTCACGCGCTTTCAGGGCGGCGCCGAGGATATCGCCAAGCGAGGCTCCCGAGTCAGCCGAGCCATATTGGGCGATCGCCTCTTTCTCCTCCGCCACCTCAAGCGCCTTGATCGATACCGAGATTTTTCGCGCGCGGCGGTCGAACACGGTGACCCTTGCATCGACCTTTTCGCCGACGGCAAAGCGATCGGCCCGCTGATCGGAGCGATCGCGCGCCAGCTCGCTGCGCTTGATAAAGGTCGTGAGGTCGGTGCCGGCGATCTTCACTTCGATGCCGCCGTCCTTGACTTCAAGCACCTGGCAGGTGACGACAGAGCCCTTTTTGATATCGGGACCCTCTTCGCCCGTCTTGGCGTCGCTCGCGGGCGCGAAGGGATCGGTCGTTAGCTGCTTGATACCGAGCGAAATGCGCTCTTTCTCGACATCGACATCGAGCACCTTGGCCTTGACGATATCGCCCTTTTTGTAGTTTTCGAGAATCTGCTCGGGCGGTTTGGTCCAATCGAGGTCCGAGAGGTGGACCATGCCGTCGACATCGCCATCGAGGCCGATGAAGAGACCGAACTCGGTCTTGTTCTTGACTTCGCCTTCGATGTCCGAGCCCGGCGGATGGTTCTCGGCGAACGCCTGCCAGGGATTGATGAGGGTCTGCTTGAGGCCCAGCGAAATCCGCCGCTTGATGGGATCGACTTCAAGAACCTGAACCTCGACCTCCTGGCTCGTCGCGACGATTTTGCCGGGATGAACGTTTTTCTTCGTCCAAGACATCTCGGAGACGTGAATGAGTCCTTCGATGCCGGGTTCTAATTCAACGAAAGCGCCATAGTCGGTGATATTGGTGACGCGTCCCTGCAAGCGGGCGCCGAGCGGGAATTTAGCGTCGATGTTGTGCCAGGGATCCTCCTGCAGCTGTTTCATGCCGAGGGAAATCCGGTGGGTTTCATGATTGATTTTAATGATTTTGACACGCACCGTTTGACCGATGTTCAAAACTTCTGTTGGATGGTTGACGCGCCGCCAAGCGATATCCGTCACATGGAGGAGCCCGTCGATGCCGCCGAGATCGACGAAGGCGCCGTAATCGGTGATGTTCTTGACGATCCCATCGATAACTTGGCCCTCGGCGAGATTGGCAACGATTTCATGGCGCTGCTCGGCCCGCGACTCTTCCAGGACGGTGCGGCGGGAGACGACGATATTGCCGCGGCGGCGATCCATTTTAAGGATCTGGAACGGTTGCGGCGTCTGCATTAACGGCGTGACGTCGCGGATCGGCCGGATGTCTACTTGGCTGCGTGGGAGAAATGCCACCGCCCCATCGAGATCGACGGTGAAGCCGCCCTTGACCTGGTTGAAGATGATCCCCTCGACGCGTTCCTGTTTTTCGAAAGCTTTTTCGAGCTTGACCCAACTCTCTTCACGGCGTGCCTTATCGCGCGAGATCACCGCCTCGCCGAGCGCATTCTCGATCCGTTCGAGATAAACCTCGACCTCGTCGCCGGGGCTAAGTTTGCCATCGCGGCCGGGGCCTTGAAACTCCTTCAAAGGAACGCGGCCTTCCGTTTTAAGGCCGAGATCAATGACGGCAACGTCTTTCTCGATAGCGACGACGCGGCCCTTGACAACGGACCCTTCGAAAGCTTCGTTCTCGCCGTAGCTTTCGTCGAGAAGCGCGGCGAAGTCCTCGCGCGTTGGCGCGTAGGTGTTTGCTGATGCCATTTGTACTCCTGAAGTGCCCAGATGCGGGCGGCGCCGGGGTTCGTGTTGCGTGCGCTTCCATCCGCCAGCGTTTGCTCATTGCGGGAGACCACATTTGAGCGGGCCGGCGCAGGGCGGCGGAGGAAGCAAGGCTCGATGCTATGTAGCGTGCGCCGGGTTTGGCGGCAAGGGTCTCCCGGCGCACCCAGTTGCCGAAGACCTATCTTTCAAGGACGACTTGAGGGGATTATTAACCCCGCAAGAAGCGTTGGAAGGTCTACCATGTCCCTCCCGCCTAGTTTTGGTTTTGGGGCGAGGAGCTTGCGA
Source organism: Methylocella sp. (assembly GCA_035622375.1). GTDB lineage: Bacteria > Pseudomonadota > Alphaproteobacteria > Rhizobiales > Beijerinckiaceae > Methylocapsa. The sequence continues at coordinate 29,110 of DASPVM010000046.1, read as the reverse complement.
AAGCTCGCAAAGGAGCTCCGATCCTCGTCAGGCCCGGAGCGCGCAGCCGAGGATGGGCCTAGCCGCCCAACTTGCCGACGAATCCATCAATCGAGCAACCCGGTAAGCTGGAACCCTGCGTTCCGCTGGTCGCGCATCCAGATACGCGCGAAGGCTGTCATTGCAACCCTTGTGTTTTTCTGACACTACCTTTCAACCTCTATCGAAAAGCTAATCATAGGCTGCGGCGGTTCATGTCAGTTTGGTTGGGAATTTTAAATGAGCTAAAAGATATTAGGTTTGGCTGGCATTTTGCCCTTGGCCAAGTCTTTGGAGCATTAAACAAAAAGGCTTTTTGCGTGAATATACCAGGCTTTGGCAAGCTTAATGTACGCAAGGGGTCCGTCGATTCAAAAGTCATACGGCAGGTGTTTAGAGATCGGGAATACGACCTCTCCGGCTTCCCCCAGTTGGACAAGATACAGCTCCGCTATGATGAACTTTGCAGGACCGGGTTTATTCCCGTCATCATCGATGCGGGTGCGAACATTGGAGCTTCCACAGTATGGTTCGCGCGCAAATTCCCGGAAGCGAAGGTAGTAGCGGTCGAACCCGATGCATCAAATGCGGCTTGCATTCGAGCAAATGTCGCCGGTATTGACAACATCGAAGTCGTAGAGGCCGCTATTGGGTCCACCCCAGGATTTGCGACGATCATCAATAAAACAGATCAGGCTTGGGCTTTCAAAACGGCACGAGTGGACAAAGACGAAGGTATACGCATCTGTTCTGTGAGTGAGCTTGTTGAAGCTGTGACGCACGGCCACCTTTTTATCGTCAAGGTTGATATTGAGGGCTTCGAGGCTGATCTTTTCGAAAGAGACACGGATTGGCTGCAACAGGTTGCCGTGCTTTTTATTGAGCTCCACGATTTTATGCTTCCAGGAAAGGGTTCAAGTTTTAACTTTCAGAAGACAATCGCTCGCTATAATTTTGAGGTTTTAATTAACGGAGAGAACATGATCTACGTAAGGTCTTCTCAATGATGAGATTTGCCAGGGCCGAGTTATAATTCATTCTTATGCTTAGCCGTGCGTCGATCGTTAACGTCCTGGGCCCCTCAGCTCGTTAGTTAAGCGATCTTGTGTAGATTAATCAATGTAGGCTTTGATTTTGATTAATTATGCACAAAAAGCGGAAAGGACTTTTGATGCGTGGGATAAAAGCCAACTTTATTTTCAATGTCCTTGGGACGCTGGCCCCCCTCGCTGTCTCCTTTGTTACTATTCCACTTTTTCTGACGACAATCGGCGCCGGCCGATATGGCATCCTTTCGATCGTCTGGCTTTTGGTCGGTTATTTTGGCTTCCTTGATTTTGGCTTATCGCGCGCCTCCACTCATGCGTTGTCGAAGCTCAATCGCTCATCATCAGACGAGCGTTCGCCAATTCTGATGACGGGTCTTTGGCTAAATCTCGGTCTAGGCCTTTTCGGCAGTCTGATTCTTTATGTTGTGGGAGGCTTTCTGCTCGAACATGTCGTTGATGTTACAGAGACTTTGAAACCCGAGATAACCTCCGTGTTTCCGTGGATTGCAGCCTCGCTTCCTCTGGCTATGATTTCCGGCTTCGCGATCGGAGTTCTTGAGTCGCGAGATCAGTTCTTGATTGCCAATGTGTTGCAATTCGTGGGTACTACATTGGGCCAGGTCCTGCCGCTCCTGTTCGCAGTGTTTATTTCCCCTAGCCTGTCAATTGTGATTCCGGCTACTGTACTGTCTCGGGGGCTGTCGCTGATATTGATCCTTGGCTTCGTCCTGTACGATGAGGGGCTGCCACGCATCCGGTGTTTCGATCGGAAGCGAGCCTGGCAGCTGCTTGGTTACGGGGGATGGGCAAGCGTATCCGCCATTTTCAATCCGCTTCTCAATTCGCTCGATCAATTTATGGTTGGCTCAGTGCTCGGTGTCGCGGCTGCCGCCCACTACGCGGTACCCATGAACCTGGTTTTACGCACTCAGATTGTGGTTGTGGCATTGTCGCGAACCTTGTTTCCCCAATGGGCGCGGGCGGTCCCAGAAAAGGCTAATGCGTTAGCCGAAAGAGCCTTGGTCACCCTTGCGTACGGGTACGCCGCCATTTGCGCACCGGCCATTGTGTTAATCAACCCGTTCCTTATGTGGTGGATGGGAAGAGATTTCGCGGCCATTGCCGGGCCCATCGGCGAACTCCTTTTTATAGGGGTGTGGATAAATGGGCTGGCATGGGTCCCCGCTGTGCTCTTACTCGGGCAGGGCCGCCCCGATGTCCTTGCCAAGTTTCATGCGATAGAAATCATCCCTTTCATAATAATCCTCTGGTTTATGACTGCCCGCTTCGGACTCATTGGTGCCGCCTCGGCGTGGGTCCTAAGAGTCTCTGTGGATGCCGCATTCATGTTCTCAGCTGAGCGTTTTTGGGTTGCTCGACCCTTTGTTGCTCTAGCACCGTTGGGGTTTATTCTTACTGGCTATCTGTTTGTCCGACTTGTCACTTCGACCCTCTTGGTAGATCTTTCAGTCGCCACTATTCTGGCGGTGGGAATTTTAATCACGGGTGGGATCGTTGATGAAGAATCACGTGTTCTGTGGGATCGGGTTCGATTTCGCGGCGAGCGGCTATGGCACCATTCAAGTATTAGTGCCAGAGAGAATGAATAGTTGAGTTAAGAAGGACTCCCGGTGATCTGGGTGTCGGGTTGGCGCCAAAGGTGAAATTCGCCGAGGGGCGAAGAGGCCGGCCGCGGCCCGCGTCAACGAGCATGGAGCTGCGGGAATTGGTCGTTCCGATGCCAGGGGACGCGGAAGCGGCGTAACCGCGGGCCGAGCGGCCTAACTACCGGCAAGCCTTTCAATCGAGCAAGCCACCGACTGGGCCCGATAGCGTGCTTCTCCCTTTTCGCTCGGATGAGGGGCCAAGGCACTGATGATCACAAAACCCGCGTTGGCGGGTGCGATGAGCCGCAGGTCCGGCGAAGGATTATCCTCGTCGTCATCCGCCTGAACAAGTTCCAACTGGGAAGGGGTCAAGACAACGACGTCAATTTTTCCCTGCTGGGCGCCACGATCACTCATGGAATAAAAAATCTCACCGTCGGAAGTATGGAATGAAAGTGTCAGAAGCCGCCCGGCCTCGACATCCGCGTGCAAGCGCAGTCCGCCCCGAGAGAGATCGAATGGGCAAATAGATTGCGCCACGGCTGGGTCTGCAAAAGGAAGGGGCTGCTCGCCTGGCTCGGCAAACGGCAACGGCGCGATTTGTCCGGGCTCGGCAAGCTTGGAAATTTGGGAAAAACGCTCGAGGCTAACCGTCTTTGGATAAAACAATATCGCGGCGATATGGGTTATGCCGGCAACGACCAATACACTTACGGTCCAGAGTAAAACGACAAGCAGGCGGTCAACCCTATTCATCGGCAATCACCCCGGATCACTGCTGGCATGTGCGCCGTGTCAATAGCAGCGGCAGGGGATCCAAGCTCGCTATCGTAAAATCGCAAAACAATGATGAAGCGTGGGAGGTCGCCAATTTGGAGCCAGTTCCCCGCGCGAGCCTTGCGGGATAGAATGATTTCAAAGCCGCCGTCGCTTGCCCGCAGCAGTTCGTTTGACGTGAGGCCTTGGCGGCCCGTTTGGTTAGATACGAGGCCGCCCTCGGGCGTGAACAGAGTAAGGGTCCAATACCTGGCCGCCGGAACCTCCCCCTTAATGGTGTACTCACAAGCTGGATCAAATTCACTGCCCGTGCTATCGCCTTTGGCGAAGAATCCGACAGCTTCGGACTCATTCAAAGCCGCGCGGCCAGAACGGGCAAGGATTGCTCGCGTATAAGGGTCGATGTCGGCGGCGGCTTCATTGCGCGGCCAGCCCGTCCAGGGGCCGGCTCTTATGGCGGCAAACCCTTGCCCGCGGCTGACTACTGCAAATGTTATTGTAAGGCCAAGAACTATGCCGAGGGTGCCGGCGAGAGCAAATTTTGCCAAAACCGCGGCGAAGGGCACAAGACGCACGATGAGAGATTTCATCCGCCACTTCCCTGGGAAGGTCTTGGGGCCTGCTCCTTGCTTTTGATGCCGCTGTTTATGAGTGGATCCGTATTGGCCCTGCGATTTTCGTCCGCGAGGGCGGTGGCTTCGATTGTTCCGAGGGCTGCGGCCGCGTTGGCGGTTAGGCTTGGAGGCCGCCGCGGCGTATCGCCCGCGCCAGCGCTCGGACTGGTTGTGGCGGGTGCCGGCGCGGGCCGGCCAGGCAATGGTTTTAACTCGATACCTTGGTGCGCATATTCCATGACATCATGCCAGGTCGCCGCAGGAAGGGTTCCACCCGTCATTTTCTCCATCGGTGTATCGTCATCATTGCCGAACCAAATCGCCCCGACATAGTTGCCAGTATAGCCAATAAACCAGGCATCCTTATACCCATTCGTTGTCCCCGTTTTACCGGCGACCTCGGTATTCGAAAGCTGCGCCCGCCTTCCGGTACCCGCAAGCACGACCTGCATCATCATCGACACCATTGTTTCGATCGTGCTAGCGTCGATAATCCGGCGCGGCGGAGGCGCATCAAGGTCGTGCCGATAAATAACCTCTCCACTGCTATTGGCAATTTCCACAGCCGTATAGGGAGGGGCACGCAGGCCGTCACTGGCGAAAGTGCAATAGGCGGAAGCCATGTCGATCACGGTGACTTCATCGGCGCCGATCGGCAAAGAAACCGTATCAGGCAGCGGTGTTGTCAGCCCCATCATTTTGGCGGTCTCGGTGATTTTGGCGCGGCCGGCCTTGGGGCTGCCGTCCCCGATCGCAATCGCCAAACGCACGGCCACGGTATTGAGCGACCGCGCCAGGGCCTCGACGAGCGGAAGGCGGCCGGCATAGGAGTTCTTATAATTGTGGGGGCACCAATTGCCGATGCAGATTGGCCCATCGACGACAATCGTCGACGGCTTGAATTTGCCGGTCATTAGCGCGGTGATATAGACGAAAGGCTTGAAGGAAGATCCCGGCTGACGGAGAGCATCGGTGGCGCGATTAAACTGACTAGCGCCGTAATCCCGCCCTCCTACCATCGCTCGCATGGCGCCGAGAGGATCGAGGATGACCATGGCACTTTGCTTGGCATGGTACTCCGGACCATGCTCGCGCAATTGCGTCTCTATCGTGGTATCCGCATGCCGCTGTAAATTACTATCGAGCGCGGTTCGGACCGTCAGGACACGGTCATCCCCTATTTTTTTTTCATCGGCGAGCCGTTTTACCTCATCATAAGCGTAATCAAGATACCAATCCGGCGTCGACTCCTGGCTGCGGTCGATTGGTGTTGCCGGGTTGCGCAGCGCCGCGTAAATTTGCCCCTCTGTCAAATAGCTAGCTTCAACCATATTGTTGAGAACATCGGCGGCGCGGGCCCTCGCCGCGGGCAGATTGATATGGGGCGCGTATTTTGTCGGGGCCTTGAAGAGGCCAGCGATCATCGCCGCCTCGGCCAGAGAGAGGTCGCGCACGGATTTGCCGAAGTAGAACTCCGAAGCGGCCTGCACGCCAAAGGCGCCGCCTCCGAGGTAGGCTCGATCAAGATAGAGGCGCAAAATCTCCCTTTTTGGCAGGCGGAATTCGAGCCAAACAGCAAGATAAGCCTCTTTGATCTTCCGCACGAGTGTTCGCTTGTTAGAAAGAAAAAGATTTTTCGCGAGTTGCTGGGTAATCGACGAGCCGCCCTGGACGACGGAATCCGCCCTTGCGTTGACCGTCAGCGCGCGCAAGGTTCCAATAAAGTCGATGCCGAAATGTTCGAAAAAACGCCGGTCTTCCGTCGCGACAACCGCGTGGATCAAATCCGGACTGATTTCATCAAAGGGGACTCTGTCGTCATGCCGTATCCCGCGGCGCCCGACCTCTTGCCCATAGCGATCAAGAAAGGTCACGGCGAGATCGGTTTTTTTCAACCAGTCGTCCGATGTCTCCTGAAACGCGAGGCCGCCCAGGGTCAGGGCCAAGATGCCAATTCCTAGTCCGATCGTCAGAACTTCGGATGCGATCTCGTTCAATACACGGCGCCACCCGCGAATGTAAAAGCCATCCATGAACGCGGCATAAGATGCCCACGCCTGGCGGGCGCGTTCCGCATTCGTATGGAGCGAAGAGTCGACGAACGCATCGATATCGAGCAGAGACCGGGAGATTTTCTGCCACAAGCGAGAGTTCTTAAGTCTATTTTGCAAGCCTTCCTGCTCCCTGGAAAATCGAATAAATCATAAATAAAATGTCTGTAGTTTGACAATCCATCGACCCACGTGAGCAATGATTTAAGCCGCCTCCATCAAAAACGCGCTGCAAATTCAACCATTATGTCCCCTAAAACGTCCCGTCTTGAGGAATTAGCTCCGGCCAAGCGAAGCTCGCGCCGCAAAAGCGATCCCGAAGCGTCGCCGTTCTGGGAACGAAAATCCCTTGAAGAACTCGATTCCCACGAATGGGAAAGCCTTTGCGATGGCTGTGGCCGCTGCTGCCTCGTTAAGCTTGAAGATGAAGAAACGGGCCAGATTCATTTTACGGACATTGCTTGCAAGCTCTTTGACGAAACCACCTGCCGCTGCGCGGATTACGTCCACCGGCGCCGCAAGGTGAGGGACTGTATCAAATTGACGCCGGATAAGGTCAAGGCGCTTTCTTGGCTGCCGCCGAGCTGCGCCTATCGGCGCCTTGCCGAAGGCCGGGGACTTGCGGCATGGCACCCGCTCGTCTCGGGATCGGCGGCAAGCGTGCATGAGGCCGGTATCTCGGTACGAGGGCGGGTCGGCTCTTCCGAAAAAGAAGTCCGGCTTGCCGATTATCCGCGCCATATCGTCGATTGGCCGGGCAAGATGCCTCGCAGGAAAAATGCCAGTTAGCGTTAGGGCCAGAGCTAGGCATCGCGCCGTCGGCGCGTTAAACACCTTAGCCTTCGCCTAGTGTGAAAAGAGAGGACATTTTGGACGCCGCGACGGGATGGCAAGCTCGGATTGAAACCAATGTGGCTGACGTGCCGCCAGCCGAACAAAGGCCAAACAGACGGGAGTTGGGGGAAATAGAAACCAATCCCAGCTTGCCTTTGGTGAGCGTGATTGTCATTAATTACAATTACAGAAGGTTTTTGCGCGCGGCTGTCGATTCGGTTCTATCGCAGACTTATCCGAACGTTGAGTGTATCGTTGTCGACAACGCCTCAACAGATGGAAGTCCCGCCGTGCTATCGCTCATGGAAACGAATGGCGCGGGCGTGAAAATCATCCGCCGGACTCACAATGGAGGCCAAAGCCAGGCCGCTCTTGACGGTCTTGAGGCTTCTAGCGGTCCCTATGTGATCTTCCTCGATGCCGATGACTTGCTGCTCCCGAATTGCGTCGAGACCCACGTCTTCGTGCACCTTTCTTTGCGAATCCATGTTGGATTTACTTCTGGCGATATGCTGCAGCTATCTGGCGATCAGATCGTGCTGGGGACGGAGCATGCGTTCAATCGCCGCATATTGCGGGGTCGCGGCTTTAAACCGCGCGCCGCGCGTCCTTATCGCCACGCGTTCGGCGAGCAATGGCCTCGCCAGAGTGTCGATGAGAAAATACTAAAGTCAATCTACTTCGTTGGGTTGACGAGCCAATGGGTATGGGCGCCGACGTCGGGAAATTGCTTCCGGCGGGATGCGCTTGACCTTTTCGCGGATAACCCGGCGCTTCCAAGCTTAAGGACAGGCACTGATCTTTATTTTTGCCTCGGCATCAATGCCGTCAGTGGAAGTGTTCTAATTGATGCCCCGGTTGCCGCCTACCGGCTGCATGGCGGCAATATTTATTCACAAAGGCCGCAGCTCAATAACGTTCTTTGCTATCAGCCCGGCTGTGCTGGGGATAGCAACGCTTTGGCGCGAGCGGCGCTCGCCGACCACCTCGTTGAACGGGCCGGCCGTTTCGTTGAGCGCGGCTGGATCTGGATCTCCTTTCTCTGGCTGCTTTGGCGAATGGATTGTGCAAGTCCCGGCCCAGAGGCGAAACCGTGGGCGCGGCGCTCGCGCGTCGCCGCAGCGATTGTAAAAAACTACACTGATTTCTCGAAGCTGGTCGGAACAACTCCCGCCAGAGTCTGGCTTGCCTTGCGGCTCGTGCCCTTTCCGGTGATATTCTCGCTCGGCGGCCGCTAACGCTGAAAGGGTGTTACGTATTGAGGCTCAAACGCCGATCGCAAATCTCATATAAGAGGCGGCGGGGCGTCACTTTTTGTCAACAAAATTGTCTTGCATTGCAGCGTTTGGGAGTTTTTGCTTAAGCGGCGGCTGCGCCTGATGATTCGGCGCAAATTATTTCGCCCCAACGCGGTGGTGGCGCTTTTTGCGGTGCTGGAGGACGAACGCAAAGTGGATGTTCTTGAAAAAATACCACTCTCGATTCTCGTGTGGGCCGCCCAGATGGCTGTCTTTCACGCCGTTGGCCTATTTTTCCTGTGTTGCGACCGGCTGGGCTGGCTATCGCGCTATAAGGTGCGGCGCCGCGAGCCGCTCACCTACAGGGAAATGCTGCCGCGCGTACTCTTCAACCAAATATTCATTCTATTGCCGGCGATGGTTGCCCTTCAATATACGGGACTCGCCTTCATTGGCGTCTCTCACATCAGTATAGCCCATTTCGTCACGGCTATGCTTATCATGGCCATTGGGCATGATATCGTCCAATATGTCTTTCACCGCTTCGTGCTGCACCGGCCAAACCTGATACGGAGACTAGGGCACAGCATACATCATTCCACAGGCGCGAGCATCAGCATTAGCGCCTGCTACATGAGTCCCGTTGATTTCTTTCTGGAAATCGCGCTGCCTTACGTCATTCCCTTATCGCTGGTCTCGGCCGGCGCGGATAGGGGATTTCATATTCTGATCGCCAGCCTCGGCGCGATCGGCGGCCTTTATGAACACTCTGGATATGACTTTGCGGCACGGCTGCCCAAGGCCGATAATGGCAAGCTCCATCTGCGGCCACTCGTTTGGCTACGCACGATTGTATCCAGTCAGGCGCATGGCGAGCACCACCGCCGCAGCAACGTCAGTTTCAGTGACGGATTTGGCTCGCCGGGAATCTGCGATACCGTCTTCAAAACGCGTTGGGACCTCTTGAAATCAGGCCCTACGATTGGCCGCTAAAGCGACGAAAGCCCCGGCAATTCTTAAACCAGTCATGCAAATGGCTCTCATTTTGACACTTGCCGCCTCGCTTAGCGTTGGATTGAGTATTCACAAGTCCTCCGCGGAGGAGCCGCGACCTACGGCAGTCTTCCCGGTGGAGCTCTGGGACACAAGCGGGGAGGGCGCCAAGCCCGGCCAAGCGGAGCGGCTGGCGCTTGCCACCCGCAAACTGAGCGAGCTTCTCAATGAGACGGGGCGATATCGCGGTGTTGATCTGTCGAACTTCGCGGCTCGGATTGACGCAATGGAGCCGCGTTGGAGTTGTAATGGCTGTTGGCAGCCTGTCGCGCGTGATGCGGGTGCGTCGCTCGCGGCGCTGACTGTCGTTCATAAGGTTTCGACTCTAATCTCCTCGGTAGATCTTTACATCATGGACGTCAGGACAGGGGAGCGCATCAGCCACGTTGACGCGCAATTCCGTGGTGATGACGACCGGGCTTATATGCGCGCCATTGAGTTTCTCGTCAAAGAGCGATTGAGCCGGTCGTGATTGCGCTTCGTCGGAAGTAGCCCCGCCTCAAGGGGTGAAACCCTCGAAAATGATTTGGTCGGCATAAGCGAGCGCGCGTTCGCGATCATGCTCGGAACGAACGGTCCAGGTCATAACGGGCAGGCCCATGTTCATCCGGCATGCCGCTATCGCCGGGTGGGGGAGGTCATGGAGAGCAAAGGAAATGAAGTCCGGCTTCATTGCGTCAAATAAGCTTGAATCTCTTGTAGGGACAATGGCGGCCGGTTCTTCGCTATCGTGATGAGCTTGTGCAACCAGCCCAAGCGGACAAGGAATTCCCTTGGCCCGCGCGCGGAGAAGGATGGCGGGATCAAAGCTTTTGACGCCAATCGGACCTGAATAGGTGGTGATGAGATTGAGCACACGGTCGGTTAGGCGCATATCGCCGTCGTAGCGGCTTTTGATCTCAACGATGAGCGTGACGCGGCTATTCACTAATTCGAGAAGAGTGCGAAGAGTGATGATTTTTTCATCACTATCCTTGTAAGAAAAATGGCTCAGCTCCTCGGCCTTGAACGCGCCAACGCATCCTTCCCTTTGCGTCAATCGCTCAAGAGCGGCATCGTGAAAGACCATGGCCTCGCCATCGTGGCTGCACTGAACATCGCACTCGATGGCATAGTTATGGGCAATCGCGGCGCGCGCCGCGGCAGCGGAGTTCTCGATTAATCCGGTTTGGCGGCCGTGAAGCCCTCGATGTGCGATGGGCCGCGCCATCAACCATGGCGGCGCATTGGCAGACCAGCTTTTCAAATTGCATTTACCTGAAAAATGCTCGCGGCCGTCTCGAAAATAGCTTCGACTTCGACAGCGCAGTTCAAAGGCAAAGCGGCGACCCCGACGGTCGATCTTGCGTGGCGTCCCCTTTCCCCCAAAACCTCGACGATCAAGTCGGAAGCACCGTTCATCACCGCCGCGAGGTCAGCGAAGTCAGGAGTGGCGTTTATGAAACCGCCAAGCCTCAAGCAGCGCTTGATGCATTCGAGATCGCCGAGGGCCGCCTTTGCTTGCGCGAGGATATTGATCGCGCAAAGGCGAGCCGCATCACGCCCGGCATCCCTCGAAACAGCCAAGCCGAGCTTCCCCGTATGCGCAGGGTCGATTTTGCTGTTCGAGCCAAGCGGGAGCTGACCGGAAATGACCAGCAGCGGTGGCGATAATGCGAAAGGAACGTAATTCGCCACTGGAGCGGCCGGCGTCGGCAGCGAGATCCCAAGCGCTGCTAATTTTTCATCGGCTGTCACGATTCATATCCTATTTTTAAGCAGTTATCCGATAGGGAAAATTAGTAAAACGGAAAAAAGGAAAGCTGCCGTGAAAGGTTGCATCTCCAAGCTCGAGATTTTAAAGTCCATCGGGAAGCATTTGCAACCTATTCGACAAATCGATGAGCGGGGTTCAAGTTTTAAAGAAGCTGCGCAAGGCGGTGGCCCGCGCAAGACCCGAGGGGAGGGCCGTCTCGCATTGAGCGAGAGCCCGTGGGCCAGCATTTTCACCGGAACCGGACAGCCGAAGCTTTGTCCCACATCGAGGAATGAGAGTAATGCTTGGATTTTCTGTGCGTACCGCATCGGCTTTTGCGCTGGTGCTGGCTATCTCGGCTTCGTTAGTTTTCAGTATCACGTCTCGGACGCGGGCAGCGACCACCAATGCCTTTTCCGCGAAGTCGAAATCGGATGACCGAAAATCCAGCCTGCTTGTCTCGCATCGCGCCGTTTACGAGCTAAGTTTAGCAAAGTCGATTGGCAACAAAAGCCCGACGGCGGCGCATGGCCGCATTGCATTCGATTTCACCGGTTCACCTTGCGATGGCTATGTTCAGAATTTTCGCCAATTGACCGAACTGCAGCCGCCGGAAGGGCCAACCCGTATCTCTGATATGCACTCGGCGACATTCGAGGGGGCCGACGGTAACGCCTTTGACTTTAAATTGCAGACGAATATCGATAATGGCCCCGCGGAATCCGTCGACGGAAAGGCCTGGAAAGCCGCCGATGGCCATCTCCTTGTCAATCTCGTCAAGCCGGCACGCAATAAATTTGATCTTGATGCCGGCGTGGTCTTTCCCACCGAGCATTTGCGCCGCATTATCGCCGCCGCGCAAGCCGGTGAAAATGTCCTTGAGGTTAAGGTCTATGATGGCTCTGAAACTGGGGACAAAATATACGACACAACGACCTATATTGGCCGCCCGATTGCGGAGCCTGCCGTAGAGAAGGCAGCCCATATCCCGGAACTCGATAATGTAAGGCGGTGGCCAGTTTCCATCAGCTATTTCGAAAAAGGAAAGAAAGACGGCGAGCCCAATTATATTTTGTCCTTCGATCTTTATGAAAACGGTATTTCCCGCGCTCTCCGGCTCGATTATGGCGATTTCGTTCTCGCTGGAGAGATGTCGAGTCTAGAGCTGTTACCCGAGCCAGCCTGCTCGAAATGAAGACCGGCCTGAGGAACTTTGGCCGATTTTTTGAAACCGCTTGAGGGTCCATGGAGGCGGAAGTCATCTGCCAGAGGACCGGATCGAGTGGTGTCATTACGCTCAATCGGCCAAAAGCTCTCAACGCGCTGACGCTGAGTATGGTGCGCCTCATCACGAAGGCGCTCGAAGATTGGAGGCATGAACCGGCGGTTAGCCGCGTCATTTTCAAGAGCGGCGGCGGAAAGGCTTTTTGTGCCGGAGGCGATATCAGAATTCTGTACGAGCTCGGGTTAGCCGGACGTCACGCGGAACAATTGAGTTTTTGGCGCGAGGAATATCAGCTCAACAGGTTTATGAGGGTCTACCAAAAACCCATTGTTTCTTTAGTCGATGGCATCGTTATGGGCGGCGGCGCTGGTCTTGCGATGCACGGCACACATGTCATCGCCGCCGATAGGTTTACTTTCGCCATGCCGGAAGCCGCGATCGGCTTTTTCCCCGACGTCGGAGCTAGCTTTTTCCTACCGCGCCTCTCCAGCCACGCGGGCACCTATCTTGCCCTAACATCGGCCAAGATGGATTGCGGCGATGCGCTCGCCTTCGGGGTTGCTTCGGCCCATGTTCCGTCCGATCGCCTGACCGCCCTTGAAGATCGCCTGATTGGCGGCGATGATATTCGGTCCGCTATTGCTAGCGAGGCGTCACTCCCCCCGCCCTCGCAATTGATGCCGGAAAGAGAGCTCATGGAAGAATGTTTTTCTCTCCAAACTCTTAGCGCGATTCTTGGCCAACTTGATGAAGCGGGCCACGCAGGTTCGGACTTCGCACGATCTACGGCGACCTCGATAAGGCTGAAGTCACCGCTTAGCCTTTCGATCGCTCTGCGTCAAATGCAGCTAGGCGCTCGGCTTAGCATAGACGAGGCCCTGCGAATGGAATTTCGAATTGCCAACCGTATCTTGACACAGAGTGATTTTTACGAGGGGGTTCGCGCCGTGATCGTCGATAAGGACAACCGCCCGCGTTGGAATCCACGTTCTATTGAGAGCGTAACGCCAAGAGATATAGATCTATTTTTTGCTTCGCTTACAGCGGGCGAGCTGGAATTTGATTCAAGGAGGATTGCTGGATGAAATCGGATATTCATTCGAAAAGACAGCGGCGGCCCTCGGATAGCAGGAACCCAACGCGCATAAATTAACAGGGGATGTGCTGAAATTTAGAGTATGATGCCAAGTCCATGGTGATGGCATTCATGCGTTTGCCTGCCGACGTTTGGCTCTTAGAGGGAGCCTTGGCAAACGGATAGAAATAAAGGAGCAAATAGATGGCATTACGTTATCGCGCAGACGTGGACGGTTTACGCGCCATCGCTGTGCTGTCCGTGGTTTTTTTTCATTTGTCGCAAAGCATACTGCCGGGTGGATTCCTAGGCGTTGATATGTTCTTTGTCGTATCAGGTTTTTTGATCACTTCGATTATTTGGAGCGAGATCAACGAAGGGGTGTTTTCAATTTCCCATTTCTACAGCAGGCGAATACGCCGTATCCTACCGGCGCTTCTCGCCGTTCTTTTTTTTACTACTGGTGTATCTGCGATCTTGCTTTTGCCGGTAGATCTGATTGGCTATAGTAAAAGCTTGCTTTCTACGTTAACTTTCGTAGCAAATGTTTACTTCTGGCGAGATACCAATTACTTTTCCAGAGGACATGAAAACAAGCCGCTTCTTCATATGTGGTCGCTTGGAGTGGAGGAGCAATTTTACATCATTTTTCCGCTCGTGCTCATTGTTCTATCGCGCCTATCACCGCGATTCGCTTTGTACATTATAATCACGATCACAGTAGCATCGTTCGGCCTGGATATGTTCATGTTGTTCACCAGTAATGATTCCCCAGCCTTCTATCTATTACCAACTCGTGCATGGGAACTGGGAGCTGGCGCTGTCTTGGCCCTGAGTCCGGCCCATCCTGCCTTGCGTCCAATGACAATCAACGCCATCGCAACTGCGGGAACATTGCTTCTAGCAGTAGGTATTTTTCACCCTTTGGCAATATACTCATTTCCCGTGGCTACGCCAGTCGTTATCGGAACAGGGCTGCTCATTCTAGCGGGACAATATGGATATTCCACGATGAGCCGGACGCTGCGTTTGCAACCTATAGTTTTCATCGGTTTAATGTCATACTCGATTTACCTGTGGCATTGGCCCATTATAGTATTTTATCAATATTTTGTGATTCGTGACCTTACTAGTTTGGAGATTATGGCAACGCTGGCAGTCATAACTCTCTGCGCAACCCTGTCATGGCGGTTTATTGAGCGGCCGTTTCGCGGGAAGATAATGGCAACCAGGACGGTGCTTTACATCACAGGCGCGGGAATAATGGCGCTAACCGCCATATCAGCTCCCCTTCTCATCTCGGATGGGCTGCCAGGCCGCTTAACAGTCGAGGCGGCGAGCATTAACGAGGCGATCGGCGGCTACTATAGCTGTCCCGTCCGTGAGTACATTTTATTTGGTAGATCGAGAGTATGTCCTGTGACTCTACCTTCCAAAAACCCCGCTGACGCTGATGTCATTCTCTTAGGAAACTCACACGCAGGGATGTACGCCCCAATTTGGGCATCGATTTTAGCCGAGCATAATCGGACAGGTCTGCTCTTCGTCGTAACGAATTGTCTTCCCACCGTGGAAATTAATTACACGCGCTATTGCATAGATATCGCAAAACGAAGTCTCAACGCCGTGGCTAGTCTGCGCCGCGCTCGAATTGTTATCCTTGGGCTGACTTGGCCCCAGTCGGATACACTGGTGGATCGGGCCGGTAATTTGATCCAAAATCCTGGCAATTCCACCCTGATCGCTGCCCTGGATAGTCTTATCGAGGAAATACACAGCATGGGCAAAAAGGTCATTCTAATTGGACCTATCGCAGAGCCTGGATGGGATGTTCCGTCGATAATCAGCCGTCAAATCGCCTTCAATCGTCCGCATGACCGGCCGATATTCCTCGAAAAACATGAGTTTATGGATCGATTTGGACCTGTTATTCAACACTTTGAGCAACGAAACGACATTGGTTTTGTGCGGGCCGATCGCGTGCAATGCGGCGAGGAGCGGTGCTTGTATCTGATCGATGGGCGGTCGTTATTTGCCGATGGTAACCACATTGCGGCACGCGAGCTCTGGCGTTTTCGGAGTTTGTTCGAGGCATCGCTTCTCCAAAACGGAAGTGGCTAACTTGTTCCACGGAAGGTAGGGTGGGCTTTGGCTGCGTCTCATCGGCAACAATCCCATCCATCGGTTTCCACGAGTCCAAAAAGCAGATGGTCCTGCCACAGGCCGTTGATACGCAAATAGGCCCTCGCGTAGCCTTCTCTCGTGAAACCGATCCGTTCCAAGAGCTTCGATGAAGCATGATTTTGCGGCAAGCACGATGCTTCGATCCGATGAAGGCGAAGAGTGGAGAAACCGTGCCTGACGACCGCTCGGACGGCGGCGGTCATCAAACCTTGCCGGGCATAAGGGGCGCCAATCCAATAGCCAAGGGTTCCTGTCTGGACGACACCGCGCCTGATCTGCCCCAAAGTCACTCCGCCGGCGAGGGCGTGATCCTCACGAAAAACCAGGTAAGCGTAGGATTCATCGTTTTGAATCTCGTTGTGATTGCGGCGGACGCGACGCCGGAATGAAGAAAGAGTTAGATCGTCTGGTGGCCATGTTGGCTCCCAAGGTGTTAAAAACGCCCGGCTGTTTGCGCGCAGGTCAGCCCAAGCTTCATAATCCCGCATTTCGGGAGGACGCAGGTACACTCCCTCGCCGCGTATGAGCGGTCCCGGATGGTTAAGTGAAGAAAGCGGAAAAAGAGCCATGGAGCGCTCCTCACAGTCCCCGCAACCGCATAGCAACAGCCTCCTGCGTACATGCCTTCACCGCGGGGCCGAGGGTGACCGCGGTCGGCGGCGACCGCAGGGCCCTTGCACCCGCGGCACGAATGGTGGCCGCATCCGCGCGGTCGACTGCATCGATGATTTCACGGTGTGCCAGGATACGGCCAAAAATCATTATCTGGCGAGCGATCTGCTCGCATCGGGCCGAGGGGGATTCGAGAATACTTAATAGCGAAACTTTCAGTTGCGCCTTAGCCCGGTGGATTTCTTCATCGCCAAGATCGAGCGTCGCCTGCCCCAAGCTTTCAAGCGCGACGGACAGCAACTCGTCGAGATCGGAGGCATTGGTGGCCGAATAAAACCCAAACACGCCAGTGTCGGAGTAGCCCCAGTGGAAAGCGTGGATCGAATAGGCAAGAGCCCGCGCCTCGCGCACTTCTTGAAAGAGCCGCGATGACATTCCGCCGCCGACAGCGGCTGTGAAAATCTGCAAGGGATAGAAATTTTCCGCCGTGAAATTCGCGCCTTCAAAACCTATGGCAACATGGACCTGTTCGAGTTTACGGCGGGTCTCGCGCGTTCCACCAACATAGCGGGCAGGCGCAGCCCGGTCTCGCCCAGTTTCGCAAGGCAAGCGCGCGAAATGCCGCTCTGCCTCCTCGCAAAGTTGAGCATGATCAATGGCCCCGGCCGCGGCAATTACAGTTCCATCAGAGCGGTACTTATCGGACAAATAATTGGCGACGTCGTCCCTTCTAAATTGCGCCACCCGCTCTTTACTCCCAAGAATTGGCCTGCCAATGGGTTGATTGGGAAACGCAGTGGCGCTTAAGTCATCGAAGATGAGATCCTCTGGCGTGTCTTCAACGGCGCCGATCTCTTGCAAAATAACTTTCTTTTCCCGCTCGATCTCCGCGCTATCAAAAGTGCTCTCGAGCAAAATATCGGCGAAGATGTCAAGCGCCAGCGGCACATCTTGGGATAAAGTATGAGCGTAATAAGCGGTCTGCTCGGTACTCGTCGCCGCGTTCAGCTCGCCTCCCACTGTTTCAATTTCTTCCGCGATATCGCGTGCCGAACGCCTTTTGGTTCCCTTGAATGCCATGTGCTCGAGGAGATGCGACAAGCCATTTTCTTGCAGGCTTTCGTGGCGGGAGCCAGCGCCGACAAAGACGCCAAGCGAGGCGGTCTCAAGATGAGGCATATTCTGCGTGGCGATCCTGAGCCCAGAGGGCAGAACGGTTATTTTAGCGCTCATGGGCGGTCTGCGTTGGCTGAGCGCTGCGCGCCCGAATAAAATGCTCGATCTCCGCTTGATCGTTCGGCAGAAGCCAAAATTTTTCTTCCCTTTTCAAGAGCCGGGCCAGCGCCTCTGGCGGCGGTTCCGGCGCGCCGAGCGCTTGGGCAATCGCGCCGGGAAACTTACCTGGATGAGCGGTGCCGAGAACGACCACGGGGCTTTTCGACGAAGGTAATTTTCGCGCCGCGCTAACCCCGACGGCGGTATGAGGGTCGAGAAGATACCCTGCGTCCTGCCAAGTTCGCTTTATCTCGTGCGTTGTTTCCAACTCGGTTGCGCTATAAGCGTCAAACTCAGCGCGTATTTTTTCAAGCGGTGCGGTTTCAATAGAAAACTCGCCAGACTGGCGTAGTTGCATCATCAAGTGATCGATAGCCTCGCCATTGCGGCCAGATGCCTCAAAGAGCAGCCGTTCGAAGTTTGAGGATACTTGGATATCCATGGAGGGCGACTGCGTCGGCTGGACGTTCTTCAATGAGTAGCGGCCGCTCTCGAGTGCGCGCTTCAAAATATCATTTGAATTCGTTGCGATCACTAGCCGATCGATGGGAAGCCCTAGGCGTTTCGCAATCCAGCCGGCAAAAATGTCGCCGAAGTTTCCTGTCGGAACGACGAATGAGATGCTCCGGGCAGGTGCTCCCAGCACGCCGGCGCTGGTAAAATAGTAGACGGCTTGAAAGAGTATGCGAGCAAAATTTATCGAGTTGATACCGCAGAGATTCAGTCTTTCGCGTAAAGCTGGGTTATTGAACATCGCTTTGATGCGGGCCTGCGCATCATCAAAAGTTCCCTCGATTGCGATTGCGTAGACATTATCCGCGCGGACAGTCGTCATCTGGCGCCGCTGTATTTCGGAAATTCGGCCGTGAGGATAAAGAATGAAAACATCGGCATGGCCGAGGCCAGCAAACGCTTCCACCGCCGCGGCTCCGGTATCGCCCGAGGTCGCGCCAATGATTGTGGCTCGTTCGCCTCGCGCCCCCAGAACCTTATCGATGAGCCGTGCGAGAAGCTGCATCGCAAGATCCTTGAAGGCGAAGGTTGGCCCATGAAAGAGCTCGAGAACGAAAAGATTAGTGTCAAGCTGCGCCAGTGGCGCAATAGCGGGGTGGCGAAAGGATCTGTAGGCAGCCGCGATCATCTCTTCCAATGCGGGAAGTTCGATTTCATCCCCTATGAAAGGCGCACTGACGGCAGCCGCGAGATCCTTGTAGGGAGCTCCGGCGAAGTTAGCGATCGTGGCTGGCTCGAAGCGCGGATAGGTTTGCGGCATGTAAAGGCCGCCGTCAGGCGCAAGCCCGGCAAGCAAAGCCTCAACAAAGGAAGCCGCCTTGGCTTCGCCGCGAGTTGAAATATATTTCACCTGAAAACCGCGCCTTCAAATTTATCGCGCTGCCATGGGATGCGCATCCTGTAACATGAACCATCGACAGGGAGGAAGCCTTTCGCTTGAATCCGCGCGATAGCAGAAAGACTTCTTTAGTTTTTCTTCCAAGCAACAATCGTAACCGCGGCCAAAAGCATCAAAGCCAAACCAAACCACGTTAACGCATAGGAGAGGTGGTTATTCGGAAACTGACGGATGGTGGTGCCGCCCCTAGGCCAACCACCGGGGATAGGTTCATCGTCCGCATCGATGGTAAAAGGCGCTAATGGCGCCAACGCAAAGCGCTTGCCGATCGCCACCGGATCGCGAGTGAAATAAAGGGCAGCCGCCGGATCATCAGGCGGGGTAAATAGATTGCGGGTCTCCGGCTGGCGAAGCAGGCCCGTCACGATCGCCTCTCCGCTGAGGAGTCCCGCGACGCGGATTTGTTTGTCTTTCCGCTCAGGGGGAACATAGCCTCGATTGACGATGACATAGCCGCCGGTGTTCAGTCGAAGAGGCGTCAATACATGATAGCCAGGTTCGGGAAGACCGGCTCCGCCAGAGGGGCGAAACAGCAAAGTTTCTTTGTCGTTTTCGAAAAACCCGCGCGCCGTGACGTGGCGATAGTCATAATCATCCGGCCGTAGATTTGGCCAATCCGAGATGCCTGGCAATGGCTGGGCTGGGGCGTCGGCGCGGGTCTCGATGGCGGCGATAAGGGCCTCTTTCCAAGCGAGACGGCGGAGCTGCCAAAAGCCCAGCCCAAGGAAGATCGATACGGCCGCCAATGTGAGAATGGCGGGTCCGACAAGCCTAAAGACACGCACCGGCGGCTTTTGAACTGTCACTATCTTTTTTCGTCTACGTGTCCCCGCGACTCCGCCTTCGTGCGATACTGCAAGCCGACAAGCAAGCCTTTGATTGGCCTCAGCAAGCCAAGGCAAACGAGGAGCGTGAGCGGCAGGAATATGCTTAAGTGAACCCAAAGGGGAGGCTCATAGCGCAATTCCGCCCAAAGGGCGACGCCAAGGACCAGGAACCCGCCGAGAAGGCTGGCGAAAAAGGCAGGCCCATCACCGGCGTCGGCGAAGTGAAAATCAAGCCCGCATTTGGAACAACGAGGGGCAAGGTTGAGAAAACCGGCAAATAGTTTGCCGCTGCCGCAGCGTGGGCAACGTCCCGTCAAACCCGGGATAACCGCTATTGCTGGCTTACCGCGGCCCGGCTCATCCATCTCAACCCCGAATTCAACAATAGCGGCCCGCGCGGCCCAGGCTTTAGCGGTATCAGGGCTCGATTGCGGCCCCCCAAGAACCCCACACGTAAATACAGGCAAAGAGAAACAGCCAGACGACGTCCACGAAATGCCAATACCAGGCCGCGAATTCAAAGCCGAGATGTTGTTTTGGCTTGAATTGACCCGCGAACGCCCGCAGCAAGCAAACCGTAAGGAAAATGGTCCCAATGATGACATGAAAACCATGGAATCCCGTCGCCATGAAAAAGGTCGAGCCGAAGATCGACCCTTTGAAGGCAAAAGGCGCGTGCGCATATTCGTAGGCCTGGACGCAGGTGAAAGTCAGGCCGAGGAGTATGGTGAGAACCAGTCCAGCCTTGAGGCTAAAGCGGTCATTGTGCAGGAGCGCGTGATGGGCCCAGGTCACGGTCGTGCCAGAAGTGAGAAGTATCAGCGTGTTGAGCAAAGGGAAGCGCCATGGATCGAGGACCTCGGTGCCCTTGGGAGGCCAAACACCGCCCGTGAAAGCGGCTCGGGCGAATTCGTCTTGAAAGCCGGGGAACAGGCTTGAGTTGAAAAAAGCCCAGAACCAGGCCACGAAGAACATGACCTCGGAGCCAATGAAAAGGATCATTCCGTAGCGGTGACTGATTTGCACCACGCGGGTGTGGAAGCCGCCATATTCGGCCTCTTTGATCACATCGCTCCACCATGAGAACATCACATAGAGGATGCCAATTAGGCCCGCGCCAAAAACGAAGCTGCCGGGTTTGATGCCCGCGATCGAGATGTGTTTCATCCACATGATCGCGCCGGCAGCCATGATAAAGGCTGCCGCGGCACCTATGACTGGCCAAGGGCTCGGATCGACCAGATGGTAGTCATGATTTGGTTTCGCGTGAGCTTTTGCCATCACCCCAATCCTTTGCCTTCTTAGTCCCTTTGTAATCGCCGGTTGTAACCAACGGCCAAGCCGGCGTGACGCGTTGCGAAAGGCGTTTGCCTTGCGCGCAACGGGCGGTCAAGGCGACGAAACGTCTCGCTCGGCAAGCCAATTCCCAAAAATTCTACTTTACCGCTAGGGTGCTTGAAGCCGGTTTCTCGGCAAAAAACGTATAGGAAAGAGTGATTTCACTCACAGATGACATCGCTGGATCTTTCTCTAGGGCTGGGTCTAGGTAAAACACAACCGGCAGCTCCAAAGCTTGCGCGCCATCCAGCTTTTGTTCGTTGAAGCAAAAGCAGGCAACCTTATCGAAATAAGCGCCGGCGCTGTCGGGGCTGACATTAAACGCCGCTCTTGCCACTGTCGCGCGATCCGACTTATTGGCGATACGATAGTAAATGGTCGCCATCTCACCGGTGCGCAGCTTGATTTCAACCGTTTCCGGGACAAAGGACCAGGGTAGGCCAGGCGCGACATTCGCATCGAAGCGGACGGTCAATGAACGCATTCCTTTCGTTGCGGGCAAGGCTTTGGCAATCTGCGGTGTTCCCGCATAACCCGTGGCCGCGCAATAGAGGCGGTAGAGCGGGGCCGCGGCGAAAGCGAGGCCGAGCATGGCAAGGCTTATGGCGCCAGCGGCGGCGGCGATGAAATGCCGGCGGCGGGATGAAGCTGAAGCGCGTTTCATGCTCACAGCGGCCTCTACAAGGGGCGGTTGAGGACCCCCGGGCCGAGTTTTGCGATCGTGACGGCGTAAAACAAGAGAGCAACGCAGCCGATAACAAGAGCGATAGCGACATTGCGTTGGCGCCGTGCTTTTTTTTGCTCAGGCGTCAGGGTGAGTTGATGTGGATTACTTTCCATGAGAGCTATGACGGTATGAGGCTAGTGCCGATGTGTTCGCTGGTAATCTCGGCAAAGAGGAGGAGAAGGTAGAGGATTGAAAAGGCAAACAATTGTCTGGCGCAGTTTTCGGCCCTCGACCCCGTGCGGAAATAATAAACCCGAACGGCGAGCCATAGCATTATCGCTCCAAGGATCACGGCGAGAACCGCGTATACAAGCGAAGCGGTACCGATCAGCCAGGGGGAAAGGCCCAGGGGAAAGAGAAGCAGGGTATAAGCGAATATGGCACCGCGTGTGTGATCGGGGCCTTTGACATTCGGCAGCATTGGGATGCCGGCGATGCGGTATTCTTCCGACTTAACAAGCGCGAGCGCCCAAAAGTGGGGAGGAGTCCAGACAAAAATGATGGCGAATAGGGCGAGGCTAGCGAGGCTTATGTCTCCAGCCGCCGCCGCATAGCCAACGATGGGAGGGAGCGCTCCCGCAGCCCCCCCAATGACGATGTTTTGCGGCGTCGAGCGTTTTAGCCACATAGTATAGATGACGGCGTAGAAGAATATCGTAAATGCAAGCAGGCCAGCAGCGAACCAGTTCGCCACAATGCCCAAGGTCATCACCGACAGAACAGCCAGCACAATACCGAAGGCGAGAGCATCTTCCTTGCTTATCTGGCCGGCAGGGACCGGGCGCAGCCGTGTGCGCCGCATGACCGCGTCGATATCGGCATCATACCACATATTGAGCGCGCCTGATGCGCCCGCCCCCGTCGCGATCGCAAGCAGGGAAGCAAATGCAATAATGGGATTGATATGGGATGGCGCCACCAGAAGCCCGGCCAGGGCAGTTAGCACCACCAATGACATGACACGCGGCTTCAACAGAGCCACATAATCGGATGGCCGCGCGACGGAAACAAGCCTATCGATGTCCAGGCCGCCGCCGCTTTCACTGATGACGGACATTCATGCTCCCAAGCATTACGCGATCTAACGGGGTCCCATGCGAAGCGCCTTCGATCCTAAAAAACCCGCTCAAGCGCCACCTAGTGCTCCGCGCTGACGATCGGTAGCGTCTCGAACGTATGGAACGGTGGCGGGGAGGGTAATGTCCACTCAAGCGTTGTCGCCCCTCGCCCCCAAGGATTGTTTCCGGCCAGCCGTTTCTTGGCGAAAGCATCATAAACGAGATAAAGGAACAAAACCGCGCCGATGCCTGACAAATAAGCACCAAACGAAGATATCCGGTTCCAGAGAGTAAAGGCGTCCGGGTAATCAATATAGCGCCGCGGCATGCCGGCAAGACCAAGGAAATGCTGCGGAAAAAAGGTGACGTTGACGCTCACGAAGATGACCCAGAAATGGAGATTTGCCAGCGCCTCGTTATACATGTAGCCGGTCATTTTCGGGAACCAGTAGTAAAAACCAGCGAATATCGCGAAGACCGCTCCGAGAGAGAGCACGTAGTGGAAATGCGCGACTACATAATAGGTTTCGTGAAAGGCTCGGTCAGCGCCCGCATTGGCAAGCACGACTCCCGTCACGCCGCCGACGGTGAAGAGGAAGATAAAACCGATCGCCCACAGCATAGGCGGGCGGAAGGCGATTGAGCCACCCCACATCGTCGCGATCCAAGAGAAAACTTTAACGCCCGTCGGCACCGCGATGACCATGGTCGCGAACACGAAGTATCTTTGGGTATCGAGCGACATGCCGACCGTATACATATGATGCGCCCAAACGACGAGGCCGACAAAACCGATCGCGACCATGGCGTAGGCCATGCCGAGATAACCGAAAATTGGTTTGCGGGAAAACGTCGATATGATCTGGCTGATGATGCCAAAGCCTGGCAGAATAAGGATATAGACTTCAGGGTGTCCGAAGAACCAGAACAAATGCTGGAAGAGCAGAGGATCGCCGCCGCCGGAGGGATCAAAAAACGTCGTTCCAAAGTTGCGATCGGTGAGCAGCATGGTGATGGCGCCGGCGAGGACTGGGAGGGTGAGGACCAATAGGAAGGCTGTCACCAGAATCGACCAGGCGAATAGCGGCATCTTATGCAGCGTCATACCGGGCGCGCGCATATTGAAGATCGTGGTGATGAAATTGATCGCGCCAAGGATGGAAGATGCGCCCGCGAGGTGGATGGAAAGGATCAAAAAGTCCATCGCCGGCCCCGGATGCCCCTCGTTAGAGGAAAGGGGCGGATAGAGTACCCATCCGCCGCCAAACCCCATCATTCCCGGCGCGCCCTCGACAAACATTGATGTCACGGCGAGCCCGAATGAGGCGACGAGGAACCAGAACGATAAATTGTTCATGCGCGGGAAGGCCATGTCCGGCGCGCCAATCATAAGCGGAACAAACCAGTTGCCAAAACCGCCAATCAGGGCAGGCATCACCACGAAAAAAATCATGATGAGACCATGCGCCGTGATGATAACGTTATAAAGATTCTTACCCGCGTCGATCGCCGTCTCGGGCGACGCGCCATTTATAATCTGGGCAAGAATTGGAAACACTTGGAGGCCGGGCTCTTGCAATTCCATTCGCATCAAGATCGACATACCGCCGCCGATGAACCCGGCAACGACGGCAAAAAGGATATAGAGCGTACCAATGTCTTTATGATTGGTTGCGTAAAGATAGCGCCGCCATCCAGACGGCGGAGCGTGTAAATCATGCCCTACGTGGGGTGTTACGGTGCGCTCGAGTGTTAGGGACACTGTGGTCTCCTCAAATGTTTATCTGCCGTTTGCGGCTAGTGTGGTGCGGCCGCCTTGTCGATTGCCGCATAGTGAACCGGGGTCTTCATGGCGAATTTTTTACTCGCTTCGGCAAGCCATTCGGCATATTTTTCTTCGCTGACGACCCGGAAAGCAATTGGCATGTCGGAATGGTCCTTGCCACAGAGCTTTGAGCATTGGCCGTAGTAGATCCCCTCGCGCTCGGCTTTGAACCAGGTCTCGTTCATTCGCCCGGGAACCGCGTCGATGCGTATGCCGAAGGAGGGAACGGCTAAAGAGTGGATGACATCAGCGGCGGTTACCTGGACGCGGATCACTTTGCCAACAGGCACGACAGCTTCGTTATCCACGGCAAGCTGGCGAATGTCGCCCGGCTTTAGTTCGGCGTCATGAAGCATCTCGGAATCAAATTCGAAGCCGCCGCCTTGATCCTTCGGATAGGTATACGTCCAGTACCACTGCTTACCTGTCGCCTTCAGAGTGACGTCGGCCGGGGGTATCGTGACCTGATGGGTGAGAAGGCGGAACGACGGGATGGCAATGACGATCAGAATCATCACGGGAGTGACGGTCCAAACCACTTCCAGCCCCGAATGGTGGGTGGTCCGCGCCGCGATGGGGTTGGCTTTCTCGTTGAAGCGAAAAACGACATAGACCAGCAACGACAATACAAAGACGCAGATACCGAGGATAATAGGAAGCAAAATATCATTGTGGAAAAACTGTATCTCTTCCGCTATCGGCGTGGCGGCTTCTTGAAAGCCAATTTGGCCTGGCACGGGATAGCCGTCAGCCAAGACAACCGCTGGAAAGAGCGCCGCTAAAGTAGCTAGCCCCCAGGGACGCCCGAGAAGACGTCTAGCTCTAAACAAACCTTGAGTACCAAAGTATTGGCGCAACTGGTCCTTTGTGCTCATATCCTTCGCGCTTCCTGCACTGCTTCATGCCAAGGCGGTTCAAAACCACAAACGTTCTGGTGATGCAACCCGCCGCATTGCGGCATAAACGCGCGTAGGTTTTTCCGACGTTTTTGGGCCGCAAGCAGCTTCTTCCAGTCACCTTTTGGGCGGGATTGGAATTTGCCAACCACCTTGCTGTTTCAGATTGTATACTCAGCTCTTAGCTTTTTTTCCTAAAGGCATCAATTGAAATTACTTTGGTCGGTGCTTCGGCATCCGTGAGTTGATTTGGGGTTACAACGCCCTCTGCCTCGCCGCCCTGCGGCGTTTCTGGCTGCGCCGTCGTTGCGGCCGCTGCCCGCGGCAATGGCCTTGGCATATCGCCGCCGCCAGCCTCGGATTGACCGTTGCCGTTTTCCGCCACCGAGACCCCGTCCTCGAGGATAAACCGCAGCTCAAATCCAACGGATGGGTCGTAGAAGCGAGTGATCGCCTCAAAAGGCACAACGACGACCTCGGGCACATTGCGGAAGGAAAGGCCAACCTGAAAGGCCGGTTGGCTGACGCTCAGGTCCCAGAATTGGTGCTGCAAAATGATCGTCATTTCGTCCGGATAGCGGCTCCGCATCTCGGAGGAAAGACGCACGCCCCGCGCATGCGTTCGAAATGTAATCGAAAAATGGTGCTCTCCCGGCAGCCCGGAACGGGCGACGTCAGAAAGCACTTGCCTAATCACCCCCCGCAGGGCCTCCTGAACGACAAGGTCATATCGAATGAGATCAACCGGCATCTTGCTGCACCCGGTGCCATTCCCCCGAAGAGTGGAGGCTTCTGTTGCCAGGTGCCTCCGGACCCCGCCTTAGAGTGCTACCTCGAAGGACTTCGATCGGTACTCGCTACCGCGTTACGCGGCGAGAGCCACCGGAGCATAGTTGTCGTTGGCAACTATAAAGTTCGGCCCGATGACGGCGGAACCATGCCGGGCAAAAGACCGTCCTTTACGCTCCCCGTCGAACCTATTTCGCCCCCACCACAACTCGCCCTCTCGCGCGAACTCTGGTGGAGGCGCCGGGTACCGCCCCCGGGTCCGAAGAGTTTATTCCGAAGCCGTTTATTGCCATAGCCGCAAGGCGGCCCATGAAATATAACACGATGAGGCTATTTTTAAAGCTCAAGAAATCGAAATCGCATCCGCGCTGTATTTTGGAGAATGCTCGACCTGGCGCTAGCTTGGCCGTCAAAATCACCCAGAGGATGCGCTGACTGACGGCTTAGCCGCAGGTTGGCCGTTTTTACCACGTCGCCAAAATACGTTGATTTATACCTAAAAAATATGGTGAAATATATTCATTAGTCATTTAATTGGAATAATAATATGGATGTTTTATCCTTCAGAATTTTGGTGGCAATAGCCGCAACCGTCGCCCCATGCCTGTTAGCAACGGCCTGTCCTGCTCCAGCCATTCATTTCGCGCCAGCGGAAAATCTTGAGCGTATCGACGTGGAGTTGATCGAAGCCGCGCGGCACGAAATCGACCTTGCAGCCTTTATGTTGACCGACTGGCCGATCCTGCAAGCGCTCGGGGGCGCGGCTGATCGCGGCCGCGGCCTTCAAACGCAATTACGATGATCTTTTCTACAACCATGCACTCGTCATCACGAGGGCAAGCCCGGGGGAAGGTGGCGATGCCTCCAATCAACCGCGCGGAGGGGTGGTCCTCTCCAACGAGCCGACTGTAGAGCCGGAACAGAAGTGAACTCGGGACAGCGCGAGACTAAAGGTGACTATACATTCCCAATTAGTGCAAGTGACATTAAAAGGTTTGCGATGCAGACCTATCTCGACCTTCTCTCTCATATTCTCAACAATGGCGAAGCCAAGGCGGACCGCACGGGAACAGGAACACGTTCCGTTTTTGGTCACCAATTGCGCTTTTCTCTCGCCGACGGATTTCCGCTCGTCACGACAAAAAAACTTCATTGGAAGTCAATTGTTTATGAACTTTTATGGATGTTGCGCGGGGATACGAATATCGCCTATTTAAAGGCGCATGGGGTGAGCATTTGGGATGAATGGGCCGATCAAAAGGGTGATCTTGGCCCTATCTACGGCAGGCAATGGCGAGCTTGGGCTGCCCCGTGCGGGCGGGTGATTGATCAGATTTCCGAGGTCGTCGAGGCGATTCAGCGCGATCCTTCCTCGCGGCGGCTGATTGTCTCCGCGTGGAATCCGGCGGAACTGCCGTCGATGGCGCTGGCGCCCTGCCATTGCCTTTTCCAGTTCTACGTTAGCGCAGGCTCGGCAGGCGAGCCGCAAAAGCTTTCTTGCCAGCTCTATCAGCGCTCGGCGGATGTTTTTTTGGGGCTGCCTTTCAATATCGCCAGCTATGCGTTGCTCACAACGATGGTCGCGCATGTGACGGGCCTTGACCTTGGCGATTTCGTCCACAGCCTTGGCGATGCTCATCTTTATGAAAACCACTTGCGCCAAGCCCGCCTGCAGCTGAGCCGAGCGCCGCGAAGACTACCGAGGCTTAAGCTTAATCCTAAGATCGATTCGATTTTCGATTTCTCTTACGAAGACATTATTCTCGAGGACTACGAGCCGCACCCGGCAATCCCCGCGGCGGTCGCTGTCTAATCCAAACGTTGACGGTATATCCCGAGTGTGCCACGACCTGATGATAATTACCCAGGCAGGGCGGTTAGCTCAGTTGGTAGAGCATCTCGTTTACACCGAGAGGGTCGGCGGTTCGAGTCCGTCACTGCCCACCAATAAAGAATAAGGCGTGGCCGGAACCACCACGGCTGCCTCAGTAGCATTGCAGTTCCCGCACGGGTAATACCCATAAGGCCCCGTCACCCTTGTTTTTCAGATACAATTGATGTCGAGGAAGCTTCCGGATTGCCGTGAATCTCCATGATTGAATTAGGGAACTACTCGCTTGGGGCCATTTTCATCTCGAGCGTCGTTGCGCTCTTGATGGCAGCCGAATTCGGTCATGCGTTTGGCTTGCGCGCCGGAGGTGAGGCGAATGTTACCACCTTGGAGGCTGCAATTCTTGGTCTTCTAGCGCTCATGATCAGTTTCACCTTTGCAATGGCACTCACGCGTTTCGATGAGCGTCGCAGCGCGGTACTAAATGAAGCGAATGCAATCGGAACCGCTGCGATGCGGGCACGGTTGCTGCCGTCGCCCCAGAACTCAGAGAGCCTAAAACTCCTTCGTGAATACGTCGAGATTAGGTTGGGGGTCACTCAGCGGATACCGTCATCCTTCGATTTGAGCATGGCCATCACAGGCTCAAACGAAATTCAGGACGCGCTCTGGTTACGGGCTAAATTGGCTATGGCGAAAGATAACAGCGTTGTTCCCACGGGTCTTTTTATCCAGGCGTTGAATGACATGTTCGATAACCAACAAAAGCGTCTGACCGCCTACAAAAATCGTGTGCCCAACGTCGTTTTCCTCGCTCTTTACGGTATTGCCCTTGTCGCGATCGGCTTCGCCGCTTACAGCAGCGGAACTGAAGGCCGTCGTTGGAGATTTCCAGTTTATGTTATGAGCGGTTTGGTCGCCTCGGTCATCTTGTTGATCCAGGATATCGATCGCCCCGAAGTGGGCTTCATTGCCGCCAGTCAGCAGCCGATGGTCGATACGGCCAATGCCGTGGCAAGCTATTTGGCCGAGTTCTAATATCGGATGAATGGCGCCGAAAA
>DASPVM010000045.1:0-39877 GCA_035622375.1 Methylocella sp. | reverse complement strand
GAGACGGGGGTTGGCTACCGCTTGCGTGAGCCGGACTAGGCCTGTTCCCGCGCCAGCGAAAATGCGCTAGATCTTCACGTTCCGTCGGGGCCTGCCCATGAACCTTGTAGAAATTCTCTCGCCCGAAAATATTATTTTCGGCGCTCGTTTTAATGATAAGAAGCAATTGCTTCACGAGCTTGCCTCAAGGGCCGCGGCCGCGCTTGGCCTTGATGAAAGCTCCGTTCTTGATGCGCTTTGGGATCGCGAAAAACTCGGGTCCACAGGACTCGGCAAGGGTTTTGCGCTGCCGCATGCGGCCATTGAGGGCCTCGACCGTTTCTTTGGCATTTTCATGCGCCTCAAGCGGCCAATCGATTTCGAGGCGATCGATAATCAGCCTATCGACCTCGTGTTTCTCCTCCTTATCCCCGCCAAAGCCGGCGGCGAGCGCGTCGCGGTGCTGGCCTCAATATGTCGCCAGCTGCGTGACCAAGATTTTGCGGCGAGATTGCGTAAGGGAACGAGCTCGGTTGCGCTCTCCCATCTCCTTCTAGAGCCGCAGCACTCGTAAGAATTCCTTGGCCCGCCGCGTGCGGCGAAGCACATCCACAGGCACCCACAATACCTACCCTCCGCCATGAAACATCCCTACCTTACCTGGAGGCTTCATGGCCACGCCCAACCTCTATGTCGTGCGGCGCCGCGATAATTTTTACCGCTTCTGGCATGACGTGACCGGCCCTGCCGCGCTCCCAGAGGCAATGGCGGCTCTCGATGAGCTGACCGATGGCAAGGCTCATAGCACCTCCCCTTGCGACTTCGCCTATTTCGATATTTTCGCTGCCTTTCCCGCGCCCGGATTTGAGGTGGGGAAGGTTCCCTTAATCCGGCGGCTTCATCGCCACGACACTTCCCTGCTCGAAGAGCATTTTCTTTGCCTCGATCAAAACGCTCGCCGCCTGCGGTTCTTCGGCGGTATTGGTGATACGCAAATCCGGGCCTATGTCGCGAGCCTCCGCTGGGATCGAGCGATCCTTATTGGAGCGATTTTGGAGGATCAGCTGATCGGCGTTTCGGAAGCGCATTTCGACGGCCCTTCCTCTCCGGCATTCGCCGAGCTCGCCATCACCGTGGCAGACAATGCGCGCGGCCGCGGACTGGCGCGGCATCTCTTTGGTCAAACAGTGGATTACGCCTCGGCGATGGGTGTCGAGCGCATTCATTTGGATACGCTCGACGCCAATCGGCCCGTACGGCATCTGATCGAAGGCTTCGGCGGTGCATGCCGCATCAGCGGCTATGGTGAACTCGTTGGCGAAATTCCACCGCGCCGCGCCTTGCGCGAACGACCATTCGTTCGGGCTGCGGCTTTCGCATGAGAAGAAAAGCAGAGTAAGCCATGCCACTTTCAAATCCCGAGCCGCGCCGGCCCATCCACCAACGGACTATTCAATGCGCGGGCTATCTGCGATCCGATCGCTTATGGGACATTGAAGCGATGCTGACTGACACCAAAGGCTACGCGATCCAAAGCGACTTTCGTCGCGTCGAAGCCGGGCAACCCTTTCACCAAATGAGCATCCGCCTTAGTGTTGATGATGAGCTGATCATTCGCGATGTTGAGGCCGTGATTGATGCTGCGCCTCACAAAGTTTGCCCGTCCATCACACCTAATTTCCAGCGGCTGCTCGGCCTGCGGATAGGGGGCGGTTTTTTGAGGGAAGCGCGCAAGCACCTCGGCGGCGTAAACGGCTGCGCGCATCTCGTCGAGTTGCTGGGTCCGATAGCGACGGCCGCGATGCAAACCATTTTCCCGATACGCGGCAGACCAAAAGGAGAAGAAATAATGGCCCCGCCCATGCAGATCGGTGGGTGTCATGCCTTGGCGGCGACTTCTGAAGTTGTCGCGAAATACTGGCCCTTTTTTCATCAAAAGAGTGCTACTGCGCTATAGTTGCGCGGCCTATTGCTTAAATGTGTTGCAGCTGTCGATCTCGCCGGAGTTAAGCCCGGTGCTCAGCCATTGAACGCGCTGGGCCGAGGAGCCATGGGTGAAGGAGTCGGGCACCACGGTTCCGCGCGCTTGCTGCTGCAAGCGGTCATCGCCGATGGCTTGCGCCGTCGCCACGGCCGCTTCAAGATCGCCTTTTCGCAAAAAGCTTTGGCTGCGCTCTTGATTGGCCGCCCATACGCCCGCCAGGCAATCGGCCATCAGCTCGACGCGTACCGATAATTGATTGGCGGCCGTCTCGTTGCCCATTCTCGCCGCGCGCTGCTGGGCCGCCTGAACTTTTGGCAGAATGCCGAGCAAGTTTTCGACGTGATGGCCAACCTCATGAGCGATGACATAAGCATCGGCGAATTCGCCGCCACCGCCAAGCCGCCGCTGCATATCCTCAAAAAACGACGTGTCGAGATAGACCTTTTGATCGAGCGGGCAATAGAAAGGCCCCATGGCTGACTGCGCGCCGCCGCAGGCCGAGCTCGTGCGCCCGTTGTAAAGAACGAGCGCCGGCTTGACGTAGCGTATGCCCTTTTGGTCCGGCAGCACCTGCGACCACACCGTTTCGGTGGACGAAAGGACCGCCGACACGAACTGGCCGGACTTATCCGTCGGCGTGCCCGTTCGCCCTTGATCGGATTGTACGGCATCTGGGCCCGTCCGCATCCGGTTCACCATCTCGGCGCCGCCGATGAGCAGCCGCGGGTCGATGCCGAGGGCCCAGCCGATAAGGCCAAGAACAAGGACGGTGCCGATGCCAAGTCCGCCGCGGCCGCCCGGGAGCGCGGTCTGACCGCGCCGGTCTTCGATGTTTTCAGAGCGGCCGAATTGCTGCCATTCCATAGACGTTCCCTCGAGCGATGTGTGTCATTTTTCGCCAATTGCGCCCATGGGCTCCTAGAATGGGCGCAAGTCAAGATCAGCCGCCGGTCACGCTCATATGGCGGGGAACGGCGGGCCTTGCCTGCTTACGGCCGATGATAAAATCATGGCCTTTTGGCTTGCGCGCGATCGCCGCATCAAGGGCTTCATGCAAAAGCTCGTCGGAAGGCGAAGCGCGCAAAGGAGAGCGCAGATCGGCCGCGTCATTCTGACCGAGACACATATAGAGAGTGCCGGTGCAAGTGATGCGAATACGATTGCAGCTTTCGCAAAAATTATGCGTGAGCGGGGTGATGAAGCCGAGGCGCCCGCCGGTTTCCTCGACACGCACATAGCGGGCGGGCCCGCCCGTGCGGTAGCCGGTCTCGCGCAAAGTGAAGCGCTCCCGCAGCTGAGCTTCCACCTCATCGAGCGGCAGAAATTGAGAGGTCCGTTCGGCTTCGATGGCGCCAAGCGGCATGACTTCAATCAAGGTGAGATCGAAGCCGCGGCCATGCGCCCACTGCAGCATAGGGATAATCTCGGCCTCGTTGGCATCCTTCAATGCCACCATATTGATCTTCACCGCAAGGCCCGCCGCTTGCGCCGCGTCGATCCCAGCCATCACTCGCGCGTGGTCCCCCCAGCGCGTGATGGCCCGGTATTTTATGGGGTCGAGCGTATCAAGCGAAACATTGACACGGCGGACGCCCGCCTCGGCGAGAGCCGTGGCGTGCTCGGCAAGCCGCGAGCCATTGGTCGTTAGCGTCAGCTCGTTGAGCGCGCCGGAGCTGATATGGCGGCCAAGCCGGCGGAACAACTCCATGATATTCCGGCGCACCAGAGGCTCGCCGCCCGTGACGCGCAATTTTTTGACTCCCCGGCTGACGAGAGCGCCGCCAAGGCGGTCGAGCTCTTCAAGGCTTAAGAGATCGCGCTTGGGGAGAAAACTCATGTCCTCCGACATGCAGTAAACACAGCGCATATCGCAGCGGTCGGTCACCGAAACGCGGGCGTAAGTGATGACCCGGCCGAAGGGATCGATGAGTGGCGCGGTGGCATTCCCGTGAAGGAAGGGAGGAGCTGCTTTTGCC
This sequence comes from Methylocella sp., assembly GCA_035622375.1. Taxonomy (GTDB): domain Bacteria; phylum Pseudomonadota; class Alphaproteobacteria; order Rhizobiales; family Beijerinckiaceae; genus Methylocapsa. The sequence goes on along the minus strand of DASPVM010000045.1, from coordinate 35,938 downwards.
GCCGGTTGCGGCAGTGGAGAGATGATGCTCATAAAGTCCCTTTACCGGGCTCGCGGCCCATATTCAATGATACATAGTTCGGCCGAGTCAAAATGCGACGAAGACCAACAATCGGGACAACGCGATGACTGAAAACGCGGAGGAGCCTTGGCCGAGCGAGATAAACCTCAAAGAGAATGGCCGCCTGTTCCGCATTCGCTTCGAGAATGGTGATGAATATAATCTTTCGGCAGAATATCTGCGGGTGATGAGCCCAAGCGCCGAACTGCAGGGCCATAGGGCCTCCGAGCGCAAAACGCTCGGCGGCAAACGGCATTGCTGGATCACCGCCATCACGCCCGTCGGTACCTATGCCGTGCGCCTCACCTTTGACGATGGCCATGCGACGGGAATCTATACTTGGCGCTATCTCCATGAACTTGGCTCTCGCCATGCCGATAAATGGGCGGTTTACGAAGCGGAACTTGCTGCAAAGGGGCTCACCCGCGACAAGCCAGGCGAGGCCTGATGACTAACGCGTTACAATAACCTCCGCGCCAACCTTCACCCTATCATAGAGATCGGCGACGTCCTCGTTGGTCATCCGGATGCAGCCGGAGGACACCGCGTGGCCGATCGATTCAGGTTCGTTTGAACCGTGGATGCGATAAAGTGTCCCGCCAAGATACATTGCGCGTGCCCCGAGGGGATTGTCTGGCCCGCCTGCCATGAAACGGGGCAAATCGGGGCGCCGGCGCCGCATTTCGGGTGACGGGCTCCATGATGGCCATTCGCGCTTTCTCGATATCCGCTCGGTGCCGTTCCATTCAAAACCTGGCCGACCGACGCCAATCGAATATTTGATCGCTTGGTTTCCCGTCAACACGTAATAAAGGCTGCGCTGCTGCGTCGAGACAAATATGGTGCCCGGAGCGTACGGGCTCTCGAAGTCGACGCGTTCACGCGGCAATGCCGCCGCCTTTGCGCGCACTTCGATCTGCTGGTTATCGAAAGTGGCTTTCACAGGACTTGGCGAGAGTAAGGCGAGCTCCGCGCCGCAAGGGATGGCAATGGCAAAAAGACACATAAAGGGGCTCTGCCCGCAATAAACCTTGTAATCGTCGAATCAATTGACTGTATTGGTAAACGCCAATTTAAAACACAGCTGCGGCATGGCAAGTGGCTCAGCTTACGGCGGAGGCCGATATTCCCTTCTCTCTCCCTCTTTCCGCCGCGATTTTTGTGACGATTTGGTTCACCGTCCTCTTCGCCGTGCTGCCATTTGGCGTGCGTTCGCAGCATGAGAGCGGGGAGGTCGTTCCGGGCACCGATCCCGGCGCGCCCGTCGCGCCAAGGCTTCTCGCCAAATACCTCTGGACGACTTTGATCTCGGCGGCGATTTTTGCCGGTTTGGTGATTTTCGTCAACCATATGGGCACGCCTGTTCCGGTTGACCCTTCGCCGTGATAGGGTTAGTCAACCTCGCCCGGTTTCGCCCGTGGAGCGGAGCGCGTAGCTCAGTCGGTAGAGCATCTGACTTTTAATCAGGAGGTCGCGGGTTCGATTCCCGCCGCGCTCACCAATGAAATCAACGACTTTTCTCGCGCTTGCCGTACGAAATTTTGATTTTAGTACCGGCAATTAATACGCAAATTCCGTCCCTAGTCGGCCTGCCAAAAAAGCTCAGGTGCCGGGTCGAGCCGGACATCCTGGGTAGACTCGGCCCCGCTTCTGGCTTCGCCACATTTTCATGCGGGCCTTGAGGACAGCAATGCGGTCAAGCTTGCCGAACTCCGTCCTGCGCGCCTCATGGTTGAAGGCGCAAGCGATCAACACCCGAAATCCGGCATCGCCCGCGGATCGTGACGTCCGCCTCCGACGATGAAGCTCGGCTCTCAGCTGGCTAAAGCCCGTATGCCGATGGCACTCCACCGGCCCTCCGAGGGCAAGGCGCTTCCGGTCTCATGCTTGCGAAGCGCGCGGCCGGGAGCGCCTTCCGCGCTCGCCTGCCGCAGGGACCCGGTTTACAAGCTCATTGGCTCTCCCCAGCACTTCCCGCAGATGGTGGCCGGCCCGCGCGCAAATCTCCGATATGACCTCGGGGTTTGCTTCGCCATGGGTCTTGTAATGGCGGCGGATGACGGCGACGGCGCCGAGCGCTTTACGATCGAGGTCTTCCGCCACGCCTTCAAAATTCTGGCGGACGCATCGGTTCAAAGACGCGTAGACATCGGTGGCGGAGGCCCGGCCCGGCATGGCCGCGGCCGAGAAATAATCCTGAAACGACATCGGCTGCCAGGTCATGAAATTGTCGATGAGCCCCGGCGTCTCAGGCAATTTCTCAATAAGCTTCACCATCTCATCAAATTGATTAAGGTAAGCGCTCGTTAGGCCGTGGTCAGCTGCGCTGGCGGGTGATGCCGGCACTGGATTTTCCTCCGTCATTGCGGGTGGCGTCACTGGGGATGGCGACATTGCGGCGATTCTCGTCGAAGTTTTCAAGCCGGAATTCGAATTATGCAAATTACCTCACAGGGTCTAACAATGCGTTGCCAGAGGAAACTTGCCCGAAGCCAAACTCATCCCTACCGCTTGACCGCCGCTTGCTAGAATTTTGAATTTTCGCTTTGGCGCCAGAAAGGCGCGGCCGATTAGTTTTCGGGTAAGAAAAGGATGGGCCCGCGCATAGACAAAAGCCACTTTTTCGAGCCTAATCCGCGTGAGTTCGGCCTCCTATCGTGGTAGCGGCCGTTTCCTCCCGAGTCTCTTCGGATATTTTTTGCCGTGGCGCCACGATAAATCAACCCGAGAGCTCAAGCCCCGGGCTATCAGCGCCCTCGTGCGCTGGCTCAACGCCATTGCGGGTGGCGTTCCGTCCCATGGGCGCGGCGATCAGCCAAGTTCGCGGCGCGCTCTAGGGCAACTCCGCGCGGCCTGACGCAAGGCCCACGGATTCTTCTTGCACTCCTCACGGCGATAAAGAGAGAGCCTTCGATCGTCGCTCCTGAGCTCTCTTGAGGGCCGCATGTCTTGCTCGAAGGCGCGCCCGTTGGGCATAGCCTCCCGCTTGAAAAGATCGAAATCGCAGGGCCAGCCGCCGATCCGGCAAGAAGGCAAGCCGGATCCTGCCATCGGCCCAGCATGATGGCGCGCATGTAATCCAGAAAACAACGATTCGTGTATGTTCCAAAATGCGCTCGCCGAAGCCCGGTACCGCAAGATCTGTGCTGCCGGCCCCAAAGGGAGGATCAAATGTTGAAGCCGTCTCTGCTGCCATCGCCATTGAGCTAAATCCAATAAAAACGTCACTAAGAACGACAATAGCAGACAAATTTTTCGCGACACTTATCTGTTAAGAGTAAATTTTATTATGTGGCTGTTTGAAGCCAGATAACGGCGCGCCTTATGCCTTCCACCCGCCACGCCGGCGCAAGCTTGAATGGCTAAATCCATTCCCTGCGACTAGGAAAGCCGGGCCATCTCATGAAATACAGATTTGCCGCGTTCGCAGTGGCGGCGCTTACCTCAGCCGCGCAAGCGGCGGATGTAACCCCCCCTCCGCCTGCGATACCACCCGGCAATCCCTGGGAAGGCTTCTACGTCGGCGGCCATACCGGCTACAGCTTTGCGACCTCCTCCTTCCTCACGGACCCGGCGAGTGTGCCGGCGTTTGGTTCCACGGGCCTTTACGGGATGGATGGGCAGTTCGGACCGCTCTATGGTGGCTTGCAAGCTGGCTATACGCATGTGATTCCGGCCGGACTTATGTTCGGTTTTGAGGTCGATTTATCGTTCCCCGATAAAATGCACTCCACCCTGCCCGTTGCCTTCGGCACGGCGGGGCCGGCAAGCGTTGTCGACAACATCGACATCTTTGGCGGATTACGCGGCCGTATCGGTTATGCCTTTGGTAATTGGCTCATCTATGGCGCCGGCGGTTTTGCTTACGATAGAGATTTTATAACGAGCACAACGGCGGCCGGAAATTTCGACCACGTTTATTTCTGGCGTCCCGGCTGGACGGCTGGCGCCGGTATCGAAGTTTTGCTGGCGCCAAACTGGAGCGCCAAGGCCGAATATGCTTTTTCAGATTTTGACCGCGCGGGGATATATTTTCCGTCCATAGGCCAGCCCTATAATTCCAATCTCGCTCTCCATACCGCCTCGCTTGGCCTAAATTACCGTTTTGGTCCCGATGCGGCGCCTGCCACCCCCGTTGGCGTTCTGCCAAGCCTCGATGATTGGAGCATACATGCGCAATCAACCCTCATCGGGCAAGGGAATCCTCCTTTCACCGCTCCTTATAGCGGAGCGCAGAGTCTTTTTCCTGGCTATCAAGTGCGCGATACGTTCAGTGTGACGGGATTTTTGGGATATAAAGCTTTCGAGGGCACCGAATTCTATTTCAACCCTGAGCCTTTCCAAGGCTTTGGCCTGAGCCAGACCCACGGCCTTGCCGATTTCCCAAATGGCGAGGCACAAAAGGCTGGCTTTGATTATCCCCACTACAATACTTCGCGGCTCTTCCTGCGCCAGATCTTTGGCCTTGGCGGCGAGCAAGAGGATCTCCCGGATGGGCCCAACCAAGTTGGTGAAAAAGCCGATATATCGCGCTTAACCTGGACTTTCGGCAAAATCTCGATTCCCGATATTTTTGATAACAATAGCTACGCGCATGACGCGCGCACGAGTTTCATGAACTGGGCGCTGGTCGACGCGGGGGCGTTCGATTACGCCGCCGACCAAAAGGGTTATACTTGGGGAACGGCACTCGAACTCAACCAGAAAGATTGGGCGGTTCGCAGCGGCTATTTTCTTCTACCCGATGTCCCGAATGGCAATGATTTTGATACGCGTCTCTTTCAACGCGGACAATATCTATTGGAGTTCGAAGATCGCTATAACCTTTTTGGAACACCCGGAAAATTCCGCCTCACGGGTTGGGAGAGTCAATGCTATTGCGGCAGTTTCGCGGCAACGCTCGCCAATCCTTATCTTAGCAACCCTTTTCTTGATCCGAACGCGCCTGACATTATGGCGACTCGCAAGACCCGCTCCGAGTTCGGTTTCATCGCGAACCTTGAGCACGCAGTTACGGAAGACTTTGGCGTTTTCTCCCGCCTAAGCTGGCAGAGCGGCCAGACCGAAATCATGGCGTGGACCGACATCGATGAAAGCGCCTCCTTTGGCAGCGTGTTGCAGGGAACATCTTGGGGCCGGCCCAAGGATAAGATTGGCATCGCCGGCATTATCAGCGGTCTTTCCAGCAATTACCGTGCGTTTCTCGCGGCCGGAGGAAACGGAATCAATATCGGCGATGGCGCGCTCAGCTACCGGCCCGAAGAGGTTTTCGAAACCTATTACTCAATTGGCTTCAATGATTGGAGTGCCATGACGTTCGACTATCAATTCTTCGCCAATCCAGCATTCAACTACGCCCGTGGACCCGTCTCGATTGGAACAGCCAGGCTCCATGTGCAATATTGATAACTTTAATCTACACGAAAGCGAATTGTCTGAGTATCGGCTCCTAATGCCATGTATCATCGAATTCGCGAAGCTCAAGGAAACGGACGATTTTAGCGGTTCGCTCCATTGAACTCTAACCACCTTATGAGATCCAAACAATTAGGATTCTTAGGCCTCACGATTATTGGATTAGGATACGGATATTTGTAATGGCCATTCTGTCGGCAAAGCCATTTGCATTCGCAACAAAGACGCTCTCGCGCTCGGCGAGTCTCCTTTTTGGGACTCTTTTCTTTATCATAGCCGCTTCTTCTGGCTATGATTTCTATTTGTCGAAGCAGTCAAAAAATGCAGATCGCACCAGGCAAGAAGAGATCGACAAAATCGCCGGCCTCTTCACTGATCTCGTCCGGCTGCAAAAACAGATTGAAATCGACGTCATCCAGGTTCAGCAATATCTCACCGATTATTCCGCGACTCGCGGTCTTGATGGGCATGATGACGGCCTCGAGAACGCGGCAAAATTCACCAAGCAATTTTCGCAGGATATTGTCTCCGCAAAGGCAACAGCGCTGGCCTTAGACAGCCCCGATCTTGCGAAAGCTTTCGTCGAAGTAGAAGCCCAATTCCAGAAATATTACGAGGCGGGCCTTATCATGGCGAAGACTTATGCGGCCGAAGGCACATCCGCTGGCAATAAGTTGATGGAGGGCTTCGATAAATCGAGTGACGCGATACAGGAAGCCGTTGAACGAACCAGCACCGAGGTCGGTAAGGCAAGGGAGCGCCAAGGAGTCAAAAGAGCCGAGATGAGAGCGGAATCCGTGGCGCGTCACAATCGTGAATCGATGATTGTTACAGGCTCCGCGGTCATGATGGCGCTGGCATGCATCGCCAGCTGGCTGCTTACGCGGCATAACATCATATCCCCACTGAGCTGGACGACGTTCTGTTTCGAGCGGCTCGCCAAAGGCGATACCAACTACGAAATATCTGAAGTGGACCGCCGGGACGAGATCGGGAGTCTCGCCCGCGCCTATGGTATCTCCCGCCGGACCGAGAAGGAGCGCGCCGAAGCCGAAGCGCGCGCCGAAGAGCAGCGGGCGGCCAATGAGGCAGAGCGCCGGAAGAATGAGGAGGAGCGCGCCGCGGCCGCCGCGAAGCAAGCTCACGTCGTCTCTCTTCTCGCCAAGGGCCTCTCGACCGTTGCCAATCAAGATTTATCCTGGCGCATTTCCGAGCGCGTGCCCGAGGCTTATGATCGGGTGAAAGCCGATTTTAATACGGCCATCGAGCAGCTGAGCGGCGCCCTAACCGATGTCGTCGGCAGCTCGGCGGCGATCGGCTCCGGCATCAATGAAATCGCCTCTGCCGCCGATGATCTTTCGCAACGCACCGAACGCCAAGCCTCCCGGATAGAGGCGGCCGCTTCATCCTTGAAGGGAGTCACGGCAACCGTGAAGACAACGGCCGCCAACGCTGGCCGGGCGAGTGAAATTGTCTCTTTGGCTCGTGCCGAAGCCCAAAAAAGCGTGGCGACGGTGCAGGAAACCATCGAGGCCATGCGGCAGATCGAGGCCTCATCGAGGAATATCGGCAAAATCATCGGTGTCATCGATGAAATCGCCTTCCAAACCAATCTTCTAGCCTTGAATGCCGGGGTCGAGGCGGCAAGAGCCGGCGACGCGGGGAAGGGATTCGCCGTGGTCGCCGCCGAAGTGAGAGCCCTCGCGCAACGATCCGCGGAAGCCGCCAAGGAAATCAAGACCTTGATTTCCACATCCGGCACGCAGGTCGCTCATGGCGTCGACCTCGTTGGCGAAACCAACAAAGCCCTCGACCGAATCGTCACCGAGGTCGCCGAGTTTGACCGCGTTGTCTCCGGCATCGCCACCGATGCGCGCGGGCAGGCTTCAACTCTCGGCGACATCAACGATACCGTCAGCCAAATGGATCAAATGACGCAACAGACAGCCGCGATGGTCGAGGAAACGACGGCGGCCTGCCACATGCTGAAGCAGGAAGCCGCGCAGCTGACACAGCTCGTCTCGCAATTCCGGCTCGCGCAAGATGCTCGAAATGCCAACTCATCTCTAAGGAAGCCGGAGCTCCAGGCAGCCATGCAATCTTATCCGTCCTCACCCCCCCGCGCCACGCGTGGGAGCGCGGCGCTCAAACCCTTGGAAGAAGCGGAATGGGAGGATTTCTAAGCACCAGTCCCGCGATAGTTCTGCAGGCAATAATTCTACCGCCGCTCTGCAAAAAGCCTTGGACTGGCGTGCCAAACAAGGCGGGCGCTTGGGATTATCTCATCCGACCATGCGACATTCTCGATGAAATTTGCTAAATTTACAGGGTGAACAATGAGCAACAGCGAGTGCAATCCAACCGAGCTTATGAATTTTCTGCAGCTTGACGAAAAAAGCGCTGAGTCAATACGGCGAATTTCATCCATTCTGGAACGCGAACTCTCCAAGGGGCTCGATAAATTTTACGAACGTGTCCGTTCTTCTGCCAAAACCGCGAAATTTTTCGAAAATGAATCGCACATGGCGCGCGCAAAAAATGCGCAAATGCGGCACTGGGATGCGATCAGATCTGGCAATCTCGACGAACGTTATTTTTCCAATGCGCGTGCCATTGGAATGGCGCACGCAAGAATCGGGCTTGAGCCACATTGGCATATGAGTGGCTATGCGGTTCTTCTCGACCATCTCGTTCGGGCAATCGTTTCAGAGGCCTGGCCCAAGTCGAGGAGCATTTTCAAAAAAGATGCTTCACAGCAAGATGCCGAAAAGATAGGCCGTTCACTTGGCGCGCTCATCAAGACTGTTTTTCTTGATATGGATATTGGAATCTCGACATACGCGGAGCTCACCGAGGAAGCGCGCTCAAAGTCCGAGGTCGCCCAGGCACAGGAAAGGGAGCTTGTGATCGCCTCCTTTGGCGCGGTGATTTCCAAACTTGCCGCGAATGATCTCACTTCGCGCATGAATGCCGACCTCCCCGAGGCTTTCCGGAAACTACAAATGGATTTCAATTCAGCGGCTTCCAATCTTGAGCAAAACGTTTCGAATGTCGCGAACAGCTCGATGATGATCCGCTCCGCGACTGAGGAAATTTCAACCGCCGCAGAAGATATGGCGAAGCGCACGGAACAGCAGGCCGCAACTCTCGAGCAGACATCCGCCTCGCTGGAGGAGGTGACGGTGACAGTCAAAAAGACGGCGGAGGGTGCAACCCACGCGGCGGCCGTTGTTGCGACAACAAAGAGCGGGGCTGAGGCGAGCGGGGACATCGTCCAGCGAGCGGTCGCCGCCATGGGCCGCATCGAAAAATCTTCGCGCGAGATTGGTCAGATCATTGGGGTTATCGACGAAATTGCCTTTCAAACGAATCTCTTGGCGCTCAACGCCGGGGTCGAGGCGGCGCGCGCTGGTGACGCCGGCCGGGGTTTCGCTGTCGTTGCATCCGAAGTCCGCGCGCTCGCGCAACGTTCAGCTGAAGCGGCAAAGGAAATCAAAAACCTCATCTCGGCCTCGACCACTGAAGTGCAGCAGGGCGTCGAACTCGTTGATCAAACCGGCAAGGCTCTTGAGAAAATTGTGGCGCAAGTCAGCGATGTAAATCGGGTCATTATGGAGATTGCGGCAGGGGCGAAAGAGCAAGCGGCAGCTCTCGGTGAAGTTAACGTGGCTGTTACTCAGCTTGATCAGAACACTCAACAGAATGCCGCTATTTTTGAGCAAACCACTGCAGCCGCTCAAAACTTGCGGAAGGAAACAGAGATGCTTGAAAATTCCGTCCGTAGCTTTCGTTTTAGTGAATCCTACACCACCCGTCACAGCGCGCCTAAACCAAGGACTCAAACGGCACTGAAGCACGTCGCGCGCTCGGGTGGCGCGGCTGTTCGCAAGCCCGAGCCCGTTCATGAGGGATGGGAGGAATTCTAACGACCCGCGCCTTTACAAAATTTCGTGTATTGACAGTGGCTTCTCTACGGCGGCCCCCACCGTCGCGGACCCTGTTCAAAAAACTATGCTGAATTCGCGCGGCTGATCAAAAGACTCCTACGGCGCCGTGCTTAATGGGGGGCTTGCTTGAGAGCGGAGCGCGGTATCTCGAAAATTATTCTTCAGGTACATCGGTTTTTAGCAAAAGACGCGTACACCTTCTGGAAAAAGAATTCGACAAAATGTTTCGCGCGTTGGCGGAGAGTTGCAGTGATACAAAGTAAAGAGCAAAGCGACAACGAATTGAGTATTGGCCAATCAAGCGTACTCGAACTGCCCGATATCCTCGATCTTAAGGCAGCGACGCCACTCACCGTTCAATTTTTATCCGCTCGGGGAGTTCCGTTAGATGTAGACGGGTCGCGAGTCGAACGGATTGGAGGCCAGTGCTTGCAAGTGCTTCTGTCGGCGGTGAAGACATGGCGCGCCGATGGCAACAAGTTTAGGCTTATTAAACTTAGCAAGGAGTTTAGAGACGGGCTCCTGAGACTTGGAGTATGTGAATCTGATTTTTGCGTCGGGGACAAATTTTAATGAGCAAGGTAGTACTCACTGTAGATGATTCTCGAACGATGCGAGACATGCTCATGCTTGCGTTATCCAATGCGGGTTTCTCCGTGATTCAGGCCGAGGATGGAGTCCGCGGCCTGGAGACTTTGGAGACTGCTCATCCAGACGTCATCATCACTGACATCAATATGCCGCGCATGGACGGCTTTGGTTTCATCGAGGGAGTACGCCGCGACCATCGGCACAGAGCAATTCCAATTCTCGTACTAACGACAGAAAGCGATATCGCGAAGAAGGATAAGGCCCGCCGAGCTGGAGCCACGGGCTGGATCGTAAAGCCATTTGATCCCGTTAAGCTCGTCGAAGCGATCCGCCGGGTCGCCGCCTAATATCGGATATACTCTCATGGATCCAATGGCAGCGATCAAGCAGACTTTCTTTCAAGAATGCGAAGAGCAACTTGGCGAGCTAGAGAGCGGCCTGCTTGCGATACAGGATGGCGATAATGATCTCGAAACGGTAAATGCCGTATTTCGGGCCGTTCATTCCATTAAAGGCGGCGCTGGTGCTTTTAATCTTGATGAGCTAGTTCAGTTCGCTCACGCATTCGAGAACGTTCTCGACCATATACGCGCAGGGCGACTCGTCGCTACGGCAGACGTGGTCAGAATACTTTTGCGGGCATCGGACCTGCTCGCCGACTTAGTTCGCGCGGCGCGCGATGATACCGGAAGTGATTCCACCCGCCGCCAGGCTCTAACTTTAGAACTGCATGCTCTTGATCCCAATAGAGCGGAAAAGACTCTTGAGCAGGCAGCGAGCGACGAGTCGCCAGAAGACGTTTTCCAGGCGGTTCCAATATCGATCGATAACTTCTCATTCGAAGCACCGGTCAAGGAAATTCGCTATCGCATCAGGTTCATACCGAAACCGGATCTGTATGCTAAAGCGAATGAAGCGGCTGTACTAATAAGGGAGCTTGGGCGGTTGGGCGAGCTAACGGTGAGCTGCGATAGCTCCCATCTGCCGCTGCTGGACGAGCTCGATCCCGAAGGGAGTTATCTTGGCTGGTCTATTGAGCTATTGACGGAAGAAGACAAAAGCCTGATACAGGAGATCTTTGAGTTCGTTGAGGGCGACTGCGAGCTCGCCATCGAGCCGGAATCAGCAGTCCCACCTTGCCAGGATAAGCTCTCCGACATACCGATTGAAGAAGTCGCAAACCGAGAAGAGGTAGAAGCAGCAAACTCCTTAGAAACTCTTGACGTTCAAGACCACTTGACGGGGAACCAAGCGGAGAAAAGTCAACTCCTGTCAACCGCCGGCAGTAGCCCCGTCGCCTCTACCAGTAGCCAAGTGCTCGTCAAAGAGAACACGAAATCCCAAGCGACCATCAGGGTTGATCTTGATCGCGTTGATCGGCTGATCAATCTTGTTGGCGAGTTGGTCATAAACCAGGCAATGCTGGCCCAACAAACCTTAGAGGCTGGCCTGACGCGGGCGTCTGGCGTAGCGACGGGACTTAACGAACTGGAACAATTGACGCGCGAAATTCAGGACAGCGTCATGGCTATTCGCGCTCAGCCCGTAAAGTCAGTATTCCAGAGAATGCCTCGCCTCGTCCGGGAGGTGGCGGCGATGACTGGAAAATCGGTTAAGCTCACGATGGACGGTGAGAACACCGAAGTCGATAAAACCGTGATTGAGCGCTTGGCCGACCCGCTGACGCATATGATTCGCAATGCAATCGACCATGGACTTGAGTCGCCAGAGCGGCGAATCGCGGCGGGCAAGCCCGCGGAAGGTGCGGTTCATCTTTCGGCTCTGCATAGATCCGGGCGGATCGTCATCGAGGTTTCTGATGATGGTGGTGGAATAGATCGTCCCAAGGTGAAGGCTCTTGCGGCAGCCAGGGGACTTGTCGCTGCCGACGCTCAATTATCCGACGAGGAGACTGATAATCTAATTTTCCTCCCCGGTTTCTCCACCGCCTCAACCGTATCGGACATTTCTGGTCGGGGGGTAGGTATGGATGTCGTGCGCCGTTCAATTCAAGCACTTGGCGGCCGGATATCGATTCGCTCCCGCCCCAGGCTCGGATCGACCTTTACAATGAGTCTGCCACTGACCTTGGCGGTGCTCGATGGCATGGTCGTTAAAGTCGCGGAGGAGACTTTGGTTGTCCCTTTGACCGCCATTATCGAAACCCTTCAGCCGAAAGGGGGGGCCGTCAACGGATTTATTGGCAATTCGCGCGTCATTGCGATTCGCGACCAATTCATCCCACTGATTGACGTCGGGAAGGAGCTTCAATTCAGGGGCGAGAAACCTGACCCATGCACCGGCGTTGTGCTCCTTGTCGAGTCCGAGGGACATGTTCGAAGCGCGCTCCTTGTCGATGCGATCCTTGGACAGCGGCAAGTCGTGATTAAGAGCCTTGAGGCCAATTACCGGCACGTACAAGGGATCGCGGCGGCGACTATTCTTGGCGACGGACAAGTTGCTTTAATTCTCGACGTCGACGCCGTGGTATTTCATTCACGAGAAACCGCAACCAACGGTTTTGACTCTTTAATCGCAGAAGCGAGCTGAAATATGACTGATAGTTTTAAGGCTGAACTCAACGATGCCAATGACACAGTACGAGGCCGTGAGCTGATAGCGTTCCGAATGGGGGCGCAAGAGTTTTGCGTTGATATTATGTCGGTGCGAGAGATTCGCGGTTGGACGAAAGCGACAGCGCTTCCAAAATCACCAAACTTTGTCCGAGGCGTCGTAAATCTGCGAGGCAGCGTGCTGCCGATCATTGATTTGGCGGCAAGGTTGGGCTTTCCCGCCGCCGAACCAACGGTGCGCCACGTCATCATCGTCACGCAGATCCGTTCGCAAACTGTTGGCCTGTTGGTCGACGCCGTATCGGATATTCTAACCGTGACGGCCGATCAAATCCAACCGACCCCTGATGTCGCCTCGGACATGGCAAAGAGTTTCGTTCAAGGCGTACTCGCTGTCGAAAAGCGGATGATAAGTCTCATTTCACTCGACAACGTACTCCCAGCTTGCGAACAGGATGCTGCATGACCGCAACTGGCATCTTAGCGGGCAAAATAAAAGACAGCGCCATTGTCCCAGGCGAGTTTCTGCTGACTCAGCGTGATTTCCGCGAGATCGCATCCATGATTCATGCGGATGCAGGAATTCATCTTACGGACGCAAAAGCAGCGCTCGTCTATTCCCGGCTGGCGAAACGTTTGCGGACACTCGGCCTATCAAGTTTCCATGACTACTGCCGGCTCGTCAGCACGAGTGAGGGGCGTGAGGAACGCCAAAAAATGCTTGCCGCCCTGACGACGAATGTAACGCGGTTTTTTCGCGAGCCGCATCATTTTGAGCACCTCGAGCAAAAAGTGCTTCCTCATCTTATCGAGGCCGCGCGAAGCGGCTCCCGAATAAGGTTTTGGTCAGCCGCCTGCTCGAGCGGTCAAGAGCCTTATTCAATCGCCCTGACCTTGCTTTCTGCCCTGCCCGATGCTGGGCGCTACGACATCAGGGTCCTTGCAACCGACATTGACCCAAATATGGTGGCCGCCGGCCGCCGGGGAATCTATTCGGAAGACGACCTTACTTCGGTCCCTGCCACGCTTCGCAATAAATGGTTTGTGCCGGCGGCCGCTGAAGAGTTGGAACCCGGTGGCAATAGCTACCAGGTAGGGGATGGGCTGCGTGAACTCGTTTCATTTCGCGAGCTCAACTTGTTCGGCAATTGGCCGATGAAAGGCTCTTTTCAAGTGATTTTCTGCCGGAACGTCGCCATCTATTTTGAAGACCGCGCGCAGGAACAGCTGTGGAGTCACTTTGTACCAAAACTCTCGCAGCGCGGTGTCCTCTACATTGGGCATTCCGAACGGATCGCTGGCGCAGCAGCTAAGTTGCTGAAGACCGAAGGAGCGACAATCTACCGGTTACAAAGGGAGGAAGCCACGTGAAGCTAGTTCGCGTTCTCATCGTCGATGACTCAGCGACTATGCGCAGCTTGCTACGCGAGATGCTTACTCGAGACCCGGAAATCGAAGTTGTTGGAGAGGCTTGCGACCCGCATGAGGCTCGGGCGGCGATGAAGGAGCTCAATCCGGATGTTGTTACGCTCGACGTCGAGATGCCGAAGATGAATGGCCTCGAATTTCTCGAGAAAATCATGCGGCTGCGGCCAACTCCCGTCGTCATGGTTTCGACTCTAACCGCGAGAGGGACGGATGCGGCCATCCGAGCGCTCGAAATTGGCGCGGTCGATTGCGTGGCAAAGCCAAGCGCAGGCGATGCCGATGTTTTTTCCCGCCTATTGGGAGAGAAAATCAAAGCCGCAGCGGCTTCTCGGGCTCGCCTTGAAGCAAGAGCAAATGCGCGCCCGCCCGCGCGCCCCGCCCCCGCTGCCAATTATCTGCCGAGTGGAATTTTAGTGGCGGTTGGCGCTTCGACCGGTGGAGTCGAAGCGGTCACCGCCATCTTATCCGAATTCCCAGAAAACTGTCCCCCGACGGTTATCGCTCAGCATATGCCGCCCGTTTTCACGAAAAGCTTTGCCGAACGGCTTGACCGGCAATGCAAGCCCAAGGTGAGCGAGGCGAGCGATGGCGCTCCGCTCGTTCCGGGTCATGTCTATCTCGCTCCCGGCGGTCTTCACCATCTCGTAATAACGGCAACCGCTCCGTATCGATGCAAATTGCTCGGCAGCGATCCCGTCAACGGTCATCGCCCTTCCGTTGATGTTCTGCTGGGTTCGGTCGCAAAAACGGCTGGGGCGAATGCGGTCGGAGTCATACTGACGGGCATGGGCCGCGACGGCGCGGAGGGGCTGCTTGCCATGCGCCGCGCCGGCGCTAGGACACTCTCCCAAGATGAAGCATCTAGCCTCATCTATGGCATGCCAAAATCGGCATTTGAAATTGGCGCTTCCGAGATTCAGCTCCCCTTAAGTAGAATCGCTTCAGAACTATTGCGAATGACCTCATCGGAGAAAAAGGAGGCAAGTGATGCCCGCCGCATCATCTTTGCGCGTGCTCATCGTTGATGACCAGCTGACCAGCCGCCTCCTGATCCGCGGCGGGCTGCAAGATCTTGGTGTGACCCAGATCGACATGGCCTCAAATGGCGAGGAAGGTTTTCAAATCATGAAGAGTAAGCCCGCTCACCTCGTCATCTCCGATTACAATATGCCAAAAATGGATGGCGTGGCCTTTTTGCAGGCGGTGCGGACGTACCCGCCCACCCAAAAGGTTGGTTTTATCCTCCTGACCGGCCGCGGTGATAAAGAGATGGTTGAGAAGGCCACTAAGCTTGGCGTCAATAACATCATAGCCAAGCCATTTACAAAGCCCGTGCTGAAGGAAAAAGTGGAAGCCGTTGTAGGAAAATTAACGAAATGAATCCCGCGCCGCGCTGCATCTTTGCCGGGTTGCCGCAAAGCAGCGCGCCGGAAAAGAGAGTCAATATTATTCAGGGAGAATACCACGTCACAGGGGATCCGGCGGTCGTGCTGACGACGCTCCTTGGGTCTTGCGTTGCTGCTTGCCTGCGTGACCCCGAACTTGCAATTGGCGGAATGAATCATTTTCTCCTGCCTGGAGAAGAAGATGGTTTCGGCCGCGACGGAACGCGCGAGGCGGAGCGTTACGGGGTGCATCTCATGGAGTTGCTGGTCAATGGCCTTCTGCGTCAGGGCGCGCGGCGTGAACGCCTCGAAGCGAAGCTTTTTGGCGGTGCACAGACGCGCGAGGGGCTTGCCGATATTGGTGCCCGCAATGCGAGCTTCGCCGAGCGCTTCTTAAGCCACGAGGGAATCCCGATCGTTGGCAGCAGTTTACGGGGCGAAAGAGGCAGGCGCATTCAGTATTGGCCGGGTTCTGGCCGCGCCCGCCAGGTCTTTCTCAAGCCAAGCGACATGCCACAGCCTCGACGAGAAGCGCCGCTTGCCCCACCAAGCGATAGCGGTTCGATCGAATTCTTTTGAGACTTCCAAACAGAACATTTTTTGAAATAATCGGGTCGCGAGCATGCAGGTTCAGCCGCTTCAGCTAATTGAGCCCAATCCTGATCCGGCGCAAATCCCTCTCGCCGATGTCTTGAGCCGCGTCGGCCATGAGCTCACTCATCTTGCTTGGCTCTTGGAGAACCTGCAAAATCATTTGCGGCCTTTCAGCCACGACGCCGCGGCGCAAGACAGCGATATGCTGATCCAGATGCAAAGCTTCGACCATATTAGCCAAATCGCAACCGCCCTTGGAGAATATCTAGCGGCGCTTTCGATTGGCCTGCCATCTCAATGGGCTGTCGACGCAAAACGCGCCGCTCGCAAGATAACTCTCGAAAAACTGGCGTCAAGGCTAGGTTTCGCGGAAGAAAAAAACAATCTGTGTTCCACCGCTTTTGGCGACCTCGACTTGTTTTAAACTCTGGAGCCGATTGAACCAATAGCAGCGCGTCGCGGCGAGCAACGGCGCCGCACCCTCGATGCCGGCGACCTGCCACCGGTTAGGGGGAAGGCGTGAGGGGCCTTTTCGGTTAGTCGTGCTACAGAGATGGTGGCAGACATCGAACCCAACTTGATGAGTCCCGCAGCTTGTTCGCCTTCCCTGACGTCTTTTTTCCAAGCACGAGCGTATGACTTTTATTATCAGGCAGCTCATCCAGAACAACTGGCAATTGCAATTCTCTGGCAGCCTTCGCCATAAATTTAACCAATGAATGCGTGGGATGCTGTTGAATAGAAAATCTCCAATCAAATCCTAGGGAGTGTAGGACAAGCTCTGCGTCGACCGACAATTCGGGATCCTTGAAGGCGGCGGAGGAGGGTCGATAATGGCCTCCGTTTTTGTCCATCACGACTTGCAGAGGATGGATGCGGCGCAGCAGCCAAGCGACATTAGGGATAGTCCCATCATCTATCCGAGACGGCATATTTTAAATTAACGGGTAGTTAGCAACAGAATTGCATTTTCTAAATCTGGAAACTCGTTCGTCAGCATTTTTGTGACGCAGGTACCCGTACGGTGATCATCAACCCAAAGTTCGCATCGATACGTCTCCGTAAAGTTTACTTCCAGATCGATATCTTTCTCGTGCCATTCCAGCTGTAATCCCCCTCCGGACGACGGCACCACCTGCGGGGATGGTGCTTGGGGATGCATTAACTGTTTCATAACTGTCCACGCAAAATTCACCACGTCTTCTCGTAGACGTGGAGAATTGTAGCCATCCCAGTTATCTGGGAGCTTCATCAGATCAGCAATCCTTTTTTGGATATCGTTTTCCCACGTGCTTCGAGGACGCGCGTAATACTCCTTCCAAAAATTTTCGTAAGTTTGTTGCGAGCTGCGCGATGCCGACGCCATAGTCAGTCCCGGATCGAAACCGAAATCGTCGTCTAATCGCTTTGCGCTACTACCGCACAACATCTGTCCTGCTCCATATTCTATGCATTTCTTCTGTAGTAACATCTGCAAATGTCCGGACAATCGCGCCTCGCTCTTGGTCAAGAAGCCGGAAGGCTGCATCAAGACTTCCATCTTCAGGACTCCCCCTGGCGGTCATTTCCAGTTGAACAACGGGCCTCAGGAATCCAACTGTCTGCACAGCGGGTCTGAATGTTACGTAAAGCCTACCGTAGGGTCGCTGATTTGACTTTAGGACAAAAACAGTCTGGATCAGGGTTCGCTCAACTTCCAGCCCGCCGATGTTTCGGGCTTTGTCCGACCAGAGCGGCGTGACCAAATCCAGGCGAGCTGTGTCTTCTTGTTCTTTGCCGAAAGATATCGAATTGATGTAAGTGACTTCGCATTGATTTACGCTCAAAGCTCCAATTTTCTGTTCTTGGAAAAATCCCACTAATCGCTGGACTTCCCTTAGGAACCGCTCGCGAAGGGTTTCATAGCGTGGATAGACGCTCTCATTAGAAATTGCTCGCCAGTTAAAAAGAATCCGATCCTGTTGAAGCTGTAAAATATAAGCCCGATCCTGGCTCTCGAACCAAAATCGGGGGAAAGGAGGAGTTACGAACCCTTGCACCTGAAAGGGGACCGTCTCTATTAGTGGGGTGCTGAATGCCTCAAAAGCAGGCGCAAGTGGTGTTTGCTCGGAAACATTTGGAAAGTGATCACGGATCAAATTCCAATAAAGGCCTGCATGAACGATCTGAAATTGGGGGTTTGACCCAAATTGGATCGATAGTACTACTTCGGAGACCGGCGGTCGCTCGTAATCGGGAAGATCAGACGGGCGATTATATGCGCTCATGCTGAAACCGACCTTATACGCCTTAAATGGTGCTGCGAGAGAGGATTGAACTCTCGACCTCTCCCTTACCAAGGGAGTGCTCTACCACTGAGCTACCGCAGCTTTTTAGCCTGCCGCCTGATATTTTGCCGCGTATGTCGCATAGGCCCGGTTTTGTGGCAAGGGCGCGTTAAGCTTCAAAATCCAGGCCGATATCGAGAACTGGCGCGCTATGGGTCAGCCAGCCAACCGAGAGCAGGTTAACCCCGGTCGCGGCGATGGCTGGCGCCGCCTGCGGCGTCACCCGGCCGGAAGCTTCCGTAATCGCCCGCCCGCCGACAAGCGCAACCGCTTTGGCCAGCATTTCAAGGGTCATATTATCAAGCAGCACCGCGTCGGGGCCCTCGCGCAAGGCTTCCTCGAGCTGCGCCAAATCCTCGACTTCGATCTCGATCTTGACAAGGTGCCCCGCACGACGGCGCGCCCGGCGGATTGCGGATGTGATACCGCCAGCGGCGGCGATGTGGTTGTCCTTGATGAGCATCGCATCGTCGAGCCCGAAGCGGTGGTTCGATCCGCCACCCGCCCGCACGGCATATTTTTCAAGCGCGCGCAGGCCTGGCGTCGTCTTCCGCGTGCAAACGATTTTTGTCTTGGTGCCTTCGATTGCGGCAACGATCGAGGCAGTGGCGCTCGCGATGCCGCTCAAATGGCCAAGGAAATTGAGCGCAACCCGCTCCGCCGTGAGGATACCGCGCGCCGGGCCAGCAATATGGGCGATCGTCTCGCCCGGCGTGACCCGCGCGCCATCGGGGCGGTCAATCTTCATCTCGATCGCAGGATCAATGAGCTCAAAGGCGAGCCTTACGGCGTCTAGCCCGGCGATCACGCCCTCCTCGTGCGCCACCAAAGCCGCCCTTGCCATAAGGCCAACCGGAACGGTGGCCTCCGTGGTGAGATCCCCCGCAAGGCCAAGGTCTTCGAGGAGCGCCGCGTGGACGACCGGCTCGGTCATGACCCGTGGAAGCGGAGCCAAGGCAGCCACTTCGCTCATCTTAGGCGGCGCACTCAACGGCAAGTTCTTGCGCGGTGGCAATGGCCTCATCGAGGGTCAGCCTTGTCCGGACCGCGCTTGCCGCATGGTTCGGATAATCGCTTCGCGCATGGGCACCACGGCTTTCCCGACGCCGCAAAGCGGCTATGACGATCATGAGGCCAACGATCGCCGAGGCGCTCGCTGGCCCTTCGGATACCACGAGCGGCAGCAAAGCGGAGGCGGCCGCCGCGAGCCCATCGCCATTACGGAGGACTCCCGCGGCGCGCGAGAGGGTTGGCCGCACCGCCTCGGGGTTCGCGGCCGCCGGTACCGCCGCCTTGCCAGGGTGTTTCCTGCGGCGCGAAAGAGTCCCCTTGATGTCCTCGGCGACAAAGCGCCCGCACACAGCGGCCTCTAAGAGCGAATTACTGGCGAGGCGGTTGGCGCCGTGAAGGCCAGTGCAAGCCACTTCCCCGCACGCCCAAAGGCCCTCGATGGAGGTGCGTCCCGCTAAATTAACGGCAATGCCGCCCATATGGTAGTGGGCGGCGGGGCGGACGGGGATCGGCCCTGTCACGGGATCTATGCCGGCGGCATGGCAAAATCCCGTGATGGCAGGGAAGCGGCGCGGGAAATCAAGGTCTGGCACGACCCGGGCATCAAGGAAGACCCTGTGCCCCGCCGCCATGTGTTGAAAGACGGCGCGCGCCACGACATCGCGCGGCGCGAGTTCGGCGCCCGGAATATCCGCCATGAAGCGGTACCCCGTCTCATCGACGAGGATCGCCCCCTCGCCACGGACCGTCTCGCTGATGAGTTTCAGCGGACGCGTTGCGCTGTCGAGGGCAGTTGGGTGGAACTGAATGAATTCGAGATCGGCCAGCACCGCGCCTGCTTTGGTGGCCAGCGCCAGCCCCTGCCCCCAAGAACCTGCTGGGTTGGTGGAAAATTCAAACAGGCCGCCGATGCCGCCGGTGGCGATGACGACGCGGTCCGCTGCCCATGCCGCTAGCCCCCGGCGCGTTCTCGAAACAACGCCCATCACCGCACCGTCGTCTAGCAGCAGCTCACCTACGGCGGCTCCTTCGATGACTTCGATCGAAGGGGTGTTGCGCACGAGGTGCGATAAAGCCCGCATGATCTCGCGCCCGCTCGAATCGCCGCTCGCATGAACGATCCTGCGGCGCGAGTGAGCCGCTTCCATGCCGAGCAGCAACCGGCCTTGGCTATCACGGTCGAACGAAACGCCGCGCTTGATGAGATCGGTGATCGTATCAGGAGCCGCGGCAAGAATAGCGGAAGCGGCGGCTTCACCGCAAAGTCCGTCGCCCGCAGCAAGAGTGTCAGCGAGGTGAAGCGAAGGATCGTCGCCTTCGCCGACTGCCGCCGCGATCCCCCCCTGCGCCAGGGCGCTCGATGCTTCATGCTCGAGCGGCGCCTTGGTCAAGAGGATGGCGGGCGCCGGTGCCAGGGAAAGGGCGGTTGCGAGGCCTGCCAGCCCTCCTCCAATGATAAGGGTTTTCCCCGCCGCGTCATAAAAGTCCATCACGCCACCGCAAGCATGCGTTCGACGGCTTGGCGCGCCGGAACCGCAATCTCAGGATTGATCTTGACTTCATGGGTCATGGTTTCGAGCGCGTGCCGTATATTGGAGAGCGTGATTTTTTTCATGTGCGGGCAAAGATTGCACGGCCGGATGAATTCAAGTTCCGGATGCTGAATGGCGACGTTGTCGCTCATCGAACATTCGGTCAAAAGCACGACCCGCGCCGGCCGGTTTTTGCTCACATAGGATGACATGGCGGCGGTCGAACCCGAGAAATCCGCTTCCGCCACGACCTCGGGCGGGCACTCGGGATGAGCCAGCACGACGAGACCAGGGTAGTCTCCTCGCAATTGCCGGACTTCTTCCGCGCCAAAGCGCTCGTGAACCATGCAATGGCCCGACCAGGCAATGACTTCGACCTTGGTTTCCGCCGCCACATTGCGGGCGAGGAATTCATCGGGAAGCATGATGACACGATCGGCGCCGAGCGACTCGATGACAGCCCGCGCGTTGCCCGAGGTACAGCAAATATCCGAGAGCGCTTTTATCGCCGCCGAAGTATTCACATAAGTGACAATCGGCACGCCTGGAAAGTTTCGCCGCAAAAGCTGTACGTCCTCGGGGCGGATCGATTCGGCCAGCGAACATCCAGCGCCAAGGTCCGGAATGAGAACCGTTTTCTCAGGGTTGAGAAGCTTCGCCGTCTCGGCCATGAAATGGACGCCAGCGAGAACGATGACCTCCGCATCGGCCTTCATTGCCTCCCGCGCCAGGGCGAGGCTATCACCGACGAGGTCGGCGACGCAGTGAAAGATCTCGGGTGTCTGATAATTATGCGCCAGAATGACGGCGTTGCGGCTCCGCTTCAGCGTCATAATGGCGTCGATGTTTTGGGCATGGACGGGCCATTCAATCGCCGGGATCGCGTGCCGAACCCTTTCATAAAGGGTTTCTTTAAGGAGGGGCTCCGAACGGAGCGTTTCCAAACCCAGCGACATTTTATTATACTCCAATTGAGCATTATGTTCTCATATGCTGGTATTGAGCATAAGTTTTGTCAAGCCCTTGAGATGGGCAATTTCGTTCCGACGACGGCGCGCTGAGTGAGAACCTCCCGGCGGAAGCGGAATAATTTGGCTGGCCGCCCGCCGGTATCGGGCATTGTTTCCCCTGTGTCTTCAACGAGTTCCTGCTGTTCGATCAATCGCCGGAAATTCTGCTTATGAACGAGACGGCCGGCCAAAGCCTCAGCGCAGCGCTGTAATTGCAACAGGGTGAACGTTTCCGGCATGAGTTCGAACACGACTGGGCGGTATTTAATTTTCGCCCTGAGCCTTGCGATACCCGTGGCGAGAATACGCCGGTGGTCAAGGATCATCGGCTGCCCAACGCAGCTTTGCGGAAGACTCGGCCCTCGGCCGGTGTTGCCCAAAGCGCCTGCTCTGGCGGCCTCGGGAATAAGTCCCGCCTCATACAGAAGCTCATAGCGCTGCAGGATAAGGTCTTCGTTCCATGTCCCCCCCTCGATGCCGAAAGTCACGGCAATCCGCTGCTTCCGGCCTTGCCGCAAGCCTGGATTGGTCGCGGCCTCGGCCCACGCTTGGAGGGATGGCAGAAGCGCGCGCTCGATCACCTCCGGCGCGCCGGCCCGATGATCCTCCCACGGGAAGTATGAATACCAGCTGCACCAGATGGCCTCATACTCGCCAGACGTCTCCTGCTCGCGAGTGAGGCCTAGGTAGCTGATCGAAATCACATGCTGGCCGCCACCCGCCCGGTCCCGGTCGGCAAAAGTGTAAAGCTGCTCCATATAGCCGAGCGGCAGCCTGGTTTGCCGCTCGACCCAGGCGCGCAATCCGGCCTGTAGCGAGCGATGCTTGAGCTCGAATGGGCCGGAGGGGAGAGCGGATCTATCTTGAATCGTCAAAACACGTGGGTCGCCCGCGGTCACCGCGACGACGACCGCGATGAGATCGGCGGCGATCGAATTTTGAAGAGCTGGTTTGGCATCCAACTCCGCGGTGGCGATGTTCGAGGGATCGCTCATCGGCTGGCGGCTACCAATCCCATCGAAAATTGTTTAACGGAAGCAAGACAATCTTAGTCGAATCTGCCGGCGAATGGAATTCTGCCGCATTGGGAACGGGGTTAGCAATCTTGTAGCGGTAGGTGTTAGGTTTAATAATACGTCATATAATCAAGCATTTCACGCACATCTTTAGCCAAGCTGTCCGCTTGCCCAAAAGAAGGCCACAAGCAACTAAGGTGGTGTGCGGGTGTCGTTTTCGGAGTCTTGAGCCGCCAGATCGACATTCCAACAAGGAGGTGGCATTCCTTCCCGTGAGGAAGAAACTCACCCAATGTCCAATTCAAACGCCGCGATTTGGTGGCACGGCCAGCGCCAGGGAGCCACGAAGACGGCATCGCCCCGCCAGGTGAAGGGCGCCGCCCATGGATTTGACGCCAGCCAACGGCGCGCCGCTAAGGACACTCGGCGGCGCTTGATATGGTCAATGGCGATGCGTGCCTCCTCGATCGAAGGCCGCACCTTGACCTCAACGAAAGCAATCGTATCGCCGCGCCGGGCGACGACGTCGATTTCACCTCCCTTGACGTGATAACGGCGGGCTAGAATGCGGTAGCCTTTAAGGCGAAGGGTGACCACCGCGAGATATTCGGCCAGGAGCCCTGAAAGATGCGCCTTCTTGCGATCGCGCAAGGAGCTTCTCATTTTTCCCGCGCCGCCAATTCCAAGGCACGCGCATAGACTTTCCGGCGCGGCTGCCCGGTATCGGCGGAGACCACCGCCGCGGCATCTTTTACGGAGAAATTGCGCAGCGCCGCTTCGATCCGGGCGTCAATATCCTCCTGCTCCATAGGCACGATCCCCGGCGGCCCGACGAGAACAACAATTTCGCCCTTTGGCGGCTCCTCTTCGCCAACAGCTTGCGCTAGTTCCGGCAACAGGCCGCGGCGCACCGACTCAAAATGCTTGGTCAGCTCGCGGGCAATCGCCCCCTGGCGCGCCCCGAGAACGGCAGCTAGATCCGCAAGGGTCTCGGTGAGACGGCGCGCGGATTCAAAGAACACCAGCGTTCCCGGAATCGTCGCGAGCACGGCGATGCGTGTCCGTCTCGCCGTGCTCTTCGGCGGCAAAAACCCCTCGAAAAAGAAGCGGTCCGTCGGCAGGCCCGCGACTACGAGGGCGGCGAGCACGGCCGACGCCCCGGGCACCGAAAAGACTTCTATATTTTGCGCAAGAGCCTCGCTGACCAGTTTGAACCCGGGATCGGAAATCAGCGGAGTTCCCGCGTCGGAGACCAGGGCAAGTGTTGCCCCTGCCGCAAGGCGCGCGAGGAGATGCGGCCGCATGACAGCGGCATTGTGTTCATGGTAGGCGACAAGCGGCGTCGCGATCCCGTAGTGAGCCAGCAGCGTCTTGGTGACGCGGGTATCCTCCGCGATGATGGCATCCGCCGCCGCAAGGGTGGAGAGGGCACGAAAGGAAATATCGCGCAAATTGCCGATTGGCGTCGCGACGACGTGCAGGCCAGGCCGAAGCGGTTCCGCCTCCGCTTGCAAGCCGAAAGCCGTAAAGAGAGCAGGGCTTTTTTCTTGCCCAGCAATCTTTGCATGATACTTGGCCGCTGCCTCGCTGCGCGGGTCAGAGCTTGGGTCGTCGTGATCTGGCCGGTTCAAGTTTCCACCCGACGAATATCGTAACCTCCGCGGGGCTCTTTGCCGCGGCAGCCTATGCTCTAAATTGGAGAAAAGGATTCTTTTTGTTTTTTCATGAGACCGAACGGTTTTTTGCAAGTCAACGCCAAGTCCTCTATCGTGACAGTTATTATGGTTGAAAAAAATGCCGATTTCTACGCTAAGAAGCCGGCTACCCAGACCCGGGACGCGTAGATTTCTCTTGAAGGAGGAAGGCAGATGCGCCGCTTTCGCTCTGACAGGCGCCGGACGGCACCGGTCACCTACAAAGACGTCTACGCTGCATCGGCTCGGGGCATATCGCTTCTTTGCCTCCCCCTTATGCTCGCCGCCTGCATATCGGTCGGCGGGCCTCCCGCCCACGGACCGCAAGACCCCACAGCGCCGGCGCCGCAGGCCCAAGCCGCCCCGCCGGCCGAGGGAGAAGTCATCGGGTCAGGTCCCGCGAAAGTCGCCCTTATCGTTCCCTTAACTCAAGCATCAGGTCCGAGCGTCGTCGGAACATCTCTGCGCAACGCCGCCGAACTCGCCTATTCCGATGCCGGAGGCAACGATCTTACGATAAACGTCAAGGACGACCATTCGAATCCAGACGCGGCGCGCTTGGCCGCGGAAGCTGCCCTCTCAGAGGGCGCGGAGATCATCATCGGCCCGCTTTTTGCGTCGAGTGTCCGCGAGGTCAACAAAGTGGCGCGTGCCGCCGGTAAGCCCGTCATCGCCTTTTCGACGGACACTTCAACCGCCGCGCCGGGCTCGTTCTTGCTATCTTTTTTGATTGAAAATTACGTTGACCGAATTGTCGATTTTGCCGCCTCGAAAGGAAAAAAATCGATTGCCGCCCTCGTTCCGGAAAACGACTACGGCCGCGTCGCCGAGACGGAACTTCAGCAGGCGGCCGCCCGCGACAACATTCGTATCATGAGCATCGAACATTATCAGCCGCAAACCATGGCGGCGGCAGTGCAGAGAATTGCGGCCCTTCGTGATCAAATCGATTCGCTATTCATACCGGAGCAGGCGGATGCCATGCGAGCCATGTCGGAAGCCATCGCTTCGGCCGGGATCGATGGAAAACAAGTTCAAATCCTTGGCACGGGCCTTTGGAATGATGCGCGGGTTTTGAAACTTCCGGCACTGCAGGGGGCATGGTTCGCCGCGCCCGAAAATGGCGGGTTCAATGCTTTCGTGGAACGTTATCGCGCAAGATACCATAGCGAGCCCACCCGTATCGCCACGCTCTCTTATGATGCGGTCTCGCTTGCCGCCGCACTCGCCCATACGCAAGGCTCGCAACGTTACGCCCAGAATGTGCTCACTAACCCGTCCGGATTTAACGGCGCCGATGGCGTATTCCGTTTCCGCCCGGACGGCACAAATGAACGCGGACTCTCCGTTTTGGAGATCAGCAATAACACCGCGGTCGCGATTAGCGTCGCGCCGCATTCTTTCTCGGCAACGGGGGCTGCTAAGGCAATGTAACGGGGCGGCTGCTAAGGCGATGTAACGGGACCGCCGTTGCTAACAACCGGCTCCTCTGTCTCTTGCTTGTGTAAGAAGAGCGGGGCCGCCGCGCCAGAGCGGCGGATGAGGCTACCGACATCTGGATTGAACATGAGGTCGTCCCAAGGCCCACTGATGCCGAATTGGAAATAAGGGACTTCGCCATCCCTCTCGCCAGCGCCGGAAACCGGCCTTACCCTCGCGTGCAGATCGAGATTGCGGTCAGCTAAATTGATACTTCCATCAAAACCCAGCCTAAGAAACGGACTTCTCAACATTCCGTCTTCGATGGAGGCTATGCCCTTGGCTGAGCGCAGGGTCACGCTCGCCTTGTCAAAAGGAGTTCTGCCGCGGCGAAGGCTAGAAGTTAGGGCGAGCGGGCTTTTGTTGATCTGATGCAAAGCCGAACCAAGATCGATGCCGCCAAGCTGTCCTTGTGAGACATCGATTTTTAGGGTTCCCTGGAGATTTCGCATCAGCTCGCTCATGCTTGGGCCTTTGCTTTTCAAAGCCGCGGAGCTCGACAATAATCCGCTCGTGGCGGGCCAAGCGAAAGCGTCAAATGATGCAGCACCGAAATCGGCGTCGGAAACATTGGCGGCGACCTCGATATCATAACCCTCTCCCCCTGAGCCGAACATCGCGCGGCCCTTGGCCGTGCCGCCATACATCTTTGCGCCAGCAAGCGACAATTCTACTCGGCCGTTATTTCTCATGACGGACAGTGCGACCTCTTCAGCTTCCACTTGGGAGAAAACCATCCGCGCCGCAGAAATGCGCAGGTCGAGGTCGGCAGTGCCCCAATTTGTGAACGTAAGGTTATCACGGCTCCATTGCCCATCGCTGGCAATGGCTGGCGGAAAGCTGAAGAAAAATGGCTGCAGCAAAAGGCGATCGGTTGCCAACGTCCCGGACAGAAGCGGCCCCGAGTCGCGATTTCTATAGGCCAATGTTCCTTCAAAAGTGTTCCCGTCGAGGCTTAAACTCAAATTAGAAAGGATCGCATTGGCCTGAGATAAGGCGAGGTCGCAACTTAAATCAACGGTACCGAATGGCGTGAATAATGGTATCTGATATCCGATTTGTTCCGCAACGGAGCGCGCCGAGGGAGAGCCCGCATGAAGAACGCCTCGGAACGCAAAGTCGGACGAATTCGCCAGCTCGCCATCAAGGGAGAGTGATAGGGATGGCGCCTTTATAATTGCGCTGATCGCGGATTGCTGGCCTCTCAACAGCCTTGACGGGTTAGCGACCCAAGCGTTGATGACAGCGGTTTCTCCCGAGAAACCTGCCTGGCCTACGGCCGTTGCCGAGGTACCCAATCTTCGCCAGTCGACCGTTAGGTTGAGTGGTTCTAGCTTCACCGGCTGTGCAAGTTTCGTGCTTAGAACCTCAAGGCGGCCATCGATCAAGGTTATAGCAGCGAGCTTTGCTTCATCGGCAAGCACCGCCTCGGCACTTTCGGGCGGAGCATTAGCAGCGGTTGCGACCACACCACGCGGAAGGACGGGCTTCTTATCAAGATTGACGATGACATCCGGCTTGCCCAGCGTGATGGAAGCAAACTCTATTTTGCCAACTAAAAGCGCAGCAATTCGCAGGTAACCTTTTAAATAGGCAGCTTCGCCACGGATGGCCCCCCCGGATTCGCCGAAGCTTGTTTTTTCAAGGCTGATATGCGGCTCGGGGAGAACGACAAAGACAGCACGGCCTTGCGAGGCTATGTCGAGCCCCGTGAGCCGGTGGATCTCGGAGGCTATTTCAGAACGCAGGGCAGCGTTGGAAAACGCCCATGGCATCAACCCTGATACAATAGCGGCAAGGATGGCAACGCCGGAGATCACGTAGATTATTCGCGGCAATCCACGGCGCGCAGAGCTTGAGCGGCGAGGGTCAACCGGTGCCTGGCCATCCATAACTTTCTGCTCGCCCAAAAAAGAGTGCGCGGGAATGTGCCGGGGCCTTCGAGTCCCTATCAGAGACGTTATGTGCGCTCAAAAGGCAACGCTTAGGATAAACAACTCCCCATCTCTTTGGCGTTCAGGCGCAAAAGAGATTACTGCCGACGCAAGCTGACTTATGACTTTGTCACCATCAAGGCGTTTGCCGTTGAAGCTATGGGCCGCCCACAAAAGTTGATGCGCCGGCTTTCCGCTCTGACGCCGCCGATCTGAAAACGCGAGGCCTCCGGCCTCAGCATTCCGACTCGATCGGAGCCCTGATTTTTGCCGTCCGAGGGAGAACGCCCGGCGGCCCAAATTCACGATGCGTGATGGCCTCGAGCGTGTCGAAGCCAAAAGGCTTTTGCAGGATGACGCGATGAGCATGGCGGGCGGGGAGATTGGAGAGACTATGGCCCGTCATGAAGATGAAGGGACATTGCCGCGCGGCAAGGGCATCGGCGACGGAGTCGGCCTTTTCCAGCCCCAAGTTGACATCGAGAACGGCGCCATCGACTTGTTCATTCGCGATGATATCGAGCGCTTTCGACACGGTTTTGGCGGAACCAGCAACTTCGAAACCGAGCTCAGGCAGCATCGATTCTAGGGCGAGGCGAATGAACGGCTCGTCCTCAACAATGAGAATGCGCTGCTTGTTCCCACGTGATTGCAAATCGCCGGCCATCGTCATCGCCAATTTTCAACAGCCCGCAGTTTGCGCTTCGCTTGGCCTAAAGTCCACTAAATTGCGCGTTAGACTGGCGGTCTTTCCTTATTGTCATCTTTGTGCCGTAATACAGCCAGAGATCCGACAAGAATTAACGCCCACCCCGAGATCGCGAGGCCTGCACCGAGGGGCGCCGCCATCCAAAAGAGTCTGTTCCCACTCATCACGCGCGTTGCGATATCACCGCCAAAGAGCAGCCCGCCGGAAAGCAAGAGGCCGGCCGCAGTTAGGAACCATGTCCCGCGGGCTTGGGCAGCAGTTGAAAGCGCGCAAACCGCTACGGCCGCCACGGCGTGAAAGAGCACAAAATTTCCGGCAGTCTGTAATTTCGGGTCGGGGAAGCGGTGCGCCGCCATCCCTAGGAAGGCTATTCCGACGATGGCCGCGAAGGCGGCCGCCGCCACGGCAATGAAGACCCACTTATTCGAAACCCTGTGGAAGGGCGGCGGACCTTGAGATTCCTGCTGTGCCATCGTTGGTGAATGTGCCGCGCCTACATCCCATGGTGCTCATGCGCGTCGTGATCGGCTTCTTCCTTCGGCGCCGTGTCGTCCGGTTCGACCATGTAGTGAATCGGCACGCTATGCAGCTTCTCGAAGACCAATGTACCACCAATCATCGAATCCTCGGTTAGGGTCTTTGTGACATTCTTGAAACGGAATTGGTAGGTACTTGGGCTCAGCTCGATGCTTCCATGCGGCTTAATGGCGAGGCCATGCTCGACCGGCTCCGAGGTAAATTTGCCGTCTTTCTCGATGATCCTATACAAAACGCCGGTGCCGGCGCCATCGACCGTGGCGCCAAGCAGGGTTTCCGGCTCATCGCCCTCGTTGGTGATTTCAATAATACAGGCGTAGGTCGAAGTCCCCGCCTCGGCTTGCCGGATCCAGGGATGGCCGATTTTCAAATTGCCGGCGGTTTCTTGATGGGCGAAGCCGGGGCCCGTGAGCCCGAGTGCCAGAGCGCCCGCGACGGCGAGCGCCCGAATGATAATTTTCATGTTCGGTTCCTCCTCTTCTAGCCTTATCTGATTTAGCTGCGGTTTGCCGCCCCGGCTTTGGCCCAGATCAAATCGGCGGAAGCCTGAGCTTCGGACGGCTTTGTAATGGCAGATGGGCATCCGGCCAAGAGGGGTTGTTCTACCTTAGGCAATGCGTTGACGCAGCCCATCCAGCGACGTTGGAGTTGCCGCTACGCCCCCGCTGCCATTTATTTTTTCAAATTTCAAGATGCCTTCAACGACGCCGTAAGCAAGCTCGCCTCCTGTGACAGAATATCCGGCTTTATATGCGGCTTTCGGCTTCAAGCCTGCCGGCGAGAGCGGCGGGGCCTCCCAAAAGCTCCGCCGCCTCGCGAGCGAGCCGAGCGGCGATGTGTTGATCGTCGCGATTCAAGCTTCCCTTTATCACGGATTTAATTTTGAGCGGCGCAGCCGGATGGCGGCGCGCGACATCAATCTTTGACCGGCTGGCTCCTAATCCTTGGCGTTGATGAGGGTTGCGCGCTCCTAGCTCTTACCCCTTCAGTAGCGGATCGATGATTTTGGACAACGCGTCGATTGTCATCTCGCCATTTTCTTTCTTGCCATTGATGAAAAACGTCGGCGTTGCGGAAACACCGAATTTCTCGCTCGCGCGGTCATGCACTTGCGTGATCTTGTTGTAGAGCGCCATATCCCTGAGGCACGCATCAAAGCTCGCCTGTCCCATGCCAGTCTGCCTCAATAGGCTGCTCAAGGCTTCCAGCGGCTTTTGTGTGAACGCCCAATTTTTTTGTTGCGCAAAGAGCAAATCGACGATGGCGTTGCGCTTGTCGTCGCCAGCACAACGGGCGAGCATGGCGCCGGCGGCAGCGAGCGGATCGAGCGGAAATTCACGCAGGATATAGCGCACTTTTCCGGTATCGATGTATTTGCTTTTGAGCTCCGAAAACGTGGTTGCGGAGAAAGCGGCGCAATGCCCGCAGGTCATCGAGGCATATTCGACGATGGTAACGGGAGCATCACTCTTGCCTATGGGCAGATCGGGCAGCGCCTCGCCGGCCATGAGTTCGCCCACGGGCACTTCCGTCACGGCGGCGCCAGCTGGCAATGGATGGAAGACAACAGCGGCCGCGAGCATTGCAAAAAATGAAGCGGCGATCATCGCGCGCAATAAATGCGTGTTTCTCACGGTGCCTGAAATTTGATGCAAGTCCATGCTGAGAGATCCTCGCTGGCGGGAGCAAAACAAACGCTCGGAGATCTATGAATTGAAATTGTTTTGCGGGCAAGGGCGCGGCGAGGTCCGCTATGCCGGCGTTTGACAGGGCTTGAGGTGCCGCCTAGGGTTCGGCTCTCCTCCGCCATCAGTTTTTGCCTTTCATGAAAAACCGATATTTGCCGAATGTCCCATGATTCTCTCGCCTCGGCCGGCATCCATTTTGTCATTGGCCTTAGCCCCTCGCCGGTCCTCGGCGACCGCGACCGCGCGCTTCTCGCCGATTTGCGGCCCGCCGGCGTGCTTCTCTTTAAAAGCAATTTTCGGCATGATCTTCCCTATGAAGCTTGGCTCGAGAGCCACGCGCGACTGATTGCTGACATCCGCGCGGCAACTGGCCGCGAAAAAATGTGGATCGCCCTCGATCATGAAGGCGGGCGTGTCTGCCGCACGCCGCGGCCGATCACTCGCTATGATTACGCGGCTCGGTGGGCGGCAAATTCAGCGAAGATCGGCGCGGCGATGGGTCGCGAGCTTTCGTCGCTCGGCATCAATCTCGACTTCGCGCCGGTACTCGACATTCATACCAACCCGGCGAATCCAGTCATTGGCCCGCGCGCGTTTGGCGAAACGCCCGAAGCCGTCATCAAGGCGGCCTTGCCGTTTATCGAGGCGCTCGAGTCCCAAGGCGTGCTCGCCTGCGGGAAACATTTTCCGGGGCATGGCGATACCAGCATCGACTCGCATCTTGGGCTGCCCTCGCAGCCCCTCGGCCTTAACGAGCTGCGGGCGCGCGAGCTTAAGCCCTTTGGAGCGGCGATCCATGCCGGGCTTTCGATGATCATGACGTCGCATATCCTCTATCCGGCGGTCGATCGCGAGGCGCCCGTTACCCTATCGCAACGTTTCTTGGCCGGCATTTTGCGCGATGAGCTGGGATTTGAGGGCGCTGCCATCTCGGACGATATCGGCATGGGCGCTATAAGAAACCTCTTCGATGACGCGGAATCGGCCGTGCGCTTGATCAACGCTGGCTGTGACATGCTGATTGTCTGCGGGCATTCGACAGATCTTGAGCGCGCCCGCGGGTTTGCCAAAGCCATCGTTGCGGCGGCCGGGCAAGGCCGCATCGATGCAGGTCTTCTTGCCCGCTCGCGCGCCAGGATCGAGCGGCTTCTCGCCAAGGTGGCACCCCACGAGGTCAAGCTCTTGCCCGAGAGTATTTTGCAGATGCATGCGAACCTCGGCCCCCTCTACGAGAAGGAGACCGCGGAGGTGGTCTAGCCGGTTATGTGGCCGCCCATTGGCAAGATCGAAAGACCTCTAAGGGCGAATCCAGTGCCTGTCTCGGGGCGATGATGAGTTGGCTTCCCCAAAGCTTCCAGCAGCGCATCCTCGCAGGTACTCACGATTCCGCCAGGGGCTTGCGCTCGATGGGCTCGCCCCGAGCCGCCCGGCCATCCGCCGGTTGAAAAGGCCGCTCGCAGTGGCGGCAAGCACACAATCGCGAAGATCCTTCGAAAGCAGTTCCAACGTGCCCGCCGGCCCTCCGTCCGGCAGGCAGCTTGGACCGAAGAACTGATCTGGGAATACCCGCGATTCGATAAGATCGGCTGCCGCTCTAGCTGCCTATTTCCCTTCAACGACCCACGACACGTTCGCGTCAATTCCGCGTGCATATCATCACGCGCTTGCGGCGCGCTGCCGCTCGCGGCGTCGGTCATGACCGTGATAGGCGATATTCGCGTGGCATGCGCAATAGGGCCCGGCTCCGGGCAATTTTTTTGCGCCGCAATAGCGGAATTCCGACTGAGCCGGGTCGCCGATCGGCCACCGGCACATCGATTCACGAAGCTCCATCAGGGTCACCGGCTCGCACAGCGAGACGACTACATCCTCGATCGCATCCGCACGTGGTTCCACGATCAGCATCGGCTGCATCGCAAGTGCCGTATTGCCAATCAAGGTCTGACCGCTTGTCCGGGACGATGAGGGGCGCCGCGCGAATTTCTGCGGCTGCAGCGTGGCGCCATGCCCGCAACTTGCTTTAACTCGTCCAGAGAGCCCGAGTCGAAACACCTTGCCGATGACGGCGTTGCGAGTGAGACCGTCGCCAAGCTCCGAAGCAATTCGGCTTGCGCTGCACCCTTCGAGCCAAAGCTTTTGCAATAACTCGATCCGTTCCGTGGTCCAAGACATCGAGGTCTCCTCGAAACCTGCTGCGTTCAAAAGAGCCGCTGGCAATCTTGCATGAACAATCGCAGCCCTAGGTTCTCGATTCAATTACATAAAGACTGCAGGCGCCTCAACACACCACACAAACCAACTCTGCAACAAGCCAAAGAGTTCAACTTTCGAACCGTCTGCGTGCCGCGTAATCTTCGATCGAAACAGCAACAAATTACCGGTCGATTGAGTCCTTCGCAAGCCATGTGGCAGATGCAAAAGCGTTTTCAACAACAGCTTCTCAAAGCAGCTAACCAAAAGCGAGAACCGCACGACGAACGTAGCGGATAACGAAAGTATCATTCCAAAACGGGCTTGCGTCAGGCTTGATGACTCGGCCAGCCGACCTTTGTGAGAGATTTGGATTCATGTGCGCGGCGCGAACAAACTAGGCGAGAATCGATGTGGGCCCTCCCCGCTACGAAAGACAAGTTGCTTTGCTCGCGGCTTTTTCAAAGGGGATGGCCGCAAAATGATGGGCTTGAAGGGCCGAGGCGTGGAAGCTTCATCTTATTTTCATAGTCCCTCGTGCAGGCTGGCTTTTGTTGGCATTTTGGCCACAGTCGCGAAGATAATGATGGCCTAGCTTAACGAAAATATGGGCCTCGCCTCGGGCTTTTGTATAGTGCGCCGAACAATTGGAGAGGGAAGGCCATGTTGCGCAGATTATTATTGGCTTCGGTGGGTGCCATAACGATTTCACAATCCGCAGCTGTGGCGGCCGACCTTACTCCGCCACCGCCGCCGCCACCCGTGTTCACTTGGACCGGCGTTTATCTCGGTGGCCAAGTCGGCTATGCCTGGAGTAACGGCGGGTCCGATTACACGATCCTCGATCCTGCCCATGGAATTTTTACGGATACGGGCCGAGTGGGGGCGTTTCAAGGCCCCATTGGCGGTGCTCATGTGGGTTACGATTATCAAGCGGGCTGGTGGGTGATTGGACTTGTGGGTTCAATCGACGGAACGAGTTTAAGAACATCCGAGGTTCTTTACTCTCCAGGTTTCGGCGCCGCTTATCTCTCGGCAACGGAGAGGTCGGATATCCAAGGTTCGATCCGAGGACGGGTTGGTATCACCTAATCGAGCCCTACTTTACGCAACCGGCGGTGTCGCCTTCGCGGAGTACAACACCAGTGACGAGTTCACGGGGAACATAAATGGGGTGAGAACCATCAATCGCGGCAACGTTTTCGGTGGCGGGGGCGGTTTCCGCGACAGTCGAGTCGGTTGGACGGTGGGCGGTGGCCTTGCCTACGCTTTGACACCGAATTGGTCGGTCTTCGGCGAGTACCGCTACAGCGATTTCGGAACGGTTTCGAAATCGGCGCTTTTCGCCGGCATATTTGGCGTGCCAGGGCTCGCTGGGGGAGTTGTTAACGTAAATCGCCAATTGACCGAAAACCAGGTTCAAATAGGCTTCAGCTACAAATTTGACGTCCTTCCGCCGCCGCCGCCGCTCGTCGCAAAATACTGATTGTTTTTGCCGCCAGAGAAAACACCCGAAGATAGACGGGGACGATTGGGAGCCGCGATTGGCGGCTCCCATTTTTTTAAGCCAGCGCTCGGCGTGAGTGACCCAGCGCGAGATTATAAAGCCATTGCTTAGATGGTCTTAAACTGCCCAAAATGGGCCCCCCGCGGGCCAAGAAGCGGCTTCGGGAGGAAGCGAGCTAACTTATGGGCAGCCTTAAAGCCGCGAGGGTCACTAAACTTCGCATTTATCCAGTGAAGGGCTTGCAAGGCAGCTCGCACAACACCGCCTTTATCGAGCCCTGGGGCTTTTCCGGCGACCGCCGCTGGATGGTGGTCGACGCTCGAGGCCGCTTCTTGACGCAGCGCGAACTTCATCACATGGCGTTGGTCAGCGCGGCGAACACGCCTTCTGGGATAACGCTCAGCTCGCCGGCGATGGGAAGCATCGAAATTGCTTTTCCAACTCCAGCAGGCGAAATGCTGGATGTCATCGTTTGGCGCGATACCGTGGCCGCTGCCGCGGCGGGCTCGTCGGCCGACGCCTGGATGAGCAGCGTGCTTGGCGTAAGCTGCCGGCTTGTCTATCTGGCGGATACAAAAAGCCGCCAGATAGCTCCCACCTTTGGACGGCCCGGGCAGACCGTTAACTTCGCCGATGGGTTTCCCGTGCTGCTGGTATCGCTAAGCTCGCTTGATGATCTCAACAGGCGACTTATCGCGCCTGTTCCCATCGAGCGCTTCCGGCCGAACATCGTCATCGAGGGAGCTCCGGCGTGGGAGGAAGATCGCTGGCGGCAGGTGCGGATCGGCGGCGTTCTGTTGCGGATCGTCAAGCCTTGCAGCCGTTGCATTGTGACGACCATCGACCCCGAGACTGGCGAGCGCCCTCACGCCAATGAACCCCTCGCAGCACTCTCGAAATTCCGGCGGGACCAGAGCGGCGGCGCCATGTTTGGCCAGAACTTGATTCCAGAGGCAACCGGGCGGATCGCCGTTGGCGACGACGTCGAAATCATCGAGACCGGGCCCTCCAATGTGCGGCTATTGGGTAGCCGGTGGGGAAGCAAATTATGGCGACAGTAGGCCGCCTCGCCGGCGGCGGCAAAACTAGCGGTTGAGCCTTACCGGGGGCGTGCCCCGGCCGATAGAATGCACGGCGCCGCCGAGCGGCTTGCCGCTCGACGTCAATACGGGGGTCATGGTAGAGACAAGGAAAACAGCGCTTCCGCCGGGTCCTTTCCCTTCCCGCGGCGTGGGCAACTGGGGAGATCCGCATGAGCCTGAAAATCATAACAAAAATCGCCATGCTGGCCCTGGCCCTCGCCATCTTTCT
>DASPVM010000044.1:0-3978 GCA_035622375.1 Methylocella sp. | reverse complement strand
GTCTTGTGCGGGCCATAGCCGCGCGGTCTATCCTTCCATTGCAGGCCGTTCTTGATCACAGAGACGATACCGCTGACAACCCGCCGGTCGTCGACCCGCGGCACGCCGTGAGACAACGGACAATGGGGAGAAATCCGCGCCATCTGGCGCTCGCTCAGTAAAAACAGGCGAATCATCAAGAGCCTCCATTAACGGCGACTTTGAATCACGCTTCAGTTAATAGCTCCTGACCCCTAGCCTTTCGACCTGCGCTAGCCCAACCCCATGCCAAAGCGAGAGTTCGTAGGGGTCGATAGCAACATGCAAGGCATTGCGCCGCGGCCGCAGCCCGTCGAGCATCCATATGGTGGAAAAACCATAGGCAAAGCCAATTTCCAGAGAACGATTGACGGCGTGAGAGCGCATGAGCCAGTTCATCGTCGCGCCTTGCTCAATTGGCCAAAAGAAAAAGCCCGTTCTCACACGCCCCGGTTTCAATCCCGGCCTCCGAATTCTTGAAACTTGGTTGAGCGTTACCGGCCGGTCGCTCTGTGTCCCATAAAGCGTGTCAGCCCGGTACCTGTCCGCGAGAAGGTCGGCTGTATCCCGATTTAGATGAGGATTCGCGCGAGTAATTTGCTCGCGGATGCCTATGGCATAGGGCTGATTTATGACGGCTTGGTCTTGATTTACGGTGTGCTCCCCGACCAATTGAAAAGACCGTCTTGGCGGTCGGCGCGGTATCTCTGGCCAAGACTAAGATCGACTCCTTTTGGCTTAGTTTGATTGCAATTTTCTCGAAATCCCGTTCGGATCTTTACAAAGAAAATCCAATTTCGCTAATGTGCAGATCAAAATGCCCAATAGCGGAATTCGCGCAAAAACGCTTCTCGTTCTTGGCGGCGCGCGGTCGGGCAAAAGCCGCTACGCGCAAAATCTGGCCGAATTGTCTTCTCTTGAGCCTGTGCTGATCGCGACCGCTCAGGCGCATGACGCCGAAATGGCGGAACGGATAAGGCGCCACGCCGCGGCGCGCAGCACAAAGTGGAGGGTCGTCGAAGAGCCGGAGGCCATCGCCGAAACGCTTTGGCGAGAAGCGCGGATGGAGCGGATCGTGGTCGTCGACTGCGTTACGCTTTGGCTTAGCAATATAGTCTTGAGCGGAAGGGACGTTGCCGGAGCAACGCAGAAGCTTGCCCACTGCGTCGCCGAAGCGCCAGGGCCGGTATTAATTGTGTCAAACGAAGTAGGAGCTGGAATTGTGCCAGACAATGAACTTGCCCGGACGTTCCGGGACGCTCACGGCGTCTTAAATCAAGCTTTGAGCGCGGCCTGTGAGG
Organism: Methylocella sp.; assembly: GCA_035622375.1. Classification (GTDB taxonomy): domain Bacteria; phylum Pseudomonadota; class Alphaproteobacteria; order Rhizobiales; family Beijerinckiaceae; genus Methylocapsa. Next base: position 2,659 of record DASPVM010000044.1, on the reverse strand, counting down.
CAGTTGTTTTACTCACCGCCGGGATTGCGATTTGCCTTAAGCCTGCGCCAATGCCTTTATTCCGCTTTTAGCTCCGCTGGCCGCTGAGCCCATTGCCAAGGCGGCGCCGGTCGAATAATAACGCAAAAATTCGTGCAATTTCATATATAACACGGTGATCGTGTGAAATATGCCTTAAGTCCTCATTTGCGCCGGCTGGAATCGGAATCGATCTTCATCATCCGGGAGGTAGCGGCCGAGTTTGTCCGCCCTGTGATGCTTTATTCAATCGGCAAGGACTCGAGCGTGATGCTGCACATTGCGCAAAAGGCCTTTTTTCCTTCAAAACCGCCCTTTCCGCTGCTTCACGTCGACACCACTTGGAAATTTCGCGAAATGATCGCGTTTCGCGACGAAGCCGCGAAACGGACGGGGATGGAGCTCATTGTCTACGTTAACAAAGAAGGGCTTAAGCGCGGCATCTCGCCGATTGCCTCTGGCTCGTCGGTCCATACGCAGGTGATGAAAACCGAGGCGCTGCGGCAGGCGCTTGACTTATGGCACTTTGACGCGGCTTTCGGCGGCGCAAGGCGCGACGAGGAAAAAAGCCGGGCTAAGGAGCGAATATTTTCGCACCGCTCGGCCGCCCACGCCTGGGACCCGCGCAACCAGCGTCCCGAACTCTGGCAATTGTTCAACACCAAGATCAAGCCCGGCGAATCAATGCGGGTTTTTCCCTTGTCGAATTGGACCGAACTTGATGTTTGGGATTACATCTTGGCCGAGAATATTCCGGTCGTGCCGCTTTACTTTGCCAAGGAGCGACCGGTAGTCGAACGTGACGGCACGCTTATCATGGTCGATGATGAACGCCTGCCTCTGCTTCCTGGCGAAACCGCGCGCATGGAGCGAGTCCGGTTTAGGACGCTCGGTTGCTACCCGTTAACCGGGGCAATTCCGTCTGACGCGGGGACCCTGCCTGAAATCATCGCCGAGATGCGCGCCTCACGAACTTCAGAACGCCAAGGCCGCCTCATCGATCATGACGAATCGGGATCGATGGAAAAGAAAAAGCGCGAGGGTTATTTTTGATGCTGGATGCCGCTGAAAAAATTTTCCTGCCTCCCCAGGATACACGCTCATTGCCCACATTGCGGCTTCTTACCTGCGGCTCCGTCGACGATGGCAAATCGACGCTGATCGGGCGCCTTCTTTATGAGCAGAGCCTCATACTCGACGATCAGCTCGCGGCGCTTGAACGCGACTCCAAAAAACACGGCACCGACGGCGGCAACATCGACTTTGCGCTGCTAGTAGACGGCCTCGAAGCCGAGCGCGAACAGGGCATCACGATCGACGTCGCCTACCGCTATGTCTCGACTCCAAAGCGTTCTTTCGTAATCGCCGATACGCCAGGTCATGAGCAATATACCCGCAACATGGCGACTGGCGCATCTTGTTCTGATCTTGCGATTTTGCTCGTTGATGCGCGCAAGGGGTTACTAACCCAGACTTGCAGGCATGCCGCGATAGTCTCGCTGACCGGCATCGAACATGTCGTTCTAGCCGTAAACAAGATCGATTTGACGGGCTTCGATGAGGCCTGCTTTAACAAGATCCGCTCGAATTTCTTGCGATTCGCCGAGTCGCTCAAATTCAAGTCTGTGACGCCAATTCCAATCTCGGCGCGCTACGGCGACAACGTCTCAAAGCTCAGCGCAAACACACCCTGGTATGGCGGCGTTACGCTACTCGATTATCTGGAGACGATCGATATCGCAGAAGAACGCGGCGAGGCACCGTTCAGGTTCATCGTTCAATGGGTCAACCGCCCGCATCTCGACTTTCGCGGATTTTCCGGCATCATCGCAGGCGGATCGGTGCGCCCGGGCGATGACATCGCCGTCGCGAGCTCGGGACGACTGTCAAAAGTCGCGCGCATCGTTACAATGGACGGCGATCTTGAGACTGCTGAGGCGGGCGACTCCGTTTCTCTTACGCTAGCCGATGAGCTCGATATCGCGCGGGGCGATATTTTGTGCGATCCCAAAAACAGGCCGGAAGTGGCAGACCAGTTTGCCGCGCATCTTTTTTGGATGAGTGACGATAAGCTCTTGCCCGGCCGGTCCTATCTCATGAAGGCTGGCACGCGGACCCTTCCCGTCTCGGTGACGGACCTAAAACACAAGCTCGATGTCAATACCCTGAGCGAACTCGCGGCAAAGACTTTAAGTCTCAACGAGGCCGGATTTTGCAAATTTTCCGCGACAGCCCCTTTCGCCTTCGATCCCTATAAGAACAACCGGGCAACCGGCGCCTTCATTTTGATTGACCGCCTCACCAATGCCACCGCGGCAGCCGGGATGATCGCGTATGGGCTCCGCCGCGCAACCAACGTCCATCTTCAGGGTCTTAGCGTCAGCAAGCTTGAACGCGCGAGCATTAAGCATCACCAGCCGGCCGTTCTGTGGTTTACCGGTCTATCGGGCTCAGGGAAATCGACAATCGCCAATATCGTCGAGTCCCGGCTGTGTGCAAATGGGATCCATACCATCCTGCTTGATGGCGATAACGTGCGCCACGGGCTCAACAAAGACTTGGGCTTTTCCGCCGAGGACCGGGTTGAAAACATCCGCCGCATCGGCGAGGTGGCAAAGCTCATGACCCAAGCCGGACTCGT
>DASPVM010000043.1:0-2061 GCA_035622375.1 Methylocella sp. | reverse complement strand
CTCCTCGATCGGGACGTCGCGCAGCAAATAATCGGCGATCCCTTGCCGCTGCTTAAATCCCAGGACTTGGCGAAACGACGGATTGACGAGGTCGAGTTCCACCAGCACCACGGTGTAACTGAAATCGCGCGCAATGCTGATCGCCAGATTGATTGCGGCAAGCGTGTTGCCCGATGCCCTGGACGGGCTGGTAATTGCGACCGTGTTCCAGCCGTTCTTTTGCAGGCGTATCAGGACCTGGGTGCGCAAGCGGTTATATGCGGAACAAACCTTGCTTGGAGCCCCCGAGCCAATCACCAAGTCGGGCGTGAGGTAGCCTCGATCTTGCGCGTCATCAACGGAAGGGGGCGCCAGCGGTAACACCGCCGGACCGTAGACCTCCTTTCTCCCGAGATACGCCTCGTCTGGTGCCTGTTCTACGCGTTGCCGCCGCAAATGCCACATATTTTATTCCAACTGTCGACTGATGAAACCCTTCTGGCGTAAGGAGCGGAACGTGTCAACGGCTTTGAGCCCGCAGGTGCTTCAATTGTGACCTTCGGGCTGACGGGCCGATCCTACCGGCGGCCCGGCGGCGTTCTGGCGCTTTTTGACGCGCGGCATTAAGGCGCTCGGCAGGGCGCACAGCATTTATCGGCCGACGCCCTTGCGCGTCACCAAGGGGCCGAGCTCTCCGTCTAGCTACGAAGGAAGGGCCTGCGGGTTTATGAAGCGATGATGGCCGGGTTGCCCGAAACGAAGACCAACGATACCAGGAAATCTTTTATCGCAAAGATTTTCAAAGCATAGCGATGCTCGGTAAAAGTTTTGATCCGCGCGCCCATATCCATATAAGGAGCAAGCAAAAGGTAACTGGAATGCCCGCCGTCACTATCTACACAACCGCGACCTGCCCTTACTGCCTCCAGGCCAAGGCGCTGTTGCGCAAGAAAAACCTTACATTCGCGGAAATCGCGGTCGACGGCGACCCTGTCGCGCGTCAGGAAATGGCCGCAAGGGCGCATGGCCGAGAAACCGTTCCACAGATTTTTTTCGACAATATTCATATTGGGGACTGTGACGAGCTGCACGAGCTTGACCGCAACGGCAAGCTCGACAAACTCTTGGCCGGCTTCACGCGATGATCAGATTTGCCCTGCGTTGCGTCCGTGGCCATGAATTCGAGAGTTGGTTTCCGAGCGGCGCCGTTTTTGACGCGCAGGCGAAGGATGGCCTCATTGTTTGCCCGCTTTGCCGGGCGACAGAGGTGAGCAAAGCGATCATGGCGCCGGCCGTCGCGAGCCGGGCGAGCAATGAACCGGCAGAATCGGCGCCGAAGGTGAAGTCCCAAACTGCAGTTGCTCTGCTAAACCGGCGTGATCTCCAAATGCGGGCAATGATCGATGCTTTTCGCAAGCACGTGTTCGAAACGGCCGAAGATGTCGGCCCCCGGTTTGCCGAGGAAGCGCGCAAAATCCACGACGGCCTCGTCCCGGAGCGGGCGATTCACGGGGAGGCAAAATACGAGGAGGCGCGGTCCTTGATCGAGGAAGGCGTGCCGCTCTTGCCCATCCCGCCTGCGCTCGACGAATTGAACTAGCCGTCCATGGGCGGTCAAGCGATTAAGCTCTTGTCTACAATGGTGGTAGCACGCCGGGCAGCGCAAAGGACCACCGCCCAATGCGTGCGCTGGAACCGGCGTGCTGATCTTGGCGACAGCCGGCGGAGACTGAATAGCGATCAAAGAATCGCCTTGCAGCGAAACTTTTCCTCGAACATAGATGTAAATCTAGGGTTGGAAACAAAACTCGGAAAGGAGCAGCCATGCCTCAAGCATTTCATGTCAGCAGGAAGACGACGGGCGTGCCAAGCCATACCCACAGACAGCTCGTGCAAGGAGCTGGCGTGCGCTCGGCGCTTACCGCAATCTTCATGCTCGGCGCAATTCCGCTCGCGCAAGCCGCGGGGCCCACAGATCCGCAGATCGCCCACATCGCCTACACGGCGGGGCAACTCGATATCGCAGGTGCCAAGCAAGCCCTGTCGAAATCGACAAACAAAGACGTCATTGCCTTTGCCGAA
>DASPVM010000042.1:0-90859 GCA_035622375.1 Methylocella sp. | reverse complement strand
ATTTGCTTACTCGCATGCTCGGCGCGGAGATCCGCTTCACAAATGATTTCGAGCGGGCCTCTGTTGATTGCGGCATCGATGACGCAGCTGCCGAGGCCGCCGCTCGCGGCGGCCATCCTTATTGTATCCCCCGCGGCGGCTCCTGTGCATTGGCCGCGCTCGCCCATGCCTTGGCCGTCCGGGAGACCCTCGGCCAGTGTGCCGCCCTTGGAGTTACGCCGCAAGCGGTGGTGATGCCCGCCGGAGGAGGGGGGACGCTTGCGGGCTGGCTACTTGGCACGGCGCTCTTTGGAGCGCGCTGGCGCCTGGAAGCCTTCGCTGTCAGCCGGTCCGCCGCGGAGACATTGGCTAGGGCCCGGAAGCTTGCCGCCGAGGCAGCCGCCATAGTCGGCTACGCATTTGATCGCGAGGTCGAAATCTTCGTCAACGAAGCTTTCCTTGCACCGGGCTATGGCATTCCCTCACCTGAAGGGCAAAGCGCCATTGCTGTTACAGCACGCACGGAGGGTGTCTTCCTTGACCCCACCTACACCGGCAAAGCGATGGCCGGTTACCTCGCGTTCTTACACAAGGGCCGCTACGCCGGCATCGGAACCGTTCTCTTCCTGCACACCGGCGGCGCCCCGAGCCTCTTTACCGCAGCCGTGGAGGCAATGCCATGACACAGTTCCAAAGGGCCCTCTTCAACCCTCGACGTGTGGCGGTCGTTGGAGCTTCGGCCTCCCCCGGCAAAGCCGGAGCGTTGTTTCTGCGCAATCTCACCTCGGCCGAGGCGGGATTCCGTGGCGAGGTCATCGCCATTCACCCGACGGCAGATGAGCTACTGGGTTGCCGAGCCTTTCCTCGCCTCGCGGCGAGCCCGAAACCAGTCGACTTAGCTTTGGTTGTTACCCCCCCGGCGGCGGTTCCGGAAGTTGTGGCGGATTGCGGCGCGGCACAAGTCCCCGTTGCGGTTATCATTAGTGGCGGTTTTGCGGAGACCGGAGCGCGCGGCGCGGAATTACAGCGCGAGGTCGCTCGGATCGCGAAGGCCACGGGAGTTCGTCTCCTCGGGCCAAACTGCTTTGGTGTTATCAACACCACTTCCGGCTTGAATTGTTCGCTGTCAATCGGCCTACCGAGCCATGGAGGCGTCTCTTTGGTTACCCAGAGTGGCGCCTATGGAATGGCGGCATTTTCGCGCTCGATTGATGAGGGTTTTGGGTTTGCCAAGATTGTCGCGCTTGGCAATAAGATCGACCTCAATGAGGCCGACCTGCTTGCCTTTCTGGGCGAGGATCCGGAGACAAAAGTTATCGCCATCCTGTTAGAGTCGCTGACGGACGGCCGACGCTTCTTCGAGATAGCTGCGGAGGTTGCCGCCCAAAAACCCCTGGTCGTGTTGAAGACCGGGCGCCAGCCCGGCGCTCAGCGGGCAGCCGCGAGCCATACCGCCGCCCTTTCCAGCGATGAAGCTGTCCTAGCCGCAGCACTTCGTCAAGTGGGCGCACACGTCGTAGAGGATGGCAAGACTCTTCTCGATGTTGCCTCAGCGCTTGACTGCCAGCCGCTGCTGCGGGGCAACCGGGTGGGCATCATCACCAACTCAGGGGGGACCGGCGTAGAACTCACCGACTTATTCGAAGAACGAGGCCTAATCGTCCCGGCTCTGTCCCCAGAATTACAGGCAACGATCGCGAGCGTGATCCCTCCGCACGGGTCCGCCGTCAATCCTATCGACGTCACTACACAATGGGAACACTTCTCCAAGATGTATGCTTGGTCGACCGAAGCTCTGATGGAATCGGAGGAAGTCGATGCGGCTGTGGCTGTTTTGTTGCAACGCTCGGCGCTGATGCCGGAGGTTGCTGACGCTCTTATTGCTGCGAGCAAAAAAGCGCGGGAGCGAGGCTCGCTGACGCCGATTCACATCTGCTGGGTGGCACCTCGATCGGCTGACGCCAACCGTGAAAAGCTACGCGCCGCGGGCATCCCTTGCCACGAGTGGCCGATTGCCACGGCTTCCGTCCTAGCGGCCACGGTGACAAAGCCTCCTCGGCCATTCGCGCAACCGCCGAAATGGCAAGAAATTCCTAGGCCCGATTCCGGAGAAGCGGGCTGGGTAGCTTCGGATGCGGCGCTTTCTCTGCTACAAGAGGCGGGCTTCCCCGTGGCGCGCTGGGCGTTTGCTGCAGATTCGGATGCGGCAGCAGCTGCGGCCCGTGATCTAAAATTTCCAGTAGTTCTCAAAGCCGAGCGCCCCGGGCTGGTGCACAAGAGCGAAGCGGATGCCGTTCGATTGGGTCTTTGCGATAGTATGGCGGTCGCGGCAGCCTTTGAGGACTTCTGCCGCCGGCTTGACGCGGGTTCGGCTATCGTCCAGGAGCAGGCAGGACCAGGCGTGGAACTTGCCATTGGTGCTCGGCGCGATCCGAACTTTGGAGCCGTCATTATGGCCGGTCTTGGTGGTGTTTGGATCGAAGCCCTTAAGGATACGGCCCTGCGCCTGGCGCCCGTTACAGCGGAAGAGGCGCTGGCGATGCTCGGCGAGCTCAGAGGCCGGACAATTCTGAGCGGATTCCGAGGCCGGGCGACAGTCAGTGCAGATAAGTTTGCTCAATTGATCTCGGAGCTATCTCAATGGTTCGCCGCCGCCTCTTGGCTTGGCGAACTTGATCTTAATCCCGTGATCGCCAGCGGTGACAATTTTACGATCGTCGATGTGCGTATGCGCGTTGCCAATCATTCGTTAAGTTCTTGACCGGCACGAGACAAGGAGACTCTCGACTGCAATATCCGGAGGCAGTGTTCGCAATGGCCTTCCCTTCCCCTCCGGTATCTTGCGGCTCCTGGAGGTGGCAACATCACGACCGGGAACAACCTGGTCTGGGTCTCTCGTCGAGTTGCCCTCATCCAGTGACCGCCGGGCAAATCTTTGGAGCGCATCAAGAAAAGTATCGTAATGACTAGGGACAGCTCGAACCGACTTAAAGGAGGATTTGCTACCAGGGCGATCCACACCTCCCATAATCCTGCCGATCACTTGGGCGCGCTAACACCGCCCGTCTTCATGACGTCGACGTACGCCTTCGAGACGGCGGAGGCCGGAGAGCAGATTTTTAGGGGTGAACGGAAAGGCTACGTCTATGGCCGAACACGCAACCCTACCCAAGCCCTTCTTGAGGAATGCATCGCCGGTTTGGAGAACACCGAGGCGGGACTTGCCGTCGCCTCTGGTATGGCCGCGATCAGTTCGACCTTATGGACGCTGCTGGAAGCGGGAAATGAGGTTGTTATCGATCATACTCTCTATGGTAATAGTTTTGCCTTGTTCGTACGAGGGCTGACTCGCTTCGGGGTGAAGGTCACCGTCGCAGATTTCACGGATCTCGATGCTGCGGCGGCGGCCATAGCCGGGGGGACCCCAAAAGTCGTCTTTTTCGAAACGCCGGCAAACCCAAATCTTAGAATCATCGATATTGCAGCAATCGGCCGGATGGCACACGAAGCCGGAGCCCTATTGATCGTTGATAATACGTTTGCCACTCCTGCCCTACAGCAGCCCATTCTCTTAGGTGCTGATCTCGTTGTTCATTCAGCAACCAAGTTCATTGGCGGGCATGGAGATTTGATTGCGGGCATTGTGGCTGGACCAAAGGAGATCATCGAGCACATCAGGCGTAGCGGCCTGCGTTACTTCACAGGAGCTACCATAGCCCCGCTTACCGCGTTTTTTCTTCTGCGTGGCCTCAAGACGCTAGAGCTGCGCATGGAGCGGCATTGCTCCTCGGCCCTGGCCATCGCGCAATTGCTTGAGCAGCATCCCGCCATCGCCTGGGTTTCCTATCCCGGCCTAGCGAATTCATCATTCCATGAACTTGCAAGGCGCCAGATGACAGCCTTCGGTGGATTGATTGCTTGCGAATTGCGGGGCGGCAAGAAAGCCGGCATGGCTTTCATGAATCGCCTCGCCCTGATTACGCGAGCTGTAAGCTTGGGTGACGCCGAGACTCTCGTTCAGCACCCCGCCAGCATGACACATTCACCCTATACGCAAGAGGAGCGGCAGAAACATGGCATTAGCGACGGCCTCATCCGATTTTCTATCGGACTGGAGACCTTCTCAGATCTGAAGCACGACATCTTTCAGGCACTCGACGCCATCCATTTTTGAAGGTGTGATGGCGGATGAAGGCCATCAAGATTTCTTGTGTCCAAGTCAGAGCCGACATTGCGCCGCGATAATTTTGCCTGGATTGTACTCTGCGCTATCCGAGGATTCGGAGATCACAATGAATTTTAGGGAATGCGCCTCCCGACCAAAGGAAAACAACATGGCTAATCGTACCAAAGCCGACGACGATAGGGCCCAGGAAAAACACCTGTCCAAAACCAAGGAAGGAACTACCAGAGCCAAAAGAAGGGCTATGGCTAAGACCGAACCAAAGGAAGAAGCCGTGTCTTGCCCCGAGGAAGGATCCGCGCCCTGGGCTGAGATCGAGACCGTAGCCAAAGCCGAGCGAGAGGCTGCCGAGAGGGCCGCGCAAGAGGCGGCTGCAAGAGCCGAGCGAGAGGCTGCCGAGAGAGCCGCGCTAGAGACGGCTGCAAGAGCCGAGCGAGAGGCTGCCGAGAGAGCCGCGCAAGAGACGGCTGCAAGAGCCGAGCAAGAGGCTGCTGCTTTGCCCGCCAGCTGCTTCCAGAGTCTTGTCGTCGAAACGACTATTTATTCGAAGAACGAGCTAGCAAACCGATCCGCGCTTGTTGAAAAGCTGCTCGCCGCTGAGTCCTTGGGGAACGCCATTCGTATCCAATCCGAATATGCGAAGCTCTCTTACGCGAGCTCCATCGCTTACCTGATAAAAATTGGAGACGTCTATCGCAACTTTGTCATTAGGAACTTTAAGTGGCGTCGTCACCTTGCGGAGCACTGACTTCCACGGCATTTGACAGCCAATAGCGCGCTTAACTCTGTCCTACATCCGCGCGTTGGTCCGAAAACTCTTTGTGTTCAGACAGCCACTTAAACACTGTTGACTCAACGGGCATTGGCTCATACCGGTAGATGGCGCGCAAGCCCGTCACTCTTATCCGCAGCGATCACTAGCGCGAAAACTGTCGGTTGTGGCAGCCCTGTCGACTCACTTGCACTTGATGCTGCTCTTCATTGGATGAACTCAAGTACCAAGTGAGCGATCAGCCTGTCACTCAGCATGCATGGCCGTCTCGACTGTGAGCGTCATTCCTTGATGCCGATGCCGCGTTTGCCAGTGCCATTTGACAATATTTCAGGGCGCGGTTGGCGCGCGCGGCCCATTCCGACGTGCGGTCGCGTTCAAGATACCGTGTCCACCACGCGGCTGCTTCCGCGTGATTCTCAAGCCGCTGGAGGAACAGCGCCAAGTTGAACATAGCGTCGATGTATTGCGGATCGGCACTAAGCGCGCGCCTTGCGCAATTCACTGCCTCAGCGAGACGTCCCTTTTCATCAAGCAAGTCGGCAAGATTATGCCAAGCCGGAGCAAAATTTGGGTCGGCATTAACGGCCCATCGATAGGCGGCTTCCGCCTCCACCATGCGATTCTGAACCCGCAGCAAATTGCCCAGATTGAGCCCTGCCGCCGGATCGTTCGGATCGAGGTTCATAGTGCGCCGGTAGAGGCTTTCAGCTGTGCTGAGATCGCCGTCTGCCTCCGCCGACCGCGCCTGCGCAAAAGCTTCCTCGGCGTCAGCGTCATTGGGCCTTTCCACGGAAAGGACGAATTGCCCTTTTGTATCCGTACGGCCTCCGGCCTGCTCGACGAGGATCTTGTCCGATGATTCGGGAAAGAGGCGCACATTTGAAAGCCGCGCGTCAGGAAGCCAGTTGCGGATCTCTCGCAGGCTTCGTGTGATGACGGACAGTCCAACTCCAGAGCCAAGGAGCTGGGCGGCTTGGCGAGCTGCGCAAAGATCACGGAAGCTATAGAGGGCATCCCGGACCTCAACTACTCCAAAGATTGTGAGTTTCTCGATGGCGTCTGCCGGCAAGTTGCTAAGCGCGGCGATCTCGGCGAGTGAATAGGTCCTCGCCTCTTCCTCAACTGCAATTTTGCCAGTCCATTGTAAAAATTGGCGCTCGCTGACAAATGGAACACCATAAGACTTCGCTTGACTCAGGCTCTTTGAAGGCCGTCCGTCATCCCCAAGCGGCCACCCAAGCTCGCCAACGATCACGGCGTCTGTTTCCTTGGTAACCCTCTCACGGGGCTTTCCCCCATGCTGGCTGACCAGCGCGAAGGCCGCTGCTTTTTTCATCGACGCAAGCCGCCCCGTGAAGGCTATGATCCCGCCTTCGAGCAAGGATGCGTGCGGATCTCGCTTTGGCTTCAGCGTCCAGCCTTCCTCTTGGCAGTTTTTCCGGCTGTGTGCGCTCTGACCTTGATACTCGCTGCGGCGGGCTTCTTCTTTGTGTCGGCGCCAAGGCTTGCGCGCAGCGCATCCATGAGATTAATGACGCGGTGGGCCGCCGGCTCCTCCTTTGGCGCCTCGGTGATGCCGCCAGCCTGCTTGGCCCGAAGCAAGTCAACCAATGCGGTCTCATAATGGTCGGCAAATTTCGACGGATCAAAATGTGAGGCTTTGCTGTCGACGATATGGGCGGCGAGCTCCTTCATATCGGCCGGCAGTTTTAAATCCGCTATGTCCTCAAAATAGGGGGTCTGATCACGAACCTCGTAAGGATAGCGCAAGGTGGTCGCGAGCAGGCCCTTGTCGAACGCCTCGAGCATCATGACATGCTCACGCCGCGACAGCACCACGCGGCCCAAGGCGACCATACCCTTATCACGGATCGCATCGCGTATGACCACAAACGCCTCCTGCCCAACCTGATCTGTCGGCGCAAGGTAATAGGGGCTGTCGATATAGCGATCGTCGATCTCGGATCTCGGGACGAAGGTGTCGATGGCTATGGTGTGGGAGCTTTCGATCCTGATCCTCTCGAGTTCCTCGTCCTCGACCTCAAGGTATTGGCCCTTGCCGATCTCATAGCCACGACCGATGTTCTCCTTTTCGACCGGGACGCCGGTCTCCGCATCAACAAGCTGTTGCCTCAGCCGATTTCCGCTCTTTTTGTTGATACGGGTGAAGGAAACGCGCTCCGAGGCCGACGCAGCTGGATAAAGTGCGATCGGACAGGAGACCAAAGAGAGCTTGAGATAACCCTTCCAAGAGGCACGCGGGGCCATGGGGACGCTCCTAACACTTCGGGCAGCCTTATGCCGGTCCGAAAATCTATAGCAAATTTTACGAGCTGTGGAGGGCAGCTTTTAGGCAAGGGCGACCTGAGCGGTGAGGCTCATGCCTGCGCTTGAGCAGGTCTTGGTGACCGGGCGTAATGCTTTAAGTAGCGTTGCGGTATTGGCGCTTGGGTTGGCGGCCCCAGCCGCTAATTCACGGCGCCAAGCGCGCGCGCCAGGCCAGCCGTTAAACAGCCCGAGAAGATGCCGGGTCATCGCATGTAGCGGAACGCCTTCCCTAAGCTGCTCCTCGATGTAGGGAATGAAAGCCTCGACGGCACCTGCGCGGCTGGCTACCGGTGCGGGTTCTCCAAAGAGAGGATCGATCTCAAGAAGAAGGGCAGGGTCCTGATAGGCCGCTCGCCCGACCATGACGCCATCGACATGGGTGAGCTCCTCGCGTACCTGAGCCATCGTGGCGAGGCCCCCGTTGAGGATAATTGGCACAGTGACGTAGCGGGCCTTCAATGCGTGAACGAGCCCATAATCGAGAGGCGGCACTTCGCGGTTTTCCTTCGGGGAAAGCCCCTTCAGCCAGGCCTTGCGGGCGTGCACGATGAGCGCATCGCAACGGGCGGCGATGACTTCTTCCGCGAGCCGCCCCAGCGCCGCCGCCGGGTCCTGTTCGTCAACGCCGAGGCGGCATTTGACCGTGACCGGAATTTTGACCCTCGCCTTCATCTCGGCGATGCACGCGCCGACGAGCGCGGGCTCGCGCATGAGGCAGGCCCCAAAAGCCCCGCTTTTCACGCGCTCGGATGGGCAGCCTATGTTGAGATTGATCTCATCATAGCCATAATCGGCGCCAATCGCGGCGGCAATCGAAAGGTCACCCGGATCACAGCCGCCGAGCTGGAGGGCAACCGGGTGCTCGGCCGGATCGAAGCGCAGCAGCCGGTTACGCGCGCCGTTGAGGACGGCGCCCACGGCTAGCATCTCGGTGTAAAGCCTCGCGCGCCGCGTAAGGAGGCGATGAAAAAACCGGCAATGCCGGTCCGTCCAATCCATCATCGGCGCGACGCAGAATCTAACCTCTTGATTTGTAAGCATTTTTTCTGTAATCTCAATTCACTAGACTGGGTCGTGTACACTCTTTTCTACGCCGTCATGCGACCTCTTTCGCGGCGGGACGACGCTTCAGTGCACACGGAGCGCACACGATTTGGCGACGCTTACGAAACTCAAATCGGGATCATGGTGAGCCCAGGTGCGCCGGAAGGGAAAGTATGTCAATGAGACGTTCCTTCGCCGCAAGGGCGCCGAGGAGTGGTCTCTCGAGGTCGAGCGACGCATCGATCGCAGCGAGCCAGCGGTTACGCGAAATTCGTGCGACGCGAAGACATTCGGCGATTTGATTAAGCTTTATCGAGACGATCTTTAGGAGGTTGGCAAGCGCATCGGACGCTCCAAGGCGGCCAGCGCCTCGCTTCCTTGAGTGCCGCTCAGCAGAACTCTCTCGCCGCAACTGGGATACCCCTCTGATGTCCCCTTTCTACGCCGATATCAGCGGCGAGGAATCTCCCCGCCGCCAAACTATAGAAATAAGGGTGGCCCGGCGAGACCAGTTCGCCAGGCCGAGTATCTTACTCCGCGGCCTTGCCGCCAAAGAGATCGTCAAAGCCTGCGCACAGCTCACCAAGGCGGTTGATGATCAGCAGCGCGACGCCGAAGATCGCCAAGGCGAACCAGCCAAAGAAGACGAATCCCCAATGGAGCGGCCCGACGAAGAGCTCCTCCATGATCCACACCGCGCTGCCCCATGCGTTGAACGCCGCGCAAGGCAGAAGCATGAGTGGCCCGACGAATAAAAGCACATAGGCGGTCGACCAGCCATGGCAGGCAAACACCGGCAGCCGCGTGCGGGCATACATAAAACCGCCAGCGCCCATGATGATGTAAATGGGATAGGCGATAAAATATCTCGCGATACTGACAGGGGTGAAAGAAGTATCGCGGACCGCCGCCTGGTGCCAGGTGGCGTCCTGCTCGCTGAAATAGCTGGCGCCCCAATAAAAAGCGATTCCATAGAGAAGAAGCCAGCCGAGCAAACAAAAAGTCCGACGCGTTTCCTCGCGGGGCTCGACATTCGCGACGTCGAGATCGCGTGTCGTCCAAAGGTAACTGATGAGGCCAAGAAAGACGAGCAATTCGGCGGCGACGGCAATGTAAAGGACGGTCATCCAGTAGAGCTGATAGGCACCGGAGAAGGCGTCTGCCCCGGTTGGCCAGCCGAAGGCTTGCTCATAACCGCGCAACCCTACGAAGAAAACGCACATCACGGCAGCGGTGATGAGCGCCGGTTTGAGATCGACGAGAGGCCGTTCTGCGGAAACGGCAACTGCTTCCGCCCGGCTTCGCATGATGTTCGAAAGAAAACTCATGTTTGTACCTTTCACATCGGGTGCGCACGCCGCGGCGTGCTTTATTCACCCTTGAATAAGATGGATGGGTTGGTTTCAGTTCATGTATGTTGGCCGAACATTGCCGCGCTATGGCGTCGGCGCATGTCAAGGCCGCGCGGAATCGGCTTTCTCTTGAAGCTCCTCTGAGCGGGAGAGAAGCTCGTCCGCGGTCAGATGACGTGAGGTGGGCCCCGTGCCGCGAAATAGTATTTGAGAGGCGACCGGATGTTTGCCGCTGCTTTTAGAATGGCCCGCGACGAAACACGCCGCAGCGGAAAGAGGAGCGATCCGCTGGCGCCAGGTATCGCAACGAACGAAGCGGCAGAACAGTCGAGGAGGCAGCAGGCGCTGTGATGACGGCCAAGATCACTTGCTGGCGCATCTGTTGAACCCGGGTTGACGCGGCATATTAACGCCCCGGAAGAATCGACAAATCCGAGTGAAACGGCGGAGACAAGAAAGGCTTGCAGCACGACCGCGGCGGCCGAGGTCATGGCAATTGAAATTCGCCTTCTACTTAAGCTGCGGCTCAAAGGCTTCCCCATGTCAATAAGCTCATCATGGAGGACTAGATCAGTAACCGCTCATCGGTGAGCGGACGCAAAGATCTATTATTTCTCGAAGTACCCCCAGCGTTTCTCGAAAAAGCTTGCCGTCTCGCGCAGCTCGACGCCTTCATTCAAAAGCTACGAACAGCAGAGGTGTATTTACTTGCGATGATGATGATAATGACAATGAACATGCCCCGCGTGATGGGCCGATGCGACGTCTGGGCCTAAGGCAAGCGCCGCGCTTAGGAACGCCGTCGCGAAAAATCTCTTGACCATTTTCGGCTCCCCTTCAGCTAGGGTAAAACGCTGACCGCCAAGCGATGATGTGGACGAAGTCTTGGACGGAAAGACAAAGACGCACGGTTTCGGACGGCCTCTCAAAGTTTGAGACGCTCTGCACTAAAGAAGTCCGCCACGGTAAGTGAAAAAAATCTGAGGTCGTTGGGTTGTCTGGGCGACGCCCGTCGAGCCTATCGGGCGGTGGTCACGAATGCGGGGTGCGAGGCAGCTGTCGCATGCGTTCGGCAATGCTGATCATGGCTGGGGCACAGCTTGAGGTCAGCGCTGTCTGCTTGGACTTGGCTGCGACAAATCGAGAGATTGCTGCATTGGCGAATTGTCTTCCCGCTCGATTTTCGCGCCTCCGCGAAGCCCAGCGACGAAGTCGCCTTGTGCCTTTTGTTCCACATAGCGCTGAAGCTGAACTCGAATCTGCTCCAGCGGCGGCAGGGTTTTCTGTCGCTTCTCGTCGAGTTTGACGATAGCCCAATTGTTTTGCACCTTGACCGGTAGAGAGAAGTGACCGGGCTCGAGATTGAGAAGTTCCTCTCCGAATTGGGCTGCGAGGAACTCCTTGGAAACCCAACCGAGGTCGCCTCCGTTCGAGCCACTCTCTTTGGAAAAGTCGGCGACAACCTTGGCAAAATCCTCGCCGTGATTGAGACGTTCATGGGCCGCTTTGGCATCGTTTTCGGTCGTAAAGACGATCTGCCGTAAATGATACTCGATTTCGTGTTTCTGTTTCTCGGATAGTTCGTCATAGGCCGCTTTGACGACATCGTCCTTAGACGCGTTTTTAGCTACGTCTCCAATCATCGTATCAAACAGTGCCTTCTCCTGTAGATAGGCAAGACGTCTGGCAAAGTCTGGATTGTCATTGACCTTGCGAGCCACCGCAGCTTGAACAACGAGTTGCCTGTCGACGAGAAAGTTTAGTAGGTAGGCTTCACGCGCCTTGCCTTGGAGCTGGTGGGGCAATCTCGGACCTAGATCGTCAGCAGCCAGTTTGAGGTCGTCATCGGTGATTTCAACCCCGTTTACTCTCGCGAGGACCTTGGCCAATGCAGGATCAAGACCGACGGAAACAAATACCATAATGACGCCAAATACCCCGCGCTTAACGAGATTCCTGGTGAACACGGTACGATGGCTAAATGACATGCTATCTCCTTGGGAAGGAAAGGCCGTCGCTGCAACGTTGCCTAGACGCCCCTGGGCTGCGGATTGGATGGCAGTCGACATGCCTTTATGGCACCCCTGTCGGACTGACAATGTAGAGCAGGCTCGTCTTTTGCGGATTGAGGTCGCCCTGGTCCAAGACAAAGATGTCGCCCGTCGTCGGATTGACCACCAC
Source organism: Methylocella sp. (assembly GCA_035622375.1). GTDB lineage: Bacteria > Pseudomonadota > Alphaproteobacteria > Rhizobiales > Beijerinckiaceae > Methylocapsa. Next base: position 79,017 of record DASPVM010000042.1, on the reverse strand, counting down.
ACTCTTCAGATCTGTCTGATCGTAACAGGACGTATTGGCTGTGTTGCAAAAAAGCGAATTGAAGTTCACGACGCCGCTAACCCCGCCCGTCTGCCCGTCGAGGACCCAAAGAGCTGGCATCGCGAAATTATCCACGAACACCGTGTGGGTCTTCGGATCGACGGAAAGGCTGTAGTCACCCGGGTTAATGAACTGTGCGCCGATCACCTTGTTCGTCTTGCCGTCGATCGAAACCACGCGTCCATCATACTGGCCAAGCACATAGGTGCGATTTAAAGTCTCGTCGATAGCGATCTTCGTGAGGCCCGACGACATTTGCAGGCAGGCGTTGGGGCCACCCGTCTCTAGATAGCAGTCAGGCGGCTGCGCCGGCAGGCCAACGTCGCGGATGATGTCTACCACCTGATCCGATAAGCCATCGATGATCCATACCGTGCCATCAGAATACTGGGTGACGTAGATGGTGTTCGTTGACTGATTGATCGCGACGTTGCTCGCGTCTGGGTCTGGGATCGTGGTCAATACCTTCTGCAAACGCGGGTCGATCACATCGATTTGGTTGAAAGCATTAATCGCATAGAGTTTCCCCGTTCGGTGACTGAAAACGATCGCTTGCGGATTAAGACCAAGCAAGCCGGAAGCGTTGGTGTCGACAGAAAAATTGGAAACAAGACTGCCCGATGTGGCACCCAACACGGAGACTGACCCGTCAGCGTTGAATGTGTAGAGCGTATTCGCCAGCTCGTTGATTGCAATTGCGCGTGGTGAGGCACCGACAGGGATTGTCGCCGTAATTGCCTGGTTCGCAGGGTTGAACGCCGAGACCGTATTGACACCAGAATTGGCGATGTAGAGCGTATTGGTGCTTCTGTTGAGAGCGGCATCGACCGCTTCAGCTCCGGCTGCGAGCGTCACTGTGCCAGCGAAGACTTCCTTTGGTGTCTTCGTCGGAGAGGAGGATGGCGCCGTCCCTGTCGGTGCCAGTACCGTCAAATAGCTATACGCATTAGGAATGCCCGGAACGAAAGAGAACGCGCCAACATACGTGACATAGATTTTTCCGGTAACAGGATTGATCGCGATGCCTTCGTCACCTAAGGACGACGTGAGGCAAGAAATATTGGGGTCAATCGGGACAAAGCCGGAGGCGCAGCCCATTGGAAAGGGGCCGGGGCTGACACTGACATTTCCGGTACGAATGCCCGTCGCACCGTCTACGACCGACAAGACATCAAAAATAACGTCGAGCGGATAAATTTTGTTTCTGACGGGGTCGACCGCGACCGAATATGGAAAATAGTCGTAGTAGTTGGTCGCGATCACTTGGTTCGTGGCGCCGTCGATCGTTGTGAGACTGCCATCCGTTATGCCTGTGACGTAAATTCGGTTGGTTGCTTCGTTTACCGCGATCTTTTCCAGCCAGGAGCCTATGGTCGTGCAGACCTGCGGACTGGCAAGCGGGTTGCACCCTGGGGGCTCAGGAAGTTGGCCGGCGGCAATCCTGTCAATCACCGTGTCGGTGGCGCCGTCGATGACGACGACTCCATCAAAATCCGTTTGCGCGTAGATCTTGTTCGTCTTACGATTGACCGCCAACCACTCTTCTGAATACTTGGTAATAGTCAAAGTGGCGACGGTCTTCTGCTTTTTTATATCCCAAACGACGACGTTTGGTCCCGGGTTCCAAAGGACCATATAGAGCTTGCCGGTTTCGGGATTGCAGGCGATTCCGTCGACGTTAGAAATTGTCGACGTAGGCAAAGGAGCGAAGGAGCCAGTAATCGTGTTGGTGGCGCCGTCGATCGCGGTGACGACGCCAGTTTCCGCGATGCTGTAAATAGTATTGGTGAGATCGTCGACGCAGGATTGATAGAGGCCCGTGTTGCCATCAAGGTTTGCCGCCGCTGCGGCGGGAATGGGGACGTTTGTGATGATTGTATCGCTCGCGCCATCAAGCACCGTTACGGTGAAATTGCTCGTCACATAGACGCGGTTAGTCTTGACATTGACTTGAACGTCCTCCGCACCAGCGTTTCCGCCAGGCGGAATGGTGGGGATTTGGATGGTCGCGAGGACGGACGCGCTGGGGCCGTTGGACCACCCCACTTGATCAGAGTCCGCGAGCGCGACGCCGCCGAAACAAACCCTTGCACATAGGTAGAGGGCTGCACCGCAGCCCAGAAAGTTCTTCCTCACTGTCGACCCCTCCTTGAGCCGCAATTCTCTATTGCTTCGCTCTACCACGGGCTAACCCACGGATGGCCTTCCCTTGCTTTCAGAATGACAATGTGACTGACCGCTTCCGGATTTGAAAAGGTGTCACCGGGGTCCGCGACATAGATTTTTCCTGTAGTCGGATTAACTGCGATCGATTGGGGGAGATCGCCGTAATTTGTGCAGCCTGTTGTGCTTGTCAGACAACCCGGCGGCGATGGAGGACTACCAACCAGAATATTCTCCGCGACCGGCCGATCCGTCTTCCCATCAATCACAGCGAGCGTGTCGAATAAATCACTGATTGAGTACACAGTATGCGTAAAAGGATTGACGGCAGCGTCATATTGATTAGAGCCAATAAATTTAGTGCTGATCACCTGATTTTTTTCTGTGTCAATGGTAACGAAGCGGCCGTCATTGGTGCCCAGAACATAAGCACGTCGAAGGGTTTCATCCACGGCGATGTGGTCCAGACCAGAATATTGATTAGTGCAGTCGTCGTTGTTTGCGGGTAGATAACAATCGTCGGGAGCGGCGGCCACGCCGACGCCGTTGATGACGCCGACCACCTGATCACTATCGCCATCGATGACCCAAACCGTACCGTCCCAATACTGGGAAACATAGATTTTGTTGGTGTGCTGATCGATTGCGATAAAATTGGCGGTGCCGTTGTCAGTTTCGACATGCGTCTCACGCCGTGAAGTTCGCGTTCTACTAAATCTCGTGTCGTGATTTCGGCTCCTCAATCGTTCTTAAGCTGAAGGCAGAACCGCAGAATGATCGGCGGATGCGGACAAATTTCAGGGAGGAAAAATGTTTGCGCGTTTTAAATTGTTGTCAAACATGGCGATTGCATTGACAACCGGAACAGCGCTATTCGCATTCGCCAGCCAAAGCACCTCTGCAGGCCAAAATCCGCTCGTGCCGAGGGTCATCAAGCCCAGAACCGGGTCCATCCCGACCGGCCCGTTTGGCCTGGGGCCCATTTCCCAGCCGCCGCGCGACTTCGCCGCCGACACCGCCACACCGGCGCCTTTCTTCCCGACGCCAATCCAGCTCACTCCACCGCCTAATGCCAACGCCACCTCTAGCTTTTCTTTCCCGTCTGCGGTGAGTTGCACTAGCCCAGGCAATTGTGTGGCCGTCGGCTTCTACCTTGACTCCAAGCAGAGCTTCCAGGGGATGATTATCACCGAGACCGACGGGGTGTGGGGTCAGGGCGTCGAGGTTGCTCTGCCCGCCAACGCCGCCGCGGGCACCAGCCCGTTTGGCCAGTTTGCCAATTTCAATCTTAATAGTCTGACATGCACCAGCCCCGGCAACTGCGTGGCCGTCGGCAACTACACCGACAACAATGGCAATTCCCCGCTGTTCATCCTCACCGAGACCAACGGTGTGTGGGCGCAGGGCGCCGAACTGAACCTGCTGCTCCCAGCTAACGCCGCCGCCAACACTGTCACCCTCGTCGGATTGACATGCACCAGCGCCGGCAATTGTGTGGCCGTCGGTGTCTACGATGATGCCAAGGGCAACAACCATCCGCTGGCCGTCAATGAGATCAACGGGGTGTGGGCCCCGGGCGTCGAGATTGCCCCGCCCGCCAACGCCGACCCCAACCCCCACGGCGCGATGCCCTGCGGGACCTGCCAGTTTATCGGCGGCGTAGAGTTGGACTCAGTGAGTTGCTTCAGATCTGGTAACTGCGTCGCCGGCGGCTTTTACACTGACACCACCCCCAACAGCGATCCGATGATTGCCACCGAGACCGACGGCGTGTGGTCCCGGGCAATCGAGCTGACGCTGCCGTCGAACGCGTCCATTGCCCAAGGCATCCAGGAAGCATTTATCGGGGCCCTGACATGTTTTAGCCCGGGAAGCTGCACCGCCGGAGGCGGCTACTCCGATATTACGGGCAGCAGCCAACCGCTGGTGGTCAACCAGACCCATGGGGTGTGGGCCCAGGGCTTCGAGCTTACCCTGCCCGCCAACGCGGCCACCGCCCCGGGCACCCAGTCCGCCTACCTCAACGGGCTTACGTGCACCAGCCGGGGCAACTGTATCGCCTACAGCGCCTACAATGACATCTACGGCGCCGGGCAGCCGCTGGTCATCACAGAGACCGGCGGAGTGTGGGCTCAGGGCATCGAACCACCCCTGCCTGCCAATGCTACCACCACTCCCGGCGCCCAAAACTCCAACATCTACGGCGCGTCCTGCACCAGCCCGGGCGTCTGTGTGGCAGTCGGAAATTACACCGACATGGCCGGCAATTTGCAGCTGATGGCCTACACCACGGTTCCGACCCTGTCGATTAAGACCGCAGGCCTGCCATCGGCGACAGCCGGATCTAACTACTGGGCAAGGCTTTTTGCAGCCGGCGGGGTGGGTCCCAACAAATGGTCGGTCAGCGCCGGATCGCTGCCGGCCGGGTTGACGCTGAACGTCTCGACCGGGAGATCTCCGGCACGCCAACCGCGAGCGGGACATCCAGTTTCACCATCACGGTGAGCGACACAGGAACGTCTCCCGGCCAGGAGGCGAGCGCCTCATTCGTCATCTTCGTCGGCGCTGGTCATTCTGGATGAATTTCTAGCGCCAGCACCCCTCAACAACAGTCCGCAAGTGTGCGGGTTAAAGGGCGAGGCCGCCGTTCGGATTAAGGGCACAGTGGCCGGCGCCGAAGGAAACTTAACAAGAGGTATCAATGTCATCAAAATCAAAAATTTCGATGCGCGTGACGCTCATCGCGCTCGCGAGTTGTACGGCGGCGAGCACCCTGGTCTTACCAGCCGCCGCGCAATCATCCGACGGTATCCAAGCCTTCATGACCCAACGCCATTTGCACCCCAGGGCGCCGGGCGCCGAGGTCACCCCCACTGGCCAGTATAGCCCGGGCCCGACTCCCCAACCGCCGCGCGATGCCGAGTGCCGCGTCGCCACACCGGCGCCTTTTTTCCCGACGCCAATCCAGCTCGCCCCGTCCGCCAACGCCGTCCCTTCCGATAACACGTACCTTAATGGCGTGAGTTGCACCAGCCCGGGCAACTGCGTCGCCGTCGGCTCGTACACCGACCCGACCAGCAGCTCGCAGCCGATGATCATCACCGAAACCGACGGGGTGTGGCACCAGGGTGTCGAGGCGACGCTGCCCGCCAACGCGGCCACCGCCCCAGGCGGCCAGAACGCCTTTCTCTTCGGCGTGTACTGCACCAGCGTCGGCAACTGCGTGGCTACCGGCGGCTATAACGACGCCAACGGCAATGGGCAACCGATGGTCGTCACTGAGACGAACGGGGCTTGGGCGCCGGGCGTCGCGCTAAATCTGCCCGCCAACGCCGCGACCGCTCCGGGGACCCAGTTCGCGTTCACGAACATCGTGACGTGCCCGAGCCCCGGGAACTGTGCGATCACCGGCGGCTACAGCACCACGAGCGGGTCCCTTCTCTACGGCGCGGCCGTCTTCAGCCAGAGGAACGGCGTGTGGGGCCGGGGCGTACAAATCGCATTGCCTCCAAATGCGACGACCGCCACGTCCGGTCCGACGAACCCTGCCGCCGGCTTGAATACGATGGGCGCGTTGAGCTGCTTCAGCGCCGGCAATTGCGTGGCCGGTGGCCAGTATACCGACACCAATTTCAACAGCCAACCGATGATCACCACGGAGACCAACGGCGTGTGGTCCCCGGCGATCGAGCTGACGCTGCCTGCCAATGCCGCCACCGCCCAATCCGCTCAGAATGGATTTCTCGCGAATCTGGTGTGTTTCAGGCCGGGAAGCTGCACCGCCGGCGGCGGCTACAACGACATCAACGGCAATGCCCAACCCGCCGTCTTCAACCAGACCCATGGGGTGTGGACCCAAGGCTTCGAGCTGATCCTGCCTGCCAACGCCGCCACCGCTCCGGGTACCCAGTCCGCCTATCTCAATGGGTTTAACTGCACCAGCCGGGGCAATTGTTTTGGCTACAGCGCCTACAACGACCTAAATGGCAACGGGCAACCGCTGGTCATCGCCGAGACCGGCGGGGTGTGGACCCAGGGCGTCGAACCTCCCCTGCCGGCTAATGCCGCCACCGCCCCCGGCGCCCAGAACGCCAACATCAACGGCGCGTCCTGCACCAGCCCGGGAGTCTGCGTGGCGGTTGGGCAGTACACCGACAACAATGGCTTCCAGCAGCCGATGGCCTACACCACGGTCCCGGCCCTGTCGATCGAGACCGCGAACCTGCCGCCGGCGAGAGTCGGATCTGACTATCAGGCACGGCTCTTGGCGGCCGGCGGGGCGGGAGCCAACACGTGGTCGGTCAGTGCCGGGGCGCTTCCGGCCGGGTTGAGGCTGAACCCTTCGACCGGCGAGATCTCAGGCTCGCCAACCGCGAGTGGGACATTCAGCTTCACAATCACGGTGAGCGACACAGGAACATCCCCTGGCCAGGAGGCGAGCACCCCATTCACCATCTTCGTCAGCGCTGGTCATTCTGGATGAATTTTTAATGCCGGCAACCCTTCAATAACAATCTGAAAGTGTGCGGCCATCGACGTGTCCGCCCGTTCGAATGGAGCCGTATGTTGATGTTTCGATCCTCAAAATCAGCAACTGTCTCGATGAGCTTGCTTGTCGCAGTAAGTGCGCAGGTCGCCCTCCCGTGCCACGCCGCCGATGAATATTCGCTCATCCCGACAGTGACGGAGGCAATTCCGATTTCCCCAGTAACCGCTGGCTCCTCTTGGCCCGCAGTCAATCGCAAAACCGGCCGGGTTTATATCGCGAATAACGGCCAAAACTCGCCTGATCCGAATACGCCGGGCGGTGCTGGGTCATCGGTGACTGTCATCGACGGCGCCACGGATCGGGTCATCGACACCATCGCGATCCCCTATGTTCTGCCTCTCGTCCCAAACCCTCCGGGACCATCGCAGATTGCCATCGATGAAGAACGAAACATCCTTTACGTCGCAACGATTCACGGCGCAATCGCGGTCGTCGATGGTACGACCAATCGTGTTACGGACTTCTTCGTTGTCGAATCCAACGACAACAGCAGCGACGGCCTCGATCTTCGTTCGATCGTGCGCAGCAAAAAAACAGGCAAACTTTACGCGTCGGCGAGCGAAATCGAAATTGTCGTCGACGATCCAAAGACGCACACAGTCCTCAAACGCATTCCTAACCCGGCAGCCGGCCCGCTTTCCATAGACCAGACGCTGAACAGGATATACACGTCTGGCAATGCTGGGTCCGGAAGTTTCAATGGCGTCATGGTGATCGACGGAAATACCGACGAGGTGAAGACGATCATCCCAACTTTTGGCAGCAATCTGGAAGGCAGCGCCGTGGACGAACAACTCCACCATTTGTACATCGCAGGCGAACTTGGCGGCGGCTTCGTGACCATCGACACGTGGACCAATACAGTCATAAACGGGGACAAAGTCTGGGCGCAGCAGTTTAGCGGATTCGGCGTCGACGTCGATCCCGTCAGTCATGGGGTTTATTCGACCGAATACTCTGGAGCGCTCTCCGTCATTGACGGTTGGACAGGCGCTCTCGTTGCATCGAATATACAAGTGGCTCCAGTATGCGACACAGCGCAATGCTCATATTTCGTTGATAGCGTGAATTTTGATGCCTTGGCGCAAAACCTTGCAGTCAACAAAACAACGGGCAAAATCTATGTCGCCGATTTTGGTTTCGCCGCCTATTTGCCTTATGGCGGCCCGAGCGTTGTTACTGTTTTGCAAATCCCGTGTCTACTAGGAGGAAATGCAGCTCAACAAGCAAAGCCTTCCGATAGGCGTGATTGCCCATAATGGAAATTCTGGAACGCGAATAGAGTCGTTCGTTAATCAATACTGTCGTTAAATTATGGGACGATCTACAATGTTTCTATCAAAGATGTTCGTATTTTTTGGTTGGCGCGCAATCTGGAACAATACAATCTCGTTCTTGATCTTAGCCGCGATTACACTGGTTGGCTTTGAAGTCAGAGCTGGTTCTTGGGGCGACCAAAACCAGGCACATGACCCTGGGGTGCGAGGTGGCCTCCCGGCTGCTGGAGGGCCCCTTACAGGACTGACGCAAGATGAGTTGACCTTCTTCAATGCGGGATCGGCAAATTTTCAGGAGGCCGAAACCATCGCCGGTGATAACGGTGGATTGGGACCGCGTTTCAATCTGGATCGCTGTTCGGGCTGCCATTCCCAGCCAGCCGTTGGGGGATCGTCTCCTGGAGTTAACCCACAACCCAGTATTGCGAAAGCCTATGGTGCACGCAATACCGTGCCCCTTTTCGTTAAGCCCAACGGTCCCATTGTTGAAGCTCGTTTTAAGTACTTTCCGGATGGGAGTTTGGATGGAGGAGTGCATTCGTTGTTCGTCATTAGTGGACGCGTAGATAGCAGCGGCAACGCCTCGGATTGCACTGCGGTTCAGGAGAATTTTAATGCGCAATACGCAAACAACAATATATCGCTCCGCATTCCAATTCAGCTCTTCGGAGACGGTTTGGTCGAAGCGATCACGGACAGCACGATTCTCGCAAATCTGGCGGCCAACCAGGCCGCGAAGAGTCAATTGGGCATCGGCGGGCATCCGAACCGGAGTGCCAATACCGGCACCATCACAAGATTTGGTTGGAAGGCCCAAAACCAGTCTCTGCTGATGTTCGCTGGTGAAGCCTATAATGTCGAGATGGGGATCAGCAACGAGCTCTTCCAGAATGAGCGCGACGATAATCCAACCTGCCAATATGCGCCGGTTCCGAATGACAGCACAGTGGTCGACGGCTCGACGGGTCTGCCTGCTTCTCAGGCGGTCAGCGACATCGAGCGCTTTGCGTTCTTCATGAAATTCTTGGCGCCGCCTTCTCCATCCCAGAATACACCGGGCGGCGCCACCTCAATCGGGCATGGTCAGCAGCTCTTTGCAAACGTCGGCTGCTCGCTTTGCCATACACCGTCCTTGCAGACATCGACAGTATCTGAGTTTGCAGGGTTATCCAATGTAACCGTCAATTTATTCTCGGACCTGGCGGTCCATAGGATGGGGCGCAATTTGGCTGATGATATCGTTCAGGGAAATGCCCAAGGGGACGAATTCAGAACAGCGCCCCTTTGGGGTTTGGGACAGCGAATCTTCTTTTTGCATGACGGAAGGACCAGCGATCTCGTCCAGGCGATTTATGCCCATTCGAGCGTAGGGGACTCCCACTATTCAAATTCCGAGGCAAACCAAGTGATCGCTGCGTTTGATTCGCTTTCGGAAAGCGACAAACAGGATTTACTGAATTTCCTTCGATCATTTTAGCCTCATACTTCCCAAAAAGGCGACACCATGGTACGCTCAGTCCGTGGATTTCAGCGGCCTACCTAATGGTACTTGAGACGTCGATGCCGTCATTCTTCCGCTTTCCAAAGCCGCAGTTTATGGCGGCTTTGGTGTTTCTCCTCAGTTTTTGTCACGACAGCGGTATAATTGCGTGCGCTGAAGTTCAAATCACAGGCGATGCAGATGCTGTGCAAATCGAAGCAAGGGAAGCAACTGTAGAGGAAGTGCTCGGCGCACTCAATGAGGCTTTTGGCCTTCAATACAGGTCTTCGCGTGAACTCAGCCGCTCCGTTTCTGGGACTTTTAGCGGATCACTTCGAGAAGTCGTTTCGCGCGTCCTTCTCCTGCAAGGCTACAACTTCGTCACCGAAAGTTCGGCCGGCCGAACAATGGTCGCGGTCTATGATTTCGGCACGTCTTCTGGAAGCAATTCCAATATTCTGCCGACGGTGGCGGCTAAGTCACCGGCGCAGTCGTCGTCCCCTGTTCAGCCCGCGCCTCCACGGAGCAACCTGCAAGCCTTCGAACACGCCCCACCCCAGATCAGACGGCGAGTGATGCCGTTTAGTGAACAGCGCGTTCAAAAGAATTGACGGGCATGTATCAAAGCGGGGACTAAATTGCCTTCTTTGAGCGCAGTGGGCCTCGGTACCATAATGCGGTAGTCTCCCGGTTTTGGCGAATTCGTTATCGAGGAGGCCGATCATGTGACAATCCTCGTCCGCCACATGCTTGCCGGCGTACGTTTTCTGTTTGTCATAAGGGGCCGGACACTCGACGGGCAAACGGTACAGCCGCCCCCTTCCGACTTCAGCCTTCGCAATCAAGCGCGCCTGTTCGCCCCTCAGGAGGCGCGAACCCGGGGCTGGGTGGACTGATGGCTTCAGTCCACCGCGCCGCCGTCAACTGCAACGCAACGAACTGACGGCAACGCGAGGCCGTAATTTTTGGATCTTTTCATCCGAGCATTCAGCTGGTCGACGACTGGCACAACCTGCTTCCGGCCGCAACCAAAGACAGCGCTCGAAACGCAACCGCCATCATCAATTTGTCATTTCAATAATGTCGCGTAGTTTTGGATATACCTCAATGTTCCAGCGTCGGCCGCTAAAAATCCCGTAATGTCCGGCGCCGGTCTGTACATGGTGCCACTTCCTATATTGCCTGATACCCGAGCAAAGATCTTGAGCGGCAAGCGTTTGACCGAGCCCGCAGATATCATCGCGTTCCCCTTCCACGGTCAAAAGCGCCGTCCGGCGAATGGCCCTCGGGTCGACCCTGCGCCCGCGTACCTCAAGCTTTCCGAGTGGCAAAAGATGTTCCTGGAACACGGCCTTCACCGTTTCGAGATAAAATTCCGCCGGCAGATCCATGACGGCGAAATATTCTTCGTAGAAGCTTTGAAGCGCCTCAAGCTTCGTCATGTCGTTGGCCGCGCGTGCCTCCGCCATATCGCCGAAGGAGCGAATATGGCGTTCGAGGTTCATGCCCATGAAGGCCACAAGCTGCAGGAAACCAGGATAGACACGTCGGCCCGCGCCTTTAAATCCGTACGGCACCGTGGCAATCAAATTCCGTTCAAATGAGTCGATCGGCCATTTGCCCGCCATCTCGTTGACCTTCGTCGGGCTGACGCGCGTATCGATTGGCCCGGCCATCAAAGTCATGCTGCGCGGCTGCGCTTCATCGCCATCCTCCGCCATTAGCGCGGCAGCGGCAAGGACGGCGACGCAGGGCTGGCAAACCGCGATGACGTGCGACCCCGGGCCGAGGACTCGAAGAAACGCAATGACGTGGTCGACAAAGGAGCCGAAATCGAAACGCCCGTCGGCCTGCGGCACGTCACGAAAATTATGCCAATCGGTGATGAACACATCGTGATCGGCCAGCATGGTTTTAACGGTCGGGCGCAACAGCGTCGCGAAATGCCCCGACATGGGAGCAACCAACAGGACCCGCGGTTGCGGGACTTCGATTTCCTTGCGGAAGTGAAGCAAGGTTGCAAAGGGTGTTTGAACGGCGACTTCCTCGGTCACCGCGACGAGCTGATTGCCGGTTTGTGCCGTCTTAATGCCGAAGGGAAGCCGCGCATGTGTCACGGGCAGAGCGGCAAAGGTTTCGAGGGCGCCGCCCAGCAGCCTAGTGAGCCAGCCCGGCGGGAGCAAAGGCCATTGCAGCCGCAATACCTTTCCCACACCGCCAGCCAGCGTGCGAGCGAAGTCAATATAAGCGCTATGCGTTCCGTAGGCTTCATAAATCATGAAAAAGGCCCCTCCCCAGCGGCACAAATTGGCGATGATCGGCATGCGAACTGCATGCCATTGTTGCCTAGGTTTTGCTGGCCCGCAAGGCGGGGTTGTTCACACGGCCGAAGCGGACTGAAATTCATAGACTAAGCGGAGTATGCATTGGATCAGGCCACGCTCACGATCGGCAGTAAGAATTATGGATCATGGTCGCTTCGCGGCTGGTTGCTCACAAGATTCTCTGGTCTTCCTTTTGAAGAGAAGATCGTCCCCCCCGATGATCCCGCGATGCGGGCCGAACTTCTCCTCTTGTCGCCCTCCTGCCTCGTGCCGTGTCTTACCCACAATGGGATCAGCGTGTGGGATACGCTGGCGATTGGCGAATATTTAAATGAGATCCGGCCCGGCGCCGGCCTTTTACCGAAGAAGCAGGCAATACGGGCGCATTGCCGCTCGATTTGCGGAGAGATGCACTCGAGCTTTGCCTCGATGCGCTCCGCCATGCCGATGAATCTCAAGGGCGATTTTCCTAATTTCAAAATCTGGGCACGAGCCCAAGCGGATATTGGCCGCATTACCGCGATCTGGCGTGAGTGCCTTGGCCGCTATGGCGGTCCTTTCCTCTTGGGCGAGCGATCGATGGCGGATGCGATGTATGCACCAGTTGTGACGCGATTCCTCACTTATCACGTCAAGATTGATGCGATGTGCAGCGATTACTGCCGAGAAATTGTGCAGATGCCTGAGATGCTCGAATGGATCGGCGCGGCCAAGCAGGAACCGGCCGACGTCGAGGAACTTGAGGTCGAATTCTGAGCCCCCCAATCGGACCCAGGCCCTGATCCACATCAAAGCGTCCTCATCCGCGACGACTGATCCGCGCTGCAACCCGTAGGTATATTGCTGCACCAAGGCTCAAAGCTTCGATGGTTGGCGCGTGAGCCAAACGGCCTGTTCCCCGGGGAACAGCGCGGCCGGTCGGGCTAGGCGATGATGCTCCTAGGAGAAAGGTTGACGGAGACAAAAGATCGTCCGGACCGCTCCCAAACAGGAGTAACCATCGTGATCCACGGTATTAAGAAGGCGGCCTTCGCGGTTGCCGTCAGTTTTACAACCCTCGCCGGCGCCCATGCCGCGAACACCGCAAAAACAGGCGTGCCATATCCGCCCCCCCAGACGCCGGGCTGCCATCACTTTGTAAACGGCGTATGGCAGCAAGTTCCGTGTGCCGAGTACAAGGGAACAAAAGATACTCTTCCCTTTCCGCCTCCCCAATCTTATTACGAAATCCAATCGAATACGGCGCAGACGACAGTTAGTGTGTGTCAAAAGGGGCCTGCGGTTGGACTTCATCCGAAGTGCAATTATTACAATGAATCTTATCAGGATCCCATCGTCTGGGGATCGGTTTCCATCAACTTCCTCACCGACCCCACGCAAGCCACCGAGACCGACTCGACGGCTGGCACAAATGCGTTCAGCATTCAAACCAACACCAATTATTTCCTCTGCCAGACTTGCTCGAATGGCTATCCGTTTCAAAGCAGTCAAGCACAGGACCAGGGGTGGGTGCAGTTTGTCTATCAACCAACGACTTATGGGTTGTGCGTGTGGAACAACGATACGACACCCAACCCCGTGGTTTACCAACCGACATGTGTTAACCCGGTTCCGCCCTATACCCTCCCTCTAACAGGGAAAGGCGCGCCGCGCGAAGCAGGACAAGTCTATGGGCAAGTCGATTGTCCCAACGCCGGTTCCAATTCTGGATGTATTCTTCATGTTTTCGGTTACTTGCCATGGGCTGGCGGATGGTGGCACGCCAGCGCCCCGGATTTGCTTGGGTTGGCGGGCAATTGGTTGTACGTGAATGGCACCATCCTTGGCCAGGGCGGCGCATCTACCGCGAATTTTCAGGGGGGCAGTCCGGTTAAGATCGAAACCGTTGTCGGCGCCTACGCTTGCTTGGCGTGGCCGTACGAGACGCCAGCCCCCGGCAGTGCATCTTATACCCCGCAACAATGTCTTCTTCCCGCTGTTGGAGAGACCTTCTTCCCGCTAAGCGCAACGGACCAAGTCGTACAAGGTCCCTCAGGGGAAGCAAACAACTTGGCGGTTGGGCTGCCAACTTTCGAATGTGGGGCTTACTATTGCTGGGTTTCGTCCGTTGGAACTTCGCATTAGGGCGGCCTAATTCGAATTGGATAGTTGGCATTACGACGCAAAGCGATGCCATGCTCGTCGGAGACCGCCTTTAGCTGCGGTCCCGGCGCCGTTTCGGTCCTTGACGTTTCTTGATAGCTGTCAAACCACGAACACCCGACGGCTAAGGGAGCCGATTTGACCGCGATGTCTATACTCTGCAGGGCACGCTGCTGCATTCGGCGGCGGCGCCCTCGGTGGAACTGTGAAATTTCCTGGAACAATTTTCCTCAGCCGAGGTTTTACTTAAACGATTGTGCAAAAAAAGCTGTGCTGACTTTGCGCGCAGCAAAAAATTGTTTGGCAAGGGAGGAAGGGCAATGAAACGGATTGGCTGTTTGCTGGCTTCGGCCGCGCTATGCGTGCTGCCTTTTAGCGGCCTGGCGACCGCGGAGGATCGCGGCGGGTGGCATGGCGAAATCCCCTGCTGCGGCGGCTGGGAGCAGGCTTATGCCGGATGGGCGTTCAGCGTCGCTCATCCTTGGTGGGGAATAGGGTTCCCCTATGGCTATGGCTATTATGGCTACCCCTACGGATATGATTTGGCGGCGGCAACGGCGGGCTTGCCACGACTTGTTTCCGCAGCTCCACCAGTGCCTCTCGCCACCGGCCGGAGCGTTGCGATCAGAGAGTGGGGCAACTACTGCTCGACACCTATGGCAGCCTGCACGCTCCATCACGCATCTCTGATCGGCGGGCGGTGCTCGTGCCGGGTGGCGGGTGGCCGCGCGAACGGTACAGTCTCTCGCTGATCTATTTCGGCTTGGAAGCAAGCCTTGAGGTGGGGCAACCGTCCGCGCTGCCGGGCGGTGTCAGTGCAAGGCAAAAGCGTCAGGGCAGGGCGAGGTCGCAGATCCTTAATTGCACGCGATCTTTTCCGCCGTATCGGTCCTCCGTCAACGTTCCAGCAAGGTGCACCATTTGGCCGCGGGCGGCATGCAATGCCTGGCCAAGCGGTTCGGCAGCGGCCCGGAAGGCAATGCCGCTGATTAACCTCCCGGAATCCGCCTCGGCACGCAGGCGCACATGTCCATTGCCAACGTTCGCGACCTCAAGCAAGCGATGCGCAGGCAATGCAAAGACGGGTTCTGGATTGCCCGCGCCATAAGGTCCGCCACGCAAAAGATTTGTCACCATATCCGCGTTGGCGGCAGCGGCGGTAAGGGCCGCGTCAATGAGCAAGCCATCATTCCACCGTGCCGCGCCGACGGCAGAGGCAAGCTCGGAGTTCAAAAAATTTACAAATTCATCGAGCCGTTCGCGGGCGATCGTAATGCCTGCCGCCATGGCATGGCCGCCGCCCTTGAGGAGAAGGCCTGCCTCCACCGCGGCGCGCACGGCCCGGCCGAGATCGACCTTGGCGATGGAGCGGCCCGATCCCGTCGCAATATTTTCCTTGCCGAAGGTAATGGCAAAGGCTGGCCGGCCAAATTTTTCGGCGAGTCGCGAGGCGATGAGGCCGGCAACACCAGGATGCCACCCTTCGCCAACCGCGATCGCGACTGGGCGGTCATTAAAGTCAGGGGTGCTCAGCAAGGACGCCTCGGCCTCCTCCAGCGTCGCGCGCTCGAGTTCCTGCCGGTCGCGATTAAGCTCGTGCAGCTTCTCGGCAATGACTCTTGCCTCAATCGGATCGGTCGCCGTGAGGAGCCGCGCGCCCAACGCGGCATCGCCGATTCGGCCTCCCGCATTGATACGCGGGCCAATCATAAAACCGAGGTGATAGACCGAGGGCGGGCCCGCCAATCCCGAAAGGTCGAACAAGGACTTGAGCCCAGGGCGCTGGCGGGCGTGCATCAAAGCGAGGCCTTTTTGCACAAAGGCGCGGTTTAGTCCCACCAAGGGGGCGACATCCGCGACGGTGGCAAGGGCCACAAGGTCAAGGCCGGCGAGGAGATCCGGCTCGGGCCGCGTCTTTGAAAAAAAGCCCTCTTCGCGCAAAAGGCGTTGCACGGCGACGAGAGTCAGAAACACCACTCCGGCCGCGCAGAGATGGCCAAGGCCGGAAAGGTCATCCTGGCGATTGGGGTTGACGATGATGGTCTCGGGCAAGTGCTCGGGTGCTTGGTGGTGGTCGAGAACGATTGGATCAAGGCCGAGCTTTGCGGCCTTCGCGAGCGGCGCATGGCTGGCTGTTCCGCAATCGACCGTGATTAAGAGTTTGGCGCCATCGCCCGCGAGGCGCTCGATTGCTGGGATATTCGGCCCGTAGCCTTCGGAAAGGCGGTCGGGGATATGGATTGTTGAAGGAACGCCCAAGGCGGCAAAATAATCGAAAAGAAGGGCCGCCGACGCGGCGCCATCGACATCATAGTCCCCGAAAATCGCGATTTTCTCGCACCGCTTGATCGCCGCCGCGATGCGCCGGGCCGCATCGCCCATGTCTCTTACGCAGAGTGGATCCGGCAGATGATTGCGCAACGATGGCGCGAGATAGGTCGCAATGGAATCAAGGGGCACGCCGCGCCCGGCAAGAACCCGGGCAAGAAGATCGCCCGTCCCGTGCGTCTGCGCGATCGCCAGCGCCAGCGCCTCCCCGGCCGCATCGAGCCGCCCCCGCCAGGCGCGCCCGGTCACGGAACGGCAAACCCCTAGAAAAGCCCGCGGCTGGCACAAGATTAGCGACTCGCCCATAAGGAGAGGTTAGCCGCAGCCTCTCTGAAGTTCGAGTCCCGCTATTGGCTTGCCCAACAAAATGTGCTGGGGCAAGGCTTTTCAAGTATCAATTTTGTCACACTGGAGTCTATTCGCAGCGGCAAGGCTTTCTTCCCCTTGCAGGCGAACCATTTCGCACGCTTTGATCGCCGTGCACGACCTTTGCGGATGGAGCATGAAGTGAGCGGAGAAGTATTCCTTTCGCCCGATGAGAGAGAAGCCTCCGCCTATAACTTCAAATCCGAACGACGGCGCTTTACCCTCACCATCCTCTCCATTATTGCCTCGGCCGTGCAGGCCGGGCAGGCTAGTGCCGCCGACCTGCCCTCTAAGGCGACGGCGCCAATCTTTGCGCCTCCGCCTTCATCCGAGCCGAGCTGGACGGGGTTTTATGTGGGCGCCAGCGTTGGCGGCGGCTTCGACCACTTCGCGTTTCCTTATGACATTGACGTCCCCGGGATCTGGGGTTTTGTTTCAAACCGCAGCGGCATTAACGCGAGCGGGCCGTTTGGCGGCTTGCAGGGGGGTTTCAATTACGAGCTGCCCTTCTTCCACGTCGTGGCTGGATTTGAAATCGATAGCAGTGTCTCTGGCATCCAAGGAAACACCTCGATCCAAGGAGTGCTAATCAATGGCCAGCCCTACGCTGCCACCTTTGGCTCAAAATTCGAGGACTTTGGCACGGCACGCCTGCGCCTTGGTTATGCGTGGGGCAGGTTCCTGCCCTACCTTACCGCCGGATTTACCTACGCAACGACCAACACTTATTACAACGTTGCGACATCGACGCTTTTCGCCAGTGGTTCCATCACGGAAACACGCACGGGGGTGTTCCCGCATGTTGGGGCTTTTGGCGCCGGGCTTGAGTATGCGATCGATCCACGCTTCTCGGTAAAGGGCGAATACCTTTATGAATTTATCAATGCGCGCACGGTGCTCTTTGCGCCAACACCGGACTCGCATATCAATTTCAATACGCGCTCCATGTACCATGTGCTGCGTGCGGGCCTGAATTACAAATTTGATTGGTTATCGCCCGCGGCGCCGATCATCGCAAAATACTAAGCCTGGATCTACGCGACGCGCTTGGCGGGAGCGGCGAAGCGCTCGTAAAACGACTCTCCGGCGCCCGCCATATCCCTTAAGACTTTTGGCGGCGAGAACCGCTTTCCATATTTTTCACTAAGCCTCTCGCAAAGAGCGACGAAATGGGCGGCGCCCATCCCGTCGATGAAGCTCAGCGTACCTCCCGTGAAGGGCGCGAAGCCGAACCCGATGATCGAGCCGACATCCGCTTCGCGAGGATCCGTCACGACACCCTCTTCGATTACCCGCGCGGCTTCGACCGCCTGAATGACGAGGAAGCGCTGTTTGAGTTCGCCGATATCAATCTTGTCTGGGTCAAGCGCGGTCGGTTGCAAGCCGGCAAGCCCCGGCCATAGAGTCTTTGCTCCCTGTGCCGGATAATCATAAAAACCCTTACCATTTTTGCGCCCGAGCCGGCCATGATCGACGACCATGGTGCGCAGCAATCGCTCTTGCGCGGGGTCGATGGCCGCTTCTCCTAAATCCCGTTTCGTCGCTTCCAGGATTTTCAAGGCAAGATCAAGCGCAACCTCATCATTGAGCGCCAGTGGCCCGACCGGCATCCCCGCCATTTTGGCGACGTTTTCGATCATCGCTGGAGGGATCCCCTCGATCAGCATGATATGGCCCTCGCGGAGGAAATTGCTCACGCAGCGGTTAGCGTAAAACCCGCGAGAATCATGCACCACGATTGGTGTCTTCTTGATCGCGCGGACGTAGTCGAGGGCGGTGGCGAGAGCAGCGTCGCTTGTCTCGGCGCCAAGAATGACCTCGACGAGAAGCATTTTCTCAACCGGGGAGAAAAAATGGATGCCAATAAAATTGTCGGGCTCGCCATAAGTTTCCGCCAGCGAAGTTATAGGCAAAGTCGAGGTGTTGGAGGCGAAAACAACGCCTGGTGACAGAACCTGCCATGCTTTTTGCGTGGCGGCAGCCTTTACCGCGCGGTCCTCGAAGACGGCCTCGATGACGAGATCGGAGCCGGCAAGCGCCTTGTAATCGGCGGTCGGATTAATACGGGAAAGCAGCGCTTCCTTATCGGCGCCGCTCGCCCGGCCCTTGAGGACTTGGCCCGAGATAAGCTTGTTGCAGATCTCCTTGCCCTTGTCCGCGGCCGCTTGATCCTGATCGATCAGCACCACGTCGATTCCCGCGCTCGCCGTCACATAAGCGATACCGGCGCCCATAAAGCCCGCCCCGATGATGCCGACACGCTTGGGAGTGCGCGCGGGAATTCCGGCAGGACGGCGCGCGCCCTTGTTCAATTCGCCCATGGAAAGGAACAGGGTCCGGATCATCGCTTTCGCTTCGGGGGAGCGCAGAATCTTGGCGAACCAGCGAGACTCAACGCGCAAGGCGAGATCGAACGGCAGCTGCAGTCCTTCATAAACAGCGTGCAAAATCGCCTTTGCCGCCGGGTAATTATCGTGCGTTTCGCGCCGGTAGATGGCGTTGGTGGCGGGCCATACCATCATGCCTTGCGGTGAAAAAACTCGTCCAGAAGGAAGCTTAAAATTCTTTTCATCCCACGGAGCGATGGCCTTGCCACCGTTAGCGATCCAGGCCATGGCCCGTTCGACAATCTCGCCCTTCGGTGCCACTTCATGAACGAGATTCATGGCCTTTGCCGCTTTCGGGCGGATCTGGTCACCCTTGAACAGCATCTGCAAGGCATCCGCCGTCTGCATCAGGCGGGCAACGCGCTGCGTGCCGCCGGCGCCCGGGAACAGGCCGACTTTGATCTCCGGCAGTCCGACGCGCGCCTTGTCATCATCCGCGACGATCCGATAATGGCAGGCAAGGGCGAGCTCGAAGGCGCCGCCAAGGCAGGTTCCATTGATGGCGATGGCAAAGGCTTTCCCGCATGTCTCGAGCTTACGGTAAACCCGCGAAAGCCAGCTCGATCGCTCCAAGAAGAGTTTTGTTGCTTCCTCTTCGCCTTTTTCGCGCGCCGCCTTTTGATAGTCGGCTGCGACACCCTCAAGCATGGAAAGGTCCGCGCCGCCGGAAAATGTCTCCTTGCCTGACGTAATGACGCAGCCCTTGATCGCCTCGTCCGCCATGACGCGATCGATCACTCTATCAAGCTCGGAGATGACCTCTGGGGTAATGACGTTCATGGAGCGGCCGGGCATATCCCAGATCAGCCCAGCGACGCCATTGGAGCCAGGCTCGAAACGGAAATTGGCGAGATTCATTTTTTCCTCTCCTCGCGCTCCGCGACATTAGCCAAAGTGGGGCTTTGGTCCATCGGGTCCCTGTAGAGAGCTTCGAAAGGCACGCCCTCGCTAACTTTTGTAATTAGTGCGAGCGCCGCATTTTTCCCGCCCGCCGCGTTCATCCAGCGCAGCACCCGGCAGGCGGCACGCGCGTAAAGGTCATGATCCGCCCCCGCTGCTCTCGTCCAGTCCGTTTTGCGGACCGGAAAGTCACCCGCCGACTCAACGACGCGGCAACGGTCCCGCGCGTTTTTTGGAAAGAGGTATCGCGCGTCATCCGAGACGATCACGGCCAATCCCTCGTCGAACCAGGCGGGCATTTTGCCGAGCACGAAATTGGTCAGGCCAAGCCGTTCGTGAAGCTCCGTGTGCGAGCGTTCATGCGCGAGAATAACGGGATCGATGCCGGCCAGCGCAATGCGAATGCCGATGTTTGCGTAGCTAATGCCCTTCGCGCCCCCTCCGCCAAGCTTCTGCCAGCAGGGCTTCGTTGCGCACGCAAGAATAACGGGCGCCGCTTCCAATTGCCCGTAAAAATCTTCAGCTTTCGCTTCACCTTCGCGAATGGCCGAGGCGAGCCGCATTCGCAGCTCTTTTGGCATCGCAGCCTCTACGTAAACACCCCCGCCAACAGGTTCAAAACCGAAGTAGCCGGGGAATGACATCGCCAGCAAAGCCGGCTGCACGAAATAAATGATTCCAATTGCCGCAAGTAAAAGCCAAACAAGACTGAGTGATCCGCCTCTTAGCCAAGATTTCACACGCTTACGCTTCATTCAATTTCCATTCGCAAATGCCTTTGTTGATCAAACTCGCTCGATGACCGTGGCGGTGCCCATTCCGGCGCCAATGCACAGCGTGATAAGCGCGGTCGTTTTGCCTGACCGCTCAAGCTCATCAAGTGCCGTACCGAGCAGCATGGCACCCGTCGCCCCCAGCGGATGCCCCATAGCGATGGCGCCACCATTGACGTTGAGTTTTGCCGTGTCAATATCAAACGCCTGGACAAAACGTAGCACGACCGAGGCGAAAGCTTCATTGACCTCGAAGAGATCGATATCGTTGAGGGTCATGCGAGCGCGCGCTAAAACTTTTTTCGTGACGTCGATGGGACCCGTCAGCATCATGGCGGGCTCCGAGCCGATGTTGGCAAAGGCCCGAATTTTTCCGCGCGGGTTACGGGCCATCGCTCGCCCCGCTTCGGCTGATCCAATCAAAATAGCGGCCGCTCCGTCGACGATACCCGACGAGTTGCCGGCGTGATGGACATGGTTGATTTTTTCGATTTCCGGGTGGGCATCGACCGCCACCGCGTCGAATCCGCCTTGCTCGCCCATCATCACAAAGGACGGTTTCAAAGCGGCAAGCGCCTGCATATCGGTCGAAGGACGCATATGCTCGTCACGGTCAAGGAGCGTCAGCCCATTGATATCGCGTACTGAGGCGATCGAGCCTTTAAACCGGCCCTCGCTCCAGGCCTTCGCCGCCCGCTTTTGAGAAGACACCGCGTATTCGTCGACATCGTCTCGCGAAAAACTGTATTTCGTCGCGATGAGGTCAGCCGAGATCCCTTGCGGCATGAAATAAGATTTGATGGCGATAGCGGGATCAACGGGCCACGCGCCGCCGGACGCGCCGATTCCCACCCGGCTCATTGATTCAACGCCGCCGCCAATGGTCAGCTCATGCTGGCCCGCCATCACCTGAGCCGCCGCGAAATTCACCGCGTCGAGGCCGGATGCGCAGAACCGATTAATCTGGACACCAGGAACATGATTGCCATAATCAGCGGCGAGCGCCGCCGCGCGGGCAACGTCGCCGCCCGCCTCGCCGACGGGATCGACGCAGCCCAAGACGACGTCATCGACGAGATGCGTATCAAGCTCGCCGCGCTTACGGATCGCGCTCAGGACGGTCGTCGCAAGTCCGAGCGTTGAAACCTCGTGCAGAGCGCCGTCTTGCTTGCCGCGCCCGCGCGGCGTGCGAACATGGTCATAGATGAAAGCCTCCGCCACCTGCATCTCCATTGGGCTAGGTTATGAGAGCGCATAAAGCTCAAAATTGTTCCGGCACAAGACTCATCATCGTCGCGGCTCCCGCCGAGATGCGAGCAAGCTGAGCGCTTGTCTCGGGCATCATGCGCTCCATAAAGAATTTGCCGAGCTGCAGCTTGACGTCCATTGCAGCGATGTCGCCATTGCCTGCGGCTTTTGCGGCAAAGCTTGCTTTGGCGATCCGCGCCCACGTGTAGGCCAGCGCGACAAGCCCAAAAAGGTGCATGTAATCGTAAGAGCCGGCCCCGGCATTATCTGGCTTCGCCATGGCGTTCTGCATGAACCAAAGAGTTGCCTGCTCGAGATGCCCAAGCCCTTGTTTTAAGGCACCGAGATAAGGCGCCAACTGAGCATTGCCCTCGTTTTCATTAAGGAATGACTTTACCTCGGCGGAGAAAGCCATCATTGCGCGACCGCCGTCCTTGGGTAGTTTTCGGCCGACGAGATCAAGCGCCTGAATGCCGTTGGCGCCCTCATAGATCATCGTGATGCGGGCATCGCGAACGAATTGCTCCATGCCCCATTCCTCGACATAGCCGTGGCCTCCAAGGATTTGCTGAGCCCTGACAGTGTTCTCGAAGCCGACGTCGGTGAGGACGCCCTTGAGGACGGGCGTCAGCAAGCCGAGCCAGTCGGAGGCGGCTTGTACCTCGGCCGCATCGCTTGAGCGATGGGCGATATCACTTTTGAGGGCCGTTAAAATAACGAGTGCCCGCGCCGCTTCATTGAAGGCACGGATGGCCATAAGATTGCGGCGGACATCGGGGTGGACGATGATCGGATCGGCTGGCTTATCCGGGTATTTCGCCCCCGAGAGCGAGCGCCCCTGTAGGCGCTCCTTGGCATAGGCCGCGGCGTTCTGGTAAGCGATTTCCGATATCGCAAGGCCCTGGATGGCAACGCCAAGGCGCGCTTCGTTCATCATCACGAACATGGCGTTGAGGCCCCGATTCGCCTCACTAACCAGCCAGCCTTTGGCGCCATCATAATTCATGACGCAGGTGGCGTTGCCATGAATGCCCATTTTGTGCTCGATCGAGCCGCAGGTGACCTTATTGCTCCCCCCAAGACTGCCGCCGGCCTCGATGGAAATCTTAGGCACGACGAAAAGCGAGATGCCCTTGATCCCGGCGGGTGCACCTTCAATGCGCGCGAGGACGAAGTGGATGATGTTTTCCGCGAGGTCGTGCTCACCAGCCGAAATAAAAATTTTTTCGCCGTAAATTGAGTAAGACCCGTCATCGTTTGGCACGGCCTTGGTTTTTAAAAGGCCAAGATCGGTGCCGCAATGCGACTCGGTGAGGTTCATCGTTCCCGACCATTGCCCAGTGACGAGTTTTGAGGCGTAGAGCTTTTTCTGCGCCTCGGATCCATGCGTGAGCAGGGCGGCCAGCGCGCCCTGGCTAAGGCCGGGATACATGGCGAAGGACATATTGGCCGAGCTCGCGAACTCATTGACGATCGCAGCGAAGGTGTAAGGGAGCCCTTGGCCGCCATATTCAGGCGGGGCGGCTAGGCCGACCCAGCCGCCCGAGACAAAGGCGCGATACGCGTCCTTAAATCCGGGTGGCGTCGCGACGGAACCGTCGGCGTGGCGCGCGCACCCCGAGCGGTCTCCTGCTTGGTTGAGGGGGAGCAGGGTTTCTTCACACAATTTGGCCGCCTCGGAGAGGATAGCCTCGATGACGTCGGGCGTTGCGTCGGCAAAGCCCGGCACATTGTTGTAATTTTGAATCGGAAAAACATCGCGAAGCAGAAATAGCACTTCGTCGACGGGCGCCTTATAAATTGGCATGCAATGTCCTTAACGGCCTGCGCCGGCGGGCCAGCGAATGCACATCATATAATTACGGTTACGTGCGAGCAAAATAGGACGCGATCAGTGTTCGTTTATTAGCTTTGCATAAATAATAAATTCTATCAATCGTTATGATAGGCCGAGAAAGCCCGCGAAAGCGAGCCCTCTTGGTTTTATTTTATGCTTGCTCAGAGGTGTCCGTCGCCCTCTTCAGGCGGAGCTGCGCGTCCCTGAGGATTTTGATCGCTTCGGTAATTTGCTGGCGCTGCTGTTCGAGATGTTCGATTTGCGCGCTAATCTGGTCCGAATTCAGAATCGACTCGATCTCCATCTCCTCCAAGCGTTTCCCCTCGCTTGGCAAGATACCGGCAATTTCGGATAAAGTGAAACCAAGAGCTTTGCCCTTGAGAATCATTTTAAGGTAAAGCCGATCGCGGGCGCTGTAGAGGCGTTTACTGCCTTGGCGCTTCGGCTGCAGCAAACCGCGTTCTTCGTAGAACCGCAGCGTTCTCGCGCTGATCTTGAAATCCCGGGCGACGTCGAGGGTGGAAGCGAACGCCGGATCGTGCTCAGCTTTTGAAGCTCCTTGCTCACCATGACTGGCTTGGACCTGCCCGCGCTCGGCGGCAAGAAAGACCCAGCGCCAGGTATCGTGTGGAGGAGGGGGCACCCGCATGGCAAGACCCGAATCGTTGTAAGAAACTCTTCAGGTTAATACACTCATAGGGTGCAGGAAAGTTTATAAATAAGAATAAATACTTATCTACTTACTTCGTCGCTTGTTAAATTAAGGAAGTGTTATAACAAACAGAGAACTTTATTCTGTTTTATTTCCGGGGAGCCGATCCTGAGATAGAGTGACTGGCACTGATCAAATAAGGCAGCGGACCGCAGAAACTTCTTCGGCAGAAACTTCCTCCGCCGCCGCAAATTGGTCCGCCTTGGGCAAGGCTGGGATGAGAAATAGGGATGTCATGTGTCCCCACCCGATGAAAGGTCGCCTGTGCCGGCATCCGTCTCAGCGAACGATACGAGCTCTTTGAGTTCCCGCGGTTTAGACGCGGTGCAAAATTCGCCCGAATGCCCGATATCGGAGGCACCGGCGCCTTCACCTCGACCTCACCAACCGTTAACGTCTCTCGCGCGCCTCCTCTCGGAAGGATTTGTCGCCGCCAAAATGGATCAGCGAACCCGTTTGGAACTCATTAAAAAGCTCGAGAACCTGGAGTCGGCATTGGGGGACGGGGCAGGGGGCGACCTCCTGCTTAAGGCTGGGCTGGCGGATCTTCAGGTTGAACTTGGTGATAATTTTCGGCGCGGCGCCGAAGGAACAGCAGGACGTGAGGCAGCACAGCGCAAGGATCAGCATGCCAAGCGCCAGGCGCAGAAAACCCTTCTACCCGCGAAGCGGGGGCCATGCGAGCTGGAAGCATCCGAGGGGAATCCGTCTCTGGTTGCAGAACCGAGCGGAACGCCGGCGAGTTTGGCAGCTAAGCCGGCCGCCTCAGAGGCGCCCGCCACCACGGAGGGGCGAGTGGCCTCCGAGGCGGGCTCGCGTCTTTCCATGATAGGCCCTCGCCGCTCCTTCTTGGAGCGGCAGGGCACGCGGGAGGCTGAAGAAACAGACATCACCGCTAGCAAGCGTCTGCTCGATGCGCTGGCGCAAAGGATCGAGGAGTCTCACGAGCGATTGGCGCAGCGCCTCGATGCCGGCCTCACGGCGGCAGCGAGCGAGCTGAGCGCGCTTGCCAGCCACATCGCCCCGATCGCCGAACGCATCCAGCAAATCCGAAACGGCCAGGGCAAGGAGGGGGCTTCGATCGGGGAACTACCCTCGGAGACTCCAACGGCCGTTGAGGGAGGCGCGGCCGGCGTGCCCCCTTCTTTGCGCCAGACGGTAGAAAAACTGGTGCGAGGGCTCGATGTCCTTCAAGAGGCTGCTCAGCAATTTGGCAATGGTTCCACAGCGTTCTTCGAAGCTCACGGGGCCATGGCCAAGGTTACGGCGGACATCGCCGAGCTGAGAAACTCGAACGTGGAGAATTGGCATTCTCTCCACCGTGCTCTCGCGCGGGCACTGGGGCTTTCCGAGCAGGCCGCAAAACCCGTCGCGGGTCCGCCAGCGGATGGCGAGGTCAAGAGGGAGCTCTCGTCAAAGGACCCGTTTGTCCCGATCCTCTCGCTCCTCGTGCGAGAAAGGGAAAATGGCGCGTTGTCGCCAAGGGTTCTCGGACGGGTGGCAGAAGGGCATCAAGCGGGGCGCATCCCCCAGATCCAGCTGAACCGGGACAGTCAAGCGCCACTTCAGCACCTCGTCGGTGCGGAGCTGGGCGAAAACTTCCTTATCGAGCCGGGCCTTGGCTTCTCGCCTCGGCTGGCTAGAAAAGCGGCTGGCGAACAAGAAAGCTCAAGCGAGAGCCCGAAGGTAGGCGATGGTGAAGGCGCAAGCCGTCCGGATTTTATTTCCGCCGCCCGCGGCGCGGCTCGCAGGGCTCAAATCGAAATTCAAAAAAGCGGCGATAACGCCACCGCCTTGCCAGATAAGAGCCTCAAATATGCGTCTGGCGTGCAGCCCGTTGGGGAGGAACCGGCCCTTCCCACCCCCTCCCTCCGGCGGTTCCGCAATTTCGCCTCTTGGCTACGTCCGCTTGCCTTTGCTGCGGCTTTACTCCTTGCCGCCGCGGCGGGCTATGCCTTGAGCAAGGCATATACCGCCCCTCGCTTTCGCGGTGTTGTGGCCGGATTCTTAAAGCATCTCCCGCACAGCCTGGAGCTATCGGGCGGGGCAACGGAAGTCTTCGGAACTTCCAAGGATCGAGTGGCGGACAAGCCTGCGGAAACGCCAACGCCTCCGGAGCATTTACCTCGCCAAGCCGGCGAAGAAAACGGCGCGGCAAGCTCAGCGGGAGGGGAAGCCGCGCCTACGAGTCGACGAACGCCGCCAAGCGATCCGGCCCAGGCCATCCCTGAGGGCCACGCCACGATCACGGGCTCATTTCCGACCGCCAACCCTGAGCGAGGCATATCATCATCGAGCCGGGCAGAGGGACCCCAAGAGCTAAGCCCGCACGAGCCAAGCTCGCCAGGGATGATTCGGCAAAAATCAAGCGCGGGGGGAGCCGAGCGGTCTGCTTCCGTGGTTCCCAACTCCTTCGCCGATCTTGTGGAAAAAGCAAAATCGGGAGATGCCCAAGCAGAGCTCGCGCTTGGCTCTTATTACGCCGAAAATTCCGGGGATGAAAAAGACTACAAGCTCGCCGCGCAATGGTATGAGAAGGCGGCGGATCAGGACGTGGCGGTTGCCGAATACCGGCTGGCGACTCTTTTCGAGAAAGGCCTTGGCGTCGCGCAAGATCTCCAAAAAGCGAAAAGACTTTACCAGCGCGCGGCGGAAAAGGGCAATACGCGCGCCATGCACAACCTTGGCGTCATGGCCGTGGAGGGCGGCGATGGCAAGCCCAATTACACAAGCGCTGCCCTATGGTTCGGCAAGGCCGCGGAGTTCGGCGTTAGAGACAGTCAGTATAATATGGCTGTGCTCTTGGCGCGGGGCCTCGGGGTTCCCAAAGATCTCGTGAAGTCCTACACATGGTTTTCGATCGTTGCCACGTCTGGGGATTTGGACGCGGCGAAGAAACGCGAGGAAGTTGCCGCCCGGTTGACGAGCGCCGAGCTCGCGGCCGCCAATGCCGCTGCCGCAGCGTTCCATCCGCAAGAGGCTGACCGGCCGGCAAATGAAGCCGAGCAGGCGCTAGCGGGCCAGCTCAAGGCGGTGCAGGGACGAGATCTATCGACGCGCCCGGACGATGCGCAGTTGAACCCCTATCCAGCGGCCTCAAAGTAAACTGCCGCGGTCGGAACGGAGAAGGTGCTTGGTCGGCATGGCTGGGGTTCCTTCGCGGCCCCGCAGCTGCTCGGCGGTGTTGATCCAGCCGATCATCGACGACCGGCCATCCTCGGACTGATCGGGTTGACAAATCCCGGCTCTTCGAAGCCCCTGGTGTATGCCCGCAAATTTCCCACCCGCCGGGAGAAGCCGAAGCGCGAGGTGCCACGCAGAGCTCCTCTTTCCCCTGACCTTTGCCGCGGCTCGTTCAACTGTCATCCAAAAGCCATACGAATCTGCTTTGGGTGTAATAAGATGATGAAAAGGTTAATTGGCTTATGACGTTGAATTCAGAGACTGATGCAGATTTTGAGCCGGCCTTCTATCGCACTTTGTTTCTTTCCGATGTTCACCTCGGTACACGAGGCTGCCAGGCCGATCTCCTCTTGGATTTCCTTAAACACCATGACGCCGAGACCATTTATCTCGTCGGCGATATGATCGATGGCTGGGCTTTAAAAAATCGTTGGTATTGGCCCCAATCCCACAATGACATTGTGCAGAAACTGTTGCGTAAAGTGCGCAAGGGCACGCGCATGGTTTACGTCCCTGGCAATCACGATGAGTTTGCGCGCGATTATATCGGGGCTGTGTTTGGCGGCGTCGAGGTTGCCGAGCACGCCTATCACAGTACCGCCGATCGCAAGCGCTTGTTGATCGTGCACGGAGATCAGTTTGACATCGTCGTGCAACACGCGCGCTGGCTCGCTTTTCTCGGCGACGGGGCCTATACTTTCGCTCTATGGTCCAACCGCTGGTTTAACCTCGTGCGGCGGCGGCTCGGCTTTAGCTATTGGTCGCTTTCCGCTTGGGCGAAACTTAAGGTGAAGAATGCCGTCAAGTTTATTGGCGCATTCGAAACCGCCCTCGCCGCCGCGGCCCGCCGGCATGGTGCCGATGGAGTCGTCTGCGGCCATATCCACCATGCGACCATCCGCGATATCGGCGGGATCACCTACATCAACACCGGCGATTTCGTTGAATCGTGCACCGCCATTGGCGAGCATCAAGATGGGCGGCTCGAAATTCTCCATTGGCAGCTCACTTTCGAAGAGCAGCAGCGAGCGGAGCGAACGGCGGCGGGGGGATCGGCGGTCGCCGCGCGAGTGGCAGCCTGATGCGCATACTCGTCGCGACCGACGCGTGGAGGCCGCAAATCAACGGGGTCGTCCGCTCCCTTGAATCGGTGGCGCGCGCCTTGCGCGATTTTGGCGTCGAAATCGAATTTCTGACGCCGCAGGGTTTTGCCACTGTTCCGCTGCCAACCTACAATGAAATCAAGCTTGCGCTGGCGACACGCCGCGCCGTTACAAAACGGTTAGAAGGGGCGGCGATCGACCACATCCATATCGCGACGGAAGGCCCCGTCGGCCTTGCGACACGCCGCCATTGCATGCGCGCAAAGCGCATTTTTACGACGAGTTATCACACGCGCTTTCCCGAATATATTTCGGCGCGCACGCGCATTCCGGAAGCTTTCACTTACGCCTTGCTACGCCGCTTCCACAATGCAAGCGCGGGCGTCATGGTTTCAACCGCTTCGCTCGCCAATGATCTCGCCAAGCGCGGATTTGAGCGGCTGATGCCATGGTCGCGCGGCGTCGACCATGAGCTCTTCTCCCCAACAAAGGCAGCGGTGTTGGATTTTCCGCGGCCTGTTTTCCTCTACGCGGGCCGGCTGGCGCCGGAAAAAAACGTCGAGGCTTTTTTAAAACTCGATCTGCCGGGCTCGAAAGTCATCGCCGGCGATGGCCCGTCGCGGCGGGCGCTTGAGGAAAATTATCCGAAGGCGCATTTCCTCGGCGCCAAGGCCGCCGATGCCTTGGCCGTTCTTTACGCGTCAGCCGACGTCTTTGTCTTTCCCAGCCGCACGGATACGTTTGGGATTGTGCTTATCGAGGCCATGGCGAGCGGCCTGCCGGTGGCGGCCTATCCGGTGATGGGGCCGCTTGATGTCGTTGGCAAAAGCGGCGCCGGCGTTCTTAAGGAAGACCTGCGGGCGGCGTGTCTTGCCGCGCTTGATGTCCCCCGCGAAAAAGCGCGCGCCCATGCGCTGACCTACACTTGGGCGAACAGCGCCCGCCAGTTTCTCGACAATATTTTATTCATCAAATCGGCGGACCGGCGCGTCCTTGCGGCAAAGCCGGCATTTCCCCTCTCCGCAAGCGGCAGCCCGTAAGGCCTGGGCGCGAGCCCCCGGTCCCTTCATCAAACCGCTCCCTTCATAAAAAAAGAGCCCAAAAGTTTTGTAAGGTTTTTAGCTCCCACCTTACCAAAATGTTTCTCGTGAAACCTTTCGGTAAGGTCGCGGTGTCAAATCAGACAGCGAGCCACAGCCACCTTACATGGGTAGCGGCAAATAGATGGTCAAAGAACTAAGCGCTATCTAAAGCATTTCTGATCGGTTCAACAACAAGTTCGCGTTGCTCTTTATTGGCACAATGCGTCACCCAAGGCGTCACCCAAGATGCGCACATCGCTTGCCAAAGATGCGAAGCTCCAACGAAAAGAGAGTCCCGCAGTTTTTGTCCAATCATGGCCAAGCTTTCCCAGTCAGCCATTTGCTTTGAAGTTTGCGCATTGGACCAGAGAGAGCCATGTTTGCCTCGATTGAAATTCGTAAACTAGCATATTGCGGCTCCATTCTGAATTAGAGCCGCCGATAGGCAGTGTCTCAGTTTGAAATATCCGCTTTGGGTGGGGAGCGGACCTCCGGTTATTGGTCACACTGACAAAGCGGCGCACAGATTGTGTCCGACCTCACTTCTGCGCAACGTCAGCTCAAGCTATTCTGAAGAACCTGGAGTGGAGATTTGCAGCATGGCGAAGCTCGTCTTTGGAATGAACCAGTCCCTGGACGGCTATGTCGATCATCTGGAAATGCGGCCAGACCCCGCGCTTTTTCGTCATTTCATAGCGCGCGTGCGCGACCTGACCGGCAGCGTTTACGGTCGTTCCATGTACGAGGTGATGCGGTATTGGGATGAAGACCATCCTGAGTGGGACGCGGACCAACACGACTTCGCGGCGGCGTGGCGGAGGCAACCGAAGTGGATCGTGTCGCGCTCGTTGAAGTCAGTCGGCCCCAACGCCATCCTTGTCGAGAGCGACATCGAGGCGGCGATACGCGCGCTGAAGGCTGAGCAGATCGGGGAGATTGGAGTTTCCGGACCAGACCTGGCACGAAGCCTAACCGACCTTCATCTTATCGATGAGTACCGACTCTACCTCCACCCCGTCGTGCTTGGTCGCGGCAAGCCATTCTTCGCCGACCCCCGGCCGCCGGTCCGCCTCGTCGCCAGCGATCTAATTGGCGAGGCCGTGATTAGGTTGACGTACGTCCCTGCCTAATCGCGCGACTCGCTCGACGGACTGCCGGCGCGTTTGGTCCGCTTTGGGTCGAAACCCGAGTTTCAGACTGAGACACTACCCGCCGATAAACTGAAATAAGCCTATATTTTTTGTGCTATTGCGCAACAGGTGCAATTACCAATGCTTTAACCCTCGCTTGCTCAGACGCTATCTTAGGTGCTAGCACAGTTCGACTAGCTTCTCAGCTGCCACGCCGCAGCGCCGCCATTAACCAATGACCGCCGTGATGGAGAGGGAACATGACCGAGCTAGAAATCATTGGCGCGCCGCAATCCATATTTGTCCGCTCGGTGCGCATGGTTTGCGCCGAAAAGGCCGTTGCTTATCGCTTTACACCGGCCCGGCCACACTCGCCCGAGGTCGACTGCATCCACCCCTTCGGCAAGATCCCGGTGATGCGCCACGGCGGCTTTACTTTATTCGAGTCGAAGGCGATCGCGACCTACATCGATCGCGCCTTCCCCGGCCCAAAAGTCATCCCCGAGGACGCCATGCTTTGCGGCCAAGCCGAGCAATGGGTCTCCGTTTTGAACACGACGATTTTTCCGTCTTTTATTACGTATTTTTTGGGTTATTTCTTTCCCAAAACAGCGGATGGTGCGCCGGACCGGCAAAGCATCGAGGGATCGCTGCCCGATCTTCGCAACCATTTCACTATTTTGGAGCGCGCCATCGCGAAGACGGGTTACCTTGCGGGGCCAGAATTCACTTACGCGGATATCGATCTATTGCCGAGCCTCGCTTATCTCGCCGAACTGCCTGAAAGCGCCGAGCTCTTGAAAACGACGCCTAGTCTTTCACGGTATTTCACTGACCATTGTCAACGAGCGAGTTTCGTGGCGACCAAGCCGCCTCCAATGACAAAAGCCTGACCACCTTGCGTTCCGTTCTACCCTCCGCCAAGGCGGGCTTCCGTCTCCAAAAGATGAATATTCCCTGGCGCGTCGCGGCGATTACGGCCGCGTCTGCGATGATCGCATGGCTAGAGACAGCGCGCGCGATCCCTAATTTCCGTTTGCTTACTTTTGTCCTCATTTTTGTTGCCGTCTCCACCGCCGCTTCGATGACCTCGGGAAGGCACCGCGATTGGCTCATCGTCTGCGCTTCGCTCGCCTTTGGCCTCTCGAGCCTCGAAGGTTTGGCGATTCTTCTCGAGCCCAAAATCCCGCTCGTTGTCTATCGCTGGATGACCAGCCAGCCGGTCCTTGGCTGGACGCCTGCCCGCTCCGGCCGCAATCACGCCGAGGCTCGCGATCCAAATACCGGCTCGCTCATTTACTCCACGGATTACACGATCGATCATAATCTCCTGCGCCAGACATTGTCCGCCGGGGAGGACAGAGCGGCCGTTTTTGTTGGCGATTCCTATACTTTTGGAGTCGGATTGAATGATGCCGACGCGTTACCGCAGATTTTCGCGGATTTGACCGAGCGCGAGCAGCGCGTTTTAAACCTCGGTTTTCCAGGCTATGGCCCGCAGCATTTCTTGCGGGAATTGGAGACCGGAATTTTCGATCGAGTGATTGGTGAGCACCCGCGCGCGTTCATCTTTACGACATTTGCCTCTCATGCGGAGCGCAGCGCCTGCAAACCACATTGGATGCGGCTTGGTCCATACTATGGTATTGAAAACGGTGGACTAACTTTTCTGGGGCCATGCTATAGTGGCGCTCACCTTTGGGTTACCGAATGGCTTAACAATACAGCCCTATATAGAGTGTTTATAGCCCCCTACCGGCAGAGAGTCGCGCGGGAGGATTTTGACCTCTATATAGAGACAATCGCGGCCGCCGTCCGCGCCGCGAAACAAAAGTATGACGCGCCTACCTTGATCGCCTATATCAGGACAAGCGATCATTATTTTTGCGGTACGGGTTTTAGCGATGATAAAATCATTGGCCGCCTGCGTGAAGCGGGGGCTGACGTAATCGACGCCTCGCTCGAACGGCAACGCGCTGAGGGGGTTATCCTCGATATTCCTGGCGATGGGCACCCGACCGCGGCCGCTAACCGCGCGCGCGCGCGCTTGCTCATGGATTCCTTGGGTTTGCCACGCTCTCCTTCAGCCGCGCTTTCAACCGAGTCGCCAGGAAATCATAACCGCGCGAAGCTTTGGGGCAGCGGCCTCTTCGCCCGGTAAGGTCGTTGATGCTTGCGGGAGAACACGATGGCCAATCTATCAGATGCGCGACCACCCGTTCCGCCGTTTGACGAAATGACCGCCGCGCAAAAGGTGCGTATGGCGGAGGACGCCTGGAACAGCCGCGACCCTTCGCGTGTTGCGCTTGCTTATACGCCTGAC
The DNA here is from genome assembly GCA_035622375.1 of Methylocella sp. Taxonomy (GTDB): domain Bacteria; phylum Pseudomonadota; class Alphaproteobacteria; order Rhizobiales; family Beijerinckiaceae; genus Methylocapsa. The sequence goes on along the minus strand of DASPVM010000042.1, from coordinate 45,650 downwards.
TCACGGTGGCGTAATCGCGCCGAGTTTTTGCAAGGGCGCGCGGCGATCGAGGCATTTTTAACCCGCAAATGGGCGCGCGAGCTCAATTATCGGCTCATCAAGGAACTGTGGGCTTATCGAGGCCATCGGATTGCCGTGCGCTTCGCCTATGAGTGGCACGATGACAGCGGCCAATGGTTTCGCAGTTATGGCAATGAAAATTGGGAATTCGATGATAAGGGCCTCATGCGTCTGCGCATCGCGAGCATCAACGATCTTCCTATCAAGGAGAGCGAGCGCCAATACCATTGGCCGCTTGGGCCTCGCCCGGGCGATCATCCCTCCTTAAGCGATCTTGGGCTATAGATAGTTTTAGACGACGAGTCCGGCGGGAGCCGCTATTTCGTCGTACTCGACGGCTCGCGCGACCAATACATTGTCGAGGAATTGGCGGGCGCTGTTTGCCCAAGTGTAGGTTAGCGCATGGGCACGGGCTTTTTCACGGGGAATGTCGAGCGCGGCGAGACAGGCGGACCGCAAGTCTTCATCGAGAACGCCGGCGCCGCTTTTGCCGATGACATCGAGCGGTCCCATCACCGGATAGGCCGCCACCGGCAAACCGCTGGCAAGAGCTTCGACGAGCACCATGCCAAATGTATCCGTCCGGCTCGGGAAGACGAAAACATCGGCGGAAGCATATTGAGTGGCGAGGGCCTCTCCTTCCAACATCCCGCAAAAATGGGCCTTGGGATAGTTTTCTTGCAGCGCCCGCCGCGATGGTCCATCGCCCACAACGATTTTGGAGCCCGGTAAGTCGAGACCTAAAAAAGCCTCGATATTTTTTTCCGGCGCCAGTCGGCCCGCGTAGAGAAAAATAGGCCGAGGTAAATGAAGCTCTCTTGCCTTGGCTGGCGAAAAGAGCTGGTGATCGACACCGCGCGACCACCGCATAAGACGCTCAAAACCGCGTTTTCGGAGATCATTTGCGAGCGATGCCGTTGATACCATGATTCCGGAGCCCGCATTGTGAAAACGGCGCAGCAACACGTAGGTGAAGGCTTCCGGTATGTGAGCGCGGGTCGAGATGTATTCGGGAAAGCGCGTGTGATAGCTGGTTGTAAAAGAGCGCCCGGCACGCAGGCAATAGCGGCGCGTGGCAAGGCCGAGCGGCCCCTCCGTCGCGATATGGATATCGTCTATCGCCGCGCCCTCCAGCCGCCTCAAAATTCCATCCGCTGTCGTGAGAGCGAGGCGGATTTCTGGGTAGGTTGGCAGGGGAATGGTGGCAAAACCTTGCGGGGTCAGAAACTCGACCTCGACGCCGAAGTCGCGCAACGCGTGCGCCACCTGCTCGAGCGAGCGGACAACCCCGTTGATTTGCGGCCTCCAAGCATCCGTTGCAATAAGGACGCGCATTAGCAACCTGCCGGAATAAGGGGCGCGACGATAGGTGCTCGCGCCGCGAGATCTTCACCCGTGAGGACCAGCTGACAAGGGTCAATCACAGTGGGCGCCTGAAATTTTTGGCGCGAGGTGGCTCATGCTTTGCGAGAGAACCAATCACCGGAATTTTCAACACCCGGCCGGCTTTCGTCATCTTGGTCCTTAAACCTGCAGCGCCGCAGGAGAAAAGCGCGGTTAAAGCTGATTTGTCTATCGGCAATTTAGCCGCATGTGGCATTTTTAGGAAGATCAACGCCGATTCGCTCTCGACATCAGCGGCTGCCGCAAATTGCAACCGCTTTTTTTGATCATATTCGGGACAGCAGTGCAAGGCTCGGTGCATGCAGTTAGCGCGAGCCTTCCTTAAAGAGCGAGCCGGCGGGGCTTGTAGTGACCACCGCCAGCAGCGGCGCAGCAGAAAAGCGGATGCAGTCAGGCAGGGTGGCAACGGCGATGCCCATCCCGGCAGCACCGGCAACGAGGCTTGTATAATAGGCTTGGACGTCCTGAGGGCTAGAGGGGGAGCTTTCAGGTGTGCCAGCGAGGAGCAAAGGCACATGGTGAGCCAGCTTCGCGTTCGCTCCTCTCGCGGCTACATCGATGCGGGTCGCGCTCGCCGCGTCGGCTATCACAACTTCGATAATGCCGCCGCGCGGAATTGCCGCGGCGGCGATAAGGCAAAGATTCAGAATGAGTTTAACTTTGTTTTTTGGCATGAGGAGGCTTGGAGAGCGCCAAGCGAGCTCCGTCCGCTCATTGGTAAAAAGGCCACGCGCAACTTTCTCCGCGTCCCCCGTATCGATCGAAGCTCCAGCCGAGCCAGCGGCGCCGAATGCGAGCCGGCAGAACTGGAGGCGCGTGGAGGCCTGTTCGGCGGATTTTTTGATGAGGTCAATGGCAAAACCACGCATTTCCTCGCTGGCCTCTTCCTCGAGAACTTCAAGGCCGTTAATGATCGCTCCAACGGGGCTGATGACGTCATGGCAGACCCGCGAACAGAGGAGGGCGGCGAGATCGAGGGGATCGAGAGCAAGCACGGTCATCCTTCCATTTCCAAGAATGTTTTTTCCAAGAATGTTTTCGCCACTTTCAAAACACAAGCCGAATGCTCCGGGATTTACGTGGGGAGGCGCGGCAAGCCCTCGCAGCTGTACCGGGGAGATTGGGCGGGTGCGCGGATTTGACACAAAATTAACAAGGAATTTTACCGTGGGCGGCTATCAGCTTTGCGCGATGGCGCGGTCTCAATCCTGCAAAGGGCAGGTTAAGAAATTATCTTATTCTAAGAATTTTGCGTGGAGCTGAAGTATTATGCCTGGCGAGGCCCCTGCCGCCTGCCTCTCAAGTGCGGATTTTGACACGATCGCGGAGATCCTCGCGGCGATTGCTATTGAAGCCGCTGTTCCGGTGATGGCCGCCTATGCGGCAGGCAGCACGGTGCGGTTCAAGAGAGATGGGAGCCCCGTGACCGGCGCCGATGAGGCCGCCGAGGCGATCATTTTACAGCGCCTTGCGATGCGGCTTCCTGGCCCCCCCGTTATTTCCGAGGAGGCGCAAGCCGCGAAAGCCGGCAATGTTCCAAAAGGCGCGTTCTTCCTCGTCGATCCTATCGACGGAACACGGGAGTTCCTCGGCCGCAATGGCGAATTCACCATCAATCTCGGGCTGATCGTCGACGGCACGCCTCGCGCGGGCGTCGTCTACGCTCCGGCGCTTGAAAGGTTGTGGCTCAGCGGCACCCATGCAAGCACATGCACCGTTCTGCCGGGTAAGCATCTGCCCGGGCATCAAGATCGCCGCCGCATCAAAACCCGGCGGGTGCCTGAACAGGGCCTGACGGCCCTCATCAGCCGCTCGCACGCCGATCCCGCAGCCGAGGCATTTCTTGCAAAGTTTAAGGTCAATGAGTATCAAAAAGCCGGTTCTTCGCTCAAGTTTTGCTATGTAGCGGAAGGAAAAGCTGATGTTTATCCACGCTTTGGCGCAACCATGGAGTGGGACACAGCTGCGGGCGACGCCGTTCTGCGTGTGGCCGGCGGCGCCGTCTTGGACGAAACGCGCGGCCCCCTTTGTTACGGCAAGCCCGGCTTCAAAAATCCCTCCTTTATCGCTTGGGGTGATCCCGGTGCCGCGTCTCCTTGAAACGAATTCAGGAGCCTTCGCCTCGAAACCGCCACGGACGCGCCGCAAAAAATCAATTTTTCCTTAACCCTCTTCAGACAAAAGTCATTAATGCGTGCGGCGCTTGCGCGTGTCTGGCGGATTTGGAGGATGCCCATGTTGACGCGGCGGGAACTGGGTCAGGGATTTCTCGCCTTGGCGGGTCTGCCGTTCTTGCGAGCAAGCGCTGCCCGGGCCGATGTGGTAGGCCGCCCAAGCGAATATACGCCGGACGACATCATCGCCAATGGCCATCGCTTTTTCGGGTCTCTTTCACGCGGCCTCGCCGAAGTCGTCGAGACGGCGACGAAGCGCTGGGGCAAGCCAAATGGCTACATTCTCGGCCAAGAGGCGGGCGGCGCGTTTATCGGCGGTCTGCGTTACGGCGAGGGGACGCTGTACACCCGCAATGCCGGCGACGTTAAGGTGTTTTGGCAGGGGCCATCGCTTGGTTTTGACGCGGGGGCGGATGGCGACCGGACGATGATGCTTGTCTATAATCTCCCTGCGAGAGACGCGATTTTCCGCCGATTCGGTGGCGTCGATGGCTCCGCCTATCTTGTTGGCGGCTTTGGCATGACCGCGCTCATAAACGATGATGTCTATGTCGTGCCGATCCGAACCGGTCTCGGCGCCCGCCTTGGACTGAATGTCAGCTACCTCAAATTCACCGAAAGCTCGACCTGGAATCCGTTTTAGCCGGGAAGCCGTCAAGTACGGAGGTTCCGATGCTCGGCAGCGTAGGCACGGACACGTACATTGGCGTCCGTCATTTTCTCGCGACGCGATATCTCCCAAGAAAGCAATTCAGTCTCAATTCCGGAACGGGATCGTCAGTTCCGTCTCCTTCGTGTCCACCACGAACACCGCGAGGAGCTTGGCCGGCGTCGTCTCGCTGGCATTGGCGCTGACGCCGTGGCGGTCCCCGGCAGCTCGGAGAAGCTCTGTCCGGCCTCGTAGGTCGTCACCGGTCCGTCGTTGACCTGGCTGCGGATCGCTCCTTCAAGCACGGTCGCGTAGATGAAGGCCGATTTGGCATGCGTGTGACCAGGCGAGTAGCCGCCCGGGCCGTATTCGACGAGCACGCACTTGACGCTCTTGCCGGCAACGTTCGGCAGCTCGTGCTGGTAGACGAGGGTCACCTTGGCGTTCTTCGACTTCGGCGCATCCGCGAGGACGCTGCCGAACGGCAGGGTGGCGGCAATCAGCGAATAGAGGATGCGTTTCATGGAGCCCTATCCTTCGGCGCAGGGATACGCATCCCTGACACGCCATTCCTTTTCTTTGCCAATTCCCAAACCTTGCATTTCGCATAGATGCGGATTAGCGGCCAGAAGGGATCAGTGGCCAAGTTGGCTTGGATATAGCCATTCCAGCGGGCGCGGGTGAAACTTCAACTCCTGTTTTGCCTTTTCGTTCGATGCGCCCCGGAGCCGCGTCGCATAATAGACGATATCGGGGCCAAAAGCGTGAAGGGCCTCTTGCTCCGTGATATGGGGGGGCACGGGTGCCCCGACCGCGCGGGCGAATGCTGGCAGCCATAAGCACTGGGGTGTGGGGTCACTATCCACTGGGTTGTATACGCCCCGAAGCGCATTCCAAAGCGGCTGCCGTCCCCGCGGCCGCATCGTCGATGTGCACGAAGCTCCACACGCCTTGGCCATTGCCGATGACAGGAACCTGTTGCGGCCGTACCTGCTCCCCCATGTCGCCTTCGCTAATGTACCAGGTCCCTGGACCATAAAAGAATCCGTAGCGCAGGCTCACAAGTTCAAAACCCGGTGTTCTCAATGCCGCTGCTTCAAGCTCGGCATACCTGCGTGCGCCCGCAGCGACCCCTGGCGAAGCATCAAAAGCAAACTGCGCCCTCTCATCAGCGAGGCCCGTGCCCGGCCCGTACCAGAATCCCGAGCTTTGCAGCAGGTAGCGGCGCACGCCGGTTTCCTGGAGCGCAGCGAGGAGCGTTGTGTTTCCTTCAATGCGGACCTTACTATCATGTTCGGCCGCAGCCTTCATTTCCTCTGCAGTGTAGTGCCTGGGCAGTGCGGTCAGCTCATTGATAACTGCATCCGGCCGGACCAGCGTTACCGCCGCCTTCACCGAGGCAGCATCGAGCGCATCAGCGGCGACCGGCTCCGCCCCCAATTCAGCCACCACGCGCGATGACTGTGGCGAACGCGCCAGTGCAAACACGGAGTGACGCTCCTCCTTCAAACAACGGACAAGCGGCCGGCCGATTGCACCGGTTGCGCCGGCAATCAGGACTCTCATCGCAACCTCCACATTTCAAAAGGTTGAGGTATGGCCGGGTGTTAAGAGTAGAAGGATGAGCGTAAGCAACAGGGCGAGCGATTCGGCGAAGCCGCCGATAGCGAAGCCCGGATAATAGATCCGCTGAACATCGATATACGGCTCTTTTCCCAAACGCATCTTTCCCGGCAGTTCGAGCGGGTGGGCAAGCGCAAGCGCCATCGTCGCTGCCACAGAAACGATCGCCAGAACTTTGAGAACCTGCATGCCGTCCTCCTCATGCCTGTGGCACTGGGAACGTCTAAAGCGGCTGGCATTTCCCAAATTGAGCAAATTTTCGTGCCCGCAGGAAACAAGCACAAGCTTGGCGAAAACCTTTCGTCCTTAGTTCTAATTCGCGAGGTCTTCCTGTAGGATTGGCGGGCGCTGGTAATTCCGCCACGAACGTTTGGCTAGGCTGGGCCGAGCCGCTGGAAACACGCATGATTTAGCGCCATGATTGAACAAGTTATGATTTTTGCGCTGGGGTTTCTCATTGCGAGCCTCATGGCCCTCATGATCGCCCCCGCGTTTTGGGCGCGAGCCATCCGGCTCTCAAGGCGCCGGCTTGAGATGCAGCTGCCGCTTTCGCACGAAGAAATCTTGGCGAGCCGCGATCTTTTGCGGGCCGAATTTGCGGTGGAATTGCGGCGGCTCGAGCAGAAGGCGGAGGCCCTCAGCCGCCTCCACGCCTCGGATCTCGTTGAGCTCGGCAATCGCGCCGTCATCATCGATGCGCAGGACGCCGAGCTTGCGGCGCTGTCTCATCAACGCAGCGAGCGCGGTTTTGAAGTGGCGTCCCTGCAACGGGCCCTATCGGAAACATCGGCCGAGCTCGCGGTAACGGCCAAGGATGCTTACGATTCCAGCGGCCTCCTGGCGCGCAAGAATTTGAGAATCGGCGAGCTCGAATCACAGCTTATGGATTTACAGGCTATCACCGCCGAGCAGAAAAAGGTGCTCGCTTCGCTCGGGGACGAAACCGAGGCACAAAAGCATAGGCTTGCCGAGCAAGACGGCATAATCGCGAAGGTCGAAGGCGAGCTCGCGACCTTGCGGCTGCAGCAGCAGGCCGATCAAGTCACATTGCGGAGCGCGGCGGCGCGTATCGCGGACCGCGAAGAGGCTCTGGAAGCCGCCCTCAAAAGGGAGGAGGAGCTGGCGCGGCACAGGCAAGTGCACGCCGAGGCCGTGCAGGCCACGGAAGCGGGATATCGGGAAAAAATCGCCGAGCTCACGACCGCCAAGAAAATCTTGAGCGAAGCCTTGGTGATCGCCAAACGTGAGCGCGAGGAGATTGCTGACGAACTCACGGCTTTGCGAAGGGCGCCGCCATCCATCGATGCGCAGACGGCTTTGCAACAAAGTGTCGAAAATGAGATCCTGCGACAGAAGATCAATGAGATCGGAGCCGCCATTATACGCGCCGCGACGGCGGCCGAAACTTCTCCCGCAGAGGAAGATAGGGCAAGCGGGGGCGAGGCGGAGGAAAATGCTCGAAACGGACGTGAGAGTGAAAGCGAGGAGCGGGCCTCGCAAAGGGCAACGGCCTAAATCCGGTCCTTACCCGGCAAACTTCGCCATCAGAGCATCGGAGACCTCGAAATTCGCATAGACGTTCTGGACGTCGTCATTGTCCTCCAGCATGCCGACGAGACGCAGAATTTTTTCCCCCGATTCGTCGTCGACACCAATCGTATTGTGCGGGCGCCAAACGAGGCTTGCCTTGCGCGGCTCGCCGAATCTCGCCTCGAGCGCCTGCGCCACCTCACGCAAGCTCTCCATGGAGGTGATGATCTCATAAGCGTCGCCATTCGTCTCCACGTCATCCGCCCCGGCCTCGATCGCCGCTTCCATCATGGTGTTCTCGGTTGCGATTTTGGCTGGGAACTCGATGACGCCAACATGGTCGAATAGGAAAGATACGGCGCCCGTCTCGGCGAGCGCGCCGCCGCTTTTCGTAAAGTAGGAGCGCACTTCTCCCGCCGTGCGGTTGCGGTTATCGGTGAGGGCCTCGACGATGATGGCGACGCCGCCGGGGGCATAGCCTTCATAGCGTACTTCCGCGTAGGTTTCCGAATCAGAGCCGGCCGCCTTTTTGATGGCCCGCTCGATGTTATCCTTTGGCATGTTTTCGGCGCGCGCGGCGAGGACGGCGGCACGAAGACGCGGGTTCATCGCGGGGTCGGGCAAACCTAGTTTTGCGGCTACGGTGATTTCCCGGGCTAGTTTGGAAAAGATCTTGGAGCGGATCGCATCCTGCTTGCCCTTTTTGTGCATGATGTTCTTGAACTGGCTATGTCCAGCCATGAAGGTGCTGCCTCCGGTTTCTGCGCCGCGGCGCGGGAGCTAAGTTCTAGGGGATGCGCGGTTGGTATAAGCCCGAGTTTTTAAGAAATAAAGCGCGGCGAGGCCGGGCCCCTCTCGTGCGGGCCAGCTATCTCACGCTGGCCGCCGACTGCGAGAAGAGTATTCTGCGAGAGGCCTCGTCATTCACGACCGCGCCCTGTTGATCTCTTCGGCCTTCGCATAGGCGCGCCGCGTGGCTGGCCGGTCGCGGATTTGCTCGAACCAGCGTTTTAAATTCGGGAAATCTTCCAGCCTTTGGCCCTGGTTGTCGTGGGAGACGATCCAGGGATAAGAGGCCATATCGGCGATGGAATAATCGCCGGCGATAAAGGGCCGGTCTTTGAGCTGTTTGTTGAGAACGGCGTAGAGACGGCCGGTCTCATGAACGTAACGGTCGATGGCGTAGGCGATTTTTTCCGGCGCGTATTGGCGGAAATGATGGTTCTGCCCGGCCATTGGGCCAAGGCCGCCGACCTGCCAAAAAAGCCATTCTAGGACTTCAAACCGGCCGCGAAGATCCGGGGGCAAGAATTTGCCGGTCTTTTCGGCAAGATAGAGAAGGATTGCGCCAGATTCGAAGACTGAGAGCGGCGTGCCGCCGCCGGCTGGAGCGTGATCGACAATCGCCGGAATGCGGTTATTCGGCGAAATCGCCAAAAACTCGGGCTTGAACTGATCGCCGCGGCCAAGATTAACCGGATGGATGGTGTAGGGGAGGCCCATCTCTTCGAGGAAAAGCGTGATCTTATGGCCGTTCGGCGTCGTCCAGTAGTAAAGATCGATCATTACGCGGCTCCTCACCTGCTCGAATGGCAGCAATGGGTGTTGTTAGGGCGGGGCTTCGCCGCTCGGTCTTCGTCCAACACCTGCCGCCTCTCTCGCTCTCGCACCGGCATATTTAGTCCCTTTTGGGTTTTGTCTGCGACTTTCGGCACCTTGGAGGCGCTGTGCGTGCCGCTTGCAGACTGATTTCTCTCATTAGCACCGCCCTAGCTATTGATTCAGAAAAACAGGCACAGCCGTGGCTATTGATGTGATTTATATCATATATTAGCAATAATTTGCTCCAAATATTTGAGTATTATTATTTTATTTATTGCCAAGAAAAATCTTAAATAAAGCAAAGAACAAGCAAATAATGTATATGACATAAAGTTAAAATTGACTTTTACAGATGGGCCTGTACAGTGAAGACTGTGAGGCGCTATTATCGTTAACAGAAGCAATATTCAATAAACGTCAATCGCAAGTTATTGCGATGGAGGTGACGACGATATTTGAGTTCAACTGATGGTGAACATAGAGCAATCGTTCACCTAACGGGAGAGGGGGGTGCGTTATGCAAAAAGCGATATCCTTTTTTCACAAGGCGCTGCGGACTTTCCGGGCGGGCACAACTCTCGCTGCCGTAGCGACGGCACCGAGCCTTATTGCGCAATCCGCATTTGCTTGGGACAATTTCGTCCGTCCGACTTATTCGAGCCCAATCGCGATCTCTGCCGATAACAGGTTCGTATGGTCGGTCAATCCAGCGGACAATACCGTCTCGGTGATCCGTACCGACACCAATGCGCTGATCAAAAACATCCCCGTCGGTAAAGAACCCCAGGGTGTCACGCTCGATCCAGACAACCGATATGCCTATGTGGCCAATGCCGCCGACAGCACGGTTACGATCATTCGAATCGAAAATTCCTATCCGACGGACAAGTTTATGGCTGAAGTTTACCGCACGTTAAAGACCGGCGCCGAGCCCTGGAACATCGTCACATCGCCGGACGGCAAGCGCGTCTTCGTCGCTAACAGCTCGCAGGACACCGTGACGGTGATCGACGCCAAGGAGCAGGAGATCATCGGGAATGTGAATATCCGTCGCAGCCTTTGCAACGATCCCGACCGCAACCGGCACTTTCAACCGCGCGGCCTTGGGGTCACCCAGGATAGTAAGAAGCTTTATGTAACGCGCTTCTTGTCCTTCATTCAGCCAAACGGGGTACAGGGGGTCGACACGGGCAGGGAGGGCCTCGTCTGCCGGCTTGACATCGATACGAGCTCTTTTGAAATAAAAGATTATTCCCCGGCCGCTGTAATCACTCTCGCGCCGCAGATCACAGGCTTTGAGTTTCCTGTCAACTCGGGCGTGAATACGCTGGCCTTCCCGAACCAGCTGCAAAGCATCGTCATCCGGGGCAACCAAGCCTATTTGCCAAATGTTGCCGCGTCGCCGAGCGACCCGCTGCAATTCCGGGTCGATACGGAGGCCTATCTCAATATTATTGACGACGTGAACGGAAATAGTCAGACCGATGCCAGCCTAACCAAGTTTTTCCTTGGAAGCAGCAATCTCGGCCCAAATCTGCATCTCGGCGCGCGCACCCCCGAAACCGGCAAGCCGACGATCTTCTTCGCTAACCCCTGGGGGATTGCCTTCACCAATCAAACAGGACCCGGAGCCGCTTACGTGGTTGCGGCGGCGAGCGATCTCTTGGTCAAGGTCCTCGTCGCGGCGGATGGGACGATCTCCTTTACCGGCGGGCCGATGACGACGCATGTCATCGACCTGAATGACCCAACGAATCCCGCCACAAGTGGGGCCGGCGCGGGCAAAAATCCGCAGGGAATCGTGATCAACAGCATAGGCACGACGGCCTATGTGGCTAACTTTGTCTCGCGCAATGTCTCGGTGGTGAATCTGATCACTGACCAGGTAAGCACGGTTGTCCAGACAACCGCTTTGCCCGCGCCAGGCAGCGAGGGAGAGGTGGTCTTGGTCGGCGCCGAGCAATTCTTTTCCTCGCGCGGCCATTACAATCAGCCCTCCGGCACGACGATTTCCATCGATGAGCGTCTTGCGCAGGTCGGCTGGCAAGCGTGTTCGAGCTGCCATTTCAAGGGGTTCTCGGACAGTGTGGTATGGACCTTCAATACCGGGCCGCGCAAATCCGTGCCACTCAACGGCACCTTCGACCCGCAAGGTCGCACCCAGGCCACAAGCAACCAACGCGTGCTTAACTATTCGGCGATCTTCGATGAAGTCCATGATTTCGACGCCAACGTCCGCAACGTCTCCGGGCCAGGAAACTTAGCGGCAGCACAGACTTGCAGCGATCCCCCGCCCGCGACCAGCCTCTTTGACCCGAACCATGGTCTCTTGCTCGGCGACACCAATGCGCAATTGGCGCCGTGCACGATCAATGCCTTTTTGAAGCCAAACGAAGGCCGCAACGAAATCACCGTGACATTGCCCGGGAGCACAGTTCCCGTGAGAGCCCTCTCGGCCTTGAACGAGTGGGTCCGCGTCGCCATTCGGACGCCCAATGGGCCCTTGACGGACAAAGAGATCAAGGGAGGCATTTCGAGCGACGATGTGGAGGACGGACGGGAATTGTTTGTCGAAGCCGGTTGCGGGACTTGCCACGGCGGCAATCAATGGACGTCGAGCATCCGGGACTTCACTCCGCCCCCAAACATCAATGATATCTTCTGCGAAACGAGCACGGGAACCGGTTCGCCGCCCGGCTGTTTGACGGCCGCCGTCATCGGCAACCCGGTCAACAACCAATATCTGGCGCGCTTCCTCCGGGATATCAAATCTTTCAATCTCAATGTCCAAGGATCGGGAAACGCAATTCCAGGTGAGCCTCTGATCGGCGCGGTGGAAAAGGCCACCCGCGTCCTCGTCAATGGTGTCCTCCAGGCCGCGCCGCAGGATGCACTCGGGTTCGATTACAACCAAGATGGGAAAGGCAACGGCTTCAGCCCGCCATCGCTCTTGGGGATTTTCGCCTTTCCGCCCTATTACCACAACGGAGCCTGCGAAACTCTGGCTTGCGTTCTGGCCGATGAGAACCACCGGACGGCGGGTAATCAAACCGATGTATTGGCTGACGCGAAAGACCAGGCGAAAGTGGTCACGTTCCTGGAGTCGCTCGATGCCGCAACGAAGCCAGTCAAATAAGATATGCGCCGCTTGAAAACAAATGGATGATGCGAATAGCCCCGCCTGCGGCGGGGCTATTCGTGGCTTGAAAGGGTAGGGTATTTCCCCCAGTGATTACACGTGCGCGGCGGGTCCTTCGATCGACTCGTGCTCCGGCAAGGCTTCTGTCCTTGCCACCTTGGCCCTGACAGCTGATTGCACTTTCTCGAAGGCGCGAACCTCGATCTGACGCACCCGCTCGCGGGAAATGCCGAACTCCGCCGAAAGTGCCTCGAGGGTCATCGGGTCGTCGGCGAGCCGCCGCGCCTCAAAGATGCGGCGCTCGCGCGCGTTCAGAACCTCCAGCGAGTTGTGCAAGGCATCAAGGCGGTTGTCACTTTCCTCGCGGTCAGCGAGGAGATTCTCTTGGCTCGCGCTCTCATCGACAAGCCAATCCTGCCACTCGCCTTCGCCATCCTCGCGAACAAGGGAATTGAGCGAGGCATCGCCGGACATGCGCCGGTTCATGTCAACGACGTCTTGCTCGGTGACGCCGAGGCGGCGGGCGATGGTTTTCACCTGATCAGGGCGCATATCGCCCTCGTCGAGAGCCGAGATTTGGCTTTTTGCACGGCGGAGGTTGAAAAACAGCTTCTTCTGGTTGGCGGTCGTCCCCATCTTCACGAGTGACCAGGATCGCAGAATATATTCTTGAATTGAGGCGCGAATCCACCACATGGCGTAAGTCGCCAAGCGGAATCCCTTCTCCGGCTCGAACCGCTTGACGGCCTGCATGAGGCCAACATTGCCTTCGGAGACCACCTCGCTGATGGGGAGGCCATAGCCACGGTAACCCATGGCGATCTTGGCGACAAGGCGCAGATGCGATGAGACGAGCTTGTGCGCGGCATCCGGATCTTCATGCTCACGCCAGCGCTTGGCGAGCATGTATTCCTCTTCCGGTTCCAGCATCGGGAAACGGCGGATTTGGTTGAGGTAGCGCGCAAGGCCACTCTCACCCGCAATCATTGGCAGCGCAGCAATCATTTCACGTTCTCCTACGAACCCCCTATCCAGCAGGTCCTTGATTGGCCACGTCGATCGTCGGCCCGCAATTCACGGTTCAATAATATAAACTAACGCGGCCAGCGCCGGAAGAGGATCGGCTTCGTTGCGAGATTAAACTTTGGAAATATTCCACCGCTTCGAGAGTGAAACGGTACGATCAAGAACTAAACTTTTTATAAAAACACCTTCCTTTAACTTCGATCAAACAGCTCAAGAAATTACATTCTCAATTCAAATAAACGTGAAATCTACGATGGCGGCTGGGTTGGCGAGGTTTTATTGGTCAAACCTTGCTGGCCTGCCTCTTTCTTAAGACGCATCAGACACATCGTTAAGGCCAATTCCTCTTCGCAAAGCATCATGGAGGCGGCTCAGCTCCTCCGGCAGCGGACTTTCGAAGCGTAAGATCTTTCCCGTGAGCGGATGCGGAAAGCCGAGGACCGCCGCATGCAAGGCTTGGCGCGACAACGCCGCGACAGCCGCCTCGGCGGCGGCGGGAAGCTTCGCCGCTTTGGCTTTGTATCCTCTGGCGTAAAGCGGATCGCCGAGCACCGGGTGGCGAATATGCGCCAGGTGAACGCGGATTTGGTGCGTGCGCCCGGTCTCCAACTGGCAGGCGATCATGCTCACTTGCCGATGGAACGTCTCTTGGAGGCGCCAATGGGTGACCGCGCGCCGCCCGCGCCCGGCGGGAGCGATGGCGATCTTCTGGCGGGTCGCGCCGTCGCGGGCGAGGGGAGCGTCGATGGTGCCGAACGGCCGATCTGGAACGCCCCAGGCAAAGGCGAGGTATTCGCGAATGAGCGGAAGCGTTTTTCCGTGGTCAGCGAAGAGCCGCGCCAGCCCCTGATGCGCGGCATCCGTCTTCGCCACCACCAAAAGGCCAGACGTGTCCTTGTCCAGCCGGTGCACGATTCCAGGGCGGCGCACGCCGCCGATCCCCGAAAGTTCATCGCCGCAATGGCCGATCAGCCCATTGACGAGCGTTCCCGCCTCATGCCCGCCCGAGGGGTGAACAACAAGCCCGGCGGGCTTATCGATGATGAGGAGGTGGTGATCCTCGAAGACGATGGCGAGGCCAAGGTTCTCGGCCTTTGGCGCCGGATCGAGCGGCGGCGGCAGCCGCAGCAAAGCCGTCTGCCCGGCGCGCAACAAGAGGCTTGGATCGGTCACTGTGGCGCCGTCGATCGACGCATGCCCCTCTTGGATCAGGCTCTTGACCCGGGTGCGCGAAATGTTTTCAGCAAAAAGGGCACCAGCAAGGAAGCGGTCTAGACGCTCGCCATGATGCTCCGGGGTTACGCCACAGGTCAAGATTGGACCGCTATGGTTAGTCATCAATCATCACTTAGACATAACAGGAAATTTTGATCGGCGAAACCTTAAAATGGATTTACTGAATGCCAATTGAATGCCGCCCTCGCAAAGCTATAGATTCTTGGACTCTGCTATTCAGCTCGTCCTTCCACGCACCTCGGCGAGGTGGTCGAAGTGATGGCGGTAATGGCCGAGGCCCAGGCTGTCGGAGCGCAATTCGATGATGAAATCTTGCAATTCGGCCGCCGGCACGAGGGCTTCGACATCGTCCCAGCCGGGCCAGCCAGGTCGTTCGGCATAGCCAAGGATTTGCCCACGCCTGCCAGTGAGGAGCCGCTGGGCGGCGGCCGTGAAACTATTTGGAACGCTCGCCGTCACATGATCGATCGGTTCAAGGAGCACCGGCCCTGCCTTGGCGAGTCCTTCCGCTATGCCAAGGCGTGTCGCCGTCCGGAACGCCATATCGGAGCTGTCGACCGTATGAAACGTGCCATCAAGCAGGGTGACCGCGACATCGACGACGGGATAGCCGAGCGGCCCTTTCTGCATCGCTTCTTCCGCCGCCTCGCGGACGGCCGGAATATATTGCTTCGGCACCGCCCCGCCGACGATTTTGTCGGTAAACACGAAGCCTTCGCCGCGATGGCGCGGCTCGATCTCGAGTTTGACGTCGGCGAACTGGCCGTGGCCGCCCGTTTGCCGCTTGAGGCGGGAATGCTGCGTCACGGCTTGCTTGATCGTCTCTTTATAGGCGATCTTGGGCGTAGAGGTCGTAATTTGCAGGTTATAGACGCTCGCGAGGCGCTCAATGGCGTTATTGAGGTGGATTTCACCCTGGCCCTTTAAAAGTGTTTCGCCGGTCTCGAGGTTATGCTCAACGATGAGGCTCGGATCTTCGAGCGCGAGCTTATTGAGCGCGCCCGAAAGTTTGACATCATCCTTTCGGTCCTTTGGGGCGACCGTCAGTGCGAAGACCGGTGGCGGTGACGCGGGATAGGGTAGGGTGGCCCCGCTCGCATCGCCGAGCACTGCCCCCGAGGCAACGCCTTCGAGACGCCCGAGCGCGACGAGTTCGCCGGCTTCCGCCTCAGGAACGCGGGCCGATTCACCGCCCGGAAAGCGCTGGATGCCGCCAACGCGCGAGCCGCCGAATGATGCGCCATCGTGCAGCGTGCCGCGCCATACGCGGCCGAGCGAAAGTTTCCCTGCTTGCAGCGTTTTGAAGATTTGGACAAGCGGTTGATCGCCTTGGGTGATGCCGCGGCGCGCGGCGGTTTCGGCGGCGGCCGGCACATCGTGCCGAAGTGCCTTCCATAGGGCGAAGACCCCATGCCCGCGCACGGCCGATCCAAACAAGACCTCGACAATCGTGCCGCTCGCTTGATCCTTCCGGATATGTTGGTAAAGCTCACTCGCCGTTGGCGGGATCTCCTCGATCAGCTTTTCAAGCAGCGCGTCATCCTGGTCGGCGAGCACCTCCGCCAGGCCATCGAGCGCTTGCTTTTCCGGGTCGCGAAGCTGGGCGGGGATCTCGATCCGCTCGCCGACCTGGTTGGTGCTGTAGCGGTAAGCCCGCCCGCTGACGACCTCGACATAGCCAGCCACGCTATCGTTCTCGATGATGGGCAATTGCCGCAGCGCGAGCGGATATTTCGAAAAGGGCTGAAATGCCGCGAGCATATCCTCGACGGTGCTCGCGAGCGCGTCGATCTTATTGACGAAAATGAGATGGGGCAGGCCAAAGTCTTCGAGCGCGCGCATCCATAGCGGCATGCTTGAGCCGCGTCCCGCCGCCGGTTCGCAGACGACGATCGCGAGATCGACGGCGGCGAGCGCCGCCTGTGCCTCATGGGCAAATTCTACCGAGCCTGGGCAATCGAGGATCGACCAATGATCTCCGAGAAATGAACAGTGGCCCAGGCGCAATTCCGTGCTGACGACGCGTTTTCGCGGATCAAGCGGCTTTTTCGGCGGCGATCCCGCCGTCGCCATCAGGGCATCGAAGAGTGTTGATTTGCCGCTCCCATAGGGGCCGATGAGCGCGACGGAGCGCGGCGCGGACACCGCCCGATCTGGGGAACCTGGCATGATGGCGTCTCCTCCCTGCCTTTCCGGCTATCGTTGCCGCGATCGTAAGCCAAATGAGGCGCGGTGCAAAGACCGCTTTGAACGCGGCATTGCTCTAGATCAAAGACGTGTCTGAAGGATTTGGGTAGTCCGTTGTTGTCTCATGGAAGCCATGGCATTACCGTTGGCTTCAGCGGTGCGGACAAATGACGCGTTTTGATTCCAAACACGGCTGATATAACCTAAGCTCAAGAGGGTAGCGGGAGTTACAGAGATTGAGAGAAGCAGATTCCGAGAATGAGGGCCCCACCGAGGCGCAACTCAACGAAGTCATGAAGCAGGTCCCGCGGGGCGCGGCCGTTCTCGCAGGCTTCGCGGTTTTCCTTCTGATGCTCGGCTATTCTTTTGTTTACTTCGTCATCTTCATCCCGCGCGGCGTCGTAGGGTAACGGGATGTCAAATCTCGAACAAGAAATCCTGCGCCATGAACGGCGCTGGACGGCGGGCGTCATCATCGCCGTCGCGGTGATCCTCGGCGCTGTTCTTTATGCCGCGTTCGCGCTGCATGTGAACCCGCCGAGCAACATCGAGACCATCGATCCTAAAACCCTGCATCTCTCTGCTGAGTTTACCGAGAGCAATCTTGGCACGCGGGTCGAAGCGGGAGGGCAGGTGACAACGCGCATTGTGACGGCGCAATTTGCCTTCAACCCGCAATGCATCGTTGTTCCAGCGAATGAGCCCGTGACGCTTCGCTTGGCGAGCCCCGATGTCATCCATGGGATCCTCGTGACGGGAACGAATGTCAATTCGATGGTCGTTCCAGGCTACGTGTCGCAGATCCGCACCGTCTTTACCAAGACAGGCGATCTCTTGATGCCCTGCCATGAGTTTTGCGGGTTTGGCCATAGCCAGATGTGGGCGACGGTTCGCGTCGTGCCGCGTGAAAATTTCCGGCCAGATGCCAACGGGAGGGTTGCCTGTGAGAAGTCTTGAGCGGTTGACGCTCGCGCATCTATGGGTTGCTTTCGCGGCTTTTGCGATCGCTTGCTTTTTTGGGGTGTGGCAGATGTGGGCACGAAGCCCGCTGCCGGCTCCTTTCGTTACCCCGGATAATTATTTTCTCGCCGTGACCGAGCACGGCGTCAGCATGGCTTTCGTGCTGACGACGTTTTTCGTCATGGGATTTGGCTATTTCACCGCCGAGACCGCGCTTGAGCGCCCGCTGCCTGGAAAAACCTTTGGATGGATTGGCTTCATCCTTGGGCTCATTGGCGCGGCGATGGCCTCTTATGCTATTCTCAGCGGCCGCGCCTCGGTACTTTATACCTTCTATCCGCCCCTTACCGCGAGCCCATACTTCTACCTCGGGCTCGTTCTCGTCATCGTCGGGTCCTGGATCTGGTGCGTTTTGATGATCGTGGCGATGGCGCAATGGAAGCGCGCCAACCCCAACGTGCCGGTGCCGCTCGCCATGTTCGGAACTGTCGCCAATGCCATTATGTGGCTTTGGACGACAGCTGGCGTTGCCGCCGAGGTGCTCTTTATCGTCCTGCCGGCCTCCTTGGGCCTCATCCACACGATCGACGTCGGCCTGACGCGCACCCTATTTTCCTGGACTTTGCATCCAATCGTCTACTTCTGGCTGTTTCCCGCCTATATCGCGTTTTATACCATGGCGCCGAAAGCGGCGGGCGGCAGACTCTACAGCGACCTCATGGGGCGCTTGTCATTCGTTCTATTCATTCTCTACTCCCTGCCCGTCGGCTTCCATCACCTCTTCATGGATCCGCAAGAGCCAGCGGGCTTCAAGTTCTTGCAGATGTTCCTGACGCTTTTGGTCACCGTTCCGACGTTGCTGACGATTTTCACGATCACCGCATCGTTTGAAATTGCAGGACGGTTGCGCGGCGGGCGCGGGCTCTTTGGCTGGATCCCGGCGCTGCCTTGGGAGCGGCCCATGGTTCTTGCCACGGGTCTTTCCTTTGTCATGCTTTTCTTTGGCGGCGGCGGCGGCCTCGTGAATATGGGCTATGGCCTCAACGCGATGGTTCACAACACCTCATGGGTCACCGCGCATTTTCATTTAATCTTCGGTGGCGCCGTGGTCGTTATGTATTTTGCCATTGCCTATGAAATCTGGCCAAGGCTTGTTGGCCACGAGCCCTCCTCATCGATGCCGCAACGGATACAGCTTTGGCTTTGGTTCCTCGGCATGATGACCATGTCCTTGCCGTGGCATTGGCTCGGGCTGCAAGGCCAGTGGCGCCGCGTTGCACAGTTCGATTATTCGAACCCGATCATCGCCGCCTGGGGGCCATGGGTGGTCGTCTCCCTCATCGGCGGCCTGTTGCTTCTTGCAAGCGCATTGCTCTTCGTCTGGAATCTTTTGTTCTTGTACCGGAAACCGGAGGCTGCCCGCCTACCCTTCCGCTTCGCGCTGCCAGTGCATCCGGTGACGCATGTGCCGGCCTCGCTCAACGGCTTCGGCTTGTGGAATGTGCTGGTGGCGTTTTTGATGCTGGCTGCCTTTGGTTGGCCGATCGCGCAGGCGTTCGTCATCGAGGCGCCCCATGCCGTCGTTCACCGCGTCGATCGGGGAGGTTAGCGCGATGACGCAGCCACCCATCAGCGAGGAAGGTCAAGACGGGCGGTTCGCAACTCGCGCCGTTGTCACCGTTATTGCCATTGTTGTCATCGCCGGCCTCCTCGGCTTTGTCCTCATTCCGATCGCGCAGGGTCAATCGGCGGGTCTTTCCGCCTTCCAGGCGATTTGCCGATCGCTCGGTATTCAGCCGGGATCTCCCGCCTTCCGGCAGCCGAGCAGCGCAACCGTGGCGCAGCCAGTTTCAATGGTTGCCTGGACCCCGGAAGTCATCGAGCGGCTGCATCGTCCCAATGAAGAAAATGGTTCGGATATCGCGGCGAACATCTGCGTTTCTTGCCATATCGAATCTGGCGCCGCCTATGACCCGAAAATTCCCCATATGGAAGGCCAGTCGGCTTTTGCGATCTATAAGCAGCTGCACGATTTCAAGAATGGCGCGCGGGTCAATGAGCTGATGGCCACCATCGTGCAAAACCTCGACGATGATCAGATGGCGGATGTGGCGGCGCATTTCGCGGTGCTCACAAAGGGTGCCTTGGATCCACGAACGATCTCGTCTGGCGATCCCGATATCGTTCGCCTCGTCGAGTTCGGCAATTCGGCGCGTGGTCTTCCGTCCTGCGCCTCCTGCCATGGCGTGCATGCCGGCGGGCCGATCGAGACACCGACATTGTCAGGACAAAGGAAAGATTATCTCGCTACCCAGCTCCAAGCCTTCGCCAAGGGCGAGCGACACAATGATATCTATACGAGGATGCGCTCGATCGCGGCGAAGCTGCGCGACGATGAGATCGAGAAATTGGCCGAGTATTACTCGGCGCAACTTCTGTTCCGCCCGCAGGATTGATCTCTCGCGACAAAAGCCTGCGGCGGTTCGCTCTAATGCACCGCAAGAAGCGCCTTAAGCGCCCGGCGCTGCGCTTTCAGTTTCAGTAGCAAAGGTATCCGTGGCGCTCGTTCAACCAGGCCAGCTCATCAGGCATGGCAAGCTCATCCAAGTCTTGCGGTGTCGCGCGTGCATCGTTCACCCATTCCCGGAGCAACGGACTGCCGTTGATGACATCAATGGCGAGCTTGCCCAATTCGTACTCGTAGACGAAATCGCGCCAGAGTAGATAGTCTGGATATAACCGGCGAATAGCTTTGAAAGCGAGCGCCTGGATACGCCAGGGCTTGAATGCCTGATGATCGTAATCGGGACCTTCCGTGTGAATCTGCACGCCATTGCACAGCTTGCCGGCATGTTTGTGAAATGTGGGTTCGAACCAGCAATTGCGCAAGCGGCAACCACAGAGCCACTGCGGGGCAAGAGTGAGCATTTCCTTTATGACAGCGCGCGCATCGATATCGGGAGCGCCGAACATCTCGAGCGGTCGCGTGGTGCCGCGCCCTTCCGAGAGCGTCGTGCCCTCAAGCATCACCGTTCCCGCATAGGCGCGCGCCATCCATAAATTCGGCGCATTGGGACTGGGATTGATCCATGTGCGCTCTCCCAGCGGCCAGCCGAATCCCGGCGCGGCATCGGGTTGCCAGCCATGCAATTCTACAACACGATACTCGATATCGAGGTTGAGCATTCGGATGAACCACAGGCCCAACTCACCGAGCGTGAGCCCGTGACGCATTGGCAATGGCCCCGCGCCAACGAAGCTTTCCCATCCGGCGCGCAGCGCCAACCCTTCGACTGGCCGGCCAACGGGATTAGGCCGGTCCAACACCCATACTGCTTTGCGATATTTCGACGCCGCTTCGAGTACATAGCGCAGCGTCGTTATGAACGTATAAACGCGGCAACCCAAATCCTGTAGATCGACGAGGATGACATCGCATGTATCCATCATCGCATCGGTCGGCTCGCGCACTTGACCATAGAGGCTGAATACTGGAATGTTATGTACCGGATCAAAAAAGTCTGGTGATTCAATCATGTTGTCTTGCTTGTCGCCGCGAAGACCATGCTGTGGACCGAATGCTGCGGTGATCTTGATGTCGCTGCGTGCCGCTAACGCATCGAGCGAGTGCGTCAGATTTGGCGTCACTGAGGCAGGATGTGCGACCAATGCAACGCGTCTGCCCTTGAGTGGCGCGCGCAAAGTGGGTTCGGTGACAAGTCGATCGATGCCAAATTTCATGGTCGCTACACTTTATGCAAATTCAAGGGCAAATGAATCGGAATGATGGAAATCCACCTTGCCCGGAGGATGCGCCAGCGCCCAATATGATTTATGCTGGCTCGTTTCTTCGATCACGGCCGCAAGACCAATTCGCCACGCCCCGTCGATTCGCAGGCTCGACATCTGATCCATTTCCAGCAAGGCTTGCAATCTGTAGCACGCTCGGCTCGATTGTACCTCAATGCGGGGCGCGCTTATCTCGGTTGCAACTCGCATCCCGCTTCGATAGCTATCGAACCGATACGCCGCCCATTGACCTGAGGGTGCAAGGTTGAATTCGTAATAGCCGGCGCCGAGCGATGCGCGAATGAATGCCTCGAAACAGGTGTGCCGCCAAAGTTCATCAGAACGCGCTGCCGCAACTGCGGGCGGAATACGTATATCGCCTATCTCGCCGTTTACCGAATAGGACAAGACCAAACGGTCCGCGCATCGACGCATCACTTCCACTTCGATGTGCGTCACCGCAGGGCAAAAGGAGTCCGGATGAATTGTTAACGCTCGATGCATGCGCCCATTGTAGTGGTAAAATAACCTCGGGTCGACGGACAGGCTTCGGGCTCAACGAGTGACCACGCTTTTTCCAAAGTTTATCAAAGAACTTTGTCTTCCAGAGTTCTCAAAGCCTTCCTTGCAGTAGAGAAATACATGCCCGGGGCAGGGCATTCCTCTTCTGCGCAAATTTCGCGAGTTGAATACTTTGCGGCCCACATCTCACGTTTTCGCCTCTGTTTGTCGCGGCTGCCGCCTGGCTGGTCATGGCGTGCGTTAGCGGCAGCCTTCGCGGTTTGGCTGGCCGAACTGGCGGCCGCCAGCGCAGATGCTTAAGCGTCCTCCAGCCCGTGGCTATTCGCTCGGCTTCGTCTCAGGAGTGCTCGCACCCGTCAGCTTGCCCCCGGTCTGGTATGTAAAACCCCAGGCCAGGGGGTTTTTGTTTGGTCGGTCAGCGTGAAACTCAATCGCCGGCCTATTGCGGTGCCTCCTGTGCTGGTGACGCAGCCTCCATCCCTGCTTGAAGGCCTTCGTTATAGCCTTCTTTGTAACCGTGTGCGTGGCCCGCTTCTCGGCCGTCCTCATATCCCTGATCATAGCCGGCATCATATCTGGCTTGATGGCCCTCTTCTCGAACCGCTTCGTTGTCCACGGCCGTCCTTCCCGGTGCCGGACTTGATGGGCTAGCCGCCGGTACGGTGAGCTTTTTGATGGCGGCCGTTACGTCGGCAATCACTTTTTTTAAGTCCATGGATGTCCCTCCCTCTTTTTATACGGTGGCCATGAAACTCCATTTTCAGATGGCGGTCAAAATTGGATCGTGCCATTTGTCTTTGCCCCGGTTTGACCTTCCGCTAACCGCCAGCCTGCGCGCCTTCGATCAGTTTGATTGTGGTGCCTTTTAATCCTTGCTTAATTTCTGGGGCAGCTTCGCAACGGCAGGAGCTAAAAGACACCATCTCAATAGTGTTGTCTGGAGCATCGTTGTTGGTCTCCGGCTGTGCGCTATGGGTAGCACAGTTCAAATCAAGGCCGAGCGGTACGAGAGCGAAGCGCTTGCTGCTGCAGAGTTAGTGAGATCAATCCTGCAGCGCCTGCACACCTGCGACCAACCGTCCGATGCCTTGCGCGACCGTGGCAGGTTCAAGGGCGCCGTAGGCGATCCGGATATGGCATCCCTCTGCTAGGCCAAAAGCGTCGCCCGGGATCACGGCGACGCCGTGTTCGCAAATCAAGCGCGTTGCATAGGCCAGCGGCGTCAGTCGTGACCGTAGGCGCAGG
Source organism: Methylocella sp. (assembly GCA_035622375.1). GTDB lineage: Bacteria > Pseudomonadota > Alphaproteobacteria > Rhizobiales > Beijerinckiaceae > Methylocapsa. The sequence continues at coordinate 22,504 of DASPVM010000042.1, read as the reverse complement.
AGGAAGTACAAGGCTCCCGAAGCAGGCGGGACATGTACCAGGCCGGCCTTTTCCAAAATGCCCAGTTGGCGTTGCACCATCGCCCGCGTTTCCGCGAGCGCACGGACTTTCTCCGTTACGAAGTCGGGTCCATGGCTTAGTGCACCGGCAGCGGCGCATTGGGCGATCGCCGATGGGCAGATGATGACGGTGTCCTGAATCTTCTGCATCGCCAACTCAAGCTCCTCGGGGAAGACCATCCAGCCAATACGCCAACTAGCAAACCCGTAGGCCTTCGACATGGAGAACAACGAAATCGTGTGGGCGGACGCGCTTGAAATTGACGCCGGCGAGAAGTGGCGGGCGTCATCAAAGGTGAAGTATTCGTAGGCCTCGTCGCTGATGTGGTAGATGCCGTGCTCGGCACAGAGGGCGTTGACCGCTCGCAAGGCGGCTTCGGGATACACGGCACCTGAGGGGTTGTTGGGCGAGACCGTCACGATGGCGCGGGTGCGCGGCGTAATCGCAGCACGGAGGGCCCCTAGGTCCAGTTGGTAATCATTGCCGGTCGGCGCGAGCACCGGACGAGCATTGGCCATGGTGATGGCCATCTCATGGTTGAAATAATACGGCACAGGAAGGATGACCTCATCGCCCGGATCGAGAATCCCGAGGACAACATTGAGGAACGCCTGGTTTCCCCCAGCGGTGACCATGAGACCGTTTCCGTGGGTTTCGCCGACGTCAATGCAATTCTCCGAGGCGAGTTTTTGAATTATCCTTTCGCGGAGGGGCGGGATCCCGGATACCCCCTGATACTTGTTGTTCGCCGGCTCGTCCAGAAACCGCATGGTTTCCTTCGCCGCACCGGACGGGGGCCCGTAGTTAACGACGCCTTGACCAAGTGAAATGGTGCCTGGATGGGCCCGGATGAGGTCGGTGATCACCGGGATGATCGGCGTTTGGACAGCCTTCAAGCGGCGTGATTCGGGCATGGAGACGTACTCGCGGGCAATTGGGGATGCGCGGGGTTCCGAGTCACCCTACCTCACGCGACAGTTTCGTGCTCTATGGCACGACGGACTTTGTTCTGCCCAATGATTTTCGTCTATCTGTGAGGTTGCGTGCCTCAGGGCCTCACGGACTCATCAAAAATTTGCCTGGTCCCTTAGCAATCCAGGCTTTCCGATGGAGTCTCGAAGACTTTAGTTCTGTTATGGTGTTATGCCGCTTTGGGGATAGGGCAACTTCATCCGATCCGTGAGATGCAGTGTAATGGCGAAGCCATTGACGGCCGGGTACCTCGTCCTCGTTCCTGCAGAGACTGCATGCGAGTTCCTGCAGTCGAAGCTGTGCCTAGACTTGCTAAAAAGCGTCAGCCTTTTAAAACTGGTCGGCTGGGGGGCACCCGTGCCACTTGCAGGCTTATGTTGTTTCTTCGAACTTGAACGACAGCTTCAGCTTCGTGCGGTAAAGTTCGATCTTGCCGTCCCTGATTTGCACATCCTGATCGATCACTTCGGCAATGCGCAAGTCGCGGAGGGACTGCGAGGCGCGCTCGACGGCAGCCGCCGCTGCGGCATCCCAAGATTTTGTGGAAGTTCCAACGATTTCGATGACTTTATAGACACTGTCAGACATGGCGTTCTCCCTGGCCGAGGCAGTTCTTCTCGAATGAGCGCAATGGAGCCGCGCCCGATACGAGAATTCGAGGCTATCGCCTTTTGGCGGACTAGTCCAAGCGCAGGAAATGACGCACTCGCCGGGCCAAACCGACGCTTGATCCTTCGCGTAGGAACATGCGTGGCGACTTACTACTAGGCCACACCAAAGGTGGGCACACGCTACGCCCCAGCTGTAGCGAAACAAGTTGACGCCTCAATAACTGGGCTAACTCGAAAGTTCGGAAATCATACGTGGGCGTGGATGAGTCCAGCAACAAAAGAGCAACGCTACCGGTGACGGCAGAGCCGACCCCATAATAAGAAAAACGCGGCGTGGCCTACTTTACCCCCGAAACGGACGTTTAAGACGATTGAGACATGGCCTGCAGCGCCAAAGTCTGAGGCCGGATCCGTGTTCTTGGGTGCGCTTTGCCAGCCGTATAGGACAGTGATCTCCGGTCCATCTCAGCGCTCAAGTACAAATGGACACAAGGCACACAGCGCTACCGGAGCAATTCCTAAGAGACATGCTCAAATGCAAACGCAGCAGCCGGAGCTTATAGCAAATTTCGGCATGATTCTTCCAGTAATGGATGTGTTGCGCTATACTATTGGATTCGTATGTATGAGGGCGAAAGCCGCTTGGTGGATCAGCCACACGAGTTTGTGCAGAGCTTCGCCCCGAAATGCTGGCGCCTTGTTTCTTGGCGAGGGAGGAACGCCAATGCCCAAATTTGATGTAGTCGTCGGTTCCGATTCCGTTCCGGCCTATCCGCGGGTGCGCAAGATTGGACCCGCGGACCTCAAGGACGCTCTAGCCAAAGGCAGCAACGATTTCTTGGCGATGCCGTCATCGCTCGCTTTTCTGGGTCTCATCTATCCAATCGTCGGCTTTTGCCTTGCCGGCTATGCACTGCCCCTGATTTTTCCGCTCATGGCGGGTTTCGCTCTCATTGGTCCCTTTGCGGGCCTTGGCTTGTATGAGATCAGCCGGCGCCGGGAACTCGGTCTTGAGACCTCGTGGACGCACGCTTTCAGCGTGGTGCGCTCGCACTCGATTTTCTCTATTCTTTCACTCGGCCTCTTGCTGCTCCTAATTTTCGTAGCTTGGATGTTGACTGCCCGGGCTCTCTATACCGGGCTTTTTGGATCGACGCCCCCGGAGTCCCTCTGGCAATTCATCACGAATGTTGTTGGCACATCACAGGGGTGGAAGCTCTTCGGATATGGCACCGCGATTGGTTTCATCTTTGCCGTCGCAGCGCTGAGTATCAGCGTCGTCTCGTTTCCTTTGCTTCTTGACCGCGATGTCGAGGCCCCGGTGGCGGTTCAGACGTCCGTCAAGGCCGTGCTATCGAACCCCTTAACAATGGCGCTGTGGGGACTGATTGTCGCGGCAATGCTGGCGGCGGGCTTCTTGCTGCTGTTCGCCGGGCTTGCGGTCGTCGTGCCAATCTTGGCGCATTCGAGTTGGCATCTCTACCGTAGGGTCGTGGATTGGACCGGCCTTCGTTGACACCCAGCCGCGGGATGGCACTCAGCGGACGGCGTTTTTACTGGCGTGCCTCCCTCTCTCACGCGCGGCGACGAATTCCGCATGTGAGCATATAGTGTTCAAAAATGCAGCTCGCGGTTTCTTGTCATCAGTCGCGTCGAGCAAACCGCTTTTTGTTCGGCTCGGAGGAACACCGCAATGCCGAAGTTTCACCTGATCGTCGGTTCAGACTCGACTCCGACCCCTCTCAGTGTGCGCAAGATCGGACGACCGGACCTCAAATACGCCTTGGCCAAAGGCATGGAGGATTTTTTGACGCTGCCGTCATCCCTCTTATTTTTGGCTCTCATCTATCCGCTTGCCGGCATTTGGCTCATCGTTGGCAATTCTCCTCATTTGATCTTCCCGCTCATGTCGGGCTTCGCTCTCATTGGGCCTTTCGCCGCAATCGGATTATATGAGATTAGCCGGCGCCGGGAAGTCAAGCTCGACATCTCCTGGAAAGACGCCCTCGGCGTGATGTACTCGCGATCGATCTTCTCCATCCTGTCGCTTGGCCTGCTGCTGCTGATAATTTTCCTAAGCTGGCAATTCACGGCCCACTCTCTTTACGTTGCGCTTTTTGGCCGCACGCCGTCGGAGACCTTCGCAGCATTCATCGGAAATCTCCTTAGCACCCCGCGAGGCTGGATATTTATCGGGCTAAGTATCGCGGCCGGTTTCCTCTATGCCGTTCTAGTCCTGAGCATCAGCGTCGTCTCGTTTCCCTTGCTCCTCGACCGCGATGCAGGACTCTTTGTCGCTGTTTACGCTTCGACCAAGGCCGTATTGAAAAACCCCGCCACTATGGCGCTGTGGGGATTGACCATCACGGCGATCCTTGCGGCCGGCTTCCTGCTGCTGTTCGTTGGGCTCGCAGTCGCGGTGCCAGTGCTAGGACATTCGAGTTGGCATCTTTACCGCAGGGTCGTGGATTGGGTCGGCGTTGACTGCGACCGAGCCGCGAGGGGATAACTTTCGAACGCGTCAGCCGAAAAACCGAGAAGAGATCCAAGCAAAGGATGCCAAATCTTTGGTTTGTCTCCAATCGGGTGCACTGAACTTCTCTCGTGCTCGGAGCGGATTGGCTAGGTCGGGGGCAGCGGAATGCGAAGCTTCTGCCCAGGATAGACCTTGCTGGGATTGGACAGCAACGGCTTGTTGGCTTCAAAAATCAGACGATATTTACCGCCATGATCGTGGCCATATTCGGTTTCAGCGATCTTCCACAGCGTATCGCCAGGCTTGAGGGTATAAAACTTCCATTCAGGGGCTTTGGCGATCGCGATATCGTTTTGGACCGTAGCAACGCCCACGGTAGCGCCGCTGGCTGGCACGGACTTTCCGGCCTCCTTGGTTACGGCAGCGCCGCCCGAGACTGCGGCGTTGCGCCCCTCAAACTCTTGATCGGCTTTCGGGACATCGGGACCACGTTCCTCGGCCTCTTTCTTCAACTGATCACGAGAAGTGGCGGCCTTTCCGGCCTCAGACCCTGACTTTGCAGACGGGACGGTTGCGAGTTGGGCACTAGTTTCCTCCGTTCCGAAGAATGCGACCCGAGTGAAGTGCGTGTAGTCCGACTCAAACGCCATGATGGCGACGAAAACCAGCACCGCCCCAGGTGGGACGAGTATAGCATACGTCAGGGCGAGCCGCTCCCAAGCCATATGCATGAAAACAGCCACGATTAGGCCTGCCTTCACAACCATAAACAGCAGAATCAAGGACCACCTCAGATATCCCTGGAGCCCAAAGTAGTCGACGAGGTAAGAACATGTGCTTAGAACAAACAGCCAGCCCCAGACTATTAGATAAAGCTTAATTGGGTGTTGTTGCCCTTCTTCGCTCACCCTATTCTGTGCCATGCCTTTTCCTCACCAAAGATAGAAGAGCGCAAAGATGAATACCCACACGAGATCGACGAAGTGCCAGTAGAGCCCCATGGTCTCGACAATCTCATAGCGCCCTCTTCGCCACGTAAAAAAGCCTCGCCGCTCCTGGTCGAAATCACCTCGCCAAACTTTTCGCGCTATGATGAGCAGGAAGATAACCCCGATCGTCACATGGGTACCGTGGAAGCCCGTGATCATGAAAAAGCTCGCGCCAAACTGGGCGGCGCCCCAGGGGTTGCTCCACGGCCGCACTCCTTCCGAGATCAACTTGGTCCACTCGAAAGCCTGCATTCCAACAAAGGAAGCGCCGAACGCTGCGGTCGCCAGCATTAAGATCGTTGTTGTCACGCGGTCGCGACGGTAGCCGTAGTTCACGGCCATGGCCATCGTCCCGCTGCTGCTGATCAAGATAAAGGTCATGATGGCTATCAGGAGAAGTGGGGTTTCCACGCCGGCTATTGTCAACGCAAAGACCTCGCCAGTATTTGGCCAAGGCACCGTCGTCGACATCCGCACGGTCATGTACGACAGCAGGAAACAGCTGAATATGAAGGTGTCGCTTAAGAGGAAAATCCAGATCATGGCTTTTCCCCAGGTGGCACTCTTGAAGGCCCTCTGGTCCGAGGCCCAATCGGCAGCAAAACCTTGCCAGCCTCCGCGATGGGCGGGAGCTTCAAGCGAGATCCCAGCCGCGGGGTCGGCCATTTGATCATCCGAAACCTTGCGTCCAGCATAGTCAGAGGCGGAAGACATCAGCGCACCCTCAAAAAGTTCGGCATATCAAGGCAACGAGACCGCTGCCCCCGCGAACCGGATCCGCAAGAAACAGAAGAGCGAAAAAAACCAGCCAAATGAGAAGTAAAAAATGCCAATAAACGGCGCATAGCTCGACGCTCGTTTGAGCTTCTTCCATTGTAACACCTTCCCATACTTTCAACGACGTCGCGCCAAGCGCGATAAGACCGCCCAACAGGTGCAGCCCATGGACGGCTGTGATCAGATAAAAGAATCCCGCCGCGGCATTACCGGTCACGAGATAGCCCGCGTCAGCGAGCTGCCGCCACGCAATGAGCTGACCCACAAGAAACGCGACCGCACATCCGCCCCCGGCCAAAAGACCGACTTTGAGGCTCTCTCTTTCTCGGCGACGCGCGGCGATCTGCGCCCATTGTAGCGCGGCGCTGCTCAGGATCAACAGCCCGGTATTGAGCCACAGGATCCTTGGAGCGGGCAGGGACGCGCCCGCCGCAACGCTCGGCTCCAACATGTTCATCCGCATGAGATAGGCGCTGAAAAAGAGCGCAAAGAGCGAACCCACCACCGCGAGAAAAACGCCTAGCCCGATTTTCGCGGGGGGGAAAGGCGATGCTCCAGTGTCGCCAATTTCACCCGTCTCTAGCCAAGGCTTTGTTGTAATGCCTTGGTGCGAGAGCCACCATGCGGCGATAACCGCAAGGACAGCAAAGAATAGGACGACGATATTCATACCGACCCGGCTTGGCGCAAAGGCTTCCTGGCCGGCGGTTGATTTTGCGTCAGAAAATCCTCATCGGCGCCTGGCACGCTGTAATCGTAAGCCCAGCGGTAGACGATCGGCAAATCCCTGCCCCAGTTGCCGTGGCCGGGCGGAGTCTCGGGTGTTTGCCACTCGAGCGTGGTCGCCTTCCACGGATTGCTGCCGGCGATCTTGCCCCTATAGAAACTCCAAATAACATTGAAAAAGAAAATGATTTGGGCAGCGCCCACGGTCAACGCTGCGATCGTGATAAAAACGTTCAACGCCGCGGCCGACGGCGGGACAAAAGCCGCCTCGCCGAGCTCATAGTAGCGGCGCGGCACGCCGACAAAGCCGAGGTAATGCATGGGGAAGTAAATCGCGTAGGCGCCGAGGAAGGTAATCCAGAAGTGAATCTGGCCCAGCGTTTCGTTGAGCATCCGGCCTGTGATCTTAGGGTACCATTGGTAAATGCCGCCGAATACAACGAGGATTGGCGCGATACCCATCACCATGTGGAAATGCGCAACCACAAACATCGTTGTGGAAAGCGGAACATCCACGATCACATTGCCAAGGAAAAGCCCGGTAATCCCGCCATTCACAAAAGTGACAATAAATCCGATAGCGAACAACATCGGTACCGTAAGATGGATATCGCCACGCCAGAGGGTCAGCACCCAATTGTAGACTTTGATAGCGGTCGGGACGGCGATGACAAGGGTGGAAGTGGCGAAAAAGAACCCGAACCCTGGATTCATGCCGCTGATGTACATGTGGTGGCCCCATACAACAAAGCTCAAGATGGCAATCGCCACGATTGCCCACACCATCATGCGATAGCCGAAAATGTTTTTTCGCGCATGGGTGCTAATCAGGTCAGAGACGATGCCGAAGGCAGGCAGGGCCACTATGTAGACTTCGGGATGTCCGAAGAACCAGAACAGGTGCTGGAATAATATCGGGCTGCCGCCCTCATATTTGAGGTGTTCCCCAGCCTGCACGATGGCGGGCATGAAGAAGCTTGAACCCAGGACCCTATCAAGCAGCAGCATCACGCAAGCAACGAACAAAGCGGGGAAGGCGAGGAGCGCCAGCACCGTAGCCGAGAAAATCCCCCATACAGTGAGGGGAAGCCGCATCATCGTCATTCCCCGTGTACGCCCCTGCAGCACGGTAACCACATAGTTTAATCCGCCCATCGTAAAGCCGATGATAAACAGAATTAGGGATATCAGCATCAAGATAATGCCCCAGTCACGCCCCGGCGTACCTGGGAGAATGGCCTGCGGCGGATAAAGCGTCCAGCCGGCGCCTGTGGGCCCGCCTGGCACGAAGTAGCTCGATACCAGGACAAGAACCGCTAAAAGATATACCCAGTAGCTCAGCATATTCACATAAGGAAAAACCATGTCCCTGGCGCCCACCATCAGCGGAATTAGGTAATTGCCGAAGCCTCCTAGGAATAGCGCGGTGAGCAAGTAGATCACCATGATCATCCCGTGCATGGTGATGAACTGGTAATAGTTATCCGGTGTAATGAATGAAAACGTGCCGGGAAATGCGAGCTGCAGGCGGATCAGCCACGACAACACAAGCGCTACCAATCCTATGCCAATCGCAGTCATGGAATATTGGATGGCAATGACCTTGGCATCTTGGCAAAAGATGTACTTCGTAATCCAGCTCTTTGGATGATAAAGCTCCACATCGGGGACTTCGGCAGCCGGGATAGCTACGTCAGCGCGAATGTCGACCATCGAATGCTCTCCTTATTCCTCGGCACTTTGAGCGCTTCACGGCAAATGGCGAAGGTGTCGTCTCGCCAAGCCGCACCAGGCTCCGCGACGCTTCACTGTCGTGTCAGACTTACTTTCCTCGCGTGAGTGGATAGCTCGGCGAATGTGTGCTGCTTCTTGAGCCATTCCTGATAGTCGCCCTCAGTCTCGACCACGATGGTGCCCCGCATCTGCGGGTGACCTACGCCGCAGAATGCTGCGCAAAGAATCTCGAATTTGCCGGTCCGGTTAGGGGTGAACCAGAAGTAGCTTTCGAGCCCCGGCATGAGGTCCATCTTGGCGCGAAACTCGGGGACATAAAAATCGTGTATCACATCGATCGAGCGCAGCAACACCTTGACCGGTTTTCCGACTGAGAGGTGCAATTCACCGCCCTCGATGACGACATCGTCCTGCCCATCGGCATCGTTTGGCTTCAGGCCCAAAGGGTTATCCGCACTAATATACCCCGGCGCCGACAAGCCCAAGCGACCGTCCTTTCCTGGAAGGCGAAAGCTCCACTGCCACTGCTGGCCTACCACCTCAACTGCCACCGCCTCGCCTGGGACGGAGACGAATTGGTACCACACGAACAATCCCGGCCCGAGCAGAGCAACGACGGCGGCAGTCGTTGCAATAGCAAGGGTCCACTCCAGCCTCGTGTTCTCCGGCTGGTACTCGGCGCGCCTCCCCGGACCGTGACGGAAGCGGAACACGCAATAAGCCATGAACAAGATGATGGCAATGTAACAGACGCCCGTAATCCAAAATGTAAGGACAACCGTGCCATCGATGTAGCCCCAGTTTGAGGCGATGGGCGTCAGCCACCATGGGCTCAGCACATGAAACAAAGCAGATCCGAGGACTATCAAAACCAGGATGGTCGCAAGCGCTAGAGCCATACCTTATCCATCCTTGTAGCAAAGGGAGCCAACCGGCCCGAGACCCGTCCTTTTTGTGCAGTATATGCCTTGATAAAGGGACCGGTCGAGAGAATTTTCACACGGATGCACGGCGTTATGGAAGCCTCACGGGAACCAAACTTTGCCGAAACAGTAGAAGCGAAAAACCAATGCCGTCAGCGCCGCCTGCCTATGGTTACCGCGAAAAGCGATCAAAGCAGAGTAGCGTCGCAGCGTTACTCGGAGCGTTGGAATTGCGCACGCACCCGGGAACATCCGGGATTCGAGACATGTCTACTCCGAGGTACGTTGCGCGCCCGTTGGGCCGAGGTCCGCAAACGGCGCAAGTGCGGAGCGCCGGAATGTCCGCTGGTGGACCGCCATTGGGGAAATAGCGGAGACAACCTGGACATCGGAAGCCGTCGAAATCGACCATCTCGGACCCGCCGAAGTAGAGTGATCCGGCCACTGCTGCAGCAAAGATCGGCCCGCTCCCGTCAAGCCGATGCCGCCCACAGATGTTGTGCGGCATAAGCGCGCCAAGGTCGCCACGAATTGGCGCGGTCAAGAAGCTCGGACGAGGAGATCCCGCGCCCATCCCGGATCTCCATGGCGCGTTTGAGCCCGATGTCGGCGGCCGGAAAAGCGTCTGGCTCGCGCAGTTCGCGTAGAGCGATATACTGGGCCGTCCACTCGCCTATGCCCCGGATTGACCGCAACCGCCGCACCGCATCCTCGAGCCCACGCGCCGCATCGAAAAGATGAGGATCGGCCATTGCCGCGTTCGCCACGGCCGAAAGTGCCGCCGCCCGGGTCCTCGGCATCCCGAGGGATGTCAGGTCTGCCGTAGCCAAGGCTTGAGGCTCCGGGAACAGATGCGTCAAATCACCCTCCGGCTCCGCCAGACGCTCACCATGTGCGGCGACTATGCACCCCGCAAGACGCGCGGCAGTGGAAACCGCGATTTGTTGCCCTAGCACGGCGCGGATCGCAAGCTCGAAGGCATCCCAGGCGCCTGGCACACGCAGGCCCAACCGCGCCTTCACCAGAGGCGCGAGCGTCGGATCCTTCGCGAGGTGAGCGGCGATGGGGAGGGGGTCAGCCCCAAGATCGAATACGCGCCGGAGCCGCGCGATGATCATCGGCAACGCGGACAGCTTCCTAAATCGCACGGCGGCACGCAGCGCGTTTCCGCTCGCTGGCTCGACCGAAACCGTTCCCTGCGCACCCTCCAATTGCACCGATCGTGCGTAACAGTTTTCTGTCACGACCTCGATTCCGGAAATGGCCCGTCGGCGCAGAAACTCCAGCATGGCTGGCCAGTCGTAAGGGGGGTGATACCGCAACAGGAGATTGATCTCGCCTCGCGGTCCAGCCGGGACCTCCGGCCCCCTTGCGCGCCGCAAGGCGCCTGGGGCGCGGTCGAACAGCGCCTGGAAAGTCTCGTTAAACCGGCGCACGCTGCCGAAGCCCGATGCGAAGGCGACCTCGGCCATTGGCAAATGCGTTTCGTGGATGAGCTGCTTTGCGAGCAAAACTCGGCGGGTCTGTGCAACGGCGACGGGCGACGCGCCAAGATGCTGCCGGAAGAGACGACGGAGGTGCCGCTCACCGACGCCAAGCCGGGTGGCCAGATCATCGACGGAAGCCTCGTCCAAGCCGCCGAGCTCGATGAGCGCCAGCGCCCGCGATACCGTGTTCGACGTGCCGCGCCACGCGCCGAGATCGGGCGCGGTCTCTGGCCGACAGCGCAAGCACGGCCGGAACCCGGCCTCCTGCGCCGCCGCGGCCGTGGGATAAAAGATCACATTCTCCGAGCGAGGCGTCCGCGCCGGACAAATCGGACGGCAATAAATGCCCGTCGTCTTGACGCCGGTAAAGAACCGGCCATCGAAACGAGCGTCCCGCAGGCAGAGCGCGCGATAGCAGGCGTCGTGGTCGAGATCCATCCTGCAATATTTAAGGAGGCCATCGGCGTCGTCTAGCGGCTTTCGGACATCGTTGTGCTTAGCGCGCCAGAGTGATGGCCACGTCCGAAAACCGCCAGATGAGCATACGCACCCGCGTCATATCTGTCGTTTCCACAATCGGAGCGATCACCGTGTTTGTTCAAAGCTTATATGTCCAACGCATCAATACCCCCACTGGCCGGATGATCATCATCATGGATGGCGAGCAGCGGTTGCGCGTGCTGGATTGGGAAGATCACGAGCCCCGCATGCAAAGGCTGCTGCGGCGGCACTATGGTGAGATTCATCTGCGCGAGGAGGTTCGCCCGACGGCAGTCGTGCATGTGCTTCAGGCCTATTTCGACGGCGACCTCGTCGCTCTCAGAGGCTTGCCGACTGCGACCAACGGCACGGATTTCCAACGCGCGGTCTGGGACGCGCTGCGCCACATCGCTCCTGGCGAGACCATCAGCTACGGCATGTTGGCGGAGCTGATTGGCCAGCCCACAGCCGTGCGCGCGGTGGGCCTTGCGAATGGCGCCAACCCCATCGCCATCGTCGTCCCTTGCCATCGGGTGATCGGCGCGAATGGCACTTTGACCGGCTATGGCGGCGGCCTGAAACGCAAGCGTTGGCTGCTCGCGCACGAGCGCGCGCGAAGCCCGCGCTCTGTGTCCGCCCCGGAATGCGAAAGAAAAAGAATTGACAAGGCCCAATACCTTGGATCGCCGCTTTTACCCGGCGGCGCATGCCCCGACAGTAAAGTACCGCTCCCAAATCCAGAAAGATCCGTGCGCTTGAATAGCAAGTTGCGGCCAACCAGGGCTTGATGGCCGCACGGTTGCAACTACATCTCTTCTTCTCTTCTTCGTCCGCGTACCTGCTGGTCTTTGCCCGCAGCGGGAGGGTCGGCCGTTGCCGGCAGCGGCGCGAGTATTGCGGCCAAGCTGACTGGCCAAACCAGGCTTCGCAATTCGCAACATCGTCGACCTCGTGCTTCCCGCGGCGACAGATGGCTACTAGGTCGCGACTACCGAAAGAGCGACAAAATGCCAAAAAAGGGCAGTTGGCAGCAATGACCCTTTCGCGGGATTGTACCTCTCTCGCCGTTATAGCCCGCCAAAGCGGTAATTCACGCCTGCGCGCACCTCGTTGATATGCGAGAGTTCGAGGGAAGCAGCGGCCGTGTAGCGGTACTCGATCTTGGCGCTCCAATTGGGGGTAAACCCGTACTCAAGACCCGCCCCGAGGGTTGCGCCGAGCCGCTTGTCGGTACCATCGCACCTAAGAGTTCCGGGCGTGCCGTTGATAACACTCACTGTGATGCAAGGATTGACCCCAAAGATCCCTTTCAGATCCGTCTTGGCGCCGAGCACGGCCACGCCGAATGTCGCATAAGCAAGCACGTTGTCAAAAGCGTAACCCACGCGCGTCCGCGCGGTCAGATCCCAATTGACGCTGGTTGATGCGTTGATCGTGAAAGGCGCCGGAAGGCCGAAAATCGTCGGGTCGATATTCGACGAGCCTCGGATGCCCGCCCAATCGAGATCAGCCTCGAACCCCAAGACGGCATGGCCGATTTGCAATTGCAGGCCTGCGGTTCCGCCAACCGTTCCACCGCTGAAATTGATGGAATCGTGGTCGAACCGGTTGGTGACAATATTAAACGGATCTTGCTGGCCCCACGCCCCACCACCATTGATGCCGCCGTAGAGGCCGGTCCAATTGTAGGTAGGGGTCGGCGGCGGAGCAGGCAGGGGCTCGGCAGCCGTCGCTGATCCTCCGATTGCCGCTGCTAACGCAGTTCCGATGAGGTAACGCATATCGGCCTCCCATTTAAGGTGGAGGCAATAAACACCCTGCCCGATGTCCGCGGAAGTGCAAACCGGACACAGCCGAAACTCACAATCAGCCGTGGTAACTATTGTCTTAACTTCCGTCAGCGAGGTGCTTGCGCAACCCAGAAGTGCTGCGATGTCCGCGTCCTAATCGCGATCCAGGGTCTGAAATTGTTTGCCGCAAGCGCGGCAGCAATAAGCAAAGTCGGCATGATTGTTCCCGAGCCAAGAATTTCAATAATTTAAGGGAATGTGCCCCAGCCGGAGGGAAAAAAGCAAGGCGACGGGGTCGTATGATTGGCGTTCAGCAAGCTTGCTTCGTTTGAGGCAGGTATGGGAGGAATTCCGGAAATCAAACGCTCAATTCGAGATTTACCGTCTTTGACCCCAAACGGTCATTGATCTTTGGTGACCAGAAGGTCTCGGAAGGGATAAGTGAGGCGTGCACGTGAGTTATTAGCGGAAAGGCACCGAACATGAACATGACCGATTCACACGCGGCTCCGAGTGCGGGCCGGTTCGAAGTGAGGACGACCTCTGACAGTCACTTCAGCTGGGTCCGCACCCGCCTCAGTCTTGAACGCACGATGATGTCGTGGCTGCGCACTGGGACCGCACTGATCGGCTTCGGCTTCGCCATAGTCCAATTCTTCGAACGCTTGCAACAGACGCCTGAAGCGCGCTCCGCCTATCTTCCAAACGCACCGATTTATTTGGGTCTCGCGCTCATCGCATGCGGAGTCCTGGCGCTCTTCATTTCGATTCGCCAGTACCGGTGGACGGTTCGCTACTTGTGGGGGGGATCTTTTGTGCCGATTGCCGGCATGACAGAGGAGCCAATGAACTCGCCGGTTCTTGCGATAGCCGTCCTCCTCATTTTCATCGGCCTGTTCGCCTTTTTCGCCGTGCTACTGCGCCTCGCCTGATACCAATCGAGCTATTGAGACTGATTAGTGCTCTTTGCAGACACTCTGTCGACGCAGCACGTGTTAACGAGAGCCTTCCATATTTGCAGCCGCTCTGCGGCGTCGAGGTTTATCAAAAACCAGATTGGTGGCGTGAACTCTCCCAGCTGCTGTGGCCGAAAGAGTAGCGACCGGCAAAACGGGAAATCCTGCTCGTTAGCTGCGGGATCTCGCAAGGGTGAAGGCTCAGCTTGACTGACGCGTCGAGACGTCACACTGTTTTGGGTGCAGCAGGCTAGACTGCCGGTCTTGGCGATGGCTCTCGACATGGGAGTCACGGCTTTTCAAATCAGAGCGTTCGCTCCAGGCGGAGCAAGCATAGCGAGCATCGATCCTAAGCGGTTCTTTGCATAGAAGTTGTCACGCACTTAATCGTCAACGCAGCAATATTAACGCGGGTGGAGATGGAACAATGCCCAAAACGGACAAGCCGAACATCCTCGTCATTTGGGGGGACGACATCGGCATCTCGAATTTGAGCTGCTATTCGCATGGTCTCATGGGCTACCGGACGCCCAATATCGACCGAATCGCCAAGGAAGGCATAATGTTCACCGACTCCTACGGCGAACAGTCTTGCACGGCGGGGCGCTCCTCCTTCATTACCGGGCAGAGCGTCTACCGTACTGGCCTTTCCAAGGTCGGTATCCCCGGCGCGCCGATTGGGATGGAGGAGCACATCGTGACCATAGCCGCGTGCCTCAAGAACCAAGGCTACGCTACCGGCCAGTTTGGCAAGAATCATCTAGGCGATCTCAACCGCATGCTGCCGACCAACCACGGCTTCGACGAGTTCTTTGGCAATCTCTATCACCTCAACGCTGAAGAGGAACCGGAGCTGCCCGACTACCCGAACGAGAAGGACTTCCCGAACTTCCGCATAACGTTCGGGCCGCGCGGCGTGATCCGTTCCTGGGCGACTGACACCGACGATCCGACCAACGAGCCGCGCTGGGGCAGGGTGGGAAAGCAGCGAATCATCGACACTGGTCCGCTCACCAAAAAGCGGATGGAAACCTGCGACGACGAATTCGTGGCCGCCGCCAAGGATTTCATCAAGCGTCAAAACGATGCGGGCAAGCCCTTCTTTGTCTGGTTCAACACCACGCACATGCATCTGCGCACCCACACCAAGCCCGAGAGCCGAGGACAGGCAGGCCGTTGGCAGTCACCCTACCACGACACGATGATCGACCACGATAGGCACATCGGTCAGATGCTCGACTATCTCGACGAGCTCGGCATCGTTGACAACACCTTCGTCATGTACTCGACCGACAACGGGCCGCACATGAACTCCTGGCCGGACGGCGGCATGACGCCGTTCCGGAGCGAGAAAAACACCAACTGGGAAGGTGCGTTCCGCGTCCCGATGCTGGTGCGCTGGCCAGGTAAGATCGCGCCGGGCCAGGTCTCGAACGAGATCGTCCAGCACCATGATTGGTTCCCCACCTTCCTCGCAATGGCCGGCGATCCGGACGTCGTCGAGAAGCTCAAGACCGGCTATCAGGCGATCGGCCGTGTCTACAAGAACCACATCGACGGCTACAATCTTGTTCCTTATCTCACCGGTGAGGCGAAGGAGAGCCCGCGCAAATTTTTCATGTATCTCAGCGACGACGGCGACGTGCTGGGTTTGCGCTATGACAATTGGAAGGTCGTGTTCATGGAGCAGCGCGCCCATGGCACGTTGCAAATCTGGGCGGAGCCGTTTACCCGGCTCAGGGTGCCGAAGTTCTTCAACCTCCGCACCGACCCTTATGAGCGCGCGGATCAGACCTCAAACTCGTATTACGACTGGCTCATTGATCACATCCCTATTCTGTACGGCGCGCAGGCGCTCGCGGCGCGATGGGCCGCGACCTTCAAGGATTTTCCGCCCATTCAGAAGCCGAACACCTTCACTCTTGATGAGGCATTAAGAATGATGCACGAGACCGCTTCTGGAATGCACTGAGCGCTTTAAATCGGACTGGGGCACTGGCTCGAGCCTGTCGCCCCACTGCCCGCTTTATGACTCTGCGTCTGTGACAAATGTCACTTTGTTGCTGTGCTTGAGTCGGCTTGTGGCGCTACTCGGAATCAAACTGACATCCGACTTCGGTCCGCCAAGCACAATAATGGGTGATCGAAAAATGGCCTCCACAAAGCGATTGATTGGGCTTGTTGCAGCTACAGCCGCCATTGCGCTGAGTTTCGGCCTGGAGCCTATGAGCAAGGAGGCGCGTGCGGGTACCGGAACCTTGCGGGAGGACGTGGCGCGCCCAGCTACTTCCCAACCGGGTCCCATTCCCGAAGTCGGTCCGTTGGCTGAGCCCAAATCGTTAGATCAGGTCGGTCTGCCAGCCGAGCTCACGCGCCAGGCGATCCCGGCCGAGAACCCGCAGACGCCTGAGAAAATCGCCCTCGGCGAGATGCTGTTTTTCGATGGCCGCCTCTCGGCCGACGGGACTGTGGCGTGCAGCAGCTGTCATGACCCCGCCCGCGCTTTCACCGATGGCACGCCCGTCTCGATCGGTATTAACGGACGCGCCGGCCAGCGCAACGCGCCAACCATCCTGAACGCGCTCTACAACAAGAGCCAATTCTGGGACGGCCGGGTCGAGACCCTCGAGGGGCAAGCCGCACTGCCAATTATAAATCCGGATGAAATGGGCCAGCCCAGCCTGGATGCGGCCGTAGCCAAGATCGGCGCGGTCGCAGAATACAGGGAGGCATTTCAACAGGTCTTCGGCCGCCCAGTCAATGGTCCCGATCTCCTGCGCGCAATCGCATCCTACGAACGGACGCAGGTGTTATTCGATTCGCCGTTCGATCACTTCGTTGCGGGCGAGGCGAACGCCATTGATGATTCCGCAAAACACGGCTGGGAGCTGTTCAACACAAAAGGCAAGTGCAATAAATGCCACGCGTTGACTGAAAAGCAGCGCGACGTGACGACCTTTACAGATAATGACTTCCACAACATCGGCATCGGTATCCTCCGGCATAATGTCGTCGCCCTGGCACGTCAGGCCGAGGGGCTCATTAGCTCCGGCGATCTAGAGGCCATCGATCGCGCCGCCATTAATACGGACATGTCGGCCCTTGGCCGCTTTCTGATCACCAAGAAAGAGGCCGACATTGCCGCCTTCAAGACGCCGGATCTGCGCAACGTCTTGGTGACGGGGCCCTATTTTCACGACGGCTCGCAAGAGACGCTTTGGGATGTTATCGACCACTACAACAAGGGTGACGGTCTGCAAAATCCATATCTCGACGAAGACATTGAGCCCCTTGCGCTGACAGAGCGAGAGATCGACGATCTCGTTGCCTTCCTGGCATCGCTGACCAGCGCGCCATACAGGGAGTTGGGGATCAAAGAGCTGGCGCGCCAGCACGAACTCTCGTTCACGAAGCGGCCGCAACGTGACACGGCGCGGGCCTTCGGTCCGAAACCGCCACGGCCCGAGCCGCCCCGCCCTTGATCCCTGCCGATCGGAATTTCGTGCACCGTGCGAGACGGTGGGCGTTCATGTCAATTTCCATCCGAGGGCATCGGTCCACTGTGCCACTTCAGCGGCCGTCGCCTAGGCCCGCGTCAACCGCGGCCAGCCGACCGAGGGCTGACCAATCAAGCGCGGACTATCCGCGAGCCATCATAGCGACGAGGTGGTCGTGGACGAGGCTTGCCGCGGGCAGAGGCACAGCCACGCGTTCGGCTTCGGCCAGCCCAAGCCGCAGATCTTTGATGGCCAGTGGCACCGGCAAGCCGGGGGGCTGTAGCGGCCCTCGACAATCTTTCCGCCATAACTTTTATGGACTCTCGAATCGAACAGAGAATTGGTGAGGATATCGAACGCGGGAGGGCCATCGATCCCGCCTTTTCGCAAAAGGACCAACACCTCGCCCATGCATTCAAGCGTCGTCGCAGTGAGGATATTAGCGGCGAGCTTGAAAAGGTTTGCCAATGCGGCGTCTTCGCTGATCACAAACAAGCGCTGCCCGAGGCCCGAGCCCGAGTGAGACGGCGGCAAGCGCGTCATCGTCGGGCAAAGACGCAAGCACCACGTCACAATCGGCCAGCTCGTTGAGTCGCGCAACATACTTAGCGCCACTCGCTTGCAGTGCCGCTGTCCACTCCGGGTCTGGTCATAAACGACCACCTGATATCCGTCTTCGATAAGATTGACGGCAAAAGCATGCCCCATATGACCGAGACCGACTACACCGACACGATTGATGGCCGATTCCCCGGGTCCCTGCCGCTCAGCCACCAGCCTAGAAGTTTCAGTCGTATTAGTGGGGGTGATCGCTAATCCCGGCGATGCAAGGCCTGGCCGGAAGACCGCCGCACTATCGAGGTTGGCACGCTCAAGGTGCAGCAGATCCAACCCGAGCGGAACCGTCCGTGCCGCGACATCAACTTTGATCCGACCTTCTTGCCTTCCGGCATACGGGCGCTATCGTTTTTTTGGCCTAATCTGTTGAATGTCGCGGCGGCGCTCTTCCAAACGCTCGCCCGAGGTAGCGGCCTGTCGACGTGATGTCGCCCGTGTCTAGTGACCACGAGGTCGCGCCCTCAAATCACTGTGGAGGCGCCGATTGTGAGAGCTCAGTTTCCTTCTCCTTCCGTTCCGGCCGAACCTCAGCAGGAGCCTGCGGGCAAGCCGGAGTTTGCACCCTATGACTTGCCCGCTGGCGGCTGGGGAGCGTTGCACGCCACCGCCAAAGCGCTGCGCGAGCAGAGCGTCATCCTCAAGGGCTCGGAAGCGCTCTTGTCGATGAATCAGCCGGAGGGCTTTGATTGCCCCGGTTGCGCGTGGCCCGATCCGCGCCATACCAGTTCCTTTGAGTTCTGCGAGAATGGCGCCAAGGCTGTCACCTGGGAGCTGACCAAGAACCGGGTGACGCGCGCGTTCTTCGCGACTCATACTGTCAGCGAACTCGAAGAAGAGAGTGATTATTGGCTCGAGCTGCAGGGGCGCCTGACGGAGCCGATGCGCTACGATCCCACGACCGACCACTATGTGCCGATTGATTGGGATGAGGCGTTCGCCGTCATTGGCCGCGAACTCAACGCGCTCGACGACCCGAACCAGGCCGAGTTCTACACCTCGGGACGCACCTCGAACGAGGCGGCGTTCATGTACCAGCTCTTCGCCCGCCGTTTCGGCACCAACAATTTTCCCGACTGTTCGAATATGTGCCACGAGCCGACCAGCGTTGGCCTGCCCGAGAGCATTGGGATCGGCAAAGGGACCGTGCTGCTCGACGATTTCGCGCATGCGGAGGCGATCTTCATCGTTGGCCAGAACCCGGGTACTAACAGCCCGCGAATGCTGACGGAGCTACATCGGGCATCGCGCCGCGGCGTGCCAATCGTGGTGTTCAACCCCTTGCATGAGCGCGCTCTCGAGCGCTTTGCGGCGCCCCAGAATCCGGTCGAGATGGCGACGTTCGGCGAGACCAGGATCGCCAGCGAGTATTGCCAGGTCCGCATCGGCGGCGATGTCGCCGCTCTCAAAGGTGTGATGAAGCTGGTGCTGGAAACGCATGACGAGGCGGTTCGTAACGGCGCTGAACCCGTTCTCGATGTCGATTTCATCGCCAACCACACGCACGGATTCGAGGCGTTCGCCGACGATCTCCGCCACGCGAGCTGGAACGACATCTTGCGGGTCTGCGGTTTGCCGCGCGATCAGCTGGAGCGGGTGGCGGCCGCCTACATGTGGGCGCGCGCCGTTATCGTCGTCTACGGCATGGGAGTGATCCAACATCGGCTCGGCACCGCGAACGTCCAGCAAATGGTGAATCTGCTGTTGCTGCGAGGCAATTTCGGCAAGCCTGGAGCGGGGATCTGCCCGGTGCGCGGCCATTCGAATGTGCAAGGGGACCGCACCGTGGGCGTGGACGAGAAGCCGAGGCCGGCATTCCTGGACCAGCTCAAGAAAGTGTTCGGCTTTGAGCCGCCAAGGGCTCGCGGGCACCATGTCGTCAAAGCCGTACAAGCGATGGTGGATGGGCGCGCCAAGGTGTTCATCGGACTCGGGGGCAATTTCGTCAGAGCGGTTCCAGACTGGCCGGCAGCCGAAGCAGCGATGCGGCGGCTGAGGCTGACGGTCGCGGTCAACACGAAGCTCAATCGCGGCCATCTAATCCACGGCCAACAGGCGCTGATCCTTCCCGTTCTGGCGCGCAGTGACATCGACATGCAGGCGAGCGGTCGGCAAGCGATTACCGTCGAAGACAGTATGTCAATGGTGCATGCGTCATCCGGTCTCGTCGAACCACCGAGCGAGCATCTGAAATCGGAGGTCGCGATCGTCTGTGGCATGGCAAAAGCCACTTTGCCCAATTGCGGCATCGACTGGGACTTCTTTGTCGCCGACTACAACCGCATCCGTGACAAGATCGAGGAGGTCTTCCCGGACTTGTTTGCTGATTTTAACAAACGGATCCGTCAACCGGGCGGTTTTCACCTGACTAACCCGCCACGCCAGCGGGTTTGGAATACCGCCACGGGGCGCGCCAATTTCGTGGTCTTTCCGGGGGTTGACGAAGATCCTCCGGTTTCCGATCCCGCTATGCTTCGGCTTGCGACACTCAGAAGCCACGATCAATACAACACGACGATTTACAGTCTGGATGATCGGTATCGCGGGGTGTTCGGGGGCCGTATGGTCGTGTTCATGAATGAAATGGACATGCGCGCCCGCGACATTGACGAGGGCGACCCGGTCGAAATCGAATCTCTGGCTGATGACAAGCGCCGCGTGGTCAGCGGCTTCTGGGCGAAGGCCCATAATATCGCGGCCGGCTCGGTCGGCGCTTATTACCCAGAAACAAATCCGCTGCTCCCTCTCGCCTATTATGATGTGAAGAGCGGCACACCGGCGGCGAAGTCGATACCAGTTCTCGTTCGCCGACCACGCGCCGCAGCTCAAGTCCAATAAATGAACAATGTCGGTTTAAACCCTTTCGCTATTTCGTCTGAACGACAAGCGCGATTTTCGAAGATTCGAGCTCGCGAAAATAGGGCGTCACGGCAGCAGTTCGAGGCATGATGCAGAAATTGTTTTAATGTGAATTATCGCGGCCCCGCCAAGCTCGTGGCTTTGGCTGGTGCTGTGCTGGTGAGCGGCACATCGAACCGGAACCAGAAATTGTTGCCGGCGGCAATGTTGCCGGCATAGACGCTGCGATTATAATAGGCGGTCAACGCGACTACTCCAAAGTCGTAGCCTACTACTGGCCCGAGGGTGAAATTTTGCGCCCGGTTGCCGTATCCGTTGCCGCCGGGGACGGCTGCGACGGTTGTTCCGTGAAGCGTGTCGTTCGACACTTGCGCGGTCAAGGTGCCGCCAGCTCCGGCTTCAAAATTTCCGAATTTGTGCAGGGCTGTATAATCCATTATGAACAGCACGCCGCTTTTGTACCCATTAGCGGGGTTGGTGAAATTGAAATCGAAGAGCGGATGAACGGTCAGATTCCATCCATTACCCAGATAGCTTAGTCCCAAAGCTAGTTCGAGGGTGGCGTAGTTCCGGCTGGTGTTCTGAATGGCGGTTACGTTGTAGTTGAAAGCCGGACTATAAGTTGTGAGCCCCACACTTGCGAAGAATCCCTCGTGAAGGTCCCACGAGAGAATCAGGGGCGAGATAACCGTATTCACGAATCCGAAATTGGAGAAGGTTCCCTCTCCGGGAATAGAAGTGCTGGGCGCTCTTATGCCTTGGATGATGAGTGCTCCGTAGGTTGCTTCGAAAATCTTTGGAAAGTCCGGCACGTAAAGAAGCGCTTCATTGGTTGACGGATCGAGTACGTGGATCCCGGTGTTCTGGCCCTGATCATTCTTCACATTCATGTCGAACACGGTATTGGCGGAAGAGAAATAAAGTCCGGGTGGCGGCAGCGCCCCGACCGGCACGCCGATTGTGGCGCCCGGCAAAAAAGGGGTGATGTTCTCCACGGCGTGAGCGACACCCGACAGGAGATTAGAGAAGCTAGCGACTGCGAAACAAGCTGCAAGACGGTGCAATGCGGTGTCGAAACGGCGGGGAGTTTTCGTAGCGGCGTGAAACTTCACCATGTTTTCTCCATCCATTGCCGATCAGCCCACTCTAGAACAGAGCCGATTGTCAAGGCGAGGGATCTGCAATGAGTTGTTTCAGAAAACCAAATGGCGTGTACCATCTATGCAGTGGCCTGAGCTTATTTATTGCAGGTACGGGTGCGGTCGTGGCGCTCGGTCCGAGCCAGGCGGAACTCGATCATTCAGCGGCTGCGACGGAAAGTTGGCTCATGACCAACAAGAGCTATGATGGTCACCGCTATGTAGCCCTCGACCAAATCAACACCAAAAATGTCGGCGATCTGCGCGAGACTTGCGCCTATGACAGCCATGTCGCGGCTCCCGCGCAATCGGCACCGGTACTCTACGAACACCGGATTTTTCTCTCAATAGGGCAGACCACGGTCGCGATCGATGCGGCGAGCTGCAAAGAAATATGGCGCCATGAATGGGTG
>DASPVM010000041.1:0-40178 GCA_035622375.1 Methylocella sp. | reverse complement strand
TTTCGCTCTACTTCCGGCGGCGTAGAGAGGGCGCCCCCTCGGCCGCTCTCTGGCGCGGCCTCGCCGGGCTCGGCACGACCGCCTTGACCTTCGCCGCCATCCTGCGCTGGTTTTCGTGAGAGGGCGCGTCCGCAGCGATCTGCCCCGGTGCTTGGCTCAAGCCTTCCGCTCCTCCAAGAAGCGGGCGATGTCGCGCGCCACCTCCGCTTGCATGCGGGCGCGTTCTGCCGCGCCTTCGCTTGGCTTCTCGGGGCCAGGATCTTCCGCCGCGCGGTCCAGAGAAATGGCGGCCTGATCGCGGAGCGCGGCATAGGTCAGCACACGGTCGATACAGCGCCTCCTCTCGGCAGCGATGATGGCTTCGACCGAAGCGTCAGGCCGCTCGCCATGCCCGTCCGTTTCTGCGGTTGATCCCTCACTCATTGTTAATCCTTCCCTTCCAGCCGGGCGGCAATTTTCTTCGCTGGTTAATATGTGTCGCGATATACGAGACGAGGAGTTAATCCAAAGGTGTGGCTCGATCTTGCCGACTGCGCCGGTAAGCCTCGCCACGGTATAGTAGTCAAAGGCGATGACTTTATTCAAACGGACGTGAAGACATGCGTCTGGCCCGCGTGAACAGCTGAACGAGCTAGAGACTTGCGCTATGAACACCGCACCATGGGAGCGCTCTTGAGATAAACGAGTTGCGACGTGCCCTGGAGGTGCGATAACCGGCGAGCGAGCAACGGCGAGCTATATCTTATGGCGACGAACGCGGCTCTTGTTCATCTGGTTTCGCGGCAATGGAAAGATTATTGGCAGTCTCAGGCGCGCCATTTACCTGCTCATTAAGCAATTTAACAATTAACGCATGCAAAAGTGTTAGATCAAGAGGGCCCGATTTTATTGAGGCATCGGCAGCCTTTAATGGGCAATTATCCGGTTGACGTACCAACAGCCATGTTGTAGTGTTTTCCTTAGAGGATTGCTCATCATGGCCAGCAAAAAAGTCGATCTCACCAATCCAATTTTTCACGACGATGAAAAGGCGCGTGAGCACCTCGAAGCCATCCTTTGGCCGGAAGGCCCAGTTTGCCCGCGCTGCGGCGTCATAGGAGATCGCATCACCAAACTGCAAGGCAAGAGCACTCGCCCCGGAGTTTACAAGTGCAAGGAGTGCCGCAAGCCTTTCACGGTGACTGTCGGCACCGTAATGGAGCGGAGCAAGATCCCGCTTTCAAAATGGGTTCTGGCCGCGCAACTTATGGCGTCAAGCAAAAAAGGCATGAGCGCGCTTCAATTGCAACGGATGCTTGGCACCAATTACGAGACAGCCTGGTTTCTTTTTCATCGGCTCCGCGAAGCAGCCAACGGTTTATTGCCAGGCCCAATTGGCGGCTCGGGCAAGATTGTCGAAAGCGATGAAACCGTAATTGGCGGCAAAGCCAAAAACCGCGCCTATGCCAAAAAGGAGCCGAAAAAGCATACCGTCATGACATTAGTCGAACGAGATGGCAAAAGCCGTTCCTTTCACGTCGCCAACGTCAAAGCGAAAACGCTCCGCGAGAAAATCGTGACTACCGTTAGTCGCAAGTCTCATCTCATGACCGATGAACTTACTTCTTACGAGTCTATCGGCAGAGAGTTCGAGAACCATTCGACAGTGAACCATTCGGCCGACGAATACGTCCGGCTTGGTGGTTTTGTGCACGTAAACACGGCAGAGTGCCGCTTTAGCCTTATGAAGCGCGCCGTGTTTGGAACGCATCATGCGATTAGCGAGGCTCATTTGCCGCGCTATCTCGTTGAGTGGGACTTCAAATGGAATACACGCACCATTTCCGATGCAGAACGCGCCGAGGAGCTCCTACGCGGAGCGCAAGGGAAGCGGCTTCTTTATCGGTAACTCACAAAGCAGAGAACGGTTAAGCAGATCGCTCGCTCTTTCCTTCGTTGGCGACTTCGCCAGCAATAGGCTTCTTACGATCTCTCTTTGGCCTTTGATGCGGCGGCGTATGCAACAATTTCAATAGAAGCGAATCACGCTTCTTGGCGGATTCTGGCGAGTCAAGTTCAAACTCTGATTTCTCCAACGATTTCATATGTGTTGAAATCATTCAACCTGACCTAGGATTAGCGTCCTACATGCTTTGAGCCGACATCCATTTTTCTTATAAGGCGATGTGAATAGATCAGGGCCGGACTTCGCTGTGCCAAGTCCGACCCTGAGTCTATTCAAGCGGCCACGTAGCTGAACTGGAACGACCTTCCCGGGTCAAACAGCGCCCGCCTAGTAAGCGGGAGAATGCGGGTTCGAGTCCCGCCGTGGCCACCTTTGGAGGCGTGGCAGAGTGGTTTATTGCAGCGGTCTTTAAAACCGTCAGAGGGCCTAAGGTTTGCAGCCGACCGTCCTCCGTGGGTTCGAACCCCACCGCCTCCGCCAATCAACTGGAAATTTCCAGTCAACACATTTTGTGTAATGCTCAACGGGACAACTTGTCCATGGAAATTTTTTTCTCACCACAGCTAACGCCGGCCTGTCACGCTCCAGCTATCTACATGTCGTAGCGCGGTACGTCAACCGGATAGTTGCCACGCCGAGACACGATAATGTTCCGGAGGATCATAATCACCCACACGCACTTGGCACGGTCTATATTCACCGGGGTTGGTATGCAAGCACGTAATGGCGTGAAAATTGAAAGCTTTAATAATATGCTGAGATAGAAATGTTTTATTTGCAGCAATTGCTATTTGTATAATAGATCGCAAAAAGTCATACTGACGATTGCCGGTAGATATCTCTAATGACTGATAAATTGGGTTTTGTTCTGTATTAAAAAGCTCAAATAAAATCAAAAAAAATTATTTCCTGCCCTCTTGAGATCGAAGAATGTCCTCGATCATTGCGCGGGTAATTCCACTATCTTTGCCAACAGACCCCATAATAAATGATACTCTTTGTTTACGTAACTCTTCTTCACTAAGCGGCTTGCGCGCGGATTCTTCAAGCTTCTTTAGAAGCTCTTTATCTGTGGATAGGTTAGTTATCCCGCGCGGCTCCCTATTCGTAGAACGAATTAGCAACATTCCAACGAATGCCCGAAGTTTCCAATAGCGATTATACAATGTCACGTTAAAAATTTGCCAATTTGCTAAAATAAAAAAACATAAGCAATTTCAATATAGATACCTTAGCAAATTTTTTGGAGTCGTGCACGACTCATGAATTCCACCATAGGCGCCGCAGCTTCCTTGTCTTTATTGATGATTCCACTCTGATGGACATTTTTTCATTAATAACCATACCCTCACGCCACGCCGTTTCCCATTGGCAGAGACCATGCCGTGTTTCTCTTGCCTCAGCATGGTTCTCACGACGCGAAATCCGATCGCCATCCGAAGCACACTGTCGACTTCGTTCATTCCCTTAGCCCGCATGACAGCAATCGCCAGCTCACGTGTATCCAATTCGCCATTTGCCTCAGTTAACGCCGCCCGACACAAGGCAAATATCTCGCCACGCTTAAACATGCGGGCAATCGAGATCACCTCTAAAAAGGCGCTTTGCGAAGCGTCCTTCTCAAACAATGCTAGCGTAGCATTGACGTTGATTAAGTCACGCTTAGCCGCCGCTAGCACCGCTTCGTAGTGAACAATGATGCGATTTAATTCGTCGCGTTTGGCGCGGAGTGCTGAGACGACATGCAGATCTGCCATGCAGCCCATGATGAACTTTGGCAGCGCGGACGGCTAGAATGCTTTAGGTGAGCTTGCTACATAATGCCGGGAAATCTTACCAAAAAGCTTCACGTGAAACTTTTTTGTAAGGCCATCAGCGGAAATCGGACAAATTATTAACGATCCGGGAGCGCCCATGCGCCGAGCCGCGATAAAGCATTGCGCAGCGGTTCCTCGGACACGCCCGCGGCCAGTTGTGCCGCAGCTGCCTGCGCCTGCTCGCCCGGCCGCCGCGGCGCGCGCCGTGGCGCTATATTTCCACCAATCGGTCCTTGTTTCAGCGAAATGCGGCCAATGGCACGCCAGCCAAGGTTTGCATTCACACGCTCGGCAATGATTGGAGCGAGGTGCTGCATTTCGAGAGCGAACCCACTCTCAACCCTGATGATTAGCGCTGCCGAAGCGGCGCCTTCGCTTTGATGATCGCGCCGGCTTGGCGGGAAGCTGATCTTAATTGGGCGCGAGACGGCCGCAAGCCGCTCGCCGACAACTTCCTCCCAGAATAAGAGGATTTGCGACTGGCCGAAACCTTGCCGCGATAAGGCGGGCTGGATCACCGCTGGTAGGATTTGCGCGAGGGGACGGGTGCTTCGAAGTTTGCGCAAGTCGACGGGTCGCATGCCTCCTCCGATACCATGCGGCGTCGGGAATTGCACCGCGCCTCGGCGCAATCCCAAGGAATTTCTACATACGCGCCTCGGTTTTGTCGTGGTTTGCGGGCAAGGAATAAACGTGCCGGTGGATGGAAAAAGAAAGGCGCCGTTTTCGGGGAGGATGGCCTTTTTGACGAGCTTTGAAACCCGGGCCTCCGAAGCCATCCTTAGCTGGTATGACCGCTGCAGGCGGGAGCTGCCTTGGCGGGCCTCTCCGGGCGAAGAGGCGGATCCTTATAGGGTCTGGTTGGCCGAGATCATGCTGCAGCAGACCACGGTGGCTGCCGTGAAGCCCTACTATGCCGCGTTTTTATCGCGTTGGCCCGATATCGGCGCGCTCGCGCAGGCTGATCTCGTAGAAATCCTTAAGGCCTGGGCTGGCCTTGGTTATTATGCGCGGGCGCGTCATCTTCACGCTTGCGCCAAGATCATCGTGAGCGATTTTGACGGCCGCTTTCCGCGCACCGAGGCGGAGCTTCGTGGCCTGCCAGGGATCGGAGCCTATTCGGCCGCCGCTGTCGCGGCGATTGCTTTTGGCGAGCGCGTCGCGGCGATCGACGGCAATGCCACGCGGGTTTTGGCGCGTCTCTTTGCGATCAACGATCCGCTGCCAAAGGCAGCTCCGATCATTAAGCTCAAGGCCGGCGCCTTGGTGCCCTCGCACCGGCCGGGTGACTTTGCGCAGGCGTTGATGGACCTTGGCGCGATGGTTTGCTCGCCACGCCAGCCGTCCTGCGCCCTCTGCCCTCTTTCCAAGCTTTGCCTTGGGCATGCACGCAGCGTCGTGGAAGCCTTGCCTCGCAGGGGAGAGCCCAGGCCGCGGCGCGAGCGCCACGGCGCTGTCTTTTATATCGAACGTGGGGATAGAGGGGTTCTTATTCGCAACCGCCCTCCCTATGGACTCCTCGGCGGCATGGCCGAATTGCCCAGTACGCGATGGGATCCAGCCTTCGATGAGGCCAAGGCGTTGCGGGACGCGCCGCTGCGTGGCCGCTATCACAAACTCGAGCCAGCGGTTACCCATGTCTTTACGCATTTCCGGCTGACCCTTTTCATTTTTGCCACTCGCGTGGGGAATAGCCGGCGAGCCCCTGGCGGCCATCGCTGGGTCGAATTCCGCGATCTTGGCGAAGAAGCTTTGCCGAGCTTGATGCGCAAGGTGATTGTGCTGGCGCGGGCGAATGGCGCCCCCATAAGAGAGGGCTGCGATGCCTAGGCCAAGATCCGAGCCGCGCGTGATTTTGACGGAAGGCTCGATCCGGATTCTCTGGGAGGAAAAAACCTTGACCATTCTGCCCGCGGCAGGGCCCATGATCGATGAGGATCTGGCGGACTTCACGGTTGATCTTGACTCGATTCTAACATGGGATCCGCCGCATGACGGCGAGGAAATCGACGTCGATGAACTGCGCGAAATCACCCAAGCCATCGAGAAGGAATTCGATAGGTTAGGGCTTATTGTCGAGTTCGAGTAGCGGCGCACCCGCCTCTTAAAGTTCGCAGCCCACCCTCGCCTTAGCGGCGCAAGAGCGCCGCCGGGGCTAACCCGACGGCACGTCACTTCAACGTTTGAATTTGGCTGCTTCTTCCGAGCCTCCGGTTGCATTACCGGCGCTGTAGGAATGGGCGCCGACACCCGCAAGTTGGCCTCCCTGCGCAATGAGATATTCGTTCCGGATCGGCTTGCCTGCGAAATAACATTCGAGGATCTCGCGCACGCCGGCGGCATAGCGTGTTTGCGCGGACAGCGAGGTTCCCGAAATATGGGGTGTCATACCGTGATGCGGCATGGTACGCCACGGATGGTCCTGCGCCGGAGGTTGCGGAAACCAGACGTCTCCGGCATACCCGGCGAGCTGACCGCTTTCGAGCGCTCGGACAATGGCATCGCGGTCGCAGAGCTTGCCGCGCGCCGTGTTGACGAGATAAGCACCTCTCTTAAAATTCGTGAGCGTGGTATCGTTGATCATATGCTCAGTTTCTGGGTGCAATGGACAGTTCAATGTGACCACATCGCAAACCTTTGTCAGGCTTTCGAGATTGGCGTGGTGTGTAAGATTGAGTTCGGTTTCCACCGCCTGCGGCAAGCGATGACGATCGATGTAGTGAAGATGGACATCAAACGGCTTTAGAAGTCTCAGCACGCGCAAGCCAATGCGACCAGCTGCCACCGTGCCGACATGCATACCTTCGAGGTCGTAAGAGCGCGACACACAATCAGCGATGTTCCATCCACCCTTGATAACCCAATTGTATGATGGAATATAGTTGCGCACGAGCGAGAGAATTTGCATGACTACGTGCTCGGCGACACTGTTACTGTTGCAATAGGTGACCTCCGCGACGGTGATGCCGCGATCGATCGCGGCTTGAAGGTCCGTATGGTCGGACCCAATGCCGGCGGTGACGATCATCTTAAGCGTTGGCGCTTTAGCGATGCGCTCGGCCGTCATATAGGCCGGCCAGAACGGCTGCGAGATGACAATCTCGGCATCGTGAAGCTCCTGATCGAGCTTCGAGTTTCGGCCATCCTTGTCCGACGTCACAACCAGTTTATGGCCAGCCTTCTCTAGAAACTTGCGAAGGCCCAGCTCGCCCGAAACACTGCCGAGGAGCTGACCTGGAGTAAAGTCGATGGCGGATGGTGTCGGTGTCGTCTGTCCGTCGGGATACTTTGTGATTTTTGGAATATCGTCGCGCGCGTAGCTCTTCGGGTAACCATCTACAGGGTCATCGTAGAGGACACATATTATCTTCGCCATAATAACCTCCTTGGATTGTAGCAGGAGGGAGCGCGTCAATCGGAACAAAGGCCAGGCGGCGGATAATTGCAACCGCGCGGACTACTCCTTGCGCTTCCTCATTCGCAACCGGCTGTCTTGAAAAGTCTATTCTTGCCGTGCGGGAAATATTGTGCGCGGAGCTGCCGATGGCAAACAAATGGTATTGATCGGTTTATCGATATGATCGATTAAACCTGCAGCTGTGGCATCGAAACGCGCATCGAAATCCAATCGAGCCGCGCATTTCGTCAATGCTTTGGCGAGCGGTGACGGAGGGTTGCGGTCAGAAACAACAAGACCTATTGCTTGGCTGTGAATTGGATCGACGAGCCTGACGAATGACAAGTCCTTGCATCCAGCAAAAATCAGAGAAAAAGTGTGCGGGACTATGCTCGACCAGGCACCGCTGCTTACGTGGGAGCATATCGCCAAGAATGAGTCAGAAGTGATGGTTGGTTTTAACTTTATTCCCTGTGATTCCGTCAGTTTGTTGAGCACCCGGCGATATTGCATGCTTTCATGGAGGAGACAGAGTTTTTCGCTCACCGCAGCTTTCCATGCGACCTCCCTCTTTCCGGCGAGTGGGCTATTCACATGGGTAATGAACAAGTAACGCTCGTTATAAAGTCTCTTTTGGCAAACATTCGACAGGGGTTCGTTCTCAAGGTAGGTGACGCCGGCATCAAGTTCGAACTTGTCTAGGCCCGCCTGAATTTGCACCGAGGTCATCGACTTCACGTCCACCGTGACATGGGGATGTTTGGTGTAAAACGGTAATGTGAGATTGGCGACGGCTGGCATCGCCGCGGGGATGACGCCAAGCCGGAGAGTACCCTTGAGACCGTCTTTTAGCCCCTCGATATCCTGCTTTAGATTTTCGAAATCGGCGATGATTTGCTGCGCCCATTCGACGACGCGCTCGCCCTCTGGCGTTAGTCCAGAAAAGCGCGGTTCCCGGACAACAAGACGCATATCAAGTTGAGTTTCGAGCGCCTTGAGACCTGCCGAGAGAGTAGACTGGGTGACATGGCACGCCTCGGCGGCTCTCGCGAAATGCTTCTCGCGAGAGAGGGCGATCAAATAAGACATTTGACGCGGGAACACGGAAGTTAAGCACCACAATAATAAAACTGGAACCGTTATGTAAATTGTGTAAATTACCAGCGCAACGCTCCAGTCGCGACACCCGCACAAACCTCACAGAATAACCCCTTCCAAGTCCCGCGAAATTCGTAAAGTTACTGTGGAGAGGAAAGCGAATGACGAAAACCGCTCTTTCGGGTGCAGCGTCGATCCGCGAATTGACCGAAGATTGGCTGTCCGTATGGATCGGCCTTTTGGTTTTCACCCTGGCGTTGGCAAAACTGGCGGGATGGGATCTTCTCGGCTGGGCCGTTACAACATCCGTATGGACAGATGTGACACAGGCGCTCAAGACGGCCTCCGACGCTTACCCTAAGATCGGCGGATTGGGCGCGCTCATTGCGACCTATGCCGCTTTATTGGTGGTGCTCACCGCTGGCGTCGCGACGCTCAGGGGCGACGTTAAGCGCTTTGTAGCTGGCTTCACGGCCGCTTTCTTTATCGCCTACGCGAGCTGGGTCGTTGGCAGTTACGCAGAACTTGCCGCGTCAACACCGGCAGACTTTCAGAAATTTGGCATTTCCTGGTCACTGCGGCTGACAAACGAAGGCGGATACATTGTCGCCCTCGCCTCAGGACTCGTGGTCGCGAATTTCTTTCCCCGTTTCGCCGAGTCTCTCAAGGAGACGGTTCGTCCGGAACTTTATATCAAGATCGCCATCGTGATCCTCGGCGGCTTCCTCGCCGTGACCATTGCCGGTAAGCTCAGTCTCGCGACCTCCGTGCTCTTGCGTGGTATAGCAGCGATCATCGAAGCCTATTTGATCTATTGGTCAGTGGTCTATTTTGTCGCCAGAAAATGGTTCGGCTTCAGCCGCGAGTGGGCCGCGCCGCTGGCATCGGGGATCTCGATTTGCGGCGTTTCCGCCGCGATAGCGACAGGTGCTGCCATAAGGTCACGGCCAGCCGTGCCCATTCTCGTATCGTCACTCGTTGTCATTTTCGCGGTCGTCGAGGTATTGATCCTGCCCTGGCTCGCGCAGACTTTCCTTTGGCGGGAGCCTCTGGTTGCCGCGGCATGGATCGGCCTTGCCGTGAAGACAGATGGAGCCGCCGTCGCCGGCGGGGGTATTACCGAGGCGCTCGTCCTCGCCAAGGCGGCCTCGGAAAATATCCATTATCAAGCCGGCTGGCTCCTCGGGACCACGGCCACGATCAAAATTTTCATCGATGTTTTCATCGGAATCTGGGCGTTCATCCTCGCCTATATCTGGACCAACTACATCAATGTGACGAAGGACGGCGATAAGGCCAAGGCATCAGAAATTTGGCAGCGCTTGCCAAAATTCGTCATCGGTTTCGCCGTGACATTTTCTGTCGGCCTTTTTCTCGCTGTCGGTGCCTCCCCTGAGAAGCTCTCCCGGCTCACGGCGGCGATCAATGAGGCCAACACGTTCCGCATCATTTTTTTCGTTCTGACCTTTTTCTCGATTGGCGTCCTGTCAAACTTCCGCAAGCTCTGGCAAGAAGGCCTCGCCAAGCTCGCCGCAGTTTATTTGATCAGCCTGTTCGGCTTCGTGATTTGGGTCGGGCTTGTGATTTCTTGGCTCTTCTTCAGTGGCATCAAGCCGCCACTTGCCAGCTGACAAGTCGAAAGGATTGTTTTGATGCCGGAACCCGATCTACGTGACGAACTCGGCAAAATGGAAGCCGAGCCGCTGTTGCCGATCGAGAAAAAACTCATCGGCTGGAGCCTTGCCGTCGGTGTCACGCTCCTCATCATTCTTGCGGCCGTCAATCATTTCTTTCCCGCCGCGCCTTGACCGAGGTGGGTGAGGCATAAGTCAGCGACGCGGCTGGTCATCCACAAAGTGGGATGCTCGGCGAGCAAACGCCAAGGCCAGCGGCGATCTCCCGACAGCCATAGGCTAAGAAAATCCGTCGCTGCTAAACCATCCCAGAGCGTGCGCGAAATTTCGCGCCGGGCGTTTTTCTTGCAACGCGGATGGGCGGGGTTCGAATCAGCCTACTTGCGTTCTCAGAAAGGACGGCCTTGAGAAGCCGCCCATCATTGAGGTGTTGGATGAGTATTGCGAACCTCGATCGTCACGATATTTGAGACATAACGCCCGCCCGCTTTATCGCCCGGGGCGATCAGTTTCGCGAATCCCTCGGCGCCGAGCGGCTGTCCATCCGCCGCATAGGCGATGATGATCTGGTTATCGCCAAATTCAGGATCGATTTCGCCAGCGCCAAAAGCGCTCTCGTAGCCATCGCTCCCCGTAACGACGATGATTTTATGTAGAATATCGTTTTTCACATTAGGATCGGTTTTGATGCCCGCGGCTTGCAAAAGATCCCAAAGCAGAGCCCCCGTGTATTCGTGGCTAACCACTTGTCCCATTGCAAAGAATGTTACATTTTCATTGGATACAGGGAATTTTTGCAATTTTTGCAAATCAATATTGAGCCGCTGGGTCACTTGGCCGCCGATTTGGAAACTCGCCGGAGGGGATGTTGTTTGGGCGGTCACTTCGCTAGACAAAACCAACGCAAAAAATGTGACGACTAATGAGTACGCTTTATATTTCATGATCTTTCTTCCACCCACGCGCTGCCGGAAATCGTTATATAAATAAAATACATAACGTTGGCAACAACGGGGATGAAATGATTTATGACTTCGCTATCATCGGTGCCGGAATCGTTGGGCTTGCCACCGCCCGCGAAATTCTGCGCCGCCGGCCCGGGGCCTCTCTCATCCTCGTCGAAAAAGAGAATACCATCGCGGCCCACCAAACGGGTCACAATAGCGGCGTCGTCCACGCCGGTATTTATTACGCCCCTCGAAGTTTAAAGGCGAAGTTTTGCCGCGAGGGCGCCGCCGCGACGAAATTGTTTTGCGCCGAGCATGGCATCCCCATCAAGACGTGTGGCAAGCTGCTTGTTGCCACGAGCCGCCTCGAATGCGCCAGAATGGCGGATATTTACGAGCGCGCGAAACTCAATGGTATTGAAGCAAGGCCGCTGAGCCGCGACGAGCTCATCCGCCTCGAGCCAAATATCGCCGGTGAAGCCGCGTTGCTCGTGCCGTCGACCGCGATCGTTGACTATAAGGTGATTGCCGCGACGTTGGCCCGGCTCATAAAGGAGAAAGGCGCCGAGATCGAGCTTGGCGAGGCAGTCATGGCCCTACGGGAGGAAGACGACTGCGTCGTCATCGGCGACGCAAAGCAAGGCTGGCGGGCGCGGTTTCTCATCGTTTGCGCCGGCTTGCAGTCGGATCGTCTCGCCAAGCTTGCCGGCCTCAAGATCGGGCACCGCATCATCCCATTCCGCGGCGAATTCTACCGGCTGCCGCCGGAGAGGGCGGGGCTCATCAACCATCTTATCTACCCGATCCCTGACCCCCAGCTTCCTTTCGTTGGTATTCACCTCACGAAAACCATCGATGGACAGCTGATTGCGGGCCCAAACGCCGTCCTTGCCCTGGCACGCGAGGGATATGGGAAATATTCTCTCAATCTCCGGGATGTGTCGGACACCCTCGCGTTCGCCGGCTTTTGGAACGTCGCGCGGACGCATTTTTCCGCGGGCATCAAAGAGATTCGCAATTTTCTCTCAAAGCGCGCTTATCTCGCCGAATGTCAAAAATATTGCCCGGATGTCAAGCTTTCGGATCTCGAGCAAAGCTTCGCTGGCATCCGCGCCCAGGTCGTCTCGCGCGAGGGCGCCTTGATCCATGATTTTCTTTTCAAGGAAACGGCGAGGATGCTGCACGTCTTGAATGCGCCTTCGCCGGCGGCGACCTCGGCTCTGCCGATCGCCAATATGATTGCCGGGAAGACGCTATCGCGCTAACCGCAAGGCCCGAAGACAAAATTGCGCATTTGCAAAGGCGCGGTAGTCCTTTAGAAGCCAACAAAACGAACAATTTTGGGTAGGAGAATTCGGTCAATGGGCATCAGGGGCCAACTGGCGGCAACCTTGATCTTGGGTATGGCGCTTTTTGCGGTTGAGGCAAACGCGCAAGATACCAGCCTCATGGATATGAACATGAACATGGGCTGCATGCTTATGGCGGGAATGCACGAGATGCAGGTCGCGGTCTACCCTGCGGGCGCAACCGATGACGCCTGCCCCGACCTCCCCTATCCGGGTCAAACCGTCGTCACCTTGACTTCAGCCGCGAAAGAATTCCGCGATATGTCGGCGGAGGTGCGCATCATTCATGGCGAAGCCGGCGCCGAGAAGGGCGCCGCCGTCGACCAAGTCACAGTCGCGCATCTGCCCGCGAAAACCTACCCGACAGGAGTTATCACTTTACCCGCCAATTTCGATAAGCCCGGATTGTATTCCGTCCTGGTGACGGTGAGCGATGGCAAAGAGATGATCATGTCAGGTCACGTCAACATCACCGTCGGGCAGGGCTCGCGGCAATGGTATATCGTTCTGGCGATCGCCATCGCCATTATCCTCGCCGCTTCCTGGTACTACTTTTGGGATGTTGGCCGGAAGAAGAAGAAACTCGCCCCAACGGCCTGATGGGCTCGCGGCTTGAGTAACTCAGAGCGGCCTCGGCTAGTGCGTAACCATTGGCTCACAACGCTGGGCATGGCGGCGGTGATTAATCTGCCATGGGGCAAGAACCGCGAGGATCTGCTCCGCCGGGAATACTGGTGCGGGGCGTCAGTGGGTCGCCTAAGGACTGCTTGCTCAAGGCAAAGCGAAGGTTTGGACGCCGCTAGGTCAAAAAACGTTTCCGAACCTTCGGCTCCGGGACGGGGGAATGAGCCGCTTCAAGCAAACAAGGGAATAGCGGACGACAAATATGGCCGAAGATCACTCAGGTGGAAATGCCTTCGCAGCAACAAGCTCCAGTAACACCGCCACGCCAGTCATCGCGGCGGCGGCAGCATTCCAGAAACCTTGCTTCTTGAAACCTGCGCTCATTTCTTCAACGCCGACGAGACTTCCATACCCGCTTTGAATATCGGTCGGCACCTGAATGATCGATGCATAAAACCAAAGCCCTGCCGCGCTGAGTGCTACCGCTACATAGAGCCAACTAATAATCTTGTGCAGTGTCATATGCTCACTATAACGGCGGATGGCAGTCCACCGAGTTCCAATTACCGTTCTGCTCTAATCAATAGAGTCTCGCTGCTCGCGAGTAGCCCGAGGCTGTAGCTTAGTTGTTCGCGAACTGCACTGTCGGCGCGGCGCCCTTACCCCCTTCTTCGTTATTCGCGAGCGATCTGTTGCTTGCGAGCCAAGCCTGCCATTCCTTATTGTTGCCATTAAAGAGATTGCGATCGACGTAGCCGCGAATACCGCCGACATGGCCTTGCGCCGTGTGTTGCCAGAAATGCCAGCGGCGATTGGCGTATTTAAGCGAGGGATGGCATTTCACGCTACGCACCCAAATGGGATAATCGAGAAACTCGCCCTCCATCACATCGCGATGGAAATCAATCGATGTGTAAATCACCGGCTTTTTGCCATAGGCGCGTTCCATCGCCGCCAGCATGACTTTCATTTGCGCAAGCGCGAGATCGCGCGGAATACGTTTTGGGCATGTCTTCGACTGCCCATTCCATTCCACGTCGAGCACCGGTGGGAGCGCTTCTGGATCATGCGGCACGTGAGTCTCGAACCACGCCGCCTGCTCGGCCATGGGCCGGCACCAATAGGCGAAATGATAGGCGCCGCGCGGCACGCCCGCGGCCTTTGCCTCCGCCCAATTTTGCGCGAATTTCTCGTCCGCCCGGTCGCCCCCCTCGGTGGCCTTGATCCACGCAAAACGCACGCCCGAAGAGTGCACGGTGCCCCAATCAATGTCTCCTTGGTATTTCGAGACGTCGATACCATGCACCTCGTAATCGGAGGGGCTTGGCAAAAGATCATCGCCTGTCATGCCGCCCGCGCAACCCCCACTGAGCAGGGCGAGAAGAAGCCAAGAGAAGGAACCAAGAACCGGAAGCCAATGAAGGTGAGGAAGAGAATGATTTCGCATGGGCGCCATACCACAAGAAATATGCTCAAAATTAATCTCAAATACGTAATATGTCGTTAAAAAGTCAAAAAAACGGCAGCATGAGGAAATCGGCTGGTCCGCTTGGCTCCATGTGGGGCTCCCCGCCACTTAACCTTAATGCTCAAAAAATTCTCCGAGCTCCCCAAGCGAAGGCCTGCCGCCTTCGCAGAAACGTCATGATGGCCGGAATAATTGCGGCTTAACCTTCCAGCCGGTCCCCCGTTGAAAGATTTTCATGCTCTCCTGGTTCGTACCCTTTACCTCGCTCGGCCGCAAGGCGCTTCCCAATCACTATGATTTTTTTGCGTTCGCGCTCATTTTTGCCGGCTTCATTGCCATCGAGCGTGTTTCACATGGTCTTCGGCTGCCGATAGCGGCGCCCGAGTCAACGGTCATTTCGCTCGACTACGGCCTCCTTCCTTATTTTGCCCTGCGCACGACCTTGCGGATGTTTGCCGCCATCGCGCTATCGCTGCTTTTCACGCTCGTTTACGCAACCCTCGCGGCGAAAAGCCGGCGGCTTGGGCTCGTGCTCATTCCCATTCTCGACGTGCTGCAATCCGTGCCGATCCTCGGCTTTCTTTCCTTTACCGTCACATTTTTCCTTGGGCTTTTCCCCGGCTCGATCCTTGGCGCCGAATGCGCCGCCGTTTTCGCCATCTTTACCTCGCAAGCCTGGAACATGGCGTTTTCCTTTTACCAATCGCTGCGCGGTTTGCCGCGCGATCTTGTCGAAGTCGCGCGCGGCTTTGGCCTCTCCTGGTGGCAGCGGTTTTGGCAGCTCGAAACCCCTTTCGCGATGCCCGCGCTTTTATGGAACATGATGATGTCGATGTCGGGGGGCTGGTTCTTTGTCGTTGCGTCCGAAGCCATTTCGGTTGGGGATACGACGATCAAATTACCGGGCATCGGATCTTATCTCGCTCTTGCGATCGAAGAGCGGCGCATCGACGCTGTGTTTGCCTCGATCCTCGCCATGCTTCTCGTGATCATCGCTTATGACCAATTGTTATTCCGGCCGCTCGTTGCTTTCGCATCGCGTTTTAGGGTTGAGCTTTCAGCAGGTCAGGCCCAGGAGAATTCCATCGTCGGCCAAGTTTTCGCGCGCACGCATTGGATACGCCATTTATTGCGAGGTCCCGCCGAACTTCTGAACGCGCTAGCGTTCCTTCGCCTTGAACCGAAAGTCCCTTCCCTTGTTCTGTCCAAGCGGAAGATGCCGGCGCTCAGCCGCTTCCTCGATGTTGTCTGGATCGCGATTGTTTTAGCAACAATGCTTTGGGCAGGCTGGGTCGTGATCAATTACGTCCGTCAAGAGCTGGCGCTAGGCGACGTGCTGCAGTGTGTCCTTTACACGCTTTTCACAATGATCCGCGTCGTTCTCCTTCTCGTGCTGGCCACTCTTGTTTGGGTGCCGGTTGGCGTGTGGATCGGTTTGCGCCCCGCGCTCGCCGAGAAAGTACAGCCGCTCGCGCAATTCCTCGCGGCCTTTCCGGCCAATGTTGTCTTTCCAATCGCCGTCGTGGCGATCGTCAATTTCTCCCTCAACCCCGACATCTGGCTGAGCTTTCTCATCATCTTCGGAACTCAGTGGTACATTCTTTTCAATGTCATCGCCGGGGCAACGGCGTTTCCCAATGACCTTAAGGAAGCCGTTTCGAATTTCCGCATTCGCGGCTGGAGCTGGTGGGCGAATGTCATGATCCCCGCCATCTTTCCCTATTATGTCACGGGAGCTCTCACGGCCTCGGGTGGATCTTGGAACGCTTCCATCGTTGCCGAATATGTGCGATGGGGCAATGAAACAGTATCGGCGCATGGGATTGGCGCGTATATCGCCGAGGCAACCGCGGCGGGCGACTATCCAAGGATCGTGCTTGGCGTTGCCATGATGTCGCTCTTTGTCATCATGTTCAACCGCCTGCTTTGGCGTCCCTTATACGCCATGGCGGAGCGGCGCCTGCGGCTCGATTGAGGTCGGTTATGCAAGAGAATACGCCAGAGAAGACCGCGCGCATAATGCCGGCGGGTTGGCAGAACCTGCTTGAAGTGAGGAACGTCTCGCAGCGCTACCAGACGGGCTCTGGCGAACCTGGCGCCGCCGTTCTCGAGGATGTTTCCTTAACCTTGCGGAGCGACGAGATTGTTGGTCTGCTCGGGCGCTCCGGCTGCGGCAAATCTTCGCTTTTGCGCATTGCCTCGGGCCTCATCGCCCCATCAAGCGGCGAAGTCCGCTATATGGGCGAGCCCGTGGCGGGTCCGGTCGATGGCATTGCCATGGTTTTCCAGAGCTTCGCCCTGTTTCCTTGGCTTACCGTGCTCGCCAATGTGGAACTTGGGCTCAGAGCCAAACGCACCAGCAAGGAGGAGGCGAGAAGGCGCGCCCTCAAGGCCATCGATCTCATCGGGCTCGATGGTTATGAGTCGGCCTTTCCCAAGGAACTCTCCGGCGGAATGCGCCAGCGCGTCGGCTTCGCCCGCGCGCTCGTCGTCCATCCCAATATCCTCTTGATGGACGAACCCTTTTCGGCGCTCGACGTGCTGACGGCCGAAACGCTACGGACCGATCTCCTCGACCTCTGGGCCGAAGGTCGCATGCCGATTAAAAGCATTCTTATGGTCACGCATAATATCGAAGAAGCCGTGCTGATGTGCGACCGCATTCTCGTGCTGTCGAGCCATCCGGGACGCATCGCCGCCGAGATCGCCGTCAAGCTGCAGCATCCGCGCAACCGCCTCGATCCAGAATTCCGGCAACTCGTCGATAAAATCTACGCTTTGATGACGAAGCGGCCAGCGCCGATGAGCCGCGAAGGGGCTTTTCCAGGGCTTGGCTTTGGCATGGCGTTGCCGCGCGTCTCGACGAACACGCTCGCCGGCATGATCGAGGAAATCGCGGCCGAGCCTTACTTAGGCCGCGCCGATTTGCCAGCGCTCGCCGATAGTTTGCAGCTCGAAATCGACGAGCTTTTTCCCGTCGCCGAGACTTTGCAATTGTTGCGCTTTGCCGAGATCGAGGAGGGCGACATAAAACTCACCCCCGCCGGCCAGCGTTTCGCGGAAGCGGATATCGACGTGCGCAAGAAACTTTTTGGCGATCATCTCCTGGCGTATTTGCCACTGGCAGCCCGCATCAAACTCGTGCTGGACGAGCGCCCGACCCACACCGCGCGAGCCGTGCGGTTTTTGGAAGAACTCGAAGATTACATGTCGGAGGACTATGCCGACCGCACTTTGAAGAGCGTCGTCAATTGGGGGCGATACGGCGAACTCTTTGCCTATGATGAAACGACCGAAACCTTCAGCCTTGAAAATCCGCAGTAGCTGTTGCTCTGACTTTTGCAGTCCGAGCCTGCCTAAGCGCAATGCCCGCTGAGGCGATGCCCAAAACTCCTTGCGCGGGCGCGCACCTTCACGCTAAACACGCGGGGCGAGTAGGAGTGTAGCTCAATTGGTTAGAGCACCGGTCTCCAAAACCGGGGGTTGGGGGTTCGAGTCCCTCCTCTCCTGCCAATAAAATCAAAGATTCCGTTCGGCTTATAATGCTCGTTCAATAAATCCCCGGAATGAACCGCGCGGTACGGGCGCGATAGGCTTCGAACTCGCCGTTAAACCAGGCGCGCAGCAGCGCCTCCTCCGCCTTGATCCTCGCAAGGATGACAGGGACCATCGCCATCATCAGAAGCACTCCCGCAATCGAGCGAAACGCGAGGCCCCAGCCAAGCATGGCGACGAGCAGCCCAAGATAGCTTGGATGGCGGATAACGCTGTAAATCCCCCCTGTTTCTAGCGTGTGCCCGTGCTGGATGGCGACGAGTCCGCTGAACCGGTGGCCGAGCACGAAGACGGGCCAGATCCGCAAGGCGCCGCCAATTGTGTAAAGAGCAACGCCAAGCCAGCGTATGCCCTCGCCATCGATCGTCCAGAGGTCGGCGCGGTCCGTATAAGGAGGAAGGAACGCGGCGAGCACGCTGATCACGACAATTGGCACGAAAATCCAGCGGTTGCCGCGGTCTTCCCGCACGCCCGGGCTAAGACCGCCGCGGGTGAAGACGGCCGCCACCGCTAAGAGTAGCGTAACGAGCGCAACGGCGATGAGCGCGGCGTGCGAGAAGAATTGGGCGACACCGCCAAAAGCCCACACCGCCAATCCGAGATAGACGAGGGTGCTGGCAACTGTCAAAAGCGCCCTCCTCAACAATGGCGTCGCCACCATGGCCGACCTCACCCCTTTGCTTCGAGGCCTTCCAGGCCCTCGAGATCGGTGATCATGTTCTCGATCATTTTGAGGCCGATTTGCCAGAAGGAGGGGTCGCGCGCGTCAAGGCCGAAAGGCGCCAACAGCTCCGAATGATGCTTCGTGCCGCCCGCCGACAGCATGGCGAGGTAGCGCTCGGCGAAACCTTCGCGGGCGCCCTGGTAGACGCCGTAAAGCGAATTGACGAGGCAATCACCAAACGCATAGGCGTAAACATAGAAGGGCGAATGCACAAAGTGCGGGATATAGGCCCAATAACTTTCGTAATTGGCGCCAAGCTCGATAAAGGGCCCAAGGCTCTCGCCTTGCTCGCCGATCCAAAGGGCGCAGACTTGCTCGGCGGTGAGCTCGCCGTTGCGGCGCTCCATATGCAGCTTGTGCTCGAAAGAATAGAAGGCGATCTGCCGAACCACCGTGTTCAACATATCCTCGACTTTCGCGGCGAGCATGGCGCGGCGCTGGGCGATGCTTGTCGTGCGCAAAAGCAAAGCGCGGAACGTTAGCATCTCCCCGAACACGGAGGCGGTTTCAGCAAGCGTTAGAGGGGTTGGCGCCATTAACGCACCATTTGGCGCCGCCAGTACCTGATGAACGCCGTGACCGAGCTCATGGGCGAGCGTCATCACATCACGCGGCTTACCTTGATAGTTAAGAAGTACGTAGGGATGGGCGGATGGCACTGTTGGATGGGCGAAGGCGCCCGGCTGTTTGCCGGGCCGCACCGGTGCATCGATCCAGCGCTCGTCAAAGAAGCGTTTGGCGATTTCGGCCATTTTCGGCGAAAACGCGTCATAGGAATCGAGCACGATATCGCGCGCATCGGACCAAGGATAAACTTTCGGCGTGACATGCGGCAATGGTGCGTTGCGGTCCCAATGTTTAAGCGCCGGCTTACCAAACCATTTTGCTTTGAGCTGATAGTAGCGATGCGATAGGCGTGGATAGGCGGAGCGTACGGCGGCAACGAGCGCCTCAACGACCTCGCGCTCGACCCGGTTGGCGAGGTGGCGGGCATCGGCGACATCGCGAAAGCCCCTCCAGCGATCGGAGATTTCTTTGTCTTTCGCTAGCGTGTTGATGATAAGGGTGAAGGTTCGCAGGTTGCCTTTAAGGCCAGCCCCGAACGCGAGCGCTGCCTTCTCGCGCGTCTTCTCATGCGGGTCCTGCATGAGGTTGAGCACCGGCTCGATTGTCAAGGACTCGCCATCGATGGTGAACCTTAAGCTTGCGATCGTCTCATCGAAGAGCCGGTTCCAGGCGCCGAAGCCAGTGATCGATTTCTCGTGGAACAATTGCTCGATTTTATCTTCAAGCTGATAGGGCTTGCCCTTGCGGATATCCTCAAGCCAGGGTCGATAGTGCTTGAGCGTTCCAGCCGCTAGTTTGCCAACGAGCACGTCATCGAGCCGATTGAGTTCAAGCTCGAAAAAGAGAAGGTCGGACGAGGCCGATGTAATCTTCTCTTGCGTGTCGCCATAGAACTTCATGCGGGCGGGGTCGGTCGTATCGCCCGCATAGACGAGACTGGCGAAGGACATGAGGCGCCCAAGCAGCTCTTCAAGCGCCTCGTAGCGCTCGATTGCTTCGAGGAGTCCGGCGCCGGCGCTTTTCTTGGCAAGCGCCTCTAGCTTGGCCTTGTAAGCGACGTTGAAGGTTTTGCAGTCGCCCTCAGCCTTCTTGAGATCATCGGCGAAGGCGCCTGAGTCCACGGCGGGGTAGAGGTCGGCAAGATTCCACTCGGGAAGAGCGCCTAGATCCTCGGCCGTCTTGGCTTTCGCACTAGTCTTCGTCTTGGGACGAAAGAGGGCGAGGGGTTTTTTACTTTGCGCGCGCGTCATAGGGGCCTCATGTAGGTGCGCACTCATAGCGAGCAACCCCTGTCCAATCAATTGGGCCCGAGCGCCTATTTTTTGAGCGGTGGGATTACTTGGCAGGGGAAGCTAGTGTGGGCCTTCCGCGCGAGAGCTTTTCCGCGCTTGGCGAAGGCAGCCCGGCGGGGCGAGGCCCCGCCGGGCCACTATCCGACCATACCCGACCGCATTAATGGACTTTCGGCGTCTCCTTCCTCATACTACGGATATGAGCGCCGTTTTATTTGACACCCTTCGCCTCTCTCGCACGCTGCGGGAGAAAGGGCATTTCACGGCCGAGCAAGCGGAGACGCTGGCCGAGGCCCTTGGCGAGGCGACTCATGAGGAACTTGCGACAAAGGCGGATTTGGCAACGCTCAACGCCGCGCTTAAGTCAGACATAGCGGAGGCGAGGGCGGAGCTTAAGACGGAAATCTCTGAACTTAGGACCGAGTTGAAGACGGACATTGCTGAACTCAGAACCGAGCTAAAAACTGAAATCAACGGACTCAGAACCGAGCTAAAAACAGATATCGCCGGAGTGAAGGCCGATATCCTCAAATGGGTGGTGGGGGCGATCGGCTTTCAGACTGCCGCAGTGCTTGGAACGGTCGTCGCGCTCGTCAGAATTTTTGCCAAATGAGGTGCGATTCTTCACGGCTAATTCGGCGGCTTGCCGGTCCAATTTGGCCGGCCGGGCGAAGCTATCAAAGGGCTTCCCCATCGTATGGTTGACGGTTCCAGTAGGAGCCCTAGTTGTTAGTTCCGCCCTCAAGAGCGGCAAAAATTAGGGAGTAGACTTAGGGAGTAAAGAGAGGAGGACTTCGATGCCGATTGAAACCTGGCTTATGATTATAGGCGTTATAGCCGCGATTCTTGTCCTTGCCGTCGGTATGCGTCCACCGCCGCTATACAGCGACCCGGAGACGTTGCCGAAAAGAGAGGAGGAAAACCCAGAGAAGGATAAGTAGAAGCACAAGACTGCCCCGTGGGCACCAGGCCTATTTGCTTCGCAAGGCCTGGGGTGCCCCTTTGTGTGACACAATCAGCCGGACACCCCACAGGGTCCATGTGGAGGCTGCGCATGCAAAAGCGCCAAAGCCACAGCGCAGGCATTCGACACATTGAGACTCTTAATGGGCCCAGGCAGATCGAGGCGGACCAAAAAATCGCATTTCTCCCGGCTGAGGCGGCGCAGACCTTTGCCTTCGGCCCCAAATACCAGCGCCATCGGCCGTTGCGCGGGCACCTCAGCCAAAGCGAGCGGCGCTTCTGAATCGAACCCTAGGCGCTGGTAGCCGAAGTCCCCGAGCTCGCCCAGCGCGCGGGCGAGATTTACGACCCTTACGATCGCGATATGTTCAAGGCCGCCGCAGGCAGCTTTGGCGGTAGCGGCTGACATCTCTGGCGCGTGCCGTTCAGTCATGATTATGGCATCGGCTGCAAAGGCAGCAGCCGCGCGCGCAATCGCACCCACATTATGCGGGTCAGTGATTTGATCCAGCACGACAACGATTCCGCTGTGCGATGGGATGTCGGAAAGGCCTATGGGGGGAGCGGGAGCAACTTCGATCAGCACACCCTGGTGGACTGTGCCAGCTCCGAGGCGGCGCGAGAGCTGTTCCGGGGTGACAATCTCCGGCACGAGCTGAGCTTCCGCAATTTCAGCTTCAAGGCGGTGGGCGACGGCTTGCGTTGCATACATGCCGAGAATTTTCCGCCGCTTTTGGCGGAGCGCCTCGCGTACCGCTTGGAA
The DNA here is from genome assembly GCA_035622375.1 of Methylocella sp. Classification (GTDB taxonomy): domain Bacteria; phylum Pseudomonadota; class Alphaproteobacteria; order Rhizobiales; family Beijerinckiaceae; genus Methylocapsa. The sequence continues at coordinate 18,035 of DASPVM010000041.1, read as the reverse complement.
GCCGTAAAGGGCCGTATTGCCGGGCCGACTCCCGGCGATCGTCGATGCCCGCTCGAAGGTTTTCCGCGGCGCGGGGCTTTCGTCATTGGGTGCTTTGCGATGCCGGCGAGGGCTCGCCCGCGCCAAAAGCCGTGCCTCTTTCTGGCGGGGGGGCCGTGCCTTATCCTTGGCAGACCCGCCACCTGTGCTGCGTTTCACGAGGTCCGTCCGATCGGGGTAGATGTGCTCGCGTTTGTGGCAGACCGCGCTTCACTACGCAACGCGTCCCTGATAGCAAGGGGCGGCGCGGGATTGGGTTGACAGCTGCATGCGCGGTTCGCATAAGCGCCTGCGTTGAGCCTTTTGATTGGGGGAGTGTCCCGAGCGGCAAAGGGGGCGGACTGTAAATCCGCTGGCTAAGCCTTCGTAGGTTCGAGTCCTACCTCCCCCACCATATTGATTTTTCGGACCTTATTGAAGGCGCCGTGGGATGGCAAGAATGGCTTACCAACAACGTCGATCGCCCGGGGCAAATAGGGAGATGGCGGTGACCTTCGCGGCAATCGCCGCCGGGGCTGCCTTGTTCGAGGCAGTGCTGCTTCCAGGTATCCTCATTGGCGGAGCCGCCGTGCTGGCGCCTAAATATCTGCTAAAGCTCCAACGGCATCGTAAGTCGCGGTCGAATGTCCGTGCACCGCGGCAGTTTGCTCTTGCGGTTCGCGTCCCAGAACGGCCGAGTATTACACCGCCGCTCGCCATCCCCGCGAGGTTCGGGGTTAAACAGGCGTTCCTCAAGACCATCACGTTCCGGATCATTGTCACAACTGTAGACTTTACCACGAATTACGTCGTTCTCGGCGAGCTTTCGATGGCGGCTGGGCTGTCGGGCGTTTCCTTAGTCGCCGGCCCCATCTTCTATTTTCTTCATGAAACCGCATGGAATTATTTTGGCCCCTACGTCGCGCATAAACTCGGACGGAAGGGTATTGCTATCGATCACTCTGTTCTCAGGCCTTTCCAGCCTGACTCAGAGGCTCCGCTCGCGGGCCCTGGAGGGCTCACGATCAGCCGGGCGTTGGCCAAGACCATCACCTTCCGGGCTTTCGCGACCGTGATGGACTTTACCGTAAACTACGTGGTAATTGGCGAGCTTGCCACGGCGGTGAAGCTATCAGCCATCGGCTTCGTGGTGGGGCCTTTCGTCTATCTTGGCCACGAGAGGTTTTGGGATTATCTTGGAGCACAGCCGAGAACGGTCGGCGCCCAGCCCGAAGGAGACGGGGGCCGGAGGTACGAAAGCCCCCTTGTTGCTCTCGGAGTCACGGCATAATCCCGTGACGGCTGAACTTAGAACTTACGGGCTAAATATCTGGCTTCACCTGAAAATGGTAAGAACTGGCCAAGGCTATTCGTCTCAGAATCTTGACGCGCAAGTAATTGTAAGTTCAATACGCGCGTAGCGCGAGTCGCATAGCTGGGCTATTCGCCCAACCGATCTATCTCTAAAAATTAAGACGCAGCTGCGGAGCCAGAACCACTGGCCCGTGCGCGCAAACTTTGTCTCTCAAGCTTAATCATCACAAATTCACTATGCTGGGCACACAACAAAGTGTGCGCTGCAACACTGTAAACGTCACATTCGGAATATTACATGAGCAAATTCACGCGACGCGAAACTCAGGGCCTGTTGTTAAGGGTCAGTTCAGTTATTTATCGTAGATTTGTTACTCTAATGCGCATCATTGGGTTCCAGCCCCATCGCAATAGGGTTGACAAAAATGTGCAAATCAGCCGAATGTCACCGAAGATCATCAAATCTGGCAAGCGCAGGAAAGCAATCATGAGCTCGCAAACTTTTCGGCGGGATTCGCGTTCGTCTGCTTTCATGCGAGGGTTTTTGGACGGGCTGACTTCGCCATTAAATATATTCCCTACGGAAAAAGATGCTCCATTCGAAACTGAAAATGGAGTAGAGGCGTCGTTTCGTAATGTTAAGTCTCTCTTAAATAAGAGCTTCCAGCAAGCTGTACGCGACCAAAATGTCAGACGGAATCGATAACCAAAGTCTGATCCCAGCCGCTGCCGCCAGGGAATAACTCCCGCAGTCGAAAAACAGGTCGAACAAGACCTACCAAGGAGTTTTCAGAACCTCCCGCCTGACATCAAACACGATGTCGTCAGTAAAGTTACGCAGGTTGCAATTAGCACAACCTATTCTGAATGGGACGGCAGTTATCCGCCGCCCGCTGTCATTAAAGCATACGAAGAGATCCAACCGGGCCTTGCGGGCCGAATTTTTAGAATGGCCGAAGCCGATCTGGCACATAGGCATTTCATGGATAGGGGATGGTCGACCTTTCGCTTTAGAGGTCAAACATATGGGTTCCTCATCGCGCTGATTGCAACCCTGGCAAGTACTTTTTTGATATTCAACAACTTTCAAGCCGCTGGCGGTCTTCTTGGGGCGTCGGTCATACTTCCGCTCGTGGCTTTGTTCGTAAAAGGCCAAATAAATATTGGCGGCCGAGCTTCAACCGCTGAACGACCTTCTTCTGTCGATGAAGGCAACCAGGAAAATAACAGCTAAGTCCACTGTGATGTGTAAATCTACCGGATACGCTCCCCTGGAGCGCTCCTACACTCCCGGGGAAATTCTCAGCGATCAGCCTCGCTGAGCGCCGAAAGGGTGCCGCGCAAGCCTTCCGCGCTGGCGGTGCGGCGGCGCTCCTCCAAGGAAGCCTCCGGTTTGACCGGGGCCGGCGCCGCGACGGCTTTTTCAGGCTTGCTGGTTGCTGGGTCTCGCCGCGCAGGCCCCGAAGATGCCTCATTGCGTTTGGGCGGCAGGGGCACATCGACGATGGGTTGCGCCGGCGGCGGGCTCGGCGCTGCTTCCGCCGCAGGTTCCTTCGTCTCGGACTTTTTGCCCCATAATGTGTCGAGCCAAGAACTTTCTGTCTTGGCGGGCTCGGCTGCCGCGGCGGCGACCGTGATAGCGTCAGAAGAAGACGTGGCGGGGGTCTCGGCTGCCGCGGCGGAGGTCACCCCAGCCGGCTTTCTCTGAGCGGCTGCGGAGGCGGACGCCAATTTCGATTTCTTAGGTTTGTCCTCCTTGAGCGCAACGTCGATCGGGCCCTTTGCCAACGCCTCAGGCCGACTCGCATAGCTCGCATACGAAGCAAAATGGGGATGCTGACCGCCATCCGCGTAAACCGTGCGGATGGGCTTGAGCCCGCCGGCGGCAAGCTCGGCGGCCTTTGCTTCATCGCGCTGCCCTCGGGCGGCGACTTCAGCCTGCGTCTTATTATCATACTTGAGCGAAGGGCAGGCAGCGGCAGGATCCAAACGCGATCCGTCGGCGGTACTCGCATTGAATACATAGTGCTTGCCGCAGACCCCGATGGAGACGTCTTGCTTTGTCACCTCGAAATTATCGGCCCCTTCCTTCAGCTGTTTCCAAAAACCGATATTCGGATCAAGCCGGTATTTCGCTAGGTTTTCCGCCGTCATGTGGAAGGGATAAGACTGCAGCTGGATGGTCCGCTGGCCCGAGGCGAACGCCTCTCGCGCGATCGCGTAAATCTCGGCGATCTGGCCGTCTGTCATGGAAAAACAGCCGGCCGACGAGCAGACGCCATGCACCATGATGGAGCCTCCCGTATGCCCGAGGGCTCGGTCATAGGCGTTCGGATAGCCAACATCAAACGAGAGATAATAGGCCGAGTTGGGATTCATGTGCGAAGGAGGAATGGAATAGAAACCCTCGGGAACTTGGCGGTCTCCTTCTTTCACTTTCGGCCCGAGCTGGCCTGACCAGCGGCACATCGGATAGGTTTTGAAGAGCGCATAATGACCATCCGACTTCATCTTCCAGATTTCGAGTTCCGCCTCCTTTTTATAGGTGCGAATCAAAACCGGGGAATTTTTCGAGCTGCCCATAGCCTCCATCGCGGCAACGGTCAGCGTGGGGATCGGGGTTTGCGACCTGGTCGACACAGGCGTTAGGCTGGTGTCGTCGCAGCCGGACAAGGAAACACCCGCAAGAGCGAGCAAACCGAAGGATGGCAGCCTTGTCAGAACGATGTTGCGCCGCATGGATCATTCACCCGCTAATTTTTAATTCGGCTAGCGATCTTACAGCCGCGATCCTTGTCGGAACGTTACCGAACGCCTAGCCTAATCGCTTGGATTCTAGAAATTCCTTCATGGCCAAAAAAAGTTTGAATTCGGGCGGTAACGAGTTTGGTAAAAATTTTCTTTCGGTGTGGCTTGTTCATCCACACCGCATCTATTCACACTCGTGTAAAACACGCAACCTATCGTTCCCAGCACGTAACGTCCCTGTTGAAGACGGATTCTCATCTGATTTTGACAAAGGCAAGGGAGACCCGATTATGGTCATGTTTCGTTCCTTTATTGCGCTCGTCTTGCTCTTATGCTTGGGATCGGTTGCGCCGCATGCGCAGCAGGCGGCCCAGGATTTTGGCCAGCTCCACGGCGCTAGCTACCTAATCACCGTCTCTGATGCTGCGACGGGAGCATTCACCTCTCGGGGGGTAGTGACGTTGCATGGCGACGGCACCATGTCCGCGATTGATTCGGGACAAGGAGGCCCGACGTTCTTCTTCAGCAGCCAACTAGGCAGCTGGAAACGCAACAATACAGGTGGCGCGGTCGGCCGAACGCTTGACTTCGACTTTCCACCGAACGCTGATGCCGCGCGCCTCGATTATACGTTCAAATTCAGCTCCTACGGCACGCAGGCGACGGGGACCATCACTCTTACGACCTTTCCGTTGCAGGGCAATCCGCTGGATGGCGGTGGCACCGTAGCGGGAACGTTTACCTTTACGGGCACGCTTATCACACCATAGTTTGGATCAGTGGCGGCGGTTTGGTACTCCCAATCAATTCAGAGGCGTCGGGACGACGGCTCTGTTTTAACGTGCCGGTTATGCGAGCCAGCCACGGGCCCGGCGCGCCAAGCGCGGTGGCGACCTTTCGCTCTGCATGAACGTCCTTCAGACGTTTTCGAAGCATGCCAAAAATCTCGGCGTTTATACGTTTATATCTTGTGTCCAATGTCCGTGAACTTCGCGATTCGCCTGGCTTTGATCTCGTCTCTAGGCAAATCACGATATACTTCAAGAGCGGCCGCAATGGCATCGCCAGTGGCTCGAATTGCCGCCTCCGGATCCCGATGGGCTCCCCCCATTGGCTCATTAATGATGGCGTCGATAATGCCGAATTTAAGCAGATCTTGAGCCGTAATCTTCATGTTGACAGCGGCATCTTCGGCGCGGGCAGAGTCGCGCCAGAGGATCGAGGCCGAGGCTTCTGGGGAGGCGACCGTATAGATCGCATGCTCGAGCATCAAGACGCAATTGCAGCAGGCGATTGCGATGGCGCCGCCAGATCCTCCTTCGCCAACGATCACGGCCACTGTTGGGATGCCAAGCGTCAATGACGTATCGGTGGCCCGCGCGATTGCTTCGGCCTGGCCGCGCTCCTCCGCGTCCACACCTGGAAACGCGCCTGCGGTATCCACCAGGGAAATGAGGGGTAGCGAAAACCGGTCCGCGAGCTGCATGAGGCGCGCCGCTTTCCGGTAGCCCTCCGGCCTTGCCATGCCAAAATTGTGCTTAATGCGTGCCTCCGTATTGTCGGAGCCCTTTTCCTGCCCGATGATGGAGACCGCGCGGCCGCGGAACCAGCCGAAACCCCCGATGACGGCGGCGTCCTCGCCAAAATGGCGGTCTCCCGAAAGAGGAGTGAAATCTTCAATAAGCGCTCGAACATAGTCGCCAAAATGTGGACGTTGCGGATGACGCGCGACGAGTGTTTTTTGCCAAGGCGTGAGATTTTCATAGACCTCAGCGAGAGCCTTCTCTGCCTTTGCCGTAAGGCGGGCCAGCTCTTCGCCAATGGCCACGGCCTCCCCCTTTTCCGCGACCAGCCGCAACTCCATCAGCTTTGCCTCGAGCTCCGCAATCGGCTTTTCAAAATCGAGGTATTTGCGCATCATTGCCGGTCAAGTCGTGGGATTGGGACATCGGTTGTTCCGCAATTTTGGAAAAATTCCTCGGGGCGGCGGGAAACGCTCCAAAATGCGGCGATCGCAGATCAAGAAGGCGGGAAGCTCGCCATTTTGCATGGCTTAGTCAAGAAGTGGCGAATTGCGATTATAGGGGAGAAAATCAGGCGGCGTTAGACGTCGCCTCGTCGGTTAAAATGGCGTAGATTGCGCTCACATCTCTCGCCGCGCGTAGCTTCGCCGTGATTTTGCCGTCCCGCAGCACGCGCGCCATGCGCGCCAACGCCTTTAGATGATCAGCGCCTGCGGTTTCCGGCGCGATGAGAAGGCAAATCAAGTCAACAGGTACGCCATCGAGCGAGTTAAAATCTATCGGCCGCGCGAGCCTTGCGAAGATGCTGAAAATCGACGTGGCTTTGGGAAGCTTCCCATGCGGAATAGCGATGCCCTCGCCAATCCCCGTCGAACCCAGCCGCTCGCGCTGGGTCAAGGCATCAAAAATCTCGCGGGCAGGCAAACCTGAAATCGCCGCGGCGCGATCGCTAAGTTCTTGGAGCACAAGTTTCTTTGTATTCGCCTTAAGCGAAGGAATGATTGCTTCGGGAGCAATCAATTCGTTTAGCAGCATGGTCTGAAACAATCCGGTCATCATTCGCTGGTGCGGAAAGCGAAAGTCGCGAGGAGCAGCCTAATTTGGTGTTTTTTCAGCGTCTTTGAAGTCAACCCAGCCGATATTCCCATCCGCCCGCCGGTAGACAACACCAAGCCGCCGATCGGAGGCATGCTGGAAGACGATGGCTGGGCAGCCATTTGATTCGAGTTCGATGGCGGCCTCTGAGACCGTCATCTGCCGGATGCTGGATACCGGCTCCGCGATCACGGTAGGGTAGCTGTCGCCTTGGTCACGGATATCGATCCCCTTTGCCTCATCGTGGACAAGCCGGCCAGCGAAGCCACTTCCATTTACCGAGGCGCTGGAGTGATGGTGGTTGAGGAGACGCTCGCGGTGGCGGCGGACCTGGCTTTCAATGAAATCCGCCACCCGGTTGAAACTGGCATAAGGCTCTTGGGCCGTGGCATCTGCGCGGAGCGTGACGCCCGAGCTTAGATGCAGGATGCAGTCGGCCCGAAAACCCGGGCCTTCCGGTTCGACCGTCACATGGCCAGAGATGAGACGGGCCCCGTATTTTTCCAGGACAGCATTGATGCGCTCTTCTATATGAGTGCGAAACGCCGCCCCCGTTTCCAAGTTTTTGCCCGAAATACGCAATGGCATAGTTCAACCTCCAGCGCAATTGGCAAGGACACGCGGAAGCCCCAGACCGGTTACTAGAAATAATGCCAACAATGGAATGGATGAAAAAACCATTTTCGCGACTTTACCCTGGAAATCGCCAGCGCTCTTGGCGCATATAGGCGAGGCACGGAAGGCAGTGAGTTAAGAGGCTCCTTGCGGCGAGTCAATGGTTCGACCGGCACCACTTGCTTTGGTCCTTAATTGATCCGTCCGACAACCTTTTCATTTTTTGGATTTTTGCCGCCGCCGCTCAACGGAAGAACCGATTTTGAGACTCTCCCGGTATTTGGCCACTGTTCGGCGCGCGATGTCAATGTTAGCTACCTTTAGCTGTGCCGCGATAGCATCGTCCGAGAGAATGCGGCTTGGGCTTTCTTGATCAATCATCTGCTTGATCCGGAACCGCACCGACTCCGCCGAATGCGCATCACCACCATCGTGCGCGGCGATCGAAGCCGTAAAAAAATATTTAAGTTCGAAAAGCCCGCGTGGAGTAGACATATACTTATTTGAAGTCACCCGCGATACCGTGGACTCATGGACTCCCACAGCCTCGGCGATTGTTTTGAGGTCGAGGGGCCGCAGATGTTGAATGCCACGCTCAAAAAAAGCATCCTGGTGGCGAACGATTTCACTCGAAACTTTTAGGATTGTGCGCGCCCTCTGCTCCAGGCTTTTTGTCAACCAGGTGGCATTCTGCCGGCAGGTTGAGATGAAGGTTCGCTCGGACTCGCTGGCCTTCGCCTTCGCGATAACTGAAACATAGCTGTTGTTCACGAGGATGCGCGGTAAAACGGCCGTATTGAGTTCCACCTGCCAACCGCCGGCCGGCAGAGCCCGCACGAGGACATCCGGAAGAATGGGTTCAATCGCGCCGTCACCAAGCGCCCTTCCTGGCTTTGGGTCGAGGCGCCGGATCTCCGCCAGCATATCGAGCACGTCCTCTTCATCGACATTGCAAAGCTTCCGCAAAGCGGCAATGTCGCGTCTAGCGACAAGATCGAGGTTGCCGATCATGGCGCGCATCGCCGGATCAAGGCGATCGCGTTCGCGCAATTGGATCGATAGGCACTCAGACAGCGAGCGGGCGCCGACCCCGGTAGGATCAAAGCTTTGGATAATTCTCAGAATTTCCTCGGCCTGTTCACGCGGCGCCTCAAGGCGCTCGGCCGTATCGTCGAGGGAGCCAGAAAAATAACCATTTTCGTCGATGCAATCAATCAACATCTGGCCGATCAAGCGCGACGCGGGGTCGGAGATAGCAAGTGTTAATTGGGTCTCGAGGTGATTTTTAAGGCTGATTTTTTCGCTGGCATAGGCTTCAAAGCCGGGAGCATCGGGATCGCCATTTCCACCTCCTTCCTCGAACCACGAGCCCAAAGAGAGAGCGAGCCCGCTCGGATCGGCAATGCTCCGCTCGCTCACGCTTGCCGGAAAGCCTTCGTCGAAACTATTCGACAGCTCGGTCCCAAGGCTTGCCTCGAGATCAACGCGATTGGTAGCCAGCCGCTCCCATTGCCAATCCCGTTCAATCTCCTCGCCTTCCGCTCCGTTTGCCAAATCCTTGCCTTGCGGAATATCGGCGGCCGGGGGAGACTCTTCAGGCTGCGGCGCTGGCTCGGCGAGTTCCTCGGCGCGCTCGAGGAGGGGATTTCGCTCCAGTTCTTGCTCGATAAAGGCGCTCAGTTCAACATTGGAAAACTGCAAAAGCTTAATCGCCTGCAAAAGCTGCGGTGTCATGACGAGCGACTGGCTCTGCCGCAATAAGAGTTTCGCGGTCAATACCATCTTGCGCTGCGCCTCAAAATCCATGCATCGAGCGGCCAAACGGCGAGCTAGGCCCGATTCTTGCATCACTCATAGCACGAACGCTCGCGGGATGAAAGCGTTACCCGCCGCGAAGAACGCTACAGGCGGAATCCCTCGCCAAGGTAGAAGCGGCGCACTTTCTCGTCTTGGACAATTTCGGCAGGCGTTCCTTCCACTAAAATCCTGCCTGCGTGGACGATATAAGCCCGGTCGATGAGTCCGAGGGTTTCGCGAACGTTGTGGTCCGTGATAAGCACCCCGATCCCTCGCTGCTTAAGATGATGGATAAGCACCTGGATGTCGCCCACGGCAATCGGGTCAATTCCGGCGAAAGGCTCATCGAGGAGCATGAAGGACGGGCGGCCAGCCAATGCCCGGGCGATCTCGCAGCGCCGCCGCTCGCCGCCGGATAGCGCGATCGAGGGCACTTTGCGCAGGCGTTTAATATCAAACTCTTCGAGCAGGGCTTCGAGGTCCGCGGCGCGCTTGGCCTTATCGGGCTCGATGATTTCAAGCACCGCCCGGATATTGTCTTCGACACTAAGACCCCGGAAGACCGAAGCTTCTTGCGGCAGATAACCAATACCGAGGCGGGCGCGCCTGTACATGGGCAAGCGTGTGACATCGTGCCCATCGAGCTCAATCGCGCCACGATCGGGCCGTATGGAGCCCGTGATCATGTAGAAAAGCGTGGTCTTGCCGGCGCCGTTTGGGCCAAGCAGCCCAACGACTTCACCGCGGCGGACCGTCATGCTGACATCTTCGATGACCCGGCGCGATTTGTAGGATTTGCGCAAGCCTCGGGCTATCAGCGCATGCTTGCCATACTTGCGAGTGTCGCTTTCCGGCGTCTTCCCGAAGTCCTCGGCCGGTTGCGCCGCGAATCCAAATAAATCCACCTCATGCGCCGCTACGGGGGGAACCGTGCGAGAGCTGGAATGCGACGCCATCTGGGGGAGCCGGCTGCCATCACCCTTCCACCGAGCGAAGAAGCCGAAGAATGAAAAATTGGACGAGCGCAAAGGGGACTTTCCTAAAAGGCCTAAAAAGCTAGTCTCCCGCGCCATCGAAGATAGCCGTCTCATTGGATTTTCGCCGCCCGGTCCGCCTTCGGACTACCATCCGGCTTTGCTGGCTTTGACTCCTTTTCCCCCTCGCCGCTGGGCACAAACAGGCTCCGGACGCGCCCCGTCACGGCAGCGCGGTTCGTCGTCAAATCGTAGACGAGCTTATCTCCCGTCGTCACGTTGGGGCCTTGGGTTAGCGTGACATTGCCGATGAGGTAAACTTTGTTCTCCGATTTCTCATAGTACCCGCTATCGCCGGTACCGATCTGATCCTTGGAGGTGATCGTTACCGGGCCTGTTGCCTCCATGCGGCGGACTTGACTGGCCGATGAGGGCGCCCCCGGTTTGGCGTTTGGATCCTTTGGCGTCAGGAAGACGACAAGGGCCACGGCCTGCAGTTTGCTCTCGCCCTGGGTGGCGATGACATTGCCGGTGTAGACGAGCTTTTGCTCTTTATCGAAATAATCGAGTTTAGCGGCATCAACGTTGATCGGCTCTTTGGAACTGCCTCCGGGCAGGACTTGGCCTGAATGCGATTGTTCGCCAAACGCCAGCCCAAGCGAGGAGACCGCGATAAGCCAAGCTAAGAAGAGCCGCCGCAAGAGCTCGCTTAAGCAAAGCTCACCTTTGCGCTGGCGCATCGGCCTGCCCGCCCGTTCCGTTTTCAAACATGGACGTGACGTCGCCATCGAACGAGACTTTGTGGCCATTATCGCTGACGTCCAGCCCGCGCGCGGCGACGCTGCCGCCGTCGAGAAGAACCTGGACGGGATCGGTGGAGGATAGCCCGCCCGTCTTGAAATCAATCAAGGCAGTTTTCAATCGAAGGTCATAGCCGGTGCTGCTTTTGATTTGGACGTTACCCTCAAGAGTCATCTTATCTTGAAGACTATCGTAGATGCCTCGATCGGCGCTGATGGATGTTGTTGACGAATCAGGCGCCGCAAAGTTGGTATCTCTGATGCCGAGAAGCTCCATGAGGTCAGGAGTTGCCGTGTCCTGGATTCCGGAGCGAGCCTTGATCTCGAACGGGCTGCCGTTTTTTTGCAGGCCGTTAATCCGCGGCGACTCGACGGTAATTTTCGTCCCGGCGACATCAACGCGGCCAATTGAGACGTTAACGGACGGGTGTTTAAAAGGATTGAACGCGGCGGCGCCGGCAATCACCGCAATTCCAGCAAGCGAGACGGCCAGTGCAACGCGGCGAAAGACCTTGACGCGCGCCGTATGGCGGCGAGCGGCCTTAAATCCACCCCGGAATGATGGTGCCGCGTCGAGATTGGCCCAGCTAGCACCGGGCCGCCTTGGTCCGCTTGCGATGGCGACACGCCCCGAATCGGGCGCCGCCACATGCGGTTTCGTGACCCTTGGGGCTTCATTTGCGAACAACGCCTAAAACTCCGGACTCTCAACGCGCCAACAAAACCGACAAATTGACCAAAAATCTTAATAAACTAGTTCGCTGACGCCAGCGAAGCCTTTCTCTAAGCGATGATAATTTAGCCCGGCGCAGCGCCTTCACAACTAAAAAATAAGCAAGGCGAAGTCATGGCAATCAAAAGCGTAAGCCGCGCTGTTAATCGTGTGAGAAAATGTCGACACCTTCCCAGCCAAGCAAATCAAGGCGCGCCCTCGCCGGTAAGAAGGCAAAACAGGCGGCCGCCATATCGAGCCGGCCTTCCCGCTTCAACATGGCGTCAAGGCGCCCACGCAACGCATGGAGATGCAGGACATCGGAAGCCGCATAGGCAAGCTGCGCATCGGTGAGGGTCTCCGCACCCCAGTCGGAGGACTGCTGCTGTTTCGAAATCTCAAGGCCGAGGAGTTCACGGGCGAGATCTTTAAGGCCGTGGCGGTCGGTATAAGTGCGGGCAAGCTTTGACGCGATCTTAGTGCAATAAAGCGGCGCCGCCATGACGCCGAAGGTTTTGTGAAGAACGGCGATATCAAAGCGGGCGAAATGGAAGAGCTTCGTGACAGCCGGGTCGGCTAGGATCCGCTCGAGGTTTTTTGCTTTCGTCTGGCTTGGCGCGATCTGCACAATGTCCGCCGACCCATCGCCGCGCGAGAGTTGCACAAGACAAAGCCTATCGCGATGGGGAACGAGGCCCAAGGTTTCCGTGTCGATGGCGACACTCTCGCCAAAGTCCGCGTCATCGGGCAGATCACGGCTGTGAAGGCGGATGCTCATCGGCCGCGCCTAGCACCTAGCCAGGAACTACGCAAGCCTGTTTGCGTGGGCGGAACCTTTCCCCACTGCCTAGGTTTATACGCAAAATCGATTCAACAGGACATGAAATCGTGCAAAGGTTTTTTGGAAATGTGGCCCTAGCATCATCGCTATTGGCACCATCACGCCTATTGAGTGGCGGCGCGACAGCTACAGCCGCAAGTCGATGACAACAGGAATATGATCGGACGGCCGCGACCAGTTCCTGCTTTTACGAAACACGCGGCCCCGGTAAAGGGTCGGCTTCAAGGATTGGCTGACCCAGACGTGATCCAGCCGGCGGCCGCGGTCTGATTTCTCCCAATCGCGCGCCCGGTAACTCCACCAAGTGTAAAGCCGCTGCTCCGCGTTGACAAAATGGCGCGAGGCGTCTACCCAAGCGCCGCCTTGCTGAACGCGATTAAGCTTCTCGACCTCGACCGGGGTGTGGCTAACAACGTTTAAAAGCGCTTTGTGATTCCAGACGTCGTTTTCAAGAGGCGCGACATTGAGATCACCAGCGATGATTGTATTGCCGCCGCTGGTGCGCGTGGCGCTCATGCATTCAGCCATCTCGTCAAGGAAAGCGAGCTTGTGCGCGAATTTCGGATTAATCCCGGGGTCAGGCTCATCTCCGCCCGCCGGGACATAAAAATTATGCAGGTCAACCTTCTCGCCCCCGGCGGATAAACGCACCGCGATATGGCGGGCATCTCCCTTCTCGCAAAAAGACCGCCGATCCAAGACCTCGAGAGGCATTTTTGATACCACAGCAACACCATGGTAGCCCTTTTGGCCGTTCGTCGCGACATGCGCGTAGCCAAGCTTTTGAAATTTCGAGCTGGGAAATTCGCCGTCCCGGCATTTCGTCTCTTGCAGGCAGAGGATGTCCGGCTGCTCTTCGCGCAAAAAGCGGGCGACGAGGTCCACCCGCAGACGGACTGAATTGATATTCCATGTAGCAATCGTGAATTGCACGCTCGGCTCCGGCAGAGAAGCACCCGGTTGAGCATGACAAGGGCTTTGCCGCAAGGGCCGTCCCGGATTAACCCCAGGTTCCTTGCTACAATGGAAAAAGTGAGCGAAGAAAAAGGGCGTTTGACTTAACGCCAAACGCCCTTAAGGAGCGAGACATTACCGGGAGGGGTCCGGTAAACTGGCCTAGGCGGAACGGGGGGGTACGCCTAGCCATCCGCATCGCTCACATCCCACCAAAATAACCTCCTTACCGCGAGTTTCAAGCGCCCCCAGGGCAGCTCAGGCGGTGAAAAACTCTTTTCGGCAAGAACTTATTTTTCAACGCATGTATAAGTAGTTGTTTTTAAATGAACTAATAGGCAGCCGCGAGCCCGGCGGCGATCGGATCCCACTTCACTCAATTATTCGTGTTCAAAAGCCTCTCTTGGGTAATTTGAAATAAATCCGGGCTTAGTTTTTTTGTCAGGTCGATGTTAAACAAGGAGATAAGGGTTTCGTAGCCCTGCGGGTCGGTGACCTGCCATTGCCGCAAGGCGAAGTTCGATGGGTCGAAAATGAGCTTAATTTGCGAAGTGCCGCCAAAGGTCGCTTTGTCCTCGACAAGAATGGATAGCGCAGTCGGCTCGCTTTTGACGTCGATGATTTTCACGTCCCGGTTGAGATCGACCTGATCCTTGAGCAGGAACTTCAGCGGCGTCTGGCTGATGAAGTAAATGTCCTTGGTATCGGTTTTGCGGTCATGCACAGCGACCGAAAGACCATCGGCCACAATCTCGAGAGTCGCCGGAGGCGCGTATTCAAAGCGCAGCTTGCCAGGACGCTGAACAAAAACTTTCCCCTCTGAACGCTTGCCATCTGGACCGATCTGGACGAAATCGCCAGTCATGTTCGTCGCGGAATTAAAGTAATCATTCGCCTTTTTGATCGCCACCAGAGGATCTAGAGGGACGAAAGCCGTGACCGGTTTCACCGGCGTAGCCGTTGGCTTGGCCGTTTTGGTTTCCGCCTGCAGCGGCACGGTTCCGGCGCATGCGATCAACACTTGCGCCGCAAGCGCCGTCCGCCTCATTTTTTGCTTCATGAATTCACCTTGAAAATGCGTTAAATTGAACCGGTTCCGGTTCGCTGCTATGTGTCGAAAAAAGCCAACGGTTTAGCCAACGCGCTTAAAACTAAACAATTTTTCAGCGGGTCAGTCAAAGCGGGGCGGAGCGGCATTGAGCATGAGCGAAAGCTTTTTAGCCTATTCTCGGCTCCAAAAACAATGCATCAAAAAACGGTATAGCTTTAACGAAAGCTAAGCAATTCAATCCGCAACCAGCTCATGGACGCTAAAGTGCTGAGCCGCGTCCGTGAAAAACCGCGAAGGGCGCCAACCCGCCTGGCGCGCCAGGTCCTGAAATTCGCCAACCGTGTATTTGTACGAGTTTTCCGTGTGGATCATTTCCTCGCGGCGAAAGCGGAAGCTCATATCGCCGATCTGCACTGTCTGATTTTTTAAGCTGACAAGATGCATCTCGATGCGCCCTTCGCGCGGCTCGTAAACGGCTCGGTGACGGAAGCCTTCAAGATCGAATGTGCCGCCAAGCTCGCGATTGATTCGCGCCAAAAGATTGAGGTTGAAGGCCGCGGTGACGCCAGCGCGGTCATTATAGGCACGAACGAGAATTTGGGGGTCTTTCTTGAGATCAACCCCGATGAGGAGGCGGCCCGCAGGCGCAAGCATTATGCGCATGCCAGCGAGCAGCCCGCCCGCATCGGGGGGGCAAAAATTGCCGATCGTCGAACCTGGAAAGAAGCCGAGCTTGCGGCTGTCCCGTAAATTTGGAGGAAACTCAACCGGATGCGAAAAATCCCCCTTGATTGGATGGATACGAAGCGTGGGGAAGCGGACGGCCAAGCGGTGACCTGCCTCATAAAGTGCCGTTTGGGACACATCTATCGGAACATAGGCCGCCAGATTGCGTAGGTTTTTGAGCAAAATCTCCGTTTTGCGGCTCGAGCCCGAGCCGAACTCGACAAGGAGGGCGCCGTCTGGCAGAGGGGCCATCCCGCCCGCATGTTTCTCGAGGATCTCAATTTCTGCGCGCGTTAAATAATATTCCTCCTCTTGCGTGATTTCCTCGAACAGACGGCTGCCGGTTGCATCGTAAAAATAGCGGCAGGGCAAGGTTTTGCGCGGCCTTGATAAGCCTTCGACCACATTTGCGACAAAGCTGCCATCGGCGATGGGTGAGGTCTTTGGAAAAAAGAGATTTTTCGACGTGATCCCCATCATGCTCCCTCCCTGGCAAGGCGCAGGCCCATAAATTGCCAGCGCTGGTGAGGATAGAAAAAGTTCCGGTAGGTCGGGCGCACGTGCCCGTCGGGTGTCGCGCAGGAGCCGCCGCGCAAGACGTGCTGGCCGACCATGAACTTGCCATTATATTCCCCGAGCGCTCCAGGGGGCGCGCGGTACCCGGGATAAGGGAGATAGGCACTTGCCGTCCATTCCCAGGCATCGCCAAACATCTGTGCCGGCCTGCCCGTGGCGTTGCGCGCCGCCGGCAGGGGCCGCAACGCGCCGGTGCCGAGCGTATTGCCGCTCGCCGGCACGGCCGCCGCCGCAAATTCCCACTCGGCTTCTGTCGGGAGCCGGTGCCCGGCCCAGCGGGCGAAGGCGTCCGCTTCATAGTAGCTGACATGGACGACCGGCGCCGCCCGATCGATACGCTGCAAGCCTTCGAGTGACATGGCGAGCCATTCGCGGCCCCGCTCCTGCCAATAGAGCGGCGCCCGCCACCCCTCGCGCAAGACGGCCGCCCAGCCGTCGGCGAGCCAGAGGGACGCCGCGGAGTAGCCCCCGTCGGCCATGAATTCGAGCCATTCGCCGTTGGTCACCAGGCGGTCGGCCAGCTGAAAAGGATGGATCAGCTCGTAATGGCGCGGCCGTTCATTATCGAAAGCGAAGCTAGCGCCTCCATGCCCGATTTCGGAAATGCCGCCCGTATAAGGGATGAAGCCGAGCGGCTCAGCCTTGATGCGGTCTTGGCGCGGGCGCGGCGGCCGATAAGCCGAGCTTAGGGGATTGGCGGCGAAAAGCGCCAGAATATCGGTCAGCATCAGCTCTTGATGCTGCTGCTCGTGGTGGATGCCCGTCTCCAGGATAACGGAAAGCTCGGCGCCGAGCCCTCCAGACTGATCGAAGAATTTTTCGAGCGCGGCGTCGACATGAGCCCGATAAGCGAAAACGCGCTCGCATGATGGCCGTGAAAGGAGGCCGCGCTTGCCTCTCGGCTGGCGCGCCCCTTGCGCCTCGTAGTAGGAATTAAAACAATAGTTAAATGCGGGATCGAAAATCGTGTAGCCTGCAAGATGCGGCGCGAGCGCGAAGGTCTCGAAAAACCAGCTGGTGTGGGCAAGGTGCCATTTCGTCGGACTGGCATCATCCATGGCCTGGATCGCCATGTCTTCGGCCGAGAGCGGCGCCGCCAAATCAAGCGAGCATCGGCGCACCGCGAAGAGTTGATCCGCCAGCGCTTCGTGAGGCGCGGCCGTAGGAGGTAAAGCTAAGGGGGATCGCGCCATGGTTTCCTCGGGCTCTCCGAAGTTTTAAGGCTTCGGCAATGGTTCTCGGGCGGGACGAGGCGCCGTGATTTTTGAGGTAACGCGCGAGGAGCCTCTGGGTTCAGTCTAAGCTTTGGCTTGCGGTAGCGTTCCGCCGGCAGACAGGCTATTATTGTCCCAAGGAAAAGCGATGGGTCGGGCATGTTCATTCTTGTGACGGGAATCGTCATTTTTCTCGGCATTCACATTCTCACCACTTTTCGCGAGACGCGGGGGGCGCTTATCGCGCGCCTGGGCGAGGGTCCTTATAAAGGCCTCCATTCGCTCGTCGCCATCGCGGGTTTTGCTTTGATCGTCTGGGGTTTTGCCCGCTATCGGGCGGAAGGACTGATCCCTGTATGGACGCCGCCTGCGGGCGCCCGCCATCTGACGATCCCTCTCATGTGGTTTGCCTTTGTCGCGCTCGCGGCGATGAATCCGGCGCCCTCGCGCATTCGCGGCCTCTTGCGCCACCCCATGCTTGTTGCCATCAAAATCTGGGCGTTCGCGCATCTCCTCGCCAACGGCGATTTGGGCGGCTTGGTCCTGTTTGGATCATTCTTGGCGTTCGCCGTCTTCGATCGTATCGCCGTCAAGCGCCGGGGCGATATGGGCGCCAAGCCCGTTGATACGGTTACGCGCGCCGATGCTACTACGCTCATCGCTGGAACGCTCGCCTATGTGGCGATGATTTACCTCCACCCCATTTTGATCGGGGTGCCGGTCCTTGTCTGAATCTTGCCGCTGACCTTACCAAAATGTTTCCCATGAAACATTTTGGTAAGGTATCGGCGCGGGATCTTACAAGCATGAGGACATCGATACCCGGCATTTGGTGCGAGCGGTGCGAATGTACGCGAGAAGCGCGATCCCGCTTACCTCTTAAGTACCCAAAACCTTAATATCGAAGTGGAGCACCTCCTCGCGAACACCGAGCTTCTCGTAGAGCGCGATTGCGGGGCCATCGCCGGAGTCGGCCTGCACGTAGATGACCGACGCGCCGCGCTGAGCGGCGATCTCGCGCAGACGCTCGATCAACGCGGTCGCGATCCCTCGCCTGCGATGTGTTTCTGCAACCGC
>DASPVM010000040.1:0-50908 GCA_035622375.1 Methylocella sp. | reverse complement strand
CGCCGAGCTCGATGTCATCCTCGCCGGCGGGATTGAGAAGCCCATGGTGCCCGTTGGGTGGGAGCCGCGCGGCCCGGCGCGCATCTGCCGAAGCTGGTGTGAGCCGTCCGGCGCCGACTGCATCGATGTATGCGAGCCCGCCGAGATTTGCGCGAATTCACGTGCCGTCGCGCAAGCATATTGGATGACCTCGCGAAGAGCTGGCGGCCGTTTGCCGATCGCGCAAATCGTGGAATGAGGGGCGCACGGGAAGCGCCGTTCTCGAAGGGAGAAAGTTGTATTCTTTGGCAGTATGTTGGTCTGGCGTGGGGATGCGCTCGCCTTGCTCATTCATAGCTGAAAGAGAGTGAGGCATGTTCGCGGTTAGCTGGGCTGCGTTTTCCGGAACGTAGACGCCCCGCGGCGTTCGTCGCTAGAACAAGGGGGTGGAGCTCTTGATTGGCTGGCGGCCCCGTGGCGATAGCGCTGCTGGCAGGATCCTTTTTGGAGCGGTCATTCACGGTAAGCGCGTCTGCCGGGCGCCGGCCGCCGGTATTTGCGCGCGGAAGGGAGGCTAACCGGCCGTCGTTCACCAATAGGGGCGAAATTACAAATTTAGTTTGTGGGCCGGCCATGCGCTTCGCCGGCGATCCTTTGCTTTAATGCGCCAAATTTATGAGCGCACCGATGCGTGCAGGTGTCACGGCGTGTTTTTAATGGATGATTCCGAAATAGCGCGCGATACCGAGCGATAGGGTGACGATAATGACGAGCATGCTGCCCGTTTTGACGAGCATGGCATTATTTGCGCTTGCAATCTCGAGCCTAATCTGAAGAAAGCCGTTATCCATTTTGACGTTGAGGGCATCGATTTTGGCATTGAGCCTCGTTTCGACTGACACGATTTCGTGCTTTAAGTCGACGATATCCGTTTTGGTCGCGACGCTGTCGGAGAGTGCCGCTTCGAGTGCTTCGGCGGATGCGCGCGCCTGTTCGTCGCTGAAGCCGCCGGACTTGAGGCGATCGGTATAAGCGAACTGATTGAAGAGAACTTGTGTCGTCATGCGGGTTTCCTATCACGAAACGAGGCGGACTGCGAGTTCTTGGATTTTAATCGAGCAGGCATTATCTCGACTATTCGGCGATGGCGTCCGCTTGGCCATTGCTGCCCCGAACGAAGCGTGGAGCTCACCGTCTGAGTTGTCGGCCTCGCCATTGTCTGCCTCTTCTTCATGATCCCCATCCCAGGAGCGGATTAGCTCTTGATGGGCGGCGAGCTCGTGCTCGTCAGGAGCAAAGCGCGCGGCGGGAAGGACGAAGGCGGTGCCGGCGGTTTCCTTGATGATCGCCGCGCGGGTGTCCCTGGCGCGCTGGCCTAGGACGACGCCAAGGCTTTTTGCGGCCGCCTCGATCGCGGGCTTCGACAGGCAGGAGAGGAATTCCTCCGTGGCCATGTTCGGAAGATGAACATCGGCGTCAATCGCATCGCCGGCGAAGCGCGCGGCGAGGCCGCTCGAAGTATAGCCAGGGCGGCAGGAAAAGATTTGGGCGAGCAGCTCGCGGGCGGATTTTCGCAGAAGTTCGATACTTTGGGTGAGATGGCCACCTTCGGTGATGGCTTGGAAGAGGCGCTGGCGCTTATCGCGGGTAAAATCGCTGGTTTTGATGTCGACATTGTTGGCGTTGAAGGCGAGCAGCAGCAGGCCGAGGAGGGTACTATCGTCGAAAGGAGCCCTGGCGAAAGCATCGGTTCTGAGATCGCCGATGATGGCCATGCCCTTTTGGCTAATGGCCGGGCGCGTTTTCGCAAGAGCTGAAGGAGCGCCATTGCTTTCTTCGCTATCGGCTTGTGGGCCCTTTTTCGGGTTGGGCTTGGTTGGCCTGAAGATGATTTCGTGGATCGAGCCATCGTGCGGATCGACATAATGGCCAATGGTGTCGCTCTTTCTGGCTGTTCCCCAAACGCGCTCCACCTTGGGTGGAAGCTTTGGACGGCCGTATTCGTCAATCGGTAGAATTACGCCGTTCTTGGGGAGGTTCGCCTCCATCCAGGCGGCTTGGGCGGCAAGAAAGCCTTCGACATTGGTGGTGGTGCGGGCATCTTCGCCGGCGGGAGCGAACAGATCGTCCTCCCAGAGGATGCCGAAGGCTTGCGCTTCGTCCTCGCCGAATTTGGCGGCGTTCGCCGGGAGCCGGCGTTTCTCGAGGGCGCGGGCGACTTCGAACCAGGCAACCGAGGGCTCTCCTTTCCTTGGCTTTAACTTTTTCCAGACCGAGGCCTGTTCCTTGGCGCCCGCCGCCGCGATGATGCGCAGCTGGGATTCTGGCGGCATATCGCCGTTGGCAATGGTGTCGAGCATGGCTGGATGAAGTTGCGCTAGGAGCCGAAGCTTCTTGATGGTACGAAGCGGCAGGGCGAGCGCCGCGGCGATGGCCTCGTCGGTCCAATGGTCGGAGCTTAAGGCCTCGATGGCGCGCCATTGGTCGACA
The DNA here is from genome assembly GCA_035622375.1 of Methylocella sp. Taxonomy (GTDB): domain Bacteria; phylum Pseudomonadota; class Alphaproteobacteria; order Rhizobiales; family Beijerinckiaceae; genus Methylocapsa. The sequence goes on along the minus strand of DASPVM010000040.1, from coordinate 48,439 downwards.
GGATTGAGGGGGCTTCTCACGACATTTTCCGAAACCGCCAAGGCGCTCTCGGTCTCCATTCCCGCATCGCGGATGAGGACTAGGATTTCGGGAAGATCAAGGGCAATCGCGGCTTGCACGCGGCGGTGCCCGGCGACGATGATAAAATCGTCGCCCTCTTGCCGCGCCACTGGCGGCTGAAGGATGCCGAGGGCCTTGATATTGGCGATGAGCTGGCTGTCGGCATGATCGCCGGCCATGATTTGGCGCGGATTGGCGGGATTTGCCTTTAGGAGGCGCGGATCCAAGGTGAGTAATTGCATGGTTTGATCTCCTTTTGGGGTGGGTTTTGTTGCTCGTCATCGTTAGCGCCCCGCGGGTGACGCAAAGGCGCGATGGCGGGTGAGCCGTAATTGTCAGGGTGCAAGGGTGATCTTTGTCCGCGCTGCGATAGGCCGAGCTAGCCGGGCATGTCTATCGCGTCGGAGTGTGAGGCGTGCTCGGCGTCACGATCCATCTCGGATGTATCTGAAGGGCCTTCGGCGATCGCGGGTTCTTCTGGCGGCGGGATAAATCTCTCGCGGATCGTTTCGATTTCCGCGGCGAGTGTCTCATCGGCGGCCATGCGGCCCTTTATTTTGCGGATCGCGTGGAAAATCGTCGAGTGATCGCGCCCGCCGATCCGTCGGCCAATTTCCGGAAGAGAGTTTTTGGTGAGGGATTTTGCCAGGTAACAGGCGATGTGGCGTGGCTTGATGAATGTTTGTTTGCGGCTCCTCGATAAGATGTCCGCGGGACTGACTCTATAAAAGGCGGCGGTCTCGGCGATGATCGCGCGGATCGTGACGGGACGGGGCGGCGGCTTTTCAGGCGAGGCCGCGATTGAGTCCGACTTCAGTGGCCCATCCGGGCAGGGCTGTTCGACGCGAGGCGGCGGTTCGCAGGTACGATGGCACGGCCGTGGCCGGCTGGGGCGAGGGCTGGGAAGAGGAGGCAAAGGTCCCCATATCCGGGCGCGGATTTCCTTGCGGCGTGCAACGAGGGTTACGAGTGAAATTTTGGGCATCGGTTCGATTTCGAGCTGCATGGGTGTCTCCATGGTGAGAGGTTAGGAGCGAAGGATTGTAGGGTTCGGGAACGCGAACGGCCCTGGCGCTCACCGGCCGGCGCGGCGTAAAGGCTGGCGCCGGAACTGATCGCGTCAGCTTTTTTCCTGGGCGCGCGCGCTGGGCCGGTTTGTTTCGCCACCGCATGTTTCTTGATTCGGGAAGTGAGGCCGCCATACCCGTCACGCGCGCGCATGAGGCAGATGGAAACGAACAATGCGAGACGGGGCTTAGGAGAAACGTGGGAATACGTAGCTCACGGCTTGACATGGCCCCGAAGGAGGATTTCCTCGGCGCCGAACACCAGGTTTTTGCCGCAGGCGCCGCAGTGATAGTAACGGGCATCGGGCTCGCAATCCTCACGGCTCGCGCCACAGGCGATGCAGAAGCCTTCCATGTTCTGGTCTGCTTGATCGAGTTCTTCGAGCGTGAACAGTTTTGGGATGAATTTGCTCGTTGACGTCTTTTCGTCTGCCATATTGATCTCCCTATCTTTTGGAATGCGCCAGCGGCCGGCCCCTTCGCGTTTGGCGGCGGGCTTGCCCGGGAGCCTTGCCCTTGCGCACGACGATGGGCGTGGGTCTGCCGCCGATGATTTGGAAGAGCTCGTTGTGATCGAGGATGTAACCTGCCTTCCTTGATCGTCGCGCCTTCGGCGGCGGTGCCGATGTGAACATTCGAGCGGCTGGCGAGGAGGGGCTCTGCTTGCCCAAGCGGCTTATAAAGGCCTTCCGGCAACCTGCGGATGGCGGCCTCGAGACGGGCCTCGGTGGCGCGGTTTGCGGATCCTTGAGGCAGGCATAGACGGGGCCAAACGGGCTTGAGGTCCTCGCATGGCGTCCGAGCACCATGTCGGGATGGTCAAGGAAATAGCGACTGATTGAGAGCGCGGGTTCGCCCTCCCCGGCAGGCAGAGCTTCCTCGAGACTGTTCCAGAGGGGACCGGCGGGAGGCTCGTCGAAGAATCGTTTGCGCAGGAACAGGATGTCGGCGACGACATCGGTTCCGGCGGCGGCGTTCATCGCGCCTTGCGGCAATCTTATCGCGCCAATGAGATTGGCCATTGACGCGATATGGTCGCGGGCCTTGGGATCGGCCTTATCCAGGGTCCAGCGGCTGGTGACGAAGGCGGCGAGGCCACCTTCCTTGAGGCGCTCGATCGAGCGGGCGATGAAATAATCATGCAAGGATAGGCTGAGCCGTCCGGCGGGATTATCGGCGCGCACCGTGCGGTCGCTGAAGGGCGGATTGCTGATGACGAGGTCGTAGGTCTCGGGGAGACGCGCCTTGGTGAAGTCTTCGTGCCGGATGAAGGCGCCCGGATAAAGGAGCCTGGCGATCCGCGCCGTGGACACATCGGCCTCGATGCCGGTGAGGCTTGTTGTGCCGGCAAGGGACTCTGGCATCAAGGCGAAGAACAGCCCCGAGCCGCATCCGGGCTCGAGCACGGATCCGCCGGAAAAGCCCAAGCGCAAAATGGCGCGCCACATCGCGCGGATGATGAATTCCGGGGTGTAATGGGCGTATTGGGTGGAGCGGGCGAGGCTTGCGAGGTCCTCGCGCGAGAGAAGCTCCTCCAATCGACCGCCGAGAACTTCCCAGCCGGCGGGGAAGATTTCGCCGGCGCGGCCGAAAAGCGCGTTGGCCAGCGCACTGGCGCCAAAGCCGGTGAACTTGCTCAAGGTTGCTTGTTCATCAGGCGGGCGTTGCGTTTTTGCTGCTCGATGTCGAAGGCGAGCCGTAGGGCCGTGAAATTGTCCGCGGCGCGGGCCTTCCAACCTCTTGCCAGCTGGCGGTCCCCGGTGAGTCGAAAATTCTGGGCTTCGATGACGGGTGCTGCCCGATCGGCGCGATCGGGTTCATCCTCGGTCGGATTCTGGATTGATGGCAGGCCCTGAGGATTGCCATAGCCCGCGTCCAGGGTCAGATTTCCGGCATAAGGGCTTGGGGTCTCGAAGAAGGACAAGGTGAGTTGGTTTGGGTTGTTGACCATGGGATCCTTTCGGGCGCGCGGAAGCTTGGCGCGCGCGGGCCGCTCGCGTGCTGGCTTGATTGGGATGGGACTGGGGGCCGGGGCGCGGCCGTGGGATCGCGCTTGCCCGGGGATCAGAATGCTATCCGGCTCTGAGGCTTTTCCAGAAGCCGCGCAGTACCGCTTGGCGTGCCTCGCTCCAAGGGATGGCCGGATCCTTGGCGATCTCGTCCAGGGTTTTCATCAAGAGCTGCGAGCCGGCCTGGCTGAGTTCGATGATTTTGCTGGGTGTGTTTGCTTGTGTTGGGCGGATATGGACCGATTGCGAGCCATCCGGCGAGATTTGCGTCGTGAACCAGTCGAGACGCGGCGGCGGATCGATGTTTTGGCATTGGTCAGGACAGAAATTTGCTTATCGCATGGGCGTCACCAGGTGCCGCAATCGGCGGTGATGGCGAGGCGCTCGCGCCGGTCGATGAGCGAGAGCGCCGCGAGATGGAGAGGGGAGCCTTCGCGGGCGCGTTTGACGGCATGCGCCCAGGCGTCCCGGTCGATGGAAAAGCCGCCGTCCGCCGTTTTTCTCCGGTCGAGTCTTTGCAGCTCGACATGCAGAGTTCTGTCCCGGTATCGGCCAAGGTTCGATAGTGTCCATCCTTCCCAATGCGCGGCGTCATAATCGAAATTATCGATGGCCGGTATTGGCGCTGCCGGGGGGACAAACCCCGATGCCCTGCGTTCGAAGATTGTGATCATGTGGGCCTCCTTTTTTCGATCTTCTTCTCCAAGACCTTTTGCGGAGGCCACGGGCGGGCGGCCGGTGCCAAAGGCGGCGCCTTGCGCGCCGGGACCGGACCAGACTAGCGGAGCGGCTGGCCGGCCAACCCTTTGCGCCGGACGGCCGGCTGTGGCTTTTTTTGTGTTTTTTATTTTGCTCGCCCTTCCTTGTTCTTGCGCCACGCGGTCGTGCCGGAACGGCAGGGTTACGCGGGCAATCGGCGCGATTTTTTGCTGGGGCCGGTCTCGATTGGCGCGATTTCTTTGTGGCGGGCGGGAGCGATCACGAAGGCGAAGCGATGTTTTCCTCGCGGCCATAGGCGGCGTATTCGGAGGCTGGAACGAGAAAATAGCGTTCTCTGGCGGCTTTCGTGCGGTCTGCGCCAATCTCGTGCCGCTATGGGGACCATTCCGGCCGGTACATCGGCGTGCCAATCGCCCCCGGGCATGGAGGGCGAGCCAATTGTCCTTGTTGGTGTGGTGGATGCTGTTCATCACGCTTGAAGCTTTCGCCTGCCTTCAGGGTGGCGAAAAGGCCTCGTAGACGACCAGGTGCCACATGCGTAGGGCATCCTTACCGCCAGCGAAGGTATCTTCGATTTGTTTTATGCTTTGGCGCTCATGGAAGGCGCGGAACTCCTTTTCGAAGACGAGCGCCGGCATGCACCAGTCGCAATCCTCCTCATAGGCCGAGGGACCGGCGAAAGAGGCGCCGCGCATGAATACCGGCTTAGCGGCGCTGCGCTTCTCGTCGAGCATATTACCGCCGTGCCCTGATGTTGTGACTTTCAGAATTCCCTCGGCAATGACATTCCTCGGACCACTCGCCGGGGTCATAATCACAAAGTGGAGCAGGGCAGGGCTGGCCTTTGAAGGAGGGCCGGAACGGCGCGCAGGTGCCAGCAAGGCCGGTGCCCTGAAAAGTCGCGGGACCGGCGTGAACCTTCAATTCCCTCGCAAGGATGTGGGCGATGGCATCGGCCGTTGCTTCGATCACTTTTTGAAACTTGTTCGCGCTCGGGTGGCGGAGCGCAATCAGGCATTCGAGCATCTCGTCGAGCGTGAGTTGTTTTGTCATGGTTTCAGGTCCTTTGAGAAGGAAAACAAGGCGGACAGGCAACGCCTGGTCAGCTTTCGATTTGCGCGTGCCTTTGCAGGCCGGCGGGATTGGGAGTTCGGGAGAGGCCTATTCTTGGCCGGCGGGCCAGACATTCGTGATGAGGGGCGTGGTCAAGGCATCGTAAACATTCGCGGCATTCTCCCAATCATCGTCTTTGAGGGCAATTTGACAGGCCTCATCTAAACACGCGGCCTCGTAGTGGCGTAGCCGGCAGACCGGCAATATGAAGGTCATCTATTGCGAATTTTGCCATAGGGGATCTCCTAGGCTGGCTGGATTTGGCGGTATCGGATTTGTTCTGAGGGCAGTTGGGTCTGGCCCATCAAAGGCGTGGGGGAAGTGGGACGTGGCCGAAAAAGTTCGATGCTAGGGTGTTTAAGAATGGCGAGCGTTGCCGCTTGAGCCGCCGCAATTCCCGCGGCCGTAACAATGGGGCGTCTCTCGAGGCACCAGAGAAAATTCTTGTTGATGGCATGGGCGTCCCCAGCGAGATGGCGATCGCCTTCTTCGACTTTGGCGCAAGGCTGATTGTGACGTTGCACTAAGTGCCTTGGCGGAGCCGTGCCTTTCTATTCTGATGCGTTCACAAACGTGCGGATTTAGAAGTGCTCCGCGCTCGAACTGAGCGTTGATGGTTTGGGGCGCGCAACCAGCCTTCGACGCGATGGGCTTGCGGAATCTCACTGATGAAGGGCGAGGGCTTGGCCAGGCCGCGCCGGAATGCCGAATGTGTGATCGTGATATGACGCATGGCGCGGGTCAAAGCGACATAGGCAAGGCGGCGCTCTTCACCGGGGTCGCCATAATCGGAGGGAAATGAGCCAACCTCCCAGGCCGGTAGAAACACATGACCAAATTCAAGGCCCTTGGCCTTGTGCAAGGTCATCAGGCGCACGCGCGATGTTTGATCTTCATTAGGCCGGCTTGTGGCGAGCGCGGCATGATCGAGAAGCTCGCGCGCGGAGTGGAACGACCCTGCCAAGGTGATGAGCTCGTCGAGATTTTCGAGCCGCCCTCCGGTGTCATCGGCCTTAGTGTCGCGCAGCATGGCGCGACAACCGGTGGTGTCGAGGAGGAGCGAGAGTCGCTCGGCGAGGAGAAGGGATTCATCGTCGGCGATGTGGCGGATCTGATCGGCGAAGGCGAGACCGGCGGCACGGGCCTTGGGTGGGAGCGGCGCCGTCTCGATGGCCTGGAGAAGCGAGATATTGCGGAACGATGCTTCCGTTTCGAGGGCTTCCATGGCTTTGGCGCCAAAGCCGCGGCGCGGCGCGTTGATGACTCGTCTGAAGGCTTCGTCAGACTGCCGGCTCTCGGGGGTTGCGGCGAGCCGGAGAAGCGCCAGTGCATCCTCGATTTCGGCGCGTTGGTAAAACCCAACGTCGCCGACGAGAGCGTAAGGGATATGGGCGCGCATGAGTGCTTCTTCGAACCCACGGCTCATGAAGTTGTTGCGATAGAGAATTGCCATTTCATCGAAGCCGGCGCCTTCTGCGTGGCGAAGCTCAATTTCAATGGCGATGCCGGCGGCCTCGGAGGTGGCGTCGCGGAAGGAGACGATCTCGACCGGTGTGCCAAGCTCTTGTCTGGTGAAGAGGGTTTTTTTCAGGCGTTGCTCATCGCGGGCAATAATCGCATTGGCGGCGGCGAGGATATGGCCGGTGGAGCGAAAGTTTTCCTCGAGGCGGATTTGTTGAGCGCCCGGGAAATCGCGGGTAAAGCGGCGAATATAAGCGATATCGCTGCCGCGCCAGCTGTAGATGGCCTGATCATCATCGCCGACGACGAAGAGCCTGCGATGATCGGCGGTGAGGGCTTTCAACCAAGAATATTGGGCCAAGTTAACATCTTGGTATTCATCGGCGAGAAGGCAATCGAAGCGCGATGCCCAACGGTCCCGGTAGTTTTCGTCGCGATGCATGGCGAGAACGGGCCACAGCAAGAGATCGCCGAAATCGGCGGCGTTGGCCTCACGGAGTCTTTGCTGATAATCGGCGTAGACGCGAACGGCGGCGCGCAGATCCGCGGCGTCGATCCCATCGCGGTGGCGAGCGGCGCTGGCAATCTTGGCATCAGCCCAGGCGCTGGCGCCTTTAAGGCGCGCAAAAGCGATCTTCGCTTGCGCCGCGAGTTGTTGATGCGTCAGGGCATAGCGATCGCCGGCCGGATTGGCATCTGTGCCGCTGCAAAAAATTGCGCCACGAAGAGAGGCAAGTTGCGCGAGGAGGCGCTCGATTGCCGCGATCGTGCTTGGCCCCATGCCGCCTCCCGTCGCCGCATAAAGCGTATCCATGCGGGGGCCTTCAATTGCGGCAAGGCTCAAAGCGTCGATGGGCGCTTCCGTAAGGATTAGGTGGGCGGGTGCCTCAGACCCCTCTTTCAACCGGAACAATAATTTTGTTCCGCCCCTCAACGAGCCTCTGAAGGAGGGGCGGCGGATTTCGACATGAGTGACATTGCCAGCATCATCGCGATGCGTAAACCAAGCGCTTCCGCGTGGACCGGACCGGATGAGATCCGCGTCCCGCGCCAAACTTAAAATATGCGGCGGAAGGCGGCGGTTCTCATGGAGATAGCGCCAGGCGGTCGAGCCGCGCTTCAAAAGGGGCTGTCGCGCCCACCTAGCCGCGGGGCTCGTTTCGCAAAGAGTGTTCTGGCGTTGGCGCTCTGTTTCGGGAAATGTCGGTGCAATCCCGCTAAACTCCCGCAGAATCCTCCGGACGTGGCCGAAAGTGAGGCTTCGATCAAAATATTGGATGAGATCGAAAACATCGCCCCTTGCCTCGCTCTTCGGATCCCACCATCCTTTGCCTTCGTGGGTGACGATAAGGACTTCGCCCTTGGTGCGCCGGTATTTGAGGCTGCGCTTTGTGCTTTCCTTGCGGTCGAGCCGCCAGGGAGGCGACTGGCGTTCGAGCACCGCGGCGCAGTGTACGGTGCCGCGAAGCTGTTCTATTTCTGGGTCGTATCTCGCCATCTTCCGGCTCTCTCCTCTAGTGAGCGGGCTGGAAGGCCGGCGGGGCTTGCCTTTGCTTTTCCATGCCTCATCCGCAGACCGGCCGCGAGGCGGGCGGGCCGCAAGGGCGCGCGGCACGCGCGGGAGCATGAGCGACAACCCCTTGCCGGCGCGGCCGGCGCTAGCGGCAGCCAAATTTTTTTCTCCTTTTGCTTTAACCTCCTCTTTTGTGAGCTCGCTTTGCGCGAACAGGAAATCCTTCGAGGTGAGTGCCAGATGAGGCTGGTCTGTTGCGGAAATTGTGCAAAGTGAGACCCTATGCGGAGCGGATCCAAAACAGCAGATTTTCCGTCTACTCGTGGCACACGCAACTCCAGATATTCTTGGCACGTGAGGCCGGCGACCTCTGCTCAGTGAAAGGAGACCAAGGTGAGCCGTAAAGCGGAAGGGAGTGCCGGTGATGCCGATTACCGTGTTATCGGCCAGGTCTACACGGATTATCGCTGGCCCGACCGCGTATTTGCTGCTGCGATCGAAGAAGCGCTAAGCAAAGCGAATACAATGCTGAATGTTGGGGCCGGAACCGGTTCCTATGAACTGGGGTCGAGACGGGTCATTGCGGTTGAGCCGTCCGCTTCTATGAGGGCAACGACCGCAAGACAGCGGCCGAAACCTGCGGGATGGACCGCGAGATGAGTGGTTTTTGGGGTTGAGAATTTTTCAATTGAGAGTTTTCAGGATTCGCGATTGCAGCCGTTGGTTGGAGCGGTAAAGGGGTTGACAGTGTCGTTGGCGCCGGCAGCAAGGTAAAATCGGCCTTCGCCGCGGCCGCGTAGATAACCGATGTTGAATTGGGCGCGGTAATCAGGGCGCAAATTGTGGGTAATTGAAAGCTTCGGCGCAGGGATACGGGGCAAGGTAACCCGGCCGCGATGAAAAATCTCTTGCCTCGAGCGACGCCGAACCCGTCACCGACCGCTGAAATCATCCATTGTCCGCCCCTGGAATTCGTATACCAGCCACGGGCGCCGTTCGCGCCCTCAAAGCCAAGGTATCGCTTGGCCCCGCTTCAAATCAAGGCCGCAACAGCGATTGAGGTAGAATCCCTACAAAGCCTTCCGTGGACAAGGCAGCCGGCCGCCGCCCGACCAAGACTCTGGTGGCTCTTGGCCTGCTTAACAAAAAGGGTGCGCCAGCGTCTCGCGTGGCGCGCTTAATTCCTCAGCTACTGGGTTCTCGAACACATCGCGTGGACTCTGGCTTTGGGTGTGCTTTTCGTCCAGACGCATTCCCAAGCGTTTTTCTCCTCATTCATGCCGGCGCTTCGCAACGCGTGGTCTTCATCGCCTGGGGTGAAGCAGCTGCCGGAGATAACGGTTGTCCCAGGCGGGCAGAGGGAAACCCATGTGGTGTCGTTATTACTTGGCTCGCCTGCGGTGCCGGGGCCAAACTGCCGGCCAAACTGCGGGCCAAACCGCGGGCCAAACTGCGGGCCCGCCTGCTGCGCTGCGGCAGACACAGTGCACAGCAGAACCGCCGTAAGAAGAACTGGTGATTTCGAAAAAACCATTTTTACCTCCTCTCATGGCAACCTGTTCCAATTGACAAACGTTCAGTCAACGCTTTGCCAAAAGATAAGTTCCCGCTTATTGTTTCCAGCGGAAGATCACGTCAGGAGCGCGCGCACGCCTTTCCCAGAGCGGTGTGACGCGTGCGAATCACACGAAAATTTTAGGCCGTCGCGACGATTTTTGGTTCAGCTTCATTCTCTGTGGCTGACTTTCTTGAGCGCTCAGCCAGCTCTAAGTTGACTGCTTCGAAAGCGCTTCCATGCACTTTCGAGATTCTCTCGATTACACACCTCCTCCATTAATGGTTCTGCCAAAGTGGGGCTTTCGAGCGCTGACTTCGCCATCAACGATTTGGCGTCCTTGGCCCCGGCGTCCAGGGCTTCACCCCGACCCTCCTCGCTAAGGTCTGAGACGATGACTCGCCCAGAGTCTTCTGCCGCATTTCGTTCATGAGACGTCAGTCCCAATCGCACTCTCTATCGTTTGGACCTTCAGCCTGCTGATTGAACGAATCCGCTGCGCGAGAGCAGCCGGGAGACGGTTGAGCTGAAGCCTCCTGTCTTAGAGGATGTGATCCCCACATCAACCCCTCTCAAGACAGGAGCCCATGATGGCTACGACGAGCCCCTTCGCCAGCGCATGATCGAAGACATTACGATCCGCAATCTTTCGCGGGCGACGCAGCAATCATACCTCTACACGGTCGCAAAGCTCAGCCGTCATTTCAACTCTTCCTCAGATCGGCTCGGCCATGAGGAGGTCCGTGCCTCCAGCTGCACCTCGTCGCGAGCAAGCATTCGTGGGCGACGATCAATCAGGTCACCTGCGCGCTGCGGTTTTTCTACGGCATTACATTGGGGCGCAAGGAAGCGATCGAGCGGATCGTCTTCGGCCGCGAACCGGAGAAGCTGCCACCGGTTCTCAATGCCGAGGAAGTCGCGCATTTCCTGGAAGCGGACACCGGACTGCGCAACGGTGTCGCGCTAACCACCGACTATGCCGCGGGTCCAAGGGTCAAAGAAGTCGCGCGTCTGAAGGTCAACTCGATCGACAGCAAGCGGATGTTGATCCGCGTCGAGATGGGCAAGGGCGGCAAGCAAATATGCCGTGCTGTCGCCGCGTCTCCTTGATATTCTTCGCGCCTATTGGCGGCGAGCGCGACCAAGCCTCTGGCTGTTCCCCGGCCAGGAGCCAGGCTCGCATGTGAGCCGCGGTGCCCTGGGCGCGAAAGCAAGCCAGGATCAGCAAGCCCATCACCGCGCATACGTTGCGGCACAGCTTTGTCACCCACCTTTTAGAAGCGGGCGTTGACATTCGGATCATTTATTACTAGGCGCTCCTCGGCCATGCCAGCATCTCCTCGACGGCACGCTATGCCCAGGTCGCCACGAATCTGATCGCCAGCACGCCGATCCCTTTCGATCGACTTTCGTGTCAGCTGATCCGCCTGAATGACCGGCGCGGATGCGTCTGAGGCTCGAGGTAGCGGATATTTTCCACCGCCACGGCGACGCCTTCCGCGCCGCACAAGGCGGAGGCATGCCGCACGGCAGCGCTCGGTGGGCATGCCGAACAATGCGAAGTCCGCATGGCCCCAAATCTTTGTCGCCGTGCCTGGAGCGTCAAGCTTCACTTTTGCGCGGGCAAGCTGGACGCAGACGCTCCCCGATTGGATCGAGGCCCATGAGCGCGCCTTCGCGGCGATCGGTGGCACGCCGGATCTGCTCGTACCGGACAATACCAAGACCCCCGTCATCAAGACCTGTCTCTACGCCCCGCAGGTCAATCGCACCTACGCCGATATGGCAGCGCACTACGATACCGCCATTTTACCGGCGCGGCCAAGAAAGCCAGGGGACAAAAGATCTGCGGCAAGCCGGGTTGGCGCTTGGCGGCAAGCCGGGACATTGGTGAGGATCATCATGAATACCGAGAATTGCACGGACAGAACTGCTTCAACTAATCTTGACGCGATAGTCTTCGTGTCTCCCAAATTGAGTCAAGCAAAGTGGCTGGTCACGTCCCTTTCCCCGAGTAGCAGCAAAATCTCGCGACGCTCTGTCAGGGGCGACGCTACTGCAGCATTGCTTCGAATTATTGGGCAAGCTCCGCGTCGGAGCGGAGCGTGAAAGGCGATGTACGCATCGTATGCATTCACGAAATCGGCTTCGATTGCGGTTCCCCGCCGCCGTCAGCGAGCGAAGACCGATGAGATTGACGGAGAACTGACGCTGCGCGCATTGATGGCGCTCATACGTGCAGAGCCTCGTGTGTCTCCATGGTCAGGGTGCCGTCTCCTCACGATGAAGATCGACGCCGGCTCTCACACGAACGCAAACGTTGATCAAGCAGCGCATCGAACATATCAATCGCATAGAGGGATTGATGGCGTCTCAAGGATCGAACCCATGCGGGTTAAACCGCAGGGGTTCCTCTCGATGAACTGCGCACCGAGATGAGCGGCCTATCCCCGCTCGTATGAACGCTGAGATCCGACGCGAACTCGAACGTCTCCAAATGCTGAGGGACCCGCCGGCCCCGGGTTTGCCCGAGGCTTAAAACCTGCCAGTGCGCGGGCGCGCCGAAGCTATCAAGAAGCTCAACTGGTATGCCATGCGCTGGAAAATTGAAATGTTCCACAAAACTCTGAAATCGGGTTACAGGGCCGAAGAGTCGAAATTGCGCACGGCTGTCGCTAATTTGATGGCGGTGTTCGGCATTCTTAGTTGGAGGGTTCTGTGGCTGACGATGCTGGCCCGGACTAGCAGGCAGCATTGTCGCCTGGCGCGGCCTGTCGGGCCTAACCGATATTGAGAGCGGGGCATAGCTCGGAGCGGTGGCATTTGTGGGTAATTAAGTCTTACCGTAGGGTTACTTTGAATGGTCACAACAGCCGAGAAGAGCGTCTTCGCTCTCATCGTCAAGTGATTGGAGTGGAAGAAAATTGCGCGCCACGAGGAACTCTGGGCGAGGTGGTTTGTCCGATTGTTGAGTGTTGTCCACCGCATTATAGGTGAGGATGAGTAACCGACGAGAAAAAGGAGAAATGTTTTGAGGTGATCCATGGACAATATTACAATGGAAAAATAGCGCTGACCCTGACGGTCCTTTAGGAGCTTCTAAGCCATAACGATTCGCGAGAACGCCCAGTTTTTCTTCGCCAATCCGATATTTCAAGTCTGCAGTTACGGTATTGTGCCAGCTCATTATTCCTGACACCTCGGAAGCGGGAAGATCGATGCAACCCTCCTTGTGCGACCCGGGCATGAAGAAAATTGGCCCGTTGAACTCAGTAACATCATCGAGAAAAATAAGAACGCTGATTGCACGCGGTTCTGGCATCCCGTCCTCGTTGCGCCAAAAAATATAATCCTGATGCCACGGCCATGCGTCACCGCGGAATGCAGCCTTTATGTTAATCTTGAATTGATATAAGTATACATCAGATTCCAAAATTAGCTTCGCTGATTCAAGTAAAGTCGGTAACCGTACCAAGCGTTCGAATAGAGGATTATTTAGATGGCATCCGTGCAGAGCTCGAGGAGTTTTGCCGTCACGCTCCAGAACTCGTCCCTCCCAATTATGCGAAGCTTCCTCTTCAACACGCTTGGAAATAAATGATAGTTGTTTAGTTGTGAGGACCTCGTCAAGAAACAAGATGCCCCGCTCCTGAAATATCGCGAGATCTCTTTCCTTCACAATCATGACTTGGCCTCTCAGTTGCACCATGTTAAACGTTGCACAGCTTCCTACGTCTCAGGCAACCCCGGCATTTGCTGGAGCGGATTGATTGTGAATCGTTTGGGGTCTGAAGTCCAGCATTTACAGATGAAGTTGGCGAGCTCCAGCAAGCGTGTCAATGGCGGAGACAAATTGTGCCAAATGGCGGCGAGAAAGTGTACCAGTCGGTTTAAGAGAAAAAGGGCTTCGAAAGCCCGGCTTATAAACTGCAGTAATCGGGCTGGACTTGGCCAAGAATGGCTTTCAGGTTCATGGCACCGATGATTTGGGACAGACTGTTCTCAAACGAAAGCTCAGACGGTCAGAGGTGATCGCCGCTCTTCGGACGATGTCCGTCTGATGCCGCCGCAATTCGTAAAGCCCTATGTCAAGAGCCAGAAGAACGACGCTGCCGACGCCGAGGCAATCGCCGAAGCCGTGCAAAGACCCACGATGCGATTTGTGCCAATCAAGTCTGCGGGGACTATCCGCAATTTGTGCGCGAGGCCTGATTACCATCACGCGATGACGAACCTTTCGTCGAACGTGATGGCGAATTGAGTCTTTGCCTCGCACCATTCACGCGGCGGCATTTTCGACTCTCGCGCGACCTGGCGCAAGACAAGATAGAGTAGTTTTAGCGCCGCTTCATCGGTTGGAAAATGTCCCCTCGTTCGCACAACGCGGCGCAGTTTCGCGTTTAGGGATTCAATGGCGTTGGTCGTGTAAATGATCCGCCGCACGGCCTCGGGGAACGGGGAAAGGGGGGACATGCTCCCAGTTGCGCCTCCAGCTCTGGGCGATTGCGGGTATTTTCTGCCCCAAGGCGAAGCATCATATTCATCGAGCACCTTTTTGCCGGCGTCGGCCTCTTTCGCCCATAGATTTTCTTCAGCTCGGCGGCGATGGCTCTCCGGTCTTTCCACGAGGCGAAATCCATTGAGCTTCGAATGAGATGTACGACACAAGTCTGCACGATTTTGTGCGGAAAAACCACGTTGATCGCGTCTGGAAAGCCCTTATCCGTCGACCACGGCGATGAGAATGTCATTGACGCCCCGGTTTCATGACGCGTAGCCAGAATTTGGCGCCCTCGGAGGTTTCGATCCACAGGCCCAGAATATCCTTGATCCCCTCGGGGTGACGCCGAGCGCAACATAGACGGCTTTGTTGCGCACAAGCCCCTCTTCGCGGATCTTGACGCGTAAGGCATCAAAGAAAACCAAGGGATACATCGCCTCGAGAGGGCGATTCTACCATTCGGCAACTGTCTCCAGAACCGCGTCGGTGACGGTCGAAATCAAGTCCGGCGAGACTTCCAGCCCATAAATCTCAATGAGATGGCCTTGAATCTCGCGGACCGTCATGCCGCGCGCATACATCGACACGATCTTCTCGTCCGAAGCCTGGAAATCGGCGCTGATAACGCGCTCGCGCCCGGCTGACCCCATTGAGCCGGGCCACCACGGAAACCTTGGCGCCCGGCTCAAGGCTCTCCGCGACAATCCTTGCTCTATCCGCTTCCGGCCGCCGATGCCGCCGGCTTTGGACGTCAATCGACTCGCCACGCCGATAGGCGTTGGCATCATGCCGGCCATCGAGCAAACCATTCTTCATCGCAGCCCTCGAATATCTTCCGATCAGCGCCCGATCTTTGGGCCTAAATCTCCAAAATTCCAGGTGCGCTCCTGATACCGCTTACGATAGATCCGGCCAACGCCCTTCATATTAGGTGAATTCGAGGGCGAATGCCCGGGCTATTGCGAGGGCCCAGGATGTCGAAGGAATTTCGAGGCCTTGCTCGAGACCTTTGCGGAGGAAGCCGAAGCGGGCTCAGAGCGGATCATCCTGCTCGTGCTCGACAATAGATTGGTATGGCGCAGCCGATTTTCAAAATCCCGAATGGTGTCCGCCTCGTTTACTGCCGCCCTATCCTCTAGAGCTGCAGCCTGCCTAGACCCTATGGCAGCCCGGGCAAATCCAAAGCCGAACCGGCTTCCATTGGCGGCCAAAGGAGATCGCTCCGAATTAATCCATCGGAAATCGTCTGCTGAAGAAAATGCGGCCGCTATCCCAGCCCGCTTGCCGAACCTTGGGGCAAGTGGGTCCCGCAATAAATCTACGAGGAGGGTTTCAAAATCCTAAAGAGGAGCGATTTTTGGCGGCGACCCGCAAGCGCGATGAAGTGCTCGAGTGTTACAAAAAGCGGCGGGCGCATCGATTTTCTCAAGCGCGTCCTCTGGCACTAGATTACAATGAACTGAGTATTTCACGAGCCGCGGCGATCTCGGCGTCGAAAAATTCCACGGCAATGCTCGCCATTGACAAGGCATTTCAAGGTTATCCACTCGATCTCCTTGTTGATGCGAAGGACGTGAAATAAGGTTTAGACTTGCGCTTCTTGCGCTCACGGCAATTGTTGCCTGGGAATCACTGATCCGCTGCCTTCGACCAGCTACCGCTCGCATCTTTCACTTCTCGATGCGTCGTGCCTTTGTCGAAGTCGAAACAAAGGCGGACATCGTCAAACTGATTAAACTTGCATATTTCGCGCGCAAGCACTTTTCCACCCGTGTCTTCAATCGTTTGCATCATGCTTTCTTTTCCGTCTTTTCCAGTAAAGAAGATCGCCGAAACGCAGGTTTTCGATTCCGGTTGGCAGGTACGATCGGTTTTAGGTTTTCCATCGTGCTGTAAGGAGGAAGCATTCGTTGCCTCGTCGAGGAGATTTTCCCACTTGAGCGGCGCGGACTGCGCAGCTGATGGTGTTTGGGCCGGAGGCTGGGGCGGAGTGTTGCCAGGCTGAATTTGCGCTGGCTTACCAGTCAAGATAGCTCCCATGGCACGAAGGTCATCCGCCGTAAGCCAAACCATTTGGTTGGGCGGCGTAGCGACCATCCGGCCAATAATGTCACGCGGAACTCCCAGGCTTTCAACTATCTTGGCGATCGACACTGTCTCGGCGTCGGATTTGGCATTGTCTTTGCCGCCGTAAGCGTCTGAAGCTCCGTGCACACCAATAATAGAGCTATAGCCTGCCTTTTTATCGGTGCCAGCCGCGAAAACAAAAAAACAGGCTGACGCGCAAGTGGCTCCGTCCGGTACCACAGACGCAAGTTTGGCGGTCCGGATCGCGTTAGCGAGCTTAGCGCCCTCAAGCACATTCCCTCCCTGAGAGTTGAGGTGTACTTCCGAGAGTAATTTTCCGGACGCTTTTGCAGTCTCCACTATACTTGAAAACTGATTCATATCTCCTGGGCGGATCTGGCCCTTCAGACCGATGATAACTTTTCCTTCTTTGGACAACGAACTCGTAATCGTAGCTCCAAAGGAGCGGCTGATCGAACTTGCGATCAAACAAAACGCGATAGCGATTCTAAAGTAATGCACTAAAGCACCCCGGTCCGGAAACAGAAAAGCATCAATTGGATGAGGATGCACTGCGGCCGCAAAAATGGCAAGACGTTGATGGTAGCCACGTTAATTTGGCGGAACGGATGTGAACCCAGTCGTTCTCGCCTTCCCCGCGAGATCATAATGCCGACGCTGGCTTTCAAGATTGCCGGCGACTTGCGCCATGATCAATTGGCGCACATAAACCACTGCGGTGCGAGCGAGATGATCAGGCGTGATTTTGGTGCTCATCGACCCCTTTCTTGTTCGTCGATGTCGCCTCGTCCGCTCTCAGTGCCTCCAGCAGAATATCAGCCAGGACCTCCACCAATCCCTTCGTGTACTCCTCCACAAGGGCCGGATAATTTTTGGGGCTCCAGCTCGAGAAGAGCTGCCTGCGACTTTGACGGTAGCTTCTTCGCACAATCCTTCTGCTTCTTGTTCGGAGGACGGGATTGTGCGCTGCGCTTCCGATTCGTGCCGAATGCAGCAAGCACGCCGGCAAGTTCGTTGAGCCCCTCGATGCTGATCTGAGGCGGCCCGAGCTTAATACCGACTCAGTAGCTTTCGTCGAACATCCGGTTCGGCAACTCGCGACAAAGATCGTGCCGCTCATGCGTATAGATGCATGTAATGCCTTGCCGCGGACAGAAGCGTGAAACCCGCAGACGACGAGAAACCTCAAGGAGAGGCCGTTGACCAAGTACAGAAGACGTCCAATTTCGATCAGGCCAGCCTTTTTCTCCGCGGATCGTTCGCAATGCCGCAGATTTCGCGCCGGTGGTACCTGCATGCCAATAGTTGGCGCAGCAACATGGACCGGGATTAGATGCGCTCCAGCGCAGCCGTGCATAGATGGAACTGGAAGGGCCCCCGTCAAGCGCAAATCAAAGGCGGCGCGCGCTCCTCGTTAGCCTCGTGCGCTGAGTAATTTCTCGACCTTTGGCGTGCTAAGAAGCTTTTCAACAAAGTCAACGGCTGATCGCCCAATATCGGCCGCCCGCAATCTTTCCCCCATCAGCCGGGCCTGCATTTGGAAAAATGAGTCGCGATCAACTCTGTCCACGAGCGCGCTCATCTGATCTGCTGTAACACTGGAAAAATCTCCGCGGACCCCGAGACCGTGGTAGACAACCCTTGCCGCGTTTCCGGGCTGATCCAAACCTAGCGGGAAAACGACCATTGGCACACCAAAGTAAGCGCATTCCTTAGTCGTGTTGCCTCCACCGTGCACAATAGCGATAACGCACCTTCGTAAAAGTGCGAGCTGGGGCGCTCGCTTTACGAGAAGGACGTTCGACGGAACATTTGCAAAATCCTCAGGATTGACCACATCGTAAAGGCTTATTACCCATTGAAATGTCGACTTAGTTGCCGCAACATCAAGTATAACTTGGAAGAACCGCTGATAGGTCGCCTTGTCAAACCAAGACACGGTGCCAAGACTACAATAAATCAATCGCCGCGAACCCAAGAGGTTCCACGGAAAATCTGCTTCTTGTCGCTGCAGGTCGATATTGCAGCCCAAATAATAGCGGCCGGGCCGTTCCTCACGGATAAATTCCAGTTCGCGTGGGCAGAGAATGATCTCCGGAAGATGTGCCTTCAAGAGCACTGCTTCCGTCGGTTCAACGAGTTCCCAAGGATAGCCGCATCGGTCGGCAATCCGCCGACTGGCCCGGCAAAGAGCAGGCTCATGAGTGAGGCCGCACAACCTGGCGATGTGGCCAACAATATGACGCCGAATCTTCAAAGTTTTCCAGGCCAAGCGCAATCGGAGGGATGAAAGCCATCCGTCTCCAGGAACAATAGCTGTCGTCACGGGCGGCACACGGGAGTCTTCGCCGAGCGCGAAGTTATCGTAAAGGTAAATGCTCTTTATCCCGGCCTCATATGCCAACAAAGATGGTATGATAACTTCAAAGTCACAGCTATGTATAATCAGGAGATCCGGCCTTGTAAGCGTTAGAATATCCTGAAACTCCCTTTCCCTATCGGATCCTACGGCGTCTAGGAGGGCGCAAACCATACGTACCCTCGCGCGCTCGCTTCTGAAACGCTCCCAGAAAGTCTGGCTTGTAGCGATCTTATCTGGTGGTTCAGTTGGAGTCTCGGGCAGCCAACTCGCATATAGCGGTATGAATTGGAATCCGTGGGGAACGACAAATTGCTTACAGTCCGGCACTCCGAGATAAGAGACATCATGTCCTCTTGAACGTAGGTCTCGGGCGAGTTTTAAGCCGCATCCTACAGAAGCAAACATAGGCCACACGACAAAAAAGATGCGCGCCATGGATCAGCTCTCCACGCCAAACTATACGATTACGGAACGAGGCGTTCTGGGGAAAATGCCGAATTTCCCAAAATTGTTAAACCAGACGTCGGCGCCTTGTTATATATGAATAGTATCTGCCGCCAGCGTCTGCAAGAACTTTACGCGGCGGAGCAATATCAGGCCACGGAGCGGCGGCTTGTTGCTGCCGCGTGGCCAAGTAAGCCCCAGCCGAATCACTGGAAAGAGCTCCGGGGTCATGCGGCGTGGGTAGCCATGGTGTCATCTATTGGGTTCAGCTTCATTCTCTGTGGCTGACTTGCTTGAGCGCTCAGTCGGCTCTAACTTGACCTTATGCATAGGAAATCAGGTTAGGATCCTGACCTTGGCGTGCGAATTTTGAACGCAGAACAGGTCGACGGCCCCTGGATCATTTTGGCGCTCCGAGAGGATTCGGGTTTCTGTCCTGGCGGTCAACCTGCCCTCCACGCGAGCGGCCAACGCCTGCTTCTGCTTCCCCCCTTTTGCGCCTGCGGCGGAGCGGTGCGCCTTGATATGCGTCGAGTCAATCATCTGCGTGTCTGTGGCTCGCCCGTTGCCAGCAAGCTCTCGGAACAAGTTCCCCCAGACGCCGCGCCGCGCCCAGCGCACAAAGCGATTATAGATGGTTGTCGAAGGGCCATACTCAGGCGGGCAATCGCACCAGCGACAGCCGCTTTTCAGTACGTGCACGATGCCACTGATCACCTGGCGATCATCCGCGCGCTCGACACCGCGCACATCCGTCGGCAGATGGGGCTCGATCCGCTTTCACTGCTCATCGCTGAGCCAAAAAAGATTCCTGCGCATGATCCCGACCCCCTTCCAAAATCGAATCAGGATCGTTCTGTCAGAGCATAAGAATTAATGAGTTCTAACCCTTAGTACCTGGAATCACTGGTCGCGAAACGTGCTTTGAGGCGTTTTTGGTAGACCTCGGCCTTTGTCCAGACGAAGGGCCTGCCGGTTTGATTGTAATCGTCAATAAAGGTGTCGATGTGCGCGACGAGTTCCTCGATGCTCGTGAAGGAGGCGCTTGGATCGATGGCTTTTCGTCGACGGCAAGAATAATAGCATTTTCAGGCGGTGCCATGTAGAGCCCTACGAGTTCGGCAGCCTTGGCAGCGAACTCTGGATCGTCACTTTCGCACCATGACTTGCGCCTGGAAAGATCGATCTTTTTGGCGCGCAAGAAGCGCCAGACATATTGCACATGAACGTCGCCCTGCGCTTTGGCAATCAATGGTCCGGTCCAGTTTGCGTAGCTCTCCGGAGACGCCGTATCGAGCAGCGCCAGAATGCGGCGGTCCGTCTCGATCGCATATTTGACCTCGTGCTGCGATTGCCGGTCTCGGAAAAGCCGGCGAGGCAATGTTTTGCATAGCGCACGCGCCACTTCGACGCCGTACCGGTCGCGCAGCACGAGCGCGCACCCAATCGCTCGGGCCACGCCATCAGCGGCCATCAATACGATTTGCGCCTTCCGGCACGAACGGTGTTCTGTCTTCGTCGAGCGTGCCAAGCACTCAAGTTCGGCTCGTTCGGCGACCATCGGCGTCGCTTCAGAAAGGCTGCTCATACAGCCTTGAGACGCTATGTTCTTTTCAGGTGGCTCAACCCGCGGCATGCAACAACGAGGGTTGGCCGACCAATAGGTCAGAGCCTCATGCATGGGAGATGAGCCATGAAACAGTCTACAACGACCTATCCTGGACAATGCGCGGTAGGTTGGCGGATGTAGTGCAAACGTTTGAATTGACGTTGGATTCTGTTGTCGAGGCCAATCCGCGCCGTCTCCGCTGGAACTGCATCTGGCATGAACGAACCTACGCTGCCACTGCTTGGTCTGTCACCTGTCGCCGGCAAAACCATTGTGGCTAGATTCGATGGCGGATTACTATCGTCGGACGGTGGCATTTTGGCACTTCGTGAGATCGAGCACCGGCTTGGCATTGCGGGCCGTCTCGCTGCTTGTATCGAAGACCCGCGCGACCTCGATCAAGTCACCCATAAGCTCACCGACATCATCCACTTTCGGTTGCTGATGACCGCTGCCGGCTACCAAGATGGCAATGATGCGACCAGCCCGCGCTGCGATCCGATGTTCGAGATGGCGCTCGATTTTGCTCCGTCCGGTCGTGAGCTCTGTTCACAATCAACGATCTCCCGGCTGGAAAATTTGCCTGATATTCATGCCTTGTTGCACATAGGGCAGGCAATGATCGACTTTTATTGCGCTTCATTCCACGAGGTGCCGAAGCGGATGATTCTCAACATCGATGATACGTTTGACGCGGTCCACGGTAGTCAGCAATTGCACCTCTTCAACGCCTACTATGATGAATATGGATTTCAGCCGATTGTTGTTTTCGATGGCGCCGGCCGTTTCCTCACTGCCATGCTGCGTCCTGCCAAGCGGCCCAGCGGTGTCGAAAATCCGCGCCTTCCTGTGCAGGCTTCTGCGAGATATCCGTGCCAATTGGCCAAGGACGGAGCTCCTGTTGCGGGGCGATAGTCATTATTGTTGCCCTGAAGTCATCGACTGGTGCCGTGCAAATGGCATCGACTTTATTTTCGGCGTTGCACCCACCCCAACCTTGCGCTGTCATTTGAAAACTTGGAAGCGAGCATGAAGGCTCGCTTCGAGACTTCCCCAAAGAGCGGCAAGCTGCGCCGCTTCAAGCAGTTTTGGGACGGTGCGGCAAGCTGGAGCCGGGTCGAACGCATCATCGCCCGTGTGAAGCGGGGGCTGATGGCATCGACACGCGATTCATCGTGACCAATCTGAAGATCCGTAATGCTCGGGTTCTCTATGAAGAAATCTATTGCCGGCGAGGTGAAGCAGAAAACCACATCAAGTCATGGAAGACGCATCTTGTTGCGGACAGAACTTCTTGCTCGAAGGCGGCCGCAAACCTGTTCAGATTGTTCCTGCATGCCGCTGCATATTGGCTCTTGTGGAGCCTGCGCGCGCTAATGCCGAAACGTTCAATGTGGCGCGCCGCGCAGTTCGATACGTTGCGGCTTCGGCTCATAAAAGTGGCAGTGCGCGTCGTCGAAATGAAAACCCAAATCAGGCTGCATCTGCCAACTGCATTCCCGGCGCAGCACATACTGCGTCTCGCGCGCACCGCGATCGGCTGGCCAAGCAAGTGCAGGAGCTTTTGCCTTCTTGGTCGCAGCGAAAGTAGTGGCGGCCATTCAGGCCTTGCGCGGGATCGCCCTGATATCGGCCATCACCCTCGTCGCCGAGATTGGCGACTTCAAGCGCGTTGCCAATCCACGCCACCTCATGGCTTATTTGGGATTGAGGCCGAGCGAACGCTCCTCCGGCGCGAAAATAGCGCGCGGCGTCATCACCAAGGCACGCAACAGACGGGCAAGACGCGTGCTAGTCGAGGGCGCCTGGACTTACCGTCTGCCGGCGCGGATTGGAGCCGATATTCTCAAGCGCAACGAAATTCTGCCGCAGGCGATCACGGACATCGCTTGGAAGGTGCAGGTCCGCCTCTGCGCCAGATATCGCCGGCTCGTTCGGGCTGGCAAACCCACCAATGTCGTCTGTGTCGCCGTCAGCGCTCGATAACATTCGCCAGTCGATTGAACGCCTTGGACAGCCAGAACGCTTCAACCATATCGGCGACCGCGAAAGCGACATCTACGAGCTGTATTAGCTGAGCTCTTCGTCTGAAGACGAAGGCTCGAAACCAAAAAAAGAGACAATTAAACCCGTAACTCGGGTTTGCGGAAGGCCAATGCCGGGGGTGCTCAGCAATGGGCACTCCTACGGCGATTCTCATCCCCTTTTATCTTGCGCCTCAGCCTTGCGCCTCAGCCTTGCCGAGAAGGCCAATTAGGCGCATTCTCTTTGCAGTGTGGAAGGCATTGGTGGATCCCGCTCCAAGGATTGCGGGAAGGGCAAGCTGTGAGGAACGCGATGCAACCAAGAGACGTGGCTGAGCTCTTAGAGATCTTATCGTTACCAATAAGTTATCTGCAATACATGACTTGGCATCGGCGCGCAGACGCAAGCCTGCGGTCCGATTCTGGGCTTTGGTCCGGGACTTTCCCCGCGCGATTCGAATGGCGTGCAGAAGATATACCACACCTTGCGCCGAGTCTCAATGTAACGGCCGTGGGGTCTCACACCGTCATAAAATCAGAGACTGGTGAAACAGTCGTCGAAGAGCCACGCGAAAGCATTATGCGTATGCTGGAGTTTGTTGACGGGAAGTCGACTTTTGACGAACTTTTCAGCCTTGCTCGGCGCATGAAAGTTTCTTCAAGACTTGATATCAACAAATTCATGGGAGCGGCGCTTGTAGTTCCGGAGTCCATCGATAAATTAGAGGCATCAATCCCAGGAATCTCCATTACAAGATTTCCGAAGTCTCCATATGGGATTTTGCGTGTCTATTGGGAAAACATGCATAGTGTGCGAGAGAGCGTGAGAGAAATTTGTGCCGAAAAGGATTCAATTCCTTCGAAGGACGCGTTTCGCATTCTTCATGTTATCGCGTTGATGGGGTCGGATCTCTGCAGTTTCTATAAGCCTGACTCTCCCGTGTCTGATGAAGCGGTGTGGCCCGGGCATTATCGGCGGCGTAAAACGGAAGTTAGTTACCAGGGTGTGTTAGAATTCAATTGGCATTTGAGCGCCGTCGCAAGGTCTCTCAAAATTGATTTTGAATTTCCCTATGAAGTTAAATGGGTGGAAAGAAATACGCATTGGGGGAAAGGGTATATTGACGAGCATTCTGCCCATTACTCGGCTCCACCACCTCCTTTCAATAAACAAACCGAGAGTCTACATGAGGCATTTCTCCATCTCCCCCGTCGAGTGACTACAGAAAAATTGGAGGAAGCGATTTGCAAATTAGCAAAGTTCCACCAGCGCTTTGTTCAATTGCATCCGTTTGAATGCGCTAATCAGTCTTTGGCAATGAATATAGTAAATAATTTTCTCGGAGAGTGGATGAATTCCTGTATTCCTCATCTTTTTCTCGATATGTTTTCGTTGTTTCTATCGCCGGACGATTACGCCCGGCTCTTTGGCAGGGCCGTCAAATACTATTCGGTGAGAAACGAGCACACACGGGACGCTTATAGGAGCCTTGGAGAGCGGTTTAAAAGTATGAGAGCATTTGTGCCGACTTTCCTAACAGCAGACCAATTTAAAAGTGCGCGTGAAATCGAGGAGGAAAACTCTCAAGTAGCTTGCGACTTGTTGCTGCAGGATTAGGTGTGATGTATAAATCGCGAAGGCAAAGTGATGGTGTGGACGGCCCCTTAGACGGCATCTTGAGTGCTTGCCTGTTGCAGAATCATCACAGCGGCCAGCAAATCTTTTCTCATTGGACGTAGACCGGGGTGTCGGTATTGTCACGCTGGCAAAATTCGTCGACAATCTTCGAATGGAGAGATTTCGCCAAACTCTAAAAGCGCAGTGCGTCGCGATCATAATAATCGCGTCGCAGGCTTTCAATGCCGCGCCCCTTCCGGCGATGGCTCTCGGCTCCCCAGGCGAGATCATCTGCGCGCAAGAGGGATCGCGGTCGGAAACGCCTGCTAGCGAACGTCACCACTACGGGCTTTGTTGCATCCTTGGCTGCGCCGCTTGCGGAGTCGCTGCTAACGCGCCGGTATCCGGGGTCGCGACTCTCCCTGCACGTGCCATTTCGTCCACCGATTGGACTCCGACGCCTGGGATCGCGGCGCGCGCGCCACAAAATCCGAACTATTTCCCGCGTGGTCCTCCGCGCTGACAGCACATCGTTGTTGAGCCCGCGCCCTCATGCAGGGCATGTTAACAGGCGTCCATTGTGCGGGCGGCAAACAAACACGCTTTTTTCTCGGCTTACATAGCTAATGCATGCCCTGGCGGCCCGAGTCTTTGTGCCTAGAGACATGGAGATATTTTGTGAAGAATAATCCAATTCCGGAGGTAGATCCAAATCCCGCCAGCCCCGCGAGGCGGAAGCTTTTGGCGTCAACGATGCTCGCCTCCCTTGCTATGAGCCCGACGATCCTTGGTCCCCACGCGCTCGCACAATCGGCTCCTCCCGCCGCTGAAAGCGGCGCCATCGCCCTGCCAACGGTCGAGGTCACCGCCACACAGAATAGCGGCACGGGGTGCGGCCCCTACGGCGGCGCGCCATGCAGTGGCTTCGGCGGTGCCGGCCTGGCGCAGGACCCCTATAACACGTCTTACACCTTGCCCACCGCGTCCACCGCCACCAAGACCGATACGCCGGTCATGGACACGCCCCTCAATGTGCAGTCGGTCACCCAGCAGGTGCTGCAGGATCAGCAGGCCATCACCCTCGGTCAGGCCTTGCAGAATGTCAGCGGGGTTTCCGTTACGAACGGAAGTTTTTTTGACATGGGCACCCCAAGCAGCGGGATCCTGGTGCGCGGGTTTCTAGTAAACACCTACTACCGCGACGGGTTTCGCGTGGACGGCACTCAGAGTGGAATTAATTTCGTCAGCACCCAGCAGCTCGCCAATGTCGCCAGCGTGGAGGTGCTGAAGGGACCGGGCGCCGTGCTCTACGGGCTTATCGATCCAGGCGGCATTGTCAATATCGTCACCAAGGAGCCGCTGAATGTGCCTTATTTTGCGGTGGAGCAACAGATCGGCTCGCTCGCTCTCTATCGCACAACCGTCGACGCCACCGGCCCCGTCACCGATGACAAGTCCGTGCTCTACCGGATGAACATGTCCTATGAGAACAACGGTGCGCCCTTCGGCTCGTTCATCGATCTCACCCATAGTCAGAGTCTCTTTTTTGCGCCGGTCGTCAAATGGAACATCGATGGAGCGACCTGGGTGAAGCTGGAAGCAGAGTATAATCACTACCGGTCGGACCAATACTACGCGTTAGACCCTCAATTCAACGGGGCGTTCGTCAACATTCCACGTAGCATCAACTATGGCGAGAGCTCCCCGTACTTGCAAACGAACCTTTTTACCGCGCTCACCTGGTCGCACAATTTCAACAGCGACTGGTCGATCAAGCAACAAATCGCCTACTTCAATAGCGTTTTCTCCACGAACTATACTCTCCCCCTTTTTGTTATGTCCCCTCCCCCAGCGGTCGAGCGTTTCTCGGCTCTAGTTCAGTCTCCGCAGACGACTATCTCCACCAATGTCGATATCACTGGCCATTTCAACACATTCGGAGCAGAGCATACCTTGCTCCTCGGCGGCGATATCTACCGGTCGACGACGGACTATTCGCAGCAGACGTACGCAACTACAACCATTGATCTTTTCAATCCGGTCCATACCGGCATCCCAAGCCCCACGTGCACGCCGGCGACGCCGTGCCCCACCACGGCAATTGGGGGATTGCAGGACACCGCCGGCCTCTATCTGCAAGACCAGATCAAGCTGCCTTATAATTTTTATGTCCTGGCGGGGGCGCGATATCAATATATCCATCAAGGGGGTGGATCGGGTGAGTCGCTCGATGATTTGCTCCCAGGGCCCTCGCTGACCGCCCAGGCGGTGACGCCGCGCTTTGGCCTGTTGTGGCGGCCGCAGGAGTGGGTGAGCTTTTATGGCAATTACACCGAGGGTTTTGGTCCGAATCAGGGGCTTGTCCCCCCGGGCCTGTTTGCCCCGCCCACCAGCGCCGAGAGCTGGGAGGCGGGCGCCAAGCTCGAATTCTTCAATGGCAAGCTCAGGATCAGCGCGGATTATTTTGAGCTGGTCAAGACGAATGTCCCCTTCGGCGATCCCCTAAACCCGCTCTTCGTTCTCCTGGTCGGGGAGGCGCGCAGCACGGGTCCGGAGCTCGATATTCAGGGCGAAATCCTGCCGGGCTGGAGTGTCATCGCCAATTATACCAATGACGATGTTCGCGTCACCAAGGGCAACACCACGCCGGCCTTCACTACCCAGACCGGATTTCTCACGCCCGGCGAGCGGTTTCCGGGCGTTCCGCGCAATGTGGCGAATTTCTGGACAACCTATGCATTTCAGGACGAGACCTTGAAGGGCCTGAAGATCGGCGCCGGCTACCACTATACCGGCTCAAGAACGGTTTACGATGAGGGCGGCAACCCCCCTGGCACCTTCCCCTTGCTCCCAGCCTATGGCACTGTCGATCTGATGGCCGCTTATAGCTTCAAGCTTTACGGCGCCAATCTCACCGCGCAGCTCAACATCACCAATCTCTTCGACGCGACTTATTACCCGAGCGCATTTAATCAACTTCCGGTGGTCCCCGGGTTTGGAGGGGGCGTCAGCTACCGCGCCTATGGCGCGCCGTTCGCCGCCGTCGGCTCGCTCCGGGCGCAGTTTTAGCCATGACCCATATGTTCCACCCTCGTCTCAATCGCATCCAACCCCGGATAAAGGAAAATGTCTATGTCTCGTTTCTCCCTCTTTCGTGATTTCCTGTTGGCGTCCGCGTGCGCCATCATGCTTACCGGCGCCGATCAGGCTGGCGCCGCTGGGGTAGGCGCCGCGCCAGCGGGTCCCGCTCAGTTTGGCACCGGCCCGACTGGCCCCACTCCAACCAGCACCACTCAGCCTGGCGCCGCCCCGGCGGCACCGGCAGGACCGGCCGTCGCGGTCAATCTTTTCCCGCCGCCGCCTCCGCCCCCGCCTGTACCATTTGCCGGCTGGACCGGCTTTTATGCCGGCGCCCAGATCGGCTACGCCTGGGGCGACAATGTCGGCACGATCGCCTATGCGACGCCCAACGATCTCTACGGCGCCCCTCCTCTCGGCAACGAGGCGCAAGGCGTGATCGGCGGTGTCCATGTCGGTTACAACTACCAGATCGACCAATTTGTCATTGGCGTCGAGGGCACGCTCGATCCCACGACCTTGACGCGGAATTCGGTGATTCTTAATCCCGACATCGTGGCGGATCCGACTGGAGCCCTTGGCATTGGCAGCACGGTGAACGGCTTCGTTCAGTCCACCATCCAGGGCGCCATACGCGCCCGCGTGGGCTACGCCTTCGACCGCCTGTTAGTTTACGGCACCGGCGGTGTCGCCTTCGGTGCGTTCAAAAGCTATTTCCAGCTGTACGGCATCGACCTCAACCTTGCTACATTCTACGCCAGCGACACCCGATCGACGTCGCGCGTTGGCTGGACCGCCGGCGGCGGCGTTGAATATGCCATCAACAACAATTGGTCGGTCATCGGCGAATACCGCTATTCGGATTTTGGCCATATCACGGATGTGCCCACCTTTTCCAGCGGGCTGACCTACACCGGAGACCGCCACTTAACGCAAAACCAGGTGCAGGTTGGCTTCAGCTACAAATTTGCGCCGCCGCCGCCGCCGGTTGTTTCCAAATATTGAAGGCTTGAAGCCGTGATCCGCCAATTCTTCGTTTGGCTGCACCGCTGGGCAGGCCTCACGATGACGGTCTTTTTGATCCTCGTTGGCCTGACCGGCAGCCTCCTCGCCTTCAAGACCGATTTGGAGCGGCTGATCTGCCCGCGGATTTATGCGACGCCAAGACCCGGCGTGCCACCCCTCGATTTTGCGACGCTCGCCGAGCGCGCCGAGGCCTTGGTTCCGCAAGGCCAGGTGCTGACCGTCGCCCTCGAAGAACCCGATCAGGCGCTGGTGGTGTTTGAACCGAGCGAGGATCCAGTGACGGGCAAGCCCTATGAACTCGATTTCGGCCAGCTTCTCCTCGATCCCTGGTCCGGGGCGGAACTCGGCCGGCGCCGATCCGGCGATCTCTCGCAAGGCCTCATTAATCTCATGGAGTTCATCTACGAACTACACTTCACGCTTGCACTCGGCGGGTGGGGCGCATGGGTTCTGGGTGTTGTCGCGCTGGTCTGGACCCTCGACTGTTTCATCGGATTCTATCTCACGCTCCCCATTTCGACCGGCGCCTTCTTTCGGCGCTGGAAGCCCGCCTGGTTTGTCAAATGGAAGGCCGGCGCCTACCGGCTCAACTTCGATCTGCATCGCGCGGGCGGGCTCTGGGTTTGGCTGATGCTTCTGATTTTTGCCTGGTCGAGCGTGATGCTCAATTTGTACCCAGTCTATGCCTGGGTGACCGGCGCCGTAATCGACTATCAGCCGCCCGCACCACACGATACCATGATGAGCCCGCGTCCCCCGCGCCTGGACTTTCGGTCGGCGGTCTCGACCGGCGAGCGGCTCATGGCTGAGCAAGCGGCCAAACACGGATTTACAGTCGAGCGCCCGATCATGCTCTATCGTATGGGCGGGTTTTATACTTACCTCGTGAAAAGCAGCCGCGACATCAGGGACAAGCTTGGTCTAACTAAAATCGAATTCGACGCGGATACGGGCGCGTTGATCTCGTTGGAGCTGCCGGTGGGGCAGCATAGCGGCAACACCATCTCCGCCTGGCTCTACGCGCTGCATATGGGCGATGTCTTCGGCCTCCCCTATCGTATTTTTGTCTGCGTGCTCGGCCTTGTGATCACTATCCTGTCGGTCACTGGCGTCTATATTTGGTGGAAGAAGCGAAAGGCCCGGAAATTTTCAAAGGCGCATCGTGGCGCGGCGGCAGCGGCGGAGGTTGATGCGAAATGAGGAAGGAAACGTCTCGCCGCCGGGGACCGCCAATCGTACCTTGTTTCGCGACGATCGCACGCGTTTCGCGAGCGGAAAGAGGTGTGCGGGTTTGTAAGGTTTTCTTGCCCAACCGGTCAAAAATGTTTCACGCGGAAACAGTTTTGTCAGATGGGGCCTTGAAGCCGGACGAAACGGATGCGCCAAGCCTCACGCAGCCGTGGGGTGACGGCACAGAATTGGATCATTAGACGAAGGGACTTTGCCATGACTAGCACCGAAATGCACAAACTGCGGCGGGCCTTGTCTCTCACAGCGCATGGGCGGCCGCCGCTAACAGCCGCGTTGCGGCGGAGTTTGGCTTGCGCGAACCACATGCCGCGCGTCACCGTCACCGATGTTTTTTACGCCGGCGAGGAGAAAGGCCTGATGTGCCGTATCGATGTGCAGGGGGAGATCGATGAGCCGGTTGTCGTCGTCGCGCCGGTTACCCAATTGGCGTTCAATCGAAAACATCCGATCGCCCGCGACATCGCCGCCTATCGCAAGCGCCGCGCGAAACGGGACCGATAAATTATGGAATGGCTTAATCAGGGTTCGGCAGCGGCCGAATTACCCCGAGGCGATCCGCTATCCCGATTCATTCGTTGCGAAAATCCGTGCCATGGCACCTCCTACCTCCTGCTCGTCTCTCGGCGCACCGGGCCATCCCATAATTTTATCGGTCGTGACAGTGGGCTTCACTGACCGCTCGGTGTACCCATGATCGCCCTATCGAGAGAGCTCTGGACGCGAAGACCTGGAAGAGAGGGAACAACAAGTTGCCACCCAAAAAGGGCAAGCAACTGATATGCTTGACTTGCAGTAAGCGTCTCGAATGCGTCAGGCGGGAATTGTGTCAATCCAGTTTCATTAAAAGTGACTTCGTCGAGAAAGATTCTCCGATCAAGCGGTGAGAGATACAAAAAGGGAGACTCTGATATCGGAGTTCTCTGGAGATAGGCGTCAAGGTCATCTTTCGACCTGATGGGCGCCGTAGCGAGATCAATGGTGTGCTGGTTGTGGCTGCTTTTCGGCGTAACATCGGGGGACGCACTGTTGGTGGCGGAACTATTCCGTTCCTCTGGCAGACGAAGTGCAACACTACGATTAATCAAACCTTGCGATCTCAATACTTCTGCAATCGTTTGAATTTCCCCCGCTTTACCCTTCCAGCCCACTAGCGTCCGGATCAATCGTCCGTTACGGAAAAAATAAAAGGTCGGCGTACTCCATTCGTCGACAAATTTCCAATCGCGCTGCCGGTCTACAATAGACAGCGTTGCTTCGGGATACGTTCTATTCCATTCCTGGAATTGTTTGAAATTGAGATAACTCTCTAACGGCGCTATCCACTTCGAGTGATCATGAAAGATAGGGTTCAAGATAGGGTCATTGTGAATGTAACTTATCGCATTAACTGAAAAGTGGCAGAGGGGGTGTGCGACCACTAAAACCCCGGTCTGCGGCAATATCGAAACACGCCGGATCAATTTGTCGCCTTCGCTAGCGATTTGATATTCGGTATGCGCGTGCCGTAAGCCGCCAACATTGTCGATGACCTCGGGTAGCGGCTCCATACCGTCGACATGATAGTTTTTGAACATGGCCGCCGCGTCCGCGAACTTTCCATGATGGACAAGCTCCCGGTAGACGTCAAGATAATCTCTATCGATAGCTCTACCTCTGGATGCGAGCTCTTTGAGGTCGGCTGATGCGTCATAGAGAAACTGCGCACGTTCCGTGCGTAAACTTGCGTCAGTGGCCGCGCGGAGGAGCACGCGCAAATCAGTGTCGGAGATTTCGTGAACGTGCGATTGGGCTCCAGCGAAAAGCTTCTTATATTGGTGCCGAATTTGCGTACGGTACGCGGATTCGGTTTCTCCAGGAGGGTTGTTGTAAAGTTCTCGAATGGCAAGATAGCCGTCTAAAAGCGTTTCAGCGCACGCCGGTTGCGCGATGACCAGCGCGGCGCTAGCAATGAGCAAATGGAGCCATTGATAAACTGATCTCACGAGGTTCCTCGCTGTTTTTAGGGTCTGGCGGCCAGTCCTGCCCTTTGATCCTACGGCGGAGTGAGATATCTCCGGCGAGGAGCCATCTCATGACACAGAGTCCTTTACGAACGCCGGCGGGTTGGAGCCGCCAGCTTTCGGTTACAACTGCACACGACCGCACACACGTTCTGCCGCCGAGTCACCAGGATGAGGATTTCTAAAATCCACAACAGATAATTCCACCGTACGTACATTGACCTTCCTGACCAACAAGCCGTTCAAAAAAATGACATGCTGCTGGAGCAGATGCGGTGTTCGACATTATCAAAGCATCTAGGGGGGTACTAGACTGCAGTCCGCCGATTAGCGGCACAGTGCTCTGCAGGCCAAACAAACTCAGAATCTGGTAGGCTTGAGTAGGAGTTAGACCATTGAGCGCCGTGGGGTCATTAATTGCTCTTAAGCCGTTTTCGCCGAAGGCTAAACTCGAAAAGAAACGTTGCCTGGCGGAAGGCGGCAAGTATTGCAGGGGCGACGCAGTGATTGGCGTCACTTGGAGGTAGGAGCTTAGCCGGATATCTTCTTGTTGCTGACGGTGAGCCCGGTGGCGAGGGGAGGACTCACGGAGGGCGTAGTAGATTGTGAAAATCCCGGACCAGAAACAAATACGGCGGCTATTGCAGCGCATAACGACACCCTGTTAAGCATTTACTCCTCCTATCTATATAATAGCTAGAAAAGGCTCAAGCTTGATCGCCCCGAGTGGAGCGAGCGGTGACTTGAGAGGGCCGGCAGTGCTGGCCTACCTCTCAGATTGTTAGAACGGTTGACCTTTGAAATTACCGACAATATCCTCGAGAACTTGATTCCTTGTGGCATGTGGGAGCGTACCGCCGTCCTGCTATCCACACGCCGGCCGCTCAACCTTTCCGAGCGGGGCCGCGCGGCTTGAACAGTCAATCGAGCGTATTCTTGCTTTGTTCGACCTTCTTTTATAAACGAAAGGCAGCTTAGCCTTCGCGAATCAAGACCATTGTGCGATTCTTTTGGCTGCCAGTGGATGCAGGGATTTTCAATGTCGGAAGCGGAGTGTGCGGGGCTGTCTGGAATTCGGACTGTCGAAGAGATGATCGCGGTGTTCGGTGACGAGCAACAATGCCGGCGGCTGCTCGAAACAATGGTCTGGCCGAAGGGCCGGATCTGTCCAGCATGCGGATACAAGAGTTCTATACCTATTGCCGGCCGCGACATGGGTCGACGCACAGCAAGGCCGGAGCTCTATCAATGTTCCAGCGGCGATTGCCGATTTCAGTTCACCGTGACGACACACACGCCTTTGCATTCGACCAAGCTGCCGTTGAGCACATGGCTCAAGGCTGTGTGGTTGATGCTGCAATCGGACAAAGGTCTGTCCTCGGTTCGATTGGCCGAGGCACTCGGGGTAAGTCAGCCCACGGCCTGGCGCATGGGCCACGCTCTGCGATTGATGGTGGCGAGCGAAAACGCCGCTGGCTGGCACCGTCGAGATCGACGAGTTCTACCTCGGCGGCCGGCCGAAGCAACGGCCTTACAAAAAAGTTTCACGGGAAACATTTTCGTCCGGTCGACAGGCGAAATCGGAATGGGCGCATGGATAAGAAGGCCGATATCAACGGGCTAAGAAGCATTTTGAAGAAGGATCGAGTGCCGCGACTGCGCGTGCTTTCCCGCTCCCGGCTCGTGGCGCTTTTTGTGGTTCTGATTGCCGCGGCGCTCGCCTTTTATCTTCGCCAACCCGACGCGCCGAAGCCGGCGGATGCCACCGCCGACAGTGCCCGCCCGATTCCCGTCGTCGTGGCGGGCGCCAGCATTGGGGATTTCGACGTCACCCTCCCGGCGCTGGGCACGGTGACGCCAATCGCGACCGTTGCCGTCGCGGCCGAGGTCAGCGGCAAGCTCGTCAAAATCTTCTATGAAGAAGGCCAGATGGTGAAGGCGGGCGATGTCCTCGCCGAAATCGATCCGCGGCCCTTCGAGAACACGCTGCATCAGGCGGAAGGGCAATTGCTGCGCGACCAAGCGCTGCTCGACAACGCCAGGATCGATCTCCAACGTTATCGCCTCTTGGTCAGTCAAAGTTCGGCGCCGCGCCAGCAGCTCGATACGCAAGAATCGCTCGTCCACCAAGATGAAGGCACGGTCAAAATCGACCAGGCTCTCGTCGATAGCGCACGGCTCAATCTTGATTATTGCAGGATCAAGGCGCCGGTCACGGGCCGGGTTGGCTTGCGCCTCGTCGATCTCGGTAATTATGTCACAAGCGGCGGCGCCAATGGCATCGCCGTGATCACGCAGCTGCAGCCGATTACCGTCGTTTTCCCGGTGGCGGAGGATTTTTTGCCGGGCGTGATGAAGCAGCTGATGGCTGGGAAGACGCTGCCCGTTTCGGCCTATGATCGGGGTGGCGCCGCGCTGCTCGCGCAAGGCACGCTGAAGACGGTCGATAATCAGGTGGATCCGACGACCGGAACGGTGAAATTCAAGGCAGAGTTCGCCAACGCTGATCTCTCATTGTTCCCCAGTCAATTCGTCAATGTGCATCTTTCGGCCGAGACACTTCATGACGCGACTATCGTTCCGGCCGCCGCCGTTCAATATGGACCAAAGGGCACCTTTGTCTATGAGGTGCTGGCCGACGACACGGTTGCGATGCGGCCGGTCACAGTGCGCGCAGAAGAGGGTGGAAAAGCCGCGATTTCCGGCGGTCTTTCGAAAGGTGTGCGCATCGTCACCGACGGCAGCGACCGGTTGCGTGACGGCGCCACGGTGAAATCCTCCGAGGAACGATGAACCCCTCCGCGCTGTTCATTCAAAGGCCGGTGGCGACAACGCTTTTGATGCTCGCGCTTCTGCTCGCCGGCGGCGTTAGTTTTTTGTTCCTGCCGGTTTCGGCATTGCCAAGGGCCGATTATCCAACGATAGCGGTGCGGACCTTTTATCCAGGCGCGAGCCCGGAGGTTATGGCAAGCGCGGTGACCGCACCCTTGGAGCGCCAGGTAGGACAGATGGCGGGCCTCGACCAGATGAGTTCAGCGAGTTCGGCGGGGGCGTCAATCATCACTCTGCAATTTTCCTTGGATCTCAGTCTCGACGTCGCCGAACAGGAAGTGCAAGCGGCGATCAACGCGGCGAACGGGCTTTTGCCGAATGACCTCCCGGCGCCGCCGACTTACGTCAAGGTGAACCCCGCCGATGCGCCAATATTGACGCTCGCGGTGACGTCAAAGACCTTGCCGCTGACCCACGTCGAGGAACTCGCCGACACGCGCCTCGCGCAAAAGATTTCGCAGATGGCGGGTGTCGGAGTCGTCAGTCTCGCGGGAGGCCAGCGGCCAGCGGTGCGTATCAAAGCCAATCCGCGCGCGATCGCGGCCTACGGCCTCAACCTCGATGATCTGCGCACCACCATCGCCAATAGCAATATCAACGGCCCGAAAGGCAGTTTCAATGGTGCCAAGCGGTCCTACACGATCGACGCCAATGATCAGCTGAAGAGGCCGGCGGATTATAAGGATCTTATCGTCGCTTATCGCAACGGCGCGCCTGTCCGCCTTGCCGACGTCGCCACGATCCTCGATGGCACCGAGAATGAAGAGCTCGCCGCCTGGTCTAGTCTTGAGCCCGCGGTCGTTCTCAATATCCAGCGCCAGCCGGGCGCCAATGTCATTGCCGTAGTGAACGCCATCAAGGAGGCGCTGCCAGCTCTCAAGGATACAATGCCGCCGGGTGTCGATGTCGCGGTGCTGACTGATCGCACGGTCACTATCCGTGCCTCGGTGCGTGACGTCGAATGGGCGCTCGCTTTGGCGGTCGGTCTCGTAGTCTTAGTGATCTTCGTGTTCCTGCGCGAGCCACGGGCGACACTGATCCCTAGCCTTGCGGCGCCACTCTCGCTCATTGGCACCTTCGCCGCGATGTATCTTCTAGGCTTCAGCCTCAACAATCTTACCTTGATGGCGCTCACCATCGCGACGGGCTTTGTGGTCGACGACGCGATTGTAATGACTGAGAATATCGCCCGCCACCTCGAAGGTGGAATGGAACCGCGCGATGCGGCACTCGCCGGATCAAGGCAAATCGGCTTCACCATCGTCTCACTGACTCTATCTTTGATCGCCGTGCTCATTCCGCTGCTTTTCATGGGCGATGTCATAGGCCGGCTGTTCCGGGAATTCGCAATCACTCTCGCTGTAGCCATTCTGATCTCGGCGGCCGTTTCGCTCACCCTGGCGCCAATGCTCTCAGCAAAGGTTTTGCGGCGACGCCGAGAGACCGAGGAGGGCGCGCTAGCAAACTTCGCCCAGCGGCAGTCGAATAGAATGACGGCTTTCTATGGCCGCCTGCTCGATCGCGTGTTTGATCATCAAGCACTGACCCTCGCCGTCGGGGTATTCACTCTCGTCCTCACCTTGTATCTTTACCTGATCGTCCCCAAGGGCTTTTTTCCGGTCCAGGACACTGGAGTCCTGCAGGGGATTTCGGTAGCGCCGGACTGGGTTTCGTTTGCGGGGATGGCCGACCGTCAGCAAGCGCTCGCGGAGACCCTGCTCAACGACGGGGATGTCGAAAGCCTGTCCTCCTTCATCGGGGTCGATGGGATCAACATGACGCCCAATACCGGCCGTTTCCTCATCAATTTGAAGCCGCATGGAGCACGCAAGGCGAGCGCCGGGGAGATTGGGCGGCGGCTGTCGCGAGCCGCCGAAATCGTGCCTGGCATCACGTTCTATGTTCAGCCGGTCCAGGATTTGACGATCGAGACGAGCGTCAGCCGCACCCAATATCAATTTATCCTGGCTGCCACCGATCCGGCCGCCTTCGGCGATTTTGCCCCAAAACTGGTTGACCGCCTGAAGCAACAAAAGCCACTCGAGGATGTCACCAGCGATCTCGAATCCCAAGGGCTCGCCGCCGTTCTCACGGTCGACCGCGATACCGCGGCGCGATTTGGCATCACGCTGGCGACGATCGACAACGCCCTTTACGATGCCTTCGGCCAGCGCATCGTCTCGACCATCTTCACGCAGGCATCCCAACGTCGCGTCATACTGGAGACGGACGCGCAATTCACGCCCTCGGCCGAGGCGCTGTTGCGGCTCTATCTTCCCTCCTCGACAGCGAGCAACGGCCAGGTTCCCTTATCGGCGATCGCGCGGGTGGAAGTGAAGCCGGCACCGCTCTTGATCAGTCATTTCGGGCCATTCCCGGCGACCGCCATCTCCTTCAATCTGGCGCCCGGAGTCTCCCTCGGTGAAGCGGTCGACACGGTTCAAAGAGTGGAGCGGGAGATTGGCCTGCCGCCCGGCATAACCACCCATTTTCAAGGGGCGGCGCTCGCCTACGAGGTCTCGCTCGGCAATGAGCTTTGGCTCATCCTAGCGGCGCTAGTGTGCGTCTACATCGTGCTCGGTATTCTCTATGAGAGCTTCATTCATCCGGTGACAATTCTGTCGACGCTGCCGTCGGCCGGTGTCGGCGCGCTGCTCGCGCTGATGGCGGCGCGCATGGATCTCGGTGTCATCGGTGTCATCGGCATCGTGCTGTTGATTGGCATCGTCAAGAAGAACGCCATCATGATGATCGATTTCGCGCTTGCCGCCGAGCGGAGCGAAGGCCTCTCGGCACGCGGGGCGATCAAGCAGGCGTGCCTTCTGCGGCTGCGGCCGATCCTGATGACGACCTTCGCGGCGATGTTCAGCGCCGTGCCTCTGATGCTCGGCACGGGGGTTGGCGCGGAGCTGCGGCAACCCCTTGGCGTCGCCATCTTTGGCGGCCTGGCGCTCTCGCAAGTTCTGACCCTGTTCACCACGCCGGTAATCTATCTTGCCTTCGGCCGGCTGGCGAAACGCTTGAGCCGCTC
Source organism: Methylocella sp. (assembly GCA_035622375.1). GTDB lineage: Bacteria > Pseudomonadota > Alphaproteobacteria > Rhizobiales > Beijerinckiaceae > Methylocapsa. The sequence goes on along the minus strand of DASPVM010000040.1, from coordinate 11,077 downwards.
TACCTCCGGCAACCGGACGCGGTCACTGCCCGAGGCTGGGGAATGAATCTCTCGGCGCCCTTCATCCGGCGGCCCGTTGCCACCACGCTCTTAACGCTAGCCGTGGCGCTCGCTGGCGTCCTTGCCTTCACAAAGCTTCCCGCCGCTCCAATGCCCGAGGTGGACCTGCCAGCGATTTCTGTGGACGCCTCAATGCCAGGCGCCAGCCCCGAAGTTATGGCGAGCGCTGTTGCGACGCCGCTCGAGCGGCACTTGAGCGCGATCGCCGGTGTCGCCGACATGTCTTCGATTAATTGGACCGGTGGCACGGTAATCTTGCTGACATTCGATCTCAACCGCGATCTCGACGGCGCCGCCCGCGACGTGCAAGCGGCAATCAACGCCGCCCGCGCCGACTTGCCCGCGGCCCTGAGCGGTAATCCATCCTATTCCAAGTCCAACATCGCGTTTTTGCCGATTACCTATTTGTCCCTGACCTCGGCGACCCTGAGCGTAGCGCAGGTCTTTGACATCGCGGCGACCGTTCTGCAGCCGCAGCTGGCCTCGATCCAAGGCGTCGGCCGCGCTGATGTTCTCGGATCTTCCCCGCTGGCCGTGCGGGTCGAGCTCAATCCCGACGCACTCACCAAATATGGCATCGGCCTCGAGGATGTTCGCGCAGCGCTGGCCGCCGCCAACGCCAACAGCCCTAAAGGCGCCATCCAATCGAGCGGCCGGCGATTCCAAATCTATACCAATGATCAGGTGAGAAAGGCCAAGGACTACCGAAACCTGGTCATTGCCTATCGGAACGGGAGCGCGGTCAGACTTGTCGATGTCGCGGAAGTCGTCGATTCGGTTGAGAATCCCTTGGCCGCCGCCGTCACCGATGGCAAAGCCTCGATCCTGCTGCGCATCTACCGGATACCCGGCGCTCATGTCATCGAGACTGTCGACCGGATCAAGGCCCGGCTGGCAGAGCTCCGCGCCGCCCTGCCCGCCGCTGTCGACATCGCCATTGTCTCGGACCGAACCGCCACGACGCGCGCGTCGCTGCGCGATCTCGAGCATGCGCTTCTCATCGCGGGCGCCCTTGTCATCCTGACCGTCTTTGCTTTCCTGCGGAGCGTCCGAGCAATCGTGATCCCTGCCATCGTCGTGCCTGTCTCGATCCTTGGCACATTCGGCATCATGTATCTTTTCAAATACAGCCTCGATAGTCTCTCTCTAATGGCGCTCATCATCGCGACCGGTCTCGTGATCGACGATTCCGTCATCGTTTTGGAGAACATCTCGCGTCATATTGAGAGCGCACTACCGCGTCTGCAAGCAACGCGGCGGGGCGCCCGCGAAGTCGGTTTCACTGTCCTTGCGATGAGCCTGGCACTCGTTGCCATTTTCATCCCGTTTCTGTTCATGGGGGATGTGATTGGCCGCATCCTCCGCGAATTTGCCGTGACGCTTTCGGCCGCCGTGGTGATCTCGCTCGCCATTTCCCTCGCCACCGCGCCAATGCTCTGCGCCCATGTTCTGGAGCCTCGATCCGATCGAAGGCCCAGGGGGCTTGCGCGCATCTTCGAGCATCCCTACAAAGTGACACTTCAAGCTTACGAAAAAACCTTGGCGGTGGCCTTACGTCATTCGAGACTGACGCTCGCGGTCCTGCTCGCGGTTACCGGTCTCAACGTCTATTTGTATAGTGTTGTGCCAAAGGGCCTGCTTCCGCAGCAGGATCCAGAATGGCTCATGGGCTGGCTCATAGCGGACCCGAATATTTCCGCGGAGCTAATGAAACGAGCCCTCGAGGAGACCTCGGCGACGGTTCTGGCCGACCCCGCGGTCCGGAGCACGGACGCCATGATCGAATTCGCTAAGCTCAATTGGGCCGAGTTTCACATCTTTCTGAAACCCCAAGCGCAACGCAAGGAATCGAGCAGCGAAGTCAAATCCAGGCTAGCCGCGGCAATAAGCGAGATACCCGGAAGGCAATTGTTTCTCAGCGCGGTGCAGGACATTTCCTTGCACGCTCCCGCCGGCTACGGCGGTCGGTATCAATATGTGCTGCAAGGCGACGACAGTGGCGAGATTCTGACCTGGGCGATTCGTCTGAACGAGGCGCTGAAGCATGTCCCGGAGGTGCTCGACCCCCAAGTCGACGACAAGGATCAAGGACTCGACGCCTTTTGCGTCATCGACCGAGACACAATGTCCCGGCTTGGCATCGCCATGAGCCAAATCGACAACACTCTATATGATGCTTTCGGCCAGCGGCAAGTCTCGACCATCTTTGCACCACTCAACCAGTATCATGTTGTGATGGAGGTCGCGCCCCGATACCGGCAAAACCCCGAAGTGCTGGATAAAATCTACATCAGCACCTCCGGCGGAGCGGCCAGCGGCGTACAGTTGACCAATGCGCCCGCCGGAACTGTGTCCGGCCAGCAGGCGCAACCAACTGCATCGAAAGTGGCCGCGGTCGCCTCGGACGCCGCCCGCAATCAGAACCTCAATAGGCTCGCCAACACCGGTGGTGGCTTGACCTCCACGGGAGCTGCCGTGAGCACGGCGGCGGAAACCACGGTTCCGCTCTCGGCGATTGCGCGGTTGGAGCGAGTCCTCGCGCCGCTTGGGGTTAACCACAGAGGCAATTTCGTTGCCGCTCAGATTTCGTTCGACCTGCCGCCGAAAGTTCCGCTCCGCGAAGCGATGGCGGCGATCGCGCGAACCAAGGCCGAGATCCACATGCCGGCCTCGATCCACGGCAGCTTTTCAGGCGAGGCCAAGGCATTCCAGCAAACCTTGCTGAGAGAGGTCATTCTCATTCTCGCGGCCATCGCCTCCATCTATATCGTCCTTGGCATTCTATATGAAAGCTTCATCCATCCTGTTACCATTCTGTCGACACTTCCGCCGGCCGGCGCCGGGGCAATCCTCGCTTTAATGGCAGCGGGCTTGGAGTTTACGGTCATCGCGTTCATAGGCGTCATTCTCCTCATTGGCATCGTTATGAAGAACGCGATCATGATGATCGATGTCGCGGTTGATTTGGAGCGGAGCGAAGGCTTTTTACCGCAAGAAGCGATCCATCGGGCGTGCCTTCAGCGCTTCAGGCCGATCATGATGACAACCTTTGCGGCGCTGTTCGGCGCTCTGCCGCTGGCGCTTGGTATGGGTATGGGCGCGGAGCTTCGCCAGCCGCTCGGGATTTCCATCATCGGCGGCCTCATCGTCAGCCAGGCGCTGACGCTTTACACAACGCCGGCCGTCTATCTCCAACTCGACCGCCTTCGCGGCTGGCTCGAACGTTCCGGACAAACCGCCAGCTCTCAACGGCGTCGGAGGTGAGGGAGTGAAGGGGGCGCGGCCAGATACGATCGAACCCGTCAGGACGATCATCTCAAACTATTGTAGGGGATCTCGTTGGACCCTCACGTTCGTCGTGATGATTGCTTTCTTCTCATCGGCCACTTCGATTGCCGCACCTTATGTTTTTTCAAGGCTTATTAACAAACTGACAGGTGATATTCGGTTTGAAACCATCGCGGTTAGTTTTGTTGTTTACGCGCTGCTGTTGGGTTTCTCAGACGCGCTCAATAAAATTGTCAATTACCTTTCCTTCATGAGTTCGGAGAGCTTGAGTTTTATCGCCGCCACGAGTTTCTTCGAGCGACTCCTGAAAAAGACTGTTCGCTTTTTCATCGATCATAATCCGGCCGAAATCCAGAGTGCTCAGTCAAAAGGACAACAGGGATTGAACATCATTGTTCAACTCACATTGATCGTCTTCATTCCTAGCATCACTCAGATCATATTGGCCTTGCTTATTCTTGGCGCCGCCGTGAGCTTGGACGTCGTCGCGATCGTCCTGCTCTATGGAACAGCATTTGTTGCCATCACCTATTACGCCAACGAGCGAACCCGCATTCATCTCGACGCCGCGATGAAAGCGACCCAGGAGAACGCGAAGTTTGTTGGCAATGCCGTCAATGCAATGGAGACCTTACGGCACTTTGGTAGCGATCGGTGGATGAGTCAGCGGTTTTCCGATAGGGCACGCGACATACGCGACAGCTGGAGGAAATTTTGTCTGCGGCGGATCGGCTATGCCGGAATATATGGGATGGCCCTTGCGATTGAATTTGTTGTGACCTTCGCGCTTTTAATTCCGCGCTATAGGGCTGGCATGCTATCAGTTGGCGACATCGTGCTGTTTAATACGCTTCTCTTGCAACTGAACCAGCCTTTCGAAATGATTGGCCATGCCATCGACGATTTGATTCGGTCCTATTCTCAATTCCTGCCCTTCGCGAGAATGTGGGCGGCTCCCGAGGAGCTAGAACCTGCCGAGCGTCGATCCTTCAAATTGACGAGTGGGCAAATCACATTTGAAGAGGTTGGTTTCGCTTACGAGGGGAGTTGCGGTATCGAGCAGGTAACCTTCACCGCGAAGCGAGGCCGAGTGACTTATCTGACCGGCGAAACCGGCTCCGGAAAAACGACCCTTTTCAAGCTTGCGTTGAAATCGATTGAGCCCATGAGGGGGCGGATATGCGTTGACGGCTTGGATCTTCGCGAGATCGAGCGCCGTGATTGGTTTTCCCTGATTGGAGTCGTCCCGCAGGAAGTGATGCTCCTCAACGACACGATCAAGACAAATATCGTGCTTGGCCGTCCGCTTGACGACGTGCGCCTTCGCAAGGCCGCAAAGAAAGCGGCAATTTTTGACTTCATCGAAGCGCTCCCGGAAGGTTTCGAAACATCGATCGGTGAGAGAGGACTGAACCTTTCGGGCGGCGAGTGCCAGCGGATCGCTATCGCTCGCGCCCTTTATACCGAGCCGCAAATTCTCTTCCTCGATGAAGCGAGTTCGGCGCTCGATGAAGCAACTGAGGAGGACATCATGACTCATATCCGAGCCATCGCCGATGGGGTCACTGTCCTTGCAATCACGCATCGCAGAAGCGGGATCCTCCCCCAGGATCTGCTTATCCAACTCATCGATGGCCGCGCTGTGGTGAAAATAGCGTGATATGCAAAAAGTAACGGGTCGTACCGAGAGCGGCAAAAACGCTGGGGCTCATGCGGCTCTCAGCAAAGGCGGGGTTGGTTGAAGGATCGGGTGGAGGGGCAACGCAGGCGGGTCGGGCTTGCGCCGCAGCCGCTGTCGTAGATTGCCATTCACCATCGCCGCTCCTACAGGTAGCATGAGATGAGCGCCCGATGGAGACCGGCGCATTTGCTGGCTTTTGACCATTCGTTTCGCTGCAAAGGGATTGACCGCGGAATTCGGGCTAACTTTTGATCATGCCGCTTCGCTCGCAAGACCTGCCGTCCGATCACGCGCATTTGACGGAAATGGTGCTCGCCCTAAACGCCGAGGTCGAAACTTTGCGTGCGACGGTGCGCACGCTCAAGGACATGATCTTCGGCGCGCGCTCGGAAAAGGGCGCCGTCATTTGCGCCGAGCAATTGCCCCTCGACTTCTCGGATATCGAAGCGCTTGCCGCTCCTCCAGAACCGGCCAATTACGATCGAGAGGATGAAGCTTGTGCTCCTCAAGGGCGGGAAAAACGCCATCGCAACATTGGCGCCTTGCCGAAACATCGTGCAGTCCTTGGTTGGTCTTTTCTCGCAGCTGGAAAGCCTGGTTGATCAGCTGAATGCTCGGACGAAAAAATCCAAATATTGTGGGTCGCCTCTCCGTCAGTTCCTTCCGTAGCAGTCGATGGCAACGCGGTGGACAGAAGCCATTAGTCCACCCAGCCCCGGGTTCGCGCTTCGTGAAGGGCGAACATGCGCGCCTGATTGCGAAGGCTGAAGTCAGAAGGGGGTGGCTCTAACGTTTGCCCGTCGAGCGTCCGGCCCCTTATGACAAACAGAAAACGTACGCCCGCGAGCATGTGGCGGACGAGGATTGTCGCATGATCGGCCTCCTCGATAACGAATTCCCTTTGACACTGCTGGTCCATCACCTTGTAAGCCTGCTGCGGACAAAAGCGAGAGGCTACCCTCAGACGAGCAAACGGGGCAGGAGATTGGGAGGGAGAACCGCCGCCGCGCTCGCTGTGTAGCCTCTCCGTGTGTAAAACGCACGAGAGGTCCAAAACCCGACAAAGTTCTGGTTTGCTTTTCCCGCCCGACGACCAGGGCGACAACGACGAGTTCTCTATGCCACCCCTTAATCGTGTCTAAGCGCGAGGAAAGCCTCATAGACACGGTTTTGGGTCGGACTTTCGACCGAAAAGCTTGGTGACGACGTGCGCCGCCGCAGCCGTCATCACGGCCCAAAAATGTCCTCTTCGCGCAGGCGGCGGATCAGGTCGAGCGATTTATAAGCCGAGCTGCCACCGCCGATGATGAAAAGCATGCGTTGTTGCGCTTGGCATTTTGAATTTGCCAGCGCCCGCGCGGCTTTTCAAAAAGCATTTTTTTCTCGCCCGCAATACGCGTCTCACACGCTGATTTTTAGTCATTTATTGTCGGTATTTCTGTCGCTCATTCGTCATAAGGCAGTTTTCATGTGAAGACTTTCCGCATATGTCAATAATAATAAGTAAACTTTACGGAAATATATAATCTAGTAGGAGGAAGTCGTGAAAAAATATTTATCGGTCGCTTTTCTTTTCTTTTTGACCGTAGCGTATACAGCTATCTCCGCCATCGCTACCTCGTCGTGCCCGGGCTGTGCGGCGGCAACAGAAGAGCCAACGGGAGTTCTCGTCTTGCCCGCCTCGGCCTCCTGTCCATCAAGTCGGTTTGAGAACTACTGCGGACAATCGGTTACAACATATCACTATGATAATTTGCGAACCGGTTGGAATAACCGCGAAACCATGCTCGCGGCAGCGAATTTTCCGAAAAACTTTGGCATTGTTGCAACGGCAACTCTCGATGATCAGGTCGATGCCCAGCCCCTTGTTGTTCAACACCTCCCAATCGCCGGCAACAGGCACAATGTTGTCTATGTTGCAACAGAGTCCAACACAGTCTATGCGATCGATGCATCAACAGGAGAAATTCTGTTGAGCCGTAATCTCGGCGCGCCTGTCCCGTTACCTCTAGGATGCAACAATAACGGTCCCAATGTTGGGATTAACGGCACGCCTGCCATCGATGTGAGCGCCAACGCTCTCTATGTCATTGCTTATGTCAATGGCGCCTCGCCGGCCTATTCCCTTCACTCGCTTCGCTTGACCGATTTATCGGATAATCCTGGCTCTCCCGTCCTTGTCGCCGCCTCTGGTCAGCTGTCCGATGGTTCGACCTTCACGTTCAACGCGACCTACGAGCGACAAAGGCCGGGGCTGCTCCTCGCAAACGGCAACGTCTACGCCGGTTTCGGCAGCTTCTGTGATTCCTATCCGAGTCAATCGCGAGGGTGGGTGTTGGGGTGGAACGCGAGCAGCCTCGCGCCTCTGTCTGTTAACCAGCTAACGGATAGCCAAGCGACAGACCCGGGTGTTAATCCCCCATTTTTTTTGACCTCCGTTTGGATGTCAGGCTATGGCATCGCCAGTGATGGGCAAGACCTCTACTTCGCAACCGGAAACTCGGATTGCAATATAACGATCGCCAGCGACCCCTGCCCGCCTGTATCCACCTGGAACCCCCCGACGCATATCCAAGAAAGCATCGCGCGTCTTTCTGGCACCTTGAGCACAGTCAAGGATGTATTCACGCCGTTGGATCCGAATATCTATAGTCCGAGCACTCTTACTCTCGATGCCAACGACGGCGATCTCGGTTCTGGTGGTGTCTTGTTATTGCCAAGACAGAGCGGCCCCTACCCAAACCTCGCAGTCGCAGCCGGCAAGGACGGTAGGTTATTCTTATTGAATCGCGACAACTTGAGCACACCCATCGGTATATAGCAAAGCGATCCTTGCTGGTGCGGCCCGTCCTATTTCACGGGCGCGGACGGCATCAGCCGATTGTGATGAGCCATGGGAGTACGGTTACCACCTGGCAGGTTTCCTCGGCTCCGGCTCTCGTTCAGGAAGCCTCGGCCGGGATCGTCGCCGGAGGGCAGGATCCCGGATTTTTCACGACCGTGTCGTCAAACGGCAACGCCACTGGAAGTGCGATTATATGGGCCGTCGGCCGCCCGAGTGACGGCACGACAACGGCCGTCACACTCTATGCGTTTGATGCCCGCCCCTCGGGCAATCCGGCGACGTTCAATCGGCTCTATTCCGCGCCAGCAGGGAGCTGGCCAAATACCGGCGGCAACGCGAATATCGTGCCGGTCGTTGCCAACGGAAAAGTCTATGTCGCCTCCGCTTACCTTGATGCTACGGGGAATACGAGGGGTCAACTCAACATCTTTGGCGCTGGCGGCACGGCTTCGCCCCTTGTAAGCTCCGTCGCCCCCCTGGCCAGCACCCATGCCATCTCTGGAACAGTTTTGAAGACCAACGGGCCAACGGTCACCTTGCAAACTCGTACCGGTACCACCGCAACAGTTGACATTTCTCAAGTCATGGAAAAACGCGCCCATCTCCTGAAAGAGGGCGCCCATATCACCGCCGAAGGATCCTCGGTCGGCCCGACCGGCGCGCTCTTAGCGACTGCGGTTGTTCACGCGAAAGGGAGAACCGGCGACTTGTGGCCACCGAACCGCTGAGATCTCTCAGCTCTCCTCGCCCCTTCGGCGAACAGATTGGCAATCCTGCGGTGTGACACCGCAGGTCCTCATGACGTTCGCGGATCAGGAAACATCTGCCGCGGTTTGATAAGGTCATCAAGCCCGAGGCGGCTGCTTGCCCATGCCGCCACGGGAAGCTGCCTCGCATTGGCGAAGATGTGAACGAGGTGCTCGACGTCATTCCTGCGATCCTTCGCATTCTGCGCATATCTGGCCGAAATACGCCTGCCGGGCGTGCGAGGGCGCGGTTGTTCAGGCCAAGGCCTATCCGCGTCTGATCGAAAAAGGCATGGCCTCGACGGCGCTCGCCGCCTGGATCGCGGCCGGAAAATTCGCCTGGGGCTCGACGCTCTATCGGCAAGTTCAGATCCTTGCCGGCCTGGATGAAGCAGGTGGCATGGTGGCTGAAGGGTCTCTACGACCTTCAACTGCAAGTGATGCATGCGTGCCCGCGGTTGTTTTGCGACCCCGATGTCAGTGGTTGATCCTAGACGGGGCAAGGTCAAGAAATGCCAGTTTTGGGCCCATGCCGTGGATGATAGATCCTGGCAAGGTCCGGCACCGCCGGCGGTTGCTTACATTTTTGCCGAAAGCCGTGGGACAAAGGAGATCGTCGCCCAACTGATGAACTTTAAGGGTGTGCTTCAGGTCGACGGCTATGCCGCCTATAGGGCGCTCGAGAAGAATAAGATCGCGACAGGTATCGAGCTCGCCTTTTGCCTAGCGCATGCGCGGCGTAAGTTCGTGTCGGTCTCCATCGACGATATCAATCAAGCGCTCGCCGAACTCGCAAAAGAGAAGAAGCCGCGATCGAAAAAATCCTCCTTGGCCTCAAAAAAACATGTCAATTGAAAACACGGCGATCGTCATCTGACGTTTATCGTCGAACTGCTCCCTTGCCGCGGCTCCGCTCTTTCGATCACAAATCGCGGCGACAGGGCACGGTTTGCAGGCGGCGGGTTGTTGTTCCGCGCGCGGCCCTCGTACACGACCATCGTCTCGAGTGCGTCGATCCTCTCCGATAAATGGTCGATCTGTTCGAGGTAACCGCGCGCCAATTCCACAACGAGGAGCGGAAGCGACGTCGCTTCGTTCTCGACGGCCTGCGAAAGAACTTTCACATTCGCCGGCCTTTGCGGCGCCACGACGCCATGCTCGGAAAATGACCGCGTAACGCGTTGATCAATTGCGTACGCTGCCGGACCAGAAGATCCCGAGTCCGGAAAAGCATCGCGCGCGCCTGCTGCTCCTGCGTCTTGACCGCTACGAAGCTCATAGTGGGTCGGTTCGCTGCCTCAGCGATCGCCTCTGCATCAGCGACGTCGTTCTTCTGTCGCTTGACAAAAGGTTTGACATAGGCGGGCGGAATCAATCGAACATCATGTCCAAGGTCGCGTATCGCTCGCCCCCAATGATGCGCGCTCCCACAGGCCTCCATGGCGACGACGCGGCGATCGAAAATCCGTCGAGCTATCTGCGGTTCAGGCACCCGACCATGGATGAGGCCGAGTTTCTAGTTAAACTATTCTTCCCTCGGCGGCAACCCGCACGTTCGCATTGCCGCCTTCCAGTGATCATCACTATTGAATTAGCTCAAGATGCCCGGTGCCCTTCAGCGTGCTCGCATCCACTGTTGCGACGCAGCGTACTCGCACGTAATCGAGCGAGATTGGCATCCCAACGACACGCAATTTCCCTGTCTGTTTTTCGAAATCGATCTTGGTGAAGTCCGAATCATCGCGATCCAACTGGAAGCCTAGTTCGGTTTCGCCAAGTGTTTCAGTGAAGCGAAGGCGCAGGTATCCCAAATCAATCGACTTCTTCAATTCCTCGATACCGCTCTCACGAGAACGCGTGCTGACCTCCAAATTGTGCTCACCGTTGGACAATTTTGCTACAAGCGAGGGCAATCTTTTCACGCTTCTGGCCGAGTCCTTCTCAGTTTGTTGAGCTTCCATAACGCCTTCTCCTTATCGTCACGCGCCATCTATCTTTTTTGCCGCTCTATTTATACACGTCGAGGCACGCTTTCGCACCTATAATGGTGAGAGGCGGACCGCGAAGTGATGCTGCAGTCGAAGTCTCGATAGGGAAAGATCCATGACGGGTGTATTTGAGCGGCCTCTCAAAATGCCTTAGACGTTCCCGAGCAAAAATTCCGCCAAGCTACAGTAAGTGTAAAAACTTAGCGCCTATCACGGCCTTAGCAGGCTGAGGGTCAAGAAAACAAGCGCAATACGGCAGCGCAAGTTAATGCCCTCATGCCGAGGATCCCAAGGCCGCATCACAATGTACCGTAAGCTGAGCCCTGAAGGAAGTAGAGCGAAAGAAGAAGGATCGCCGTGATCGCGCAGAAAATCTTGATGCAAAGCGCCGCCAACGCGAGATGGTGGATTTGCGGCAGTTCGCCTTCCTCGAAATAGCTCACCGTGCCAAAGCCGGCGCCGCTTGCCG
>DASPVM010000039.1:0-3875 GCA_035622375.1 Methylocella sp. | reverse complement strand
GGAGGTCACGCTCGGGAAGCCGGTCGTTTCGGCGCTGAAAAAATTAGTAGCATAGGTTGAGCCGCCGCTGACCGAGCCGCTTCCGGACATGCCCTTGGAGGCCGCGGCGACCGGTGAATTGAGGGAGACGGTCGCCAGCGCTGCTGCGTCGGCGGCCGCCTGCAGCTTGGTGCGGATCATCGAGGCCATCGAATAATCGATGACGCAGCCGACGGCACTGACTATCGGAATGGCAGCTATTCCACAGATGACTGCGACATTGCCGCGGTTGCTGGCTTTGAATCTTACAATCGCCGCCCGCATCTGCCTTCCGGCCCGGGCCGCGAGCGACTTCAACACGGTCTTGAACATTGCGCACCTGCTCCGAGGGTGCGTTCTATGACGAGACCACTAGCGAATTATTACTTCGATCGCCGAAGCTGCCGCTCCTCCAGCGAATCGGTTTGCAGAGGATTAACCATCCCCTGCCGCGGTCTTCGAATGTCGGCGATACGACCGGCGCCCCGAATGCGGGGGCGAAGCGGGCGGCCCGCAGCCTGTAATCGTCAGCGCATAATGTTATATCCTGCCGGCGGCGGCGCGTTGCGGCCGGCAATGCGGGTGTAGCTCAATGGTAGAGCAGAAGCCTTCCAAGCTTATGACGAGGGTTCGATTCCCTTCACCCGCTCCAACCCTCGCGTCTTAGGCGCTGCAGTTGCGCGCCGGGCCTGGCGCCCTAGGCAAACGCGGCACCTTGCGTTGCCGTTGACGAAAGGGCATGAAATCGCCATCGCCTGAAACCGCGGGCTGCCGCTCTCGTGCACTTACCTATTCTCGTGCACTTACATATAAAGTCTCGCGCAAGCCGGCCGCGGTCTAGGAGTGTAGCTCAACGGCTAGAGCACCGGTCTCCAAAACCGGGGGTTGGGGGTTCGAATCCCTCCACTCCTGCCATCCCTGGAAGAAATGCCTTGTTTATCAGGGTTTTTTGAAGAGTTGGCACTTTTCAAGTCCTTTGAGTTGGCACTTTCGGTTCACCCTTCGATCTTGTTGACCGGGAACGCGGCCAGCGTTTTCGTCATGCCGGCCGTCGCCATCTTCGCCTTGTTTGCGGCCTGCACATACTTCCTGATCTCGCGATAGTCGCGGTGGCCGCTGATGCTGGCGATCAGGTCCTCGCTGCATTCAGCCTCTGCCATGCGCCGCAGGAACGCCTTACGCAGCCCGTGGCCCGAGCAATGAGGCAAGCCGGCCTCATTGCAGCGGTCCCTAAACCAGTTGCCGAAACCGGCCGGCGTGAACGGATTGCCGTACTCGGTGACCAGGAACGTCTTGACCCCGATCATAGGGGTGGCGGCGATGGTCGCCGCCAGCGGCTCGGCGACGGGAATGTCGAGCACGGCGCCGTTCTTCGAGGCCGTAAAGACAAAGCGGCCATTGCGCATATTTGGGGGGCCTAGCGCGACAACGTCCTTCCTCCGTCCCGCCGTGTACAAAAGCAAATCGAGAGCCAGCCGCGCTTTGGTGCCCACGGGATGGTGTACTTCATACTGGCGCAACTCTTCGTCAGTCCAAGAATGGAACCCCGTGGTCTTGATCCGGTCGAGTTGGATTCCGAGGGCAGGGTTGTCGCGTCGCATTTTTAGCTTGACGGAGATATTGAGGAGCGTCCGCAGCACGCGCAGCAAATTGCGTTGGGCTGCCGGTTTTCCGGCCTTCTCGCCGATCATCGCCTCGATGTGGTGCTGTTGCAGTAAGGCGATGCGCTTGTGGCCATGCTTTCCGCGGAAGGCTTCAAGGATGTTGCGGTCGGTCTGCTGGGTGATCGGTCTGTTTTTTGTGAAGGTGGGGTGTTTGTAGAAGGCGACGATAGCGGCGTTCACGGTACCCGGCTCGGTGCGGTCGGCTCCGATCTCGATCTTTGTCACTGCCGCGCCATCGAGCGCCGCCTGATACGCCTCCATGAACTGGGCCGAGGCGGGCATGCCGGGTAGTGGCACCCGTTTGAAGCCTCGGCGCCGGAAATAGTGATAAGCCCTGCCGTTCTTGTGGACGGTGTCAACGTACTTTAGCCGAAGGTGTGCCATTTAGGACTTCGTCCCATTCGTTCGCTGCCTCTGTACGGGGGAGATCGCTGGGTTTGCCGGGGACCACTGTAAAGCCATCCCGGTTAACTTCGAATCGAGCAATGTCTAACCCCGCCGCCAAAACCGCTTTTGCGGCGCGGGTCATGTCTCGCATTTTGAAGCTAGAAGGACGTGCCGGCATTTAAGCCTCCAACCGCGCCATTTTTGAATTTTGACGCTAAAGAGGCACTTTTATTTGCTCAAATTTGTTCGCCGATCAAATGGACGATTTTCCCAAATCGATCTTTTTGTCGTCCTGTGGATAACTCCGCCGAGCCTCTCGCGGCCCATGCTGGGGCCAAGGACGTTACCAAAGTGCTTCCGGCGCAGAAATCGAAGACCGAAAGCCCTTGGGAACGACCAGGATGGCCTCCACGGTCGCCACCACGCAGGAACGCACGTTTCCCCCTCAAGAACCGAGCGAAGGCAGGGTTGGTAAATCAGGTCATGCCTCGAATATGCCAAGCCGGGTCGGATCGAGCCGGCAATAGTACGGATTTGGGCTTCAGCGGTCGCGCTGGCGCGGCTGTAGCCTCGCATCGTATCCCGTATCTTCCGAAGTGGTGAGATTGGCTGCTTCGACAACTACGGGAGAAACGTCAATCGCCGTTCCGTCCGCAGCAACCACACGATGAGGGGAAAGGGCGGGGCTTAGACCTTCGGCGGTCGATCCGGCACGGTTGCCAAACCGCGCAACATCTTCTCGGTATCCCGGTCGTCCTGCGCCTCTTGGCTGTTGTAATCCAATTCCTCGGGCAGGGGTTGGTATATGAGATCGTGCCTCACGATCTCGTCTGCCTCGTGGCGGAACGCTTCCAACTCTCTCACCTTCTCCAGGTGCGGTAGGTTCTTGACCTCCGGTTGGTGCATTCGCTGTATCATCAAGTGTTCGAACATTTCCTCCGCCTGCTGGCCCACCGAAGAGAGATAGCTGTTCGGGTCGCTTTGCCCGCGAAGGACGGACGGGTTGTTCTCTTCCAGGAACTTCCGGTGCGCCTCCGCGTAATCCTTGGCGTCGTACATCGGCCGCCTCCGTTTAGGGTAGTCGAGGGACAGTTTTCCCTGTAACTGAAGTCGAAGAGCGTGCCTTAGCTGAGCACGCATTTCGCCGTGGGCGCTCAGTCGTTCAACACGACGATTGGCTGCTTGCAAACGTGAAGGCATCGGCCCCTTCCGGAGAATTGCAGCCAAAGCGCCGCGCTCGACCTTTTGAAGAGCCTTCAGTCTTCTTTCGTCAACGTTGAGCGCCTCATCGAGAGCGCCTTCTCGGCCCTCTCGTGCAAGCGCTTGGCGACCTTCGCCAATCCAAAGTCGCCGTGCTTCACCGCTACGCGCTTCATCGCCCGCGCCATAACCAGCGCCGCCGCGGTCGGAAAATTCTGCCGGCCGCCAGTCAGGCCAAGCCAACGGATGAAGCCGCGATGAGATATAACTATATCGGGCACGAGCACACACGCTGAGGCCGTGCCGCTAATTTAAGTGTTTCTTCCTCAGCCTCCGCAGATGGCCTAGTCAGTGAATTTCGCACGGGCCGACTCTGGGCTGTTGGCGCACTAGGGCGTGTACTCATCCATGTCGGCTTTACCTCCAATAGCGGTCATTGCCGGATGACCGCGGCAGGTCCGCTTTGTGCCAAACGCTGACATCGGCAATGCTCAGATCGGCCTCTTAGAAATCTTTGTAGGCGAAGAATGCAAGCAACCAGCATGGGGACAGGACTTCTGGGTTGCCCGGAAAATCGATAACATCCGCCTTCAAGTGCGGGCCTCA
>DASPVM010000038.1:0-76853 GCA_035622375.1 Methylocella sp. | reverse complement strand
GCCCCCCCCCCCCCCCGCGGTGGGCCCTACTCTTCGGCTCTAATTTCGCAGTCCCCAGCCGTGCGCCATGCGGCAGAAGCTCCATAGGCTAGAAGTCGTGACGTCTGGCAAGGGCCTTGTGGAAATCACCGGGGATGGGTGGCGCATCAAACCGCGACGGCCGGACTCTTAACGCTCTTCTGCCGCCATACTTCGGCGTCCCTGCTCATCCAGGAGAATGCCGATCCCGAGGTGCGGAGAGACGTTGAGAGGTTTTTCGAGGCGATCGCGCCAGAGGATGGCGAGCGCTATATCCACCAAAGCGAGGGCTTGGATGATATGCCGGCCCATTTGCGGACCGCGCTTACGCAGACCGGGCTTGCGATACCGGTCGATGAGGGGCAGCTGTTGCTTGGAACGTGGCAGGGGATCTACGTCTTCGAGCACCGCCGCCGCCCGCACCGGCGCGAGATCATCCTCCACCTTTTGTGCGAGTAGGCCACCGCATTTCGCTGGCCTTGGCGAGCGCGGTGGACTAGCCCCGCGTACGCCGCAATGTGCCCCCTCCATGGGCCTTAGGGCTCTCCGCGGAGCCCTAAGCCTTGGGGCAGAACGGCTCGTTCAGGTGATTTGCACTAAACTGCGTACGCGTGTTTCCGCTCGCGTCCTCGCGCGCGCGAGCTGCAATCCGAGCCAAAGGATGCATGACAGGCTTGAGGAGATCACCAATAGCCAGGCCACCGACGCAATTGATAATATTGTTATCCTGCTCATCGCTTCACCACTATTTAAGAGTGCCCTAATGGGGCGCGACGGGTGACCAAAATTGCTGGGGCATTAAAAGATTTTGCTACAGTCGAACCCGTCACAATGCGATGTTACGTCAAATTTTAATTTTGTTTAGTCACTAACAATAAGTCGGGGTGCTGCGAAAACGCATCGCGAAATCTTGCCCCAGTTTACGGGTTCAGTTCTATCACCGGTTTCTGACAGGATTTAGACATCCCCCGCTCGTTTACAAGGAGGCGAAGATGAAGGTCCTCATCACCGGCGCGACCTCGGGCTTTGGCCTGGCCGCCGCCCGGCGTTTTGCCGCCGGGGGCCACCTCATTATCGCGACGGGGCGGCGCGCTGATCGGCTGGCCGCGCTCGTTGCCGAATATGGCGAGGCGCGCGTTCATGCCATCCCCCTCGATGTTCGCGACCGTCAAGCGGTCGAGGCGGCCATCGAAAGCCTGCCCCATGATTTCGCGAAGCTCGATGTGCTCGTGAATAACGCTGGCCTCGCGCTCGGTCTCGAGCCCGCCCATAAGGCCGATCTTAATGCCTGGGAGAGGATGGTCGATACCAATGCCAAGGGCCTGATGTATGTCACGCGCGCCGTCTTGCCGGGCATGGTGGCGCGGGGCGGCGGCCTCATCATTAATCTTGGCTCTATCGCCGGCACTTATCCCTATCCCGGCGGCAATGTCTATGGCGCGACGAAGGCCTTCGTCCGGCAGTTTTCCCTAAATCTCCGCGCTGATCTTTTGGGAACCAAGGTCCGCGTCACCGATATTGAACCGGGCCTCGTCGGCGGGACCGAGTTTTCGGTCGTACGCTTTGACGGCGATAGCGGCCGCGCGGCGAAACTTTATGAGGGCGCCGACCCATTGACCCCCGAGGATATCGCCGAGGTCATCTACTGGGTCGCAACCCTGCCGCCGCGCGTCAACGTCAACGCCATCGAGCTCATGCCGGTGACGCAGGCGTTCGGCCCCCTTCCTGTCCATCGCGCCACGTAAGCCGTACTGGGGAGATGGCGGCGAGCAACGCTACGATCTCAGCTTGCCGGTGGCAGCCGGTTTTTTCCAAGACGTTGCGAACATGTGTACGGATGGTATTCCGCGTGACCCCCCTTGCGGAAGCAATGGTGTCAATTGTTTCTCCGGCTGCGAGGCTTCGGGCGACGCGGGCCTCGGCAGGGGTCAGATCGAACAACGACTGCACGAGTTCGACGGGCGGCGCTTGCGGTACAGTGACGGGCATCAACACAAGGGCGGCGGCGCAGCGGACAAAAATATCGCCTGCGGATAAACGGATGGGAATGATATGGGCGACCATCATCGCTTCTTCCTCCGCGCTGCGCACCGGGAATGATCGCGGAGTGATTCCCGGCGCATCGATTGCCTCGATGGCGTCGCGCAGCAAACCATCGGCCGCCTTGTCCTTCAGCGAGACACGATTCCCCGCCCGCCAACATACATAGCCGCCGAGCGCCTCAATTGCGGAATTGGCAGCAAGGACCTTGCCTTGCTCATTGAGAACTAGCGCTGGAATGCCCAGAGAGGCAAGCGTCTCACTCGCCATGCCGAAAGCGCCTTCATAAATCTGGTCAATGAGTTCCACGTTCATCGCATCGCCCCCGATGAATAGAGTCGCGTTGGTGCCGCGCCTCTCTTGATCCATAATTTCGTTGCGAACGTCTGTTCCGCAGGGAACAAGGCTAGAAAAATTGGCTAGGGTGACGGCGCCAGCCGTTCAAAAGCGCACCGTAACTCAAGCAGGCTTCACCAGCCGCGCCGGCGAGATGGCGGTGAGGAGGGCGACGATCTCGGTTTGCCGGTGGCAGCCGGTTTTTTCCAGGATGCAGCGGACATGGGTGCGGATGGTATTCAACGAGGTTCCGCCGTCTGTCGCCAGATCATCGGCAGTTTTGCCGGAGGCGAGCCCGCGCGCCACTTTTGCTTCAGCCGGAGTGAGGTCAAAGAGCGATTGGACCAATTCCACGGGAGGGGCTTCCGGCCGGGTCACTGGCGTGAGCACCAGCGCAGCCGTGCAGCGGACGAAAATGTCGCGCGCTGAGAGCTTTATCGGGATGATATGCGCGACCATAAGGGCCTCGGCGTTCTCATCACGGACGGGAAAAGACCGCACGGGACCGGATCTGTCGATCGTGGCCAGCGCCTCATGGAGCAGCTGACCGGCGGCTTTGTCCTTGAGCGAGATGCGATCAAAGGCGCGCCAATGCAGAACACCTTTGAGCGCTTGGGCCAAATCATTAGCGGCAATAACCTTGCTTTGGTCATCGAGAACGAGCGCCGGAATGCCGAGAGCGGCAAGCGTCTCGGCCGCCATGCGCGCCCGCTCGAGCTGCAAGCGCGCCGCCATCAGGCCGCTGCGAGCAAGATGGGGGCGAAGCTCATCGAGCCTCTCTACACGCGCGCGTTCGACGGGCCCGCGAACATACTCTCGTTCGAGGGCAATGGTGAGAGTATCTTCCGTCGGAAAGGGGATTGCAGTGGCGGAAGCCCAACCCAAGCCGCGCGGGCGCAGCCCATCGCGGTAGATGGGATCGTTTGCGAGCTCCTCATCCGTATAGATATCATAGTCCACCAAGAATCCCGCGTGGCCGGCGCCGAGTAAACGGCGAAACCGATCCGTGCGCACGGCAAATCCATTCTCGATGTAGGGCGCCAATGCCTCTTTCGCTAATGGCGTGGCATCCCAGCGCTGTATTTCGCCGTTGACGACCGTCATCCAGCCAGACCGCGCCCCGGCAATCTTAGCGAGCTCGTCGAGAACGTCGGGCCAAAGCTCCGGTACAAAGGAACTCTCATAGATCCGGTCAACAAGTTCTCCATCCATCGCTTCCCCCGGGAGTTGACTACCCGTGCTCCATCGAAACATAACGCAGGAGCTGGTTTGAGGCGAGGCGGCCGCAGGCCAGCGCTTCAAGCAGGCTTCACCAGCCGCGCCGGCGAGATGGCGGTGAGGAGGGCGATAACCTCGGTTTGCCGGTGGCAGCCGGTTTTTTCCAGGATGCAGCGGACATGGGTGCGGATGGTATTCAACGACGTTTTTCCGTCCGTGGCGAGGTCGTCCACGGTTTTGCCGGAGGCGAGCCCGCGCGCCACTTTTGCTTCGGCCGGAGTAAGGTCAAAGAGCGATTGGACCAATTCCACGGGAGGGGCTTCCGGCCGGGTCACTGGCGTCAACACGAGAGCGGCTGTGCAGCGGACAAAAATGTCGTGTGCGGAGAGCCGGATCGGGATGATATGGGCGACCATAAGAGCCTCGGCGTTCTCGTCGCGGACGGGAAAAGACCACACGGGACCGGAAATATCGATCGTGGCCAGCGCCTCAGAGAGCAGCTGACCGGCGGCTTTGTCCTTGAGCGAGATGCGATCAAAGGCGCGCCAATGCAGAACATTGAGCGCTTGGGCCAAATCATTAGCGGCAATAACCTTGCTTTGGTCATCGAGAACGAGCGCCGGAATGCCGAGAGCGGCAAGTGTCTCGGCCGCCATGCGCGCCCGCTCGAGCTGCAAGCGTGCCGCCATCAGGCCGCTGCGGGCGAGGTGAGGCCGCAGTTCGTCGAGTCTTTGGATGGCGGCGCGCTCAAAAGGCCCCTCTTTGATCCTTCGCGTCAAGACGAATGAGACATTCTCGCCTGTTGAAGTCGGAACCGCAGTCATTGCGCCCCATCCCGTTTCCCACTGACTCCATATGTCACGGTAGATCGGTTCTTGGGCAAGCTCTTCCCGAGTGAAAAGGTCGAGATCAATGAGGAACCCTGGGTGCCGTGCCGCAAAGTTGCGTTTCGCGACCTCTCCGCGCCAGAACCAGCCCTCGTTAACAAATCGTTCTACTTTCTCCTGAGCGACAGGCGACGCGGTCCAATACTGAACGTTGGGAGCGGTTATGAATAGGCAGGTGGCTCTTCCCTCCGCGACCGTCGCAACCGCGTCTAGAACCTCGGGCCAAAGCTCCGGTACCAAAGAGGTTTCATAGATCCGGTCAACGAGTTCCCCATCCATCGCACCGCCCCCTGATGCTAGGTTTTTCAGTAGTGCGAAAGACTAACACAGCAGGGGAAGTGAGGCGAGACGGCTAAGCGTTGAAGTCCAAGCTCAGATCGTGATTGAAAAGCAATGCTCAATGAGCCAGCCGCTCCAAGAGATCGCGCACGTGAACCTGGTCGGATTTGTAATTGCCGGTGAGCGTATACATGACGAGATTGACGCCGCCGCGCAGGGCCAGCTCGTGCTGGCGCTCGCCGCCGGGGAGAGGATAGAGACTGTCGCCGTCGGGGTCGCTCGCCCAGCCAGCGGCGAGATCGTTTGATGCGATGATGATCGGCGAGACGCTATCGCCGGCGCGTGCCGGGCGCGGGCTGCCATCGGCCGGAGCAGGGGGCAAGGCCTCGATCCAGGTCTCGCCATTCGAATACCTGCCCTCGAAACCATCAACGAGGTAGAAGGTTTTTGTCACGACGTGATCGGGAGGGACGGGCTCGAGCTCCGGCACATCGACGCCATCGAGGAGCGTGCGCAGCCATTTTCCCTCGGGCGTCGGCGGTCCATCCCGGCGGGCTGTTGGCGCATCGCGCGTGTCGAAGATGATCGTGCCGCCTTGCTTCATGAAAGCCGATGCCTTGGTGATGGCTTCGCGCGATGGTTGCGGCTTGCTGGCGACGATCGGCCAGTAGAGCAGCGGATAAAAGCTCAGTTCATCGCGGCCTGGATCGACCGCCGCCGGATCTCCCGGCGTCAATGAGGTGCGCCCGGCGATCACGCGCGAGAGGCTGGCCAGGCCCTGCCGACTCACCTCATCGACGCGGGCGTCGCCGCTCGCGACATAGGCGAGCCGCGTTTTGAGGGCAGCGGAGAAATCAGGTTGCGCCTTGCTGGCGGTAAAGGGCTCGGCCACGAGCGGCGGCGAGTCTAACGCCAGGAATCCAAAGGCAAGGAAAGCCATACAGGCGAGTATTCTTGGCACGGTTCTGCGCAATCCACCTGACAGCAAAAGCGAAACAAAACTATCGGCGGCGAAAAGCAGGAAGGCCGCGGCAAGCACCCAGGGTTTAAGATCGATGGGCCCGGAAGCATTGAGCGGCTCGCGGATGAGGGCAAGGCCGGAAAAATCGGCCGGCTTGAGCGTATCGCCCTCAGTAAGGGCATTGACCGCGATCGCGCCGTCGGCGGGCCCATAAAAGCCAGGCGGATGCTCGGCCGAGGCAGGCCCTTGATAATTTGCCGGGATCGCGGTGGTATCAGGCGGCGGCGATCCGAGCGCGCCAAAACCATCGAGTGTACGGCTTGGCGCCAAGACCTCGATGCGGTTTGCTGTCGGAGAAGCGGCCGTCTCGGCCCTTGATGAGTCTGCCGCGACCTCGCCGGAGAGCGAGACGATCTTGCGAAGCATGTCCACGAATAATCCCGAAAGGGGCAAATTGGACCAAGTTGTGTCCGCAGTCACGTGAAACAAAATAATCAACCCCTTGCCTTGCCGCGTGGCTGTGACAAGCGGCGTCCCGTCAGAAAGTTGCGCCCAGGTCTTCGGCGAGAGCCCAGGATCTGGCTCCGCGAGCACTTGGCGCGTGACAGTGACTTCTTCCGGGACCGGCAAGCCAGCAAAGGGGCTTTGCTGGTCGAAGGGCGCGAGCTGTTTTGGTGTGTCCCACGACATTGCGCCGCCCAAAACCCGGCCACCACGGCGCAGTCTGACTGGAATCAGGTCGTCCGAGCCGCCGGCAAGGTGGGTTCCGGCGAAGCGGACGAGGACGCCGCCACCCTCGACAAAGCGCGAAAGGCGCTCATGCTCTTCGCCGGAGACGACGCCGACATCGGCGAGGATAAGAAGCGAGACACGCTCATCGAGCATGGCACGAACCGGGTCGCTTGCCGAGGGATTGGGCTCACGTACCTCGGCGTAAGGCAAAAGCGCCTTCCTGAGATAATAGGCGGAGGCAAGCAGCGGCTGCGCCACATCGGCGGTCTCGCCGCTGACGATGCCCACACGGCGGCGGCGCCAGCGTTCATCGAGAAGGAACACAGCGCCCGCCGAGCGTTCCCCGGCAATGCCGAGCCCGTCGATTTCATTGCGGAGTTCGACCGGGATGTCGAAGGCGGCACGCGCTTCGTTGCTTGCGCCAAAATCAAAAGGGGCCGTGGCGATGAGCGCGCCCTTGCGATCGACCGCGCGAACGATTGGCGCGGCGCTTGGGCTCAGGCCGGCGGACGAGCGGATAACACGCACGTTGAGGTCGCTCGTCCCATTCTGGATGCCGGCCAGCCCCTCGATCGGTCTTTGGTCCATCACCAGGGTGACATCGCCGGCGAGGCTGACGAGTTTCTCCGCGAATTCTTGTGCATGGCCGCGATCAAGCCCGTCCGCGACCCACAGAACCGACGGTTTTTGGTGGGCGGTAGCGAATTTCTCGACCGCCGCGATGACAGGAAGCCTATCGGGAGTATAAGGAACCGGTTTTAGCCCTCGTAATCGGTCCTGAGCCTTGACAGGATCGAGCGAAGCAATTTCACGGCCCCCTTCCGAGGTTGCGACGATTGCCGCGACTTGAGCCTTCCCGGCCGCTGCTTCGAGGCGCCGCGCCGCCGCGGCGATCCGCTGGTCCCACGCGGGCGCGGCTGGCCAGCCATTATCCAGCACAACCAGTAAAGGCCCGGACTGCGGCCCAGCCGCCATCGGATTGAAGATGGGCCCGGCCATTGCAAAAATGAGGCAGGCGGCTATTGCCAGACGCAGCGCGAGCAGCCACCATGGCGTGCGGGCCGCCGTTTCTTGGCGCGGGCGCAGGCCGAGAATAAGCCGCAACGGAGGAAAGGGAATGACCGCCGGCCGCGGCGGCGTGATGCGCAGCAGCAGATAGAGCAGTGGCAAACACGCAAGCGCGGCGAGAACATAGGGAGAGCTGAAGGCGAGCGGAAAGCCAAACATCAGCCTGGCCTTGGCAAGAAGCTTGAGTGGGCCGCGGCATCCAGCCGCGCCTGCAAAGTAAGAAGCGCTTGCGTCGCCGGCCTGTCCGTATTGTGCAGCATGAAAGACCATCCCTTGGCACGGGCCGCCGAGGCAATGAACTCGCGGTGCAGCGCGAGGCGCTGCCTGTACTCCTCGCGCAAGGACTCTGCCTGGCCGATCCGCAGCCGGGCAGGGGAGTCAGAGTCGACGAATTCGGTATTCCCGGTGAAAGGGAAGGCCTCCTCCGCCGGATCCGCGAGGACGACGATATGCCCGCGCGCGCCGCGCCCTGCGAGGTTCCCTACGGCCTCGACGATCCGCGCTTCGTCCGACAAAAAATCACCAATGAGGATGACCTGCGCGCCACGTGGCAGGTTTGCCTCCCGCGGCAACTCTTGGGGTACATAGGTGGCAGATAATTCCTGTGCCAGGAGAACCTCGGCAAAGCGCTCGATAATGTGGCGAACAGCAAGGGCGGCGGTGAGGCCTAAAAGCCCGACCCGTTCGCCGCTTCGCACGAGCAAATCAGCAGCGGCAAGACCGAGGACGAGGGCGCGGTCAATCTTTGGCTGCAAGGCGAGATTTGAGGAAAACCACATGGAGGGCGAGCGATCGATCCAGACGAACACTGTGTGCGCTGCTTCCCACTCCCGCTCGCGGACATAAAGCCGGTCATCCTTCGCGGAGCGCCGCCAGTCGATGCGATTTGCGGCTTCGCCCGCGATGAAAGGGCGAAATTGCCAGAAATTTTCGCCGCTACCGGCGCGCCTTCGGCCGTGGACACCATGCATGACGCTCGCCGCGGTTTCCCTTGCGGCGGCGCAAAGGCCAGGGAAGCGGCTCGCGAGCTCGAGCGCGCTATTCTGATGCCGGCGCGAAGTGCGGCTTTCACTACGGTCGAGCGACCAGACTGCCACCATTTAGCTAGCCAAGCTGCTTTGCGAGCCGCGTGATGAGGTCGCCGACGTTCAGCCCCTCGGCGCGGGCGGCAAAAGTCAGGGCCATGCGGTGTTTCAGGACGGGGACGGCAAGCGCCGCGATATCGTCGAGGGATGGCGACAGCCGCCCACCGATCAGGGCACGAGCACGCGTTGCCAGCATCAAGGCCTGCGCCGCGCGAGGGCCCGGCCCCCAAGCAATGTGCTGCGTGATCTTTTGGTCACCGCCATCGGGCCGAGCCTGGCGGACCAGGTTTAAAATGGCTTCGATGACGCTTTCTCCAGCAGGCAGCCGCCGCACCAGGCGTTGCGCGGCCATGAGGTCTTCGGCGCTCATCACAGGTTTTGCTTCGGCGACCGTTTCCCCGGTTGTTTCGATAAGGATCCGGCGCTCGGCGGCGCGGTCGGGATAAACGACGTCGACCTGCATAAGGAAACGATCGAGCTGCGCCTCCGGCAGCGGATAGGTGCCTTCCTGCTCAAGGGGATTCTGCGTGGCAAGGACGTGAAAGGGACGCGGCAGATCGTAGCGTTCGCCGGCCACCGAAACATGGTTCTCCTGCATGGCTTGCAGCAGTGCCGATTGCGTTCGGGGACTCGCCCGGTTGACCTCGTCGGCCATCAGGAGTTGCGCGAAGACTGGGCCACGCACAAAGCGGAAACTGCGCCGCCGGTCGGCGGACTCCTCGAGGACCTCCGAGCCGAGAATATCGGCCGGCATGAGATCCGGCGTGAACTGCACGCGCTTCGTCTCAAGGCCTAATACGGCGCCGAGTGTTTCGACGAGTTTGGTTTTTGCCAGCCCGGGCACGCCGACGAGCAATCCATGGCCGCCCGACAAAAGAGTAACGAGGGCAAGCTCAACGACTTGCGGCTGGCCAAAAATGACCGTCTCGATAGAGCGCCTTGCTTCCGCGATCCGCTCGAGTGTCGCTTCAACCGACCGCGCCATAGCTGCTTCCAGCGAAGCGGTCACTACTTCCGACATGTGGTTATTACTCTGCTCCGAAGTGATAGACTCTTGGGGCGGAGAGCCGCCGCGGTGGCTCCCAATATGAAACGTGTGAAAGCACTAAGAAATTAAAACGTTTTTCAATAACCCACGAAATGAGGCAAAGATTATGGCCGGCCGCATATTTAAATACCTGAACGCATATAGCGGCAGCCTTTCGATTATGGAAGAATCGTTCGAGCCCAAGGCCTTGCCACGTGCGGAGGAATGGGACCCACCTTTTTGCGGCGAGATCGATATGCGGATCGCCCATGATGGCACCTGGTTTTACAATGGCACGCCGATCTTGCGGCCGGCTTTGGTCCGGCTGTTTGCCAGCATCCTGAGGAAAGACCCCGGCGGCTATGTTCTTGTCACGCCTTTGGAGAAGGTTGGTATCCTCGTCGAGGACGCGCCCTTCACAGCCGTCAGCATGACGGTAACAAAGCATGGCGAAGACCAAGTGCTGCGATTTGCAACGAACGTTAGTGATACGGTCGAGGCAGATGCGGAGCATCCGCTGCGGTTTGAGAACGACGCGAGCGGCGGAGTTAAGCCCTATATTCACGTACGGAGAAATCTGTGGGCCCTTGCGACACGCTCCCTCGCCCTTGATGTGATTGAACTTGCGAAATTTAAGGACCATGAAGGCGCGCGCCAATTCGGCGTGCTGTCGCACGGGTTGTTTTTCGCCATAGATGGCGCCGATGAAGATGCCTGAAAGGCAAGTGGATGCAAAAGTCCCACCCGGAGCGCGATGCGATTTCCGGGCGGCATCCGTCTTCGCGCTTATCCGCGAAAAACTCCCGCTTGTGGCGGCGGATAAATGGCGCCAAGCGAACGGCGCCCCTTCATGCCCCGCGGCGGTCCTGCTCGCGCTTCGGGAAGAGCGGGGAAACGTCGAGCTTATTCTTACGCGGAGGGCAAAAAACTTGCTAGTTCACGCAGGCCAAATCGCTTTCCCCGGCGGGCGGATTGAGCCGCGTGATGGAACCCCTCTTGCTGCCGCGCTGCGCGAGGCAGAAGAGGAAATCGGTCTTGATCCGGCAATCGTAGAAGCGCTTGGCTATCTCGAACCTTATCCAACGCGAACAGGTTTTCGCATCATTCCCGTTGTCGCAAAACTTACCGCTTTGCCTGTGTACTTACCTAACCCACGTGAAGTTGAGGAAGTGTTCACGGTGCCATTCGCATTTCTTATGGATGGCGCGAACCATTTCAGGCACGAAAAAGACAACCGCCAGTTCTATTCCATGCCATATCTTCGTTGGAATATCTGGGGCGTGACAGCTGGTATTTTGCGCAATCTCTATGAAAGGCTTTACGTCTAATGTGGCGCGCGGTGCTCGATCCGATCTTGCTACTCTCCTCGCCCTTTGCCGCCTACGCGGTTTTTCTCTTCATCCGGAACAAATATCCCTTTCGCGTCGAGCATTGGAAGAAAGGCGCGGTCTCGACATTGACGTTGGCGGGACTGGCAATCGCCGCCTCCGGCATGCTCGCCTTTGGCCTGCTCGCGCCGCGCCATAAGGGAGCCTATGTTCCAGCCCATATCGAGAACGGAAGGCTTGTGCCGGGGCACCTCCAATGAGCCCGCGAGCCGCCAGCGCGGCGCCCGTTATTCTATTGAGCTTGTTCGAAGATCGCGCCCTCAGCCAAGTCTTCGCCGCGCTTGCCGACACGCGCGAAGAGACCCGTATTGTCGGAGGAGCCCTTCGCGATCGCCTCTTCGGTAGAGCCTCGCGGGAAATCGATATCGCGACGACACTTGCGCCTGAAGCCGTCATCGGGCGCGTCGAGGCGGCCGGCCTTCGCGCCATCCCGACTGGCATAGTCCATGGCACCGTGACGGTACTTTGCGGCGGACAAACGTTCGAAGTCACGACGCTGCGCGAGGACATCGCGACGGATGGGCGCCGGGCGGAAGTGCGGTTCGGCCGGGACTTTGAGCTTGATGCGTTGCGCCGCGATTTCACCATGAACGCCCTATCGATGACGCCCGACGGAGAGCTTTTCGATTATACCGGCGGCCTTGCCGACATCATGGCGCGTCGCGTGCGTTTCATTGGCGAGCCTGAGCGGCGCATCAAGGAAGATTATCTCCGTATCCTGCGCTTTTTCCGCTTCTCGGCCGATTTCGGGGAAGGCCCGCTCGACAAGGAGGGGCATCGAGCGGCGATCCGCCAGCGCGATGGCCTCTCAAGGCTCTCGCGCGAACGCATCCGCGGCGAGCTTCTCAAAATTCTTTGCACCCGCCGCGCCGGGGATATCTGCGAGGAGCTTTGCGCCGATGGCCTCCTGCACTTGCTCCTCGGCCTCGCGCCCTATCCCGAGCGGCTGCGGCGCGCCATTGCCATCGAGGATGGCCCGCCCGATGCCATTCTGCGCCTTGCCGCTCTTTGCGTCACGGTCCCCGAGCACGCGGATGAGTTGCGCGATAGGCTGCGGCTCTCCAACGGCGAGGCGGGGCGCCTCGCCGGCGCCGCGCGGGCGCTTGTCGAGCTCCACGGGCGCGGCACGCCGGCCGAGTCCCGCGAACTTTTGAGCCTGCTTTACCGGCATGGCCGGATGGCGGCAGCCGATGCCTTGACGCTGGCGCAAGCCGATGCCCCGAAGGATGCAGCGAGCGCTTTTCGGCGCGCCCGCCATTTTATGCAAGACGCGCCCGAGCCCCGCATGCCGTTCACCGGAGGCGACCTCTTGCGCCGCGGTTTTCCCAATGGGCGCGCCATTGGCGAGGCTCTGAAAGAGCTCGAGGCGCGCTGGATCCGAACCGGTTTTCCGCAGGACGAAGCCGCCCTCGCGCGCATCCTTGACGATATTTTGCAAGCGCCGAAATAGGGGGAAGGCCCGCCTCCCGGAGTCCCTCGTGAGCGCTGATCAAAAAACGCCGTCGATGATTGCCCAAAAACTCGCCCGCCGCGCCCAAGCGCCAGGGCGCAAAGGGGCCTTCGTGCGCGAAACCTACTCCTTGCCACGAGAGGAAGCGCGCGAAAAAGCCCGAGCGATCCTCTCGGAGTTCCCGAAGGCGGCCTACATGACCGAAATTGAATCCTGGCGCGCCCTCCCCGAAGGGCGCATCGAATTCACGATCCGGCGTCTGCCGAGCGCGGATTGAGATGTAAGGATTCCTTGCGTGATCTTACCAAAAAGTTTCACGTGAAACCTTTTGGTAAGGTTTGGGTGGGGTTTCTTACAAGCCGTTGGACGAGGGGCGAGCGACAGCTTGTGGGATAGGCGAAAAGGGCGCGAAACGGATGATAAATACAAATTGATATTTTTATTTGCGTGCCGCAAAATCGGCGCTGCTCATGCCGGCCGCCGCTGATCTTGACTCCTTCATCTCCCGCTGGACGCAGAGCGGCGGCGCCGAGCGCGCCAACTACGCGCCCTTTCTCTGCGGGCTTTGCGACGTTCTCGGGGTGCCTCAGCCGGACCCTGCCTCGCACGACGCCGCAGCAAACGCCTATGCTTTTGAACGCGCCGTCACTTTCCGAGAGGCGGACGGATCGGCCGCGCGCGGCCGCATCGACCTTTATAAGCGCGGCTGCTTCGTGCTCGAAGCCAAGCAGAGCCGCAGGCCAGGAACCGAGAAAGCGCAGCAAAGCAACCTCTTCGACGCCGAGCCCGAAGACACAACGCCGCTAGGCAAACGCACTGCGTCACGCGCCTGGAACGTGCTCATGCTCAATGCCCGCCAGCAGGCGGAGCATTACGCCAAAGCGCTGCCTGCGGCCGAAGGCTGGCCTCCGTTTCTCATTGTCTGCGATGTCGGCCATTGCTTCGAGATCTACGCCGATTTTTCCGGACAAGGCAAAAACTACGCTCAGTTTCCAGACCGCCAAGGCTATCGCATTTTCCTCGAGGAGCTGCGCAAGGACGATACCCGGTCACTTCTGCGCGACATTTGGCTGGAGCCTACAAAACGCGATCCAGCAAAAATTGCGGCCAAGGCAACGCGCGCGATTGCCGAGCGCCTCGCCAAAGTGTCGAAATATCTTGAAGGGCAGAATAACGATCCCGAGCAAGTCGCGCTGTTCCTCATGCGCTGCCTCTTCACCATGTTTGCCGAGGATGTGGGGCTTCTGCCGAAGGCCAGTTTCCGCGATGTATTGAAAAAATGCGCCGAGAAGCCGGAGCTTTTTCCGCGTCTTGTCGGGCAGCTCTGGGAGGCCATGGATAGAGGAGGCTTTGCCTATGCCATCGAGGGCGACGTCAAACAATTCAACGGCTATCTCTTCAAGAACCGCACGGTGCTGCCGCTCCCTCGGCAAGAAATCGGCGAGCTTTACGAGGCCGCGAAAGCGAATTGGCGCGAGGTCGAGCCCGCCATCTTCGGCACGCTCCTTGAACAGGCGCTCGATCCCGCCGAGCGCAAGAAACTTGGCGCACATTATACGCCGCGCGCCTATGTCGAACGCCTTGTCACCGCGACGATTTTGGAGCCGCTGAAAGAAGAATGGGCAAATGTGCAGGCCGCCGCCGAGGGCAAGCGCGTGGGCGGCGATACCAAGGGCGCGGCGGCGCTGGTGCGTGAGTTTCACACAAAGCTCTGCGGCATCCGCATCCTCGATCCCGCCTGTGGAACGGGGAATTTTCTTTATGTTGCGCTCGAACTCATGAAGCGTCTCGAAGGCGAGGTGCTGGAGGCGCTGGCCTCTTTGTCCGCCCAAGAGCGCTTTTCTGGTTATGAGCTCAAAACCATCGACCCGCATCAATTCCTGGGCCTCGAGATCAACCCGCGCGCGGCGGCGATCGCCGAACTCGTGCTATGGATCGGCTATCTCCAATGGCATTCTCGCACGCGCGGCGGCATGCCGCCCGAACCCATCCTGCGCGATTTCAAAACCATCGAAGTGCGCGACGCCGTGCTCGCCTATGACGCCAAGGAACTCGCACGGGATGATAGGGGAAAGCCGATCACGAGAAGGGATCCAAACGGCCAAGAGATCGAAGTCTATCGCTACAAGAATCCCAAGCGCCCGGAATGGCCGCAAGCCGATTACATCGTTGGCAATCCGCCGTTCATCGGCGGCAAGGATATTCGTGGGCGCTTAGGGGAGGATTATGCAAAGGCGTTATGGGCCGTACACCCGCACATGAATGAGAGCGCCGATTTTGTCATGTATTGGTGGGACCATGCCGCCGAATTTTTGACGCGCAAGGGCACGCGCTTGCAGCGCTTCGGCCTTGTCACCACCAACTCGCTGAGCCAGGTTTTTCAGCGCCGCGTTGTTGAAAAACATCTCAAGGCTAAGGAACCTGTCTCACTGGTCATGACGATTCCCGACCATCCGTGGACGAAAGCGACGAAGGATGCGGCCGCCGTGCGCATCGCGATGACGGTGGCACGAGGGGGCCAGCACGAGGGGCGTCTCTATGAAGTTATCAAGGAGGAGGGGCTTGATACAGACGCGCCGAATGTGGAGCTGAGGGAGACGATAGGGCCAGTCAATAGCGATTTGACAGTAGGGGTGGATGTCACAGTGCTGCCGCCGCTGCAAGCAAATGAGTTCCTTGTTTCCCGTGGCGTGCAGCTCATAGGAGAAGGGTTTATTTTGACGCCTTCCGAGGCCGAACATCGGGGCCTCGGGCGGCGGCCTGGATTGGAAAACCATATCCGCCACTACCGCAACGGACGAGATCTCACAGGCACGCCGCGCGGCCTCATGGTCATTGACCTATTTGGACTTGAAGCCGAGGATGTGCGCAAGCGGTTTCCAGAGGTCTATCAACATGTGCTTGCGACCGTTAAGGAGAGCACAGATGAAGATGGCAGGCCAAACGGACGAGACGTCAATAATCGCGAAAGTTACAAACTGAATTGGTGGATTTTTGGTGAGCCGCGCCGAGAATTGCGTCCTGCGCTCGCGGGCCTCGCGCGCTACATTGCAACAGTCGAGACATCAAAACATCGTTTTTTTCAATTTCTCGATGCGAGTATTTTGCCGGATAACATGCTCGTGTGCATGGCGCTTGACGATGCATTTTTCTTGGGCGTTCTCTCCTCACGCTTGCATGTGGTTTGGGCCCTAAGTGCGGGTGGAACTTTGGAAGACCGACCGCGCTATACAAAGGGCCACTGTTTCGACCCCTTTCCCTTCCCCGATTCGTCCGAATCCCTCAAAGCCCGGATTCGCAACACCGCCGAAGAACTCGATGCGCTGCGCAAGCGCCAACAAGCGGAGCACCCCGGCCTGACGCTGACGCAAATCTACAACGTCCTCGAAAAGCTCCCCGCGGGCGAAGAGCTCTTGCCCCAAGAAGAGGTGATCAAGACCAAGGGCCTCGTTCTCATTTTAAAAGAGCTGCATGACAAGCTCGATGCGCTCGTCGCCGAGGCCTATGGCTGGCCAAAAGATCTTTCGGATCAGGAAGTCCTGGCCCGGCTCGTTGCCTTGAACGCGGAGCGGGCGGCGGAAGAAAAGCGCGGTCTCGTCCGGTGGCTGCGGCCCGGCTATCAGCGCGCCAAGGCCGGCGTTGCCGCGCCTCCCTCGGCAGCTCCAGAGCAGTACGAGGCGGAGCTCCCCGTCACGGAGGCGGCGGAGCAAAAACCGCTCTTTCCGGCGGGCGACCTGGAGCGCGCGGCGGCGGTCTATGCGGCGCTGGCGGCGGCCTCGGCGCCGCTCGACGCGGCAGCGCTCGCGGCAGGATTCCGCCAGGGACGCAAGGTCGAGGCGGCCATCTCGCGCGTCCTCAATGCCTTCGCCCGCATCGGCCAGTTCTTTACTCCGGACGGCGCCCGCTTTTCGCTCCGCCGCAGCGCTTGAGGCTTTTTCAACCGCGCTAGCGTACCGCGGCCCGGCAAAGCCGATCGTTGATTGCTTCGCCAAGGCCCTCATCCGGGATCGGCGCGACGGCGATTGTAGAAAGGCCCAGAGCGTCGAGCTCGTGCAGGAAGCGGAAGAGATGGGCCGCCGCCTCCTTGAGATTGCGGGAGGGCGAAAGATCGCGCACATGCGCATGGGCGCCAAAAAGACCGCCGAAATCGAGACCGGCTTCGCCCGCCTCGAGGTTCGCCGCGTTGAGCCGCAGGGCGGCGCGCGGCGCGTAGTGAGAGGGAAGCATTCCCGGCGCCGCGAGAACGTCCATGCCCTCTCGCGCGGAAAGTTTTTGGCCGAGCGCGGCTTCGATATCGGCGCGGGAAATGCCGCCGGGGCGCAACAGGTGAGGGGGACCGTCGAGACAGGCGACAACCGTCGACTCGACGCCCACCTGGCAAAGCCCGCCATCGAGAATGAGATCGATTTCGGAGGCCAGGTCTCGCGCGGCATGGGCCGGGGAGACCGGGCTCAGGCGGCCCGAACGATTGGCGGAGGGCGCCGCCACCGGGCGTTTCACGGCGGCAATCAGCGCCCGCGCAACCGGATGCTTTGGCACGCGCAGAGCAAGGCTGCTTAACCCAGCCCTTGCCGCAGGGCAGACTGTCGTACCTGGGCCAGCGGGCACCACCAAGGTCAAAGGGCCGGGCCAGAAGAGGCGCGCGAGGCGCCTTGCCTCGGCGGAGAAAAAACCTTGCTCGAATGCCGCCTCAGTGTCTTCGACATGGGCAATGAGAGGGTTGTTGGCCGGCCTCGTCTTAGCCGCATAGATGCGTGCGATCGCATCATTTGACGTTGCGTCTCCGCCCAGGCCATAGACGGTCTCGGTGGGAAACGCGACGAGCCCGCCGCCGCGGATGATGGCCGCCGCCTGGGCGATGGCGGCCGCGCCAGCGGGGCAAATCTTCGCTAGGCTAACAAGATCACGCGATGCTCTCATTGGATTACCTATATATATCGTCGCTTAGCATATTTTGCTTGCCTCGTGCCCTTGCGAGGATCGGAGACTTAAGATGAGTTATCGCGCGCCTGTTGCCGACATCCTCTTCGCTATGACCCATGAGGCGGGCGCCGACTTAAGCGGCAAGGACAGTATATACGCCGATATCAATGACGGCGTTGCCGACGCGACGCTAACGGAAGCGGGAAAATTCGCCGAAAATATCCTCGCTCCCCTCAACTCTGCTGGGGACAAAGCGGGCGTTGAATTCAAGGCTGGCGAGGTGCGCACGGCGCCGGGCTTCGCGGATGCTTACCGGCAATGGATTTCTGGGGGATGGAACGCCATCACCGGCCCGGCGGAATATGGCGGCACGGATCTCCCGGTCCTGCTCAATACGGCCTGCATCGAAATTTGGAACGCCGCCAACATGGCGTTCAGCCTCTGCCCCTTGCTGACACTTGGCGCCATCGACGCATTGTATTTCCATGGCGACAAGGCTTTGCAAGAGCGCTACCTGGGCAAGCTCGTCTCGGGCGAGTGGACCGGCACGATGAACTTGACGGAACCACAAGCCGGCTCCGACTTAAGCGAACTCAAAACCCGGGCCGAGAGGCAGAGCGATGGCACCTACCGGCTTTTTGGCTCGAAGATTTTCATCACATTCGGCGAGCACGATATGTCCGAAAATATCGTGCATTTCGTGCTCGCGCGCTTGCCTGATGCGCCGAAAGGAACGCGCGGTATTTCGCTCTTTCTGGTGCCAAAATTCCTTGCCCAGCAAGATGGCACGCTGATTCGCAACGAGGTGCATTGCGCTTCGATCGAACACAAGCTCGGGATTCATGCCTCGCCCACTTGCACGATGATTTACGGGGATGGGAATGGTGCCACCGGCTATCTCATCGGCGAGGAGAACAAAGGTCTCGCCTGCATGTTCACGATGATGAACAGCGCCAGGCTGAATGTCGGCGTGCAAGGCGTCGCCATCGCCGAGCGGGCCTTTCAACAGGCGCTTCTCTACGCGAAAGAGAGACGCCAGGGGTACGCTCCGGGCGAGAAAGGCGCCTCGATAAGCCCGATCATCCGGCATCCGGATGTGGCGCGCATGCTGATGACCATGAAGTCGATGACGGCGGCGGCGCGGGCGATTTGTCTCATGACCGCGGCGGCCATCGACCGCTCACGGCGCGCCGAAGATGAGGCCGGGCGGCAGCTGGCAAGCGCGCGCGCCTCTTTGCTCACGCCCGTCGCCAAAGCCTTTTCGACCGATATTGGCAGCGAAGTGGCCTCCCTCGGCATCCAGGTGCACGGCGGCATGGGCTATATCGAGGAGACGGGCGCGGCACAGTATCTGCGCGACTCCCGTATCGCCTCGATTTACGAGGGAACGAACGGCATTCAGGCGGTCGATCTCGTGCAGCGCAAGCTTGCTTTCGATGGCGGCGATGCCATGCGGCGCGAGATGACCGATATGCGCGAGATTATCGAGGCCCTCGAGAAGACAAATGCGGCCGCCTTTGGCCGGATAGCCCCTTGCCTGGCAAACGTTCTCGGCGCGTTGCACCGGGCGACGGATTTCATGCTTCAATCGTCGGCGGAACGGCCGCGAGACGCGCTCGCTGGCGCAACCTCCTATCTGCGCCTTTTCGCGCTGGCGCGTGGCGGCACCGCGCTCGCCAAAGGCGCGCTTGCCGAACACCAGCTGTCGATTGAGGGAAACAGCGACTCCGCCATGTCGTCGCGGATTGCCACGGCGCGCTTTTTTGCCGAAAATATTGTTGCGGGTTCAGTGGGCTTAGAAAGCGAAATCATTGGCGGCGCGGCCTCTCTGCAAGAAAGCGCCGCGTTCTTGGTTTGAACTGCCGTATTGAGCGCAGTGAGCTCCGTGGGGCGACTAGCGGGGCTTTTAAACGCGCCTTTGTTACAAAGACACTGGCCAGTTGAATATTCGGTATTTAGCTAAACGCCGCGCTACTCGACAGGAACTTCAAGGAGTTCCCGGAGCGGAGCTCTCAAATCCTACAACAACGGCAGTGAAATCATGTGCCGGGGCGTTCTTCTCGGTGCCACCCGTGTCCAAAGCGTGAGCCACAACGATAAATTGGTTAGGCGGTAGGATTTGCCGAATCCAATGGGTATCAGTGATGTATGAATAATCTTGAGAATCGGATACAATGGGAACAAAATTCAATTTTGTCGGATTCGGAAAAGAGACCATACCGGTACTATTGTCGTAGGACACTCCGTCACTCGCATAAATAAGCCGACGCTCTTTGACCCGCGCTATTCCGAGAATATGCCAAGCGCTCAATGACGTGAGCTTTTCATCATGCTTTTGCACTTTGCTTACAAAATCAGAAATTTTGGCGCTGGCAGCGTCTAAAACAGATTTCTTAAACTCATCCTTTTCAAGAAGCTCGCTTGCAAATTTGCGATATTCTCCTCCAAGAATATTGTCGACACCAATTTTCGCCTCTTTCAATTCCTTAACCAGGGTCGATGCTTCTTGTTTCATGGAACTCAGTTGGTCGGCGGCAGCTTCAGCACTTTTTTGTGCATTCTCGGCGCCTGCTCGTGCAGCTGCAATTTTTACTGTGGCCTCCTGTGTGAATCCGTTGTATTTCATTATATAGTCTGTTAAAGCTGTATCTTTGGCGAAATGATCAATGCCAAATCCAACGAGTATGGACACGATAGTCAACCAAGTGGCTGACGGTATCACCATATTTATCACTTTTCGCTCAATTAGCTTTTCCGCCTCAGGCGGTAACTTCGATTCAAGCATATATTGCTGAATCAACAACTTTTGTTCAGCCGTCAATGGCGGCGGCGTTTCTGTAGGCTTATCACTTTCAACCATCTTGCCGACCCCTTCGCTAGTTAGAGAATTTGCTCATCATCTGTTTGGCCCGCATAAACACCTCGCAACGGCGATAGCAATAGAAATCGCGGATGAAGTCAATTAGGAAATTAAGCGGCGCATCCATGTGTGCGGATCTTCCCAACAGGGCTTACGTTATGCAAAAGATGGTTGCAAAAGTCCGGCGCATTCGGCAGCATTCCTCCTCAATAATGCTGGCCGCGCCGCCGTTGATGGACTGCATTTTCGCCACGAACCCATCGCCAACACCACGGTTTGAAGTCAAATGACCGCGACCAAAAACATTCAAGTGAGGAGGGAAGGCCCGGTCCTTTGCATCATTTTCGATAGGCCGGAGAAGAAGAATGCGCTCAGCCGCGATATGTATCTCGCAGCCGTTGCGGCGCTACAGCAAGCGGAAAGCGATCCTGAAATCGGCGCCGTCCTTTTCGCCGGATCGGGAGGAGTATTCTCCGCCGGAAATGATCTTGCGGATTTCCTTGCGGCGCCAGAGGAGCTAAGCGAGCCAGGCGCGTTTCCGGCATTCACTTTTATCCGCGCACTGGCGAGTTGCACGACGCCTCTCGTTGCCGCCATCGAAGGGATCGCCATCGGCATCGGCGCGACGCTTATGCTACACTGCGACCTCGTCTATGCCACAAAGGGCACCCTCTTCAAATTGCCCTTTGTCGATCTCGGCCTTGTTCCAGAAGCGGCTTCGTCCTTGCTTCTGCCACGGCGCATCGGCATGGCGAAAGCGTCCGAATTTCTTTTGCTCGGCGAAGCGTTCGACGCCGACGAGGCTTTCCGCCTTGGGCTCGTCAACCGCCTCGTCCCCGCCGATCAATTGCTCGAATTTTCCTTGGAAAAGGCCAAGCAGCTTGCCGCCAAGCCGCACGCGGCCCTCTCCACCACGCGCCGCCTCTTGCGGGGGGACGCCCGAGAAATCCTGGCGCGGATCGACGAAGAAGCGGCACTTTTTGCCAGAGCCCTGCGCTCCGAGGAGGCGGCCGCCGCTTTTTCCGCGTTCTTTGCCAAGCCGCGCTGACGGCATACGCGGCGCCCACAAAAGCTTGTGAATATTTTTAAGGCGGCTTATCAGGAGCGCTGCAGAACGAGGGAGCCGCTGGCCATGCAAACCCTTGCCCGTATTCCATTTTTCAAGGACGTCGCCGACCTCGATTTTCAGCGGTTCGACCGCCGTTGCATCTGGCGCAAATACGCCGAGCGGGAAGTCCTCGTCGATTTCGAGGACCAGACGGCGGACGTCTATTTCATCATCTCGGGCGAAGTCCGCATCCTCATCCGCACCGCGGCTGGTAAAGAAGTCATCCTCGGCGAAATGAAATCGGGCCAGTTCTTTGGCGAATTGGCCGCGCTCGACGGCGCCAAGCGCTCCGCCAATGTCACCGCGCTCACGAACTCGGAAATCTGCGTCATGCCAGCGAATGTTTTCCGGGAGATTATTTTTCACTCCGAGGCCGCGTGCGACCGGATTTTGAGGCTTCTCACGGGGCGGATCCGCGAATTGAATGCAAGGCTCACGGAACACTCGGTATTTGACCTAAAACACCGGCTTTACTCCGAGTTATTGCGCATGGCGCATCCGCGGCCGGGTCATGCAAATGAGCGCGCGGTCACGCCACCCCCTTTTCACCATGTGCTCGCCTCAAGAATTGGTTGCCGCCGCGAGCAAGTCACCCGCGAGCTGTCCGCCATGGTAGAAGAGGGGCTCGTTCAGAAAACGCGAGGCGCGCTCATCATCATGAAGCCGCAAGTGCTCGAATCGCGTCTCAATGAAGCGATGCGCGAGAATGGCTAAGTTTTCGCACACGTAAAGTTGATTTGCGCCTGCCGTAACGGGAAGCGCTTTGAGGCAGAAATAGGTTGCAGCCCCCAGCGGCTTTCCCTCTTCAGTGACGAGATAGTAGAGACATGCAAGCCATTCGCAACCTTCTTAAGAAGGCGCGCCCGCTGGTGCGGCGAGGCGCCTTAGCGCTCCTGCCAGCTTTACTCGCGGTTTTGGTATGGCCACGGGTGGCAACGTCCGAGCCAGCTTTGCCGGCTGATCAGGCCCATCCTGAGAAGGGAGAGGTGAGAGCTTCTGAAAAAATCGTCTTTGCCGGCGGCTGCTTTTGGGGGGTTCAGGCGGTTTTCCAGCACGCCAAGGGCGTGACCAAGGCGATCTCTGGTTACGCGGGCGGTATCTCGCCACACCCTACTTATGAGGAAGTCAGCTCTGGCCGCACGGGACACGCCGAATCGGTGGAAGTCACTTTCGATCCCAAGCAAATTTCCTTCGATCAGCTGTTACAGGTCTATTTTATCGTGGCCCATGACCCGACGCAGCTCAACCGCCAAGGACCCGATGAAGGGAGCCAATACCGTTCGGAAATTTTTGTAACGAACGTAGCGCAAAGAAAAGCAGCCGAGGCTTACATTCAATCCCTTGAAGATTCGCGTCAGTATCCACGTCCAATCGTCACCGAAGTCGACTCACTCAAGGAATTTTACCCAGCCGAGAACTACCACCAAGATTATGCGACCCGTCATCCCGGCAATCCTTACATAAGAATGTATGACCTACCGAAAATTTCCGCGCTCAAAGCGAGCTTTCCCGACGTTTATCGCGACCAGCCTGTCCTTGTTGGCGATGAGAGGTGAGGGAGTTTAAAAATGCAGAGGCGGCGGTTTTTACAGCTGTTATCAACAGCGATGGCGGGAGCTTCATTAGCGTCGCTTGAGGTAAAAGCGAAGGAGTTCGAAGTGATGAAGACGGATGAAGAATGGCGGCGTAGCTTGACGAGCGAGCAGTATAGCGTCTTGCGGCATGAAGCCACCGAGCGTCCGGGGAGCAGCTGCCTTTTAAACGAGCACCGAGAGGGTACTTTCGTTTGCGCGGGCTGCGATCAACCGGTTTTTAAATCGGGTACGAAATTCGAGAGCGGAACGGGCTGGCCGAGTTTTTGGAAGCCGATTGACGGCGCGATCGGCACAAAGACCGACCGCAGCCTGTGGGAAGTGCGCACCGAAGTTCACTGCAACCGCTGTGGCGGCCACCTTGGTCATGTCTTCAAGGACGGTCCGCCACCCACCGGCCTGCGCTACTGCATGAATGGGGTCGCGCTCAAATTTATACCCTCGGGCGAAAGCTCGGCGGACGGTGACCGTTCATCGTGTTAATCGCTCTTCGCCTCGCCGCGGATATGTAGAACTACGGTTCCGGGAGATTTCGTAAGTGTGTCGCGATGTATGACAGCGGCAAATTCCCGCGGAAGTTCCTCCTGGGCGTGAGGCCGCAAAAAGCAGGAGAAGAAATCAAAATTTACCGGCATGCGCTCGTCACGCGCGTGACGCACTGGATCAATTTCGTTTGTCTCGTTGTCTTACTGATGAGCGGCCTGCAGATTTTCATGGCGCATCCTGCCCTCTATTGGGGAGAGGCCGGCTCGGAAGAAAGTGACGGGCCCGTCTTTGAGATCGGCGCCAAAACACGTCACCTTGGCGCCGTTGAGGGGTTTGCTCGCTTGGGTTCACAGGAAATCGGCACGACGGGGGTGCTTGGCCTCTCCCGCAATGCCAGCGGGTATTACATCGAACGGGCCTTTCCAACCTGGGCGACATTGCCAAGCTGGCGTGACCTCGCGCGCGGGCGGCGCTGGCATTTTTTCTTCGCCTGGCTTTTCGCCGCTAATCTCCTGCTTTATCTTTCAGCCAGTTTTGCTAATGGGCATTTTCGCCGCGATCTTGTTCCAAGCCTGAAAGAGGTCAAGCCGCGTTCACTCCTGAATGATGCGGTAAATCATCTCAAGCTGAAATTTCCGCGCGGGGAAGAGGCCCGGCATTACAATCCCATTCAGAAAGTCACCTACCTTAGCGTTATCGCGATACTCTTGCCGCTGATGATCGCAACCGGGCTCACCATGTCGCCTGGCATGGACGCGGCCTTTCCTTGGCTCGTCGACATTTTCGGCGGACGGCAATCAGCGCGCACCATCCATTTCTTCACCGCCTGCCTGCTCGTTCTGTTCGTCATGGTGCATCTTGTGATGGTGATTCTCTCGGGGCCGTTGAATGAGTTGCGTTCGATGATCACTGGCCGTTTCAGGATCCTCATCGAGAACCGCAATGTCTAGACTTCTCCTTCCGCGCCGCCAGCTTCTGAAACTTAGCATGGCAAGTCTCGGCGGGTCCCTTCTAGGCGGGTGCGATCAACTGTCAAAATCTCCTGACTTTCAATCCTTGCTCGGATTGGCTGAAGCGCTGAACTATGGTGCCCAGCGGGGGCTTGAAGGAGACCGCGCGCTGGCGCGGGAATACACTGCGGCCGATCTTTCCGCTGTTTTCAAGGTCAACGGCAGCCAGATGCCAGAGGGCGAGGAGTACGCACGCTTACTCGCCAATAATTTTATCGATTGGCGGCTGCGGATCGATGGCCTTGTTGGAAATCCTTTGGCGCTGTCGCTCGCCGACCTCGAAGCCTTGCCTCAGCGAACGCAGATCACGCGCCATGACTGCGTCGAAGGGTGGAGTGCTATCGGCAAATGGCAGGGCGTCCCGTTATCCGTGGTATTGGAGCGAGCCGGGCTCCTCCCTAAGGCGCGCTTCATCGTGTTCCATTGCGCCGATATGTTCGAGCATGCCGCCGACGGAACAGGCCAATACTACGAAAGTATCGATCTGATCGACGCCTTTCATCCGCAGACCTTACTCGCCCTCCGCCTCAATGATATGCCCCTTGATGTGGGCCATGGCGCGCCTCTGCGACTACGGGTAGAGCGGCAACTCGGCTATAAGCACGCCAAATATGTGATGCGGATTGAGGCGGTAGACAAACTCGATCACATCGGGCGTGGAAAAGGCGGCTTCTGGCCGGATCGCGGTTATGAATGGTACGCGGGAATCTAGATATCCGTGGCGAGAGGCCTATCGGCCTTCGTCACAGCCGAGGTGCCATGCGGTCTTGCCGCTGAGCGATGGGTTGGCTATAGGACTAGCAACGATCGTTTAATCTATGGCACCGCTGCGAATAGTTCGCCGAAAAATCCTTCAGGGAGACTCCGATGGCCAAAATTCCTTACGAAATTCCTCCGCAAGTCCGCGATCTCACCGCCAAGAGTGTCGAAGAGGCCCGCAAAGCATTCGAGGGGTTTATCGAGGCTGCCCACAAGGCAGCGGCCCAGGCGGAGGGAACCGCCAACGCTTTCCAGGCAAGCGCCAAAGAGGCGAGCGTCAAAGCCCTGAACTTCGCGGAATCAAACGTCAAGGCCGCGTTTGACCACGCGCAAAAGCTGATCCAAACGACGAGCGCCGAGGAATTTGTTGCTCAGCAAACGGAGTTTGTGAAAAAGCAGATGGCGGCGCTCCAAGAGCACGCGAAAGACCTCGGCTCCGCCGCTTTCAAGAAAATGACGCCGGATAAATGACGCTGGATAAATGAAGAACGCTAAGCCTTTCTTGGCCTATCGAAACGCTAGCCCGGGCGTTGCGGCCCTATCTTGGAATCGACCTTAAACTTCTACGTTAACCTCAGCTACCTCAAGTCAATTGTGAGACTGTTCTGCTAAGCTAAGTAAATGACAGATTTTTTTCGCGAAGTCGATGAAGACGTCCGCCGTGACCGCATCATCCGGGTTTGGAAGGAGCATCAAACGCTCCTTATTGCCCTCGCTGTTTTGCTCATTGCCGGCACCGCGGCGTGGCAAGCTTACCAACGTTACCGCGCCGAGGCCGGCGAGCAGGCAAACGCCAAACTGACTTCAGCTTTACAGCTTGCTCGCGATGGCAAGCCCGCCGAGGCGGCGGCCGTCCTCGATACGCTCGGCAAAAGCGGCCCACAAGGTTATTCGACCCTCGCGCGCCTGCGCGCTGCTGGCGATCTTTCGGCGAACGACCCGCAAGCGGCGATCAAAGCCTATGAGACCTTGGCGAATGACCACGGCGTGCCGGCGGCCTTCCGGAATTTTAGCCAGCTGCGTGCCGCGCTTTTGAGAGTTGATGGCGACGATCCAGCGGATTTCGAAAAAAGATACGCGCCCTACGCTGCGGCGGGCTTCCCCTACCACCCCGAAATGCGCGAGCTGCTCGGACTCGCCGCGATCAAACGCCAGGCCTATGAGGCCGCCGGACGTTGGCTCGATGGCATCATGACGGACCCGCAGGCTCCGGCCGGCGTGCGCACTCGGGCGGGGGCGCTCCTCGGCTTGGTTCAGTCTTCCGCCGCGCCGAACGGCACGGCAGCCGCGTCCCCACCGAGCGATAAACCAGCCCCGCCCAACTCACAAGAGGGGACACCCTCCGCCAAGTGACGGTGCGGATTCATGTTCACCGTGGCCATCATTGGGCGGCCGAACACCGGCAAATCCACGCTTTTCAACCGCCTCGTCGGCAAGAAGCTGGCGCTCGTAAACGATCAGCCAGGCGTCACGAGAGATCGGCGAGAAGCCGAGGCAAGGCTTGGCGATCTCGCTTTCAAAGTGATCGACACCGCGGGCCTGGAGGAGGGGGATCGCACATCTCTCCCGGGCCGCATGCGGGCCCAAACGGAAGCCGCGATTGATCTCGCCGACGCAATCTTCTTCGTTTTCGATTCCCGCGCGGGTCTGACCTCCGCCGATCGCGCCTTCGCTAATCTCGCCCGGCGGGCGGGTAAGCCGCTCATCGTCATCGCCAACAAAGCGGAGAGCAGGGCAGGCGCCGCCGGAGCCGTTGAAGGTTATGATCTAGGGCTTGGAGAGCCAATTGCTATTTCCGCCGAGCATGGGGATGGATTCTCCGATATTTACTCGGCCTTACGCGAGGTTTTTCCATTAGAACAGGAAGAAGCCGCCCGCTGTGAGGAAAGCAATAAGGAGATTGGCCCAGAAGTTGATCTTGCAAAACCGCTTCGCGTCGCGATCATCGGCCGTCCCAACGCCGGGAAATCGACGCTCCTCAATCGCCTGCTCGGCGAAGATCGCGTCCTCACGGGGCCCGAGCCGGGCCTCACCCGCGATACGATTAGCGCCGATGTTCTCTGGGCCGGCCGAGCCATCAAAGTCTATGACACCGCCGGGCTGCGGAAGCGAGCGAAAGTTACGAGCGATCTAGAAAAGCTCGCCGTCGCCGATGCTTTGCGCGCCGTAAAATTCGCCGAAGCCGTCATTTTGCTGCTGGACGCCACGGTGCCTTTCGAGAAGCAAGATCTGACGCTCGCCGATCTCGTCGAGCGAGAGGGCAGGGCGCTAGTGATCGGCCTCAACAAATGGGACTTAATCGGGTCAGAAAGCGCCAAGCTCGCGGAAATGCGGGCAGAAGCCGCGCGGCTTCTGCCTCAGCTGAAAGGGGCGCCGGTCATCCCCATCTCGGCCGAGACGAGCCGGGGCATCGATCAGCTGATGGAAGCCACCTTTCACGCTTACGAAATTTGGAACAAGCGCATCTCCACGGCATACTTAAATCGCTGGCTCCGGGACACCATCGAGCAGACCCCTCCGCCAGCCGTTGCCGGACGGCGGATCAAAATCAAATACATTATGCAACAACGCGCGCGCCCGCCCTACTTCATCCTTTTTGGGAACCAGCTCGCCTCGCTGCCCGCGAGCTACGAGCGGTTTCTGATCAATGGTCTGCGGCAGGCTTTTGATTTGCAGGGAGTCCCCATCCGCATTTCGAAACGCACGGGGGATAATCCGTTCACGCGGCGCCGGGAACGTTAGGTCGCTCGCATTGCGGCTTGCCAACTTGAACTTACGCCAAATGAGTGCTTTCTGTTGCTTATGAAAGAGCGTTCTCAACTCAGCCGGCTGTTCATCGCCGCCGCAAGAGCGGTTGTGATCCTCTATCTCGTCCTCGATGGCCTCGTGACCCCGGTAATCCGGCCGTTGCTTCGCTGGATTTCGAAACTTGGCTTTGTATTGGAGTTGCAGCACCTCGTCGCCGCTTTGCCGGCCTACGTTATTTTGTTGCTGATGGGCATTCCTTTGGCGATTGCCGAACCGGCCAAGATCTACGCTTTGATCATCATGTCCGAGGGGCAT
Organism: Methylocella sp.; assembly: GCA_035622375.1. Classification (GTDB taxonomy): domain Bacteria; phylum Pseudomonadota; class Alphaproteobacteria; order Rhizobiales; family Beijerinckiaceae; genus Methylocapsa. Next base: position 48,563 of record DASPVM010000038.1, on the reverse strand, counting down.
TTTTTGGCGGGGACCGCGCTGATGGCCGGGGCCTATTTTGTGAGCCTTGTCGTCGTCGAGCGGATTTACAACGCGGGAGAGACGAAACTCAAAACCATCCGGTGGTTTGCCGCCCTCATGCTGTGGCTGACCGGCATCCGCGACCGTCTCCTGGACTTCGCGCGAGCGACACGGACCTACGCGCTTTTCCAGCGCCTGGTGAAAGCAAGCCGTGATTTCTTGAGACGGGTACGGTACCGCCTCACATCAGTTGGTTAGTGAATAATATTGTTTTTCATTATTCATCCTGCTAGGAAGCCGGCCATGGCTTCAGGCAGGAGCGTGGTTTGGATCAGCAAAAGCACAACGCGGCGCTCGATGGCTTGAGAGGATTTGCCGCAGTATCGGTGGTTTTCTACCACATCGGCCACTGGCTTCATGGCCGCGCTCTTGCCACGAACGCGGGTCTCGCCGTTGACCTTTTCTTCTGCCTCAGTGGGTATGTCTTGGCCATGGTCTATGGCGAAAGACTGGGTTTTAAGCTTTCGAGGGGGGAATTTTTTCGTCTCCGCCTCATCCGCCTCTTGCCGCTGATGACGCTCGCGACACTGGTGAGCACCGGCTATGTCATCATGCGTGCCTATGTCCGGCACGAAAATATTCCAACGGGGACAATTGGCTCCGCCTTTATTCTCGGTATTTTGAATGTTCCTTTCCTCAATGCTCCCATTGTCATTGGCGGCCGGCAGCTCTTCCCTTTGAACGGCCCGCAGTACACGCTGTTCCTCGAACTCTTCGTCAATGGCGTTTGGTGCCTGTCGCGGCGGCTGAACAAGCTTGAAGTTGCATTGGGCATCGCTCTGTTTTGCCTGCCATTTCTAGCACATGGCCTGGGGGGCGATACGGCCAAAACTTTTTGGCTTGGTTTTCCCCGCGTCGCGGCGTCGTTTTTCTTAGGAGTCGCCGTGTTTCACGTGCGCCGCAGGCTCAGGCCGGCTTGGTTCGAGCCCTATGTTTTCTGGAGCCTTGCCCTCATCATGGCGGCGATTTTCTACTATCCGGCGCCTCTCACAACGCCATACGAGCTCCTATGGGCCGGTATCATCTCGCCATTGCTTGTATTTACGGGAGCGAGCATGAAAATCACCGGGCATGTGAGGACATACGCGTTACTGGCGGGAGAACTTTCTTACGCCATCTATGCGCTGCATTATCCAATCTTCTGTTGGGTCAATGGCGCCTATCAAGCCAGCGGCCACTCACCCAACATTTTTGTCGAAGGGCCTCTCATCCTCGCCGCGGTTTTGATTTTGAGTTATTTGGCGGTGAAATTTTACGACGAGCCCGTGCGCGCTTGGCTCGGGCGGCGGCGCGCTACAAAAGAAGCGTCATTGCGGCCGCGAGCGAACGGGAGGCGGGAAGCAATCCAGGGACCGAGATGATTGCGTCTGGATTGCTTCGTCGCTTCGCTCCTCGCAATGACGGGTGATCACGGCGCTTGAGGCGCTCCCATTCCTCGGCGGGAATCAGGTCGAGGGAATTACGTCCGTGCTTGGTGATAACGACGGGTTCATGACGGGCCTTATCGCTGATTGCGCCGAACTTGCTGAATTTCGCTGGCGGCGACGCGAGTGGCTGGCATGGCGAAAGCTCCAATACGAATATTTTATCAAAATCGCCCTTGTGAAAGTGTCAAAATACGCCTAACCACGGCAAAATAGGATATTATCCTCTATCACATGTTCGGAGGGGACTATGCCGATTGATCGCAAGGCATTGATAACCGGTCTGGTTGGTGGGGTGCTATCTTGGCTCGCATTAACCGCGGTCAGCGTGGCCACCAATGGTTGGTTAATTCACTGGATGGGCGGCCTTACAAAAGAAGAAGCGTTTGGCGGATTATTTCTTAGGTGGCAGGGGCCAGGAGACCAGCCGAGATTGGGCTTTGACCGCAATCCGCTCAATAACGATGCCAATGGGTGTGCTCCCGAATACACCCCCGTTAAGTTAGGAACGCTAGCTCATAACGAGCCAGATATCCCTCAACATGGTATCGACGTGGTTCTATGCGTTCCAAAAAAAAGTGATGAGCATAAGGCAGCTTATCTCTGTCGCCACTTCGAACATGCCTGACCTCGCCGCCGCCGCCGGAGGCCGCGCGCAAATGGGCTTTTGGGAATTCTTCGTCTGCAATATTCGCAACCCACGAACCCGCCGCACCTAGGGCCGCATCGCCTCGGCAGCCCACAAAAATCAATGCTTCCCATACTCCAGCGCCACGCCCTTGCGCTGCGCCAGAATATAGGCTTCTAGAGCCTTCAGCCGTGGATCGTCGTCCGGAAAAGGTTTACCGCGAACCGGGTTCTCGATGCACCAATTGATCATGTCACGCAACAGCACGACGCGCCCGAGCTGAACCTGGAATTTTGGATAGGTTTCCGGATGGGTGTTCGAGCCGTCGGGATGGCACATATCGCAGGAAACGGCGTTGGTGCCGCCGAGCGCTTTGGCATCGTGAAAGATGCGCTTGCCCTCGGCGACGAGGCGGTCGGTCGACTCTTTCCAGACTTGCTGGTCACGTTCCGTGTAGGCGCCGTAAGTCTGGAACTGGTTTTCCGCCGGCGCCTTGACTCCCGGCATCTGGGCTGGGGCAGGGGGCTCGGCTTCCGCAACCACCCACTCGGCATCCGGATGTTTTTCACGCCATGCCTTCATGAGGGTATCAGCGATTTCTTGGCCCTGCTGGCGCGTCAGGGGATCGCCGGGCTTGACGCCCTTGACCTCGATCGATGTCTCGCCGTCGCAAAGGCCGACGACGAGATTGCCATTGGCGGAGGGCGGCAATTGATGGCCGGGGAGCTCGCTCGCCCAAGCGGGCCCACCCGCGAGCAAAAGAGCAAATGCAAGTTTTTGGGAAAGCGGCATCATCGTCTTCCTCAATAGCTCGAAAGCGTCGTCGCGGACGGGCGATCCTGTGCGCCGCCAGATGAAAGATAACTGGCGCGCACAGTGACGGGATTGCGGTTCCACAGATTATAAATCTTATCGATCATGCCGGACGCCAAGACATTGAGCTGGCCGTCGCCGCAGCCATCGAAGGCGTTGAAGGGATCGGCGCGGTTCATCTGTACAGTTAATTTGGGTAGACCTTCGGGAGCATAGGGCCATGGCCAGGCGGTCGAGAGAAGCCCATAGAAGCTGATGTTGCCGATGCGATTGAGGAGGAGTTGGTGCGTATGGCCGTGGATCACCGAGACCTGGTCGAATTTAGAGAGTATCGACTGGACCTCATCGGCATCATCGGTCCAGAAATTCCAATTGCGATAGTATTTGTAGAGCGGCGAGTGGGAGAAGATGACAACGGGTGTTGCCTTATCGACCTTGGCAAGGTCGTTTTGTAGCCAAGTGCGCCCGTCCGGGCCGACCTCGAAACGCGACTGAACGCCATTGTCGAGCCCGGCGACGGTCTGCATCCGCTCTTCCGGCGTCATATTCCGCGCCGTCCAAAAGTCCTTCTCATTGACGCTCATCAGCGTCACGAAATGGATACCCTTGTGATCAAATGAGTATTGAGGCGGCCCGAAGAGTTCTTGCCAATGCGCGCCCATATCGAGGAACCAATCGTGTTCGCCGACCATCATTTTCACGGGCGCCTTGAGATCCTTTAAAATTTGCGCGCCAAGATCAAGTTCTTCGCGGCGCCCGAGCTGAGCGAGGTCGCCGCCGAAGAGGACGAAATCCGGCTGCGGATCGAGCGCATTGACATCCTCGACGGCTTTCACGGCCGAACGGACGAAGCGGTCGTTCACATTGCGCGTATAAAGATGTGTATCGGATACGTAGGCGACCGTGAACGCGGGTGTTGTGGCGTCCGCCGCTTCCGCGATTTCGATGAGCTGGAAACTTTGCGGAACAATAAGGCCCTTCGCCGCGGCAATTCCGGCCGAGATGCCGGCGATATGCATGAAGCCGCGCCTCGACAGCTGCCCCATGCGCGTTAAATCTTCAAAGAACGAGGTGCGCTCCTGATAATATTTTGTCTCGACGCTTTTGTGCCCCATGGCTTCTCTCCCCGGCAAACTTTTGTGGGTGTTTGTCCTTTGTTATGGTCGGTTCGTTTGAGGTGGCCTTGAGCCGGTGCGGCGAAGCAGGGCTCGATGCCGGAATTAAAACGTTCCCATCGATGCAGGATTGCGAAGATCGGGATTGGTGCCGATATCGCCGAGATCCCCCTTCTTCCCTTCGGCGACATCTGTCTCCCGTTGCGGACGATTGCCCTTGAGCGCTGTTTGCCGCTCCAGCTCCGCCTTGTTGAAGTCGGCGAAGCGGTCGTCCGTTAAAGTAAAGAGGAAGGCAACGAGATCGTCGATCTCGGATTCGCTCAAGGCGAGGCGCTGCATGCCGCCATCGAGGAAGGGATTCGGGACGCCACCCTTATTGTAGTGATCCATGACGTCCCAAAGCGTCGCGAGCGACCCGTCGTGCATGTAGGGGGCGGTCACGCCGATATTGCGCAGCGTCTCGCTTTTAAACGCCCCAACGTCGGCCGGATTCTTCGTGACCAGGAAGCGCCCAAGTTCGGAATAAGACGTTTGCAAAGCAAGCTCGTCGATCTGTTTAAGATCGCCGGTTCTCACGATTGCAAGAGCCTTGCGAGCGAGTTGTGGGAAATCTTGCTTATGCGCGGCAATCCCGATGTTGTGGAATTTTTGATCCGAGAAGAGCGGTGAAACCGAATTGAAGGCATGGCAGGAGGTGCAACGCGCCTTGCCTTGGAAGAGAGCCCAGCCTCGCTTGGCGGAATCGCCGATCGCAGCCGTATCCCCTGCGAAGAAGCGGTCGAATGGCGAATTGGCGGAGTATTGGGTACGCTCGAAAGCCGCGATCGCGGAGGCGATGTCATCGTAGGTGACATCGTGGCCAAACAAACCCTTGAAGGACTCCGCGTATTCGGGAATCCTAACGACTTTCGTGACCACGTCCTCGGGGCTTTTTTGTCCCATTTCGACGGGATTGAGAACGGGAAGTTTGGCTTGCTCCTCGAGCGTTGGCGCGCGCCCGTCCCAAAACTGTGATGTTTGGAACATTGCGTTGAGCACTGTCGGCGCGTTTCGCGCGCCGTGCTGGTCGCGAATGCCGGCGGATGTCGGGCTGTTGCCTCGATGGTCGGTGAATCCCTTGGCTGGATCGTGGCAGGTCGCGCAGGCGAGTGAGTCGTCGGCCGACAGGCGTTTGTCGTTGAAGAGCTTCTCACCGAGCGCCACGAGTTGTGCCGTTGGCTCATGCCCCGGTGTCACAGCCAAAGCGTAAATCTGCGCCGAAATTCCAATGGGCAATGCCGGCTTTAAGGGAGTGGGTGTTTCCGGAGCTGCCTTCGTCAAGGCGAGCTGAGATCGGGGTGCCTCAACGGAGGCGGATTTGCTTGCGGCCGACGAATTTTGCTGGGCGGTCGAACTTGGCGCGGAGGCAGGCGGTGGAATATCCGTATTGAAAATAATCGCCGCTACAGCGAATGCAGCCACGAGCGCCGCAACCACGCCCGCCATCAATCGCCCGCGCGAGGCCTCCATCCGATCCTCCCTTGTTTCTCGCCAGTTCACGGATTTGACGAACTTTATTTGAGCATCACCATAGCTGGAAAAGGGAGGTTCGTGAACTGGCAAATTTGCGTGAATTCCGAGGCGCTAGAGGCTCCGCACGCGAAAAATGCTGAGCGGCATGACAGTTTTCCCGCCATATAATCGTGACATTCTGGTAAAGAATCGGGTCCGATTCTTTACCATTGGAGCACCGTTCGCCGCTTCGGCGGGGAAGGCGCACTAGAACGACAAGAGCATCCGCGTGAGTAAAATTGCCTATGTCAATGGCAGCTATGTCCCGCATCGCCACGCGATGGTTCATATCGAGGACCGGGGATACCAGTTCTCAGATGGTGTTTATGAGGTCTGTGAAATTTTTCACGGTGCGCTCATTGATGAGAAACGTCATTTCGATCGCCTCTCCTTTTCCCTGCGTGAATTGCAGATTGCCGAACCTTTGCGGCCAGGAGCACTCGCCATTGTTATGCGGGAGGTCATCGCAAGAAATAAAATCAAGGACGGCTTTGTCTACCTTCAGGTGACCCGCGGCGTCGCGCCACGCGATCATATCTTTCCCTCCGCGTCAGTGCGGCCTAGTCTCATCGTCACCGCGCGCAGTGTTGACCCGCGGAAAGGCGAAGCGATGGCCAAGAAAGGGATCAACATCGTCACATTGCCCGATCTGCGATGGAAGCGTGTCGATATTAAATCAATCTCCTTATTACCTAATGTCCTCGCGCGCCAATACGCTCGCGAACAAGGTGCTTACGAGGCTTGGCTCGTCGATGCCGACGGCATGATCACGGAGGGTGCCGCCTCGAATGCTTGGATTCTCAATACTTCCGGGAAGATCATCACGCGGCAAGCCGACGGCTCGATCTTGCGAGGGATTACGAGAGCGACCCTTATTGATATCATCCGGGTGCTTGGTTTACCGCTAGAGGAACGGCGGTTCGATCTCACCGAGGCGCTGAGGGCGCGCGAAGCTTTTGTGACAGGAGCGACAACTCTGGTTATGCCGGTTGTGCGTATTAACGATCAGCTAATCGGCGATGGCTGTCCCGGGAAGGTCACACTGAAATTGCGGGCAATGTTTCATGACGCTGCGGCACAATCTTCAGTTAGCTAAACGGCGTTCTCTAGCCGGGAAACCGCGCCGAAGGGGTTGCAGCGATGACGTGGCGGTCTAATATTGAGTAAAAGATGATTGCTATTGGCTACCGCGAGGCCATCTCGCGGTCGCGGGTCAGCTGAAAAATGGCGCCGTGCAGATATAAAATTGTTTATCAATCGATTTTAAAACCCAGAAAGTGATGTCTCCGCTGCCGCCTGCCCCGTGCGGGGCGGGAGCGCAGGCGGTCTTCGCGACGATATGCGCCCAGGCTGCGCCAAGAAAAAGGACCAAAAAAATGGCATCTGAGAGGCCCCAGAATCTGCAGGACACATTTCTCAATTTCGTCCGCAAGAACAAAATCCCTCTAACGATTTTTTTGGTCAACGGAGTGAAACTCCAAGGCGTTGTCACCTGGTTCGATAACTTCTGCGTCCTCCTGCGGCGCGACGGTCACTCTCAGCTCGTCTATAAGCACGCCATATCAACCATCATGCCCGGCCAGCCAATTCAGATGTTCGAGTCAGGCGACGAGCCAGGCCACGGAAACGCCTAAGCCTCTCTCAAGTTTCGCTGTCATTGATTTAGCCATACCCTGCGTTCATATTTGAAGTGGGCGTGAGTAAACTTTTAGGGGAATCCATATCAGTAATCCGAACAGCAAAGCTTCTTTGCATAACGACCTTGCGGGGCACGCCAACGCCACTAGGTGTTTTGTGGTAGGGCCCTATTGCGACGCGCGGCAAGGAAACGCTTCGCTTAGGACAACGGACGGGCCCGCCGAGCGCACGGAAGAGGCGCGCCTCTTGGAAGCGAATGGTCTTGCGAGAGCAATTGGTCTTGACATCGCCGGCGAGAAGATCGTTCCTCTAAAGAGCATTCGTCCGGCGAGCTTCCTCGGGAAGGGACAGGTTGCCGAGCTTGCCGCCCTTATCGCCGAGCGCGAGGCCTCTCTTGTTGTGATGGACTGCGCGTTGTCCGCGGTTCAGCAGCGCAATCTCGAAAAATCATTCGCTGCCAAAGTCGTCGACCGGAACGGTCTCATCCTCGAGATATTTGGGCAGCGCGCGCGGACACGCGAAGGTTCGCTGCAGGTGGAGCTTGCGCACCTTGCCTATCAGAAATCGCGGCTAGTCCGATCCTGGACCCACCTTGAGCGCCAGCGCGGCGGCTTTGGATTTCTTGGCGGTCCTGGCGAAACTCAGATCGAGGCCGACCGACGTCTTATCGAAGAGCGTATGATCCGCCTCGAACGAGAGCTGGAACGTGTCAAACGGACGCGTGGTTTGCACCGCAAGAGCCGCCGCGCGGTTCCCTATCCGGTCGTTGCTCTCGTCGGCTATACGAATTCCGGAAAGTCGACTCTATTCAATCGCTTGACCAGGGCGACTGTTGTTGCGGAAGATGCGCTTTTCGCGACCTTGGATCCAACGCTGCGGGAGCTTTCCCTTCCCCACGGCGGCAAAGTCATTCTCTCCGACACCGTTGGCTTTATCGCCGATTTGCCGGTTATGCTCATCAAAGCTTTTCGAGCTACCCTAGAGGAAGTGGTTGATGCCGATTTGCTTCTGCATGTCCGCGACATTGCCAATGATGATTCAGAGGCGCAGCAAGGCGATGTTACAGCGATACTTAATGAACTCGGCGTAGGTCAAACAAACGGCCGGCGCCTCTTGGAAGTGTGGAATAAATCCGATCTCCTGGATGAAGCGGCCATTCGGATCGTGCATAACCGTGCGAATTGCTGCGCCGGGGAAGGCGCTGTGGTCATTTCGGCGGCGACAGGGCAGGGCGTAGAAGAGCTATTAGGGGTAATCGAAAACCAGCTCGCCAAAAACAAACTCAATTATGAGATATGTATCGAGCCGGCAAATGGCGCAGGCTTGAATTGGCTGCACGAAAATACCGAAATCATAAAAAAAATTCCTAAAGGTGATGGCTTACATCTACAAATTAGAATCGCACCTGAACGCGCAAATTCTTTCCTGCGCCGCTTCTCTGCCTCCACTATGCGCCGAGTTTAGCTATTCAGGCAATAATGTTTTCACCACGGCTCGAGGTTGCGCGTTTCTGCCGCGCAGTATGTGCTATACGGCTCCAATCAAACATCGCCTCGAGTTGATATATGCCTTGTTCTGCTCATCGCTCCGCCGCAACCAGCCCCCCGGTGATCGACGCCCGCAAGTTTGATGGCTCGCAGCAATGGCCGGCAGGAGAAGTTACCTATTATGTCGTGAAAACGAGTGTTCCGCATGGGTTTGGTAAAACAAGCTCCACAGCCAAGGCAAGGCCACAGGCACCGTGGGGAACGGCAACGGTGAAACCGACACGCGAATCGCGCGTCTCTCCAAGGCAGCGAACCCGCTTACGATCCGGGCAGATCTTCGATCCGCTTAAAAGGGAATTGATCGATTGTCAGATTTATGACCGCTCCGAGACCGGAGCGCGGCTCAGATTGTTTGCCAATACTCAATTTCCGCCTAAGATCAGGGTTTATGAAGACCAACCCGATCGGGGAAACGATGCGCTGATCGTTTGGCGGAAAGGTCGAGAGATCGGCGTCCGCTTTATCGTCTCGAAGAGGACTCTTTAACCTCGTGGCTTGAATGTGCGGCTCTTGCAGGCTGCTGATCGTGGCCCTTCGCCAGCTGCCATAGCGCTTCCATTTCATGGAGGGAAACATCGCTCGGCGCGAGGTCCGTGCGCGCGAGTTCAGCCTCGATGAAGCGAAAACGCCGCTCGAATTTGGCGTTAGCGGCGCGGATGGCGCCTTCAGGATCAACGTTCATGTGCCGCGCGAGGTTTGCGACCGTAAATAGAAGATCGCCAATCTCCTCCTCGGTTGCCGTATGATCTCCCCCTTCCAGCGCAGCCTCCACTTCATCGGTCTCTTCCCGAAGTTTTTGAAAGACTGCTCTGGCATTTTTCCAGTCAAAGCCCACCGCAGCTACGTTGGTTTGCATTTTGACCGCTCGCGTTAGACCAGGCAGGGCGAGAGGAACATCGCCGACCGCGCTTTCCAAAACGGTTGGCGGTTCGCCCTTTTGTGCCTTCTCACTGCTCTTGATACGTCGCCAAATGTCTTGAACGTCCTCCACCGTCGTAGCTTGGGCATCTGCGAATACGTGAGGGTGACGGCGCAGCAGCTTGTGGATCAAAGATTCGACTACATCGCCGAAGTCGAAATACCCAAGCTCATCAGCCATGCGCGCGTGAAAAACAACTTGCAGCAGGAGATCCCCAAGCTCCTCCCGCAAGTCCTCCATGCTTCCGCGCGCCACGGCGTCGGCAACCTCGTAAGCTTCTTCGATCGTATAGGGAATGACCGTTTGAAATGTCTGCTTCAGATCCCAGGGACAGCCCGATCGCGGCGTTCGCAGCGCCGCCATGATCTCAATGAGCTTGTCGCAGTCGCGTGATGGCTTCATCCTCTATTGGTCGAGTGAGATAGATAGAGCCTCCCGCCCCTTTGGAGTATCGACAACCCGCATCGTCACGGGCTGTCCTTCGGCAAGACTTTGAACGCCGGATGGCCCAAGGATCGAGATATGGACAAAAACGTCTTTGCCTCCATCGCTCGATTGCACAAAACCGAAACCCTTCTGTTCGTCGAACCATTTAACGACGCCAGAGAGGGAGATTGCATTGGACGGATCGGGCGCCCGGCGCGGGCCTCGCGGCGCATCCCCAAATCCGCGGGAGGGTGGCGCTCTCTCAGCGGCACCAGCGGTGTCGACCTCCAAAACCCGGGCCACTTGCGCTCCTTTAGAACCGCTAGTGACGCTCACCTTCAACTTCGCGCCGGGAGGGACAGTGTCATACCCTGCGGCTTGCAAAGCGCCGATGTGGAGAAAAGCATCACCCGCGCCGCCAGCAAGCTCGACGAAGCCAAAACCCTTTTCATTTTTAAACCATTTCACGATCGCATCGACGGGGGGACCGCTTGGAGCGACCTCCGGAGCGGCTACGAAGCTCGACCGCTGGGGACGGCTCGGCCGGGGCGGATCGTAAGGTGACGGTCCATCATCATCGAAGCCACGCTTCTTCTGCCCCCGAAAATCTCTACCTTTGCTCATGATGTGCCTGCTTATCTTCCCTCAGCAAATCGATCGCCGCCGTGGTGAACCACGGCCTTTGGATCATGCAGATCCGCAGCAAAAGGACTCCGCCACTCTTTCGGCCAGCCTCGTCGCGGCCGCGCAGGACCTGCATAAGCAGGCCGTCGATGCGCAAAGGCCAGCGCAAAGAAGCGCCAACCCAACATTCGTTGAATGGTCAATAGTCAAACCGCCAGACGTCCTTGTCGATGAACCATACCAATTGTTTCCTATCTTGGCTACTCCAAAGGAGCGCCGGGGCCAAGGCTTCAACCCATCGGCAAGAAGGGGAACCAATTCGCATAAGCGATATTATGGAACACGCGTCCATTAGCCAAATAAAAACTTAAAAATGTTTGCTTTTCAATAAATTGCAACAATATACTAATGTTTTAGTAAATTCTAAACAACTAATCTCATTCCATCGTAAGCTACCTCAATATTTGTTGGCAAGCTCTTGGAAAGAGAGGCAAAATCTAAATCTGAGTGAAGATTTGTTAAGATCGCGCGCCGCGGCCGCAGCTGATCGATCCAACGCAACGCCTCCGCTACGGAAAAATGGCTGGGATGCGGCGTGTAACGAAGAGCATCCGCGATCCAAACATCTAAATCCTCGAGGAAAGCACGACTCTCTTTTGGGATGTCGTTCAAATCCGGGGTGTAGGCAACGCTTCCAAAGCGAAAGCCCAGAGCCCCAATCTCACCGTGTTGAAGCTGGAAAGGCATGGCCTGCAGAACTCCTCCGGGCCCATCGAGATCGATGGGCTTGCCGGCTTTGATGCGATTCTCGTTCAATAAGGCCGGGTATTGGCTGCCGGGTGGCGTTTCAAAAATATAGCTGAAGTTGGTTCGCACGATCGCCGATGTGGGAGCATCCATGTAAAGATCGATTTTACGATGCGCCTTGAGAACGAGCGGCCGGACATCATCGATGCCATGGATATGATCAGCGTGCGAATGTGTCAGCAGAATTGCGTCAAGCCGGCCAAGTCCAATGTCCAAAAACTGCTCGCGAAGGTCGGGTGACATGTCTACGAGAACCTGTGTCCGGGCGCTCTCTTGCGTGAATTGCTCGACGAGCAGGGAGCAACGCCGCCGCCGGTTCTTGGGATTATTTGGATCGCAGGCCCCCCAGCCTTGCCCGATCCTTGGAACACCTCCAGACGAACCGCAGCCGAGGATCGTAAAAGCCAAGGTCACGCGGCCTTTGACTCCGCTGCGAGCGGCGGCATCTTGCCAAATAAGCGAAGCGCATTACCGGTTGTTTGTCTGGCAATGTCCTCGGCCGGCACGCCTTTAACCTCTGCCAGAACTTTGGCGGTTGCCGCGACGAAAGCTGGCTCGTTGCGCTTACCGCGATAAGGCACCGGAGCGAGATATGGCGCATCGGTTTCAACCAAGAGCCGGTCCATGGGCACACTGGCGGCTATCTTTCGCAGCTCGATCGAATTTTTAAACGTCAGCACGCCCGAAAACGAGATGTAAAACCCAAGCGATAGCGCCTCATTGGCGAGCGCCGCGGAAGCCGTGAAGCAATGGAGAACGCCTTTGAAAGCGCCCTTCCCCATTTCGTCTCGCAGGATCTCGGCGATATCCGCATCCGCATCGCGGGCATGGACGACAATCGGAAGCCCACTATCGCGGGCTGCCGCGATATGGGTTCTAAAGACACGCGCCGCGACATCTCGCGGCGTTTTATCATAATGGTAGTCAAGTCCCGCTTCACCGATGCCAATGCATTTGGCGTTTGTTACCGCAAGCTCAAGCAATTGCTCGGCGGAGACCTCGGTTTCCTCGTGCGCATAATGAGGATGGGTGCCGACCGTGCAATAAACCTCATCATAGGTTCGCGCGATTTCGAGGATCGATCGAAACGCCTTTACCCGCGTTGAGATTGTGATCATCCGGCCAAGGCCCGCCGTGCGGGCGCGGCCGACGACGGCGTCGCGTTCCACCGCGAGGTCTGGGAAATCCAGGTGGCAATGGCTATCTATCAGCACGGCTAAGCACCGCTCGACGGCGCATGCGCCACGTAACGCGGGAAAATCGGCGTTGGCTCGGGCAAAAGCGATCCGGCCGCAAGACCTCGCGGAGTCTCGGCATGAGCAAAGGACCTCGCCCTTGCTGGCACACTCAAGAGCCCCAGCAGTTTTTCCATCGCAGCGGGCATGAACGGTTGTGTCATGATCGCAATTATCCGTAGCACTTCGGCCGTGACGTAAAGGATCGTTTCCATGCGCGCCGGGTCGCTTTTGCGCTTGGCCCATGGCTCTTCGGCAGCAAAATAACGATTGGCATCATTGATGACCTTCCAAATCTCGTTCAAGATCGCGTGTAGCGCAAATTCGTCCATTGAAACCCGGCATTTGGCCGGAAGCGCGGTAGCCTGCGCAAGCAAGAGCGTATCAGTCTCTTCAAATGCCGCGGGTTGAGGCAGGGTTCCGCCGCAGTTTTTCGCTAACATGGCGAGGGAGCGCTGGGCAAGGTTTCCAAGATCATTGGCGAGGTCGGCATTGATCCGGTTGACGATAGCTTCATGCGAGTACGCGCCATCTTGACCAAACGGCACTTCACGCGAAAGGAAATAGCGCAGCTGGTCGGTGCCATATTCGCGCGCGAGCGCGAGGGGGTCGATCACGTTGCCGACCGACTTCGACATTTTCTCGCCACGATTGAACAAGAATCCATGCACGACGATCTGGCGCGGTAGCGGCAGCATCGCCGACATGAGAAACGCTGGCCAGTAAACGGCGTGAAACCGGGTTATATCCTTGCCAATCACATGCGCGCTAGCTGGCCAGTATCTTTGGCGCGGTGAATGAGGCTCGGGGAAGCCTGCGCCGGTAAGGTAGTTTGTTAGCGCGTCGACCCAAACGTACATCACATGCCGCGGATCGCCGGGGACAGGGATACCCCAGTTGAACGTCGAGCGGCTGATCGAAAGGTCCATCAGCCCGCGTTCGACAAAAGCGATGATTTCGTTGCGGTACGAAGTGGGCGTTATGAAATTCGGGTAGTCTTGGTACAATTTTAAAAGCCGATCTTGATAGGCAGAGAGACGGAAGTAATAACTTTCTTCCTCTACCCACTCGACGGGCGCGCCGGTCGGCGCAAGGCGAGTACCATCTGGCCCGTCCTTCAATTCCTTCTCATCGAAAAATGCTTCATCACGGACTGAGTACCAGCCTGGGTATTTAGAAAGGTAGATATCGCCCGCCGCGGCCATTTTTTTCCAAAGCGTGCTTGCCGCCAAATGGTGCCGCAGCTCCGTCGTCCGAACGATATCATCCGCCGGCGCGCAAAGGACAGCCCCCATTTCCTCGAATTGCGATGCGGTGCGGTTGGCAAGCTCAAGTGGCGGAATCCCTTCGCGGGCCGCCGTTTGCTGCATCTTCTGACCATGTTCGTCCATTCCAGTGACGAACAAAACGTCGAATCCATCGAGCTTTTTGAAGCGCGCAATGGCGTCAGTGACAATGCGCTCGTAGGCGTGGCCGATATGAGGCGCGCCGTTGGCGTAAGGTATTGCTGTAGTGATGTAAAACGGCGAGCCGTCTGCCATGCTATCCTTAGATCTCGCCTATTGCCTTTGCCATTGCTCGCAGCTGCGTGACCCTCAATCTACCTGAGGCCGAGCGGCCGCCGCAAGGTCAGAGAAAAGATTTAGAATGAACAGCCGTTTGTCGAGATTGAAGATTTCAAGCTCGCGGGTGGCTTCGGTCAGTTTTTCCCATACAAGAGCATAGGGCGCAAGCGCCGCGGCCGAACCGCTCGGCATGGCCTTCGCGCTTTGCCTTGTCCGCAGCCCCAGCCAATCCTTGATGGATCCAAGCATCGCCTCAAAATCGTCCTGCGCGGGCGTCGCCGCCAACCGGCTCGCCAGCGCATGGATTTCCTGCCAATCAATCCGGGGCAAATCATCTAAAATTTTGCGAAGGTGCAGGTCGAGCGCCGCGCTTTCGCGGACGAGAAGGCGCAGTGCCTTATGGACCGAGCCCTCGGCGTGGTTCGCGGCGGCTTCAAGCTCGCTCTCCGTTTCCGGCGGGCGCTTTAACGACAGGATGATTGCCGAGATCTCGCTCGGCGCCAGCGGCTTTAAAAATATCCTTTGGCAGCGCGAGCGTAGAGTGGCGAGCATTCGCCCGGGCAGAGTTGCGGTGATAAGAAAAAGCGAGCAGGGTGGCGGCTCTTCGATGAGCTTTAGCAAAGCATTGGCGCTGTTCGCATTGAGGTCATCGGCGTTATCTATGACGCAGATTCGATACCCTCCGCCCCCCGCCGCCTGTTGAAACAAATGGACGGCCCGCCGCACATCCTCGACGCGAATATCGGCGAAGAATTTCCTGTCACGTTCGTTCCATTCGCGCCGCAGTAGGATCAAATCGGGATGGGACATGGCCGTGATCTGGCGAGCGACGGGATGATCCTGCGGGACAAAAAAATTGCCAAGCGCTTGATTCTCCGGCGCGCCGGGCTGCGCCAAAAAAAATCGCGCGAGGCGCCACGCCAACGTCGCCTTGCCGATGCCAGGAGGGCCACTGATAATCAATGCTTGAGGAAAGCGCTTTGTCGCATGGGCAAGCTGAAGAGTCCGCAAGGCGGCCGTGTGGCCAAAAAAATCGCTGACCGAGCGCGGATGCGGCGTATCCCCATACCGATCTGACTCGGGATTGCTTTCGCTCGCTGTTGCCATCCGCTTAGGCATGGGATTTCAACCTCGCGTCCCCAAGACAAAATCTATCCGAAACGATTTTAAAAATGTCCCTGGCAACCTGTTGCTCGGCGCGCAGCGCGTTCACCACGATGCAGCGCGCCGGCTCCGCCGCGGCGATTTCAATAAAAGCAGTACGCAACGCCTCATGAAATGCCCGGTTTTCGCGTTCAAAACGGTCAGCGTTTTCGCCGCTGCTCCGCCGCGCGGCGGCGCGCGCGAGACCCTCCGCCGCGGGTAGGTCAAGAATTATGGTGAGATCCGGCCGCAATCCCGCGAGAGTGACACGTTCGAGAGCGCGCATAAAACTTGGATCAAGTTGCCCCCGGTGCCCCTGATAAGCTCTCGTCGAATCAAAGAATCTATCCGAAATAACATAGAGTCCCGCAGCGAGCGCTGGCTTAATGGTGTTTTCCAAATGGTCGATACGAGCGGCGGAAAAAAGGATGGCTTCAGCACTTGAGCCAAGGCGCGCCAATTTCCCTGATAGTAAAACCTTGCGCAAGATCTCCGCGCCTGGAGAGCCGCCCGGCTCACGGGTCCCAATGGCCCCCACTCCGGCCTCGCGAAGGTTGCTCAAGAGGTATTTGACTTGAGTGGATTTGCCAGCCCCCTCGCCGCCCTCAAGTGTAATGAAGCGGCCGCGCTTCGCAGCATCGCTACCCGGCGTCCTTCTCTCCTTCACTTCTTGAGAATGTACTTGCGGATAAGCTCCGTCGCGTATTCCAAACTAGCATCCATGGCCCGCTTAGGGATGCCACCTTGTCCGATCGCGGCCGCCGTCTTCAAGGGAAGATCAAGAATTTGCTCTGGCCCCCTAAATATTTTGAGGCGCGCAACTTCCCGGTCTGCCTCAAGGGGCGCCATCAATGGCCCGACATAGACGATTCGCCCCGAGAATTTTTCGCCGTTATTCCTCGGCACCAAGATCTTAACTTCATCGTCCGCGGTGAGAGGAACATCGGACGAAACGCCACCGTAGACCTTGGCCGTTCCGATAACCTCTTCCTTTTGGAAAAGACTTTTCGAATCGAACGACCGGAAGCCCCACAAGAAAATCTTGCGCGCTTCCTCGGCCCGCTCTTTCGCGGAGGATGCACCATAGAGAGCCAAAATCAACCGCTGGCCATTCTGAACGGCGGAGGCGACGAGCCCGTAGCCGCTGTCATTGATATTGCCGGTCTTTAGACCATCGGCGCCGAAATCCATCGTCAGCAGAGGATTGCGGTTCGTTTGCTTGATTTTATTCCAGGTGAACTCCCTCTCTCCGAAGTATTTGTAGAGATCGGGGTAGGTCTGGATGACATGGTTGGCGAGAGCGGCCATCTCCCTTGGCGATACTTTTTGCTCGGGATCCCCCCTGCCCCATGCGTTTGTAAAGGTCGAATGTTCTAAGCCAAGCTCGCGGGCGCGTTTGGTCATCAGTGTCGCGAAGGCGCCTTCCGACCCAGCAATTCCTTCCGCCAGCGCGATGGCGGCGTCATTGCCCGAGACAATGACGAGGCCGCGGATGAGATCCTCAACCCTGACTTGGCTGTTCGGAGCCGCGAACATGCTGGAACCGCGCGCCGGGGCGCCACCATATCGCCAGGCGGTCTCGCTGACGAGGAGCTGGTCGTCGAGCTTCAAATGGCCGAGGCTGATTTCGTGGAAGACAATTTCCGCCGTCATAATTTTCGCGGTCGAGGCAGGGACGACGAGGGTATCGGCATCCTTTTCAAAGAGAACGGTTTTGGAAGCGGCGTCGATGAGGATCGCGTGAGGAACACTCGTTTGGATTGTCTCGGCCGACAGCGCCGGAGGACCTCCTACGGATGCCAAAACGAAAAGTGCGAATAGGAAAATTGTCGGCCGAAACCCGAATTGGTGAAACCAAAAAAACAAATTGAACAAGGCAAAGTTTCCTTGACACTTTGCTTGCCCGCCGGCCGCCGGCGGGCTTCCCGCAACAAAGAGTCTTAAACCTTCGATTGAAGACTATCTTCGCCTATAGTATGCACTCGCGAAGGCGCATTCAATACAGGGGGGCCTCTCGCCGAAGGCATATTCAGCACTTTCGGCCTAAACGACGGCGCAGCGGGAACAAGCAGCCTGAAAAGAGAGGTTGGCGCCGATAGATCTCAGCGAGAGGCGACAGGAACGCCTCGGCCTGCCGCTAAATTTTCCGGGCGCGCGGGCGGCAACGGGATCGGCCCGGCGGCGTCGGCCATCTCGACTTCGCTGCCAGCCAGCCGGAGAGCGCCACGGACAGCGGCTGTAGCGGCGCGGGAAGTTGTGTCCTCGACAGGAATACGTTCCGCAACCCCGAGCGAAGCGGGGTTATCTTTACGCAGCGTCGCGAGCAGTTTTTCATCATCGGATCCAGAGAGGCTGGCCGCTCCGATATATTCGATCTTGACGGGTGTCGTTCCTCTCAAGTGGAAGTCCAAAACCTCGGCGGTTTTTCGTGACACGTCCATAATCCTGCCAGCGGTGAACGGCCCGCGGTCATTGACGCGAACGACCATCGAGTAATTATTGCGCAGGTTGGTGACTCTTGCATAGCTCGGCAAAGGCATCGTCGGATGAGCGGCGGAAATCGAATCGCTGTCGTAGACTTCCCCGTTCGCAGTGCGGCGCCCGTGGAATGCCTCGCCGTACCACGAAGCTAAGCCAACCGCGGCGTAGCGCTTTTCGCTCGGATAGTACGTTTTCCCAGCAATTGTATAGGGCTTGCCGACCATGTAAGTGCCGCCGCCATGCGGCACGGGCTCTCCATCGGCGACGACACGGGGGCTCGCTGCCCCATAGATTGAAGAGGAAAAATGCTCCTTCGATGAGTGGCCCATTGCGAGATTTTGCGATGGAATCTCGGCGCATCCGCCTAAGCATGCCACTCCGCAGCCTATGAAGCTTAGGAGGACAAGCCGGTCTGAGTGGCCAGCAAAGCGCGGAGGAAACGGGAACTTTATAAGCTTCGGCGCCAAGAAATTCCCGCTCGACCGCATGTGCTCCCCCTCAGCTCGCGACGTAGAGCCATCGATGCTCCCGCCGATTCTATAAAAGCGACCGCAGTCTTGGATCCTCAGCAGATCGAGGCCTCATGCCGGCGGCTAAGCCGGGAATCAATTCCCTTTCTGAATACGACGTAAATACGGCAGAGCTTATTCCAATCGATTTTTAAGAAGACCGCTAAATTCTTAAAATTCATTTAAAAACAGGTGGCTGGATATTTTTGCAACACTGTCTCGAAATTGAACATGACTCTCAAAATGCTCCGGCTAACTCATCCTCCATGAGTGTCTAGGTAAGGGCCAACAATCGATTACAGTCTTCGCTCCTCTCGATCTCGATGGGCGCGCGCGAATCCCACGGGTTTGATGCCTCGTCGATTCGATCACGAATGCCCGCGACGCACCACCGCAAGGGAAGGTCTACGATAGGGAATTTGGCTGGTGTCAGCCTTGCGCTTGCAGTCCGGCCGCCGCAAGCTCGCCGTGACAAGCTGTCCAACTGACGTGGCCTTTGAACCTTTTTGGCTGGCATCCGTTTAAGTCGAACTGCGCTAGACGCATTGAGAATAACCATTCACGCAACTCCTATTCCAAATAGGCAAAGAGAGTCGCAACTTCTTTTATCGTCGTCACTTGCGGCTCCATCAAGTGGCTGCATATCCCTTAAGCAACCCGATTAGTGTCGGTACCAAGATAAATGATAAAAAATACTACAGACATAGACCTTGGCGTAACTAGAAGGACTTTTCTAAAAGCTGGAGCGGCTAGCCTTGGAGGTCCTGTCGCAACAACCAGCGCTTATTGTCAAGTTTCAATGATGTCTGTTCCGGCCATCATACAAGATACGTCCGGCAGCGGATGGGCCGGCCGCGTTGCCGGCGCTAAAATAATTTCAGCCGCTGCAGGCACATGCATTGCGATATGTGGGGATAGCCGAGCAACGTGTTTTCCGAGCACACGTTTTGGGCAATATCCGGTGATCGATATTGGAATGCCCGGAATTTATATCCGCGATAGCATCAATTATTGCGCACAAGCATTTGCTAATGCGCGGTCAGCCATCCTGGCCGTCGTGCAAATCGGCATAAACAATATATGGCTTCCAGCGGAAGACCAGCAATGGGCAACGCTTCGCCAGGACGTAACTAGCCTTATTGCCAACTTTTTGGCTACTGGAAAGGGATTCATATTTACCACGCCGTGGCCATTAGAAAGGGGATTTGATCGCCCCGACAGTGCTGTAATCGCGTGGTGTCAAAATGCGGCAGCCATATCAAACATAATTATCGAATGCTGCTACGATAATCGAGTACCGTGCGTGAATCTCAATCGTATTTTTCGCCAATCGGACTTGACGCTCTTATACGGGATGTCATCTGACGGAGTGCATCCATCACCGTTTGGCGTTTTGCAAATAGTCAAGGCGCTGTCGCCAACCGTGTTCGCCAGCGCCCGGCAGATTCGAGCGCAATGTTTACACCCTATTAATGGCGGCTTCGTACGCCAAGCGCATAGAATAGATAAGAGAGCTCGGCCAATATCTAGCCCTATGCCGTGGTTGAAATAACGACGCGGGCGGAAGTCTTTTGCGGAGTGATACAGGCGTAGGCATTTGTCCCCGACGCAAATGGCGGAGAAACGAACGGCCGGGTATGTGCCGGGATATGGAATCCATCATTTCCCGAAGGAGGAGCTGAACCAAAAGCAATGGATAAAGGGATAGATGCGGGCTGGATAATAAATTGACCGGCTCCTCCAAGAGTTCCAATGAGCTGCCAGCCCATGCCGCCAGTAATCGAGATACAACCCGTTGATGCCGCCATGCCAGAATTCCTTGTTGATGCGGACTGTTCATGGTAGCCTACATATATCGTGTTACATATATTATCAATTGTACCCCTAGAACGCATAAATGCTAATTGTACAAAGTCGCGAATGGCGATAGGTAGAAATAAGTTTTTTTGCCGGAGGCGCGGTGAATTCAGCCTTATCGCCTGCGGTATTCGCGGCGCGCTATATTGCCTAGCGATTTCGGCGGAACAGGACTAAAGGTATACGTTGGTTCTTATGCCACAACCGCACGCCCATAAACTCGATGGCGACCCCGGCGGGGTTCGATCGTAAAGTTATCGGTAACTTATGTAAAAACCGGTGGTTATGTTACGGGCGGATTAAGAACCTGCGCGCGAAAGGCCGCAGCTTACCCTGTTTTCAGGGGGGACAGCGGCTTGGAGGAATAGGGTTATATCAGGCTTCGACATCGAGATCGCCCCGCGCGAAGCATGAGCAGGCCAGGACTAGGCCGCCATTCGAGTGCTCGCTGGACCCTTTCGCGTCTGCGAAGGTAACTGGTCCCGAGCACCTCACTTCGCAGTCACCGCAATAACCGGAGCGGCAACTATAGCTCAGCTCGATCCCGTGAGCCTCAGCCAGCTCCAACAATGTCGTAGCCTCATCCGCCTCAACCGCAAGGCCCGACCGGATGAACCTGACCTTATGCCGAGGACCCACCTCCGCTGGCCGGGCGGGCCGCACGGGACCGAAGCTCTCCCGATAAAGTCGGCGCATATCGAAACCGAGCGCCTCAAGGCTCGACTGCACGGCATCGGCAAAGCCCTCGGGGCCGCAAAGATAGGCATCGCAGTCCGCAAGGCCGGTGCCGAGCCCGGCGATCATGGCCTCGTCGACACGGCCGCAGCGGCCCTGCCAGCCGTCAAGCTCCCTCTCATCACCCGTGAGTGTGATGGCGATGCGAATGTTGGGGTGCCGCGTGGCGAGCAGCTCAAGCTCCCGGCGATAGATGATGTCGGCGACGGTCCGGAAGGAGAGCAGCATCTCGACATCCGCCTCGGCGGCGGTATCTGCGATCCAACGGCACATCGACATCAATGGCGTGATTCCACTTCCGGCACCAATGAGGAGAAGCCTGCGGGTGGGCCGGTCGAGGCAGGTGAAACGGCCGCGCGGCCCTTCCACGGTAATGCGCGAGCCGATCCCGAGATGATCGCACATCCAGACGGAGGCCAGCCCGCCTGGGACGCGCTTCACCGTGAGATCGAGGAGATAGGGCCGCGACGGGCTCGAGGAAAGGCTGTAGGCTCGGCGGACCCGCTTCCCGCCGATGTCGAGCGAAACCATCACATGGTCGCCCGGGCTGTAGCCGAACCGCATCGCCGTCTCCCCGGCGAGGCGGAAGGTCCTGGTGTCGGGAGCCTCCTCGATGATATCAACGACAACGAGAGAGAGCGGCTCGTGCCGCCAGGAAGGCATCTCGCCTCCTTCCGCAACCAGCTGTTGCCGAAGCGGGGAGAGCGGGAGCGCCGCCGGCACGGGCGGGCGAGCGGCTTTGGCCGGGGTGACGGCGAGCGGCTCGCGAACGCGTCCCGCGAACAAGTCATCCGCAAAGTTCGCCGACAGAGCCGGAATTGGACCGCTGCCCTCACGCTGGGGCTTATGCCTGAGGGCAAGCGCCTTACGCGGCGTGGCTTGCCAAGCGAAAAAAGCCTTACTCCAGACCTCCGTGACCGCCGACCCGGAAAGGCCGAGCTTATCGTTGCTCATTTGCCCTCTCCCGCCCAACGGCCAGCGCGGCCCGGTGTTCGTCCAGCTTGAAATAGTCACCCTTCTTCTCGGTGGCGCTGTCCGTTCCCCAATGGATTGCCTTATCGAGCTTCTGCAGTAAGGGAATGTGCTTAGAGCACTGGATGTAGGCTTCCTCGACCTCGGTCACGACCCAGCGCTCAGGCCGCCTCTTGCCCTCGTGCCGCATCTCGGCGAGGATGCTCTCCGGCAGTTTGTCCGCTTGGGTCAGAAGCTCGTCATTTTCGACCACGCGAGCCCGGCCGTTGATGTGCAAGCCGATCGTATCGCGGTAAAAGTCGATCATGAGCATGCCAATATGCGGGTTCTCCTGCATATTGCCGGTGTTGGCATAAACGCCGTTGCCGCGATACTCGGGGTAGATCACGTGCTTGGGGCTGAGCACGCGGATAAAGCCCGGCTCGCCGAACTTCGAAGTGCAGTCGCACTCGCCGTGCCGGTCCGCGGTCGCCACGAAGAGGAACTCGGCCCGCGCGGCGAAATCGCTCATGGTCGGGGAGAGATGATCGAGTACTTGCTTGCTGTAGAAGGCACGCGCACGGTCGGCGGTACCGTATCGCTGCTGCAGGAGATGCTCACTGTCCGAGCCAGGGAGGCCGGATATAGCCGTTACGGATGCAGCCGTGACATGACCAGCGCGCGGCTCCGCAGGCTTGCAGCTCGACTCCTGCAAATGGCGGTAAAAGTTGACGTGGGAGATGACGATCGTAATTGCCGCTGCGATCAGTGCGATCACCGCGATCACCGCATAGTTGTTGAGTCCCAGAGAGAAGCCGCCGAATATGGTTTCCATCTGATCAGGGCTTGGCATCAGCAAGGTCCTTTCATCGAAGAACGATCGGAATGCTCATGCCTGGTATGGTAAAGGCTGTAGCCGCGCTATTCTGTGCTTTTGCACACTGATTGATGTCTGGGCTGCAACTACAACGGGGGGCTTCTCATTCGGCCTTCCTCGCGCAAAGCTGCAAGAGGCTACAAAGTCCAGCCTTGATGATGACCTCTCATAGCAGGAGCCTACTATGCTATCCAACGTCACCAGACTCAATGTCCTTCTCAAGTTCAATATTGTTTTCCTGCCGGTCATTGCTGCCGGCTACGCCGCCACGGGTTATGCCGTTTGGAACCGATTGTCGGCGAATGCCGAGCTGGAAGTCATGGAAACTGCGCACTTGATGCTCGAGACGACGAAAGCGATGCGCACCTACACCACGACACAAATTGCGCCACTTCTGGATCAGGAACAGACGAAAGTGGACCAGAGTGTCCTGAATATGAAGCAGGTCCTCGATGTCCAAGTACCGGCGGTTCTGCAAAATGCAATGCTAGGGTTCCACGTGGCCAAGGAACGGCAGGTTTTGAAGGCCGCCCGCCAGCAAATCGCTGACATCGTGCAAGCGCAGCAGAAGGAGGCGCCCGAGCCGCGATTTTTTCCGCAGTCGATCCCCTTCTACGCGGCAACGGAAGGATTCAACTACTTGCGGGAATACTATCCTGATTTCTCCTACAAGGAGGCGGCACTAAATCCAACCAATCCGCGGGACCGCACTGTTGACTGGGAGGCGGATGTCGTGAACTTTTTTCGCAACAATCCGTCGAAGACGGAGTACCACGGGCACCGTGATACGCCCCTCGGAAGGTCGCTCTATCTCAGCAGGCCAATCCGGGTTGATAGCGAAAGTTGCCTCGGCTGTCATGGAGCCGCCGAAAAGGCTCCGGCGGAGATCGTGAAGATCTACGGGAGCGGCAATGGATTTGGCTGGAAGCTCGGTGACGTCGTGGGCGCGCAGATCGTGAGCCTTCCAGCGGATGTGGCGCTCAGCCGCGCGGCTGCTAGCATGAAAACGCTTTTATTATGGCTGGCCGGCATTTTCGCGGGTCTCTATGCGGTCATCAACGACATTGTGTTCGTCCTTATTATATTCAGGCTGGTTCCCGGCGCAAGAGACGCCGCCCAAGAAACCAATTGAATAGGCACTGAGACATTAACGAGCTGACGACAAGCAACGTCAGCCCTGAGGTGTCAATTTATGCCAGGGCCTGTTAACACATAAGAAAGGTTAACCGCTCCATCAATCATGGATGGAACTAACTGATTCGCAATACGCTCTGTCGCCGCCGCTTCTCCCCGTTCAGCGAATGCCTTGGTCTGGATAGCACCAGCATCATAATGCCATGTGTACTGGGGACGGATTGGCATCGAGCCTTTTCAATCCTTGACGAACGATCTAGCGTTGAGTCGTCGAGCTTATACCATGTGAGACATTGCCCATTCGATCGTTCCTCCGCTTGACCCCACCTTTATCGCGGTGGCGCATCGGTTCAAGCCTCCGGTGGCCCGCTAGCTTCGGCTTTCCTCACGCCTGGCATGCATCGAGACGGAACAAAAATTGAAAGGCGGGCTTGGGAGGCCGCGGCCCATCCCGTGCAGACGCGCAAAATTGTCCACCTGGACATGGACGCGTTCTTCGCGTCGGTGGAGCAGCGCGATCATCCGGAGCTGCGCGGCAAACCCGTCGCCGTCGGCGGAGCGCGTGAGCGCGGGGTCGTCGCGGCGGCAAGTTATGAGGCGCGCAAATTCGGAGTCCATTCGGCGATGCCCTCAATCACGGCCAAGCGCAAATGCCCTGACCTGATTTTCGTCAGGCCTCGCTTCGATGTCTATCGGGCCGTATCGCTTGAGATCCGTGAGATCTTCGCACAATTCACGCCGGTCATTGAGCCACTGTCACTGGACGAGGCTTACCTCGACGTCACGGAGAATCTCCTAGGCATTGCATTGGCAAGGGAAATTGCCGAGCGCATAAGAGCAAGGATTTGGGCTGAAACCGGCCTCACGGCCTCAGCCGGGGTCTCCTATAACAAATTCCTGGCAAAGCTTGCCTCCGATTACCGCAAGCCCGATGGCCTCTTTGTCATCACGCCCAAGATGGGCCCGGCTTTCGTCGAGATGCTACCGGTCGAAAAATTCCACGGTGTTGGCCCTGCGACCGCTATGAAGATGCTTCGGCTTGGCATCAAGGCCGGGCGCGATCTCAAGGCGCAGGGCTTGCCCTTTCTGCAGCAGCACTTCGGCAAATCGGGATTATTTTTCTATTGGATCGCACGCGGCGTCGACGACCGGCCAGTTCACGTGGGCCGCGTCCGCAAGTCTGTCGGTGTTGAGAATACCTTCTCCCAGGATCTCCACGATCTCGCATCGATGCGTGAAGCATTGCAGCCGATCCTCGACAGACTTTGGCACCATTGCGAGTGTTCAGGGGTTCGCGGCCGGACGGTGACACTCAAAGTCAAATACGATGATTTCCAGCGCATCACGCGGAGCCGGTCCTTATCCAATCCCATCGCGGCCCGCGCTGAGCTGGAACGATTGAGTCTCGACCTCTTGTCGGCGCTGATGCCGATTCCAAAGGGCGTCCGCCTGCTCGGTGTCACTCTTTCGGCCTTGAGGCGGGAAGCCGTAGATCGCGGTTCGCAAATGGGACTGCCCTTCGGACCGAACGCCGAATGAGGAAGCAAGCGCGGGATCGTACAAGGATAAAGAAGCCCAGGGCCTCTCTGTCACCTGCGAGGCAACCAAGATGAATTCTACTTGTCTCCGTATTTGTGCAGGTGTCGACCATGTGCTGAAAGCCACGCTTCGGCTCTGTCGGTGTCGGCGCATAGCGTTCGGGTCAATGCCCAGAATCGGTTCGAATGATCCAGGTGAGCGAGGTGCGCCACTTCATGCGCGGCGAGATAATCGAGAACGAAAGGGGGCGCCATAATGAGCCTCCAGGAGAAATTGAGTGACCCCGAAGCCGAGCAGGAGCCCCAACGGCTCACGGTGTCGCGCAACCCAAGCTTGCGTGGGCGCAGCCCGAGTGTGCGCGTGTGGCGAGAAACCGCATTCTCGAGATCGCGGCGCGCCTCGCGTTTGAAATAATCCCGAACTCGTCGAGCGAAGTGTTCGGCTCTACCCGCGACGCACAATAGGAAATCGACGCCCTCTGGGGAGGAGGACCCATCGATTGCTCCGGCTCGCTCGACCCAGACCATGCCGCGCTCGCCCGGGCAATGAACAAGCGTATGGCATATTCCCCGCAAGGGAACGATCGAACCTGGGACGAAGGGAATGGCCGTCGGCAGCCTGCGCAGTCGCACAGCGATCCATGCGCCATGGCGCTCGGCGAATTGGCGTGCCTCTCTGAGCGTGGCTCGCGCAGGAATTGTCAGCACCGCATCGCGTTGGGCAAAGCGCACGCGCAAAATAAACCTTCGCGCCGCCGGATGGCGGAGCAAACGCACGATCAGGGTCTCACCGGCATGGGTAACGGTTATCGATGACGACGCGGGAGTCTTGACCGGACCGCCAGTCTGAACGCGAAGCATGAGACAATGCTAAGGGTAGCGAGACTCGATTCGCGACTAAAGAATAAAGCCCTCCCACAGAAAATCGGTATGGTGCTGCGATTCATGGAGCGCAATTACATGTCCGCCGTCACGCGGCGAGGGACGATCTTTAGACGGCATCTTGGGTGTTGTCTCCCTGGCTTTGGAGCGGGCGATTTGCTAGGGGCCGGATAGCGATTTTGATCAGCGAATTGACTTATTAATTCCAAGAGTTCGAGGATTTGAAAAAATTCAGAGCCAACACTGCGCAACGAAGCATCATGCAAATGGATTTTTGAATTGGCGATTTTTGTGTGAAGAATTATTTTTTGCTTTGCGGAAGTTAGGTTCCAGTTTAGTTTCTTTAGAATTCGAGTTTGAAATGTCGTTTTTTCATCGTTGATTCAGATAGCTTGATTCCGTCACCGTAAATTGCCCGCATATTTCGGGCTCTCGACCGGCCAGGCAATCGGCCGATAA
The DNA here is from genome assembly GCA_035622375.1 of Methylocella sp. GTDB lineage: Bacteria > Pseudomonadota > Alphaproteobacteria > Rhizobiales > Beijerinckiaceae > Methylocapsa. The sequence continues at coordinate 21,645 of DASPVM010000038.1, read as the reverse complement.
TTTTGCCCGATCCTCATTATGTTTAGGGATTGCTTGCACCAATGTCCGAAACTATCGAAAGCGAGTCGCTTGTCGGTGATTCCCATGAGATGAAGACTACGAGCACAGTGCTTGCTGAAAAGGTCCGAAGGGTGACCAGAAACACGGACGATCTCAGGAATCGGACGGCCGCTTTCGCGGCAGTGCTTGATGCAATTTTCGATGAAATTCTGAAAAGCGAGGCGCAAAATCTCGCTGCGCAAGAGGATCAGGCGTAGCATTTGTCAAATGGCGCGCGGAAGATGGCTCGATCAACAAGCCGCGTAGGCCCTCGCGACGAAAGTTGGTCGCAGGGACCTACAGACGAGGTGTAGCCAGTCAGGTAGAGCCGCACAGGATAGTAAGCCGAGCGGCTGAATGACGAAGTTCAGTGACCCAAAAAGACTTTTGCGCCGAGCCCATAGCGCAGGATGCCTGAAACTAGCAGGCCGACGCTCCAGGCAGGAAGACAGGAACCACGAAGGAGGCAGCGAAAAGCGATGCCCAGCACCCGAGGATTGAAGCAGAAAATGCGATGACGGCGAGCGTGCCCGGAACAACGCCGACGATGCGCCTTATAAGACTCTTCTCCATCAAGGCGGCGAAGAATCCGCGGTCCGCAGCTTTCTCCGTGTGTGTGGCTTGAGAAAGCGTCAATCCTGCTCGGCGGGGGCGACAAACCTCTCGTCCACCGGTACATTATATCCATTTGCGAGACGGTTGTTGGCGTTTGCAAGGCCTATCACGGCGAGCAACTCGGCCAATTGTTCCTCCGTCATCCCTTTGGCTCTCGCTGCGGCGGTGTGGGATGCAATGCAATAGTTGCAATTGTTCGTGACGCTGACCGCGAGATAGACCAATTCCTTAGCCAGCGGATCTAAGGCCCCAGGCGCCATGACCTCCTTAACGTTCTCCCATGTGCGCTTCAAGGTCGGTAGATGATTGGCTAGCGCCTTCCAGAAATTATTGATCCAATCCGTCTGACGGTACACTTTAATGTCCGCGTAAACGGCCAGCACCTCTCCGGAAGCTTGCTCTTCTTCGATCAACCTTGCCACTTTGCTTCTCCTTTTGTGATGGCTTCCCCCTCCACGAAAATTTATAATACAGCGACTGACTCAAGAATTCTGCCGAAGCCTTTGAATCTATCTCCGGACCACAGCCTTAGCGGACTGGCGCGGAAGAGGGTGTGCTATCCTTGGGCGATGTCGCGGGCCAACTTGAAGGGAGATGTTGAAACCATGTTGCCACGCCGTCGAATGGCTTTCTCGGGTGTGATCTATACGGCGGGCTTCTTTTTTCTGATGTTAGCGGTTACTCTGGTTGCCGTCGTTGCCCTGACGTTGCGCTTCGCCGAGAGGCCGCACGTGCTCAGGGTTGCCGTCGGACCGGCGGAAGGCGACAACGCAAAACTCATCACAGCAATTGCGCGGCATTTGGAGCGAGATGGCTCACGTATCCGGTTCCTTATCGTGGCTGTCGACGATCTCGCACAAAGCGCCAATGCTCTTGAACAGGGACAGGCCGATCTCGCGGTCATTCGCAGTGATGTTGCCATTCCGCCGAACGGCGCGACTGTGGTTGTTTTGCATAACGACCTCGCTCTCCTCGCCGCGCCGGCAAACTCCAAAATCACTAAGGTAGCTGACCTTTTCAAGAAACGCGTTGGAATTTTTCCCGCAACGGCCTCGAACGCTACGCTTCTTGACGCGATCCTCGCCGAATATGGAATTGCTGCCACGTCAGTTCAGCATGTGATGCTGTCCGCCGACGATTTGGCCCAAATCGTATCGCAGAAGCGCATCGATGCGATCCTCACCGTCGGCCCTTTACACAGTCGCGCATTCGAGACCGTGTCGGCGGCGCTAGCATCCGGAAATCGTGCTCTCGTATGATTCCAATCAACGCAGCCGAAGGCATGGCGGCAAGGAGCCAGGCTTATCAAAAAGCTGACATAGCAGCCGGTTTCTTTCGCGGGTCTCCGCCACAACCCAAGGAGGCCGCCACGACCATTTCGGTAGCAGACCGCCTCGAGGCACGTCAGACCATCTCAGGGGAGATTATAACCGATCTCACCAAACGACTCTTTGCGATGCGCCGCTCCCTCCAGAACGAAGGGCCGATTGCCTCAGCGATAGAAAAGCCGGACACCGAGAAGGGTTCGGCTGATGCCGTTCACCCGGGTGCGGCTGCCTATTATGATAACGACGAAAAAAGCTTCATGGATCGATATGGCGACTGGCTCTACATTGGTGCCATGACTATCAGCGGATTGGGATCGGCGGTCGCAGCCATGTTTGGGTTAACGCGGGTGCGCGCGCGCAAAGCCGCATTGGCGCTTGTTGACCAATTGATCGAGGTGAAGCAGCTCGCGCACACGACAGTGGCTCTAACCAAACTTGGCGAACTGGAGGCGCAAATCGAAGATCTGTCAACAAAAGGTTTACGCTTTGCGCGCGATAAAAATTTCGACGAGGCTGGCCTGGCTGCGTTACGGCTCGCCATTGACGAAGCGCGCCGGGCGGTCAGCGATCAGCGCGATGAAATTCAAGCAAAGCCGCTGCTGCTTACCAATGCCGTCGCGCAATCACCGGTGCACGAAACCAACCCTTGAGCGGACCGACGCGGCTGGAAAGTGGCAAGATGCGAATAACGAAAAAGTCTATATTCGATTTTCCAACGACGTCGAGGACCGGGCAAGCCTGTCGCTCTGGCCAAGAGCAGGCCATGTCAATGGGGCGCGGCGAGCATCGCCTCAAGTCACGCTGAGGCATCGAAAAATAGATGTTTCTTCTGGAATTATCCGCGGCGCTGCCGCTCTCCGCGAAGCGGATGGTCGAGGAGGCCAGCATTCTTCTTGGCGGGCTTTATTTTTATTTACAGAGCGCAGCTACACGCCGGGCATTGATACCATCCCCCAGCGACACGAAAGGCCTGGATCGTTCAGGACGCTTACGTGCTTTGTGTGGGACAATGGCGCGATTGCACGTCAACGCCCCACGCGGAAGAGGCCCACGTTATCGCTCTCAATTACCGTGACAGGAATAAAATTCATCGATTCGCTTTCCATTGCGCCCCAATTAATTCAACGGTCCCAAAACGCTAAGGGTCAAGATATCAAGCTCAAGTTAAGGCTTCGCTCAAGCAGCCAGACCGTTGCAATCATGGCGATGCAAAGTGAGCCGCCACTCAGCACGATGCGTGGGTAGAACCATGAGAAGCGGAGAAGATAGGCGGCAGGTAGGATCGCCCCAACAATCGCCAACTGTCCTACTTCTACTCCGAGATTAAAGCCTATCAAGGCGATGGCGAGCGCTTTCTTGGGAAGCCCGAGTTCGATGAGGACATTGGCGAAACCTAATCCGTGCACCAAACCGAAAATGAAAGCGACCGCCCAAAGGCGCCGCTGCACGATCGGCCGTAAATTATTCAAGGCCGCGGCAATGACAGATATGGCTATCGCCGACTCGACCAGCCGAGAAGGCAAGGAGATATAGCCGAATACCGCGAGGCTCAATGTGATCGAGTGAGCAATCGTAAACGCGGTCACGATCGCTATGACGTTGCGAAAGGCCTCACTAAAGCGCGTAACTGCAACCCAACGCCTTTTGGAATAGGTCAGCACTGCGGGTAAGAGAAGGGCGGAGAGGAAGAGAATGTGATCAAAGCCCGTCCAGATATGCCATATGCCCTCATTAACGTAGGCGACAAAAGTCCGCAGAAAATCGACGCCATCTCGCTGCGTGCGCCAATTTCTTTGTAGCGGGCTAAACACAGCAGTTTGGACATCTTTTCCAAAGTCCAGGCGCAGCAAACCGCGATGTTGCGGGTCAAAATTGAAGAAAAAATCATAATTTATCTGCAGTTCAAGCGGAGTTTCGGGGCAATCGGCAGCGAAGCGGAACACTTCGTAAGCGCCATCGCTGTGGACATCAATGAGATGCTCGCTTGACCGTGCAGGGCAAATCTTGCCATCCGCGCGCAGCTTCAGGCTCGACAATAAGAGCGAAGCGATGTCTTCATGGCGCCGATGCACCTCGCCCCAGGTGATGACTCCGTCATCATTAAGGTCGAGACCTAAGGCATAGTCGAGATCGCGCAACGCAACATCCCATTGCCCGAGTATACGCTCGCCATCGACACGCAAACTAAGATAACTGTCGCTTGATTTGTGTGCCAATACGGGAGACGTTGCCGTAGATATGAGCGTCATGAGGACACAGAGCAGTAAGATAAAATGCTTCATCTCTCCGCCCTCGTCATCTGTGAAGCCAGTCGTTGAAGGTGTGCATCTTCCAACCCTGATGCTTGTAGAAAGTCTAAGACCGGCTGTGCGGCGGCTGGCATGTCAGCCGCGATGGCCGCTTCGAGCAGGATTCGGGCATCCATGGGTTCGCGTTGCACCCCGAAGTTTTCCTGGGCGATGCGTAACGCTTCCGTTACGTCGCCCAGCAAATGCAGGGTGAAGCGAGCCTCTTCGCGCTGATGCGATTTATCGCCGCGGAGTTTGTTAACTGAAAAACGTTCGCGGAGGTCATCCACATGCTTTGCGAGCTCAGCCGAGCCAAGCATCTTTTCGGCAAGCGCCAGCCGCAACAGCAGAGGATCGACGCGCAACTCCCCCTGCAAAAGCGAGCGGACCTCGTCTGCTCGGCCAGCATCCAATAGAAAATCCGCATATGCGCCAAGAAGATAGGCATCGTGCGTCCCGACAGCCAAAGCTCGGCGGAAATGCTGTTCGGCGGACGCATCATCCCCGATCCGGTTCTCAATCTCAGCCAAAACGGTCAATGCCCAAAGAAGCAGCTGTGGGTCTTCATCACCACGCGCCCTATTGAGAGCCGCCATGAGAGCCGCTTGGCTCTCCTTGGCTTGCCCTCCCAGGCTGTTGACTGAAGCAGCGCAAGTCGTGGTGATCACATCATCCGCGAGAATGGCGAGCGAAAGGCAAGCCTTTAGGCTCTCCGCATAGTGGCCCTGGACTTCCAGAATGACGGCGCGCGTGAGGCGCGCTTGCAGATTGCGCGGATCAGAAGAGATCACGGCGTCAAGATCGTCCATGGCGCCCTGAAAGTTATGAATTGCTTGGCGAAGAATCGCACGAAGTAACAGTGCCTGAACAGGTGGATTTGGTCGGGAAAGCCAAGGCGCTATTGCGGCTTCCGCGTAACCATTATAGCGCGGGTCGGACATCGAGCGTGCAGCTTCGATATCCTTTGTTGCAACTTTGACAGCGAGAGCGAGGTCATCCGGATGTTTGGCGAGCTCAGCATGGAGAGCACGAAGCCCTCTCAATTCTCTATTGCCAACGACGGGCAATTGCTCAAGCGGCTGGGAGTCATCGGTCGGCAAATAGGGGGCCGAAGCGCTGATATTACCTTGGAAGAACAACCAGGTTGCGGCAAAGATAGGGAGTAGCACGTTGCGAAAAGTGCCATGGGCGTGGGCGCGCCCATGGCAATCAGCGGTTTTCTTTGCCCGTTCACTCATTGCACGGAGACCGGTTCTAGCCCTGGCAACACTGGGTTGGCCGGCAGTGGGGTATGCGGCTCGGATGCTCCGGGCGAGCCAGCGATCGGGGTTTTCAAATAAGGGAACTGGTTGTCGAAGAAGCTATCGTCGACAAGAGCGCCGTCGGTGAAGTCGAGACCCCCTGAGGGCGCTTGCGCGGGTGTGCCAAAAAGCCCGAGTGTGATGAGCCTTCCCATAGCCACCCGCAGCGTGATGTCGACGATGTCGTCGCCCGGCCTTCGCCCATTGGGGAAACCGGCATTATCCCCTCCGATAACGCCGAGCCGGCTTTGCATGCCCGCCGGTGTGACTGGCGTGCTCGTGTTCAATCGCAACATCTCGGATGGATGCACTGATGCCGGCTGATTGAGCCCTTTGATGCCCGTCAAAAAAGTCGCAATGAGGTCCGCCCGGGGGAAGAGTGTCGGGGCTTGAATCCCTGCACCTGAGAAAATGAGTTGGACGAGCTCCGGGAAAGAGGGGTTCGTCACATAAGTCAAGAACTGCGCGTCATCGAACGGCCGGCTCCCATTGAACCGGTCTTTGTCCTTCAAGCCAATGACGAGCTCATTCACGAGCGGCATGCCGAGCCGCGAGACTTGACGATAGCCTTTTTCATAACCGGCGCTTGCTGTCGTCCACGCGCCGATGACGTCGTCCTTGTTTTTGATGCAAGAAATCGGAGCTTCAAGGATAATAGAAGTCACGTTCTTGTCTGCGATGTCATCTCGGGCCGAGTTGGCGAAGGCCTCGCCAATCGGGTGCGCATAGTTAATGAGATCAAATGTCTCACCGAGACTGATGACGAAAGGATCTTTGCGCTGGCCCACGAACACACGCCCGTTGGTTGCGCACCCTGGGATTTTGATGTTGTAAATATGCGCCGCCGCGTAGGCCGCGTAATCCGGCAGTGTTTTAAAACCAACATTATCCACTGGCTTTTCGAAGGTCGAAGAGCCCGTGTCGGCGTTGGTTACGGCGTATCCATGAGCATAATCTGTGCCGCGGATCATACTAATCGTATAGCTCTCGCGGACGTTGAGATTGGCAACGTCGTTGGGATTGCCATTGTTACCTATCGTGCCCGTCTGTATGAGTGCGACGGGAACTTTGACGCCGCCAGCATCGACAGACAAATTTTGCTGGGCATTCGCAAAGCGGAATTGAAATGTGATATCTTCTACGCCGCCTCCGGTATTGTCGATTTTGATTTCGTAAAGCCCCTTGCTGTCAAGCTCAAAATAATTGGGTCCTCCATAGGGATCCTCGAGCGGAATGTAGTTCGCCACAAAAGTCACATAGGCATTGCGGCCTTGTTCATAACTGCGGAACATATAAAAATCTGTTCCGTCGAGTTTCGGCAAGGATGTAATCATTGGCGCTTCGCGATGACTCGAAGCGAGCGAGGGCCGAGCCGCAACGACAAACCCCAACGCCAACGCCCCGCAAAACAGCGCGGCTGGCCAGCTTCGCGATCGATTTAAGCGAAGTATTAATTCAAAAGGTGCATTATTTTTCCGATCAGGAGTATTGAGGGCCATTTTGTACCTCCGTGGAGTTGATTCTGAGAACGCTAAAAATATGTGGCTTGACGCTGCCGAGCCGTTTTTTTGAAATCATCCTGCGAGGACGTTAGAATACTACGATTCGAGCGTGCAGGTTGCATGTCAGGCCACCACATCTGGGGGACATTCGCCTTTACACTAGGGTTAATAGAAAGGTTGCAGACTGGCTGCTTTTTTTGCATTACCGCCGGACTGATGGAGGTGTCAGCTCGTTCCGGCAGTTTGATGCCCTAACGGAAGGCCTCAGATATGCGATGCGCGCGAAGCTTCGACTGAAGTGGACCGAGGAAACGGCCCCGGAGCTGCATCTGTATTTCTTCGCAACGCGTAAAAGATAAACATTCTACGGGGGTCACCCCTTGCGGAGCGGTTTTGCGCGCCATCAACCGAGTTTGTGCACTATTTGCCGCCGATCAAGGCTCAGCAGCTGAGGGAGGACCGCGACCGCCTTCCACAAGCATTCCTACGGCCTCTTTTCAGGATGTCCTCTATTCCACGGAGTTGTTGTGGTGACCGGGATTACGTACCACGTCTGCCCTCTCGACGGGGCTCAAGCCTTTGCATATGCTGGGCTCCTATTTAAATCTTGCCTATCGGGGACTCGGTTGTCTAAAGAGCCGATCTCGAACGAAACTTTGCTGCTTCGCGTCGGCGCAGCCGATAGGGCCGCATTTCGCGATCTCTACGCGACGACCGCCCCGCGTCTCTTCCCCATTTGCGTCGCGCTGCTGCGCGAGCCCGCACGCGCCGAGGAAGCACTGCAGGAAGCCTTTGTTCGCATATGGGAGCGTGCCAAATCGTTTGATCCAAACAAGGGCGCGGCGCTTGCATGGATGACCGTGGTGACGCGCCGTGTGGCGCTAAACGAACTTCGCCGCCGGGACCCCGCGAATAAATCCTTGGACGGCGCGGACGGCGCCTTGCCGGAGATTGCTGACGATTTGCCCGAGCAAGACCCAATTGGAAAGGGGCGGCTTATGAACTGCCTAGAAAAGCTCGGTCCTGACAAGCGGCGCTACGTCCTGCTCGCATACGTGCATGGCTATTCCCACCTGGAATTGGCGCGCCGCTTCGAACAGCCGCTGGGCACCATGAAGTCGACGCTCTTTCGCGCGCTGGCAGACCTGAGAAGGTGCTTGTCATGAATGATTCCGACGAAGACATCGATGCTGCCTTGTTCGCCTGCGGCGCGATGACCCTTGAAGAACGCTGCGCCGCGGATGAAAAATTGAAATTTGATAGTACCTTCGCGCAAAAGGTCAGCGAGTGGGAACAGGCGCTCGCCCCAATCGCTCTGAGTGTCACGCCACTTGCGCCGCCGGAGGCCTTACTGGAGAAGATCGAAGAGCGCCTAGCGGGCCGCGCCCAAATGGAAAAAATCAGCCGCACGTTGCGCGCGGCGGAAGGGATTTGGTTGGAGATGGGGCCTGGCATACGCTTCAAGGTCCTGCACCGCAATCTCGAACAAAGACGTCAGACGATTCTGCTTGAGGCGGACTCTCGCGCTATGCTTCCCCCGCACGCTCATGAACATGACGAGGAGATCTACATGATTTCGGGTGATCTTACGATCGAGGGCGAGGAGCTCGGACCCGGCGATTTCCACTTCTCACCCAAAGGGAGCCGTCATCCTGGAGAAACCACGCGCCAGGGATGTCGTTGTATTATTACGACTGGGTTTTAGCGGAAATAAACCTAGTGAAGGGGACGCTTGCGATGGTATTCAAGCACCAGAGTGATGGCATTGATAGAAGGTGAGGAGGGCGTCTCCTTATTGAGCGTAGCCTATATCCACCGTCCTGGCGGCACAAGCGACATGAGGGCGGCACCATTCCAGACTGCTTTGACAAGCCGGTCCTGCGTCTGACTCTCAAGCGCCGGCGCGGCCGAGCGGACCTGCTCCGGCGAGAAAGGACGGACGTCGGCCTGCGTATTGCTACTGGCTCGGGTCATATCCATTACTCCAGTCGGCGTCGCACGCGCGCGCATGTTCGATCGTGCAGAGCGAATTTGCTTCGAACGATCACTGCGTGCGCCTTGTGCATAAGGGTCGCGCGCAAGCATAACTCTCCCTTCCCCACGGCCTTACTCGGGGACCCGCGGCAGCGCCTTGCGGCCGACTAGGGCCAGGTGCTGCGGCACGTAGCGTTCGCCTTCCACCTGGATGTGCAAGCCGCCTCCCCGATCTCATGCTTATCGTCGGCCGTCAGCTCGACGGCGGCGGCACCGAGATTCTCCTCCAGCTGGTGGAGCTTGGTGGTACCTGGGATCGGCGCGATATAAGGCCGCTGCGCCAGCAGCCAGGCGAGCGCGATCTGTGCCGGCGTCGCGCCCTTCTCGCTCGCAACCCGCCTGAGCAGGTCGACAAAGGCCTGCTTCTTCTCCATGGCCTCTGGCGAGAAGCGCGGGACCGAGCGGCGAAAATCGTTCTCAGCCAACTTGGTATCCTTGCTCATGGCGCCTGTGAGAAAGCCTTTGCCGAGCGGGGCTGTAGGGCACGAAGTCCGGTTGATGTCGCCAGAATATGTGTGGCTGTATGTGAAGGCGCAGAAAAATGACGACCGCGACGCGGAAGCCATCGCCGAAGCAGCGACAAGACCGACCATGCGATTCGTCGAATTAAAAAGCCAAGAGCAGATCGGCCTGGCAATTTGGTCGTTTCGGCCTACGCAACCACGCTGACGATCGATATCCTCCCCTCGAACTCAGTTATATCTCAGAAACTCCGGAGGGCGAACGGTTGGTTGAAACGACGAAAGTCGGCCTGATGCCGTTTGTCTTCGATGACATTGCTTACTGGCGCCGATTCAAGCTGCGTTTAAAGATTGCGGCTTGCTGCCACTCGTGGAGCTCGCAGTCTTGCTTCTGATCTTGGACGACTGGGGACTAGAGCCGCTTGATGCCGCGGCTCGCCACGATCTTGGAAATTCTTGAAGAGCGATACGGCCGCCGCGCGACGATTGTCACCTCCCAGCTCCCTCTAGCCCGTTGGCACGAGATTATTGCCGACCCTACCTACGCCGATGCGATCCTGGACCGCCTCGTTCATAACGCCCACCGGATCGAACTTTCCGGCGAAAGCATGCGGCGAACCCGCAGCAAACAAAACCAAAAGGCTTGACCAACCACCATTCCCGGTGACAGAAAATCCATCGGCCAGCGAGGAGCCCATCCGGGCGCCTTCATTCTGCTACGGCGGGCGCCATCATTTTAGAATCCCGGGCACGTTTATCTCATAATACCCGGGCGCCATCATTAGAATCCGCAGTCTATATCAGGATCGATCTGCGCGACGGTGTTGATTGGCTCGTGTTCGTTGAAATCGACCGCGAAGGCGTCAAGATCACGATCTGGAAAGGCAAATATCTCTGCACGATGGCCGAGTTGAATTGGGACGACCGGCACGACCACAAGAAATTCGCACCGCACTTTTGCGTCGAAAATCTAGGGCGTTTTGGGAAACCGTTTAGGCTTTCTCGCCTGCCATTCGAAGGCCTAGGCCAAGAAAAACCAGGCCCATGCCTTTCTGGAGCCATCGGGCAACAATCGGGTTGCTACGCAGCCTAGCGGTGATTTGAGTTGTCAGAACGACAATCACGAGGTTCACGACTATCGCGAGCATGTTCACGGTCAGACCGAGCACCAGCAATTGAGCTACGGCGTGGCCAGCTTGCACATTTACGAACTGAGGCAAGAAGGCAAGAAAGAAGATTGCGACCTTTGGGTTTAGAGCATCGCTCAGAAATCCTTGACAGAAGATCGCCCTCAGCGTCTTGCCGCGCAGAATCTCGGTTGAGATAGACAGTCCCTGCCCTCGGTCGCGCAACGCATTCACGCCCAAGTAAATCAGGTATGCAGCGCCGGTCCATTTGATCGCGGTAAAGGCGACAGCAGACGTGAGAATGACCGCCGATAGGCCCATGATCGCAGCAATCAAATGCACGTAGCCTGCCCCACTCCGGCCCGCCTTCCTTGCGCTAAGGAACGACCGAGCATGTAGAGCAGGTCAGGCCCCGGCGTCACGATGAGGACGAGGCTTGCGCCAAGGAACAATAGGTAGCTGGTCAATGTCATGAACGTCCCGGCAAACGTTTAAAGCTAGCACGGGAAGTGAAGCAAAAATCAAGAATACCGATAATCTCAAGCTACTACAGGAATGTGGCCCGTCTTGAATGAGGAAATTGATCAATGAACCAGACAAATGTGAGCGATGAAAGCCTTGCGAAATTAAAGGTTTCGCTCCTGAACGATAACAAAACGTCAAAGGAGTTCGTCGTTTGGGTTCTTAAGGAGATTTTCGAGAAAGACAAGGAGCAGGCAGAGCAAATTATGTTGTCCGCTCACCAGAATGGAAGCGGCGTTTGTGGGGTCGATGATCGCGAGCAAGCGTTAAAGCTGGTTGGAAAAGTCGCTGATCTGGCCGCCGAGAACGCATTTCCTCTTGCATGCGCCATGGCGCCGGTTGATCCGTATTCTGAGCAGAGCGTGACGTTTGTGACCGTCGACGATAACGTCAAATTGGAAGTCCTCTATTGGGGTGGCGCGGGGCGCCCGTTGATTTTCCTGGCTGGTCTTGGGAACGACGCGCATGTCTTCGACAAGTTCGCTTCGAACTTTACGTCAAACTATCAGGTTTACGGCATAACGCGGCGTGGCTTTGGCGCTTCCAGCGCGCCCACCCCAACTGATGGCAATTATGCAGCCGATCGTCTTGGCGACGATGTTTTGGCAGTGATTGACGCTCTCGACCTCGACCGCCCGGTGTTGATCGGGCATTCTATCGCTGGCCAAGAATTGAGTTCCGTCGGCAGCCGCTATCCAGAAAAAGTGGGTGGCTTGATCTGCCTCGACGCAACTGCTTACAGTGAGCGTGCAGGGGTGAAAAGCCTCCTTCTGAATATGCTCGGGTTCAAACGGCGTTCGAAGCCGGTTTTCCGTCCATTCGTGTCGTCCGCCTGCCCGACGCCGATCATTATATTTTTAAATCAAACGAGCTGGATGTTCTTCAAGAGATGAACAGTTTCCTTGAAACCCTGACCTGAACTGAACCCGGTTTGGGACCACCGGCTAAATTGGAAATTGCCTACTCCGTTTGATAAACGAAGCGAACGATGACGAAGAAAACGAGGCGCAAGATCGATGCAGCGCTGTCCGGCAACGAGGAACAAACATTTTATGACACATGCAGGAGGGGCCTTTAGCTACAGGAGTCTTACGCTTTTTTGCCCGTTAAATTTGGCCAGAAGGCTGCTACCTAAAGAGCCGGAGCGTAGCTGGGCGGCCAGGCGACAGCCTATCTTGACCGCGCTGGCCGCCGACGGCGGCGCGTTTCCGATCAGTGGCAATGCTATATTGAGCGAGGCAGTCAGCGCCGCCGGCGCACCCACGACGATTTTCGGTGCGGCTGACGCGCCGATTGGAGAACAAACTTAAGAGCCTATTTATACAAATCAGCGATGGAGCCGACTGCTTATCTGTAGAATGGCGGCAACAATGTGCTGCGTTGTATTAATCAGCACAAAATGGTTTCGGCCAGAAATAAATTTGCTTTCGCTGAGGGCGGCAGCTCTGCCCTGTTGGCGCCTCGTGGGATCTTATATCCCCGCTCCGCATTGTCGACTGCGCCTCGGCAACATCGAAAATGTAACTCCCATTTAAACCAGGTAGTACAGGCTTTCCTGGCGGGTTTCATGGCCACGGACTTCGCGCAGTGTGCGCAGGTGTTGGCCTCGCCAAGAAGTTCGTAAGCGCGGCGCACGGCCTTGAGAGTGGCCGAATCCGCGTCGTCACCCTCTTCTGGGAAAATGTTATCGACCGGATACCAATCCTGAAATTTCAGGCTCTTGATCGCCGCTAGAAGATCGGGCCGAACGCCCGCGAGCAAGACTGTGAGCCCAAGTTTTTTCGCCGCATGCAGAAAATGGTCGATTCTTTCAAGACAGACCGCATCGGGGTTGCGAATGCGCTTGAGGCGCAGAACGATGAATCGGATCCCCTGCGCCACGGCCCGCCGATTGAGCTCGTTGAGATAGCGATCGAGCTCGGGAGCTGCGCCAAAGAAAAATTCGCCTTCTAGATCGAACAGAATGATCGCGGTGCATGGGGGATCCATCGGCATGCGTCCTCGAACCACGCGCTCGGGGCTGACGACCAATTCGGCGGCCTTGAGCTTCGAGGCGCGCGGCACGAAAAACAGGATCGACAAGGCGACGCCGACGAGGATCGAGTATTCGACGCCAACAAAAATCGCGGTGAAGGCAGTGATGAGAACCAGTCCCGCGTCATAGCGCGACGCGCGAAAGGCATAGCTTACACGCTGCAGATCGATTAGTCTGACTGCGGTAAGCACCAACAGGCCAGCCAATGCCGCTTTGGGAATATAGCGGATCAAGGGCGCGACGAACAACAGCGCCACGGCGACAGCCACGGCGGCGAAAATGCTGGACATCCGCGTCGCCGCCCCCGCCTGGAAATTGATCGCAGAACGGGTCAGCGAGCCCGAGCCCGGCAAACAACGGAAGAACCCGCCAACCAAATTGGCAATTCCTTGCGAAAGGCATGTCCGATTATAGTCGATTTGCTGACCTGACTGGCTGGCGATAGATTTTGCGGCGGCCAAGGCTTCGAGCAAGCCCAACAAGGCGATGGCGAGAGCGCTCGAGGCAAAATCGGAGACCCACGTGAACTTTATTTCCGGGATATGCGGCGAAGGCAGGCTCGCCGGCACAGACCCAGCGACCGCGATAGCGGTCTTGCCGCCCGCTTCCGGCTGCGACCAGCCAAGAAAAAAGGCGGCCGCGGCGACAAGCACAAGAACGGCAAGCATTTCCAGATGCGGCAAGCGGTAGGCGCGGACCAGTTTACGGAGGATCAGGACGAGCGCGACTGTCGCCGTGCTTATGGCGATCGCCCTGAGATTGAAGGGATAGCCCTCGGTCAGCGTCAGCCATAGGCGATGCAGAATGTTTTGATGCCGCGTCCCCAGAGCGCGCGCGCCGAGAAAATTGGCGACCTGGGTAATCGCCAGCACGATCGCGGCCCCGACCATGAAGCCAAGGATGACCGACTCCGAGATATAGCGCGTCAGGTCGCCAAGTCTCAAAACAGCGATGAAGATTTGGATGGCTCCGACCATGACACCGATAAGAAACAAGGCTTGCGCCGCTTCGACGCTGTCATCTGGGTCGAAAAATGCCAAGACGCTGAAGATTACGAGCGAAAGGGCGCTGGTCGGCCCAGTGATCAAATGCGACGAGGAGCCGAAGATAGCGGCCATGACAGTAAGCACGATGGAGGAATACAGCCCGAACCGAGGGTCAACTCCGGCAATAACCGCGTAAGCCATGGCCTCCGGCAGGGAAATGGCGGCGACGGTGAGCCCAGCTATAAGATCCCGGCGGCCATCCTCCCAGCTATAATCGAGAGTGAGAATAGGGCTTAATTTTCCCGCTGTGCTCGGCGCCGGCATGGCCTGTCTCCCTACCTTCAATGCGCTATCACTCAGATGCGGTTCTTTGTGGAGCAGGCTTGTAGACCACATCAATGACGCCGTTAGCGGCGAAGAATTTTTGCTGCGCGTCGTCCCAGTCCTTTGCGATCAGGGTGATTGGGAACAGATCGAGATGCGGCAGGAGATTGGGATATTTCTTCAGGATTTCGGCGTTAACGGGCCGGTACCCGAGCTTAGCCATAGTTTCCTGCGCCTCATCTGTGAACAAAAATTCGAGATAGGCCTTCGCCGCCGATTCGCTCTTGTTGCGGTCGACATTGCTGTCGACCCAGGCGACAAAGGGCTCCGCGAGAATGCTGACCGGCGGATAGACGATTTCAAGCTGGCCCTTGGATTCCGCCACTTCCCGGATGGCCTCGTTCTCCCAGGTCAAATGAACGTCGCCGATTTTCTCCACCGCGAAAGTCGTGGCCGCGCTGCGCGCGCCAATGTCGAGGACGGGAATATGCTCATAGAACTGCTTCAAATAGGCGCCCGCCTCCGCTTCGCTGGCGCCCCGGCGCAGCGCGGCGCCCCAGGCCGCCAGCGCACTCAATTTGCCATTACCCGAAGTCCTCGGGTCGGGGGTGATGACGCTGACATTGGGCCGAATGAGATCAGGCCAGTCGTGAATCCGTTTGGGATTGCCCTTGCGAACCAAGAACACGATGGTCGAGGTGTAGGGCTGGGAGTTATGCGGCAGGCGCTTCGACCAATCTTCTGCGATGAGGCCCCTCTTGCGCAGAGCGTCGACGTCGGAAAAAAGACCGAGAGTCACGACGTCGGCAGGCTGCTGGCCATCGATCACCGAGCGCGCTTGCCGCGAGGATCCGCCGTGCGATTGCTTGATGCGCAGACGTCGTCCGGTCGTTTGTTCATAATTCGCCGCGAATTGTTCATTTAAGCTACGATAAAGTTCTCGGGTCGGGTCGTATGAGACATTGAGCAGCTGGTACGAACCGTTGGCGTCGAGATTTTTGACGGTGATCAGCGTGATCGCGATAATGACCCCCGTGACAGCCGCCAGATTGGTCCATGGAATGTTTCTCATCCGATTTCAGACCCTTCGCTGAATATGCTCCAATCGTTTCAATCATAGTATATAAATTCTATAGACGTTCAATAACTTCGTAAAATATTCACGTAAATGTCGTACCAGACCTCCGGAGATAACAACCTCTTCGCGTGAACGTTGGCGCTACAGGAAGTGGCTATCTATGACCGGGAACAAACAGAGGCGTTTCTCGGATGAATTCAAACGGGAAGCCGTTCGGCTGATGATGATAAGCGGACCGCAGCGGGGTACCGTTGCAAATTATCTCGGCATTGCGAAATCTCCTCTCAGCCGGTGACGATCCGAGAACGGAAGGCGGATTTGCTCGCGGTCTGCATGAGGATACCGCCAAGGAGCTCGCTCGCCTGCGCAAGCAGAACGAGATCCTGCGGCAGGACCGCGGAGTTCTGAAGAAGGCCGTGGCTTTTTTCGCCAAGGACGGAAATCGATGAGATTTTCATTCATCGATGCGAAGAAAGCCGAATTTTCCGATCGCGCGTTTTTGCGATATCCTCGATGTTAGCCAGAGCGCTCATTTTGCTTGGAAGAACCAGCGCCTGCAAGTGAACGCTAATGAGAGGCATGGTGCTTCTTGCCCATATCCACGACCGTTTTCGCCTGTCGCAAGAGACTCATGGGAGCTCGCGCATGCATGCCCATCTCGCTCAGGATAGGATCATTGCTGGACGCCACAGGATTGCCAGGCTGATGCGCAATACCGGTCGAGCCCAGTCATTTTGATCAGAATTTTACCGCCACTGCGCCAGATCAGAAACGGGCTGCCGATATAAGTTATATCTGGACCGCCCAGGGCTTCACCTCTCTTGTCCTCGATCCTTTCTCAAGCCGAATCATCTGATGGGCCGTCAGCAACCGGCTGAAAAAAGACCTGGCGCTTTCCGTTTTAGCTCGCGCGGTCGCCTTGCGCCGGCCAAGGCTGGGGCTTCTGCATTGCTTTGACCGCGGCAGCAAGTATTGCTTATGTGATTATCGGCGTTGCTCAGGAGCACGGCATTATCGCCTCGATGAGCAACAAAGGCAGTTGCTACGATAATGCCATGGTCGAAACAGTGTTCAAGACGATCAAATCCGAATTGATCTGGCGGGCGTACCAGCTTCAAATCACGCCGTCAGGCTACAAATGCCATCACGAGATATAGCGATGGCTTTTCTAACCCCGTCCGCCGGCATTCGACCCTTGGCTACAAGAGCCACATAAGTTCGAGATCGGTGCAAACCAAGAAACAGTGGCTCTCCATTAATCGTGGGCAAATTCAGCGCAGGATTCCGCTGCCATCGTAGATCTCAGCGCCAGGGGCGAATTAACCCTGTCTAATCGTCAACCCGAATGACTTTGCTCATAGATCTTCCAAAGATCGGCTGCTTCAATTGCCGGATCGCTTATGCGCATGTATTCGACAATCGAAGCCCACAGTTCGTCCCCGTATACGAGCACATTCCGTCCAAGCTTAGGTATGGGAGGATTTCCGAGTGGACGAATTGCGATTCCAGTCAATGAGTCGGCATAGTTGCCGGCAACCCTCAGCACCAGACTTACAGAGATCGGGATATTTTGGCTAGACGGAACTGCCGTCAAATGAAGGCGCTCGCTGTATAATATTCCGCTCACGTCATAAGCGTACTGATATTTGGGCATCTTCGACACGCGGCGGCCCATGACGCGACCCAGGGCATCAATTCTCTCGATATGGAGCAGCTCCTGACACTTTTCAGATGCGTAGTCCCAATCGCACCTCCAGTATCCGATCAGGTTGCCGACCGAGCTGGGCAATTCGGCGCCTCGACTTCGTCGGAGTACAGTGTCATTAGCTTCCAATATCAATTGAACAGCCAGCGCCGCCGCATGCGCTGTTGATCTCGTTTGCCTATCGTCATCGACTTGCGCACCTCCCGTGTTTTTATTTGCGAGTAGGTCCCGCGGATCATGAGGTAAGGCCGGTGCAACGGCTCCATTGCTTTAAAGAAAGCAAACCCTCCCTCTCCACAGCGATGATTTCGTCATTGATGTATTTAGCAGCCATCCAGACTTCCCCCTCGCCGTCGGTAAGAACCTTTGTTACCGGAGGCAAGCATTCCAGGTATTACGGTGGAATTGATTTGGTTTCCCTCGGAATCAACCTGGAAAAATGTCGGAATACGCGTCCGCCATTTTGGTCTGGCGGCTATGGCCTTGACTAAGTCGTGGAGATAGCCGTCTGGCTCTAACGGATATGCTCGCGGTTTGAAGCCATTCTTAGTTTCCTTGCCTTTTTCATACGGCCATATATAGGTCGGAATAAGTACGTCATAGACCTTTATCTCCTTAGGATCTCCGCCAGCGCACCCAATGTACAGGACCAAATGTGGATCAAAATCACCGACGATTGGAGGGACCGCTGGCATGACCTTTTCTTGGCCGCGGCCGGTTTCATATAGGGCAACTTCGATGTCGTCGACCACTTCATTGCGACCAACGACCTTCCTTATGTTGTATACGTCATAAACGTACGTCTGAGCTGTTCTCTGTTTACCGATAGGCCCAAGCAGCTGCGCCTTCACCGCCTCAGTTTCCGTGGATTTCGCCGTCAAGATTAGAGCGCGCCTCATATCTGTTCTCCGAAGTGACCTGTTCGACCAAACAGGCGCGAGTGGCCTTACGCGGCCCCCGCGCTAGGATATTTTTGTTTACTGTATCAACTTCCAAAGCACGCTCCTCCTTAAGCTAGCCGTTTACCCGCTCGTCCGGATGTGCCGCCCGGTTGGCGAGCGACATCTCAGCTCGAGTGCCAAGTATGCTGTCGTTCTTCACCGCCGGATGTGACCGCTATTAGGTCTTATCTCATGGTCATGAACCAATCCGTCTGCCCGCATTCTTAACGCAGCACAAGCGGCCAAGGACGCAAGGGGTAGTCGACAAACCGCGGCAGCAGCTCCTGGCTGGATTTGTCGTGGCGCTTGGCCCATTTCAGCCAGTACCCATCACGGGCGTCAAATGACGTAAGGGGCAGAATTCAAATTGGGCAACTCTCCACCAAATTAGCAATGGCTCCGATCGTTTTGCATTGATATTTCGGCGGTTTAACCGAAGTTTCGAGGTTACCGCCGCTCCTTGCGTTGGCAAATCTTGGAGACTTCGGATGTGCCAGCTGTAGCGAACACTTGAAATCTTGGCGCAATCAGGACAGCATCCGGAGTCCTGGCCGATAGCCTTAATAAATCAGCGATCGTCAATACGCTCTGCACCCAGCTTTCGGATACCCAGACCCGAAGCAAGACCTAATCTCGTATTAATACCCACGGATGGTCAGGATCCAGTAAATGTGCTGGTCTCCATCGGGCGCCCATCTCATGCTGTAGAGCAGCGATGATGAACATTAATCTACGACAGCGGCTTCGGCAAAAGCCCGCGGCGCCCGCGCTGCCACTCCACCCGATCTTTCAACTAACCTCGCCTTTGCTCAGAGCCGCATTAACCCCAGAGTTTTTGCGGCTTTCCCTATCCGTTACCGCGGTCTCGTGACAAGATCTTGATCTCGGAAATGCTTGTTAGCCAGATCTCCACGGTCGCAATCTCGCGATCCCGCTAGAGTGCCACAATCTGCCGCCGCTCGAGATCGCAGAGAACCGACCCACAACAATGATTTCGCCGAAAAGCAAAATCATCGATTCCCACGACAATCAGAGGCCCGGTCATCGAGCGGACGCGGTGGCGAACGACCCGCAACAAGGTGTCATCCGCACGATGGACAAGCTACCTTGTCCTTCTCAGAGCGGACAGTCACTTTGATCATATCTTTGAACTCGTTTACGCATACAACAACTAACCATGAAATCATCAACCTTACCCGCCAGATAGGCAACCGATTTGGGGCTTGTATAGCCATTAAGAGAGTTGCGATGAAGCCCCCATTGACCAAGCGATCGAGCAGTACCTCGATGATTTCATTTTGATGCTGAACGGAAAATTCCGACAGTATGGCGCTCGCGATGGGCTGCCAAGCGAAGTCATGGACGCGATTCGTGCAAGGCCACGGCATCACTTCGTACACTGCTTCCGGATGCTTCGGGACCAACCGCTGCAGGATTTTGATGCAGATCCACTTCGCCACCTCTCTTTGGTCTACAGCGACGAGGCAATGATCCATGTCGACGCGGGAGGGAATGTTTTGCCCTCGACCAACTCACAACCGAGCTACGTGCTGTGGCTGGTTCGTAAGTTGCAACTTCAGCCCGGACAACGGGTGCTTGAAATCGGCTCTGGCTCCGGTTGGCTCGCGGCGGTTATAGCTCGTCTTGTCGGCGACACGGGATATGTCACTGGTACCGAGATCATTCCGGACCTTGCGGAGCAAAGTCGAAGGGATCTTGCCTCACTCGGGGTGGGCAATGTCGCTATTCTGACCGCCGATGGTACACAAGGGCATGCCGAGGGGGCGCCCTACGACAGAATCATCATTACAGCCGCGACTTGGGATCTGCCGGCGGCGCTTTTCGTTCAGGTCGTTGATGGTGGCCGTATAATGGTTCCAATGGCGTTGAAAGGCGGCGGCGGTTGCCACGCAACTTTGCTACGCCGAGAGGGTGATCATTTCCTGGCGGAACGTTACGTACCCGGATGGTTTGTTCCTTTGGTCGGGCTTGGCCAAGATGAAGTTGATCAAGGGATGACGCTTGAAATGCTGCGTTTTTGGAAGGAGATCAGCAATGTGCCCGCCATACGGCGCCCGTCCAGGCTTGTTGTAGGCGAGCCCATCGGAGGCACCTCTATTACCATGACGGCGTTCCAAATGTTCCTGCGTATTACAGAACTTGGTTTCGCCGTGTTCGAGAGAGGGCCGCGAGCAGAACAGCAAGAGAAAGCACTCTTTGGACTCGTCGACGAGATTCACCATTCTGTTGCCTTGTGGACACAAAAAGAACTCGTCGGCTACGGGTCTGTGAGTGCGGTGGAAAGATTAGAGCGCGCTTACGTCATTTGGAGCGATATCGGCATGCCTGGGCGAAGCGCCTTCGATTTGGAGGTCGTCAGGGCAGAAAAGGCTCCGGCGGGAGGCGACGGTGTTTGGATTGAACGGCGCGGTGATAGTGCCTTGATTTGGCGATTGAAAGCAGGTGCCATCTAAAGTTTTTTCAAGGAATCGATGTGGCGCGTCGGAAAGGGCTGCACGCGCTCAAACGCGCGCGCCGCCCGCATCACGAGGGCGTCGCCATATTGAGGGCCGACGAGCTGGAGACCGATCGGCAGACCGTTGGTGTCGAAGCCGATTGGGAGAGCTGCGGCTGGCTGCTGTGTGAGGTTGAAGGGGAAAGCGAAGGGCGTCGGCGGCGCGGCGCCAACGCGCGGCGTGGGCGCCGATTGCACCGGTGTCGCGAGCAGATCGTATTTTTGATGAAACCGCCGCATCAAGACGCCGAGTTCATGGCGACGCTCATTGGCGGCCACGACCTCCTGCAAGGAATAGCGCTCGAGCCGTTCGATCCGCTCCCGAACGATGGGGTCCAGCAATTCGAGCCCCGCTGCGCCGATTTCAACATGGATTCGGATCGCGCGCTCGGCGTTGATCGCATCGATGATCGACTGAGGATCCCGAAAGCCGGGATCGGCCTGTTCGACGATGGCGCCGAGTTCGGCGAGACGCGCAACCGCGCGATCGACGACGGAGCTGATCTGGGTATCCACGCCAATGTAGCCAAGCGTGCGGCTGTAGGCGATGCGGAGCCCTTTCAGGCCCTGGTCGAGATTAGCCGTCCAATCGACGCCATCGCTTGGAAGGCTGGTCCAGTCACGCACGTCGGGCTTCGCGATGACACTCAGGAGAAACGCCGCGTCGAGGACCGTCCTCGTGATCGGCCCAACATGAAATAAGCTGTGTTAGCTAAAACTTAACCTGACAGACAGTGTCCTGGCCCCACGGCGAATCGCAAGCCGAGGCGGGGCGCGGAGCGGTTCGGGGTTACGCAGCGCCCCTGCCTCGGCGTCTCATGAGGACACCGACATGACCAAAGAG
>DASPVM010000037.1:0-56185 GCA_035622375.1 Methylocella sp. | reverse complement strand
GTGGTGGCTTTGGCGGTCATAGCGGCGGCTTCGGCGGCTTCCGCGGCGGCGGTTTCCACGGTGGCTGGCGCGGCGGCGGGTGGCACGGTGGTGGGTGGCACGGTGGCGGTTGGGGCTGGGGGCTTGCTGGCCTTGGGCTTGGTTATGGACTGGGTCTTGGGCTCGCGGATTGGGGATATCCCTACTCCGGCTACGGTTACTGGCCTTCTTATGATTATGGCTACGGCTATGGATATCCGTATTCTTACGATTATCCCTATGGCCCCTACGCTGCGGCGCCAGCAATGTCTGGCCGGAGTGTCGCCATAGGGCAGTTAGGCCATTACTGCGTGATTCAAGTGAAAAGCTGCAAACTCAGCCATGCTTCTTTTGTGGGCAACGGCTGCTCATGCCATCTCCCAGGCGGGCGGGCACACGGCATCGCGCGCTGACGGGACAAGGGCGGGTGGTGCCGTGATGGAACGATCACCTCGAACAGGGGTTTAGCCAATGACACGCGTGCCGTTGGGCGAAGGCGCATCCTGCCGCCCTCGCGCGAGTAAGTCCTGAAACATTAGGAGCAGACAATGTCCCGCTTGGCATTTTTGATCTCAGCCGTCGTTCTTTCGGCGTTGCTGTCGATAAACCCCTCATCTGCGCAGGTCATGGGTGGGCAGTATCCCGGCTATACATCCCCATATGGATATTGGGATTGGGGCTGGCCCACTTACTCAAATTCTTATGTCTATAGCGGATGGGGAACTCCTTATCGCCACGCCTATGGCTATCCCTATAATACCGCCTATGGGTGGGGCTCTTATGATTATGGCGACCCATTGTCGTTCATAACGGCGCCGCTTGGAGCGATCACCGCGCCGGTTACCGGTGTCGCCGGGGCGGCCGCCGCGACGCCTTTTAATGCTGCTTCCGCCGCAACGGCACCTTTGGCAACCGGCCGCAGTGTCGCCGAGACGGGGCGCATGTGCACATCGCCGCGCAAGAGCTGCGAGCTCTACCACGCGTCCTGGATCGGCAATGGCTGTTCCTGCAAAGTCCACGGCGGCTGGGCGCGCGGCACGGTAACCCCCTGATCAAGGCGAAAAATCATCAAATCAAAGCCTGCTGGGTGCGGCGCCCAGTGGGCTTTTGGTGCTCCCCGCGCAATTTTCGACGGTTATATCCGTCGTGGCGCAGCGAAAGTGGCGGATGGCGCCAAGGCGTTCTTGTGTGTTTTTTCCAAGTTCCGAAAAGTCTGCAAGTGCTAGCGTATGACCGCCGAAAGCGGAGCTGGCGTAAGACCGGGTTACGGCGCAGCTTACAGTCTCGCCGTAATAGAGCGTAAACCAACAAAGCCTATAATCGCATGATCGTCAGCACGTAGGCGAATCGTCATATCAAAGAAATCCCCGCCGCCAGTGACAAGAATTCGCATGGTGCCCGTGTGCTTTTTCGTCACAGACGGGGAGACAGTCTGTTGCGGAAAGGCATCTGACGGCTTAAAGAAGGCCGTTAAAGCCAAGCGTATCGGCCGTTTGATGGATGTCGTGGCGCCTGAAAGCTCCTATGGTGTGAATATCCAACTTTCGGCGGCGCGAAGAGAGCAGGTCAAGCCGGTGTCTTCCGCCGACCCGACCTTACAACCGGGCCTAAGAACCCTGGAGAACCGTTTTCCATGCCGTATTCGCGTTTCTTCGACGAGGCGATCACAACATTAAAGGCGGAGCGCCGCTATCGCGTTTTCGCCGATCTCGAAAGAAGCGCGGAGGCGTTTCCTCACGCACTCTGGCATGGTCCAAACGGCATCGAAGATGTCGTCATCTGGTGCTCGAACGACTATCTTTGCATGGGACGCCACCCGCAAGTGATCGCGGCGATGACCACTGCCACGAAAAAGCACGGCGTCGGCGCCGGCGGGACGCGCAATATTTCCGGCACCAATCATCCGCTTGTCCTCCTCGAGAGTGAACTCGCCAAGCTTCATGGCAAGGAATCAGCCCTCGCCTTCACCTCCGGATGGATTTCCAATCTCGCCGCTATATCGACGATCGGCGACCTTTTGCCGAACTGCTTGATTCTGTCAGATGAACTCAATCATAATTCAATGATCGAGGGGATTCGACGTTCTAAAGCCGAGCGGCGTATCTTCCGCCACAATGACCTCGATCACCTCGAGCAGCTGTTGCAGCAAGCGGGTCGCGACAGGCCGAAACTGATCGTCTTCGAAAGCCTTTATTCCATGCATGGCGATATCGCGCCCATTGGCAAGATCGCCGCGCTGGCGCGCCGCTACAACGCCCTGACCTATGTGGATGAGGTCCATGCCGTGGGCCTCTATGGCCCGCATGGCGGCGGCATTGCCGAGCGTGACGGCGTGATGGACGAGATCGACGTCATCGAGGGCACGCTCGCCAAGGGATTTGGCACGCTTGGAGGTTATATCGCGGCGAAGGCCTCCATTATCGATGCCGTGCGCTCGCATGCCCCGGCCTTTATTTTCACCACCGCGTTGCCGCCGGCGATTGCCAGCGCGGCCACTTCGGCAGTGCGCATTCTGACGGGCGAGGAAGGCGCCTTGCTTCGAGGCGCGCATCAACGCCAAGCGTTGCTCACCAAACATGCGCTTGGCGCCGCCGGCCTGCCCGTCATGCCGAACCCTTCGCACATCGTACCGGTGCGCGTCGGCAACGCCGAGCTTTGCAAGAAAGCGGCGGACCTGCTGCTCGAGCGGCATGGAATCTACATCCAGCCGATCAACTACCCGACGGTCGCCAGGGGCGAAGAGCGCTTGCGCATCACGCCCGGCCCGCTGCACACGGATGCCCATATCGTTGCGCTGGTCGAGGGCATGGTGGATGTTTGGCGGACGCTCGATCTGCCACTCGCAGAAACCGAAAATGTCATCGAGTTCAAGCGCGAAGCCGAGGCCCGCTGCACGTTCCCGGAATTCAAGCGCGCCGCGGAGTAATGCCCTTCTAATTGCCTTTATCATTACGTTTGTTCTTGGTGCTACTTTGCCAATATGGGGTTGAGCCATCAAGAGGGCGAAAGCCCAGCTGCCGCGTCCCTGGATTGCTGCTTCTTTTGCTCGCGCCTCATGCTAATTTATCAGCATGAAGAAACAGCCCCCAGCTGATGACCTCACGGATGCGCAGGCGCGCCGTGAGCACGCGCGTCTCACTAAGGAAATCGGCGAGCACGACCGGCGCTATTTTAGCGAAGATGCACCAATCATTTCGGATGCCGAGTATGATGCCCTGCGCCAGCGCTTGGAGGCCCTCGAGGCGGCCTTCCCGCAACTCAGGACATCGCAGTCCCCTACTCAAAAAGTCGGCGCCTCGCCTTCACAAAAATTCGCCAAGATTCGTCACCGCGTGCCGATGCTCTCGCTCGGCAACGTCTTCACCGATGAAGAGGTGGTGGAGTTTGCCGCCCGCGTGCGCCGCTTCCTAGGGCTCGCGCCAAATGCCCCACTCGCCATCACGGCCGAGCCAAAAATCGACGGTCTCTCTTGCACCTTGCGGTTTGAAAGGGGGAAGTTTGTGCAGGCGGCAACGCGCGGCGACGGCTATGAAGGCGAGGATGTCACCGCCAATGCTCGGACCATCGCTGAAATTCCGCTAGAACTCAAAGACTCACCGCCAGAGGTGCTCGAAGTGCGCGGCGAAGTTTATATGACGCACGCCGATTTCGCCGCTCTCAATGCGCGTCAAAAAGAGGCCGGCAAGACCATCTTTGCCAACCCGCGCAACGCGGCAGCAGGTTCCTTGCGCCAGCTCGACGCTCGCATCACCGCCTCACGCCCCTTGCATTTTTTCGCCTATGCCTGGGGCGAGGTCAGCACCCTCCCCGCCGCCACGCAAATGGGCATGATCGCGGCATTCAAAAGATTTGGATTTCAAGTCAATCCCTTGATGACGCTCTGCCATTCGACGGATGAACTCATCACGGAGTACCGCAAGATCGAATCCGAGCGGGCGCGCCTTGGCTATGACATCGACGGTGTCGTCTACAAGGTCGATGACCTTGCATTACAAGATCGCCTCGGCTTCGTATCGCGGGCACCGCGCTGGGCGACCGCCCATAAGTTTCCAGCCGAAAAGGCAACCACGGTTGTTCGCGCAATAGAAATCAATGTCGGCCGCACTGGCGCCCTAACGCCGCTCGCGAAACTTGATCCGGTGAATGTCGGCGGCGTCATCGTTTCGAACGCAACGCTGCATAATGAAGATGAGATCGCGCGTAAAGATATTCGCGTCGGCGATACTGTCACGGTGCAACGCGCGGGGGATGTGATACCGCAAGTCCTCGGGCCCATTCTCGATAAGCGCCCGAAAGGCGCGGAGCCTTATCATTTTCCGGAAACTTGCCCCGTCTGCGGCTCGGCCGCCGTCCGCGAGATCGATCCGAAAACCGGCGAGGCGGAAGCCGTGCGCCGCTGTACCGGAAGCCTGGTGTGCCGGGCGCAAGCGGTGGAAAAATTGAAGCATTTTGCGTCGCGCAATGCGTTCGATATCGAGGGTTTGGGTGACGAGCGCATCGAGCAATTTTTCCGCGACGGTCTGATCCAGACGGCTCCCGATATTTTCACCCTCCCCGCGCGCGAGCGGGCCGGCGCCATCGATTTGCGCGGACGCGAGGGCTTTGGTGAGCTCTCGGTCAACAATCTTTTCAATGCCATCGAAGCACGCCGGGAAATTCCGCTTAACCGTTTCATCTATGCGCTCGGCATCCGCCACGTCGGCGAGACGAATGCCCGGCGCCTGGCGCGCCATTTCGAAACTTTTGCGGCGCTGCGGGCAACCGCGCAAGCAGCAGTGGCAGGCTCAGAGGCGCGTGCCGAGATCAACAACATCGAGGGTTTTGGCGAGGTCGTTGCCGAGGCGATCGCCGATTTTTTCGCCGAGCCCCACAATGAAACCGTGCTTGACGCTTTGCTTGAGGAAGTGAGAGTCGTGCCGATAGAAGCCATCGCCGCGTCGAGCCCAATCGCCGGTAAGACGGTCGTATTCACGGGCGCGCTCGAACGCATGACGCGGGAAGAGGCGAAAGCCTTGGCGGAACGACTCGGCGCCAAGGTCGCCGCATCGGTATCGAAGAAGACCGATTTCATCGTCGCCGGTCCGGGTGCCGGTACGAAGCTTGCGAAAGCGGCCGAACTCGGTATCAAGACGATGAGCGAAGAGGAGTGGCTGGAGTTGGCACGTGAGCAAAGGTAGGCCCCCCTCGGCTCGCGCTTTGCCGAGCTCACCGCGCGTAAATCAAGCTTTAGCTATACCATTTATCTGTGCAAAACCGCAGAAAAAACCTTGTTATCGGCAAACTTCGGCGATCTAGCAGGAGCCAACTCGCTGATCTTGCTGATCTTGTTCAACTCAGGTTCAGCGAGCCCCAGTACGATCGCGGCAACGCTTATTTCGCGCAGCCCCTAACAAGCAAGACATCATGACCAAACCATTTCGGCTTCGGATCGCAGGCATTGCCCTTTTCGCGGTGTTGCTTCTTCCCTTCTTGACGTCGGTTTCACCCGCGCGCGCGCAAAGTGAGAAACGCATTGCCTTTGTCGTTGGCAATGCCGCTTACGAGGGGGGCCCTCTCGCAACGGCGGCAAACGATGCCGGGTTGATTGCCCAAACGCTTCAGGCGGCTGGCTTTGATGTCGCGGGGGCGCGCGACCTTGATGGCGAATCTCTGCGCGCCGCATTCCACGATTTTCTCGACAAGGCGCAAGCATCGGGGCCGGATACCGTCGCCTTCATCTACCTCGCCGGATACGGCCTGCAACTCGATGGCGCTAATT
Organism: Methylocella sp.; assembly: GCA_035622375.1. Taxonomy (GTDB): domain Bacteria; phylum Pseudomonadota; class Alphaproteobacteria; order Rhizobiales; family Beijerinckiaceae; genus Methylocapsa. The sequence continues at coordinate 50,409 of DASPVM010000037.1, read as the reverse complement.
ATTTCGTGCCGGTGGGGACAAAAATTGAAACAGCCACCGACGTTCCCCTCGACGCGCTGCGCATCTCTGATTACACGAACAGGCTGGCAAGTTTGCCGCTGAAAGCAAGTTTCATTGTCCTCGATGCGGCGCGGGAAGCGCCATTCGCCAAATCAGGGCCACCCTTGGCGAGTGGCCTCGCCCTCGCCGAGGCGGCCGACAATAGCCTGCTTGCCTACAACGCCACACCTGGTACCGTGACGCCGCAGGAAAGCGGTACCTATGGCGCCTACGCGCGAGCCTTGACCGAAATGATTCGGGAAGGCGGCCTACAAGCCTCGGATTTGTTCGACGGTGTGCGGCTGCGCGTCACGGAGGAGACAAAGGGAGCGCTCGTGCCGTGGGATGCATCGCGAATCTCCTCGCCGTTCGTCTTTTTTGAGCGATCGGCGGACGCCCCACCTCCAGCCTTGGCCGAGGAAAAAATCCACTCGATGCGGTCCGAGGCCATTGGCCGCCTTGGCGCCCACGATGCCTATGCCGCCGCTATCGAGCGGGACACGTTGCAAGGTTACGAAGAATTTGTCGCGGCCTATCCTTCGGATCCGCTTGCCAACCGCGTACGGGCACTCCTCGCCGCCCGCCGCGAGGCCGTGACTTGGCGGCGGACCTACAGCGTCGATACGCCAGACGCCTATTGGTCGTATATTGAGCGCTATCCGCGCGGCCCGCATGTGGCCGATGCGCGGCGCCGCCTCATGGCTCTCGCCGCCGCCCTTGAGCCGCCGCCAACCTACGTCCCCATCGTTTATGATGTGCCACCGCCACCGCCGGCTGAAATCATTTACGTGGAGCGCCCTGTATTAGTTTTCAGCGATCCGGTTTTTGGCTTTGCGCCACCGCCGCCGATCGCCTTCCTCGCCCCGGTCCCGGCCTATGTTGTCTTTCCGCCACCGCCGCCGCCCGTCGGTGTCTATGTCCTCCCGGCGCCAGCCTTCGTGCCCATCCCCGCTTGGGTCAATCCTCCCGCCTATGTCGCGCCGCCGCCGCAAAATGTCATCTTTGCCAATATTCACAATACGACGATCATCAATAACGGAATCGCCGGCAGCCCTCCAGTGGGGGCGGCCGGAAGCCCGCCGGTCGGCGCGGCCGGGAGTTTGTCGGCAGGCGTAGCGGCAGGCGCTGCCGCAGGTCTGGCGGCCGGCGCCATAGCGGCAAAAGTTGCCCTCCCGCCTTCATTGGCTCATAAGGCGGCGATCACCGGAAACCAAGGCGTGGCGCCAAATGCGCCCGTGGCCGCGCCCGGCGCGCCACCGTCACCGCCCGTAGGTGGCGTCACCAGGCCTGGGGCGCCCGCAACTGGCCAGCCTCCTGTTGTGCCGACGGCACATCTCCCGGCCGGTCACGAGCTGCCCACAAGCACGCCGCCCTCCATTCCAAGCCAAGGGACAAAACCGGCGCCACCCGCGCCCGGCCAGCCAAACCATCTGCCAACCGCGAACTTGCCAAGCAGCCCTCAGGGGCCAAACGCCGCCCCTCCCGCCATAATTCCAGGCGGAAAGCCGACGCCACCCGCCGCTAATTTGCCAACGGCGCATTTGCCCAATGGCCATGAATTGCCCGGCGCTACTGGGCAACCGCCTGCCCCGGCGGCGCTGCCAAAGGCTCCAGGGACGGGCTTGAAACAGCAGGCGAATCCGCCATCGACAGCCCCCGAAGGGCCTCCGCCTGGCAAAGGGCTGCCCAACAAACAGCCGAGCGGTCCGGTCCCGCAACAGACACATCTAACACCTCCGGCGGATCACACCGCGCCGCCAGCGGCTTCAGGGCCCGTCCATCCGATCGCGCCGAAGCCGCAGCCGCCGGCTCCGCCACAGCCCCAGCCCCAACATTCATTCCAACCGCCAGTACAACCGAATCACCCGCCACAGCCGCAGCAGACATATCATCCGCCGCCACAGCAAGGCTACCGTCCGCCGGCTCAAGCGGTTCAGCAGCCCCCGAAAGGGAAACCTACCTGCGGCCTGCCTGGCCTACCGCCCTGCCACTGAGGGCGCAGACCGGCGGAGGACGGTATGGCGCCTCCGCCGAACACGCAACCGAGTAGCACGGCTAAGTCCTCCTCGGTGCTTGCCGGGCGCTGCTGAGAGAAGCGCTGGCGGTTGATTCTGAATCGGAAAGACCCAAGATAAGACAAGCGCCTCGCCCGCTTGCCTATCCTTGAGGCCGCGTGCCGGCACCCCTTGCAGTTTGTGTTTTTTTGCCATGGTCTCCGGAGGTCAAAACAGCCCGCTTAAGCCGCTTGAAGCTCCACCCTCCTCGGCCGACTCCACACCCCCCGCTCCGCGCGATACCGACGGTAACTCCTCGAGCGCGCCGCCGCTACTCGATCTTAACCTTGATGATTGGAAACAAGCGCCACGGTCGCTTCGGCACGGGGCCGAGGTAATTCGCCAATTTTGGCGGCACGCACCAGAAGGCCCAGGGGTCTATCGCATGCTCGGGGCCCAACATGAAGTCCTCTATGTCGGCAAAGCGAAAAGCGTGCGCAAGCGCATTGCGAGCTACCTGAGGCCGACCGGCCATACTTCCCGCATCGCTCGCATGATCGGGATGACCTCTTCCATGGTCTTTGTCTCCACCGCCTCGGAGACGGAGGCGCTGCTGCTCGAGACCAATCTCATCAAACAACTCAAGCCGCGCTTCAATGTTTTGATGCGCGATGACAAATCGTTTCCCTACATTCTTTTGACCAAGGACCACGCCGCGCCGCAAATCGCCAAACATCGTGGCACCCGCAGCCGCAAGGGCGATTACTTCGGCCCCTTCGCCAGCGTCTGGGCGGTCAACCGGACACTCAACGCCTTGCAGCGTGCGTTTCTGCTGCGGTCCTGCTCTGATAGCTATTTTGCAAATCGCACCCGCCCCTGTTTGCTTTACCAAATCAAGCGTTGCTCGGCCCCTTGCACTGGCGAGATTGGTGTCGATGCCTATGCCGAACTTGTAGACGAGGCGCGCGAATTTTTATCCGGCAAGAGCCGCGCGGTGCGTGATTATTTGGCCAACGAGATGAGCGAGGCCGCCGAGCGCATGGAGTTCGAACGCGCCGCCCGGCTACGCGACCGCATCGCGGCCCTCTCGGCGATTCAAGGCACGCAAGGGATCAATCCGAGGTTTGTCGAAGAGGCGGATGTGTTCGCCATAGCCGAGCAGGCCGGACAATTTTGCATCGAGGTGTTTTTCTTCCGCACTTACCAAAATTGGGGCAATCGCGCCTACTTTCCACGCGCCGATAAAACCATCGCGCCGGCAGAGGTTCTCGATTCTTTCGTCGCGCAATTTTACGCGGATAAGCCGCCGCCGTGTCTCGTCCTTTTATCCTGTGAGATCGAGAACCGGGAAGTGCTCGAAGCGGCACTGCGTGAGAAAGCAGGGCACTCGATTAAGATTGCGGTGCCCCAAAAGGGCGAGAAACGCGAGCTGGTCGAACAGGCCGAACAGAATGCACGGGCAAGCTTGGGGCGGAAGATAGCCGAGAGCGCCTCGCAAGCGGCACTCCTTGGCGCGCTCGCCGCCGCTCTCGGCCTGCCGAAAGCACCTCAGCGCGTGGAGGTTTATGACAATTCGCACACGTCGGGCGCAAGTGCGATTGGCGCGATGATCGTCGCTGGATGCGAAGGGTTCATGAAAACGCATTATCGCACGTTTAATATCAAGAATCAGGATCTAGCGCCCGGCGACGACTACGCGATGATGCGCGAGGTTCTCCGGCGCCGTTTTGCGCGCCTGAATGCTGAAGCAGAGGCCCCTGGAGCGAGGGAAGATATGGATCAAGCCTCGGCAGGCCCAGGGGATCATGCATTTTCGCGGCGGCCAGATCTTATCCTGGTCGATGGCGGGAAGGGCCAGTTCGAGGTGGCGCGCCTCGTTTTGAATGAGCTTGGTATTGACGGCGTCGCCGTGGCCGCGATTGCCAAGGGAGTTGATCGCAACGCTAGCCGGGAAACTTTCTTTGTTGAAGGCCGAGAACCTTTCAAGCTTTCGCCTCGCGATCCGGCCCTTTACTTCGTCGAGCGCCTGCGAGACGAGGCTCATCGCTTTGCCATTGGCGCGCATCGGGCCCGCCGCAAGAAGGAATTCACGAAAAACCCGCTCGATGAAATTCAGGGGATTGGCCCTGCGCGCAAGCGCGCGCTCCTCAATGCCTTTGGGACGGCCAAGGCCATATCGCGGGCTTCGCTGGCGGATTTTGAAAAAGTGCCAGGAATCAATGCGGCAACCGCCAGGCTCGTCTATGATTTTTTTCATGAACATGGCAGATAATAGAGATGTTGTGCGTTTACGGCGCGGTTTGACGAGCCGGCGGCCGCGCTTCAAACCGCACAGCCTGCGTGAGGATGCATGTCGTTCACGACCTTAGCCAAAAAGCCGGGCCTGACTTGGAGTCTCCCCAATCTCTTGACCTACGGGCGTGTCTTGGCGGTCCCGGTCGTTGCCGGATGCCTTTGCTGGCCGGAATTCCCGATGATGCGCTGGGTCGCGCTCGCCCTCTTCATCGCCGCTGGGATCACCGATTTCCTTGACGGTTATCTGGCGCGCGCCTGGTCACAGCAATCGCGCATTGGCCAAATGCTCGACCCGATTGCCGATAAGCTTTTGGTATCCGCCGTCCTGATGATGCTCGCAGCCGACCATACAATAGCGAATTATTCGCTATGGCCCGCGATCATCATTCTTTGCCGGGAAGTGCTTGTCTCAGGACTGCGCGAATATCTTGCCGGACTCAAAGTCTCCGTTCCAGTGAGCAATGTCGCCAAATGGAAAACAACGCTTCAGCTGATTGCGCTTGGTTTTCTGATCGCTGGTCCATCGGGCGATGAGATCATTTCGGGTATCACCACGACGGGTTTGGTTCTTTTATGGATTTCCGCCGTTCTCACTCTTTATACGGGCTTCGATTATTTCCAGGCTGGTGTTAAGGAGCTTGCAGCCGACTAAGCCGGTTGCCGAGGCTTGCGGATAGTTTCCATGAAAGCGCTTTATTTTGCTTCCGTACGCGAACACATTGGGAAGGCCGAGGAGATCCTCGCCCCGCCCGAAGAAGCCGTGACCGTCGCGGACCTCATGCATTGGCTCGCGGCTCAAGGCGAAAACTACGCGGCCGCCTTCGCCTCGGCCAAAACGATCCACGCGGCGCTCGATCGCACGCATGTGAAGCAAGACGCACCGCTCAAGGGCGCACAGGAAATCGCTTTTTTCCCGCCGATGACGGGAGGATAGTCATGAGCGCCCGCATTTTTGTGCGCGTTCAAAAAGAGCCTTTCGATGCGCCCTTGGAAGCCGCCTCTTTAACAAAAGGGCGCTCTGACATCGGCGCCGTCGTCACCTTCACGGGGCTCTGCCGTGACGAGGGCGGCGCGCTCAATGCGCTTGAGATCGAGCACTATCCGGTCATGGCCGAGGCTGAAATCGCTCGTATCGCCTCGCAAGCCGCCGCGCGCTGGCCGCTTGAAGGCATCATCGCGATCCACCGCTTCGGTTTAATACGCGCGGGGGAGCCGATTGTCTTTGTGGCCGCGGCAAGCCAGCACCGCGCCGAGGCTTTCGCGGCAGCAGCATTCTTGATGGATTATTTGAAAACCGGCGCGCCATTCTGGAAAAAACAGCATTTTAAAAATGGCGCTTCAGGCGGCTGGGTCGCGGCGAAGGGGGAGGATGAAGCTGCGGCGGAAAGATGGCGGGCCTCGTGACCACTCAGGATACCGAAAAGGCCGCTGGATACCAACACCACGCGTCTGCTCCCGAAAGCTCGCCGAAGTGTCCTTTCCATGCCACGGACACGTTTCTATTACACGCTGTCTGATAAGCAGCAAAACGAGCTGCGCCGGATGCACGAAACCGGCGACTATTCCATTAGCGACTTGGCGGAGGTCTTTTCTGTTTCGCGGCCTACCGTCTATCGTAGCCTCAGGCGTGCAAAATAGCGTTCATGCTTACAACAACGCCTCCCGGTACACCCTCGGACTCCAAGGAAGGTTGTTATGACAATTTCGACATCAGGTGAACGCGAGCGCAAAAGCCGCCTCGCGTTCAAACCAAAGATCAGTATGATCACATTGGGAGTCCGAGAACTCTCTGCTTCTCTCGCCTTTTACCGCGACGGCCTCGGCTTTCCAATGCACAATTATGTCGATGGCGAAGACTGCGTCATGTTCAAACTTGAGGGCACATGGTTAGCGCTGTATCCGCGCACAAGTCTTGCAAGTGATGCGACGATCACCGCCCATGGCTCCGGGTTTTCCGGCTTCACTTTGGCGCATAACGTTGGATCGAGGGAGCTAGTGGACGAGACTTTCAAGCTTGCCGTCGCCGCCGGCGCGACCCCGGTAAAAGAACCGCAAGACGTGTTCTGGGGAGGTTATTCGAGCTATTTCGCCGATCCTGATGGCTTCCTGTGGGAAGTCGCCTGGAACCCGTTCACCGATCTAACCTGAAGAACTCTGCCGAATTGCTAAAAGCTGTCATTTACCGATCAAAGCCACAGTAACGTTAGCCCGTTTTAGCTCTGCTTTAAGAAAGCGGGCCGTACGCTCCGCAATCTCCGCTTCTGTTTTCGCCAAGCCCATAGGTCACTCACAGCAATATAGTGTCATTTCTGACATTTTAGTGCTTGACATGACCCTTTGCCTAGTCCAGTGCCGGGAATCTTAGCCCTTGCCTGGAGGGCCGCCAGGCCCAGAGCCGAAATGAGTAAGTTCTGGCTGTTATTTCAGTTAATCTGAAAATCAAAGTATTTCTTGCTGATTTTGGCAAAGCTGCCGTCCTTGATGCTCGCGTCGAGGGCTCCCTCGAGCATGGCCTTCAGTTGCCGGTCGTCCTTGCGCAGGCCGATTCCAATCCCCTCGCCAAAATAGTTTGGATCGCGGGGTATGTCGGCGGAGAGAATGCAACATTCCGCCTCTTTGCGCGTCTTCATATACTGCACGAGCGCGTCTTTGTCGCCGATGACAGCGTCGATTTGGCCCTCGGCCAGGTCAAGGATGGCTTCTTCCAGCGTCGCATAGGCGTGGATATGTGATTCCTTGTAGGCATCGCGCAGGTAAGCTTCGTGGCTTCCGCCTTCCTCCACGCCTATTTTTCTATCGGCCAGGCCGGCGGGAGTTATATCGAGCGGGGAACCCTCCCCTTTGGGTATCATGAAAGCGGAAGGCATTCGGATATAGGGTTCGGTAAAAGTGATCTTTTGGCGCGCTTCGTCGGTGATTTCCATCGCCGCCATGATCGCGTCATATTGCTTGGAAATTAAGCCCGGGATTAACCCATCCCAGTCTTGCTGAACAAAACTGCAAGAAACCTTCATTCTCGCGCAAAGATCGCGAGCAAGATCGATTTCGAACCCGGCGAGTTTGTTATTTTCCAAATAATTATAAGGCGGACGAGCGCCTTCGCTTGCTATTTTTAAAGTCGCCGCTGGATTGAATTCCGCCATGGCTATAGAGTAAAGGAATAAAGTAGAGCCTAGGGTCTGGGTGGCAAGCAAGTAGGACAGCGGATACGTAAAATGAGTTTGCCCGCGGGTTTTTCTGCGAAACAAAAATGGCCTCCCTTATGTGCGATTTTTTGTTCGTGCTTGCCACCGGCGGCGCCTATATATGAGGTCTATCCTTCCCACAATAGGGAATAAGGCCGCGCTTGAACCCGGCAAGGAGCCCTCCAAAAAGCCTTCCCGGCGCACGGATAATTCTTGAATGGTCAACAAAGAAGACGTTCTCGCCGCGCTGCGGGCGATTCCTGGCCCGGATGGAAAGACACCGCTGTCGCAATCGGGCGGGATTTCGGGGCTGACAATTAAAGACGGGCGGGTTTACCTCTCGATTGCCATCGACCCAGCGAGAGCGGCCGCGCTCGAGCCGATGCGCGCGTCCGCCGAGGCCGCGCTCAGGAAATTGTCAGGTGTAGCGGTCGCGCTCGTCAGCTTGACGGCCGAAAAGCCCGAGGCGCCGCGAAGAAGACCGGCCGCTCCCCGCGCCATCTCACTGCCAGGCGTATCTAACATCATCGCCATTGCTTCTGGCAAGGGCGGCGTTGGCAAATCGACGACGAGCGTGAACCTAGCGCTAGGGCTGGCGTCGCTCGGCTGGCGCGTCGGCCTCTTAGACGCGGATATCTACGGCCCCTCGATACCCCGCCTGCTTGGTCTTAAGGAAAAGCCCGATGTCGAGGGGCGCTTGCTAAAGCCGCTCAATGCTTATGGCATAAAAGCGATTTCCATTGGTTTTCTTATCAGTGAGGAAGAAGCCGTCATCTGGCGCGGCGCCATGGTCGTGTCCGCCCTGCAGCAGCTGCTTCGCGATGTCGCCTGGGGCGAACTCGACTGTCTCGTTGTCGATATGCCGCCCGGTACAGGTGACACACAGCTAAGCCTTGCGCAAAATGTACCCCTCGCCGGGGCTGTTATCGTTTCAACGCCTCAAGACCTCGCGCTGGTCGATGCGCGGCGCGGCATTGCGATGTTCCGGAAAGTCGAAGTGCCCGTTTTGGGCATCATTGAAAACATGAGTTATTTCTTGTGCCCGCTTTGCGGAGGCCGCACGGAAGTTTTCGCTCATGGCGGCGCCCAAGAAGAGGCTGGAAAACTCGGCGTTCCTTTCCTCGGCGAGGTGCCGCTCGATATTAAGATCCGCGAGCAATCGGATGCCGGCCAGCCGGTGGTTGCCGCCGAGCCCGATGGCGCTTACGCCCAGATCTACCGAGGCATTGCCGCCGAGGTGAAAGCAAGCCTGATCAAGGGCCGCGCAAGGGTAGCGCCGAAGATCGTCGTCGATTAGCTTTGACCTTGGAGGCCTCGCGTTGATGGAAAAAAACCAGGATACCTCCGGAAACCCGCTGCTCGCGCCATGGACGGGACCGTTTGAAGCGCCACCTTTCGCGGCGATAAGTCCACGCCATTTCAGGGAAGCTTTTGAGGTGGGCTTAGCGAGGGCAAAAGCCGAGGTGGAGGCGCTTGCGGCCGACGCGGCGCCGCCAACCTTTGCAAACACCATCGAAGAGCTGGAGCGATCTGGCCGCGATCTTTCCCGCGTGTCTTCCGTGTTCTTTAATCTTACCTCCGCCAACACGAATGATGAGCTGGATCAGATAGAACGCGAGATTGCTCCCCGCCTCGCACGGCACTACAGCGAAATCTACCTCAACGCCGCGCTATTTGAACGGACCACGGCGCTTTACTCCCGTCGAAACGAGCTCAACCTCAACGCCGAACAATCGCGGGTGCTCAACCGGTATCATACTATTTTCATCCGAAACGGCGGCGGGTTGGCGCAAGCCACCAAGGCGCGGCTTGCCGAGATCGGCGAACGCCTCGCTTTACTTGGGACGAAGTTTGGCCAAAACGTTCTCGCCGACGAAAAAGCTTATCTCCTTCTGCTTGAGACTGACGAAGACACCGCCGGCCTGCCGGACTGGCTCGTTTCAGCGGCGGCGGGCAACGCCACCGATCGTGGCCTTGCCGGCAAACTTGGCATCACTCTTTCACGCTCTTGTATCGAACCCTTTTTGCAATTTTCGGCGCGCCGCGATCTTCGTGAAAAGGCGTTTCGGGCTTGGGCGAGGCGCGGCGAGACGGGCGGTATCACCGATAATTGCGCCATTGCCTCCGAAATGCTGCGACTTCGGGCCGAGCGGGCCGGGCTTTTGGGATACAAAACTTTCGCCGATTTCCGTCTCGCCGATCAAATGGCAAAAACACCTCAAGCCGCGCTGGACCTCCTGCATTCGGTCTGGCAGCCGGCGCTCAAGCGGGCGCATCAGGAAGAAAAGGCCTTACAGCAGATCGCGGCGGATGAAGGCAATAATTTTCCCATCGCGCCTTGGGATTGGCGCTACTATGCCGAGCGGCGCCGCAAGGCGGAGTTTGATCTCGACGAAGCGGAGATCAAACCATATCTCGAGCTCGATAAAATCATCAAGGCGGCGTTTTACGTCGCAAACCGGCTTTTTGGCCTTTCGTTCAACGAACGCGATGACGTTCCGCTCTATCACGAGGATGCGCGAGCCTGGCAAGTCACGGGGCATGATGGGCGGGAGGCCGCGCTCTTCATCGGGGATTATTTCGCAAGGCCATCAAAACGCAGCGGCGCGTGGATGAGCCACTTCCGGCCGCAGCGCAAACTCGATGGGGAGGTGCACCCGATCGTCGTCAATGTCATGAATTTCGCAAAGGCAAGGAGAGGCGAGCCCTGTCTTTTGAGTTTCGATGACGCCCGCACCCTCTTCCATGAGTTTGGCCATGCGCTACATGGCATGTTGTCGGACGTGACATATCCGTTACTAGCCGGAACCCATGTCGCTTCCGATTTCGTCGAGTTTCCATCACAGCTCTATGAGCACTGGCTCGAGCAGCCGGAGGTATTGCGCCGCTTTGCCACCCATTTTGAGACGGACGCGCCAATGCCAGAGGAGTTCCTGCAAAGGCTGCTTTCGGCGCGCCAGTTTAACCAGGGTTTCGCGACGGTTGAATACACCGCCTCGGCGTTGATCGATCTCGCCTTGCATCTTGAGGAGGATGCGGAGCCGATCGATATCTCGCGTTTCGAAGCAGATCATCTTAAAAAACTTGGCATGCCTGCTGCCATCATCATGCGCCACCGCACGTCGCATTTCCAGCATGTGTTTTCAGGCGACGCCTATTCCGCGGGCTATTACAGCTACCTGTGGTCGGAAATTCTTGACGCCGATGGTTTCGAAGCATTTGAGGAAAGCGGCGACATCTTTAACCTTTCGCTTGCCGAGAAGCTGCACCGCTATGTCTATGCCGGGGGCAATCTCCGCGAGGGTGAAGAGGCCTATCGAGCGTTTCGCGGCCGCCCGCCAACACCAGTGGCGCTGCTGCGCAAACGAGGGCTCGCCGAGCCAAGCGGTGCGGCGGAGAAAGGCGACTGATTTCTGGACAGGGAAGTGCGCCTTTGCTAAAGCCAAATCCCTTGCATTTGGCTTGCTATCAGGCGCGACCTAAGCGATGGGCGCATAGCTCAGTTGGTAGAGCAGCTGACTCTTAATCAGCGGGTCCAAGGTTCGAGCCCTTGTGCGCCCACCATTGATTCAGTTGAGCTTTTAGGCTTCAAGCTTAACCATAAAATAGGCCGGTTTACAGGGGGTTCTCCTTCCTTGCCGCCTCAAGTTTGCGCATTGCCGAGACCGCCAGCCGCGGATTATGGTGAAAATAATGGCGCTCCAAAATCGCTAGCTCAGTAATTATTTCTCTACGACTTCTTCATCCAAAATGACCCCCCTACTGGCACGGCTCCATCAAGGGCTGGATGGCGGAGAATTGGCTCGAGAATGCTTAGAAGGTGAGGCGTCTGTTGGGCGTAATGGACTGGCATGACAATCTCGTCATTGGCGGCACCACCCAGCAAGTAGCTCATGAGCAAATATTGCTCGTTGTAGTAGCGAGACAACCATTCCTGTGGATAATCATTTGGAAGAAAAATGTCATGTATGCCATAATGACACCCAGATCTCAACGAGGGAACCACTTCCGTAAAGAACACAGTGACATCGGAATTTTGAAAACTGCGATGTGAATCATCAACGAACAGAAGATCTTCAGCGCCAAGTTCCGAAAAAAAGGAGATGTCGCAATCCTCCAAATTTCTCCTTATCACCTCGTCACAGAGATCATCAACAACCGCTCTCGGATGTGGATCGATAGAAACGATTTTTGTACGTAGGTGGTAAGTAGAAATGACACGACGAACAAATTTTGTCGAATTTCCTGATCCAATTTCGACATAGCGGTTTGGATTTAATCGTATAATTAGCGCAGTCAGGCAAATCGCATCCAAAGAGGGAAACCATGGATTTTTCCACCATGGACAGCGCTCATCTATGGGCTCGTCACTTGGGATGGCCGCAAAGTAATCGATATGTGCAAGGCAGGCTTCAAATACCTCCTGGTAGCGTTTTTCTCCCGTCGCGATAATGCGCTGGCAAAAATCATTGCCCCTTTCGGCACTCCATGTTCGGACGCGTGGTTGGCAAGCATAATCTAATTCTAACAAGAAACCCCGGTCTTTTTGCGATCTAAAATGATCTAGTTCGCGGAGGAGTTCCCTGGTTTGATGGGAGCTCTCATCACTCCGTTGCTCGCGGCTACCGATGCTAAGAGGACGGCGTAACCATTTCATGGGGTTTAGGTCGGGCATAGAGTTTCCCCTGCAATTTGGCCTTTCACCCTGGGCTTATGACGCATGATACGGGTCGTAATGCGTTACTCGTCAACCATTATGAAGCATTCGAAGATCAAATGGGGAAAGAACGATAATAAAAAAAGACCGAGGACGACGCTTAGAGAGGCGATTCCTAAGTAAGCCCAAAGCTGCGCTAGTTCCTTGGAGTGATCTTCTATGCCGTCTTTCCTTTGAGGGTGGAGACCAAAAGTTGGTGACTGAGAGCCGATGCCAAAAACCTTGACACATTCGCCGAGCCTAATCAATTAGTCGAGGGAACATCCCCTTAAAGTCCGCCCTGTTGGGTCGGAGTCATGCCTTCCTTGAGTCCTTCGGCTAGTCTCTATTGCGGGGCGCCCTAGCATCCTACGACGAGGTTTTTTATGGAGCCTTGTGAGCTTTCTCAATCATCACCATTCCCCAATCTCTTCACGATCAGGGTGCAAACCATATTGTACATGACAGAATCCTCTTGGGTCGAGCGTTCGCTAGAATATCTCGACGCGGCGGCCCGCAACGCGAAACATTGGGGTCTAATCAAGAGTGTTCAGGTCTCATATGGCGATTGTTCTCCCAACCCTGTTTTCGATGCAGAAGCGCTTCGGCAACTCTGCCGGAGATTTCCGAATTTAGAGGAGATTGACTACGATTTCTTCGGTGCCAACCTCGGACATGCAGGCGGGCACAACCGCTTGCTCGCAGGCAGCGATAGCGACCTTACAGTCATTTTAAATCCCGATGGCCTCGTGTTTCCCAATCTATTTAGAGAGTTTTTAAGCGCGCTTGGCCGGCCCGCTGTCGGGTTAGTTGAAGCGCGGCAGATTCCAATTGAGCATGCAAAGGATTATGATCGGGAAACAGGGGAGACCTCGTGGGCGTCAGGGGCTTGCGCGATTGTTCCAACTCGCATCTTCAAGAAGCTCCAAGGGTTCGACGCGGAAAATTTTTTCCTTTATTGTGACGATGTTGATTTTTCATGGCGCGTCAGACTTGCCGGCTACAAGGTAATTCACCAATGTTCGGCTGCGGTTTTCCACGACAAACGCCTCGACCATGAGGGAAAATGGCTTGCCTCAGAGGCAGAAAAATACTATTCGGCGGAAGCGGCATTACTCCTGGCGTACAAATATTCCCGCTCTGATCTGACCGAACGATATCTTCACGAATTCCGGGAGTCTGGAAGTGAGCCCCATATAAGGGCTGCCGGGGCTATAGAGTTGCGCCGGAAAACAGGACGAATGCCGCTACCGATCGACCCAGATCACGCCATTGGGCAGTTTATCGATGGCGCCTATGCGCGCCATCGCTTCGTGTCGCGGATAGCATCATAATGGCGCCAATCTACGAACATCGATACGTTGAGCCCAGCGTATATGGCAATGTGATTGCGCTGCTTCGCAATCATATCACCAACCATGGTGTGCATCTGGATATTGGCTGTGGTTATGGTGCAATTGCAGAGCCGGTGCGCGATAAGCTTAGATTGGACTATATGGGCTTTGATTTGGCGCAGGACGGTCTTGATTCTCTGCGCGCGCGTGGTTTTGACACGCACCAAATCGATCTTTTATGCCTTGACCGCGCGGAGGCCATTATTCGCGAGGTTCTGGGGGACCGCCAAATCGCCTCTTTAACCCTTCTCGATACACTGGAGCACATGGTCAATGGCCCTGCAGTAATTGCCATGCTGCGGCGTCTTGCAGACCAATCCGCTGCGCCTTTCGTTGTTAGTGTCCCTAATATTACGCACAAGGACATCGCACTGAAGCTTCTGACCGGCCGCTGGGATGTGACCGAAGCTGGACTACTTGATCGCACCCATGTAGAGGGCTACAGCCATGCCCGCCTTGAGAATCTCATGGCGGCAAGTGGTTGGCTTGAGGTCGCCCAGAATGACTGGTTGCTTGAGCATAGCGATCAGCATTTTCCTGAGAGTATGCCGACGCTGGACGTTGCCCTTCCTCTTGGGCATTTTCTGCGGCGATTGGTTGAACAAGCTAACCCACACCTCACCGTAAACCAATTCGTCCGGGCATATCAGCCAGACCGCTTCAAGCCGCTTCCGCTTTTGCATGACCGCAGTGAATCCCTTGGTCCATTATTCACAATCCTAATTGCGATCGAATCTTGTCCGCCATCTGCCGACCTGCAGCGCCTACTTAATTTGCTTGATCAGCAAGTACATCGGGATTTTGAAATCACAATTCTTCTCTATCCTAACCAACAGGTAGGGCCATCTACCGACTACCTCAATTCCTTTCCCCCGTCCCTCCGGCAACTAACTGCCGTCGTAACAAGCTCGCGGCTTAACCGGGCCGGCGCACTCAATGAAGTTATCAACCGCATTGCCGGCCGCTACATAATTTTTTTAAGCGAAACGGACTTGGTTGCAAAAGACTGGCTTTCGACCCTTGCAGAGCTGGCGAAACAGAAACCACATGTTGTCTTGCGCGTTGGTGCCAAAGCAAGCAAGCCAGATACGAAGAGCTTCGGAGCTGATATTCTTCCATTCGACGCCTCAATGATCGAGAAAGTGGGCGCGTTCGCAGTTCCAGCTGCGGTATTTAATCATCTCGGATTTAAATTCGATGAAAGCCTGATTGCGGGCGAAATTGAGGAAGCGATTGCTCAGGCAGTCATGTTTTTCGGTCTAATAGCAAACGACAAGGTATTGATTTCGCCTGGCGGATCTACGGTTGAAAGCAATGACTCTCGTAAAGCAGAAGAGAGGATCTCTGTATTTCACACTATTCTGTCAAGAATAAATACGCATCCACTGTTACTACCACCAGGATCTGCAAACAAAATAAAATGTCTTATCGATACCAGTGAAGAATTTAGTGAATTACGAAATTTTGGTCTTTTGCGATATTTTTTGGAAAAATGCGATTATCCCCTAAGTCTCAAGTCACATGAGCATCGTGACCTGTCCTATGAAACGCGGCCATTCCTCTCCGTCATCACCCGGACGATGGGCACTCGAAACCGCACATTGCGCGATACGCTAATGTCACTAGCCGGCCAGAGTTCGGAAAACTTCGAGCTTGTTGTCGTGGTTCACAGTGAGCTTGACGAGAAATTAGCAAGTGTAAAACAGCTCGTGGCTGAGTTCCCGGCATCTTTCTTGGAACGCACCACGGTGATCCAATGCGCGCGCCCGGGGCGAGCGGCGCCTTTAAATGACGCGCTCGCCTATGCGCGCGGGAAGTATCTCGCGGTGCTTGATGATGATGACTTTGTTTTTGGCCACTGGATCGAGACCTTTGAAAGGCTGTTTCGAGAACGGCCGGGCGCGATGTTGCGAGCAACCTGTACGCGGCAGAGTTTCGAGGCGATTTACGGAGACTCGGACCCGGTTCCAAGGGCAACCACTTGGTTTGAAATGGCCTGGCCATCGACCTATGACGCGGTTAGCCACCTCTGCGCCAATTTCACTCCAACGATGAGCCTCGCCTTCCCGGTCGAAGCTTTTCAAGTATTAAACCTGCGCTGGGATGAAACTCTTAGTACGACCGAGGACTGGCAGCTAGCAACGCTTGTCGCCATGAACTGTGGCGTTGTATGCGCTCCCGATGTGACGGCGGTGTACCGGTGGTGGACGAATGCGGAATCGTCATTATTCACCCATGACGCGGCGGAATGGTCAGCCAATCGCGCCCGCATCATTGCATCCCTTAACTCCCAGCCAATCCTTCTACCGCCTGGGTCCGCCGAGAGAATATGCAATCTGATCGCTTCCCAAGAGGAATTGCTGGCGTTGAAAGCGGCGCAAGCGGCGGGACCCGCTCCGAAAAAAGGATTGGCAAAATTGAAACAGCGGCTGCGGACCGCGTTTAAGGGCTTGTCTAAAGCAAGATCTTAATTGCATAAGCGCATCGGAATAGTATCGCCTCATGCTTTGTGCTCCGGCCGCTGAGCGATAAATGGATTCTTCCACGCCATCGCGCAAGAGAGGGGTAGCGGCTCAGTAAGACGACCCGCTGTTCCAAAACCACAAAAAATTTAGCTGAGGTGCCCCCACATTAGATATGGGTTTGCCGCTGTCATCAAGCATGGTGATCGCGTAGATGTTTCCTGAGGCAGGAGGCTGCCAAGCATACTGATATGTTGGGCTGGACGCATTGTAGTTCCACGCAAAGCCCGAGTACATTGATGTGGCGTTATAGTTCGCTAAGGTTGCAAGTGTAGTGCCGGAACCAATAGAGGGACGCTCAACGATCCACTCAACGCTGTTCCCCACCAAAGCCGTCCCTGCCGGTGGAGTAAGGACATAACTCGCGTATTGTTCAGTCGAATAGTTGTAAAGATAAGCGTAGCCAGTGGTAGCGCTCGTGTTCCATACTTCTATCCAAATCAGATCGCCCGGACTAAACGGAAAATTCACATAAATCGCATTATTTGGAAACCACTCGATCCACGCACAATAACAGGTCGAGGTCCCGTTTGCCGCGCAATAAGCGTCCGAATCAAACCCAGCCTGCAAAACATCATTGGAGTTGGAGGCGAGGCCGTCAATTCCAACCCAAAACGAGGCATAATCCCAACCGCCATCACATACACCCACGGCTTGCCGCGCCGCCGGAACAACAAATGCTCCGAAAATTGCCTCTACTTTGAACCGATCGGATGGATCATAAACGGCAGTGCCACTCCAATTGCTAGACTGGAGCGTGCCTACCCCGTGAACCGGACCAGATGTCGGGGACACGTTAAGTTTTCTCGCCGGACCATGCCGGATTTTGGTTTGCATAAGGGTCGTCTGGACACGTTTTTTCGGATCAGCCATCGCCGAAACGACACGCTTCCAATGTTCATATTCATCCGGATGCATGACGGCATCAGGAGCGGGGGGAATGGCATATCTCAAACGATCTCCTGCCGACATTGCAGCCGGATCAAAACCGATCGGTGGAGACTCCACTTGTTTGATGCCTATCGGAACTTGTTTGATGCCTATCGGAGACTCGGCGAGGACGGTGCCTTCGGGAGGAGTATTAGACGCGATCGCGGGCGCGTTCTGTCCAAATGCTGATACGAGCGTAAGAGTGGAAGCTGCAAAGCCAAGCAGGCCAAAAATGATCGTCAATCTAATTTTTCGATTGGTGAATTTCATACTTTGGCCTCTGCACTTCGTTCGACGGCCGCCCAATCGACCGTGTCAGTAGACGGTCGATCTTCTCTTGGAGGACGCAGTTTGCCGGCACAACTTCACATTGAAATATTACCATGCCTGCATGGAAGTTCGCAACGATTTCGTTCAAGATCGCCGCGGACTGAAGACCGCTAGGCGAGAAGATCGATGCACTTTCCTTCTCAAGCAACCAATCGTCACGGCTTTCGAGCCTGGGGATCGTGCAAAAGCTGCGCAACGTTGGGCCGTCTTAACGAGGCCGAGCACTGCTCGGCGAGCTTGCGTTTTGCCGATCGCTTCTTCGGCCATCGGCCACACGCTTCCATTCATTGCAAGGGCGAGCCTATGCGTATCCGAAGCTTTAAAGTCAAGGACGCGCGACATGAAGTCTTAGGCATATTGCTGCAACCCAATCGTCTGCTTTGCCGCCCATTCATACGCTCGCTTATTGGCCAGAGCCTCTTCAACGAAATGCGTCCGGCGCCCAATCAGTGCGCGACGCAATGGAAAGTATAGATGTTTGTTTAGCGCTGCTTCAAACAGCAACGTTTGAATGTCTGCTCTGAAATGGAAATGCTCGTGCATTCGGAAAAAATCTCGAGCGAGACGCATTGGATCCTTATAAGCTCTATAACGAGGGTTAGTTCTGGAAATTTCGCATGCTACATGTACAAGCCCAGATGCTACATGTACAAGTCCGGGCTTGAGATAAAAAATGCCCCATTTTCCTGGATAAGGTCTGGCTGCAATTAATCGCGTCGACTTATAGAAGGCGAGCGCCTCGAAACCTCTGGCTCTAATTCCGCCCTCGACGAGCTCCTTTTCAAACGATGAGAGCTCGACCATCCCTCCATCCACGGCGTGATCAAATATTCGATATGGATCGATCTGATCATCTACCGTGTCAGGTGGTCCATCGATTGGATCTACCTCGCCTGCCTCAGGAATATCAGGCCTTCGCGGAAGTAGCTCGTCGACATCACTCGGCAATTTATCAATGACACTTTTAAATAGCCAATCTATGGCATTAGCCATCGGCGTCTTTCTTATTAGGAATACAAGCAGAAGCTTTTTCTGAACCTCTCAATCTTGTCTTGCGTGAGCCTTTCTTTCGCGCGGGGGAAACTTATTTTTGGGCAGGCAGAGTTATATGGTGGAAAGCCTGGTATTCTGGCGGACACGAGCCGAAATCCTGGCGCCTGCTTCTTGCTTTGCGCGCCATCCCACCGTCCCCCAGCGCGCCAATGTACGACGCATTGTAAGATTTCTGCCCTCGACCTTACAAAAATGTTTCACGTGAAACTTTTTTGTAAGGTTCATTGCCCCCAATCGGACAACCGCACAGTTACGCCGTCAGCGCGGGGCTCGTCCCCGCAAGCTGGCCGGAATGCATCTCGACAATGCGGCCGCATTTTTTGGCCAGAGCGAAATCATGCGTCACCAGCACTAACGTCGTGCCGCGCTCGCGCTGCGCGGCGAACATGAGATCGATGATCCCTTTGCCTGTTGCCTCATCGAGATTTCCCGTCGGCTCATCGGCCACGATGATCGAAGGATTGGGAGCAAGAGCGCGCGCGAGCGCGACGCGTTGCTGCTCGCCGCCCGATAACTGCGCGGGGTAATGCGCGAGCCGTTCCGCAAGACCCACGGCCGCTAGATTCTTTCGTGCCCGATCGAAAGCTTCTCGATCTCCGGCGAGTTCCAGTGGAATGGCGACGTTTTCAAGCGCCGTCATTGTCGGAATGAGATGAAAGGACTGAAACACAATGCCGATCCTGGCGCCGCGGAAACGCGCCAGCGCGTCTTCTGAAAGCTCATCAAGCCGCGTGCCATCGATCGTGATTTTGCCACGATCCGGCCGCTCGAGCCCCGCCATGGCCATGAGCAGGGTCGATTTGCCGGAGCCAGAGGGACCGACGAGGCCAACCGATTCGCCCCGCGCAATCGTGAGGGAGATGTCCTTCAGGACATGGACGCGCGTTGCACCGTACCCTAGGCTTAAATCGACGCTTTCAAGGGAGATGGCCGATGCATTCATGGTTTTCATCCGTTGCCACCCGTTCGATTCATCCGCTGGCGCGGCGAGGAGCGCCGCGCCGGTATGGCGGTCGCCGCGCTCTCCCGCAAGTTCTCGCCGTGCTCATGGTAGCGTGCCCTCCTGCCTTCGCGCAGGCGCAGCCGCCGCTGAAAATCATCGCCTTTGGCGACAGTCTGACAGCAGGCGCTGGCTTGCCGGCCGGACAGTCCTTCCCAAGCGTGCTGCAGAAAAAACTTCAAGAGGCGGGCTATAATGTCATGGTTGTCAATGCTGGCGTATCTGGAGACACGAGTTCGGGCGGACTTGCGCGCCTCGAGTGGACGCTTGGCGAGGGCGCGGATGGCATCATCCTGGAACTCGGCGCCAATGATATGCTCCGCGGGATCAATCCCGAAGTCACCAAAAGGGCGCTCGACACTATTCTCGCCAAACTTAAGTCGCGCGGCATCCAGCCTCTGATCGCGGGAATGCGGGCCAACCCCAGCCTCGGCAAGGAGTATCAGACACAATTTGATGAAATGTATCCTCAGCTTGCGAAAAAGTACAACGCGCTGCTTTATCCATTTTTTATGGAGGGTGTCGCTGGAAACCTGGCTTTGCAATTGCCTGACCGTCTGCACCCCAACGCGGCCGGAGTCGAGCATATCGTCGAGGGCATATTGCCGAAGGTGAAAACCTTCATCGAGCAGCTGAGCGAGCAGGCAGCGGCAAAACAAAAACAATGAATAGTTTAAAAGCCGTGGTTTCAAGAATCGCGAATCTCCACTATAAGCTTAGTTGCTTATGGCTTGACCGCCGCGGCGGGTCGTAGCCTTCACGCACGGCAAGGAGGGATCCATGCCCCGTCTTTTCACGGGCCTCGAAATCCCCTCCGATCTCGCGATGGATCTTTCTCTGTTGCGTGGCGGCCTTGCCGGCGCGCGCTGGATCGATGCGGAGAACTACCATCTTACTCTGCGCTTCATCGGCGATATCGACGAGTCGACGGCACGGGATGTTCACGCGACCCTTGAGCAAATCCGGCGCCAGCGCTTTGACGTGACGATCGAGGGGCTGGCTTCCTTCGGCGGCTCGAAACCGCGGGCGCTGATCGCCAAGGCGAAAGCCGCGGCTCCCTTGCTCGAACTTCAGGCCCTGCAAGAGCGGCTGATGCGGCGGATCGGTATCGCCCCCGAGGCCCGCAAATTCACGCCGCACGTCACGCTGGCGCGGCTCAAGACGGCATCAAATGCCGGCGTCGCGGAATATCTCGCGGCGCGGGGTTTTTTCGGCGGTCGCCGGTTCGAGGCCAGCCGGTTCGTGCTGTTTTCATCACGCGCTTCAACCGGCGGGGGCCCCTATATCGTTGAGGCCGCCTATCCGCTCGGCTGAAATCTCTCCCGGCGGCGCAAGATCATCGGCAAGCCGCCCTTTGGCCGCAAGGTGATGGACTGAACCGGCTCGACGGCGTGGTCCTTTTTGAGCTCAAAGGTGAAGGCGCGCATGACATGGGCGAGGATGATCGCCGCTTCTTGCAGCGAGAAGGCCGCGCCAATGCACACGCGCGGGCCCGCGCCGAAGGGGAGATAGGCGTATCGGTCGATTTTTTCACGCGCGCCTGGGAGGAACCGGCGTGGATCGAAATGATCCGGGTGTTCCCACAGCAAGCGGTGGCGATGCAACACCCATTGCGAGATGACGACGAGGTTATTCTTGCGAATGCGCTTGCCGGCAAGATCGTCCGGCCCGAGTGCCTGCCGGCTGATGCTGGCGACCGGCGGATAAAGACGCATCGCTTCCTCAAGCACCGACTTCGTTTCGACGAGTCGCGCGGCATAGTCTTCGATGGGGCCCTCAAGCACGGCGTCCGTCTCGCGCTGAAGCCGCGCCCGCCATTCCTCTGAGAGAGATAGGAGGAAGAGGGACCAGAGGAGCGTATTGGCCGTCGTCTCATGGCCGGCCAAAATGAACGTCAGAATATTGGCCCTGACTTCGGCATCCGTCAGGCCAGCACCCGTCTCCGGATCCTGCGCTTCGAGAAGCAGCGTCAAGACATCGCGTGGCGCTGCCGCTTTGTTTTTTGCTAAGAGGTCTTTTCGCCGCCCGATGATAGACTCAACGGCGGAAGAGAAAAACATTCCCCCTTGCCGCGCGCCAAGTTTTGTGAGGCGCGGCACCCAATCGGGGAAATCCAAAAGATCGAAAGGATCGAGCCGCCCAGCCGTCGTGAGGAAGCCGGAAATGACGCCGACGAATTCGCGCGCGTCGCGCCCCAGTCCATCGGAAAAAATCGTCCGCCCCAGGGCATCGAGCGTGACACGTGCCATTTCCGGTTGCATGTCGATCACCCGTCCATCGCGATGCTTCAGCCAGCGCTGGATCATATCCTGCGCCGCCGCATCGATGGCAGGCGCGAAAGAGGCAAGGGTGCGCGCGGCGAAGAGGGGGGCGAGGGTGCGCCGCTGCGCCCGCCACCTGTCGCCCTCGACCTCGAGGAGTCCGCCGAGAACGCCCGGCCCCAGCACGCGCTTCTGCAGCGAATCTTTGCGGTAATTGGCGGCATTATCGACGAGAAGGCGGCGGATCGCCACTGGATCGCTGACGACGGCAATGCGGCCGAGCATCGTCGGGCCGATGACGATCGGCCATTCGAAATGCCATTTGGTCCAAGTCTCGATCGGATTCTTGCCGAGCACGCGCATGGTGGCGATCGGCCCGAGCGGCATCTCGAGGGGGCGCGGCGCAGGGGGGCGGGGCAATTCTTGGGCGAGGTCGGTCATTGTATGATATGTGTCGCTGACGCGCGTGATTGAAAGACGCGATTTGCCAGAATGTTGCACCGCATCTTAAGCCATGCAACGTCTAGGATGAAACCCCAGTATCTTGCGGCCGAGGGACGCGCAGGCTAGAGTCGCTTTGGCCAGGGTTTTTGGCCAAGGTTTGCGGCCAAGTTTGTTGAGAAGGCTCCCTTCGTCTAGCGGCCCAGGACGTCGCCCTCTCACGGCGAAAACAGGGGTTCGAGTCCCCTAGGGAGCGCCATATAAATCAATAAGAAGGGCTTAATAAGCCACGTGGTTTTGCTGATGTACGGGAACTATACGGAAAACGTGTTGGATTAAAACCAGCTTGGTTGGCAGCATTGGCGGCTTCTGAAGCAACCCGACAAGTCCCGCAATGGAAGATTAGCGCAGCGTCTCCAATCTATCCGCTCATTGGAACGATCTGTTCGCGGCCGGCGTTGAACATCTGCTACTTGTAAATCAAAAGCCGGGAGATTGAGCATGAGTGAAAAAGTCACATCAGAGATGATTTCACGACGAAGCGCGCTTCGAAGCTCGCTTTCCTTTCTCGGATTGGTGGCGGCATCGGGCCTCGCAGTTCTACCCTCGGTCTTGACCGCGTCAGATGCTGAGGCCCAGACAGTTGGGATGGTGCGGCGTCAGACGCGGCGCACGGCTCGCCGGGCCGGGCGTTACACGCGCCGTGCGGTTCGCAGAGGCGCCTACTGAGTCGCGGCTCTAATCGATGGCCGGCGAGGTCACGCCCGCGAGCACCATAGTTGGGAAAAAACTCGGCTATTCCCCTTGTCTTTGTCGATCCGCGCCCTACAACACGCCTTATAACGTGAGGTTGCCACTACAAACGGCGATGCCACAATTATAACTAACGACACCGCCGTCAAAGGCAGCCCTCTCAGCTAGGAGGAAATGCAATGAAACGGTTGGGCTTTTTGATGGCTTCGGCTGCGCTGTGTGGCGCACTGGTCATAAGCGATTCTGCCGACGCATATTATAGAGGGTTCCGCGGCGCTGGCTGGCGTGGAGGCGGCGTGGGTTGGCGTGGAGTCGGCTGGCGCGGAGGCGGCTGGGGCTGGCGGGGAGCCGGCTGGCGCGGCGCCCGTTGGGGCTTGGCCGGGAATCGTTGGGGTTGGAATGGTGGCTGGGGTTGGAATCGTGGTTGGGGCTGGGGCGGCTGGGGGCTAGGTACCGGTCTTGGCCTCGCGGCCGCGACCTCCCCTTGGTGGGGGTCGAATTATCCCTACTCTAGCTATGGCAGTTATTATGGTTATGGCAGTTACCCCTATTATGGCTACGGCTATGGCTATGACTATCCTTACGGATATTCTGCGGCAAGTACGCTAGCAACCGCCCCGCTGGTCGCGGCGGCAGCTACGACCGCGCCTCTTTTGACCGGCCGGAGTGTTGCAACTGGACAGATGGCAATGGGGAACTACTGCACAACACCCGCGGGAACATGCCTGCTCAATAACGCGTCTTGGGTTGGCAATGGCTGCTCATGCCGGGTGCCGGGCGGCCGCGCGCGTGGCTCCGTGACCCCATAATTCGCGTTGTTGCTGGCAGAGTTTGCATTGAACAAATGGCCGGGTCAAAAACCCGGCCAGGGTCTTCTGCCAATATCTTGCCTGGGGGGTAGACCATGATAGACTTTTTAATTTGGCTCATTGTTGGTGCGGCCGCTGGCTGGATCGCGGGCATAGTGGTCAAGGGTGCCGGATTCGGGCCCCTCGGCAATATCGTCGTCGGCATCTTGGGATCGATCGTCGCCGGCTTCATCTTCCCACGGCTGGGCATTGCTTTTGTACCGGGGTTGATAGGCGACGTCATCTACGCCGCGATTGGCGCCATCATACTACTTCTTATCGTGTCGTGGCTCAGGCGAGCTTAAACGCACCACGACTTGCTCCGGCCAGTTAATGGCGGCGGAGACGACGGCGCCCGCCGATCGTCACACTTGGGAATCAAACCGGAAATGAACTCAATGAAGCGCAAGTCTGTCTCAATGGCTTGCTCGGCCTCAGCAACTGTCACGCCGGCACGGCAGCCGACAGCGTAATCCGCGATATCCTTCAAGCTATACGTTTGCCAAGAAAAGCGGTGAAGCCCCGGTCGCGGGTCATCTTTGGCCAGGAGAGCAAACTCTTCCTCAAAACTCGCTGGAACCGCGGATCCCGCAGCTGAGGACGCGATGCGCCAGCGGCCGTGGGATCTTTCGCCTAAAAAAGCGGCACACACATTTTAAGGCTTTACCCTCAGTTGATCCTTTTGCTTTTCGCGAATTCGCAAATCGTGATCAGGGCAACCGGACGCTGTAAACTGAGCCAAGGAAGTTCAAAAGCGGTGCCGTACGCCCGCAACGGCGTCACCGTTACGCGCAACGGCTGCCGTTTATTCCGGCGCAGCACCATCTCGCCGCCAAGCCCGCACGGCAATGTTGCTTTGGACTTAGCGCAAAACGTGATCAATCGGCGCAGGCTTTCCTTGCGATCGGTGCTTTCAAGGCAACCTCCTCGAAGCGCCAAGCCGCATCCAGGGGTAATCATCGCCCTTGCCCAAGAGTTTGCATACAATACTTTTGCACAACTATCGACCAGGACGATGCCCGCGCCCTTTTTTTCAAGCATCTCCGGTGTAATGTCGGAAACACACTTTGGGACATGAAGCTCGTTGGTGATCATGATGGCGCGCGCGACATGCGGCATTACGGTATCGAAGATCTGAACCTGCTCGCTCTGGAGGTGATCGTCACCCGTCGCATTGGCCACTCCGAATAGAGCCGTCACGCTATCACTCATTTGCAGCCTGGCGCCCATCATGGCTAGTCCAATGCCAGCTGGCCGATACCACTCATTGTATATCGGAGTTGATCTGAACTCGTCGTACGGGATATGGGTCTCAAGAACGTGGGTCACATTGGCAGGCAATTTCATGAGACCAGTCCAAATTGGATTGTCGAAAGCCCAATATTTCTTGTATTGAGCTCTCCAATATGGATCTGTACGGGGCCAAATGGACTCATAGTCTTCTGCAGTCCAGTTCATCGCACTAATGCCAATATGCGACGTCGCCATTATATCCCCAAGCTCTTCCAATGCTTCCGGCCAGAGCGAGTGATCGAGCACGGCGTCGTATATCGTGGTGATTGCAGAGTAAATCCGATCTTCACTAATCATCGCGCGCTCCCTCCTCCAGTGAAACGCTTCAAGATGGAGGGGCCCCCGCCGGCGAGATGAACTTTCGGAAACAAAGCCGCCAGCCGAACCAGGCTCTCCATCGATGCGACCAACATATGTGAAATCATATTTTCACGCTGTGCCCAGTCACACACCGCTGTTTTTCTGCCGAGTGACCTACGCTGAGGCTCCGCCAACCCTCGTTGCGTAAAAAATCCTAGACCCGACAAACCCACTCGTTCGGGCGATCGCGGTTCCTTTTTTAACAACTCAGTAAGAATTTCCAAGTTAGAACAAAACGTGTACAAACTAGGACAAAACAAGACTGCATCGGAAGGAACGTCGATGAATAATTTGCAGGATTTCAGATCCTTTGAACCGCGCCTTCAAAACCACACCAAGGCACACGATGGGCCTTCATCTCGGGCCGCCTGGATAATCTTCGCGGCGGGTCCGACCGGGGAGGACGCGCTGTTTGCCCGGGCCCAAAAGGTCCATAGGGCGGAGAAGGATTTTCACTCAGCGCTTGCGTACCACAACCAAGCGGAAATCGCTTATTTGCGCGAGCCAAGTCACATCACCCGCAAGGCGCGCGAAGCGGCCAAAAAATCCGTGGCGATCGCGCGAGAGGCCCGTAACGCGGAGGTCCGGTCGCTCGCCGGCACGCGGGCGAGGAGTATCGCTGGCTTGAAGCTGAAAGCGGCCTATGCCGTCACGGAGCGCGAACTCGCCTCGAGCATTCTTGAAGACATTTTGGAACTTTGAAAATGCGAGGCGGCGCGGATCATTTGTTATCGCGTTCGGAGCGAATGGCTTTCGCGAACGAGAGGGAAGGGTCACCTTCGAACGGCGCACTTGCGCTCTCTTGTCGCGGAGCTTTCCGGCCGCGGCCTCGAGGTCGATTAGCGGACCGTTTTGGCCTTCGTGCATCGCGAAGGTCTAAGTTTAGAAAAAGCGTGTTGCCAAGCGAGCAAGATCGGCGCGCTCGCCAAGGTAATTAGCGATTTTTCGCGCGCATATCATATCATTCCCGCCATCCCCCGGCTCTCGCCGAGCCAAATTTTCGTGCTGAGCTCGGTGGAATTGTGGACCTCGAGAGTATGATAAAGTCTTTTAACCTGATCCGCGACAGAGGAGGCCTTGATAGCAAGACCTTCCGCGATTGCTGGCTTGGCTTTGCCCAAGGCAAGCTGAATACCTACTTTCACCTGCGTCGGTGTCGCGCCATACTCGCGCAAGATGCGGGCCGCGTGTGCTATCGCGTGCTCTCGAAGATCGAGCATCACGGAGACTAAACAGCTCCGTGGGTCTTTCGCGACATCTTCGGGAGCGACACCTTTTGGCACCAGCCATTTCGCTTCAATAGTGATAGTGCCATACGCATTTGAAATTTGCATGCGAGGCGGCTTTTCGGCAATCCCCTTCCCGGAGCGAACGATGCGTTGCAACAGTTTCATAATCGGCGAGGGCAGCCTTGCGCAGTCGGGTTCATAGCGCGTGTAATTATATCGATGGCCTGTCAGAATCGTGAGCAGATGCTCGGCGCTCGCCGTTTGGGAGATGATTTTTTCGTCGGATGTGAAGATGATTTGGCCGCTTAGCACCGGCGCTCCCGTCCTACCAACTAGCTCCTGTTTCGTACGAGGTGATTCTTCCATCGGAGCGCGGCGCAATGCGTGCGCGAGCCATGGGCGCAGGCGGTCAAGACGTTGCAGGTCGTCTACCGTGAACGGATGAGCACTGCGCGGCCGCGTGAGGGTGACAAGGGCGATGGTACGTCCGTTGTCGCCAATCATCGCGCCGAGAGACCAGCAGGCGTCGAGCGGTGCCTCTATCTCCCGGTACCATCCGCTTTCCAAGTACCCTCGACCTTGCAGATATAGGGACCAGCCAATTCCAACCGCTCTAAAGGCCGGCAGGAAGAGGGAGCCAACGCTCGAGGGGTCGTCCATGAACCGCCACATACGCTCTCGGATGATGGGCGCCGCCGCGGGATTTTCGAAGTAGCCGCTGCGTATCGCGGCATCAGGATCGAGGAGAGCGATGCGCGTCCAGCCATGCGGGATAATCTCATGCAACAGAGGCGTGACCGCGATCATCGCGCTTTCTGGCTTGAGCCCAAGACAGCACAAGGTTTTGAGATGCTCAACTGCGCGCATCGCTTTGTTGTCTCCTTCGATGGGCGCGGAGAGATCCACGCCTTTGATCAAAGGTCATCATCCAAAAAGACGATGCAGTCGGCACGATCAAAATTGGCGCAACGTCAACCCCCTGAACAGAGGGAGCGGAAGGCCGGAAAATTAGAGAACATCCCTCAATGGCTCAAAGCCATGAGCTTTTTGTGAGCTCTTAATGATTGCCACCGGCAATCCAATGCAAACTGAAACTAAGGAGATCGATAAATGGGAATTAGAGCAATGCCGCCGTCGGGCTTTTTCAGGCGGACGAGCATGAAGAAGTCCCTCCTTGCCATACTGACAATTGCGGCCCTGAGCGGAGCCGTCTTCGCAGCTCACTCGATCCCCGCAGCGGCGTATTGGTGGTGCGAAAGGGACTGCGAGAGGTAATCCGTTAGGCTTATCACCCGGCCAAGGGACGCGCTCAAGGCCAAGAGCTGGTCCCGAGCTGTTGTGATTACCTAGCGGCGGCAGTCTCGCGCAAATCAGAACAAGGAGATTGAAAATGGAACATGGAAATATGCCAACGTTGAATGTTTTATGGCACGGGATCATCAAGAGATTTCTCTTTGCCGCGCTTGCCGTTGCGGCGCTGGGCGGGGTCATCCTCATGACCCATTCGAGTCCGGCGGCAGCGTACAAAGGCGGGTCCGGCGCACCGCCCCCGCGGGACTGCGGCGATTACTATTGCTGAAGTGAATCTTACCGCGCCGTGGCGCACGGCTCCTGCCCGCGCCGCGGCCAACGACTATCCCGCGCCATGATCGGGCTATACGTTCGCGGCCGACTCGCGCACCGTGAAGCTGGCTCTGGAGCGCTGGCATGAAATCATAGCCGATCCCACCTGCGCCGACGCGATTCTGGACCGCCTCGTTCATAATGCCCAGCGTATCGAGCTTTGCGGCGAAAACATGCACCGGGCCCGAGGCAAACGGAACAAAGCGGCTTAACGAAACGCCGCCGTCAGCGGCACGCCGGTCATCTACATTTACATGGCCCGCCTCGGCCAGTTGCTCGGCCGGCGCCGCCACGCCGCTTCCGTCGAGACGAATGCCGAGCGCAGTTGAGACGCCGCCACGCCAATCCTTGCTATGAACTCATTCCGGGGTCCCGGGGCTGTTAAGGTAGGCCTCGCGCAAATCGAGCTCGCGCTCGATCCGCCGCCGCGCCTCGTCCTTAAGCATACCGTCGCGCCACGATTCGTTGATATGATGCCGCTCGGCGGCGATCAGAAGAAGCTCGGTCTCGTCGCGAAGCTCGGCGCATTTGCGATGCCCGTCATGGCCGTCACTTCGATGTACCGTGTATTTCAGCCGCTCTTTGTAATAAGCCCGGAGCGGCTTAACAATCTCTTCGCCGAGATTGCGCTCGGTGGCAAGCTCGTCAAGCTGCGCGATCGCGGCCGCGATCGCCTGCCGACGTGCGGTGTGCTCTTCCACAGTATCGGCGTGCTTCTCTAAGCGCCCGGCATGAGCGAGCCCGAGCGCGCGGATGACAGCGGGCAGCATCAATCCCTGACCAACCAACGTCACCAAGATCACTGAAAATGTCAGGAAGAGAATGAGATCGCGGCCGGGGAAAGGCTCGCCGTTTGCGCCAGTGAGAGGGATTGCGAGCGCTGCCGCGAGCGAAACGATGCCCCGGACCCCGGTAAATGCCAGCGCGAACGGCCACTGCCAGGGCGGCGACGGATCCCGGCGCTTCAGCGGTGGATAAAGCAGGCGCGGCAGATAGGTTGCGGGATACATCCAGACGAAACGGGTCAGTATAACCACCGCGCTGATGAGAGCGGCCGAGGTGGCAAGCTCGACAGGCGAATGATCTACGATGCGGACGATGAATGCGCGCGCCTGAAGGCCGGTGATAAGGAACACCATGCCTTCAATGAGATAGATGAAAAATTCCCAGAAGAAGATGCCCTGGAGGCGGGTTGCGGCGCTGATCAGCCACAGGCCGTTCCAGCTGATGTAGAGCCCTGCCGCCACCGTGGCGAGAACGCCCGACCCTCCAAAATGCTGCGGCGGCCAATAGGCCAAGAATGGAGTCAAGACCGAGAGGGTGACCTCGATGCGCGGATCGCCGACCCAGCGCCTCAGGCGCAGGATGAGCCATCCAACCCCGATTCCCCAAACGATCTCCCCGGCGACGATTGCCGCGAAAGTTCCTGCCGCCTCGCCAACGGAAAACCCGCCAGCGCTCACCGCGCCAACGGCGAAACGGTAGAGGATGAGCGCCGTGGCATCGTTTGCGAGTCCCTCGCCTTCAAGGATAACGAGAATGCGCCTCGGAATCTGCAGTCTGCGGGCAATTGCGAGCGGGGCCATGGTGTCCGGCGGGGAGACGATGGCTCCCAAGAGGAAACCGACGGGCCACGAAAGATGCATCAGCCAATGGGCCGCCATAGCGACGGCAGCGGTGGTAAAGAGGACGCAGCCGACGGCGAGCAGCGTGATTGGCCGCAGATTAAACCGGAACTCGCGCCAGCTCATCGCCACGGCGGATGAATAAATGATGGGCGGCAGGACTAGAAGCAGCACGACCTGCGGAGCCAGCTCCACGGCCGGCAGGCCGGGAACGAGGGCAAGTCCCACGCCCGTCAGCACCAAAAGAATGGCCGCAGGAATCTTAAGCCGGGCTGCGAGGACCGCAACCGCCGCGACCACGGCGAGCAGCAAGACGAGAATCTGGATCGGCCCAGTCATCTGGTGGCGATGATGGCGAAATACGGGCCGAAGTCAATTCGCCGCGACTGGCGGTTCGCCTCGGCCGGGCCTGCGGCGATGAAGCTGGCAAACACCGCCTGGGCATGGGCGCATTGGCAACAGTGGCTGTTTGTGGTCAAGGGCTTGAATCTGGCTCTTTTCGTCGGCGCGGGTCACCAGGGTTTTTTGTGGTGAAATGAGCACCGGCCGGCGCCTTTGCCTTGCCGCGTGTGCTCCAATGCGTTGCGCCGACAATTTCGTCTTGAGTGTCTTGACCACGATTGCTTCGATGCAGTTGTGGCCGATCTCGCTTGGCGCCCGCGTCTGGGCTCGTCATCGCGACAAGCGAGAAGACGCTTGGGCGAAAGGCTCGCGCCACGCCCGAACGGTCTGGTGTGGCGCGCCAATGGCTTTTGCTATCTCGAAGGTATTGAGGCCGTCCGCCGCCCGCAATATGATCTCTCGATACGTGCTGCAATGATTGTCGGCCGCAGGAGAAGAAGTTCGCGGCGCGATTGACAAAGCGCGCGAGCGCGCCAGAAATTCTGCCGCTAACACAGTTGGAGAGCAAAAATGGCTGGAACGTCGCCGATCGATTCCCAGAAATCCTCGCCGCGGCCGGCCCCAAGCGGATTTATAGCATTGTCGGGGACAGGCTGAACAGGCTCACTGATTCGCTTCGCTGCTAAGGCAAAATAGTCGGAGGAATACATGACCAAAACAGTCGCGGATACATTGGTTAATGTGCTTGAGCAAATCGGCCTCAAGCAGATTTTTGCTCTGATCGGCGACTCGCTCAATCCGCTGGCCGATGCGGTGCGAAGCTCCTCCATTGAATGGATTGGCGTGCGCCATGAAGAGGGTGCGGCTCTAGCGGCATCTGGTCAAGCCAAGCTCACCGGCCGTCTAGCGGTCTGCGCCGGCACCACGGGGCCGGGCAGTACCCATCTGGTCGCGGGCCTCTACGAAGCGGCGCGCGACCACGCGCCCGTGCTCGCGCTCTCCGGCAACATGCCGCGCAAAATGCAGGGCATCGATTACTTCCAAACCACCAAGCCCGATCTGCTGTTTCGCGATGTGTCGCTCTACACGGAAACCATCATGTCGGCGGAGCAGGCTCCCGCCGTCATCCATCAGGCCATCGCGGCGGCCTATGCGGGCCGCGGCGTTGCTCATCTCACATTGCCGCAAGACGTCCTCTCGGCACGGAGCGATAGCGGCGTTGCCAGCGTGGACACTCTGCAACCGCGTCCAGAAATCGTGGCGAGTGGAGAGGACGTCGCCGGTATCGCGAGCCGGATTGACGCGGCCGGCAGTGTTCTCATCATGTGTGGTAACGGCTGCCATGGAGCCGCGGCGGAGCTACGGGCCCTGTCCGACCGTCTCAAGGCGCCGCTGATCCATTCCGTCAAGGGCCAGGACATCTTGCCTTATGATGATCCACACTGGATGGGTGGCATCGGCTTTATCGGTTCAAAGCCGGTTTACAATGCGGTCATGAGCGCTGATCTGCTGCTCATGGTGGGTACCGATTATCCGTATTCGAATTTCCTGCCGAACCGGCCGGTGGTCGTGCAGATCGACGAGCGGCCTGAGGTGCTCGGTCGCCGCGCGCCAACCGCACTTGGCGTGCTTGGCTCGGCGCGACCGACGCTCAAACTGCTCATTGATCAGGTCGCGCCGAAAACCGCCACCAGCTACTGGGATCGGCTCACTGAGGAGCGCCGCGCCTGGGACCGCAAGCTCGACCAGCAGGCAGATCTCGCGCGCAGCGCCGATCACATTCATCCACAGGCAGTCGCCCGCGCGGTCAGCGATCTCGCCAACCGGGACGCGGTTTTCGTGCTCGATACAGGCCTTAATACACTGTGGTCCGCCAATTGGATCCGGCAAAGCGGATCGCAGCGCATCATCGGGTCGTTCAACAATGGTGCGGTCGGAACAGCGCTCGGGCAGGCCAACGGTATCCAGGCGGTTGACCGAGCGCGGCAGGTGATCGCGCTGACAGGGGACGGCGGCTTCAACATGTTGATGTGCGAGTTCCTCACGGCGATTCATCACAAGCTGCCGGTCAAGACTGTCATCTACAATAACGCCGCGTTTGGCTTGATCCGGCTGGAGGCCGAGTCGATTGGGGTGCCGCCCTACCGGCAGGGTATTGACTTTCCCAATCCGGATTTCGCTGCATTCGCTCGTGCCTGTGGTGGCCATGGCTTTGCCGCGCGCAAGCCCGACGAGCTGAAGAATGCGATCAGTGAGGCCCTCGCGGTTGACGGACCGGCAATCGTCGACGCCGCGGTCGTGGCCAACGAGCTTCCCAACCTGCCGCACCTCGACCTTGAACTGCTCGGGCAGGTCGCGCGCGCCAAGGTCAAAGAGGCCGTGCTGGCCATTACTGGCAGTTGATTTGTCGGCCTTAGCCGGGGGGTTGCGGAGAGAAAATCAGAGCGGCGTGGCGATGGCTCGCCATTTTTGAGACGGAACACTAGCGCAGGTTCAGCCGTTCTTCCACGGATAGGCCAGCGCGGGGGGCCTCGTAAGGCTGCGGGATGAGCTAATGTGGATTGTCCGGTTTGCGCTGAGGTTCCCTCACACGTTTTATGTGCTGGCGAGCCTCATTCTTTTTCTCGGCATCACCGCGATCGTGAGCATGCCGCGCGACATCTTTCCCGAGATCAACATTCCGGTCGTCTCCGTGATTTGGCAATACACCGGCCTCAGCACCCCGGAGATGGAGCAGCGCGTCACCACCTATAGCGAGTATTCGATCAGCTCGAACGTCAACGGCATTAAGGACATGGAGGGGCAAACGCTGAATGGGATCTCGGTTCAAAAGATTTTTTTTCAGCCGGATGTGAGCCTCGATCTTGCGATCTCCGAGATCGTGGCTGGCACGAATGCGATCCGGGCGCTCATGCCGCCCGGAATCGAACCTCCAATCATCGTGCAGTACAATGCCTCGAGCGTGCCCGTTCTGCAGATTAGCCTGAGTTCGAACACGCTCAATGAGCAGCAACTCTACGATTATGGCATTTATCGCCTGCGGCAGCAATTGGCGCCCATTCACGGGATCACGCTCCCCACCCCCGCCGGCGGGAAGTACCGGCAGATCATGGTCGATATCGACCCGGTTAAGCTTCTTTCCAAGGGATTGACCCCGCTCGATATCCTGAATTCGGTCAATGCCCAGGCGCTCACGCTCCCTTCCGGCGACGCAAAGATCAAGGATATAGACTACAATGTCCGGACCAATGCCCTGCCGCTGACGATCGATGATCTCAACAATATCCCCGTCAAATTCGCGGGCCGGGCGACGGTCTTCCTGAAGGATGTCGCTCAGGTTCACGATGGCTATGCGGTGCAACAGAACGTTGTCCGGGAGGACGGGAGGCGGTCGGTCCTGATCAGCATCATCAAGAACGGAAACGCTTCGACGGTTGATGTTGTCAATCACGTAAAGGAGGCCCTTAAGATTGCCCGCAAAGCGGCGCCCCCCGGGCTCGAGATTACAGAGCTCTTCGACCAGTCGGTGTTCGTCACAGAATCTGTGAATGGTGTCATCCGTGAAGGCGCGATCGCGGCGGGCCTTACCGCGCTCATGATCCTCCTCTTTCTTGGCTCCTGGCGGTCGACCCTGATTGTCATGATTTCGATCCCGCTCGCGATATTGAGTTCGCTCGTCGCTCTCTATTTGCTTGGCGATACGATCAACACGATGACGCTCGGTGGGCTCGCGCTCGCGGTCGGTATCCTTGTCGACGACTCGACGGTGACAATCGAGAACACACATCGGCTGCTGACAGAGGAAGGGAGGCCGTTGCCCGAGGCAACGCTCTATGGAGCGGCCGGAATTGCTGTGCCAACGCTCGTGTCCACCCTCGCCATCAGCTGCGTCTTCACATCGGTAATTTTTCTGCAAGGCCCCGCAAAATATCTTTTCACGCCGCTCGGCGTCGCCGTTGTCTTCGCCATGCTCGCGTCCTACGGTCTGTCGCGGACTTTGACGCCGATAACAATCGGCCTGCTCCTCAAGGGCGAGTATCATGGCAGTGAAGGCGCGCGGACCGGCTGGTTCGCCCGCTTCCACCGCGGTTTCGAGCAAGGTTTTGACCGTCTGCGCACGGCCTATGTCGAATTGCTGCATCTGCTGCTGACTCACCGGCTCCTAGCCCCGCTCGCCGCCGCTTTGGTGCTGACGCTCGGCGTCTTGATGTTCGTTTTCGTCGGCCGCGACTTCTTTCCGGTTATTGATGGCGGCCAGATCTTGCTTCATGTGCGTGCGCCGCCTGCCACCCGAATCGAGGTCACGGAGCAAGTCTTCCAGGCAGTCGAGGACAAGATCCGAGAAGTCATTCCAGGGGCCGACCTCGATCTCATTGTTGACAACATCGGCCTGCCGGCGCGCCTCTATAATCTCGCCTTTGCTGATGGAACAACCATTGGCGTTAATGACGGCGTTATTCAGGTTTCGCTCAAGGAGGGTCATGCGCCCACTGCGGGCTACGTCCGCAGGCTGCGTGAAGTGCTCCCTGCCGCCTTCCCCGAAGACATTTTCTATTTCCAGGCGGCCGACATGGTCACGCAGATTCTGAATTTTGGTATCCCGGCGCAGATTGACGTGCGGACCGTCGGCTATGACCGAGTGAAGAACCTTCGAATTGCGCGTGAATTGCGGCGCCGCATGGCCGAGATTCCGGGCGTCGCCGACGCGCATCTTCAGCAAGACGTCGATGCTCCAGAGTTTTTCGTCGACATCGATCGTGCCCGGGCCGCCGAGTTTGGGCTGACCGCAACACAGATCGCCAACAATCTCAATGTGAGCCTTGCCTCGTCTGAACAGGTGTCGCCCAATTTCTGGACCGATCCGAGCAATGGAATTCCCTACTACTTTGCCGTCCAGACGCCGCAGTATCGCGTCGATTCGATGAACGCGCTGCTTAATACGCCCGTCTCAACCGCAACCGATTCCGGGTCCCCCGGCGAACCCGTACCGGGGATGCTGAGCAATGTCGCAACGATTAGGCGCGACTCGGTGCCGACCAACGCCAATCATGCCAATATCCAGCCAGTCTACGAAATCTATGCCAATGTGCAGTCGCGCGATCTCGGCAGCGTTTCCAATAGCCTTGACGACGTCGTCGTGGATCTCGAGAAGCAGCTCTCGCCCGGCAACGCGATCGAAATTACGGGCCAGATTCCAAGCATGAACGGCGCCTTCGAGAATATGGGCATCGGGCTGCTTTTCGCGGCGGTCTTCGTCTATATGCTCATGGTTTTGAATTATCAGAATTTCGGTGATCCATTCGTCGTTATTCTGGCGCTTCCTGCAACATTCTGCGGCATTGTCACCATGCTTTTTGTCACGGGCACCACTCTCAGCGTGCCATCTCTGATGGGCTCGATCATGGCAGTCGGCGTCGCCTCGGCAAATTCGATTTTGCTCGTCACCTTCGCACGGGAGCAGCAGCTCGCCGGAGTGAGGGCATTTGATGCCGCCATCGCCGCGGGACGTACAAGAATGAGGCCCGTGCTGATGACGGCGGCCGCAATGATTGTGGGAATGATCCCAATGGCGATTGGCGGCGCTGGTGAAGAGCAGAATGCCGCGCTCGCTCGCGCGGTCATCGGCGGGCTTCTTTTTGCGACCCCAACAACGCTTCTCTTCGTGCCCTACTTGTTTGCGACGCTGCGCAAACGCAACGACGGCAGGCCGGCCCACGGCGTCTTCGAGCAGGAAATATGACGAGCGGCCGTGATCCGACAACGATGCTGGACGCTCCCGGTGTGAAGGAGCCTACCCCGGGTGAGTCGGACATCGGCAAACCGGAGAGGGGCAAGTTCCAAAGCAAATCCGGGAAGCAGCTTCTTGGGCTGGCTGCGTTTCTGCTGCTCGCCGGAGCGCTCGCCTATGGTGCGTGGTCGCACTATGACCAGTACCGCCAGGCTATTGGCGCCGCGCAGCAGCACCGGGATTTCGTTCCGAGCGTCCGGGTTGGCAGGGTGAGGGAAAGCGGCAGGGTGTTGTATGTGACGTGGCCCGGGACGATTTTGGCGTATGAACAAGCGAACATCTTTGCCCGTGCCACGGGATATGTCAGCACACGCAACGTTGATATCGGCAGCAAGGTGCGCGCGGGTGATGTGCTAGCTATAATAGCGGCGCCTGATCTCGACAGGCAGCTCGATCAAGCAAGAGCGCAGCTTATCCAGATACGGGCAGCAGTCGAGCAGGCCAAGGCTGTCGTTGAACTTGGGCGCGTTACCAGCGGGCGCAGCACAAAGCTTGCCAAAGAAAATTCGATTGCCATCCAGCAGGCCGATACGGACCGGCTGACCTACGAGGCTGAGAAGTCTGCTCTTGCGGTGGCCGAAGCCAATGTCGTCGCGCAGCAGGCGGCGGTGGACCGTTTGGTGACATTGACCGGTTATGAAAAAGTCACCGCGCTGTTCGATGGCGTGATCACGGGCCGCTTCATCGATGTTGGCGACCTTGTCCAGGCCAACGCAAATAGCGGGACATCAATGTTCTCAATGGTGCACAGTAATGTGATCCGCATCCAAACCTATGTGCCGCAAGATCAAGCCTTCGGGCTCGCTCCCGGGGTCGACGCGGTCGTGCGCGTGCCGGAGATGCCAGACCGCACTTTTCCGGGAAAGGTTACGATGATTGCCGGCGCTCTCCAGCCTGGCACGCGGACACTCCTTACCGAGATCGACGTGCCCAACCCGGATGGCGCCTTAACGCCCGGCACCTATTGCACCGTCGAGCTGCGGATTCCTCGTCGGTCGCCCTCGTTCATCGTGCCCGCCGATGCCATCATCTTTAATCAGAACGGACTTAGCGTGGCAGCCGTCCAAAACGACACCGTCCATATGCAAAAGATTACGATCACCCGTGACTTGGGCCACGAGGTTGAGGTGGCTGATGGCGTCAAAAATGGTGACCGGCTTATTCTCAACTTGCCGGTCGGCCTACAAGACGGCAGCAAAGTGACGGTCCGGGCAACGCCTCCGGAGGCAACACCGTAAGTGCCCATGAGCTGGAAAGGCCGCAACAGGAAACTGCCCGGTGCTTTGAACGCCGCTTTGGCAATCGGCCTGCTGACCGGCGCCGCGCAACCGGACCGGCGGCCAATCAAAATTGGCGTGCTCGCCGATATGTCTTCTGTTTACTCTCAAGCTGGCGGCCCCGGCTCGATTGAGGCTGCGCGCATGGCAATTGAGGATTTCGGCGGCACTGTGCTCGGCAGGCCAATCGAATTCGTTTCTGCTGACCCTAACAATAGCCCCGAGCTTGGCGCGGCGACCGCGCGCCAGTGGTATCGCGAGGGTGTCGATGTGATTGCCGATGTGCCGAATTCCGCTGTGGCACTGGTGGTCCAGCAAGTATCCCGGGAGGCTAAGAAGATCGTCCTATTCTCTGCCCCTGCTGCCGACGACCTTACCGGCGCTGACTGCTCTCCCTACTCGGTCCACTGGACTTATGACACTTACGCCATGGCTCACGGCACAGCCAATGCGATCGTGAGAACGGGCGGCGATAGCTGGTTCTTCATCACCGCAGACTACGCTTTTGGCTACGCAATGCAGCGAGACGCGAGCAACGTGATCAGAGCGGACGGCGGCATGGTGCTTGGTAGCGCCCTGGTCCCGCTGGGGACGGTCGAATTCTCCCGGTATCTCCTGCAAGCAAAAACCTCACGGGCGAAGATCGTCGGTCTTGCCATCGCAGGACAAGACATGATCAATGCCGTCAAGGAGGCGAATGAATTCAGCATCGTTGAAGATGGCCAGCGCCTTGTCGGCTTGCTTGTGACCATAGCCGGTGTGCACAGCCTAGGCCTCAAGACAGCGCAAGGGCTGCTCATGACCTCCGCTTATTATTGGGACCAAAACGAGAAGACCCGCGCATTTGGCGAGCGGTTCTTTCACAAAATGAAGAGCATGCCAACCATGATTCAGGCAGGTGTCTACGGATCCATCACACATTATCTAAAGGCAATGCAGGCCGCTGCCAGCGATGACGCGGACGCTGTGATGGCCAAGATGCGCGAGATGCCCGTCAACGACTTCATGACTCACAACGGCAAGCTGCGCATTGATGGCCGCGTCATGCGTGACATGTATCTCTTTGAGGTCAAGGCTCCTGCCGAGTCCAAATATCCGTGGGACTATCTAAAGCTGTTGCAGACTATTCCGGCAAACGAGGCCTACCGGCCCCCGAATGAAGGCGGCTGCCCGCTCGTGCCTAAGGGGTGACGGCATGACGGATTAAGTTGGATTGTAACTATTTTCTACAGGCAGAAAAACCCCATGTTACGCACGCTTTTGGTTTTTTTTGGCCAAGCCGGGCTGCTCGCGCCATCCGCGACTCCCGCCTTAGCCAGTGGAATCATGTCGGCTGGCGTCTTGCTCAATTGTGCTTCGTACACCTTCGTCGCGCAGACGTCGAATCTGACCCCTGGTTCTCAGTATTCGATTTTTTACAATTTCATTCTAACGTCAATCACCGGCGAACCTCCTCTCAGTTCCGCGAATACAATTACTTTCACAACCGTGAGCACCACCTCAACCCAGACTTTGATACAGGCTTTCGTACCCCCGTTGACCGCCGATTATACCGGATTAGGCAGTGCAACGTTGGTCAACATCACTACGAGCACAACTCCTTACACCGCCCTTATAACCTTCTCACCTTCGCCGGTGAGTTGTGCGCCCTTAACCCTCTAGGACTCTAGGATGGTTGAAGGGGCATCGAAGGACCGCCGCTGACCACGGGAAGTGTAAGAAGTCTGGGAGTAACGATTTGAGCCTACGGCTATGTAGAAAACGGGGTGCTGCAAAATGGCTAAGATGGAAGATAGATAGTGCGACTTGAGGCAATCGGCACCGACGGCACGATCCTGGAGGTATAAATCACGGTGGCAAAGTGTGCCGCTGAACCGGCTGTGTGCTGCGCTCAAAGGGCAGCGCAAAAGTGGACCAATCCTTTGTAAATCACCTTTATGTCGTTGATTGGCATGTTTACAGTGGAAATCTATGCCAAAGTCAGAGGCGCGGTGATGGTTGAAAGAGCGGGCGCAGACCTAATGATCTCATTCTTCAATTGCCCACTTAAAGATGTCCTGCAACGTTGATGTCATCAGCAGCGGCACCGCTGATATGACTTCGGGCAAAAGCGAGGTGATCGTTCGTGGAGCGTCGCATCCCTGAAGAAGAATTGATGAATGTGCCACGCAATGCGCAGGCTTATGCCGGCGCCGATTTTTCGGAGCCGAACAACAAATTTGTCGCTCTCTTTGCGGAGAAATTTCCGGCCTTTGGCGGCGAGACAATTCTCGATCTTGGCTGTGGCCCTGCCGATATCACGATTAGGTTTGCGTTGCATTATCCGCAAGCGGCCATCATCGGCGCGGACGGCGCCGACGCCATGCTCGATATGGCGAAGCAGGCCATCCACCGGCAGGGATCTTTGGCCAATCGGGTTGAGATTCAAAAATGGCATATCGGCCGGGAAAAAAATCCGCTGCGTTTGAAAGCATTCGACGCTCTCGTGAGCAACAGCCTGCTCCATCATATGGATGATCCGCTCGACTTATGGAGGGCAATTCGAGGTTGCGCCGCCGCCAACGCTGCTGTCCTTGTCATGGACCTTATCCGCCCTTCATCCCTCACCGAGGCCAAAAATATCGTTGAGAAATACGCTGCCAGCGAGCCAGACGTCTTGCGAACGGATTTTTTGAATTCCTTGCGCGCGGCGTACCGCCCGGCCGAGATTAGACAGCAGCTTATCGCCTCGGATATGGAGCAGCTAAGCATTGAGATCGTGAGCGACCGGCATCTCGTCGTTTTTGGGTCGATCGGTTAGAGTTTCGGAGCTTGACGCCGATAGATGGCCGGAAAAAATTCCTTTCAGCCCTCGTAAGATCCATCACCCCGCTTTAAGCGACGCCATATCGATCGAAAACCGGTACTTCACATCCGATTTGAGAAGCCTCTCATAGGCCTCGTTGACCTTTTGGATGGGGATGACTTCGACATCGGCGATGATGTTGTGTTCCCCGCAAAAGTCGAGCATCTCTTGCGTCTCATTGATGCCGCCAATCAGCGAGCCGGAGAGGCTGCGCCGCCCCATGATGAGGTTGAAGGCATAAACTTCGAGCGCCTTTGGCGGTGCGCCAACGAGGGTGATGTTACCGTCGGGGCGAAGCAGATTGAGATAGGCATTAATGTTGTGATCCGCCGATACTGTATCGAGGATGAAATCAAACCTGCCGGTTTGCTTGAGCATTTCAACTTTATCACGCGAGACGACGACTTCGTCGGCGCCGAGGCGGAGCGCGTCTTCCTTCTTGCCGGGCGAGGTCGTAAAGACGACGGTATGAGCCCCCATGGCATGCGCGAATTTGACGCCCATGTGGCCGAGCCCGCCAAGGCCGACGACGCCAACTTTCTTGCCCTTGCCGACGCCCCAATGACGCATCGGCGAATAGGTGGTGATGCCGGCGCAAAGGAGCGGCGCGGCCCCTGCGGGATCAAGGTTTTGAGGCACGCGCAAAACGAAGTGTTCATCGACGACGATGCTTTCCGAATAGCCGCCGTAAGTGACGCCGCCAAGATGCTTATCCGGTGAATTATAGGTGAGTTTCATATTGGGGCAGAATTGCTCGAAGCCCGCCCGACAATTTTGGCAGGTGCCGTCGGACTCAACCATGCAGCCGACGGCGACGAGGTCGCCCGCCTTGTACTTTGTCGCTGCCGGGCCGGTGTTGGCGACGCGGCCAACGATCTCATGGCCCGGCACGATGGGGTAGACCGTCGGCATGAAGGCCTTCCACTCATCACGCGCCTGGTGAATGTCCGAATGGCAAATGCCGCAGAATAGGATTTCGATTTGAACGTCGCGTCCGGTGGCGTCGCGGCGCACGATCGTGTCTGGCCCGAGTGCTGATGTGGCGCTCTCCGCGGAATAGGCTTTCGCGTTATACATGGAGTAGTTCCTCTAGAGTGATCGTTCCCCTCAAAGTTATCACTAGCCGCTTCGGGGAGCGCGTCGAAATTTTTGTGCTGATGAAATGTCTGATGATATTATTCAATAGCCGCTCGTTACATAAATCGTTAGGAAGATACTAATTATGGGTTTTGGAGAACAGACGGCGGGCGAATTGCCTTGCTCGGTGCTTATGGCGATGCTTCTTATACATGGCTGGTATAGCGCCACAGCGGAAACTGAGGCATGTATCGCGCATAATTATGAGGCGCTTGAGCAGTGGAAGTTTGAGTGGACAAAAATTGGGCATTACGGTTCGAACAGGCCAAGCGTATGTGCACCCGCTCTCGAACCAAGATTTAGGCGGGTGGCCTGCTTGTCACCTGATTGGAAAGCGCTCGTTGTTACGCCGCCTTCGTTTTCAGGCCGGGCGCGACCTTAAATTCCGCTTGCGTATTCGCCCTGACTTCATCGTGCGTCACGCCATCCGCAAGCTCGATGAGCATCATGCCATCCGTGCCGTGCTTATCGATTTCGAAGACGGCAA
This sequence comes from Methylocella sp., assembly GCA_035622375.1. Taxonomy (GTDB): domain Bacteria; phylum Pseudomonadota; class Alphaproteobacteria; order Rhizobiales; family Beijerinckiaceae; genus Methylocapsa. The sequence continues at coordinate 8,662 of DASPVM010000037.1, read as the reverse complement.
GATCGGTGATGATAAGATCGACGACCCCCGTGCCCGTCAGCGGCAAGGTGCATTTATGAAGCATCTTGGGCTGCCCCTTGGCGGTGTGCTCCATGACGACGACGACACGCTTGACGCCGGCGACGAGATCCATGGCGCCGCCCATGCCCTTTACCATCTTGCCGGGGATCATCCAATTGGCGAGATCGCCGCGTTCGCTGACCTCCATGGCGCCGAGGATGGCAAGATCGATATGGCCGCCGCGGATCATGCCAAAACTATCAGCCGAGGAAAAATAGCTCGTCGTCGGGAGTTCCGTGATGGTTTGCTTGCCCGCATTGATGAGGTCGGGATCCTCTTCTCCCTCATAGGGAAAGGGTCCCATGCCGAGCATACCGTTCTCGCTTTGAAGCTGCACCTTCATCCCGGCCGGGATAAAATTGGCGACAAGCGTCGGAATGCCGATGCCGAGATTGACATAGAAACCGTCGCGCAATTCCTTTGCGGCGCGTTCCGCCATTTGATCCCTCGTCCAAGCCATTTCAATACTCCTTAAGCCGCGATGTGCGGGCGGGTCGTGCGTTTCTCGATGGGTTTGGTGATGTTCGGCGTGTGAATGATGCGATGGACGAAGATCCCTGGCGTGTGCACACCATCGGGATCGATTTCGCCCGCCTCGACGAGATGCTCGACTTGCGCCACGGTGATTTTGCCGGCCGCCGCCATCATCGGGTTGAAATTGCGCGCCGTCTTACGATAGACGAGATTGCCTTCGGTATCGCCTTTCCAGGCGTGCACGATCGAAATGTCGGCGACGAGACCACGTTCCATCACATAGGTTTCACCATCGAATTCGCGCAGCTCCTTGCCTTCGGCGACAAGCGTGCCAATGCCGGTCTTAGTAAAGAAAGCCGGGATGCCCGCGCCACCCGCGCGGATGCGCTCGGCGAGTGTGCCTTGCGGATTGAATTCGAGTTCAAGCTCGCCCGCGAGAAATTGTTTTTCGAAAAGTTTGTTTTCTCCGACGTAGGACGAGATCATTTTTTTTATCTGCCGAGTCTCGAGCAGAATCCCAAGACCCGCACCATCGATGCCCGCATTATTGGAGATGACGATCAAACCCTTGACCTTAAGCTCGTGAATGGCATCGATCAGGCTTTGCGGGATGCCGCAAAGGCCGAACCCCCCCGACATCAAGGTCATGCCATCTTTGAGAATATCCGCGAGCGCCGAGCGCGCGTCGGGGTAGATTTTATTCATGTCAGATCCTTAGCCTTTGGTGATGAGGCCGCCCGCAGGGCACCAATTCTTCAGAGCGCTTGGCGGCCTTCTTTCGCCTCCGCTAAAAGTTTTATACGCAGCGCAAAAATTTTGCCAGTGCGAGCGGTGGCATCGGCCTGCATTGTCGGTGAGGCGATGGGGGCATGGAAGCAACCATTAAGCTTACGTCAGGTTTCTTGAATTTCGCGAATTACAGGTAACTGTCCGCTCTCGTCGCCCGAGTTTGAAGCTGCCGTCGATGGCCAGAGCAAAAACATAAGTCTGTCCCCTTGGAATTAAATGCACACCGGCTTTGCGATGAACAACCGCCTTGTCGTCATTCAAGACGTTCCTACAGCTAAGACGCCATACTCACCCCAATCTTGATGTAGCGATCACGTGGCGTCTGTCTCCATCATCTTGATCGCGGAAATCGAGGTAGAAGGCTAGGGAGGATTGGTTCCGCCGCACTATGGACGTCCCGATCGACGACCCTGTAGCCGGGGATCTTCAACGATAAAATCATAGATGCCGAGTATCCGCCTTGTGTAGATAGGCGTGTGCCGTCGCCACCTGTTCGGGAGTTACGATCATGGCTTTCCCCCTTCTCAGACTGCACGCTGACTCCCTGGCGCTCACAATCTGCAGAGGGATCGATCGAAAGTTACAAGGACAAGGTGTCTTTTGCCAGCCGTAATAACCCCATGCTGGTCGCCTTTGCACGGGTGGGGGTTTTGGCGCCGAACTCGCGATCCACGCGCCAAGGAAGTCGGACTGGAGGAGGAGGATTATGCGTTTGCGTCCCCAGAAGACCGGTTTTTCCTCCCGCTGCAAATCTGCAGCACCCCGATTGAAATTTTGGGATTTGGCCTGAGATGCCACTGTAATAATTCTTCTGACATATAATATTACTATTAAATCCCGCGTGCCTTTTAGCCCCGGACGGGAGCTGGCCGCGAGGCTCGCGGTGGCGCAGTTCGCGCGCCGCGAGCGCAATGCCAAGCGCCGATGGCGGGGTTCGGGCGAGGGGCCGAGGCGGATGATTAATTTTATTGTCCCGAGCAAATCCGTGCTTTGTAAGAATAACGGCGCGGGCAAATTCGGCCGCCAGCAGACAAACCGCGCCTATCAGGCCGAGATCGCCGTGCTCGCGGCCACGGCGATGGGCGGCGAGCCGCCGCTCAATGGCCCACTTGAAGTCAACATCCGCGCCGAATACGCCGTGCCACGGTCCTGGCTTAAGAAGAAAACACAGGTCGAGGTCTGGGAAACCAAGCGCAACGACACGGACAGAACAATCAAGCTTTGCATGGAGGCGATGCAAAGCATCGTTTTCACAGACGAGGCGCAAGTCGCCAGCCTTTTCGTGAAGAAAGTCTACGGCCCTTATACGCGGCTCCTCGTCAGCGTGCGCCAGCTCGATCAGGCCACGAGCGGCATGCCCTCAATCGGCAAGCAGAGCGCGGCATGGCTGAAGAGCCGGAACGACGAGTAATGTTATCCCTCACGCTTTGCGATGCCCGCTGCCCGGGCTCTCGGCATGAAAACTCCCAGTGAAGCCGCACTTCAAGGGTGTGAGAGTTCCAGTACCGCTATTGCCACCGCGAGCTAGCCACCCGGCCGGCCACCCCCTATGATTTCGATTTCAGCCGCGCCGCATGGCCCCACCGGCAAAATTGCGATAGAATGGCATCAAATTGGGGGGTGCTGCACATGCGTAAAAAACTCGTCGTTTTCTGTGATGGAACCTGGAACCGTGCCGACCAGCGGGCCAAGGATGGGCACCCGTGCCCAACAAATGTGCTGCGTCTCTTTGAGGCGACGCAATCGCAAAGCGACGATGGCGAACCGCAGATCATCCATTATGTCGAGGGGGTTGGCACGCGGCGCGATGAAACCTTTTCGGGTGGCGTCTTCGGCATCGGCATTAGCGCCAATATCAAAAATGCCTATGGCTTCATCGTCAGCAACTATGAGCCTGGCGATCAAATTTACCTATTTGGATTTAGTCGCGGCGCTTATACGGCGCGCAGCCTCGCCGGCATGATCAAGGACGTCGGCATCCTAAAGCGCCCTGAATTGCACCGCGTTAATGAAGCCTATACATCCTATAAGGATAGAACGCCCGAGTGGCGCCCAGATAGCGAAAAGGCAAAGCAATTCCGCGCCAACTACACCCACGGAAATGAAACGATCGCCTTCCTTGGCGTGTGGGACACCGTTGGCGCGCTGGGCTCTCCCTTCAGCACGCCTTTGGGTCTGCTTATCAACAAGCTCTTGCGCATCGAATTCCACGATGTGAGGCTGAGCTCGATCATTGAAAGTGCCTATCATGCCCTTTCTATTGACGAGCGGCGCTGGCCCTTTCATCCATGCCTGTGGGAGCTCAATGATGCGCAGCGCCAGAAAAACGCCGAGAACGAGATCCCCTTCTTTGAAGAAAAATGGTTCCGCGGCGTTCATTCAGACATCGGCGGCGGCTATGAAAAGACCGGCCTCTCCGATTGCAGCCTCGCATGGATTGCAGAGCGCGCGAAACAGCGCGGCCTCAATGTCGATACAGAATTCAAAGATATTTGCACGCCGCCATTCGAGCCGGACGAGACGCAGCCGGCAGAGAAATCGCAAACCCTATTCTACCGCGCAACGGCCGTATTGTTCACCAAACTCCCAAGTCTCGTTTGGAAGAATCCGGTCCTTGCGAGGAGTCCCGGAATACTTTTGTGGAGCGGCGATTATATCCGGCGGCCGGGCGAGCTATCCTCTTGAATAGGCGGACCCCGCGCGGCCATGCGCCGCGAGGGGCATATTCAAGGAAGATTTTTCCGCTCAATGCAAAGTGCGCATCCAGTCGTCGACTTGCTTACGGGCAGCGTCCTTGGTCAAACCATAGCGGCGCTGAATGGTGCCTTCAAACTCCTCCCGATTGCCTTCCATCTTCGTGATGTCATCGTCAGTGAGATTACCCCATTGCTGCTTGATCTTGCCCTTCAGCTCTTTCCAACCTCCAGTAATTTGGTCCCAGTTCATGGTATCCTCCGTACTCTTAAGTCGCACCAGCTAAAGGCCGACGTCAGGCAAATCCCGCTCATGGAGATTGGTTCCAGCGTGACCCTACCCTTAGATTCGCTTGCGCTTGAGGTTTAAGGCTGCTCACCCACGCAGGCAGGAACCGATGAGGGTTGATGGCGCAACCGCAAAAGTTGGCTGATTCTGAACGAAAGCAGGGAGATTCGCGCCGCTTACTCCCCCAAAAAATCCCGCTAGCTAAAACCCGCCCTTTGGCGGTATGACAATCGCGTAACAATCACACAAAGGCCAGTCCATGGTCTTCTTCTCTCGCTTCGGCTATCTCGTCGCCGTCTTCTTCTTCGTCGCGATTTTTATCGCAGGCGGCGTTGGCACGGCCTTGCATCTGTCCCACGAGTCGACGACCTTCCTCGCCTTCCTATTTTGGGGGGTGCCTTGCGTTTTTTACGGGTGGAGCCTCGACCATCCTGGCAAGCACAGCACCTTCTTCGGCCTTCGCCTCGACTATTGGGGATATGGGCTCTTTGCCTTCGCACTGCTTGACGCTTTCATGAACTGGAATTTGCTGGCGCACGATTGGCTAGGCATCGTCGGGCCGAGGGGGGGCGCATGAAGAAGCCGGAAGAAGGAGACGCCGGCTATGGTCCGGCGGGCGGCAGGCGCCACAAGCGGGAGGCCAGCCTCGCGTCCTCTTGGCTAACGCCGGAGCGCGTGCTCCTCGCGGCGACCGTCACGACGACGCTCTGCTTCCTCGGTCACATCGCTTTTCTCGTCAAAATCGGCCCGCCGGCGCGCTCCATGCTGACGCGGACAGTGACTTATGCCTATTCCAGCATCCCGCTTGTCATCGGGACCCTGTCGCTCCTCATTGCGATCTTGGCCTTCCGCAAGATCCAACAAAAAACAACGCCCGATCTTATCGTGCTCATCATCGCCTTGATTTTCGGCAGTTTGACAATCCACGGCCTCATCGGTTTTACCATGCATATGTTGCGGCAATGGTACGGGGTTTGGGGCTAGCGCGAGCGGTATGGGGTTTAAATGCGGCATCGTCGGCCTGCCCAATGTCGGCAAATCGACCCTCTTTAACGCCCTCACGCAAACGGCGGCGGCGCAGGCGGCGAACTATCCCTTTTGCACCATCGAGCCGAATGTCGGCGACGTCGCGGTGCCCGACCCGCGCCTTGACGTGCTTGCCAAGATCGCTAGCTCGAAGGAGATTATTCCGACGCGGCTAACTTTCGTCGATATCGCTGGGCTGGTGCGCGGCGCCTCCAAGGGCGAAGGGCTGGGCAATCAGTTCCTCGCCAATATCCGCGAGTGTGAGGCGATAGCCCATATCGTGCGCTGCTTTGAGGATAGCGACATCACCCATGTTTCGGGAAAAATCGCGCCGCTCGATGATATCGAGACGATCGAGACCGAGCTGATGCTCGCTGATCTCGAGAGCCTCGAAAAACGCCTCCCAGCCTTGGAGAAGAGAGCCAAGGGGGCTGATAAGGAGGCGAAGGAGCTTTTCGATCTCAGCCAGCGTTGCCTTGCTTTGCTGCGCGAGGGAAAACCGGCGCGCCTTGCCGAGGTCAAGGAGGAGGAGCTCAGGCTTTTTCAAGGCCTTGGCCTCCTGTCGGCAAAGCCGGTGCTCTATGCGTGCAATGTCGAGGAGGCGGCAGCGGCAACGGGCAATGCCTTTTCGAAACTTGTCGTGGCCCGCGCCAGCGAGGAGGAGGCGGGCGCGGTCATCGTCTCGGCGAAGATCGAGAGCGAGATCGCGGTCTTGCCTGAAGAGGAGCGCAAGGAATATCTCGAGGCGGTCGATCTTACCGAGCCCGGCCTCAACCGCGTCATCCGGGCAGGCTACGCGCTCCTCAATCTTATCACCTATTTTACGGCCGGGCCGAAGGAGACACATGCCTGGACGGTTCCGCGCGGCACCAAGGCGCCACGGGCGGCGGGCGTCATCCATACGGATTTCGAGAAGGGATTTATTCGCGCCGAGACGATTTCCTATGCTGATTATGTCGCCTATGGCGGGGAGGCGGGGGCGCGGGAGGCGGGAAAGTTTCGCTTGGAGGGCAAGGATTACATCGTCGCCGACGGTGATGTGCTGCATTTCCGGTTTGCGAACTAGCGCTGAGTGAATGCGGGAGAAAGCGGTGCCGGAGGAGGAGGCGAAAAATCCGCCGGTCTTTGATGCGGCGTTCCAAGCGCGCCTTGGCGAACTTTTCAAATGGCGCCGCGATGTCCGCCGGTTTAGACCCGATGCGGTGCCAGAGCCCCTGATCGAGGAGCTTGTGGCCACGGCGGCGCTCGCCCCCTCGGTCGGCAACAGCCAGCCTTGGCGTTTTGTCCGCGTCGAGACGACGGGGGCGCGCGAGGCGGTGATCGCCAGTTTCGAGGCGTCTAATGCAGCCGCGCTTCAAAACTATGAGGGCGAACGCGCGGCGCTGTACGCGAGCCTAAAACTGTCGGGATTGCGCGAGGCGCCCGTGCACCTTGCCGTCTTCTGCGATCACGGAACGGAGGCCGGCGCCGGCCTTGGCCGGAAGACCATGCCGGAGACGCTCGATTACTCGGTGGTGGCGGCGGTCCACACTTTCTGGCTGGCGGCACGGGCGCGGGGACTTGGCGCCGGCTGGGTTTCCATACTCGATCCGGAGGCCATTACCCTTGCCCTAAAAATCCCGAACGACTGGCGGCTCATCGCCTATCTTTGCGTCGGCTTTCCTTTCGAAGAGCACACCGACCCCGAGCTCGAACGGCACGGCTGGCAGGCGCGAATCGGGGAACCCGCGACGCTCATCCGCAGATAAGAATCTCCTACAAATGTAGGACGCGGAGGGAGCCGTTTTATGACATTATTTTTATAATTAGCTTGAATAGCGCTTAGTTTTCGATCGGGCGCGCAGGAGGGCATTGAGATGAGCCCTTATACAAATATTTCTCTTTCCGCTTTGCTTTGTTGTTTGCTCCTTGCTGGGCCTGCCCAAGCGCAGGGATTCAACCGCTTCGGTATGGGGCACTTTGCGCAGTTTCAACATGCCTTTCCGCCAGGCCCGTTTATGCGAAGGCCTATGCCTTTCTTCCAAAGGCCGCCGACAGGATTGCAACCTCGAGCCCAAGGCCTTTTCGCGGGCCGATCGGTTTTCAATAACGGGCCGGGGGCAGGCACGTTAATAGGCAGTCGGCATGGCACTCGTCATCGATACGTTCCCGCGGGAGGAAATCCGTATTCGGCCGCGGCATCCGGCCCAGCGCAAAATGCAGGTGCACCAGCGTCCGGTGAGAAACCTGAAATTCAAATGCCTGGTGGGCTCAACAATCCATATTCGCCCTCGGGATCGGGTCCGGCGCAAGGTGGCTCTCCATCGACGTACACGGCCACCACAGGGCAGCAAGGCACACTGGCAGCGTCGCCAACCAGCTATCCGGGCGCGGCGCGGTATAAATACTCATGTACGATCGGCCGCAATGAGCCTGATGCCGGCGATGCTTGCGAGCTTATCACCTCAGCCACGTTGCGATCGGGCGCCCGCTGCAAATGCGGCCGGCAATCTGGCACGATCGATTAAGTCCGATGGGGAATGCGGTCCGCGCCACGGGCATTTTCCTCATAGGTCTCTTCCTTGGCGCGCTTGGCACGATGGTCTTGCGGCCAGCACCCAGCGATGGCGCGGATGTCGCGGTCGATATGTCGCATCATCACATCGCGATGCATGATTGCATTGAGGGCGTTCTCAAAACGCTCGCACCCTCAGACGTTAATACTGGTCTTTACACGCGTGTGTGGAGGCTCTGCGGGAACCAGATTTTCAATGGATTGTATCTCGATGACTTTCTCATTCGGAGGCAGAAATTCATTCAGCAAGACCTCGATGAGCGCGTCACGCTGTGGCTCGTCGTCGCAATAACGGCTTCGGGCGTGATCCTCGCCGCTCTACAGCTTTTCATGTCGTTTAGACTGGCGTCCGACGGGCGCCTCGATTTCATGAAAGATAGCCAGCTTGCCGTCGAGACAGGCAAAATCTCTTTAAAATCCTCGATTACAGGGCTGCTGATCCTTGCCCTGTCGCTCGCATTTTTCATGATTTACGTTGTCTACATTTATCAGATCCATGAAATTCCGCTGAGCCGGCCATCGAATCTGCAGACGCCGACGGAGATAGAGAACATCGATCCCCCCACGGCCGCTCCTTCGGCTCCCTCGGACACGGGCAGCCCGCCCGCGAAGGTGAAGGAAATGAAAACCAAAAAGTAACGGCCTTCGCAGCCCGCCTGTGAATTGAGTGGGACAAGCCCCAACGCTGTTCTCGCCGCTTGCGTAATGCGCGCGTCTAAGCAAACCTCTCGCCGATGCGGTTCCCAGCCTCATTTCTCGATGAAATCAAAGCCCGGC
>DASPVM010000036.1:0-23173 GCA_035622375.1 Methylocella sp. | reverse complement strand
TTTTGGCAAAACGCCAATGCAAACATTCATTGACGCAACGCCGATCGCGAAGGAGAAAATGATCGCAGCCTGACCACATCGGACACTAAACCCGACCGCTCATCCATGCACCGTCTGTCAGATCGAGTATAAGCTAATACATATAAAGAGCGCAATCTCATCGAACGCCTTTCAACAGACTCAAACAGTTCCAGCGCCTGGCCACAAGATACGACAAGCTCTTCGCCAACTTCATGGGTTTTGGCAAACTTGCCGCCATCCAAATCTGGCTCAAATAGTTAAATGGTCACCCCGGCCTAGCGAAGCTTAACCCCGCCGGGAACTCGCCGCGCGCGTCGCACATTTCTATTCATCCCTTCCCGCATGGAGCCGCCATGAAAAACCGCTCACTACACCGCCGCGCGATTTTATCACTCGCTCTCCCGTTCTCGACGCTGCCGCTGGCGAGCGCGTCGAGCCAGCAGAACAACGCCTGCGCGGGTGACCCGGGCGGCATCACCCTGCCGAGCGGTTTTTGCGCGACCGTGTTCGCCGATGGGATCGGCCACGCCCGTCATCTCGCCGTCGCCCAAGACGGTACCGTCTATGTCAATACGTGGAGCGGCTCTTACTACAAAGGAGGAAAGGCGCCCGCTGGCGGCTTCCTCGTCGCGCTCAAGGATACAAAGGGCGATGGACATGCCGATGTCATCGAGCCCTTCGGTGGCACCCTTGCCGAAGGGGACCATGGCGGCACCGGCATTGGGCTCTATAACGGCGGCCTTTACGCCGAAACCAATGACCGCGTCGTGCGCTACCAATTGAACGGCGGTGAAATTGTGCCAAAGGGTAAGCCGGAAATCATCGTGACCGGCCTGCCGCTTGGTGGCGACCACCCGATGCACCCCTTCGCCATTGATGCTCGAGGAAACCTCTACATCGACTCGGGGTCCGCTACAAACTCCTGCCAGGAAAGAAACCGCATGCCCGACTCGCTAGGCGAGCGCCCCTGTACCGAACTTAAGGCGCGCGCCGGCATCTGGCGCTATGACGCCGACGCGAGAGACCAGTATTTCTCGCCACGCGAGCGCTTTTCGACGGGTCTGCGCAATGGTGAAGGTATTTCTTTTGACGAGGCCGGGCGGATTTTCGCAACCCAGCATGGCCGCGATCAGCTAGCCGAGAATTGGCATGGGTTCTATAGTTCCGAGGAAGGCCAAAATCAACCAGCCGAGGAGCTCGTTGAGCTCAAGGCAGGCGCCGACTTCGGCTGGCCGGAATGCTACTACGACGATGTGCAGAAGAAGCTGGTGCTGGCGCCGGAATATGGCGGCGATGGCGGCAAGACGGTCGGCATATGCGCCGAAAAGACGCCGCCGGTCGCCGCCTTTCCTGCCCATTGGGCGCCTAATGACATGCTCATTTATAAAGGTACGCTCTTCTCCCCTCCCTATCGTGGCGGCGCGTTCATCGCCTTCCATGGTTCGTGGAACCGCGCGCCAGGTCCACAGGGAGGATACAATGTGGTGTTTCAACCGCTCGCCAATGGCAAGCCTGACGGGCCGTTCATCATCTTCGCCGATGGCTTTGCGGGACCGGTCAAGGAGCCAGGCGAGGCTCTGGCCCGGCCGAGCGGCCTCGCCGTCGGCCCGGATGGATCGCTTTATGTCTCGGAAGACGTGCGCGGCCGCGTCTGGCGCATCACTTATCAGGGCAATCCCCAATCCAAGAATCTTCTGTCCGCGCCGCCAGCGGGCGGTGAAGCAACGGCTGGCAACGCGGAGCCGCCGGAAGGCATTCATCCCGAAGCCAGCCTCGAGACCCTTCCTGTGCCGCCCGGCGAAACGCGCGACCAGGTTAAGCTCGGCGACCGCATCTTCCACGGCGAGGTTGGCGGAGCGAGCTGCGCCGCTTGCCATGGCGAGAACGCGGAAGGCACTCCCGTCGGGCCGAGCCTCGAGGGCGGCAAGTGGCTATGGGGCGATGGCAGCCTTCCGGCGATCACGAGGACCATCAAGGCTGGCGTGCCGGACCCGAAGAAATATCCAGGAGCGATGCCGCCTGTGGGCGGCACCGAGCTTTCCACGCCGGAAACCGCCGCCGTCGCGGCTTATGTCTGGGCCATCAGCCGGCAGAAGCAGAAGTAGCCCCCGGCGGGCGGTGGCTCAGCGCTGGCCCGCTGGCCGTCAACGGGGCTCGCGATCGAGCAATTCCGTCGGCAAGGGATCATCGAAACGGACAAGGACGCCCTTATCCGTGCGGACGATCACCCCGCTTTTAAATTTTCCCCAAATCTCTTTTGGCCAATCGGCGCTGTATTCGTCCGTATCCAAAGAGACGATGATGACGCCCGCGTCACCATCTTTGATTTTTACCCGGTCACCTAGGTGTGTTTCCGACCCATCTCTATATTTCATTTTTTTTGAACCTCGAGGCAGTGATTCAAGCCCCAAAAAATTTAGGCTCGTTGAAAATGATGAATATTCATCTGTAAAGCTGACGACAAATTTATGGATCTACAAGGCGGCAATGGTTGTATAGATCGCTCACACGAGTACCCGGCCGCTTGCCATATAAAGGGGGCGCAATGACGGGAGCTTTTTTGCTCGCCGGCACACTGCATCGGATCAAGTTTGAGGCAAGAGCTTCAGCCTCCCGTAAGGGTCTCGCGCGTACTATGGGGAAGCCGAAATGATTCGGTGGATCGAGCCCTGTCAGCTTCCTTGGAGTGACTAGGCCGCCATGATGGCGGTCACGGGGCAAGCGATTGGACCAAAGCCATGTTAGTTACATCCGATTTGAAAGCACGCCTGAATCCAGGATTTTTTATACAGCTCGTTTCGCAATTGTCGTCGCCGTGGGCCGCTCCTCTGGCTTCGAGCGGGGCAAGTGAGCATCCTTTTGCCATATTCAAACCCGCCATCGCGACCCCTCCGCTACAATCCCGGTATGTCAGAGTAGCGGCTCTATAAGTGGGTTATTTTGCTCACGCAGGTCATGGAAACAGGCGGCATGGTTTTGAGCCGCCTGGAAGCAATACCTATTGCTATTGTTGCGAGGTGGACTTCAGATATATGTTTTCGCCCTAGTGCGCGCCGTTGGAGGCTTCCATCCCGACGAAGCAACGTGTGACAGGTCGACATCCCAGCCCAAGCCAAGGGTGGGGTCCATGCATTGGCCCCGCCGGAAGCGCGTCCGAGCGCCAAAAAAGTGGTCGCCACAGAGTCACGCCGAGCCCTGCCTTGCCTGCGTGGAGGCGTGTGGGGCGGAGCATCTTTTGGCGCGTGAGCCCATCAAGATGGGCTTTGGCGTCGAGCTCCGGCAGCCTCAGGCTTTTCTATTATTTCCCGGATGCAAAAATGGAGCGGGTGAAGGGAATCGAACCTTCTACAGCCGCGGCCTAGCTCGCAAAAGCCGGTGATTTGTAAGATCGGAGGCCAAAAGCTTACAAAATGGTTTCACGTGAAACCTTTTTGTAAGAAAATGCCGCCGTTTCTTACAAAGATGCGCCGCGCACTCAGCGCGCCAAAATAATGTTGAGGTTTTAATAAAGAACAATAACAGTATAAGTGTGTGAGAATAGCCAATAATTGAGTTTATCTGAAGTATAGACGCGCCTCAACTTTGAGTATCTACTTCTGGTATGTCGATAAGCTGGCTTCACATTTCTGATTTTAACCTCAGGAGATGTTGACGATCTCAGGCGGCTTGGGGGAATTCGAGCCCGAGTTAATCCGCGCCCGCACGAGCGAAGGCCGCGAGCGCGCCAAGGCGCGCGGTGTGAAGCTTGGACGCAGCTCACCGAGCACCAGAAGCGCGAGGCGATCCATCGCCGCGATTACGGCGACGAGACGCTTGCGGAGATTGGCCGCAGTTACAACGTGAGCGGCGGGACGATTTCGCGGCTTAAGACCGAAAGTTTGCAACCACGGTCACGCTTGGCTCATCGGGGGGCAGCGTTTTGAAACGCTCCATCATTTTCTCTATACGAGTCTGCGCGTCAGTCTGGTTGTAAACAAGGGCAAAAGGTTCTGCCGCCCATATAAACATCAGACATGCTGCCTTGAGGGTTTCTACCAAACCAAGAATGTCGGGGCCGACTTTTAAACCCGTGATGTTCTTTGTGGCTGGGTCGTTGTCGAAAACCCGATCGATGGAATCAAGGGTCGTGTGGGTTCCGTCGGATGAGAGCCGCCTATAGAGCAGCTCATAAAGGTCTTTGCAGTATTTTACAGCTACGTCCGCCCATGTGACATCAGCGAGCGTCCGCCCGTTCCGACCCGGGTCATTTTCCATTGTATCCACGGCTTTGATGGTGGCTTCCATCTCGGCAATCTCTTGCGCCGAGTAACCGGCCCGATAATCGGGATTACCCAACACCAACCGTGCTTTTTTCGCTGCTGGAAATGGTGCGCCTCGATAAGCTGGTCAAGGAACCTGGGTTCCGCCGCGAGAGCATTCAACGCGATCGCGCCCTCTACGGCGCTCCGCAGCACGGCGCGCGCGTCGCCCACCAGTCCCATTTCGGTGAGCAGGAGAGCAGATTGCAGCGACTTGTGCGCTCGGACGAAGAGACCTGAAAGAGTCACTTTCTGATAGTCCGAGAGTGGCACAACCAGCTCTTGGAGCATCTCTATCCCGAGGTGATTAAGGTCTTCGCCGAACTGGAACCACGCCGCATATGTTGGTTTTGCGCGAAGCGAGGCGCGGTATTTCTCCAACTTGGGAGAAAGGAATCCATGTGTGTCGAACGACATTTCCGAAGCTTTCTGTAAAAGCCATCGCTGGAAGCGGGTGAAACAAGACCGAAGGCATATTAACCTCTAGCCTTCCCGCAAGACTCTTAACCCAGAAATGCAAAACCCGCCGGAAGGGCGAGCTGTGCGGAAATCTCGTGTGGCGAAAAATCCTAACTGTTGAAATAGCTATTGGAGCGGGTGAAGGGAATCGAACCCTCGTATTCAGCTTGGAAGGCTGCTGCTCTACCATTGAGCTACACCCGCGATTTTTTCTGCGTCTTTCTCTCTGACTAGAACCTAAGTCCCGGCCGTCATTGCGAGGAGCGAAGCGACGACGCAACCCAGATGCGGTCTCCCCGGCTCCTGGATCGCTTCCCGCTTCGCGTTTAGCTCGTGGTCGCAATGACACTTCGGCGTGAGTCATTGTCGAGACTGCTATAAGCCATGTCATGGCGCCGTTAAAGCCCCGTCCTTAAGCCACGGCTGTTTTAAGCGCCCCTCGTCCGGCGTAGCGCGCCTGCGAGCCAAGTTCCTCCTCAATCCGAATGAGCTGATTATATTTAGCCAAACGATCAGAACGAGCGAGCGATCCAGTCTTGATCTGCCCGCAATTCGTCGCGACGGCTAGATCGGCGATCGTCGAATCTTCTGTTTCCCCCGAGCGATGCGACATCACCGCCGTATATCCGGCGCGCTGCGCCATGTCGACGGCGGCCAATGTCTCCGTCAGCGTGCCGATTTGATTGACTTTGACGAGAATTGAATTTGCGACGCCACTTTCGATGCCGCGCGAAAGACGCTCGACATTCGTGACGAAGAGATCATCGCCGACAAGCTGGCATTTTTTACCAAGCAGATTGGTTAAAATTTTCCACCCCTCCCAATCGTCCTCCGCCATTCCATCTTCGATGGTGACGATCGGATAATCGGAAGCAAGTTTGGCGAGATATCGCGCCTGCTCATCCCTCGCGCGGGCCTTTCCCTCGCCTTCATAAACATATTTGCCATCGTGGAAGAATTCGGTCGAGGCGCAATCGAGACCCAGGGCGATGTCATGCCCAGGCTTGAAACCGGCGGCTTCGATGGCCGAGCGGCAAAAATCGAGCGCCGCTTCAGCGGAGGGCAGATTGGGAGCAAAACCTCCCTCGTCGCCGACATTGGTATTATGCCTGGCCTTCTTGAGAGCGCTCTTTAGCACCTGGAACACTTCGGCGCCCCAGCGCACGGCTTCCGCCAAGGACGGCGCGCCGAGGGGAAGGATCATGAATTCCTGGAAATCAATGGGGTTGTCGGCATGCACACCGCCGTTGATGATATTCATCATGGGGACCGGCAAGATGCGCGCTTGCACGCCGCCGATGTAACGATAGAGCGGTAGACCGGAGACGGCCGCCGCCGCCTTGGCGGCGGCAAGAGACACGCCCAGAATGGCATTGGCGCCGAGCCTTTTTTTGTTGGGCGTGCCGTCAAGCGCGATCATGGTCTCGTCGATCTTGCTTTGATCCTCGGCATCGAACCCGCTAAGCGCGTCGAAGAGATCGCGGTTGACGCTTTCCACCGCCTTGAGGACGCCCTTGCCGGAAAAGCGCGCCTTATCGCTGTCGCGTAATTCGACGGCCTCATGCGCGCCCGTGGAAGCGCCGGAGGGCACCGCCGCGCGCCCGCTCGTCCCATCTTCCAAGGTGACATCAACCTCGATAGTGGGATTACCGCGGCTATCCAAGATTTCACGCGCGGCAATGTCAATAATGGCGGTCATGATAGCTCCTGCTTTACTGGAGGCTTTGAGAGGGTCGGCCTTTTACGCATAAGCGCGCTTTAATGAAAGAGCGAGATTGAGCGCATTTTCGCGAGAGGAGCAAGTGTGTTAAACTAAAGCCTTTGAAAGAGTATTTTTGCGCGATCTCTGCTAACATCTGGAGCGGAGGTGATTAATGGCGAGGACGGGGCATGGCATTGTTGAAAGCACAATCTGGCCCTTTGATTGTCACCTTTTTGGTCTTCGCCAGCGCCGCTTTCGCCGAAGAGCCGCTGCCGGTGGCAAGACTTCCCGAGGCGGCCGGCGCTCTAGGGCAAGCGGGCACAGGGGCAGAAAACCCCGCCCCGGGCAAGGGAGGGGCAAAGCAAAAGCATGCCTACCAAGACCTCTTCACGCGGGAATCGGCAAAATACGGCTTGCCGCCAGCCCTGGCGGATGCCGTCGCCGCCATCGAGAGCGACTATGATCCCGCTGCCGCGGGCAGCGCCGGGGAGATTGGCCTCATGCAAATCCTCCCCAGCACGGCGGCAATGCTGGGATTCGCGGGCAATGCCGCCGAGCTCGCCAAGCCGGAGGTGAATATTCATTATGGGGTGACTTACCTTGGGGAGGCATGGCAGCTCGCGGGCGGCGATCTCTGCCGGACCTTGATGAAGTATAGGGCCGGCCATGGAGAGGAGGTGATGTCGGCGCTTTCAGTAAGCTATTGCCAGCGCGCGCGGGCACAACTCGCGGCAGCCGGTTCGCCCCTCGCGGGCCCCGCTGTCATCCCCTTGGTCTTCACGGCCCCGTCAAGACTTGCGCCGAAGCGTGGACCACGGATTCGTACGGCCACCACGAGCCGCGCTTTTTGGAGGGACGAAGAGGCACGGGTGAGACTGATTACTCAGCGCCTCGAAGAGAAATGGCGGCGCGTGGCACTGCGGTAACCCGCCCGTTCACCACGGCTGCTGAATCAATCGCGCGGGACACCTTTTGGAAAGATTTCGACCTGCGCCGTCATGCCGGGTTTGAGCAAGAGGTTGGGATTAGGGGCGCTGATAATAATATCGGTGGCACCCGCTTGCCTGTTCAACTCCGATGGGCGGATCTCCACCACTGTGCCGGAAAATTTCTGCTCCGGCAGCGCGTTGACGTTGATTAGCACTCTATCGCCAACTTTGGTGTCGCGGCTTTCCCCGCCGCCCACCGTCGCAATAATTTGAATTGGGTCGAGCCCGGCCCCGATGACGAATAGTGGCTCCGCGTTCGCGGCAACAGTCTGGCCCACCTCGACATTCTGTGCGAGCACCATTCCGTCGATTGGCGAAACAACATTCATCAACCTGATATTTGCTTCGGTGCTCTTGAGCTCTGCTTGAAGCCTACCAATATCCGCTTCATCTCTATCTACTGATGCCCGTGCGGCGTCTAGCTCCGCGCGGGCCCGAGTGAGGGTTTTCATCGAAAGCTTCCGGCGGGCGCGAAGCGCTTCGCTATGATCAACATTTGCCTGCGCTTGCGAAAGGCTGGCATTATCCCGAGCTAGCCGGGATTGCGCGCGCTCAAGGTTTACGCGGTCTTCATTAGCGGCCTCTTGGTTCATCTGCGGAGCGACTGTTGCGCAAACCTCGCTCGCCTTCACCGGCAGACCCACTTGGCAAGAAACAGCCTCCACAACACCGGAAATAGGCGCTTTCAAGGGCGTCTCCTCAGCAGCGCTCACCGTCGCTTTGGCGCTCACAATGTGGACCTTGGGCATGCCTTCCGGCATTTGGGTCATCAAATGGCCGTACCCCATGTTCTGATTCATGTTGTTCATGATCCATACCGAACCAACGATCACCAGTAAGACGATCAACACGCCATAGGCGAGTGCCATGATATTATTGATATGGTCAGGGCCAGTCGTGATGTGGAGGAAAAATACAATGTGTACGCCCATTTGCGCGACGGCGAGAACGACAAGGGCGGCTGGAATACTCGGCTGCCAAACAAGCGTGGTGCTGGCAACTGCGAATGATACGACCGTCAACGCTGACGCGAGGGCCAAGCCAACGATGTAGCTCCAAATGCCTCCCAGCAATTCCTCCCTGGCCGGGCGCGGTTCACCGGGAGCGGAATCAAGAAGATGATGTTGATTGGTCGAATCGGTCTGGCTCATCGTCCCGTGCTTATCAAGTAAACCACCGTGAATATTCCAACCCAGATAATGTCGAGCGCATGCCAGAAAAGGCTAAAGCACAGCAAGCGGCGGAGAATATCTGCCCGATAGCCCTTCGCAAAAACTTGAGCGACCATGGTTAGGAGCCAAAGGAGGCCGACGGACACATGAAGACCGTGGCAACCGACAAGGGCAAAAAAAGCCGAAAGGAAAGCGCTCCTCGTTGGGCCGTAGCCCTTACTAATGAGATCAGCGAACTCGGTGATTTCGACGGCGAGGAAGGCGCCTCCGAAGACAAAGGTAGCGGCCATGCCAACATAAAATAAGGATCCTCGATGCGCTCTGGATCCGATGCTCGCAACGCCACAGAAGAAACTAGAGACGAGAAGAAACGCGGTCTCCCACGCTGCGCTAGAAATTTTGAAAATGTCCCGGGCGGCCGGCCCCCCAGCCGTCTCGTTGAAAAGAACGGCATAAGTGGCAAAAAAAGCCGAGAACATGACAATGTCGCTTAAAAGAAATATCCAAAAACCGAAGCCCGTGACGACACGTTTCGACGCCTCCCCTCGCTCGGCATGGCTGAGACTCTCACGGGCAGGGTTGGGCGCAAACCCGAAACTATTCGGGTTGCTACGATCGGCAGCGGCTTCAAAAGAGGTCATGATGCCGACCGTATTGCGAGCGCTAGGTTGCGAGCGCTGCGGTTAGCCCGATCGAAACGGGCCACTTCCTCGGCTGGAATTTTATATTCGTCGACATCGCGCCAGGCGAAGACGACGAACGTCGCGTATGCGCCGAAAATCCCGACTCCAACCAGCCACCAAATGTGCCAGATCATTGCAAAGCCGATGATGCTCGCAAAAAAAGCGCAGACAACTCCCGTTGGACTGTTGCGTGGCATTTCGATCGGTTCGTAATGCGGCTCTTCGGGAAGACAACCTCTCTTCACCGCATCCTGCTTCATCGACCAATAGGCGTCTGGCCTCTCAATGCGTGGGATCACAGCGAAATTGAATGAAGGTGGAGGCGAAGATGTTGACCACTCGAGTGAGCGGCCATTCCACGGATCGCCGGTATAATCACGGAGTTTTTCTCTGTCGCGGATACTCAAGGTAAGCTGCACGATCTGCAAAATTATACCAACAAGTGTAATAACACCACCGCCGCCAGCGACGAGTACCCATGGATACCAAGCGGCGACATCAAAATGCTGTAGGCGACGTGTCATGCCCTCAAGTCCGAGAATATACATTGGAATGAAGGTCAAGTAAAAGCCAACGATCCAAAACCAGAAAGAGGCCTTGCCGAGCCCCTCGTGGAGCCGGAAGCCAAAAGCCTTGGGGAACCAAAAGGTATATCCGGCAAACGCCGCGAAAAGTGTACCTCCGACAAGCACATTATGGAAATGAGCGACGATAAACATACTATTATGAAGCACAAAATCGGCGGGAGGCACGGCGTGCAGAACGCCTGTCAACCCACCAATCGCAAATGTAATGATAAAACCAACAGACCATAACATGGCCGTTGAATAGACAATGCGGCCGCCGTACATGGTGAAGCCCCAATTAAAGATTTTGACACCGGTTGGCACCGCGATGATCATCGACAAAATTCCAAAAACAGCATTGACATCGCCGCCAGGTCCCATCGTGAAAAAATGATGCAGCCACACCATAAATGACAGAATGCAAATGGCCATCATCGCTAAGACCATGGATCGATAGCCGAATAATGGCTTCTGGGAAAAGGTCGAAACGATCTCAGAGATGAGGCCAAAGGCGGGTAGAATCACGATGTAGACTTCTGGATGGCCCCAAATCCAGATGAGATTCATGAACATCATGACGTTGCCGCCTCCGTCATCTGTAAAAAAATGAAAGCCGGCATAGCGGTCAAGGACCAGCATGGAAAGCGTTGCGGTAAGTACGGGAAATGCGGCAACGATTAGAAGGTTTGAGGCGAGCGTCGCCCAGCAGAACATCGGCATGCGCATATATGTCATGCCAGGCGCGTGCAGTTTTAAGACCGTTGTGACAAGATTGATCCCGGCGATTAAAGTGCCGATGCCAGAAATTTCGAGCGACCAGAGATAATAATCAACGCCGACGCCCGGAGAATATTTAATCTCTGATAAGGGCGGAAAGGGGAGCCACCCGGTTTTGGCAAACTCACCGACGATAAGAGAGATTTGGACGAGGAAGGCTCCCGCTGCAGTGAGCCAAAAGCCGACAGAGTTCAACGTTGGAAAAGCAACGTCGCGCACTCCAAGCTGCAGTGGTACAATCAGATTCATCAAGCCGATTACGAAGGGCATGGCCATAAAAAAAATCATTTGCATGCCATGGGCCGAGAAAATCTGGTCGTAATGTTCGGGCGGAAGGTAGCCGGGGGCGCGAAATGCCAGCGCCTGCTGGGAGCGCATCATAAGCGCATCTATCGATGCACGCAGAAGTACAAGGCCACCAAGAAACAAATACATGACGCCGATGCGTTTGTGGTCGACACTGGTAATCCACTCGCGCCAAAGATAGGGCACATATCCTCTCACACTCACCCAGACGAGGACGCCGATCACGATGATGATCACTGCGACGCCAGAGAAAAGCGGGATTGGCTGATCGAGCGGAAGAGCTTGCCAGCTGAGTTTTCCGAGAATCTGCACGATCAATTCTCCGTCCGTGGTGACACGCTGGCGCCGGCCCGGTCGGCACGCGGTCCAGGTCCGGGCGGCAATTTCTGCGAAACAATTTTTTCGAAGAGCCCAGGAGCAACGCCGCCGTAGCTGTGAGGGGCAACATTCGAACTTTGGTTCGAGAGATGAATGTAAGCGTTGGAATCGAGGGTCGAACCAGCATTTCTTGTGTCTTTTACCCACTTTTCGAACTGATCCCCGCCTAAAGCATGGACTTCGAAATGCATGTCGGAGAAGCCGTCGCCGCTGAAATGGCTCGACAGGCCATAAAAGACCCCCGGTCTATCGGCCACAAGAAAGAGTTGTGTCGTCATTCCATTCATCGTGTAAATCATTGTGCCAAGCTGCGGAATAAAAAAGGCATTGAGTACGCTCGCGGAGGTCAGCGAGAAGTGGATGGGCGTGGCAGAAGGGATGAAAAGCTGATTGACGGTTGCGATGCCCTGGTGCGGGTAAATGAAGAGCCACTTCCAATCCAACGAGACGACCTGCACTTCAAGTGGCGGGGTTCGCGAGTCCAGCGGCTTGGCAGGATCAAGATCATGCGAACCGATCCAAGCGACGCTGCCAAGGAGCATGATTGTGAGGAGAGGTATGGTCCAATCGAGCACCTCGACACGGCCCGAAAACGTCCACTCCGGCAAGTAGGTTGCCCGTGTATTGGAGGCTCGAAACCACCAGGCGAAAGCCAGAAGTCCTATGATCGTCGGGACGACGATCGCCAACATGATGATCGTTGTATCGACAATGATCATATTTTCGGCGCGGCCGACGGCGCCCTCCGGGTCGAGTACGGAGGGCTTGCTACAGCCTGCTAGGACGAGCGACAGGGCGAGGAGGCCCGGTAAAGTCCGCCTCACGGCTAGAACACGCTGCTTGATCCGTGCGCAGGATTGCCGCGGTTGATGGTGCCTTTTCACGGTTCGCCCCCGCAACGCAATTGTGCAAAGCCCCTAGTAGTGGATGCTCCCCCCGCACGGCGCCACTTGGTAATGCTCGACCACGGGTAAAGGTTCCGTCTGGGTCTGCCTAAAATTTATCCGAAGCCGCTACCTTTGCCGGCAAGTGTTATTGGCCCGACATGCTGTGACGACTTCTTTCTCATCATCGCGGAGCCATACATAGACGCAAGGGATAACCAGCACAGTCAGCGCCGTTGAGGAGGCAAGACCAAAGACGAGTGAGATGGCGAGCCCCTGAAAAATCGGATCGGCCATGATGAAAGCAGCGCCAATCATCGCCGCGGTGGCAGTCAAAAAAATCGGCTTGAAGCGAATCGAGCCTGCCTCAAGGAGTGCTTGCCGTAATGCAGAGCCTTCCGCCCGCCTATGCTGGATAAAATCGACAACGTCATTAATGCCGCGGCCAATAATCACGGGCTCGGGGATTCCCTTCGGCAAATCGACGATATTGGCCCGGATTTTTTCGTGCACGCGCAGCAGCGCCGTATCCTCGTCGGTACCCACGAAGAAGCGGGCGGTCGTGACGACGGAGTCGTCGGCGGTCACGGAATAAACATGTTCGACACCGTTGATCGCCTTGATAATATCTTCGAGCGGCTTGGTGATGAGCTCCACGGCGTCGCCGGCTTTGTAACCATTGGCCGTCACCATGATATCAACCATCGGCACGCTTATCTGTGGCTCTTCTTCACGCGGCAGTGATAACAGCGCAAGCCCGCCCACGATGAGCGCGGCGAGAAGGAGCAGCGGTGTCAAGGGTGAATCGATAAAGGCCCTTGTGAGGCGCCCGGAAATTCCAAGGTTCATGGCGCCACCACCACATCGCCCTCATGGAGGCCGGCGAGGATCTCGATGCCGCCTTCGACGGGCAAACCGACTTGCACAACAACTTCCGTGCCGTCTTTGAGCCTCACATAGCTCACGCCAAAACGCCGGTAGACGGCTCCTTCCGGGACAGTGAGGGCTTCCCGGTTTCTCGTCGCGATATAAACGCGCGTACGCTCACCAACAAAATAGTCGCCGAGATCATCGACCTGCACATTGGCGATGACCCGGCCTTGCTCGATTTCGGGATAAACGAGCGTGACCTTGCCGCGGCGCAGAGTTTCTTGCTCTTGAACCCGCAGACCGCGCGCCCCGATGCGGATGGCATCCCCCGCCTTGATAAATTGCGCATGCCGCTCCGGCAGCTGCAATCGAAGGATGTAATTGTCGAGGGCGATGCTGGTGATTGTCTCGCCGGGCATCACCACGCTGCCCTCCGAGACGGGCCTCTTGAGGACCCGGCCGCTGCCTGGCGCGAGAACGGCGCCTTGCGAGGCTTGCTCCTCGATGACCTTACGACCGGCGGCTCCTAATCCTCTGCGAGCTTTTGAAGGGCGAGCGGTCGGTGAGCGAGCTTGAAGAGATTGTCGGCCTCAGCCAATCGGCGCTCTCGCAGCATCTTGCGAAGTTGCGGAGCCGCGATTTGGTGGAGACGAGGCGGGAGTCACAGACGATTTTCTACCGTATCGCCGACCCCGGCGTGCAGAAAATCATCGGCGTCCTCTACGATCTCTACTGCGCCCCGAAAAGCGGTACCGCAATAAGGAGGAGACTAAAATGACGATAGATCGCGCCGTCATGGTGTTCGCCGGCGGTATGATTCTTTTGAGCTTGGCCTTGAGCCAGCTCCACAGCCTTTACTGGTTGATACTCACCGCGTTCGTTGGGGTTCAGCTCATCCAATCGGCCTTCACTGGCTTCTGCCCGGCGGCGATGCTTTTCAAACGGCTAGGGTGCCACCCGGGAAATGCGTTTTCCTAATTCGCCTTCACATGTGCCGTCCAAAGACTCGACACCAACAATAAAACAGCAGGGAGAAAGAAGTGACGGAGATAGTCGTGCTTGGCGCCGGCATCGGCGGCATTTCTATGGCGTATGAGCTTCGCGCTCAAATCGGCCGCAAGGCGGCTATCACGCTTTTATCCGACTCGGATTGGTTTCAATTCGTACCTTCAAATCCTTGGGTTGCCGTCAATTGGCGGAAACCCGAGGATATCAAGGTCCACCTGCCGGGCATTTGCAAGAAGCTGAAAATCGGCTTCGACGGGACGGGGGCAAAGCACGTTCGGCCCAATGAGAATGCGATCGAGCTGAATGACGGCCGTCGCCTCTCTTATGACTATCTCGTCGTAGCGACGGGGCCGGCGCTGGCCTTCGATGAAATCGAGGGCCTCGGTCCGACAAAAAATACCGTCTCGATCTGTCACGTCGATCACGCCAAGGAGACCGCGGAGAAATGGGAGAAGTTCTGTAAAGATCCCGGTCCCATCGTAATCGGCGCCGTGCAGGGCGCGTCCTGCTTTGGACCTGCTTACGAATTCGCCCTCATCGCTAACACGGACCTTCGCCGGCGCGGCATCCGGCACAAGGTGCCCATTACGTTCGTAACGTCCGAACCCTATATAGGGCATCTTGGCCTCGGTGGCGTTGGTGATACTAAGAGCGTGCTCGAATCGGCATTTCGCGATCGCGACATCAAATGGGTCCTCAACGCCAGGCTCGACCGCGCCAATCCTGACTCGATTGACGTCACGGAAGTTGGTGAAGATGGGCAACCCAAAAAGCAGCACAGTCTTCCCTCCAAATTGACGATGTTTATCCCTGGCTTCCGCGGTGTGTCATGCCTCATGGGCGAAGATGGCAAGGGATATGCCGGCCTTACCAATCCACGCGGTTTTGTTCTTGTTGATAAACATCAGCGCAATCCAACGTTCAAAAACATCTTTGCCGTGGGCGTGTGCATTGCCATCCCGCCTTTCGAGCCAACACCGGTGCCGGTCGGCGTGCCAAAGACCGGCTATATGATCGAGTCGATGGTTGCCGCCGTCGCCGAGAACATTCGTGACTTGATCGCCCACAAAGAGCCGTGCCGCGAGCCAACGTGGAGCGCCGTCTGCCTTGCCGATTTCGGCAATAAAGGTGTTGCTTTCGTTGCCGTTCCGCAAATACCGCCGCGCAATATCAATTGGACGGGCGAGGGCTATTGGGTTCATTGGGCGAAGGTCGCCTTCGAAAAATATTTCCTGCGCAAGGTGCGCAAGGGTTCGGCCGAACCCATCTATGAGAGGCTCATCATGAAGGCCATTGGCGTCAACCGGCTGCGCCCGACGGCACCTCCAGCGTCCGGCGCCGCCTAAAGGGTGCTTCGACCGCAACCAAAGAGATGTGAGAGTAATGAGCGAAAACTGGGCAGAGATCACGACTGAAATGACGGCGGCGGTTAAGGAACTTCGCGGCGGAGCGCCCGCCGTGATGAAGGAGTTCTCGGCGATTGCACGCGCCGCCTTGGAACCAAAAGCGCTCGATGTCAAAACGAAGGAGCTGATTGCGCTGGCGATTTCCGTGGCAACCCGATGTGATCCCTGTATTGCCTTTCACGCGCAGTCGGCCGTGAGGCAGGGCGCCAGCCGCGATGAAGTGATGGAGGCGATGGGGATGGCGATCTATATGGGGGCTGGTCCATCGGTAATGTATGCCGCGAAAGCGGTCGAGGCCTACGATCACTTTAAGATCCCGGCTCCGGTTGGCTAGTTTTTGCTGACCTTGCCAGCCCTCCCACCGGCGTGAACTGCCGCCACGATCCCCGTCGCGGCGGTTTTTTATCGCCTGGACCGGGCAGGATCTCCTCGGCCGTAGGATGCCATGATCCGTTTAGGGGAAGAGGGAGGATAGAGTCCCTCGGCCTAGCCGCAAGTAAGGGAAAAAATTTTCGAGCCTTAGCCAATTGGCACATTCACTGCACTTTTCCCCGCCTTGGTCTGGCTTACCTCCTTAGGGCTTTGCTATGGTGTGGCATGCTCAAACGCCGACCCGCATCCGGGATATCAGCCTCCTCGCCCCAGTCCTTGCCTTCGAGCGGAGAAGAAAGCACCAAGATCTCGCCGATGATGGCACAATACGGCGCGATCAAGGCGGAGCATGCGGAATTTCTCCTTTTTTATCGGATGGGCGATTTCTACGAATTGTTTTTTGACGACGCCGAGGTCGCCGCCCGCGCGCTCAACATAGTTCTAACAAAACGCGGCAAGCATGATGGGGAAGATATTCCCATGTGCGGGGTGCCGGTCGAGCGCGCCGATGATTACCTCCACCGCCTGATTAGCCAGGGGCACCGGGTCGCCATTTGCGAGCAAGTCGAGGATCCCGCCGAGGCACGCAAGCGAGGCGCAAAGTCGGTTGTTCGCCGAGAAGTCGTGCGGCTCGTCACCCCTGGAACCCTCACCGAGGATCTCCTGCTCGATCCCGGCCGCGCCAACTGTTTTCTCACAATCGCCGCCGGCGCATCGGAACAAGCCTTGGCGCCAGCCGGATTTGGAATCGCTTGCGTAGACATTTCAACGGGAGCTTTTTCACTTATTGGCACTGGCGGCGAGGACATCGAGGCCGAGATTGCCCGCTTAGATCCCGCGGAAATCGTCGTCCTCGAGTCGCTTCTTACGCATCCCGTCGTTGCAAGACTAACCCATGATAAGAAGTGGCCAGTCACGCCGTTGGGTGGCGCCATGGGGGGCGAAAGTGCTCGGCACAGTATCAAGCAGTATTTCGGCCTTGCGACCCTCGCGGGTTTAGGCCCGCTTTCGGAAGCCGAAATTTCCGCCGCTGCCGCCGCTATCCGTTACATCGAGCGCACGCAAATGGCGGCGAAGCCGGCCCTGAGCCTGCCCTCGCGGCTTTCGCGAGGCACTCGAATGGAAATCGATGCCGCGACGCGCGCCAATCTCGAGCTTACGCGAGCGCAAGCGGGCACGAGGGCTGGCTCCTTGCTCGCCGCCATCGATAGGACATCGGCGTCGCCAGGAAGCCGGCTCCTTGCGGAGCGCCTTGCCACGCCCCTGGCATCCCCCGAGGAGATCGCGCGCCGTCTCGATGCTGTCGCTTTCTTTGTGAACGAACCGCGCCTTCGCCGTGACATCCGGGCGAGCCTCAAGACGATGCCGGACATCAGCCGCGCTTTATCGCGGCTTGCCGTTGATCGCGGCGGTCCCCGCGACCTTGCGTGCTTGCGTGAGGGGCTAGAGACCGCGCAAGCAATCGCGGCAAGGCTGAGCGAGCCAGAGTTCCTTCCTGATGAGTTGGCGGCAGCCGCAAAAGCCGCCTCCGAGGTCGATGCCGCGCTGGCCGCGCGCTTGCGGCAGGCACTTGCGGAGAACCTGCCGCTCGGCCGCCGCGATGGCGGCTTTGTCCGCGCCGGCTATGACCGACCGCTTGATGACTTACGTGCCCTCCGCGATGAGAGTCGCAGCGTCGTTGCCACGCTGCAAGCGCGCTACGGGAGCCTCACCGGCATCAAAAATCTTAAGTTAAAGCATAATCATTTTCTCGGCTATTTCATCGAGGTTCCGCAAGCGCAAGGCGAGTGGCTTTTGAAGCCACCGCATGATGCCGCCTTCGTTCACCGTCAGACAATGGCGGGAGCGATGCGGTTCTCAACGAAAGAGCTTGCCGAACTCGACGCCAAGATCGCCTCGGCGGCGGGGGACGCGCTTATCCGCGAGCAGGCGATCTTTGACGAACTTGCTACGTTGCTATTGAACAACCGGGTGGCGCTCAGAAACCTTGCCGCGGCACTCGCCGTGATTGATGTCTCCGCGGCGCTTGCGGAGCTTGCTGAGAGCCTTAACTGGACGCGGCCGAAAGTTGACCGTTCGCTTTGCTTCGGGATCGAGGGCGGGCGCCATCCCGTGGTGGAGGCAGCGCTCCGGAGCCAAGGGCAATATTTTGCGCCCAATGCTTGCAAGCTTTCGGGTTTGCCAGGCAAGGGGGGCCGGATCGCCATCATCACCGGCCCCAATATGGCCGGCAAGTCGACGTATCTACGCCAGAACGCACTGATCGCCATTCTTGCGCAGATGGGCTCCTTTGTGCCCGCCGAGCACGCGCATATTGGAATCGTCGATAAGCTCTATTCGCGTGTTGGCGCGGCCGACGATCTTGCCCGCGGGCGCTCGACTTTCATGGTTGAGATGATCGAGACCGCCGCCATCCTCAACCAAGCTGGCGAGCACTCCCTCGTCATCCTCGACGAGATTGGCCGCGGGACCGCCACGTTCGATGGGCTTTCCATCGCCTGGGCCGTGATTGAGCATCTGCACGATATCAACAGGTCGCGCGCGCTTTTCGCGACGCATTTTCATGAACTGACCCAGCTAGCTGAAAAACTGCCGCGCCTGGATAATCTCACCGTGCGGGTGAGCGATTGGAATGGCGAAGTGGTTTTCCTACATGAGATCATGGCAGGTGCCGCAGACCGGTCTTACGGGATCCAGGTCGCCAAGCTGGCGGGCTTGCCTGCTCCCGTACTCAATCGGGGGCGCGCGCTCCTCGCCGAATTCGAGGCGGCCGAACGGATCTCCAATGCCAAGCGCTCGGTTGCCGATCTTCCGCTATTTGCTCCCCAAAGTCCTGCTCCGCCGGCCTGCCCAAACGACCCCTTGCGAGCCTTCGTTGATTCGATCGATCCCGATGCCCTGTCGCCGCGCGCGGCCTTGGAAGCGATTTATGAACTTAAAAATTTAGCTGCGAAAAAATTTTGATTGCGCCAGTGAAATGGCGGCGAAATAATCGCACTTACTCAACTAAAGGTGTGGCATGGGTGCGGGTGCGATAAAGCCAAGGCTCGAACAACAGCTTTGTTTTGCCATCTATTCGACCATGCACGTATTGACCAAGGCCTATCAGCCTCTGCTCGAAAAGCTTGGCCTGACATATCCGCAATATCTCGCCATGCTGGTTCTCTGGGAAGGTGGCGATATCACCGTGAAAGACGTCGGCGAGCGTTTGTTTCTCGACTCGGGCACGCTGACGCCGCTCTTGAAGCGACTCGAAAGCATGGGCCTTGTCCATCGCGCACGTGATGCGAGAGACGAACGGCGGGTGCGCTTAACCTTGAGCGAGAAGGGAAGAGCTTTGCGTATGGATGCCGAACCCTTGCCCCGGGAGATAGCGGCGCTGACCGGACGCTCGCCGGAGGATTTAAAGGCG
This sequence comes from Methylocella sp., assembly GCA_035622375.1. Taxonomy (GTDB): domain Bacteria; phylum Pseudomonadota; class Alphaproteobacteria; order Rhizobiales; family Beijerinckiaceae; genus Methylocapsa. The sequence continues at coordinate 3,870 of DASPVM010000036.1, read as the reverse complement.
GTGCGGAAAGAATTGCGCAAAATCCGCAACGCACTGATTGACGCCCGGGCACCGAAGGCGCCTGGACCAGATGGCAGAGTTCCCCTCGCTTGGCCTCACGCCTCCGCCGAGGCTTGAAGCGGGCGCAATCGATCGAGCGCGCCCTGAAGAATATAGGCCGCCGCCATCTTATCGATGATCTTCGCGCGTTTCCCTCGCGAAACATCCTGGGCGATCAGCGAGCGGGTGACGGCGGCCGTCGAGAGCCGTTCGTCCCAGAAGATGCAAGGGCGCCCGCTAAGCGGCGCGAAATTGCGGGCAAAGGCACGAGCCGCCTGCGCGCGAGGCCCCTCCGAACCATCCATGTTGAGAGGCAGGCCGATCACCAATGCGCCTGCCTCGAACTTGTCCATGAGGGCAACCAAAAGCTCGGCATCCTTGGAGAATTTACCGCGCTTGATCGTATCGAGCGGCGTTGCGATGCGTCGTTCGACATCGGAGAGCGCAAGGCCTATCGTCTTCGTTCCAAGATCGGCTCCCATCAGCCGCTGGCGCGGGCCGAGGCGAAGGGATAAGTCTTCGAGATCCAAAACCTCTCCCCTCATTCGCGGCGAGATCCTATATAGCCGCTCTAAACCCACCCTTTGCAATCGGGAGCTTGGCATGGAACTCACTTGGCTCGGTCACGCCGCATTCCGCGTTGAGCTCGAGGGAGCCGTCATCTTGATCGACCCTTTCCTTTCGGGCAATCCCAAATTTCAAGGAGACGTCAGTGAGGCAACGGCGGGAGCCAGTCACGTCCTTTTGACGCATGGCCATGAGGATCATATCGGGGATGCCGTGGAGATCGCGGAGAGGACGGGCGCCGAGATCGTATCGAATTTCGAGGTCTGCATGTATCTATCAGGCCTGGGCGCCAAAAAAATAAACCCGGGCAATACGGGCGGCACGGTTGATTGCGGCGCTTTTACCGTGAGTTTCACCGAGGCCCTACATTCATCGGGAACGGTCGTCAACGGTCAGTCGATTTATCTCGGCAGCCCGAATGGCCTCGTCGTCAAGCCGAAGCGAGGCCCGAGCTTGTACCATATGGGAGATACCGATATTTTTTCCGACATGGCGCTCATCGCCGAGATCCATGCGCCGAAGATTGGCCTCGTTCCGATAGGCGACCGTTTCACTATGAGTGGCCCCACGGCGGCGCTCGCCGTCAAACGCTTCTTTCAGTTCGAGACCGTGGTGCCATGCCACTATGGGACGTTCGACCTTTTGGATCAGGACGCGAGCCGCTTTATCGCCGCCATGAAGGGACACCCGACGAAGGTTGCAGTTCTGGGCATTGGCGAGGCGATCGAGTTGTGAAGCCGAGGCCGCTTAGCCACAAGGGACCGGAACGGCCGTCTCGGATTTGATACTTTCCAAAACAAAGCGTGACGTGACAGCCTTCATCGGAATGAGCCCAACCAATCGCCTGTAAAGCGCATCAAACGCAGCGGTATCGGCGACAACAACCCGCAAGCCGAAGTCGACCTCGCCCGCCAATCGGTGGAATTCAAGGACCTCGTCCATGGCAGCGACTTCCTTGATGAATTGCGCCAGGTCTTCGCGTGAATGGCTGCCGATTTGAATGGAGACGAAGACCGTCGTTCCAAGTCCAAGCTTATGCGGGTCAAGAATCGCCACGCGTTTTTTGATGATGCCTAGCCTCGCCAACCGCTTCAGGCGCAGCCAACAAGGCGAATGCGACAGCCCCACCTGCTTCGCCAGCTTCGTAACCGAAATGCTCGCGTCTTGCTGAAGAAGGCTCAGAATTTGCTTGTCGATGTCATCAATTGAGGGGGCGGCGTTCATGGTCTGTGTGGTTGCCTGATTTTCAAACGGACTGTTGCATAGATAACACGATCTTGGGGTTGACTCCATATTTTTCATAGTTTTTATAGACTAATCGCACAGCAAAGGTTCCTAACCCTTTCTTGGGACATCGGGTCTTGGGGACATCGGCTATTTAGATTGAGAGGGGCGCGTCTGAAAGTGCGCGGTGTTCGTCTTGCCGCGTGGCAAGCTTCACTTTCGGAGGGGGCGCAGATCTGCCGCTGCCGTCGGATCAGTTTGCCCCACAAGTTTTTTAAACTCGGATACTCGCGTCTTGGAAACTTAAGGGGACAAAAATCTCTGATCGATAGTAGTCTCAAGTTTGTTTCCTAATGTTGCAATCATATCACGGTTTTCGAGCCAAAGCTGATGTATAGTTTATACATAACGCAGACTCTGATGACGAACTTCTGTTTTCTTAGAGCCAAGGGATCATAAAGATGAAAAACCGTGCTTTTTTCTCTTTTCTTATGACGAGTGTTGCCCTTGGCAATCTCGGCGGCGGCGCGCGGGCGGCGGATCTGCCGCAGATGCAATCGGCGCCGATCGAATATGTGCGCATCTGCGATGCCTTTGGCGCCGGCTTCTTCTACATTCCCGGCACCGAGACGTGCCTGCACGTCGGCGGCCTCGTGCTTGGCGAAGTGCGCGGCTTTGATCCGAGCTATTCGATTGCCGGCACGAGCTTTTACGCCAATGGCGTGACCCCCGTTCACGCCGCCATCAACAGCGCTGGCCTTGGCGCCGGCGCCGGCTATGTGCCAAGCCCCAGCCAGTACACCAACTCCCGCTCGCGCGATGCGACGAGTTTCAACGCGCTCGGCCGGGTCGAGCTCGATACCCGCCGGCCGTCGGAGTTTGGCACGCTGCGCGCCTTCGCCCGCGTCGACTCCTATTATGGCTCGGGCGGCAATTCGGCGACCGGCAGCCTGGCGTCGCTCAGCAACACCTTCAACACGACGGCGGGGTCGAGTTCGCAGCGCGAGACGACGATTCTCAACAAGGCGTTCATCCAATTCGCCGGCCTCACCGCCGGCTTGGCGCAATCGATGTTCGATTTCTACGCCGACGCCTACAACTATAATGCTCTGCGCGGCTCCAACGCCACCGTCGCCCTCGTCGCTTACACGGCGGTGCTGCCCTATGGCTTCTCGGCGACGCTCTCGGCCGAGGATCAGCCGGACCGGCGCACCGCCATTGGCTCGACGGTCGCCGGCAGCGCCACGGCGGCGGGCGCCACGCTGCCCATTACCGTCAATGGCGTCACCGCCACGGGGTTTCAAGGCCAGCCGGCCGGCTCGCGGGTGCCGGATTTCGTCGGCAACTTCCGTTACGACGCCGGCTGGGGGGCGGCGCAGCTGACGGCGGCGGCGCATCAGAACGACGCCACCCTCTTTAGCGTCGGTGCGCTTTCAACGCCCGCCACCTCGGCGGCGGCGCCCTCGACGCCGGCCTACGCCTTCCCGGCGGCGACCACCAATAATTACGGCTTCGCCATTCAGGGCGCCATTCAACTCAATGCCGATTATCTATCGCCGGGCGATAAATTCTGGCTGCAAGCCGCCTATGAGAGGGGCGCTTTCAGCTATATCGCCGGCAACAATCTTGGCTTTAACTATGGCGCGGTGAACCAAAACCGCTATGCGGGCTCGGCCTTCACGCCAACCGATTACAGCGCCGGCTGGAATGCCCAGCCCAACGCCGATTGCGTCTTCACCTCAACGACGTTCCGCATCACCCCCGGCAGCGTCTCCTGCCAGCAGAGCCAGGGGTGGGACATCACCGGCGCCTACAAGCACTACTGGATCCCGACGCTCGCCTCCGCCATCTATGGCTCCTACATGGAGGTGTACTATCCCGGCGATGCCCTCGCTGGCCTTGGCGGCGCCGTCGGCATCTCCAACATCAAGGAAGGGCGGGTCGGCACCAATCTTGTGTGGACGCCCTTGCGCGGCTTCGATATTGGCGCCGAATTCATGTATGTCCACGTCGACGAGTCGCGCCCCGCCGGCCTTGCCC
>DASPVM010000035.1:0-2516 GCA_035622375.1 Methylocella sp. | reverse complement strand
CATCGCCAATCCGGCGCGGCAGGTGTTCTTCACCGTGGTCGGGCGCGAGGAGAAGTACAAGGCCAAGAATCTGATCGACGTGGTGCTGTATCGCGGCTCCGATGCGCTCTACGGCTGGCTGTTCGACAGCCTGCAGGCATTGGGGCTCAAGCTCGGCGCGATTGCGCTCGCCGCCATGCCGGTCGCCGCCGCCTGGCTCGTCCTGTCCGCCGTCCTTGGCCGGGCGCAGGAACGCCGCGCCGCGCTGCCGGCTGGGCCCGCCGCGGCAGCCACGGCCCCCGGAGGTTGAGATGAGGATGCAGGTCACGCGCCGCGAGTTTTCGGTCGCCGGCGCGATCGTGCTAGCGCCGCCGGTTCCGTGGTATGGTCATCCGTGACCGGCGCCTCTTTTGCTTTGTTGCATGCGGACCATCGTCCTTCAGAGCTATCGAACTACCGACATTCCCTTCTGGATTTCGCGCTGCCTTGCGTCAGTAAGGGAGTGGTCGCGGGCGAACGGGTTCGCCTATGAGTGTCATGGCGATGAAGTGTTTGAACTTTGTGGGTCCGAGTATCTTGCCAGCGTCGGCGGCAATATACGCTCGATCACTAACCTGGCACGCCTTGAGCTCACGCGGGCTGCGCACGGCCGCGGTTACGACCGGGCCATCTGGCTCGATGCCGATGTCATCGTTTTTGACCAGGAGCGTTTCCGAATTTCGCTGGCCGAACGGTATGCGTTTGCTCGCGAGACGTGGGTCGCACGCCATGACCAACGGATCGCGATCGAACACGGCGTAAATAATTGTGCTTTCGCCTTCATGAGAGACGAGCCCGATCTCGACATGCTGATTAACCTAACAAGGCACATTGCTCGCCACAGGAAAATCACCTCCAATTACCAAGTTGGCGGGGACATCGTGAAAGGTCTGAGAAACAGCCTCGCTTTTTCGACGCTTGAGCACGTCGGAATGTTCAGCCCATGCCTGATTACGGGAATTGCTCGTGGCGATACCGAACTCCTTTCCGTGCTGGCTCGCGAGTTCGGTCAACCGGTTTTTGCTGCCAACCTCGCGGCTACGCCGGGAAATCACGCGCCGGTCAGTGACGCCGACCTTTGCAGCGCGATGAACCTGCTGCTGTCGACGCGCGGCGGCGTCATAAACGATTATCTTTCGCCAAAAGCGCCACCTGGCAAAGCAGGGATGTCTGCTCGAGTAAAAAAGCTTTTCTCGCGATTTTCAAAGAAACGTCGAATTGCGGGATAGCCGGTGAAGATCGTAGTCATGGGGCTTGGTTACCTCGGAACTACGGTGGCGGCGTGCGCAGCTGCCGATGGTCACGATGTGGTCGGCGTCGATCCCGATCCGCAGCGATGGACTGCCGTCGCAAACGGCCGGTCCCCGGTGGCGGAGTCCGGATTAGGCCAACTCGTTGCGTCGGCGGTTTTGCGCAAGACCTTAAGCGCGCGTCCAGCGCCCGGCGATTTCTGCGCCCGGGCGGACATGGTGTTTATTTGCGTAGCCACGCCCGAACACTTCGGCGACGGTCTCGATCTTTCCCAGATAAGGGCGGCCACCGAACAGGTCGGCGCGGCACTGCGAAGCCGGGCGTCTGACAATGGGCCGGTTTCGATCGTGTACCGATCTACGCTTCCCCCCGGAACGATGGACAACCTCATTGTCCCGCTGGCGGGAGACAGCTCCAAGGGAATGCCGGGCGAGCTGTTTGAGGCGAGCTATAATCCGGAATACCTGCGCGAAGGCAACGCGCTCGATGACTATCGTCATCCGTCCCGCATCGTCATTGGCGAGCGAAAACCAGGAGCCGCCAAACGCCTGCACGGTTTCTACGATAACATCGATGCACCTATATACGAGGTACCATATGTCACCGCCGAGCTGGTGAAGCTGGCGGACAACAGCTTGCACGCGCTGAAGATCGCGTTTGCCAACGAAATAGGAAGGTATGCGCGATCCCTCAACATCCATCCGCAGGAGTTAGCGAACATTGTGCTCGCGGAAGAGCGTTTGAATATTTCGACGGCCTATCTTCGTCCGGGAGGAGCTTTTGGGGGAGCTTGCCTTGCCAAGGATACAAAAGCGCTAGCTGCGGCTATCAATCGTCGAGGGTTGACCGCGCTGCTCATCGGCGCGATCGCTCCAAGCAATGTCGAGCATCATTGTTATCTTGCGCAGCTTATCGTGGATTCACTTCCTTCCACGTCCAGCGTTCTCATCTATGGTCTTGGTTTCAAGCCTGGCTCGATTGACATAAGGCACAGTCCCGCGATTGAGCTCGCGAGCCAGTTGCAAAATCTTAGACATGCGATCACAATCTTTGATCCGGATGTTGGCAATGTGGAAAGTTTTTGCGCGGGCCTGCCATCGCCTCTTCAAAACTGCTGGGCGGCGAATGTCGGGGAAGCCGCCGGACGGGCGGCGCTCGTTATTTGCTGGAAGGAGGCGCCACCAGATCTCGGCGCCAAGCGCGTCTTTGATTTTAGGAGTTTTAGCTTTTCCTAACAGTGAAAAATC
>DASPVM010000034.1:0-195037 GCA_035622375.1 Methylocella sp. | reverse complement strand
GGACTGAACTCTTCGGTGACGGCGGCGCCTCCGGCGATCGGGCGTTGATCGAGCACGATGACCTTAAGGCCAGCCATCGCCAAATAAGCGGAGCAAACAAGGCCGTTGTGGCCGGCGCCGATGATGACCACGTCATGCATCACTCACCTGTCCTCGAAGCGACGAACTGCTTGTGGTGTTCGACGAAGCACACAAGCTTTCCGCCCACTACTTTGGGACAAAGCTCGAAAAGACGGGTCGGTTTCGTTTCGCTGAAAAGCTCGGCGCTCATACCCGCTTCTGCACCAGCTCCTTTAAACCCCGCCTCAGTGCCATTTCTTATCTCCCCGTTCATCGTTGTCACGGCGGCTGCCGCCGCCGCTTGTAGTCCGCCCCCCCAGCGCTTTCACCGCTTAGTCTAAGGACGTGGGGCCACCCTTAGGCGCTGCTCTATCTCATCATAGATCGGTATGGCTCCTTCGGCTTCGATCGAAATGACGATGCCGTAGCGGATTTCATCCTCGGTGCCGCCTGCATCTTCTTTGCGCCATACCTGTAAATTCAGATAGCCATCATCGATGAATGGAACGGCCTTTGTGCCATAAAAATGCTCATGAAACACAGTGCCTCGTTTCACGGGGCGGTCTGCGGGCTGATTGCTCTGGCGCTCGATGCCAAGCGCCTCGATCGGCTGGAGCGGTGCCGCTTCGAGACGGACACAGCGGTAATTCTGATGGCCTGACTTTATCGGCGAGAACCAGGTGAGGGTGATGGTCAAAGAGCGCGGGTCGGTGACCCGTTCTAGAGATAATGGCAGCGGAATCCTATAATTCAGCGCTTTCTCAGGTTTGAGCGTTCCGAAGCCAATCAGGGTGGCGCGGTTAGCAGCACACTCTATGGCTTCATCGGTATCTGGGACACCGAAGCCGATGAATCGACTGACATTCTCTGACCGCTCGGCAGAGCGCCTTTTGTCGGCCGGCCCGCAAATATCTTTTAGTAAATCCGCCTTGCCATTCCATCGTGCCCGATGGACCAGAAGCGCCTTCACAACCACGGCATAGAAAGCAGGATCCATGTCGCGCAGTAGAGACGGCCCATCAGGGTCCATGAGAGCGTCGAATATCCGGTGTGCCGCACGGGTCGCGAGTGCTGTAGCGGAGCTTGTGCCGTCACTCAGCGCAAGTTGGTCGAGCCTGCCTTGCCCGCTGCTGTCTGGGGCTGCTGCGCTTAAGCCATACAGCCGCTGCGGAGGACCAAAACCAACTTCGAGGCCGCCACCTGTTCGCTTCATCCTCACATGCTCACGACCGCCAGGAAGATAGATTTCCGGTTTCACCGCACGGCGATAGCCGAGCCCAAGAGCTGAGCTTGCATTTGGTAGGAATGGATCATCGAAGGGATCGACAGCATTCGCCGTCGATTTACGATTGCTGACATCGTCGTAGTGTTGCGCCCCGATCGTTAGGGCGTTGAGTGACTCGGCGGGGGAGAGGATCGAGCGTTCATGCTTTGCTCCGTTCAATCCGGTAAGGACGGCCTTTTCGCGATCTGTAGGTGGCGCTGTTGTAAAACTTGTCCAATCGTCAAAGCCGGGGACTGTCAACGATGTCGTCGCATTACCGGCACTCACCAAAAACAGCAACGCATACTTGGCGGCTAGGCAGTCAAGCAGGCGTGCTAATGGGCTGACCGATTGTGTGAAAGGTCGTCGAGGATCGCCGATCGACAAATTCACGATGAACACCGTAGGAGCCGCTGCTTCCTCCCCTGCACTGCCACGCATGCGGAGGACAGCACGATGAACGGTATCAGTTAGGAGTCTGTTCTCGTCACTATGTTCAGGTCCATCTGTCGGTGCGAGCAGCAGCGGACGGACATAGAGCATCCGATTTAGAGATGGCCCCTTCGTATTGAGGTCGCCGTGCAAAATGAGCGAAGCCATCGCTGTGCCATGCACGCGGCGCACGACCGTTGCATTTCGCTGAAGATCATCCGGGTCATCAATCGAGAGCCGATCCTTTAACAAGCTGTGAAGTTCCATCGGAACACCGTCCAGCAACGCTGCAATCGGCGCGTTTTCAATCGGGATTGCCGGCACCTGGTGGGATGGATCGTCAAAAGACTCAGCCTCGGTTGGGCTGATCAGTAGACTTTGTGGTCGGAGAAACATGACATCATCAGCGATAGCCAATTTCACGGCCTGCCTTGTCATTAGCTTTTGAATTTCGCCTGCCGGCACGTCGATCAGTATCCCGTGGTAGTCAATCTCCGAAATAACAGCCTCGTGGATGACTGATCCGCCGGTTTCCACCACCAGCTTTTCAAAGTCAGAGGATACCTTTTCGCGCTTAGTGGCGTTGGAGTAAAACCAGTTCGACCTCCGTCCTAATCGGCCGAGCAGGATGTTGTATGCTCTCTTCGCGCCAAAACTCGATCGTCTCATCCGGGATTCGGTCGATTGGTCCCCATGGTCGAAGGTTATGAAGATGCTTGAACACATTGCCGAATGGGGCAAATCCTCGGTCAAGCTTACCAGTCTTCTCCCACTGATCCCAAAGATTAAGCAGCTGTTTGAATGCTGTGACATCTGGCATTGCCAGATAAAAGCGCCCGGTTATGAGCTTGTCCGTGCGGTCCTGTCCCTTGCGCCCCTTCCGTTTATCGATCACCGCGAAATTCGCGTCGGGTGGAAGTTCGGTTTCAATTTCTGCCAGAAATTCGAGCCCTTCGACTTTAGCAACAGCCTGCCTAAAATTGTCGATCCGACCGGCAATCTCGAACACGATGCCTCTGTCCGGGGCAAGGCTTCCCGGATCGTCGCGCAGCGCCATGACACTATCAGGCCGCGCCAGAGTCTGGCGCAGCCGGTCGAACACCGGGCCGTAGGTTGAAATCTGCCGCTGTTTTGTCGGCAGTCGAAGATTCTCTCCTCCGCCTCCTCCGCGAGGCGGGCTGCTGTCCGTTGGGTTAGGAAGAGCTAGGAGCTGACGCTTCGCCATCATCCTCCTTGTCGTTAGACGAAGCCACTGCGCGGGCCTGCTCTGACCAAATCTCGAGCTGTTCGCTAATAATGGCTTTCAGTCTCTTTTCGCCGACGGAGAGAATTGTGCGTCGCCGTAGTTCAAGGCAGAAATCCTCGGCCTCCGCGTAGCTGATACGTCCAAGCCGTTTGGCAATCGTCGAAGCGGGCTGTCCTAACGGCTCGTCAAAGCGCTTGGCGAAGGTTTCGATATAACTCGTCAGGTTTTTGTGTGTTGGCAGGGGCAGAGAAAGCCTAAGTTGAAATCTCCGCCATGTGGCACGATCCAACAATTCCGGGTGGTTTGTCGCAGCGGCCACAATAGTGTAGCTTGGAAGTTCATCAACCTGCATGAGCAGCGAGCTGACAACGCGCTTGATTTCGCCAGTCTCATGAATGTCGCCGCGCTCCTTGCCGATCGCGTCGAACTCATCAAAGAAGAGGACGCATGGAGTCGTCCGCGCGTATTCAAACATACGTTTGAGGCGCGCGGCCGTTTCGCCAAGATAGCTGCCTATCATCGACTCATAACGCACAACCAAGAGCGGCACCATCACCGCTTCGGCGATGGCCTCTGCGAGGCTTGTCTTACCCGTCCCAGGGGGGCCAACAAGTAGGATGCGGTGTCGAGGCTCTACACCATGAGCGCGGAGCAAATCGGCACGCTGTTGCTCCTCAACCAGTTCATCGACCGCGCGGCGTGCGGCGGCAGAAAGGATCATATCTTCCAGTCTGCGTCTCGGCATTATTTCTATGATGAAATCGCGCCCGCGGCTTGCGACGTCAGATGACGAAGAGATCACGTGAGTGCTACTGCCATTCATTTGCATGGCCTTGCTCAATTTGTCGGCGAGCACTTTGTGTTGCTTGGCCCTCTCTTCGGCAATGATCGCCTCCGTTGCGACGCGAGCCGCGCGCTTGTCGCCGGCATTTCCGGCCCTAGCTAGGGCGACGACCAAGTCACTACGTGCCATTGGCGCCCCCTGAGTCGTTTCTCTTCAGCTTTTCGATGGCGGCTTCGAGCAGCCAGTTGTTGCGCGACACAGGCACTGGACGGCGTTCCAGGGCGAGGTCAATCTCTTGAACAACCTCTGCCGGTATCCGGATGGTGACGGGCACCCGCGTAGCGGGCTGCTTGCGTCTAGTCTTGGTTTATTGATTGCTCCGCGATTCATTGTGACATCATAGTGATGTCATTCATGCGGTGCAAGCGCCTCGCCTTTGGTATCAGATCGCCCCTGCCCCGCGCCTCAGGCGCTGACCGCCTCCAAAACGGATTGCTTATCAGCGCCGCAACGATCGTCGTAATAATCGGAGACGGTTTCATAGGCCTTGCGCGCGGCATGGCGCACCGCCGTCGACGGCGAGGCCAAAGTCGGTGTCAGCAGATCGGAAATCGAATTCACGAACGGGATCGGCGGCGTCATGATCCGCTGCGGAAAAGCCTTGCCGAGGCCCTCCAAGAGATACTGAGCTGCGTTGACCGCAAAATTGTTGGTCGGCCAGGCACTCGGCCAGGCCATGGCCGTCGGTATTGCCGTGAGCGATTGCGCGACCGTGTCGATGTCTTCTTCGGAGGCGCGAAACGGAATGATCGTGAGATCGACATGCTTCGCGACTTCGATATCGAAATCGAGCCGGTTGCCGCCGCCGTCGATGACAAGCCATCCGTTCAGCGTGTTACAGCTACGATCGAGGATCAGGGCCAGTTGCTCGGGCAGCCGCCCGTCCAAAACCGTAAGGCCTCCCCTCCCCCCGTACCTTCCGCATGGGATCGGTCAACGCATAGGCCGCCGGATTACCGTGAAGATAGGCGCCGAGACAGACCAAATGCGACGAGGCCGTTTTGGTGGTGCCGCCCTTGCAGCCAAGGATCGCGACCGATTTCATGATTGCGCCTGCGGGCGGCCGCGCTGCAGGACCTCAAGCATGATCTCTTGCGCCGACACCACCCTGCCCTCTTTTTTGGTGCGCTCGGCCGCGGCCAGCGTGTAACGCGTCAATAGCTCCCGCTCGGGACGCAAGGTGATCGCGACCGTGTCGCTTACGACCTTGAGGTCAGCGCAAGGTTTGTTATTTTTTGTACGCTAACTTGGACGGATCGTGAACATTGCTATCGTGCGCCGCAAATTGTTTGCGTGACCAACGGATTCTCAGCCACCGAAATCATAAGAAGCGTTCTTGAACGCGCTGATGCAAACATTGCGCTGCTGCAGATCGGCAAGCGCCTTAGTTAGCGGCAATCGAGATTTGCGCTGGATATTGGCTCGGAAATTGGCCACTTCGAGCGAGAGCGGCAAAAACTCTGGGGTTCAAGCGGCTGTGAGCAAAGGCGGGGTTGGTTGAAAGATCGGGTGGATGGGTAGCGCAGGCAGGTCAGGTTTGTGCCGAAGCCGCTGTCGTAGATTGCCGTTCACCATCGCCGCTCTAACCTGCAGCATAGATGAGCTCCCGATGGAGACCAGCGCATTTGCTGGTTTTTGACCATCCGTTTCGCAAGCAAGGAATTGACCGCGGATTCCGCCAGGCTAGTCGATATGCGACGCCTTGCCCGATATCTCGCGCCATAATCGACAAGCGCGCTCCGATTGGAGCGGATGTAGGTCAGAAGCTGTTGACCAAGGCTGTTGAGTCGGGCGGCGGAAAAATCGCCCTGGCGTCCCAGCTTGTTCATATCCACGATAATCTTTTCGAGCGCGCAGATCGCGCGTTTCACCTTCCCATGCCAGAGCTTCCTCTGCAGGCAGATCGCGCTCTCGTGCTAGTCTAATGCTTTGCAAGGCCAATGTGGCGGTGCGCTCGATGTCATCTGCTGATGATTTTGCATCCAGTCAGCTTTGCGCGCCTGCATGGCCAGGCGTTTTATACATGCCATATCGCGCACTGTCGCCTTGCCGCTTTTGCGAATGCGCGAATCCAGCAACGCCGCAAAGAGAAGCGCAACTATCAGCGCGCCGCCGAGAAAAAAGTGGCATCTCCGTTCACGCGCGCACTTCTGGTCCATTGAGTTTGGTTGGCTGCACAACCGTCAGGATCGCGGGTTCCTAGCGCGTCAGCTTAATAGTTATTTTTCCACAACCAAGCCGCCGCGCAAATCTTCTTCTGGGGACATTTGGCTGGGTCCCAGCGACCCTTGGACACTCTCGTGATGAGTACAATCGTGATTTACAAGGAAGCGCACCGATTGCGCACCGTTTCACATGAACCGATCGAGAACAAAATTGCATTTGATGAGGTAAGCCTAGAGGAGAATTATCGCTTTTCATTGTTATCCGGCCGCTCATAACGGTCTGGTTGGGGGTTCGAGTCCCTCCCGGCCCACCACGCTGAGCATTGCATGGCCTCGGGATATCGTAACAGATTACCCTAGCCGGGGAGCTGCCTCTAAAGGAGGCAAGCTATCGAGTCGTTTGAGTCAAGGCTACGGAGTATCAAAATCACACTAAGCCTCTCCGCTGGTATGTAAGTATCTCTAACTTGGCAAATCCGCGATCTGTTGACATGAGAGCGATTGTGAGTGCTATATACGCGGGTGCTGGGCACGAACTGCGCCTTATGCGAAGGCAAGTGATGCGGCGCACCGGCGGCGAAATAAAGATTGTTTTTAATTCAAGTTAGCTCTGAATGGACGCTTCTTGAGGTTTGTTGCCGATAAATATTTTCTACCGCATACTTGCCCAACTGTCGCGTTGCGCATCAATCTGTGGCCAATAATGCAAAACTAGCCCAATGGCGTCCTTTAGCGCAGCCCAAGAAGCAGCGCGCCGTCTCCTAGAAGGACCGCAGCGTTACACCTGTCTAGCAGGAGGCACGCGTTCGGGAAAAACCTTTCTTATCATTCGCGCTATAGTTATGCGCGCGCTACAGGAGAAGGATTCTCGCCATGCCATATTGCGTTTCCGCGCTAATGCGGCACGCGCCTCAATAACACTCGGTACGCTACCTCAAGTGGTGAGACTCTGCTTTCCAGGTTTGGTACTCAAGGAGCATCGACAGGACGGCTATTTTGCATTGCCGAACGGTTCTCGCATTTGGATTGGGGGGCTGGACGACAAAGACCGTGTTGAGAAAATTCTCGGTCTGGAATTTGCAACTGTCTTTCTTAACGAGGCATCTCAAATACCTTATTCTTCCGCCCTGGTCGCCTTCACTCGCTTAGCACAACAGACGCGCGAAATTCGTCAGCAAGCTTATGTAGATCTAAATCCGTCTGGCAAATCACACTGGACCAATCTCCTATTTGGCGAAAAACGAGATCCGGTATCGAAGCGCTTAGTCCAAGATCCAGAGAATTATCAGCGCGCATTCCTCAATCCTTGCGATAATACGGAAAACCTTTCAAACGATTTCATCCTAAGTTTAGATAATCTACCGGAAAAACAGCGCAAGCGGTTTTACGAAGGTGTCTATGTCGATGAGATCGATGGTGCGCTTTGGACCTACGAGATCATAGACACGAACCGATGCGTTGCTGAGGAGATCAACGAAGAAAAGCGGTCCGCCGTTGTCGTGGCAGTGGACCCTTCTGGGGCAGCGGGCCGCGACGATTTTTGCGCCGATGAGATTGGCCTGATAGTGGCGGCGAGAGGATTTGATGGCCATTGCTATATTTTGGAAGACTTGTCGTGCCGAGACGCCCCTTCAGTCTGGGGCAGGCTGGCCGTCACCGCATTCCATCGGTCTCGCGCTGACTGCATCGTTGCCGAGGCCAATTTCGGTGGGGATATGGTGCGCGCTACAATACACGCATCTGACCGAAACGTCCCGGTCCGTCTTGTAACGGCAAGCCGTGGAAAGGCCGTGAGGGCCGAGCCGATTTCCGTTCGTTATGCCCAGGGGCAGGTGCACCACGTTGGTCGTTTTCCCAAACTCGAAGATCAACTCTGTGCCTTTTCGTCGTCGGGATACATGGGTGCTGGAAGCCCCGATCACGCGGATGCGGCTATCTGGGCACTTACCCATCTCTTCGGTCAGAGCGATGGGCTTGGAATTATCGAATTTTACAAGAGACAGGCGGAGAAAACCTGCCTCTAGCTTAATATTCGAAAATTCTGATTGCGGCTGCCGTTGAGCAAATTAATTTCGAAAAGGAACCAGCATGGCTGAACGCGTTGCGGGGCAAAGGCGCTGGGATTTAAGCCCTTATGAGGTTACGATCAATTTTGCAAATACCAACGCGGACGGCAAGGCTGCAAACTGGTTCGGCCCGCTAGAGCCCATTACTCCGCTTGCTCCTCCCGAGGTTGCTGGGCGGCAATGGGATTACCCCGCGGGTTATAATCTATCAACATTATCGCGTCCTTACGAGCCCATTACATTTCAAACCTTACGAGGTTTAGCTGATGGGTATGATCTTCTACGCCTTGTCATTGAAACGCGGAAGGACCAAGCTTCGCGCCAATCGTGGAGCTTTGTCACACGAAACAAGGGTCCGCAATCCCAACCGGATTCGGCACGCATCGAATCGCTTACTAAGTTTTTCTCGTCGCCAGACGGTATCAACGGCTTTGCCGATTGGCTACGCATGATCCTTGAAGAAGTATTCGTCACGGATGCGCCCGCCCTCTATATGAGGCGGGACAGGAGCGGCCGACTGAAAGCGCTTTTGCCGATCGACGGTGCGACGATCAAGCCTGTGATCGATCCTTGGGGGCGCCCTCCACAACCATATTATGAAAGCGGAAAGCTCATCTATCCCCCCGCTTATCAGCAGATCCTCAAAGGCTACCCGGCGATTGACTACTCCGTTCGAGACCTCATCTACCGGCCGCGTAATCGGCGTGTAAATCGCGTCTACGGGATGAGCCCGGTAGAACAAGTCGTGACAACTGTAAACATCGCTTTGCGGCGGCAACTCTATCTTCTCGACTATTTTACCGAAGGCAATATTCCAGACAGTCTCATTGGCGTCCCCGAAAACTGGACGCCCGATCAAATCGCCACCTATCAGAAGTATTGGGACGCCTATTTCGATGGCGATCTCGGTCGCCGACGGCGCGCTAAATTCGTCCCCGGCGGCGTCGCCAAAACCTTCATTCAAACAAAAGAGCCCGAGCTCAAAGGGGAGTTTGACGAATGGCTGGCGCGGATCGTCTGCTTCGCCTTCTCCATCTCTCCCCAGGCTCTCACGCAAACGATCAACCGCGCTACCGCGGAAACTCAAAAGCAGCTCGCCGAGGAGGAGGGCCTAGCCCCGATCCTTGCCTGGACAAAGTCGCTCATCGACGATATTCTCACCAGCGAGTTTGAGGCGCCAGATCTCGAATTTGTCTGGACCAATGGCGCTCAGACCGATCCTGTGGCGCAAGAAGCGGTTCTCGCCGGCTACACGTCGAAAGGCATTTTGACCATCAATGAGGCGCGCGCCGCGCTCGGCCGGCCAGCGCTTACCGAAGCTTCCGCCAACCGGCCAATGACGCTCACCAACGCGGGCTTCATCGCTCTGCCCGAATAACGATGGGCGAGCACTTCGGCAGCTCTCAAAAATTCGGAAATTTCCGTGCCTGCACTTCTGCCGGCGAGGGCGCGGAGACTTGCGCCCGCCGCACGCTGCTCGCGCGCGCCGACGCCGTGCGTCAAGCGCGAGAAAGGTTACGAAGTTCATCATATTGTAGAGCAAACGGCGGCAGTGCGCGATGGGCATTGTCGAAGGACATCGATGCGTCCAAGAATCTCGCGCGGATACCAACGCTCAAACATCGAAAAAATCGCGGCATGGTGATGTGAGGCCAAATAGAAATTTGAGCCTACTGTCAGGTTTTATGCAGTGATTGTTTATTTGAACCTCCCATGAGGTAGATTATCTAGTACCTGTAGCAAGCTTTCAAATTAACCGGTATAATTAAGCCACCTCCTGGGGTCGGCTAATCAACCACGCTTGGTCAAAATCAAATATTAAAAAGGAGCACCTATGCCGGCGCTGCGTATGTTTATCCCCATAACCAAGGTCGACGCGGCGCGGCGCCTCGTCTACGGCGTTGCCACCGCGGAAAAAGAAGACCGTTCTGGAGAAATTTGCGACTACGCCTCAACGAAGCCTCTCTACGAAAAATGGTCAGCGGACATCTTGAAATCCACAAAGGGTAAATCTCGTGGCAACCTTCGCGCCATGCATGGCTCTGTCGCGGCAGGCAAGGTGACAGAGATTAACTTTAATGATGAGGCGAAGCAGATCGAGATCTGCGCAAAGGTCGTCGATGATAGCGAATGGCAAAAGGTTGTCGAAGCCGTCTACACCGGTTTTTCCCAAGGTGGCTCTTACGAAAAGCGCTGGACGGACGCTGAGGGATTCACGCGCTATACAGCGGCACCCACTGAAATTTCCCTTGTTGACCTGCCTTGCCTACCCGAAGCGACATTCGAAATGATAAAAGCGGATGGCACGCGAGAGCAG
Source organism: Methylocella sp. (assembly GCA_035622375.1). Taxonomy (GTDB): domain Bacteria; phylum Pseudomonadota; class Alphaproteobacteria; order Rhizobiales; family Beijerinckiaceae; genus Methylocapsa. Next base: position 184,643 of record DASPVM010000034.1, on the reverse strand, counting down.
CGTCCTTTTCGCAAAGGAATGGACACGGTTGCGCGGCTCGCGAACATCATCGAGGAGCTCGATTGGCTGAAAGGCACCTCTGAACTCGAAGAGATGATGGAGCAAGACGATTCAGCAGTGCCCGATAAACTGCGTGATCTCGTATCAAGAGCAACCGCGCTTCTAAGAGTGATCATCCAGGAAGAAACATCGGAGATCGAGACGCCGGCCATTCCCCCTACTGAGGCTCCTCCATCGAAATCAATCCCAAAGGTGGCCTCCACAAAGGCAAAAAACCTTTTCAAAGCTGGGGCTCGGAATAGCGCCGAAGGCCAAGCCCGAATACAGCATATGCACGACACGTCCGTGGAGCTCGGCGCAATCTGCGGTTTCGAGAAATTTGCTTCGTCAGCCATGGAAAAGCGCTTTGACATTTTTGCAGAGACGCTGGCAGATGTATTGCGGCGCGTGAAGAATATCGAGGATCAGCCCCTGCCATTGCCGCTTTCAGGCTCCTCCAGATTGATCTCCAAGGCTGAGGATGGCGGTTCTAATACGCGATCAGAAGCTGAAAAGCTTCTCTTAGATCCCGATGCTTTGTCCATCCTCGCGATCAAGCTTGCCCAGCGCAATGGACGCCCTCCCTTGCGGTAAAGCGCTGGCGCTCTCTTCCTAATTTTCAAAGCCAGTGAAGCGCCGGAAAATGCGCGACGGGCTCACTTACCTTTTTGTCTAAACTTCTCTTACTTCACTGCGGCAAGGAGCTAATAATGACGATACAGACCGATGTTCAGAATGTCCTGGACAGGCTTAAAACCGCGCAGCAAAGGCCGCTCGGAGACCCACGCCTTGCCAGTCTTGAAAAGAGCACGTTTTCTGAGAATTCGAGCCCAACTTCAGGTCTGACGTACTACGATCTTGAGGTCGGCGCAAAATTCCTCTACCCGGTCCTCACCCCCTTGCGCAACATGATTCCGCGCGTGTCTGGTAAGGGCGGCATTCAAGCAAATTGGCGAGCGATTACCGCCATTAATAATACTGGTATTCGAATCGGTGTATCCGCCGCCAACCGTGGCGGGGTTATGGGCGTCGCGACGAAGGACTATACCGCGGCCTACAAGGGCATAGGCATCGAGACGAGCGTTGACTTCGAAGCCCAATATGCGGGTCAGGGCTTCGACGACATCCGAGCGGTCGCCGCAAAAACCGGCCTCGAAGCCTTGATGCTCGGTGAAGAGGCGATGATCCTCGGCGGCTGCTCCTCCTTCCCGCTCGGCCAGACACCGACTCCAACACTTTCTACCGGGACGGTTGGAACTCTCGCGCCTCAAACCTGGTCGGTTATTTGTGCGGCACTAACTCTCGACGGCATTATCAATGGCAGTGTCGCGAGCACGAACGGCGTCCAAGGTCAGATCACGCGTACAAATGCCGATGGATCGATTGATACTTTTGGTGGTGGTGTCGCCATCCCGAGCGCGTCCGCGACCCTTACGATAAGTGGAACGGCCTCCACTGGATCGATCAATGCCAGCGTTTCCCTTGCCCCAGGGGCCCTTGGCTACGCTTGGTACTGGGGAGTGCCGGGAGCGGAGGTCCTTGGAGCCATTACGACGATTAACTCGATCCAGATAACCGCGCCAGCGGCTGGCACCCAGCTTGTCACGTCGTTAAAGGTGAATTCTTCTAGCGGGAGTACCTCAGCCTATGTTGATAATTCGACAAACGCTCTCGCGTTTGACGGGCTCATTTCGCAAGCCTGGGCGCCGAATTCCGGATCTACCCTCTATAAGATGGCGACCGGGACCTTAGGCCAAGGCACTCCCCTCACGCCGGATGGCGCAGGCGGGATTGTTGAAATCGACACCGTGCTGAAAAGCATGTGGGACAATTACCACCTCTCACCAGACACAATGTGGGTTAACTCCCAGGAAGCGCTGAACATTTCACGAAAAATTATTGCTGGATCCCAGACGGCAGCACAACGCTTTGTGTTTGACTCACCGCAAGATCTCGTAGGCGGTGGCATTATGGTTCGTACCTATTTGAACCGCTTTTCAATGCAGGGGGGGAGCACTATCGATATCAAAGTCCATCCAAACATGCCGGCCGGCACAATCCTCATGACAACAAGCGTGCTTCCCTATCCTCTTGCCGGGGTCGGTAACGTCATGCAAATCCGGACTCGGCAAGATTACTACCAAATCGAGTGGCCACTCCGCAGCCGCCGCTATGAATACGGTATCTACGCAGATGAAGTTCTCCAAAACTACTTCCCGCCGTCCCTCTCGCTGATCACAAATATCGGGAATGGATAATTGCGCAAACTGAGCGAGAACAGACCCTACCCGGAGGAGCGTCATCTCCTTCGGACAGCTCCGGCGAGACAATTCTATAGAGCAACCGCCTTCCTAAGGTGAGCAGGCTTGGATTGGTTTTAAAGATGGCTTCCCCTTTTGATTTAGCTGGGCTCGTCGATGTCAAGGCGTGGCTTGGCATTTCCAGCACAGAGGACGACGCCCTTATCTCCCAATTGATAACCCAAATAAGCAGGGTAATTCTAGCTTACCTAAATAGGCCGTCCATCTTGCCATCGTCATACGAAGAAGTCCGTGATGGTCGCAACGATGTTTCTATCATGCTTCGCCAATGGCCCGTGCTTGAGATTGAGACGTGCACGATAGATGGGGTTACTATTACTCAATCATCTCCTCTAACCGCTGGCGCACCGGTAACATCGGGATATGTTCTTGATTTGCCAAGCTCGGCCCCGCCCGGCTGCCCGCAGCGCTTGTCCTTGCGTGGATTACATTTTAACCAAGGATTGCAAAACATTACAGTGACGTACACGGCCGGTTACCAAATATCTAATGAAGCCACCACGGTACCCGCATCGCTTGTAGTGTCGGCCCAGGCGCCTTACGGCAGCTGGGCACAAGATGAAGGCGTTTACTATTCGAATGGCGAGACGTTAACTGCAGTAACAACGGACCCTTCGGCTGGGCAGTATACAGTCTCCTCCGGGGGTGTATATACTTTTTCAGACAATGACACTGGCGCTTCTCTGTTTCTAGATTACGGATACGTGCCTGCGGATTTAGCTTCGTGTTGCACGAGTTGGGTTGCTGAACAATACTCTTACCGGTCACGCATCGCCCAACAATCGAAATCCCTAGGCGGTCAAGAGACGATGGCCTTCATTGTTAAAGACATTCCTGATTACGTTCGATCTTCTTTGACTCCATACCGACGAGTTGTTATGCCATGAGTGTATCCGCTTTTGATCCCGAGGATCTAAAAGAAGTATTACGGGGTGTCGCGATGATGATCCGCGACGACCTCAAGGCACGGATCCAAGGAAAGCTTTCGGGCGAGGTCTTGCAAACTCGATCAGGAGCTCTGTTGGCCTCACTCAACTCGGACGCCGACACCGATAGTGACGGAGTCTCGATAATAATTACAAGCAATGGTGTGCCCTATGCCGGCATACAGGAGTATGGTGGGAAAATACCCGCACACGATATCACTGCATCAAAGGCTAAGGCTCTGGCCTTTAGCCTGAGGGGGTCTCAGATATTTGCTTCTAAAGTCCGCCATCCGGGCTCCACGATTACGCCGAAAGCTTATCTCGGCGCATCTCTGGCAGAATTCCGGGATAAGATAAAATCTGGATTTAAAGAAGGGGTTCTTGCCGAGCTTCGCCGGGGCTAGCTGCTAGCAGGAGTTCTTTGCCTGGAGAAAGAAATGAACGTACCAGGGCGGGAAGCCGCTATCGAAGCCCTTTTTAGTGTCGTCGCCGCTGCTTATGCCTGGAATTTGGGGCCATTAAGACGCCTAAAACTGTGGGGCGATGTCCCCTCAGCCAGCCGGCCGGCCTGCTTCATCTTCGAAGGCGGCCAGGAGGCCTACTCATGGACCGAAATCGCGGTCCCGAAAAGAGTAATTGAGGTCAAGCTATTTATTTATCTTAACGCAAAAGATCCGAGCACCATTGGTTCCGCCCTTTTGAACGACGTCATGGATTCTCTTGATAGGGCTTTCGCACCGGCTGGTACTGACATTGGTTTCGGACGAAACACACTTATGGGTAATGTATATAGCTGCCGTATCGATGGCAAGATTTTAAAGGATCCCGGTGACGTTGATGGCGATGCGATCCTAGTTGTACCTATCAAGCTTATTTTGCCATAGTGCTGGCACCTCTACCTCCGCACTCTTTCGAGCCTAGGTTGAATCGAAAGAAACCTTTCCAGCTATCATTGAGGCACTGTTTGATAAAGAGGTATACATGTATAGTTTTGGCTCTGGCATACTGATCGGCACACGCACAGATGTTCCAAATTCAACGCCAGTAAATTTCGGCTTAGTGCAAGAGGTTACGATCGAAGAGACCGCGACAGTCAAAGAGCTTATGGGCCAGTACCAGAGGCCTGTCGCTATTGCTCGCGGTGGCATCAAAACCACCGGCAAAGCCAAAGTTGCCAGGATCTCGGGCATCGCTTTTGGAAACCTCTACTATGGAATTACTCCGACGGCCGGGCAAATCGCGACCTCCTTCGGAGAAGGCCCCACACCAATTCCTGGGGCGCCCTTTCAAGTAACGGTTACTAACGCCGCATCATTCGTCGACGACGCAGGAGTTATCAACGCTATAACGGGACTTCCTCTGGCCCTTGTAGCGGGCTCGCTGACACCATCAGCTGGGCAATACTCCGTCACTCCATCCGGCATATATACCTTCTCTGCGGCGGATAACGCAGCTGGCGTTAAAGTCCTTACAAATTACACCTACAAAGTTTCTGGGGGACAACAAATTTCTGTCATCAACCAGCTACTTGGTACAACGCCGACGTTCAAGGCCAAGTTCTATACGACATTCCAGGGCCAGGCGGTCTCTCTTCAGCTCAATAACTGCGTGTCCAGTAAGTTGACTTTTAATACGAAACTTGAGGATTTTGTTATCCCAGAATTTGACTTCTCTTGCTTCGCGGACGCGTCGAATAGTGTTATGACTTGGTCATTTGCGGAGGCTTCTTGATGTCTCGATTACCTAGGGAGGTCATTCGCTTAGGTCCTTATATGTGGGAAATCCGGCCTCTTACGTTGCGGCAGATCCAAGAAATCGAGCCCATACTTCTCTCAAGCAACGGCAAGGATGATAACATAAAATCTGCCCTTGCAATTTTAGCAGTTGCCTTGAAGCGTGATCACGGGGAGGCATTGGCTGTCCTTGACGACGTTGAAGGAACTCCTCGAGAGGTTGCTGACGCAATGGCGACGGTTCTGCGTTTAGGCGGATTCATCGATACAACGCCTTGCGGAGACAGTTCAATGGGGGAAGGCGATGCGGGTTAGGTCTGCCCGAGAGATCTGCCCGCATCGACTTCGACTTGATATATGCGAGACTTATGACGGCTTGCGGATACACACCATCGGAGATCGATGAATTGACGCTGCACGAGCTTGTAAATTTGCTCCGTTACTGGGAAGTATGGCCACCCGTCCATGAAACATTGAAACATATTTATAGACTGGAACCTAAACGAAAAGATTGCGCAGTTAAATCCGATGGCGACCCGAGTGGGATAGGCAGTTTGATAGCGCGATTTCCTAATGGAGACGTGCGCTAAAAGGCATGAAAACGGCGTGAATTAATCGGCGAGCCAGGCCTTTGTTTTGTCGTTCAGCGCCCGCAGCTATAGCCTATAAAAAATCGAGGGAAGACAAATGGCTGACGATGTCTCTATTCGACTCAGTGCTGATATTTCAGAGCTCCAAAAGGGTTTGGAACAGGCACGAAACACAGTTCAAAATACATCTACAGCCTTACGAGGCGGTGCCGATCAGATAAATTCGGCTTTCTCTTCTCTTTCCAAAAATTTTGCAAATGAGGCGATTGCCTATAGGGATGGAACGTCAGTATACGGAAGAGCGCAGGGCCAGGTGAAATCTCTTACAGAGCAATACGCAACCTCAAGACACGAGACAGAACGGAGGACGGCGGAGGAAATTTACGGAGAGTACGGCCGGAGTTTTGAGCGCATCGAAGCGAGCTTCTCTTCTGCTATCACGGGAATGATAAGTGGCCACGAGCGGCTCCGGAGCGCGACAAAGACTGTTCTGAGTGACATCGTTCGGAACTTTATTCAAGCTCGGGTCAAACTCGCCGCTGATTGGGCCGCTCGGGTTGCAACCGAGGTCTCTATATTTGCATCTGGGGAGGTATCAAAAACTGCGGCGGCGGCGGCTGGGGCTACCGCTAGGGCGACGGCAGAAACGGCAACTTCCTCATCCATCAACGCAACTGAGGCCTCTGCCATTTTCAAAAATATTTCAGCCTCTGCCGGCCAAACCTTTGCTGGCATATTTGGATTCCTTGCGCCTGTACTAGGGCCAGCAGCGGCTGGGCCAGCTGCAGCGGGCGAGGCTGCAGTTCTTTCAGTTGGCGCAGGATTAGCGAGCTTCGCAGTCGGCGCGTGGTCGCTCCCCGGCAATATGATAGCGCAATTGCACGCGGGCGAAATGGTTGTTCCGGCCGGTCCAGCAGCTGCCTTTCGTAGTATTATGGATGGCGGGGCTTCTGCGGCCACTGCTGTGCATGTAAACCATTCGACCAATTTCAGCGTTAATGCTATAGACACGCAGAGCGTCCGGAATTTCTTTTCAAATCACGGTAAAACGATCATGAGGACGATCAACGAGAACGTAAGGACCGCTGCTCACATCGGCCTCTCGCGGCTTGATTCAGCCGGTTGATTAAAAGGCTTGAGTAAAAAAGCACGTGACCACGAGGGCGAGATCGCTTTATGTTTTGCTGCGACGGGCAACCAAGATGCTTTTTTTGACGTCGGGCGGTCGTGGACAATAACTTCACGGAATAGGCGCCTTTGCGTATCAAGTATACCGCGATCCAACGGGGCTTCGTTCGTCGGGCAAACCAGCCTTTAGGACGCTAAAGCAATCGCCATGGGGCGGGCGGTTACTCGCGGGTGCAAGGTCATCCCTATTCATGGGTTTACACCCGTGACCACTAAAGTCAGCGAGCGCACCGTTTCGACGATTGCAAATTGACTTCGCCATTCGCGCTGCAAACTGTATCGCCCAACACGATTGCCCTGCCCGAAGGAATTTGATGGCAACCATCATTGCGCGAGGAACTTTGACGTGAGCCAGGGGTATTTACAAGTATTTTTTTGCCGATTTCTGCGAGCTCAAACGTCTTGCGGTCGTCGAGCAACCCTTGCTATGTGCGTTGCGTGCTTCGGCATCAACGACACCCGCTCAAATGTTATTCTCAACAACTACGGGGCATGCCGAAAGTCGTGAATTTTTAGCCCGCGCGGCGGCAAAGCTCTGAACCAAGAGAAGTTCTATTGTTCCGGCCCAGTATTATACAGAAATACCGAGCATTATGGGCTCCTTGGAAAAGCAATCACGCTCCATAGCGGCCCCACGGTAATCCTGCACCCTGAAGGCGAATGGGATAGGCCAGGAATCGCTAGAAAATCAACCGTAAGCACTGGTATTGCTGTTGAGTAGACCGTGTCGTATTTCCAGACCCTCCTAAAGCTCAACGGCGTCAGCCTGTTACCCGCCACGGGCGAGTTTACTTACGATTCGATCCCTTATCAGGGCCAAAGAGTCGGCGGCGCGCTCACCGGCATCAACACCTATGCCGATGGCGGTCCGCCAAATAGCACGACGACGGATTTAGAAATTTCGATCTCTCAACTTCTGTCGTCGTTTATTCTGCGTCCGAACCCGGGCGCCATCCAAACGGTCGCGATCGTTTGCGCCTGGTTTGGCAATTCGACCGATCTAACGCAATGCAAGATTTATCCGGCGACTACATATATTAATGGTGCCTTCACGAAATGGACCGGCTCAGCGTGGGCTGCAGATCATTGGCAAGTCTCATCCCTTAATGAAAAATCATCTGGGCTCGTTTCGATCTCGCAGACCAATGGCGCCTTCAACTATGGCGGAACCCCTAGCGATCAATCGATTGTCCGCTGCATTCAATATCTGAAGGGGAGGGAGCTCCGCGTCGTCTTCTACCCATTCATCCTCATGGATAATGGCGACAAGGCGTGGCGCGGGCGGATCGGTTATAGCGGCGCCGATGTTTCGAGCGCCGCGTCAACCGCTGTTTCGAATTTTCTGGGCACCGCGGTAACCTCGCAATTTACGCGCGACATGACGAATCTGACGGTCGCCTATTCCGGCTCATCGACCGACTTTACCTATCGAAGGATGATCCTCCACTATGCGAATCTTTGCATTATCGCTGGTGGCGTCGATTTATTTCTTATTGGCTCTGAGCTTCGCGGCCTTGAACAAATACGCGGGCCTTCATGGGTTCCTTCTGGCAGCGGGTCGCCGCCCACATGGGACTACCCGTTCGTCAACGGATTGATCACACTTGCCGATGACGTGCGAAGTGTTTTTGACGGCGCTGGCTATACCAAGGATACGACGAATCTTCATAATCTCGTCTCCTACGCGGCGGACTGGTCGAGCTGGACAGGTATTAAGCATGACAGCGCCAACCCTCCGAGCGGCGTTCCCAACGGCGCGCAATGGCCGCACCTCGATCAGCTATGGTCGCACGGCAACATCGATCTTGTGGCCTTCGATAATTACCTGCCGCTCTCCGACTGGACGACGGGCGGCGGCGGCCTCGATGTTTTAAACTGGTCGGCTCCCAAGCCAACATCCTGGCCGCCTGGACCATCCACGATGAGCGGCCTCGGCCTCTCGGGGCCGCCGTCGATTTATTCGAAGGCCTATCTCAAGGCCAATATCGAGGGCGGCGAGCGCTTCAACTGGTTCTATTTCGACTCGAACAATGACGGCCGCGGACTCGATCCGAACGGCTCCGGACAGCAAGTCTCGCTGCCAGAAGGCGATAGGCTCACACAATCGCGGAACCAGTTTTATGCCAATCAGCAAATCCTCGGCCAAAAGCAAATCCGGTGGTGGTGGAATAATCAACACTACGCGCTTTGGGATGCGGGAACGGGTGCCGGTTTAGTCCCGCAAGGGTCTGCAACGGGGTGGGTCCCCAACTCCAAGTCGATCACCTTCACAGAATATGGGTTTCCGTCAAACGATAAATGCACCAATCAGCCGAACCTATTCTATTCGGCGGGGTCGGTGGAGAGCGGGACGGCATACTGGTCGGTATGGCTGCCGCAAGACGGCGGCGGCTACGCGCCCCGCCAAGACATGCCGTTGCAGCTCATCGCCCTGCAAAGCTTTTACGAATACTGGTTCTCCGACACGCCAAGCAACAATGAGACGGTTGGTGGCGTGATCATGATCCAACCCGCCTTTTGCTCGGTTTGGAATTGGGATGCTCGCCCATTCCCGACATTCCCAATCAATACCGACGCATGGGGCGATGCCGTCAATTGGGCCTCCGGCAATTGGCTCAACGGCAAAGGCCCCTATCTGTCTATTCCAACCCCGGACGCGCCGCCAATGCCATCAATCCCAGTAGGAACCTTCCCTTCACTGGCCGGTCTCGGCTGGCCCGTTCATAAGCGCCCGACATTTTCTACGCGGATTGCCAGCCACGTGTCCGGGCGCGAGGTGCGCAATCCCCTATATGCTGTAACACTTTATGAGTTCGAGGTGACAGTCGAGGGGCTAGATTCAAACGGTACGTGGTCGACTCTTGGCGTCAATGCGCTTCAAGAAATCATGGCGCTATATTTGCTGTGCCAAGGCCAAGCAAACACATTCCTCTATACAGACCCAACGGACAACGTTCAATCAATCCCTATTGCGGCCTCGCCCGCCACCGGCGATGGAACAAATACCTTCTTCACCGTTCAGAGGCAAATCGGCGCGGGAGCATTTACTGAAACAGAGCCGGTTTCGTGGATCAATATGGGCGGAACGACCAATGTTTATGTGAATGGCGCGCCGCAGCTATCAAGCGCCTACACGATTTATGCTAACTATATAACGTTTGCTACCCCGCCCGCGTCTGGGGCGGCCGTCACAACATCCTGTTCTTATCAGTTTAATTGCCGGTTTCTTGACGATCAGATGGATTTCGAGAATTTCATGAGCGGTCTATGGCGCGTGCAAAGTATCAAGTTCAAGAGCGTAAGACTATGAAATCCGCCACTCCCGCCATCTTCTCCTATCTCAACGGCCTGCGTGCCGACCATGACGCGCTAGGTATTTTTGCCGACTGTTTTACCTTCACCCTGCAATCGGGTATGGTCTTGACCTATACCAACGCAGATCTGCCAGTGACATGGAACGGCTACGTCTATCTCGCCAATTCCGTGCGGGTTGAGGGGCTGCGCTATAAATCCTCTGTAGGGCTTGAGGTCGACCAGCAGCATATCACGATTGCGGCCTTGCAAACCGATACATTGTCCAGCGGTGTACCGTTCTTGCAAGCATTGTCAAGCGGCACATTTGATGGCTGCTTGATCAAACGTGAGCGGGTGTTTTTGAACTCCTGGAGCGCTGCGGATCTAGCCAGCCCGATTGGTTCGGTTGTGATGTTTGCTGGGCGGATCGGCGCGGTCGAAAAGATCGGTCGGACGGAGGCGCAAATCACAGTTAACTCGGATTTGGTTTTGCTCGATATGCCCATGCCCCGCAACGTCTATTCGCCCTTCTGTCAGCATGTTCTTTACGATTCCGGATGCGCGCTTAGCAAAGCGGCCTACGCCTATCCGGGAGCTATTAGCGGCACGTCTAATCTGTCTTACATTGCCTGGACGGACGTCACGAATAATTTTTTGCAGGGAACAATCACTTTCGCAAGCGGTTCCAACAATGGCATCTCGGCGAACATCAAGAGTGTCAATCCCGGCATGGGCCTCGGGCTATCCTCACCGCTCCCCGCTTGGCCGAATATTGGCGATACATTTACCGCCTATTGTGGATGCGATCATACTGCCACGACCTGTCAAAATCGCTTCAACAATCTCGCCAACTTTCGGGGGTTCCCTTATGTTCCGCAACCGACTTATACACTTTTCTGAGGCATTTATGTTTGATTGCGACCAGTCATACACGCAAATGGCACTCCTTTGTGCCCTGATCGCGTTATGGTTATTTGAGAAGAGCTTCCTGCCAATTCTGGCCGGATCAATTGGAGGTGAATAATGGACAAAATTGTGACAGAATACACATGGGATTTGGATGTTGCGCCGACGGATAGCGGTGACATTAATGTTGAGTTCATGGATCATAGCGGCCCGAACGCTTTTGAGTTCAGCCGCGAGGCCGCTATTGCGCGACGCATTAACTACTGCGCTTAACGCACTAAGCTAATTTGTTGCGTAAGCCAAAGTACACCGTCACCGCTCTGCCAAGTGCCCCTCCACCCCCGGATGGAGGGCGTCTACTTCGATCGCCACTTGAGGGGGGTTTGCATTACCGATTGTTAACTGTCACATTTTCGTCTCTTGTTATGCTACCATTTGTGATTGTGACGTTTTTAACTTTGTTGCTTGGTATGCGATGTTCTAATGCACAATGAAGAAGCTGAGCGCCAAACCGTTATCGCGGAGGCGCGGTCCTGGATAAAAACCTGCTATCACCACGCTGCAGACGTTAAGGGCTACGGCGTTGATTGTGGTATGCTACTAGTTCGCGTCTTTGTCGATACCGGCCTTTGCGAACCGTTCGATCCGCGCCCCTATGAACCTGATTGGATGATGCACCGTTCGGAAGAGCGCTATCTCGGATTCATCTTTGATCGCACCAAAGAGGTCTCGCTCCCTAAGCCGGGTGATGTTATGGTCTTCAAATTCGGCCGCTGCCATTCACACGGCGGTATTGTGACTTGCACTAATCCGATTGCGATCGTGCATGCCTATAAGCCAGCTAATGGCGTGATTGAGGAAGATGTCTTCAGAAATACAGCGCTATCCTATCCGCATCGCACGCCGCGTTACTTTTCGTATTGGGCTTCCTGATGGGTCTGCTCCGCGACCACCAAAATAATGGACGTATTCCCTATTATACTGGGTTGCAGATTCAAACATCCGGCAACAATGTGCCGATCTCGATCGTTTGGGGCGCCAATAAGATTGCGCCGAACTGCATTTGGACTGGCGGCTTTTACGGCTACTATGGCTATCCCGAGGGTAGCCATAGGGGCGGCAAGGGCGGCGGAGGCGGCGGCTCGACCAGCCAGGGCTGGCAGTACTACACCTCATGGCTCATGGGGCTCTGCGAGGGGCCTATTTCCGGCATTGGCACGATTTGGCAGGGGTCGACGCCAACGAATACCTATGGCGCCGATATTTGGGCCGTCTACAATGGCACGCAGTCACAAACGCCGTGGAGTTATCTTTCAACCTATTTCGCCCCGCAGGCGCTGGGCTATCACGGCCTTGCTTATATCGCTTCATACAACAACTACCTAGGCAATACGGCGAATCTTCCCCAATATTCCATCGAGGTTTTGGGGCTTCAGATCAACTCGTCCGGCATCAACGGTCTTGATGCTGATCCGGCGCAAATCGTCTACGATTTCCTAACAAACGCGCAATACGGGCTAGGCTCATCGAACTCGGCTGTATCATACAACGGAATTGGCAACGGATTTTCGGGCTCAAGTATTAATGCAACGTCACTTTATTCCGACTGGCGCCACGTAACCATAGCAACGGGATCGCCTGCGGTTGTAACCTGGGGCTCGTCCATATTTTCGCCGGCCGCCGCCAGCGCCCCGCCGCTTCTTGATGGCAGCCAAGTTATTCTTACCACGACAGGATCGCTGCCGTCCGGTATTAGATCAGACACGGTTTATTATCTTGCAAATATTTCCGGAAGTTCGGCCAACCTTGTCTATAGCCCAGGCGGGGTCTTGGTGGACGCGTCCGGCTCGCAGAGCGGGACGCACACTCTAACCTTAAACCCGTCTTCCTATCAGGCATATTGTCGGGCCGCCTATCTTGCGCTGAGCCCAGTGCTTACTAATCAAGAGCCCGCCAGTTCTATTCTGGCGCGTTGGATGCAACTCACAAATTCCGCCGCTGTGTGGTCGGGTGGCGAGCTGAAAATCATTCCCTATGGAGATAGCGCGATCAGCCAGCCACACCAATTCATCGGTACCGTTACCTATATCCCAAACACGACTCCTGTTTATAGTCTTGACGATGATGATTTCATTAACGAGGAGGGGCAAGATCCGGTTGAAGCCTCGCGTGTCGATCCGTATGAGCTCTACAACTGGCGAAGGCTGCAAATCAATGAGCGTATCAACGCCTATCTGCCACTCAATGTGAACGAGCCGTGGCAGCTTTGGACGCTCGATAATTCCTATGTTCCTCGCCCCATCGACGTTTGGGATCAAAATGCCATCGAAACTTATGGCCTGCGCATGGCACCAGATATCACGGCGAATGAGATTTGCGATCCACAAGTCGGCCAAAATGCCGCGCAGCTCATACTTCAGCGTGGACTCTATGTCCGCAACCATTACAAGTTCAAGCTGTCCTTTGAGTATTGTTTGCTCGAACCGATGGATTTGGTGCAAATCACGGATACTAAGATCGGTCTCAATGCGCTCACGGTTAGGATAACAGAGGTAAGCGAGGATGATAGTGGCATCCTCTCGATCACGGCAGAGGATTGGCTTGGCACAACGGGAACGAGCGTAGCCTATCCGATTCAGCCGCACACCCCTAACGGCATCAATCAAAATGTTGTTCCGGCGCGCGTCAACACACCGGTCATTTTCGAGCCGCCGTCATCGCTGACCAACGGCATTCCTTACGTGTTCATCGCCGCCTCGGGCGGCGTCGCGCCGGTCTATTATCTCGCCGAAACAGGCTCGACTGGTCAGCATTCCGTGACATGGGCCGGGCAGGCTTCGCTTGCTTCGGGCTCGACGGTCAATTTCTCGCTTTATATCTGCCCCAACATCCGCAACAGCCTGCGCCTGAACATTTATAACGGCTCAGCCTATATCGGCGCCGATTTCAACACCGTAGCTCAAACTGACACGGCGGATGCCGGGGTCTCGGCATCCATCGCGCCAGCAACCAACGACGCGAGTTCGGCCATCTCGATTTCGATCGCCTCGCCAGGCGTCGTGACATGGACCGGCAACGGTCTTATCGCAGGTCAGATGGTGGTCTTCTTTACCACTGGAACTTTTCCGGGCGGCATCACGGCGTCATCGAACCCGGCAATTTCGATTGCTTATTTCGTCACCTCGCCGGCCGCCAACACCTTCGAGATTTCAACGACTCCTGGCGGCGCCGCGATCAACACATCTGGTTCCTATTCCGGGACCATCACCTGCGCCGCCTATGGCTGGTATCAATGCACGGTGTCAGCGCAAATGGCGGTGGCCGGGACACCGAATTACGTCGCGTTGCTCGAGGCGGTGCCGGGCACCACTTCCTACGCCGGGACATTTGGCTACGGCGCCTATCTTTGGGGCGCCACAGAGGCGAGCACGCCGCCGCAAAATTCGGTTGTGACGCAAGCGATCGTTCCCGCGACCTATCTGCCGCCGCCCGTGGCGTCCTCGCAAGTTTCGCTCGCCAACGCCTCAAGCGCGACGAGCGCACTCATGCCGCCGAGCGGCGTTCCTGGAGACGCCGATCCAAATTGGGGCGGCTGCTATGTGTGGGCATCGGCGGACGGCAATTCCTATTCCGTGATCGGCCAAATCAATGGTCCATCGCGGCAAGGCATCTTGACGGCCGCCCTGCCAGTTTACGAGGGTATCAACCCAGACAACACCGACACTCTATCGGTCAACCTTTTGGAGAGCAGTGGAGTTCTCTCGGGCACGTCCACATCGGCTGCGGCGAACGGAGCGACGCTTTGTTATATCGTCTCGCCATCAGGATCGGGCGGCGAAATTCTCACCTACACGTCGGCTGGTCTTGTTTCCACCTCGAACTATAGTCTCACAGGTCTTTATCGCGGATACGGGGGCACGGCCACGGCCGCGCATTCGATGGGAGATTATTTTGTCCGGGTTGACAGCAATGTCTTCCGCTATGCGCTGCCATCATCTTGGATCGGTGCGACTCTTTATGTGAAGCTTCAAAGCTTTAATATCTACGGGAATAGTGTCGAGGATCTATCGGAATGCGCCGTCTACACTTATACGGTTTCCGGGGCCGGATCTCAATACACCTACGGGCCTATCACTGCGGCTCTTCTTTCTGGCACAAGTCTTGATTTTGGCCTGGTCTCAGCAGCCGTCACGGAATCAGATCAATGGGGCATTGTGACGGATGGGTATCTTTTGGCAAGAATTGATCTAGGAGCGGGAATTTAATTCATGTCTGTTCAGGTGCAATTACGAAGAGACACGGCGACAAATATCGTCAACGCGCCGACCGGGGCGCAGGGAGAGCTTTGGGTTGATACAACCAACTGGCGCGTAATAGTTAATGATAATGCGACAACTGGCGGTCATCCAGCGGCAAAGCTATCCGAAGTCCCTGTTGGTCCAAGCTCGAACGGGGCGACGGCCAGCTTTGCTTGGGTCGAGCAGGCGGTAACGCTATCTGGCAGTTCAACCACCTTCACACTGTCCGGAATGCCAAGCTATTCCGCCATTCTCATGGGCATCTCATGCCGGGTCACGACGGCGATCACGGGAACGGGCGGCATTTCAGGTTTTGGTATAGATTACGCGACCGGTGGCTCCGGCTATAATCTAAGTAATAACATAGGTCTTACAACAGGAACCACCGCAAACGGAGCATCGCTACCTAATTATGTTGGTAATTCCACCAGTCTAAATATTAATGCGATGACCTCCTCCGGTCATTTAGGGGGGGCATTCGCTGCCGGAGTTGTTAGGGTCTCGGCCCTCGTCATGACGATTCTGCCGCCAACCTCGTAAACTTCACCCCTTACCGCACCAGCCTCGGCACGCCTCCAAGGAGGAACAAAATGGCAACTGTTAACATGGCGCCCCCTGATAATGGCAACTTCAATTCAATCACCATTAACGGGCGGACTTATTCTTCAACTCCGGGAGTATCGATTCCGGTTCAATTGGGCGATTCGTATGAGCTGAGCGCAAATGGCTGGTATCAAGTGTACTTAGCGAATAGCAACCAAAGCACACTTCCATATACCGGCGATGATAACAAGGCGGGGCTCGGCCCTTACTTACCGACCGCAACAGCTGCTCCGGTCCTCGCCGTAGGATTCAAGCGCCTCATCGCCAATTATAATGGCCCGGTAGCTCTTATTCAGAACGGCGCCGGCCAGCAGCAGCAAATTTACTTCAATACCAACAATGATTCGATCAATCGGACACAGCTCTATAGCTTCCTCGGCAATCAAGGGGGCTTGGTCCTCGTTCTTTATGACCAAACTGGAAATGAGAATCATTGCACAGCCTACGCCAATAACTTAAACGGCAACCCGCCTATGGTCATGCCTTATGGCTGGCAGGGCATGGCAAACATCATCCCATCAAGCGCGCCGCACCAAACCCTGACGACCGCCGCCGCCTTCAATCAAGCCATAAACGTGCCGGTTGACCATAATATCGATGGAATTCCAACGATCATCTGCGGCTGGGATGCCGGCAATGCGACTGGCCAATCGTTTTTCAACGTCCCTTACAACTCGGCCAGCATCCAAAACACCAACCGCAATAATTTTACGGCGTTATGGTGCGGCAGTTCGCAGACCTCGAATAATTATGGCATCTTTTTTCACTGTGGCTCGACGGCCGCGGTCAATATGGGATTTCTGCAATCGGCCGGCCTGAATTGGGGCGGCCTTTATTATGATATCGCCCCCGGCTTTGCCGACTCGCCGCAATTTGTCACGCCGTCTAATAAGCCGATGGTGCTCGCCTTGAACAGCGGCGGCGGCAACTTCACCACATCGCTTGATGGGTTGCAGGTGCAGGCCAGAGGCAGCGCGATCGGCTCCGGTCTCTTCGGCACGGTGGGCGGTTATCTCTGTGGCGCGCCTGGCTGGGTCAGTGGCCTCCCTTATGCCATTCTGCCTTCCAATTTGCTAAGCTTCGCTCTCTACCCAACTTCACTCGGGACCCAGCAGCAGAGCGTGGCCACGAGCGCCATGCGCCAAGGAACCACGGCGAGGGGCAACAACCTTTTGCTGATGATCGGCGATAGCATCACTTATGGCATCACCGGCACGTCCAATTGCAATCTTGCCAGCCTCACCAAGCCGTTGCTAAATGATACGTGGGAGATTTACAATTTCGGCGTGCCAAGCCAATCAGGGACGCAAGATACCGCGGCGGCAAACGTCACTAGCGCCGTGCAAACGCTACTTGTGAACAACAAATACAGGAATGTGTTTGTTCATAGCTGGCACGGCTTCAACGATCTCTCGACATCCGGTCAAAACCTCGCTGCCGCGACCGCTTACTCGAACATTTACGGCTCAACCGGACTTTTGAGCAAGCTGTTTAAAGCCGCAACGTTCACTATGTCGAACGGCGTTTCCTACGCGTCAGGGCCCGGAACCGCCAACATCTCGGTTGTGGCTGGAACGGTCATTCCTGGCAGCGGCCTCATCTCGGGAACCTATGCGGCCTTCAATACTTCCGTTCTCGGCTACACGCAGCCAGCCTCGCCGCCTCCCGCCGCTCCGGTTGGCTACATTGATTATGCTAATATCCCTGGCATTGGCAGTTATCTAAATCCGTACGACAACGTTCATCCGTTGCCCTACGCCTATGCGTTGGGCGCGCATCAGCTTTCAAAGGTCATCAACGGGATGATGATCTAGAAGACAGGCCCACTTTTATGAGGAAGCGGCCTGCTCTTGCTGCCCATTCTTGTTTTTTTGGGGAAGATAACTATGGCAAGAAGAATTTTTATTTGCACTCTTGTTTTGACTACCGTGCTCGCATCATATGCGCCCGCTGGAGCTACACCATCCCCCAACGGCACGGTTGTTCCGCCTGCGGCGTCGCTCACAGATGATCGCAACGGCGTATGGACGCTTGATGCCAACGGCAACTGTTACAGGAGTCAATGGCCGCTTCCAGACTGCACCAATGTCGTGGAGCTTATGTATTACAATAACACTGTATTCATCAAAACAAAAGCGGGGAAATGGCTGCAATGGATTGGCGTTGATAGCTGGTCGGATCAAATCTCCGGTGATCCTTCCACGGCGCCGCTCAACGGTATTTGCGGCGGCGCGACCGCCACTGCCGCAAGCCGCGCGCCGATTTCTAATCTCTGCGCTCAAGGTACACCTTCGCCAGCGACGGGAAATGGGCCATGGACCTGGACGTGCTCCGCTGCCAACGGGGGGACAACGGCCAGCTGCTCGGCCCCTCTCCTATCCGCAGCCAACGCGGCGTGTGGCTCATCGAGCGGCACAACAATGAGCGCGGCGCCAACTTCAAATCTCTGCTCTCCAGGGGTCGCCTCGTCTATTACCGGCTCCGGCAACCCTTGGCGCTGGATGTGCTCCCAACCAAACGGAACGGTTACCAATTGCTGGGCAACAAAAACCGCATATTATGTCAACCCGGATCCAAATATCGGGAGCGACTCCAACAATGGAACCTCCCCGCAGACGCCATTTGCGACCCTCACCAAGGCGCAAACGTCAATGCAGGGCGGATCGACAAAGATCACTTACCTTATGGCTGGATACTATTCTACTATTAGCTCATACGTCACGTATACCGGAGGGCCGACATGGTATGGCCATCTGAATTTGAGATCATCTGATAGCAACGAGACGTGGGCAGCAATGCCTGGCGATAGGCCAATCCTTGATTGCGGAAATGCCTCTAATAGCAACTCGATCTATATCAGTGGAGCGACAGGGGTCACAGTTGATGGCCTTACAGTACAAAACTGCTCCCTTGGCGGTATTTACGCGACGGCAACCAACGGAATTACTGTCAAGAACAACAGTCTTTTCAACATCACGTCTCCCGTTTGGTCAACCGCCGTTGACTCTAGTATATTCTTTGAAAACGTGTATAACTCAACTATTACGCATAACTTGATCGACGGCAACACCAATGATGGCATGGAAGTCAACAATGGAGGCCCCGGAGACGATAACACCAATGATGTAGTTTCATATAATATCGTTCGCAATACGTGCCTCTCAGTAGCGGACTGCGGTGGTATTTATTTTAGAGATGTTGGCCATAATGATACCAGACAGGTTATAAACAATAACCTTGTTTATAATTTTGGCAACATAGGGTACAGCACAGGAAACGGCCAACAATCAAAGGGGCTGTATCTAGACGACGAATCATCCAATATAATAGTAACTAATAACATAGTCTACGGGACTGGAACATGGGATTTAGCTATCCATGGCGGTAACAACAATACGTTCGCGAACAATATCTTTGATCTTTCGCTAGCGGGAGCAATGGGGCTTTACCAAGACGACAGCCCAGGGACAAATTATGGAATGGCGGGTAATGCGCTTAATTGTAATATCATATACTCGAGCGCTTCCGCCGGGCAGTCTATTTGGACCAATTGGATAGCTGCTGGTGTAACAGTAGCCCTGC
Source organism: Methylocella sp. (assembly GCA_035622375.1). Classification (GTDB taxonomy): domain Bacteria; phylum Pseudomonadota; class Alphaproteobacteria; order Rhizobiales; family Beijerinckiaceae; genus Methylocapsa. Next base: position 165,163 of record DASPVM010000034.1, on the reverse strand, counting down.
CATCATTTACTAATAACGTTTATTTTAATACAAACGGTAGCTTTACCTATTCTGCTTCTGGTTCTGGAATATCGGATCCTTCACAGACGATCGTAAACCCAAATTTCATGAACGCGGGCTCCAATAACTACGCGTTTTCTGGGTCGTCACCTAACCCTAGCTCCTGTTTTATCCCGATTGATACCACTCAGTACGGGCCGCAGTGGAAGTAACGACGACGCAACATAACCAAAAAAGAGCCGCTCGGCGGCCTCTTTATTCTGTAATGATAAGCAGACAATAAAGTAGTAAATCACTCGCCGTTTGTAGCGCCGAGAGCCAAGTTAACCGGTGGCGATATGGCAAAATCAAATTACGAAGAATGCGTCGCCTTTGTTCGCAGGCAAGAAGGCGGCAATACAAATGCGCCCGGCGACCCTGGTGGGCGGACGGGCCGCGGCGGCATTACTCACATCACTTATGACTCGTACCGAGCGAGCAAGGGCCTCGCGCCGCGTGACGTATTCGAAATCACCGATGAAGAAATCGCTGAAATTTACGAGGCGCATTATTGGATGCCGATCTATGGAGACCGGCTTCCGGCAGGTCAAGATTTGGCGCTCTTCGACTTCGCCGTAAACTCTGGTCCAGCAAAGGCTAATGAGGCGCGCATCAAGGCGGGAGATGCACCCTTGCCTGAGCTTATCAAGCGAATATGCGCGCATCGGCTATCTTTTCTCCATTCCCTCGGTACATGGAAGCGCTTTGGCCGTGTTTGGGGAAACCGCGTCGCGGACTGCGAGGCGAATGCACTCCGTATGGCGTCGTCATTAACCACGAACGATGTTGAAGCGGCGAAAGAAAAGAAAATCAAGCAGAAGCGGCGCGCCCGGCAGGTAGTTATTGCCGCCGCCGCTGGCGGAGGTGCGCTTCACCAGATTGCTATAGCTGGCGAATGGGTTCTAGCGGTCTTTGGGCTTGGGGCAACGGCTTTTGTTGGAATCGCCATGTTTAATGCGTGGCGGCAGGGGCAACGGGCAGATTCGCTCTCACGGGCCGTCGAACAAATGCAGATGGCAGCAAATCAGGCGGCGAATGCCCGCGATTCGGTCGCAAAGCAAATTGCCTCAAGAGAGGCTGATATCACCAAGCAGCAAGAAGAGCTGGCAAAATCCAAAGAGGCGGTTCGTGAGGTGCTCGCCAGCCAGATGACACCCGCTTCTGCTCTACAATCGGAATCGTCTCAGCAATCCTCCGACTTGCCAGTCCTGCACGATGCTTTGCTTCCCGGGCTGGAGCCCACGCAAGCGCAAAGCAGTACCGCCGGACTGGCTCTTCAAACCCAACAGCGCAAATAGTCATCGGCACCAATTTTTTTCAACTCCCTTCAACCGATTGAGGTCGAACCAATGCCCTTCCCTCTTTTTCTTACACTCGTCGCCTGTATGGTCTTTTTTTTTATTATTCCGCAGCTCGCCAAATTCCGAGCGACACTCGGTATTGACCGCGCCTTGGTATCAAACACCAACTCGTTTTGGAGAAAGGCTAGGCTCTCAATTATAGGGCTCAGGACCCCTTTTATTAATACCATCGCCATCTGCTGGTCCTTCATCCTAGCAGAGGGGGACAGCCTTCGCGGCTTTGCTTGGGAAACAATCCTTTCTCACGAGCAGGCGGCATGGATTGCTTTCGGACTTTGGGCAGCTTCCCTATGGGCCCATTTTAGCGGCCTAAATGCAGCGGCCGCTACGCCGCCAATCGCTACGCAACTCCCTTCATCTCTACCTATCCCTTCATCGACAAGGCTATGAAAATGATAGCTGTTCTAGGCCTTGTTATTCCGGTCTTGGAGAATCTTCTTGCACCGCTGCTCAGCTATCTTGGAGTGCGTCAAAAAGCGATTCTCGCAACGACGCAATCGGCGTTGGAAGCGAACGCGGAGGTTACGCACGATCTTATCAACGCTCAAATCCAGGCCGATCAAATTAAGGCCGCAAATAATAGCTGGATCGGTGCCAAAATAGTAGCGTGTATGGCGGGCGAGCTTTCGGTATTTTATTACGGTTCTATCGTTCTTGATTCGATATTTCACTTAGAATGGAACATCTCGAAGTTGCCAGCTCCATGGGACCAATATACCTGGATCATCTTAAGTAGCTTCATCATCGTATCTCCGATTGCTCCAACATTATCCGTGATAACAGCTAGGTTAACAAAAAATTCAAATTAGACGGTATACTCGACCTCAATAGTGACTGGAGGTCGCTCTTACGGACCACAAAAATCCACTCGAGAATCACGACGCCCCTACGCGGCAGCTGTCCGTCAGGATAACTATTCAATAAATATTTCTGAAATACGGAAATTCACTGTGCCGTCTGATATGCCCTCAGATCAAAGTTTTTGGACGGTTACGGCTGCTGTTTGCGGAGCATTCGTTGGAAGTATTGGAACGATTATTGGTCATCTTGTACGCGGTCGTGCTTCGATGGCAGCTCTTGTCGACAGCCGCATTAGAATGTTAATTGACGGCTACGAACGCCGTATCGCGGATTTGCAGGAAGAGATACAACGTTTGGAAGCAAAAGTTGACGCCCTTCAGCAGAATTCTACGTGATTGGATCACTGTTTAGCGCCTCGATCGTGGTGAAATGATCGCAGAAGGCGCGGGCGACGGGCAGCGCTGCGGCAGGCAAGATGGGCGGCTACCGGCCGCGTCTTTTCGTTGGCGAGCATGCTGGCTTTCTCCGGCAATGGATAGCGCGAGGGGATTTCACCTAGCGGGCGCGCTGGCGGAAAGATCAAAAGAAGATTGATCCCAACCGGCTCGTTTTCATTGAAGAGACCTGGGCGAAGAGCGCCCCTGCGCGGATGGAGCTTACCTTCCTTGCCACCTTACGTCACGACCGGATCGACGCGCCGTGGGTCGTCGATGGTCCGGGACTCTGCTCGATTGCTTCTCGCCAAACGAATGCCAAGCTTAGGATAAGGTAGTGTCTCAAACTGAGACACTACCCAGGATAAACTTCTCTTTAAAGACATCACGCTCTAATACACATCGTTTGCTGCTCGATTCCTTGTATTAGACTAGCTGTTTGATCCTAGGTTTTAATAGTGCATCGTTACCGCAAGAATCAAAGGATGCGCTATGGGACCGATTTGACATGGGTGCGCCACGACGACGGAGGCGGTCCGCCAAGCGATACAGCAGAGTCAAGTGAGCCAGGAAGCGCTGGCAAATGGCTACTAGGTTAACGCGAAGACCATCGCCAATTGGAAGAAGCACGAGAGCGTCGCCGATCTTCAGGCAGGCCCCAAGCAGGCCAAGTCCACCGTCCTCTCTGTAGACGAGGAGGTAATCATCGTCGCCTTTCGGCGGCATACGCTGCCACTCAACGGTTGCCTCCATGCGCTTGCCCCCGGCCATCCGCACCTGATCATCCCTATATCGTTGCCTTAAGCGCCACGGCATTATCCGCCCGCTGAAAACCGAAGGAGCCGGCAAAGAAGAAGTTCAAGATCTACCGATCGGCTTCTTTCATATCGACATGGCCGAGGTGCAGACAGCTTTTCGTCGACATGGAGCGAGCGTCGAAGTTCGCCTTCTTTGAGCTCGCCGAAAAGGCCAATCGCGTCACCGCCTCGGGCTTCTTTGCCGCGCCAATCAAAGCCGCCCCTACGAAACCCATGCGGCTCTGACCGATAACGGCATTCAGTTTCGCTTGCCGCCGCGTGACGCCGACGGGCCGACGGCGCGATACTTGACTCATATGTGATTGACGATGCAAGGGACACGGCATCGAGCTCGCCTTGCCAAGATCATCCCTTAACAAACGGTCAGGTCGAGCGAATGATCCGCGCGATCAAAGAAGCAACCGCAAACCGATTTCACGGCGACAGTCACAATCGGTTGCGCCAACATCTTTCAGCCGGCGGCTCAAGCGCCATCTTTGTCGTGGCCTCGGTCTCCTCGATGAAGACTAGATGTTCCAGGTTTAGATGGGCTGGCTGGCGCGCCATTCCTCGCGCGCCTCGGCGACATCCGCGCGGTCTTGCTCGGCGGCGCATAATGACTTTTATCGAGCGTGAGCCCGACCTGCCGTAGCCGTTCCCAGAGGCAGCTGGTGCTGACTTTGAGGCGTGCTCTGCCATGAGCCAGGCTTGCAGGCAAGCGCCAAATCGGATTCGCTCGAAATGCTCACGCGAAGAACTTCGTCATGCGGGGGCGAACTTCGGCCTGGGCCGCCCGCCCAAGGGCGCGCGGCGCCCCAAGGCTTTGTAGATATAGGACACGCTAACCTGGAAGATGGAGGCTGCAGTGTAAGCGCTCTGTTCCCCAATCCACCGCCGTCATGACACGCCCACACAAAATCCTGCGGGTACCTAGGCGTGCCTTCAGTTGCAAAAAAATTGTGGACCGATGTTCCTATTTGCGATTGCCTCCCTCATTGCTTCAGATGCTCAAGGCATTCGCTGTAGTAGCTACGGCCCGACGAGCTACTCCATTTGAGACCGCCATTAGCATTGGTCTCGCGGTTTTGCTTGAATTGGTCGTAGCAAGTGTTGAGGGAGGCTTCATATGCCCCCTCATTGGCATGGAGCGGCGAGATGGCGGATGGAAAGACGGCGAGTGAGGCCGCAGCGTTGCCGCCTTCGGATCCAGTGTTGAGGCCGTTCCTCTTGGGTTTCGCCGCAGTCACCTCAGGACTTGATGAAAAAATCGAGTTATACTTGGTGAAACCATAAAAACCAACGGGCAAGGCGAGTGCGACGATCATGAAGTAAATGGCGGATGGAGGAAGCACCGTTAGCATCTTTCGCCCCGCATGCGCTTTTCCCGCCACCGACCTCTCCGGAACGCCGCGCGAGCCGCTTGAATCCTTCGAGACTTTTTTGGCCACGGCTTCTCCCCTGCTCTGCTGTTTCTCCTTCACCAAGGGAGCTGCGCCCTCGTTGGCGGCGAGCATATCCGCGAACACCGCTTTAAAATCTGCTTCTTTTCGCAAGTAGCGGAGGATGTTCTTGCGGAATGCTTTGCTCTCACCCGAAAGCGTTCCCTCCTCGCACTCCAGAATATGCACAATCGAATTGACCTGGCTCTCCGTCAGGATTCGGATTGCACCGAGCATTTCGAATCGAATGCGGGCATCGGCAATGAATTCGTTGCGGCTGGGTATTGACTTCACCTCAGGCATGCCCTTTTTTCCCTCACTTCAAGCTTTTGCTTTCCGCTAAAAGCGCCACCCAAGCCAGCGGCGCATGATCGAGGGTAGCAACCGGGCGTTTCCCGAAGCTTTTTTTGCGCCTACCCGGCTCCCAGAAGCCGGATCGCTTCGCCCAGCTCGAAGATATTTAGAAGCAGCCGCAGCGCCTCGCCGCGGGCGCCTTCAAGGCGTGGGTTCTCCTCGGCGGCGCGCCGCGCTTCCTCTCGCGCCAGTTTCAACAAAGGCGCATGCACGGAAAGATCGGCAAGGCGAAAACCGGGAAGGCCCGACTGCTTAGTGCCGAGCACATCGCCTTCGCCACGCAAGCGCAAGTCCTCCTCGGCGATAAGGAACCCGTCGTCGGTTTCACGCATGATGGATAGGCGCGCCTTCGCCGCTTCACTAAGTGGCGGCTTATAAAGCAAAAGGCAGAACGAGGCCCCGCCGCCGCGCCCGACCCGGCCGCGCAGCTGATGCAGCTGGGAGAGGCCAAACCGCTCGGCATGCTCGATGACCATGATCGTCGCCTGCGGAATATCAACACCGACTTCGATCACGGTCGTCGCCACGAGGATCCGCATTGATCCTTGCGCGAAGGCAGCCATGGTGGCATCCCTCTCGCGGCTTTTCATCTTGCCATGCACGAGCCCAACCCTATCGCCAAAAATTTTGCGCAGCGCATCAAATCGCTCCTCCGCAGCGGCAACGTCCAGCGCTTCGCTTTCCTCGACGAGCGGGCAGACCCAAAATGCGCGGGTGCCCTCGGCGATGGCGCGGCGCAAGCGGGCGATGAGTTCATCGAGCCGCTCGGTCGGCAAGGCGCGCGTCTCGACGCCCTGCCGGCCGGCCGGTTTTTCGCGCAAGTTCGAAACATCCATGTCGCCGAAGTAAGTCAGCACCAGCGAGCGCGGAATGGGCGTCGCCGTCATGACGAGGATGTCAGCGGCTTCACTCTTGCCGCCCAGGGCGAGTCGCTGGTGCACGCCGAAGCGGTGCTGCTCGTCGACGACGGCAAGGCTGAGATCGCGGAAGGCCACGCTCTCCTGGAATAGCGCATGCGTGCCGATGACGATATCGACGCCGCCTTCTGCAAGGCCCGAAAGGATCGCCTCGCGCCCTGCTCCCTTGTCGCGGCCCGTCAAGAGAGCCAAGCGCAGCCCCGAGGCCTGCCCAAATTTGGCGAGCGTCTGATAATGTTGGCGGGCGAGGATCTCGGTCGGCGCCATGAGCGCCGCCTGCCGACCTGCCTCGACCACTGCCGCCATCGCCAGCAGCGCGACGATGGTCTTGCCCGAGCCAACGTCGCCCTGCAGGAGCCGCAGCATGCGGGTTGGCGCGGCAAGATCGGCTTCGATCTCAGCGATCGCGGTCTTTTGCGAAGCGGTGAGAGCGAAGAGCAGCGCAGCGATGATTTTATGGCGGATATGGCCATCCCCTTTATTGACGCGGCCCGCCGCGCGCTTAATCCGTCCGCGCATTAGAGCGAGGGCGAGTTGTGATGCTAAGAGTTCGTCATAGGCGAGGCGCCCGCGCGCCGCCGACTCTGGCTTCACCGCCTCGGGCGTTTGCGGGTGATGCACGGATCTTAAGGCGTCCGCGAAACTGAGACCGGCGGCGGCTTGCCATTCCGGCAGCGCTGGGATTTTAGTAAGAGCCGCGTCGATGGCGCGCGCAAGAGTCTTTTGCGTAAGCCCCTCCGTCGAGGGATAAACCGGCTCGATCAGCGCCATTTTGGCGAACCCCTCGGCGTCGAGAACGCGGTCGGGGTGGACCATCTGGCGGTGCCCCTCCCAGAGTTCGAGTTTCCCCGACACCCACCGCGTCGCGCCGAGTGGCAGGCTTCGCTCGATCCAGGCATGATTGGCGAGAAAGAACACAAGCAAAATATCGCCGGTCTCATCCTCGAGGAGGATTCTGTAGGGCGAGCGTGAGCGCGGGCCCGGCGGGCGATGTTCTGCCACCGTGCCCTTGATCGTCACGATCGAGTCGAGCGGCGCCTCGGCAATTTTTGGCTGATTGCGGCGATCGATTGCATTGAACGGCAGATGGAAGAGCAGATCGATGACGCGGACCGCGTGCGCGTCATCGGCCAGCAACCGGTCGAGGAGTTGGGCGGTCTTCGGCCCGACGCCCGAAAGTTTTTGGGCTTCGGTGAACAGCGGGTTGAGCAGAGATGGGCGCATGGGTTTACGGGAATCGAAGGATAGTCGAACCTGGAGCGTGGATAATTTACTAGCGCCAACCGATAAACAATGCATACGAACGCGGAGTGGTTTACACTCTACATACTAGATACTAGCGCATCGCAACCGTTCGACCAGCCCTTGCGAGCCGAACAAGACGCAAGCGCGGAGGTCCAATGCACCGAGTCGTCAAGGCACACCTTACTGATTTTCAGAAGAAATTCGAGGTCAGCGACCAAGAGTTTAAACAATTTGAGGCGTTCGTTAATTATGCCGTTTTCCGATCCCTTTGTGCGGAGACAACGGATCCGAAGGATCTTATCTATGAGGGCGATGATCCCGGCATCGATGGTATATTGATGTTCGTCGACGATAGCTATGTATCGTCTGTCGAAGAGGTCCATGACGCCTTTAGCGGCAGGCGGCGAGATGCCGAAGCGGTCGTAGTCTTCACTCAGAGCAAGACGTCCGAGTCGTGGGATAAATCGGAGATCAACAAATTCGAGTCAGCGATAAATGACTTCCTTTCGGACAACCACGCCTATCCGCACAGTGAATACATGAAAAATTGCCGAGAGGTGTTCGACGCCGTTCTATCCAACGTCGGCAAAATTCGGGACGGGAAGCCGCGAGCGCAAATCTACTTTGCTACTACAGCGCGAAAATCTGAAGACCGAGAAATCTTGGGCGCACGGGCCGCATTGCAGGCGTCTGTCGTCGACACTGGCCTATTCAGTGACGTCCAGGTATTGCTCACGGACCGCGATACTGTTGTAGAACTGTGGAAGGCGTCCGAGGGGCAAGTTGAGGCAACGTTGAGAGTTATTGGCAACGCGGCATTCCCGACGGTGCCCGGTATAGAAGAGGGCTACGTCGTCACCGTCAAGGCAAAAGACTTTATCGAGCAGGTGCTAACCGACAAGAACGAAAGGCTGCGTCAACGGATCTTCGAGGAAAACGTTCGAGACTTCATCGGCTTACAAGGCGAAGTCAACGCTGAGATTGCTGACACTCTCAAAGATGGGCTCAAACAAAAGCGGTTCGGCATACTTAACAACGGCATCACTATCATCTCGCCTGACGTCAGGGTCTCCGGACTCGACATCTTCCTGCGCGATTTTCAGATCGTAAATGGCTGCCAAACGTCGCACGTTCTATTCGAACATCGTGGCAATGTCACAGATGATGCGACTCTCATGCTCAAGGTTGTTGAGACCTCCGATCCTGGGGTTGTAGACGACATTGTCCGGTCAACCAATAGACAAGCGAAGGTCGAGGAGGCGCAATTCCTTGCTACTCTGGACGCTGTGAAGGCGCTTGAGCGATATTTTGATGCCAGAGGCGCTGATGAAGAGTATCGCCTTTACTTTGAGCGACGAAAAAATCAGTTCTCTGCCCAGGAGAACGCCAAGGCAATTCGTATCTTCGACATAAAAGAAATTGCAAGGTGTGTTGGTGCGATGTTCCTCGACAAACCAGATATTGCGAGCCGCTATCCGAACCGGCTGACGAGTGAGATGCGAATATCTGTTTTTGATAAATCGTACCAGGAAGAGATATATTATGTAGCCGCCTATACTTTGTATCGATTCAAGTCCTGGCTTGGCAATAAAAAAATTGATGCAAGATATTATAAACTTAGGTGGCACATTATGATGGCAATTAAGTATTACGTTTGCGGAGACAGCATACCACAACTTGGTTCCAACAAGATTTTAAACATTTGCAGTGATATCCAAAAGTTCGTTAGCGGAAGCGACGACGAAACCGCAAAGGCCCTCAAGGACCTTTGCGCGTCAATTGTGGACATCGACGACATTACGCGAGACAAACTCAAGGGAAGTGTCTTGGTGGCAGATGTGCGATCGAAAGCTTTAGGCGCTCGTCGCGCGCCATCATAGCCAGTGCTTGTACAATTAAAGAGTCCAGCTCAACTTTTTGATGCAGTCCTGAGCGAGTTTCGCCGCGGCGGCGGCGATGAAGACCAAATAAAAACCGCCCTGGATCACAGCGAACGCGCCCTTCTCGGCTACCGAGCGCTTCATCAAGAGAACGGCCGGAGTAGCAAGCATCGTCATGTGCTACGCGCTGACCCACCTCACCCCAACTTCAGCTCCTGGAAAAAATCATTGCCCTTATCGTCGATCACAATAAAGGCCGGGAAATTTTCGACTTCTATCCTCCAGATGGCTTCCATGCCGAGCTCGGGGTATTCCAAGACCTCGACCTTTTTGATGCAGTCTTGCGCGAGCCGTGCCGCGGCGCCGCCGATGGAACCCAGATAAAAGCCGCCGTGGCGGGCGCAGGCCTCCCTAACGGCGGGCGCGCGATTGCCCTTCGCCAGCATCACTTTCGATCCGCCCGCCGCCTGAAACTGATCGACATAGGAGTCCATGCGCCCGGCCGTGGTCGGACCAAAGGAGCCCGAGGCAAAACCCTCCGGCGTTTTTGCCGGGCCCGCATAGTAAACTGGGTGGTTCCTAAAATAGGCAGGCATGGCTTCGCCCGCCTCGAGCCGCTCGCGGATCTTTGCATGCGCCAGATCGCGCGCCACGACCATCGGGCCGGATAGGGAGAGCCGCGTCTTGATCGGATGGCGCGAGAGCGCCGCGAGGATCTCCGGCATGGGGCGCTTGAGATCGATGGGCACGACCTTGCTGCCGAGCACGCTCTCGTCGATGGCTGGCATAAAGCGCGCGGGGTCGCGTTCGAGCTCTTCGAGAAAGACTCCCTCGCAGGTGATCTTGCCGAGGGCCTGACGGTCGGCCGAGCAGGAGACGCCAATGCCGATCGGCAGCGAAGCGCCATGGCGCGGCAGACGGACGACGCGCACATCATGGCAAAAATATTTGCCGCCGAACTGCGCGCCAACCCCAAGGCTTTGGGTGAGCCTAAAAATCTCGTCCTCCATTTGAAGATCGCGAAAGGCCTGGCCTTTCTCGCTGCCCGCGGCCGGCAAGGCATCGAGATATTTGGTGGATGCGAGTTTCACCGTCTTGAGGTTGAGTTCCGCCGAGGTGCCGCCAATGACAATGGCGAGGTGATAGGGCGGGCAAGCGGCGGTCCCCAGCGTCAAAATTTTCTCTTTGAGAAAATCGGTGAGACGCGAGGGGGAGAGAAGCGAAGGCGTTCCTTGAAAAAGGTAAGCCTTATTGGCGGAGCCACCGCCCTTGGCGATAAAAAGGAATTTATACTCGCTTTCGCCCTCCGCATAAATCTCGATCTGTGCCGGCAGATTGGTTTTGGTGTTTTTCTCCTCGAACATAGAAAGCGGCGTGAGCTGCGAATAGCGAAGGTTCTTTTTCTCATAGGCATCCTTGATGCCCTCTGCGAGCGCGCTTTCGTCACTGCCAGCAGTAAAAACGTAGCGGCCCTTCTTGCCCATGATGATGGCGGTGCCGGTATCTTGGCACATGGGCAAAACCCCGGCCGCCGCGATATTGGCGTTCTTCAAAAGATCGAAGGCGACGAATTTATCGTTTTCCGTCGCCTCGGGATCGTCGAGTATCTTGGCAAGCTGCGCAAGATGCGCCGGGCGCAGCAGATGGTTAATATCGCAAAAGGCCTCTTCGACCAGAAGGCGCAAGGCTTCCCGCTCGACGCAGAGAAATTTGTGAGGCCCGAAATTTTCGACCCTAACGCCCTCGGATGTGATTTTGCGATAAGGTGTTGGGTCCTTGCCGAGCGGGAAGAGCGGGTGGTAGAGAAACGTCATTCAGCGGCTTGCCTCGTCTAGTCGGCCTGCACTCTAGCGGTTTGACGGCGCAGGTCCAAGCTGGCGCAGAGACCCAGAGCTCGATGTTTCCCTATCCCCTCCTCGTTTGCGACATCGGCGGCACCAACGCCCGGTTTGCCTCGGTGGCCGGGCCCAGCGCGCCGCTTGTCGCCGAGGCGCATCTCAAGACCGGGAATTTCGCTTCTCTCGAAGAGGCTCTTCAAGAGGTACTTGCGGGGCTCGCTTCCAAGCCGCGCTCGCTGATCGCCTGTGTGGCAGGCCCGGTGCGCGGGCGCTTCGTTAAAATGACCAACGCCGATTGGGTGATCGATGGCGCCGCAGTCGCTGCCCGAACAGGGCTTGATCAGGGCCTGCTCCTCAATGATTTCGAGGCGCAGGCTTTTAGCCTGCCAGTGCTGAAGCCAGATTGGGTCAAACCACTGGCTTCTTTCGAACGTCAGCCTGGGCCTCAGCTAATTGTCGGGCTCGGCACGGGGCTTGGCGTCGCCGCTCTCATAGAAGTCAGCGGCCGCTACCTTGTTCTGCCGAGCGAGGCCGGGCATATGAGTTTCGGGCCCATCGGGCCTGAGCAGGAGGCGGTCTGGAAGCACATCGACACAGGGGGGCTTGAGCGAATATCAACGGAGACGATCCTCTCGGGGCACGGACTCTTGCGCCTGCACCAGGCGCGCTGCTTGGCGGCGGACCGGCCAACCGATATTTTTAACGAGATCACGCTGATCGAGACGGCAAAAAACCATCCACAAGGGGAAGAGGCGCGGACACTGCGCTATGCGTGGGCGCTCACCGCGCGTTTTGCCGGCGACCTCGCTCTCGCCTTTCTAACCGTGGGCGGCGTGACCTTTGCGGGCGGAGTTCTGCCGCGCCTCCTCGATTTTTTCGATCCCCAAGAATTCCGCCACGCCTTCGAAGACAAGGCCCCCTATGGCGAAATGATGGCCGCCATCGGCACGCAGCTGATTCTTACCGAGGATACCGTCCTCGCCGGCATGGCGGCAATCGCGGCGGCCCCCGAGCGCTACGCCATCGACTACCCGGCGCGCGCCTGGCGATGGCCCGCGGAATAGAAGCCCCCGCAGGCGAAGAGCAAAGATTTATTTTAAAATCTCATCTATTTTGGTGACGATTCTAAAATCATGCTCATGATAAGAGATCGTCATTCCTCCCTCGCTTCACCTGAGGCGGCGTCTCCGGGCGCCGCCTTTTTTTGCCGGAACTCGACAGGGGAAGACTCGGCCCTATTTCGGCGCGAGAACCATGGTCATTTGGCGGCCTTCCATCGACGGCTCTGCCTCGACCTTGGCAATTCCACCTGTTTCTGATTTTACCCGCTCGAGGAGCCGGAAACCGAGCTCCTGATGCGCCATCTCGCGGCCGCGAAAGCGCAACGTCACCTTCACCTTGTCGCCCTCCTCGAAAAACCGGCGCACCGCCTTCATCTTGACGCCATAATCATGATCGTCGATCCCCGGGCGCAGCTTGATCTCTTTGATTTCGACGATCTTCTGCTTCTTCCGCGCTTCGGCGGATTTTTTCTGTTCGAGAAAACGGAATTTGCCGTAATCAAGGACCTTGCAGACCGGGGGAACGGCAGTTGGAACGATTTCGACGAGGTCCAGTCCCGCCTCGTCGGCCAATTGCTGAGCTTCGGTAATGTCTACGACACCCCGGTTTTTGCTTTCAGCATCTATCAATTGAACTTTTTGGGCGTTAATTTCCTGATTTATACGCGGCCCGTCCTTCTGCGGGACGGCTTGAGCTTTCATAGGACGACGAATGGTTTTTTCTCCTTCTGCTGAACTTCGAATCCGAATGCGCGAATCGTATAAGATGATCCTTACAATTTTACCGGACTCACCTTAAAAGATCGGTTGAATAGCGCCCGAAGTCAATAACGAGATACCAAAGCTTTCACGTGTTACGCCGCTGCGGGCAAATTAGGGCGCGACCCTGCCTCTATTTTGGGCGAAGAGTGCGGGCCTCGGCATAAGCATCAAGTATCGCCGCGCAGGCGCGTTCGCTGGAAAACCGGGCAGCGACATGACTCCTTGCGCGCAACGCGAGCCTGCCGCGAGCACTGGCGCCGAGGCTCATCGCTTGCAAAACTGCCAGCGCGAGCGCTGCCGGATCTTTGGGGTTGGCGAGGTACCCAGTTCTCTCATCTGCGGTGAACAGCGGGGGCGCCCATACAATTTCCGCGGCGGCGCCGCTATTTGCTGCGACCACCGGCGTACCTATAGCCTGCGCCTCGACCAATATATTACTTGTGCCCTCGCCATCGTTCTCGGGCGCGACAACGAGGGAGGCAGCGAGGAGGGCCGCCGGCCAATCCGATGGAGGTGGGAGCGCAATCGCTGCCCCGCCTTGCTTGTTCCAACACTCTGATTTCGCGCCTTTTTCTCGAGGGCTGGCAAGGACGATTTTTATGCCGGTTGGACTGCTCGCCAGGATGAGGCGCGTCATCTCCCTGATGGTTGGCGAATTTACCGAGCCCACGATCAGAATGATCTGCTCGGAGGGCATGATGTTCCAATGCCGCCGCACGTCCTGGACGCGGCTTGAGGCGATGCGCTCGGGGGCGAAAACCGCGCAATCTACACCAAACGGGATGATCCGGATTTTTTCGCGCGCGGGCGGATGAAGCATGGCAGCGAGCCCGGCACCGGCTACAGAATCGGCCAGCACAATATCACCACGCGCGAGCGAAGAATCATAACGCCTGGAGAAGACATATTGTTTTAAAGCTCCCGTTTTGAAGGTGGTTATAAGCGGCGTCTTCGTCCGCCGTGTGGCCGCGACAGCAATCCACGCCAAAGCGCGCGAACGAACGTGGACAACATCAACGCTTTGCTCGAGCAGGATATGCGTTAAGCGGCGAATATTGCCCGCGAGCACAAGAGGATTCTTGGCACGCCCCGGAAACGGAAGAAAAATACCCCCCTGGCTTTGTAAATCGCCCGTCATCCGGCCGCCATCGCAAGCGATGAAAGCGCGAGCTTCGGCCGATTGCAATGCGGCCGCCACCATGATCGCGGACCGTCCGGACGGGCTCTTATCGAGCCTCGGGAGGAGTTGCAGCACCGTCGAGCCGGAGAGAGGGTGTGTAGGGTGATTGAGGAAGGGTCGGCCGAAAACTTGCGCCATGGAAAAATTTAAGAAGCAAATTTAGCGCAGCTTCGCCAAAAATCCTTAAAATTCAGAGAACGCGGCCGCTTGCCCGAGGCGGTTTTTGATATGCGGACCGGTTTGAAATCCAGTGGCTTTGCACCCTTGGCCCGGCGGCTTGCCCAAACGCCATTGCTGCAACGAAGCGCCCCGCGTCTCCCATGGGTGGAGTAACTGGAACTCCTGCGCCCACCGAACGGGCGCCCGAGAGGGGCCCGCTCTCCTGACGCCGGCGTCAATGGTTATGAGTCCCGACCCTGAGGCGAAACGATCAGGGCGCGACTCCATTCGCGTACCAAATATCGCCGAAGAGCGGCTGCGGACGGCCCGGAACGTCGAACGGCTGTGGCAAAACTTCGTTGCCGAATTGCGATTTTGCAAAATATTGATCGGACGTACGATTATAGTAGGTATTCGCTGTCATATAGCGCTGCATGCTGCCTAGAGCTGGCACGGGTCCCGGATCAAGAAAGCTGCGCTTGGTCACGGTCAGTGGTGGGCGCTCGCCATAAAAATCAGGTTCAACTTTCGGCGTAGGAACATGGTGGCGATGGTGGGCCGGCTGGGCATTTGCCGCAGCGCCGAGCATAGTAAAGGCGGCGGCAGCCAAACCGATGGGCATTTTTTTCGAAAGCATCGTGAGATCCCCAAGAGAATTACAACGGGGATAACGCAATAGCTCCGGTTTGGTTGCGTGGTTAAGTCATTTTTTGGCGTCAACGACGGTCTTTGCCCGCACGATTGGGTTTCTCTGAGCTTGCATCTTTCCGCCGTCTCTGGCCTGCCGGGCTATAGCGGTATCAGCAGGGTCCGCGGGCACTCCCCCGCAACTCGGGCCTTTAGCGGCAAAGAAATCAACCAGGTCCTTGCGCCCCCTCTTGGCCCCACATCCAAGCCGTCGAGGAAGCAGGCAAGATCCTCTTTTGCGCCAAGCGGCGCGGTGAAGCCATCACCGTCACAGGCAAAGCCGATCAGACGGAACTCTGGCTGCCCATTATCGAAACGGAAACTCCAGCAATTTTGTGAAGGTGCGCCGCCTTGCGCGAGGGCGCTTCGGGCCACCTCGAACCTGCCGAAGCGGGTGCGGTCTCCTGGGGCTGTTCCGCCCGCAGAATTGCCCTGCCCGACTCCGCAGCACGCCGCACCATATCAGAAGATAGAACAAAGGCGCGGTAGCCGAGCCGCCACCGAACTCCCAAATATCTTGCCGGCCGCCTCCCTTCTGGTGCTGCCGCTCGACGTGGAAACGCGCCATCTGTCCAAAGCCGGGCACACAATGCGGAAGGGATCCGCGGAATTCTCAATGTCCGTCCAAGCCCGTCGCGTGGCGGCGGCTTCGGCTTGCGCCAGATAGGCGAAAGGCTGCGTTTCCAAGCCCCATGAAAGAAGACGACTGAAGGCGCCGCTAACGAGCAAAACAAAAAACAACGGCAGCGCGTGCTTTAAGCCACGAAATCCGGCGAGCTGCTTGATCGGGTGAATGAGGGTGAATTCGATGGCTCCCCTGGCGGAATCATTCCTTGCGAAGCCGCTCGCATCCTCCCATCCAATGCTTCCCCACTTTCCAGGAAAAGTATCTCTACACTTCGATCCGTGCCTCGGAAATAAGGTGGGCTCAGATTCGTTAGAATTAATGTCAATAGCGCGTTTACCAAGCTTCCCTCTTCCTTGCCTGATGTCGATGCGACGGCCCCCGCATACGCGCGCATTTCTTGGAATGTGAATAAAAATTACGAAACGAATTCCGGTTAAAGTCTGCCTAGCGACTCACCGGCGTGACTTGACATAGCGCCAGTGGCATGATGCCGATAAGTCGCGCCGGTCAAGCCGGTATGTTCCCTTAAATTCGATCCTTTGCGTGAACGCGCAAGTTTTTGCCTTCGGGAAGAACTTAATCGTTCGGCGCCATCCGTGACCGTCAATCGCATAAATCAGGATGTTTCTTAATGCGTTTTTCAAGGGAATTTTTCGGATATGGCATAATCGCCATCATTGGTTGCGGAATTGCTTTCGCTGTATACCTAGACAACGAGCGCAACTTTGGCGCGGCGCGCGCCTATTACATCGAAACGCAAAAAAGAACTTCCGCTCGCGCTGCCGAGGAGGTCCGGGATGCGTTTACTTCGATTTACGAAAATTTGAGAACTTTGAGTCTGTTGCCGAGTGTTCAAACAATTGATCGCCGCGGACTGAGTCTTAACGAGAACGACCGCCAAACGATTCAGCAAATCTACAACAATCTCGCCAGCAGAGTCGCGGTCTCGGAAGTTTATATCGTTCCAGCTGATCTCGATCCGGAAAAGATCGACCAAGCGACGGGGCAACCGGAAGCTCCCATTTTGATGTTCGATCAGCTCATCGTCCACGACGGAAAGTGGGCACGCGAAGAAGACCCTTTTGCGCACTCAGATGAACCAAACGGCGATGAGTCGCCTGAAATCGAAATCTTTGAATACCGTCAAATCAAAAGCCAACTCACCTGGTTCAAGCAGCATTACAACGATCGCAAGGAGATCCTTGGGTTGAAGATACCCATGATCTCCAGCCCCGAAACGATTACATGCGACAACACAATCTACAACAAAACGAAAGTAGACGCTGACCGATCGGGAATCGTTTTTTCCGTCCCGTTTTATGGCCCAGATCAAAAACTGAAAGGTACGATTAGCGCCATAATCTTAACCAAGGCGTTGGTTACTCTTTTGCCTAGGGAGAATTACGCGCTTGTGCATTCTGCTACCCATTACTTAGCGCGCTCTACCATACCGGCTCAAGCATACGACTCCAACAAATGGGTAGAGCAAGGAGTCAAAGACCCATCTCTCATCTATTCGGAAGTTATTCCGGTCGGCGCAAATGACTCACAAGGGAGATGGACGCTGTGGGCAGGCGCGCCAAATACTGAGTTTGATTTAAGCCAAGAAGCGCTCAACGCGACAAAAATGGGTATGCTCGGTTACGCCTTCGCGGCCGCGCTGACGTTTGGCCTATTCAGTTGCTTATACTTCGTGCGGCGCCACATCCGTGTTCTTCGTGCCAACGAAGCCGAAATCGGGTTTTTGGCGACCCATGACGCGCTGACAGGCCTGCCGAATCGGACCGCCCTCGGCGAAGCCATGGAGAGACTCGTTTCGCGAGCGCGCAATGGCGAGCTTTTGGCGCTCCTTTGCCTCGATCTCGACCGCTTCAAGGCTGTCAATGATACCCTAGGACATCCAATTGGCGATGAGCTTCTAAGGGTGGTGACGGCGCGGCTACGGGAATCTGTCCGCGAATTGGATATTATCGCGCGCCTTGGCGGCGATGAGTTCGTCATCCTGCAACCGAATGTGGGAAAGATAGAGGAAGCGGAGGCGCTGGCGATACGGGTTATCGAGGTTCTTACGGCGCCGTTCGAACTCAAGGGCCATCAAGTCATTATTGGCGCGAGCGTTGGCATTGCCATCGCTCCTAACGATAGCGAGAACGCGGAAGATTTGCTTCGCAACGCCGACATGGCCCTTTATCGCGCGAAAATGGATGGGCGGGGTTGCTGCCGCTTTTTCGCGCCGGAGATGGATGCCCGTTTGCGCGAGCGGCGCCTCCTTGATCTTGACTTACGTCACGCCGTCGCAGCTGGCGAATTTGTTTTGCACTACCAGCCCCTTTACGACGCCGCGTCAGAAAAAATCAATTGCTTCGAGGCGCTGCTGCGCTGGCAGCATCCCAAGCGCGGAATGGTTCCGCCGATGGATTTCATCCCGCTCGCCGAAGAAATTGGCATCATTGTGCAAATCGGCGAATGGGTCCTACGGCAGGCCTGTACCGATGCCGCACAGTGGCCCGGTGATATTCGCGTCGCCGTCAATCTATCTCCCGTTCAATTCAAACAGGCGAGCTTGCCTCATGTCGTCGCCTCGGCCCTCGCGGATTCGGGTCTCTTGCCCCGCCGTCTTGAGCTTGAAATCACGGAAAGCGTTCTTCTTCATGATAGTGAAGCCAATATGGCCATGCTGCACGCCCTTCGCGCGCTTGGGGTGAGGATCGCCATGGACGATTTTGGCACGGGCTATTCTTCCTTAAGTTATTTGCGATCCTTTCCCTTCGATAAGATTAAAATCGATCGGTCCTTCGTCAACGACCTCGCGAGCACCCGCGGCGATGCGGCGACCATCATCAAGGCGGTGGCCGGTCTCGGGACCAATCTCGGAATGGAAACGACCGCCGAAGGCGTCGAGACGGAAGCGCAGTTCATGGCCGTCCGTGAACAGGGCTGCACGCAGGTTCAAGGCTACTATTTCAGCCGCCCCCTGCCGCGTGAAAAAGTGGCTGACCTGCTCGCCAGCCCGGCTGCGGCGACGGCGTGATGCGGGCGCGGCCCGGCGACCCCGCCCGTCTTCCCGTGAACTGATGTTGCGGCATCGCAAAACATCGCATACTGGTCTTTTTCGGCCTGGAACAATCTGATTTCACCTGAAAACTTGCCGAAAAAGGAATCGGAACGGAGTGGAAATGAGCTTTAAGGTTGCCGTCGTAGGCGCCACTGGAAATGTCGGGCGCGAAATGCTGGATATTCTTGCCGAGCGCAGGTTCCCGGCCGCGGAAGTGATCGCTCTTGCCTCCCCCCGCTCCTTAGGCACCGAAGTCTCGTTTGGCGACAAAACTTTAAAATGTAAAACGCTCGAGAACCACGATTTTAGCGGAACCGATATTTGCTTGATGTCGGCGGGAGGCGCCGTCTCCAAGGAATGGGCGCCGAAAATTGGCGCTCAAGGATGCGTTGTGATCGATAATTCCTCGGCCTGGCGCTATGACGCCAACGTTCCCCTCATCGTGCCCGAGGTCAACGCCGATGCGGTCACCGGCTTTGCCCGGCGCAACATCATCGCCAACCCAAATTGCTCGACGGCTCAGCTCGTCGTTGCCCTAAAGCCCCTGCACGATAGGGCGACAATCAAGCGGGTCGTCGTTGCGACCTATCAATCCGTCTCTGGCGCCGGCAAGGAAGCGATGGATGAGCTTTTTGCCCAAACCCGCGCCGTCTTCGTCTCGGATCCGATCGTCAACAAAAAATTCGCCAAGCGGATTGCCTTCAACGTGATTCCGGAAATCGACATCTTCATGGAGGACGGTTTCACCAAGGAAGAATGGAAGATGATGGCGGAGACGAAGAAAATCCTCGATCCTAAGATTAAGCTCACCGCCACTTGCGTCCGCGTGCCGGTTTTTATCGGTCACGCCGAGGCCGTGAATATCGAATTCGAGCGCCCGATCAGCGCCGAGGAAGCGCGCGATATTCTCCGCGAGGCTCCGGGCTGCCTCGTTATCGACAAGCGCGAGCCCGGCGGCGCCATGACGCCGCATGAAGCGGCGGGCGAGGATGCCACCTACATCTCGCGCATCCGCGAGGATGCGAGCGTCGAGAACGGCCTCTCCCTCTGGTGTGTCGCCGATAATCTGCGCAAGGGTGCTGCCTTGAATGCCGTGCAGATTGCCGAGGTCTTGATCAACCGCAAGCTGATCGCCCCGAAGCAACGGGCGGCTTAGCCGGAAGTGTCCGTCGTCAACGGCAAAGGCGCTACCTGTCTGGGCTTCAAAACTATTTGGTATTGAAGATTTTCTTGCACTCATCAAGGCCGAGATCATTCCGCACGACATAGGGAATCCATCCCAAGGCGCGGCTCAAACCATGCGTCTAATTTCGAGGCTTGCACAATGGCAGAGAATCAGCTGCACATTAATTCAAACGAGGACATCGCAATTTTTGCGAAGCATTGCGTCTTCATGCGGTCAATTTATCGTCACAGCAGGATCTTGTTTGAAGAGAGTACCGAGGAGGATAAGGCGTGCATGTCGCGAACAGCACCGATCTTTTTCGGCGACCTCAACAAGATGTTTGTCGAGTACATAATTTTGCAGGTCTGCAAAATTACCGATCCAGCGAAGGACCTTCGGAAGAATGACAATCACACGATTGCTTTTCTTCTGCAACACTATGACTTCAGCGCCGACGACCCGATGAAACAAATTCTCGAGGAACTCGATGCTCAACTCCAAGCTTTTCGCGGGAAGCTTCTGCCTGCAAGGAACAAACTCATTTCTCATTCTGACCGGGACGCCATTTTGGCTGGTAAGGCTCTCGGCGGAGCCTCGCAGAGCGAATGGAATCAGTTTTGGCTCAATTTGCAAGAGGTAATCTGTATCATTTACAAGAAGGTGTTTGGTGAGTGTTTTTACATCAATAGCGTGGCTATGTTGTCAGATGCTCACAAGTTGTTAAACGCGCTGAAATCGCAATAAGTCATATGGAGCCCAATAAAAATGAGAAATCTTATCTCTCAAAGGGCGCAGCCTATACTTGCCATGATCGCAATCCTCGCCGCCACGCCATCGGCCCCCACTCATGCTCAGGATGTGAAGGCGCTTTGCGAACGGGTTGCCAATGACGACCGAGTGCGGCCGATCCCCATCACGCTCGTTCCCGCGGCACGCCAGGCGTTTTCTCTCCCCGGCTCCGCGTCCGAGATAGAAGTCCAGAAAAGTACCTCCTTCCGCTGCAAGGACAAAAAAGTTTGGCTGTGCAACACAGGCGCCAATCTCGTCTGCGGAAAAGCCAATGTGAGCCGCGCCTCGGCGGGGGCGGCCAATTTCTGCAAACAAAACCCGAACGCCGATATCGTCCCAATGGCGGCGACAGGCCATGACACCATCTATGAATGGAAATGCTCTGGGAACAAGGCAATCATCTCAAAGGAAATCGTGACGCTCGATCCCGCCGGATTTATCGCCGAGAATTGGAAACCGGCGGAGTAAGGTCTTTGCCCTTGGCCGGACAATTGGAGGAAGCGGCAAGCCGCCTCGCCGCGATTCACTCCCGCATCGCGCGCGCCGCCCGGGATGCCGGGCGCGACCCCCACGGCGTCACGCTCGTCTGCGTCTCGAAGACGTTTGGCGAGACTGATATTCTCCCTCTCCTTGCTGAAGGCGAGCGCGTTTTCGGCGAGAACCGCGTCCAGGAAGCGCTGCAAAAATGGCCGCCCTTAAAGGCTCGCTATCCGGATCTCGAATTGCATCTCATTGGCCCCCTGCAATCGAATAAGGCGCGGGAAGCCGTTGGCTTCTTCGATGTCATCGAAACCGTGGACCGGGAGAAAATCGCCGGCGCGATCGCAGCGGAAATTGAGAAAACGTCCCGCCGTCCTCGCCTCTTCATCCAGGTCAATACCGGCGCCGAGCCGCAGAAGGCGGGCGTCTTGCCACGGCAAGCCGATGAGTTCATCGCCTACTGCCAGGGCGATCTAGAGCTTGAAATCTCTGGCCTGATGTGCATCCCCCCGCAAGACGATCAGGCGTCCCCGCATTTCGCTTTGCTCAGAAAAATCGCGGAGCGCAACGGTCTCGGCCTGCTGTCGATGGGAATGAGCGCCGATTTCGAACTCGCGATCCGGCTCGGCGCGACGCATGTGAGGATTGGAAGCGCCATTTTTGGCGAGCGGTAATTATTGCCTGACCGAAATGACCGCGCCTTTGGCAAGGCGCGGCAGCAGGCGGCGAAGATCGTCCCGATTGAGCGCGATGCACCCTTCGGTAGGCTCGAAGCCTGGCCGCGCGCAATGCAGGAAGATGGCGCTCCCTCGATATTTGCGGCGCGGCCGGAGATTATAATTCAGCACAAGGATAAAGTCATAGACGCCGTCTTCGCGCCAAAGCTTTTCGTGACGTGCCAGATTCGGCAAGTTAATCCGGCGGTTATAGGTGGCGCTCGACGGATCATCACACCATCCGTCGCTGGTGCGTAACGGGCGCATCGGGATCGGCCAGGCCCGCCGGCAAGTCTTGTCCGTCCGGAAAAATCCGCTAAGGAGTTGGAAATTTCCGGCCGGGGTTGCCAAATCGCCCTCTCTTTTGCGATGGCGGACCCCTGCGCGCCCTAGCGCGCAGGGGATGACAAGGGAGCCGGCGTGCAGCCGACCAGAGGAATGCCCATCGCAACATTGGCGTGGCGCGCGCGTTGCCACCAGCCGCCTCAACCGAAGCTGAGGCTCGACGCCGCGCAGGCGAGTCGCCAGCGTCGCCGCTTGTGCGTTAAAGGGCTGCTTCCGCTTCAACCCACTTGAAAATAAAGTGGCTTTGCCCAAAAATGGCTGCGTCACTCGGGTGCGTTGATTCTTTTTCCAAATTCTTGAAATTCCTAAACTAAAGGAGAAAGGCAGCGCTTGCGGCAGGAACCAGATAAAACCTTTCGTGGTTTATAATCGCAGCAGAGCCAATTTTTCAAGGATACGTTCATGACTACGGCTCTAAAGATCCTCATCGCTGACGACGATAGTGACCTGCGCGCGGCCTTGGCCGAGCAACTGGCCTTACATGAAGAATTTTTAACACTGCAAACGGATACCGCCCGCGGTGCCCTCGATTTGGCGGTGGCCGAGACTCCCGATCTCGTCATCATGGATATTGGGCTGCCTGACATGGACGGACGGGCCGCGGTGCGGCAGCTGCGGCAGAATGGCTTTAAAAACCCCATCATTATGCTGACTGGACACGGCTCCGAGTCGGATACGGTCGAAGGTTTTGAATCGGGGGCGAATGACTATGTGACAAAACCGTTCCGTTTCGCCGAGCTGCTGGCTCGCATCCGCGCCCATCTACGCCAGCACGAAACGAGCGAAGAGGCCCTCTTCCGGATCGGGCCTTACACATTCCAGCCGGGCGCCAAGCGCCTCATCAACGACAAAGGTGGTAAGCTGCGGCTCACCGAGAAGGAAACGGCGATCCTGCGGTTCCTTTACCGCGCCGGCCAATCCGTCATATCCCGAGAAACTTTGCTCCGCGAAGTGTGGGGCTATAGCGCCAACGTGACGACCCACACGCTCGAGACGCACATCTACCGGCTGCGCCAAAAAATCGAACGGGACCCGGCTAAGGCCCAGTTGCTTGTCACCGCGGCGGGCGGTTATAAGTTAATCCCTTGACGTCCGGCCCGGTTTTTCCGGCTTAGTGCTCCGCTCGCCGGGAACAGCATGACATGGGGCTAGACGACGACATCGATAAACTCGCAGGTATCCCAGCCTTCGCTGGGATGGAGCTTGAGGCGTTGCGAGTCATGGCATTTTCCGCCGACCGCCTCGCCTTGCGGGCAGGTGATGTCCTTTTTCGGCGGGACGAGGTTTCGGACGCGGGGTTTGCCGTGTTGTCGGGCTCCGTGGCCGTGGATGCCTCCGGCCATGGGGCGACCGCGCGCATCGTGCGGCCGCCGGCGCTGATAGGCGAGCGCGCGCTCCTCATCGAAACGCGCCACCCCGCGGCGGCGATCGCCCGCGAACCCACGGTCGCATTGAAAATCCCGCGCCAGCTTTTCCACCGCGTTCTTTCGGAATTCCCGCAAAGCGCGGAGCGGTTGCGGCAAGCTCTCAGCAGAGATCTCAGACAATTTGTCGGCGCGCTGGCGGCGGTGCGCAAGGGCCTAATGCCCGAGGATGAGGCGCCAGGGGAATGACGTGGTGAGCCGGATTGGGGGGCGCCATGGCAAAGCCAGCTTATTGGGATGGACTGCAAACTTTAGAGACCGAGACAACCAATGCCACGCTAAGCTGGGAAGGCTCGCCCCCAGCCTGGCTCAATGGCACCTTGCTGAGGAATGGACCAGGAAAATTCGAAGCCGGCGCGCAACTTTATAACCACTGGTTTGATGGCTTGGCGATGCTCCACCGCTTCGCCTTCACGAACGGCCAAGTGACGTACACGGGCCGGTACCTCCAAAGCGATGATTATCGCGAAACGATCGCGAAAAATGCACCCGCGCGCGACGAATTCGCGACCAATCGCGCCGGGCTACTTGCCTCGATTGCGCCGCGGCTCACCGGGAAACCAACCGACAATTGCATTGTGAACGTGCTGCCCTATGGCGAGCACGACATGGTGGCGCTCACTGAACAGCCTTTTCCGATGCGAGTTGACCCAAAAACCCTGGCAACGCTCGGACGCTTCGAATGGTCGGACTTATTGAGAAGCCAGATTATGACGGCGCATCCGCATTATGACGCGGCACGCCAGCTGATCTATAATTTCGAAATCGCTTTTGGCCGCCCGACTGTTTACCGCTTTACGTACATGGTGCCGGGGTCACATCGGCGAGACGTCGTCTGCGAGATCGAAACGAGCGAGCCCGCCTATACCCATAGCTTCGGGATGAGCGAGCGTTTTCTGGTCCTCGCCGAATTCCCGCTTTATACGACGCCACTGCGGTTGTTATTCAGCGGACGCCCATACATTCAAACCTATCGCTGGCTGCCCATCGCGGAACGCGCTTTACCGTCATCGATAAGGAGACGGGCGCCATCGTCCGGCGTGCCGAAGCAGAAGCTTGCTTTGCCTTTCACCATGTGAATGCCTACGAAGAAAATGGCGCGGTTATGGCCGATGTCGTCGCCTTCGACGACCCGCGTATTATCGACGCCCTCTCCCTTAAGGAATTAAGGTCGGGCAAAACTTTGCCGCAGGGCGTGCTAACGCGGTTCGCCATACCTCTTGACAACGCGGCGGTTGCGCAAACTACTTTTGGTGCCGTGGCAATCGAATTACCACGCATCTCATACCGCCGGCTGGCGGGCCGCCGCCACCGTTATGTTTGGGGCATTGGCGATTCTGGTTCTCAAAGCATTTGGGACTCCATCGTCAAGCAAGATACCGAGACCTCAGAATTTACGAGCTGGAGCGCAGGAAACACTTTTCCAGGAGAACCCGTTTTTGTCGAAGCGCCCGGCAGGGAAGGCGAGGACAACGGCGCGCTCCTCTCTGTGGTCCTTGATGGGAATAGGCACTGCTCCTTCCTCCTTGTCCTCGATGCGGCGAGTTTACAAGAACGGGCACGCGCCTATCTGCCGCACGCCATACCGTTTGGATTCCACGGGAATTATTTTTCCGCAAAGAGTTGAGGAAGCGCGCTGCCAACTACTCAAAAAGGCATTCACGACTCCGGCGCCAGTGCCTTTCGGCGCCGATCCGCGTCGGGCCCTTTCTTTTATACTGGCCGCCGGCGCCAAGCTCTCGTCGAGCAGCTGCTCTATTCCAAACCCGTGCAAAGATGCGCCACCGCCTCCGCCACGCGGTCCATAACCTCGTTCCAATCCCCGAGCGTCTTTTGGCGGAAGAGCCGCATGGAGGGATACCAGGGGCTATCCTCGCGATCGAGGAGCCAGCGCCAATCGGGGACTTGCTTTAACAATACAAATACCGGACGGCCGAGCGCGCCGGCGAGATGCGCGATCGACGTATCGCAGGTTACAACCAGATCCAAATTTTTCATGATAGCGGCGGTATCGATAAAGGTATCGGGCCCCGCATCGAAATCCCCCGTGAAAGTGAGAAGGCCCGGCAAGGGGGCCGCCCCTGCCCCCGGATCTTTCTGTAGGCTAATGAGCCTGACACCGCCGATATCGGCCAGGCTCGCAAAACATTTTAAGGGAAGCGACCGAGACGGATCCGACTTTATATTCTGATTACCCCGCCAGCATATGCCGATCCTAAACCCTTCCGCTCCAATGCGCGCCGCCCATCTCTCGACGAGCTTCTGTTCGGCGTGGAGATAGGGCACGTTTGCGGGGATCGTCTCCAGCCTTGTGCGGAAGGCGCGCGGCAGGCTTGACTCGGCGATCTGGTAATCGAAATTTTCTTCCGCCTCTCCGGGCGTGGCGATTTGAACGCCGCTCCCGAGGCCAAGGAAGAGACGACGCAAGCTGCCCCGGCAGAAAAAGGTGACGCGACCGCCCGCCCGCACCATTATTGGCAGATAGCGCGCGAATTGAATTGCATCGCCATGGCCCAGCTCGTCGAGAACGGCGATGCTGTGGCCTTCAAGGTCCTCGCCTTTCCATTCTTTAACCGAATGTCGAAACTCGATTTTCGGAGTTTGGGCGCTGATCCAGCGGTATTCGTAAAGCTCAAGACCCTCCTCGAAATCGCCACGCAGAAGAAGCAGCGCGCCCTTGTTGTTTTTAATATGGGCCGAGGAGTCGTGGTCAAGGGCGGCATCGAAAGCCGCCAGCGCCTCGTCAAACCGGCAAAGATATTTCAGGGCGACCGCGCGCCCGCCTAGGGCTTCAACATACTGGGGCTTGAGGCGGAGCGCCTCGTCGAAGGAGGCCAGCGCGGCCGCCGGCTCTTGAAGTTTTAAGAGCAAATTACCTTGGTTCATCCAGGCTTGGGCGAGCGACGGCGCGATTTTTAAGGCCGCGCGAAAATCCTCGCGCGCCTCGCTCAAGCGGCCGGCAAGGCAGAGAGCCGAGCCGCGATTGTTGAGGATATCCGCCCGATTGGGGGCTTGGGCCAACGCCGCGTCGTAGCACTGCACCGCGTCGAGGGGCCGATCTAAACTCTGGAGAACATTGCCGCGGTCGATGAGCACATCTAGGAATGCGGGCTTGAGCCGCAACGCCTCGTCAAAGAACTCGAGCGCGCTTTGGTTGTGCCCAAGCGCGCTCAAAACGAGGCCGCCGGCGCGCAGAGCTTCCGGGTAAGCCGGGCGAAGGCGCAACGCCTCATCGTAAGAGGCGATCGCCTCGCCAAGACGCCCCGCCACGCGCAAAAGATTGCCGCGATTGTAAAAAAGCTCAGGTTTGACACACCCCGCCGAAACGGCGGCTTCATAGGACGAGAGTGCCTCCTCCGTCTTGCCAAGCTCTTGCAGCGCAAGGCCCCGGCCGGCGAGGGCCTCGGTATTCCCCGGCTCGAGAAAGAGCGCGCGCTCAAACCATTCAACAGCGCAAGCGAGCTGTTTGGCGGCAAGGTAAATCAAACCCGCGAGGCTACAGCGGATAGAATCTTTGTTATTCCTCGGGACGAACCCGGCGAGAGAGGCGCCAACGCAATGGGCCGCGTTTTCCCCTTGGCCCGCGCGCAAATAGGCGATTGCCCGATGGATACCTTCGTCTACGCTTGTCTGCACTTACAACCTTTGCGGCCTACCCAGCCCTTCGAACAAGGACCGCGCCGTTTCTTCGATTCGCATAAAAACTTTTCAGCCTTGTGTGGACCTGGTGGACCTAGGATAAGGGCTAATGGGTTGATAAGGCCGTTCCCTTACCGATGAAAATCCCCCGGCCTCATAAAAGGCATGGATAGTTAGCCGATGGCGGATCTCTCACTTATCCTTAGCCCGCAAACGCCCGCCGATCTTGCCGCCATCGAAAGGCTGGATGAGCACGCCTTTGGTCCCGGACGCTTCGCGCGCTCCGCATACCGGCTGCGCGATGAGGTCGAGCCCGATTATAGCCTCTCGTTTACGGCGAGGATTAGAACTTTGCTTGTTGGCGCCAACCGGGTGACGCCGATCCTTTGCGGTGACAGGCCGGCGCTGTTGTTTGGCCCGCTCACCGTTGATCCGGCCTTCCGGTCGGCGGGCATCGGCGAAGAGCTTGTCTTAAAATCGCTGGCCGCGGCACGTTTGGCCGGGCATAAGCTAGTGCTGCTCGTTGGCGATATGTCTTATTATGGAAAGATGGGCTTTCGACCGGTGCCGCCGGGACGGCTCATTTTCGCGGGACCCGTCGACCCCGATCGCTTGCTGTATCTTGAACTCGCCGATGGCGCTCTAAGGGAAGTTGAGGGCAAGGTGCGGCGGATATGGCCGCCAAAAGGGAAGTCATCCCAATCACTTGCGTAAAGTGGCGGTGTAAGGAGTAGGGAAATGGCCGTTGCCGAGGGTTCCGGTCAACTGAATGACGGTCTTGCGCCGGTTAAACCCGAGCGTTTGGTCGGCGATATGCCGAACAAGCCGCACCAAGCACCAAACTGGCTTTTTCCCTTCCCTAATTATCGTCTCGTCATTGTTGAATTTGACGATCAGGGCTGTTGTTACGATCGCCGGCAGATCCTTGGGTTCTCAAATTTCATATCGGAAATGGTCGAAGCGGCGAGCGACGCGATCCTGATCGCCTTCGTTCACGGTT
This sequence comes from Methylocella sp., assembly GCA_035622375.1. GTDB lineage: Bacteria > Pseudomonadota > Alphaproteobacteria > Rhizobiales > Beijerinckiaceae > Methylocapsa. The sequence continues at coordinate 136,968 of DASPVM010000034.1, read as the reverse complement.
GGAAGCATGACGCGCGCAGCAATGACGAGAACCTGACACACTTTAGAAGCGTTCTCGATCTTGCCGCCTTCTATGAAAACGAACAGGCGGCGCGTCTTGGTGAGGCGCCAAGGCCGGTCGTTGGCGTCTTCGCCGCCTGGCGCGGATTGTCGCTTTACGACAATATCGTTCACCTTTTGGCGAATATTACGTTCTGGGATCGCCAGGACGCGGGCCGACGCGTTTCAACCGGCTCGGTGCGCGAGCTTTTGGGATATGTTCACGCCTATCGAGAAGGCCGCGGGAAAAGAGGCGGCCGGCCTCTCGTCGTCATCGCCGGCCACAGCTTCGGTGGCATGATCACCTACTCGGCGCTGGCGCAATCCTTGATCGAAGCCGCAGCGACACCTTCCGCCCGCGTCGTGCCTTCGTTCGCCGACCTTGTCCTCCTCATCAACCCGGCCATCGAAGGAGCGCGTTACCTTCCGGTCCAAGTGCTGATAGAGGAGCGCGAGGCAGCCGGCGACGCGGTCACCCAACCTCCCGTCTTCGTCTCCGCCACGGCGAAGAATGACTGGGCAACGCGCATCGCCTTCCCGCTTGGCAACGTCCTGTCGCTGCTGACCGAGCGATGGACAAATAAACGCGAAAGGCAGGCGATGCTGCACACCATTGGCCATATTCCATGGATGCTGACTCACACGCTTTCCGCCGATCCAAGCGAAGGGCCGACCGGCTATAAGCTTACGCCGCTAGCACCCGATAAGGCGAGCAAAACACCATTTTGGGTTGTTCAAGCCACGCCGGAGGTCATCGACGGCCATAGCGGGATTTTCAAACCGCGGTTTTTGGCGTTTGTCGCCGATCTCGTTTTTGCCCATGCCGATCACACGGCGCTGCGTGTCGAAAGCCCGCAAATTCGCGACAGAGCGCACGCGGCCTGCGAGGAGTTGAGGGGGCAGTGACGACGAAATCGGCGAGCTTAGCGGCATGGATGCTCCGCCCTAGGCCTCCACCTGCTCATTCCGCTAGCCCAGGGTGAATTTTTTCAATTTCACCAATTGCTGTTCCGTCGGCTTTTAGCATCAAAACGGTGAGGACGAGGACGCCAGCTCGTTGTCGAAGTTCCCGAAATAGCAGCCGAAGCCTGCGTTCGTCTGGGCCATGGTGCTTGGGAAGTCGTTCTGCGTCAAATAGCCGGTGTTCGAAGGAGATAGCCTGCCGTGTTCACTGTGGAAAATCTCCACCGCGCCTGCTCCGTTGGCGAGTCCAACCTGCTTGCCCCCGATGGTCACGGCCAGTCCGTCAGCAGCCTCGTCCTCATCGCCGAATCGCCCGGCCGCCAAGCCCGCGCCGAAGTTGTCTCCGTCTGTCGGCGTCCTCTGGCCCGAGGAGCCCTCGGTGAACAGCTGGGCGCCAGCGGTGCTCAGCCCGGCGGGGGAACCGTAGAAGACGTCCACGGCCCCGGCGCTTGTGTGGCCGCCGACGGCCTGATCGGCGCCGACGGCGAGATCATCGACCCCGTCGCCGTTGAAATCACCTACGCCCAAGGTGACGCCAAAATTGGCGTTGTCCGAGGAAGGCCCAGGGGCGCCGGGGGTGTCTTGGGTCAGGACCAGCACGTTGTTGGGGTTGATGCCGGTCCGCCGCGCGCCCGGATAAATAAAGACGGCTCCGGCGCCCGAATGCCCGTTCACGCTCCGGGTCGGGGCCGGGACAACCAGATCGCTGACCCTGTCGCCGTTGAAGTCACCGGCGGTCATGGTCAGACCGAAGAAGTCCACGGGGCGCCGTCGCCGAGGACCGTGCCGGCTGGGACGAGCCCAGCGGATGAACCGCGCAGCAGGAACACCTGCCCAGGGACGACTTGGTCATCGCCCGGGGCGCTGATCGCCAGGCCGGTGAACCCGTCGCCGTTGAAGTCACCGGCGGCCATGCCATAGCCGAAGAACTGGTTGATACCCTCCTGCCCGCCTAGGCCGGGGGTGCCCTCGTAGATCAGCCTCGCTGCCGACGGCACCGGACCGTGCGGGCCCCCGGGGACAATGAACACCGCACCCGTCTGGGTGGCCACTCCAGGCCAGTGGTGGGCGCCGATAGCAATGTCGGCGAACCCGTCGCGGTTGAAGTCGCCCACCGCCAGCCCGTATCCAAAGCCGACGAATGTGCCGTGGTCCGCGGGGTCGACCGCGTTCTGGGTGAGCAGCACGCTGTTTTCCTGCGACAGGCCATTGCGTCCGCCGAAGAACACCGCGACGCTCCCCTTGACATCCGGTGACGCGGGTCCATCGGTGGGGAACGATGACACGATGAGGTCCGGGTAACCGTCGCCGTTGATGTCCCCGACCGCGATCGCCGAGCCGAATCCGCCGTGGGTGTGCGGGTCGAGCGGGAACAGGGTCTGCGTCCGCCGGCCGTGCTTGCCGCCGTAGACAACCTGCACGACGCCTTCGTGCTCCACCCCGTTTAGCGTGTAGGCCGGCGTGCCAATGACGAGATCTGACGTTCCCGTGCGGGCGAAGTCCGCACGGACCGTGGGCCGCCCTCCTGGCGACTGCGCTGCCGCCGCTATGGAGGCCGGGGTGATCGCCCAAATGCTCGTCACGCAAGCTAAGGCGACAAAAAGTTTGGACAGCGCCCGGCGCCGCCTCTGCGCTTGGGTCTGAATCCGTGAGGACTGTTGATTTCCAAACATCGGCCTACTCCATTCTGGCTGGCTATGCCTCTGACGTTCGAAGGCGGCGAAATGCGACATGATTTGCCAGCCTCGCGCGCGAGGGCCGATGATGTTGCCGACAAGGGCCAGATCGGCGCTCTTCTCCCCAGACTCGATCTGCTTCTACTCGATTTGCAGGCGGGGGTGAGAAGCCACAGGTGATCGGCTATCCCGCGCCCGGATGGCACCAGCTCAATTACCCGGCCACTGGCTTTTGGCGGGCCTTGTGGACGCGCTCGACCGCTTCGGCGATAAGCTGCGGGAGGCATTGGACGGGTAGGAGAGCGGCCGTCAAGTTCTCGCCCTTCGCCCCTCATAGATCCAGGCGGCCAGAACGCTGCCGAGGAGAGCTGCAAGGCCCAAGAAGCCGATCGCCAGCGGCATCACCGCGATACCCTTGACTTCGCTGGAGCCTGTCCGCTTGATCGCGGCGTAACCCGTGCCACCATAGACGCGCCCATCCGGCAGCGCGATGATACGCGGCAGCGAGACATCACTCGTCCCCTCTACTCCGATGCGGCGGACCGTGCCGCCCGTCGACTCGGCAATCGCCTTCAGTCTTTCCGGCGTCGAGATGACCTCTTGAAATTCGCGCGGATTCTCCGGCCCGACATTGGCGAGAACCGAGAGGTTGCCATCCGTAAACTGGTAGAGGCCCAATTCCCGCGCCTCGATATTTGCCCGGAAAATCCCGGGCTCGGCGGGGTTGAGGCTCACCGTCTCGGTGGATCCGGAGGGGGCCGTGGCCACGACCGGCGGGTTTTCCACCTTGAGGCTCTGACGCTCGATGGCGATGGTCCGCCCGTGTGCAGCAGCACGCAAGGCTTCCTCTTCGAGCTCCGGCTCCTTCATGAGCCAATGGGCGAGCCGCCTTAAAAGATCAAGATGGGGACCGCCACCCTCAAAATCCCGCGCCCACAGCCACATCTGGTCCGTCAGAAGAAGCGCGACCCGGCCTTTGCCTTCGCGTGAAAGAACGAGGAGCGGCTTGCCGCCCGCGCCGGATAGTATGCTCGACCCATGCGTCACCTCGGCATTGACCTGCCGGAACCACTCACTCCACGCTGGTGGATTCTGATCCGCTCCTGGCAGGCCCCGTGTCACGGGATGTTTGGCGCCATCCGCGCTGATGGCGGCCCGGAACGCATGTTCCGTCAATGTGCCGTCGGGGCGGGCTGGCGCGATACGTCCGAGCGGCGAAAAATAGAGTCCGTCTGGCCCGGCGAAATCGGGCCCTGCCGCAAGCAGCAAGGCGCCGCCTTCCCGCACATAGTGGACGATATTGTCGAAATAGATGAGCGGCAGAACGCTTTGGTTGGAATAGCGGTCGAATACAATAAGGTCGAAGTCCTTGATCTTCCGGCCAAAGAGATCGGCGGTCGGGAAGGCAATGAGCGACAATTCGTTGATCGGCGTTCCGTCTTGCTTATCCGGCGGGCGCAGGATCGTAAAATGCACGAGGTCGACATTGGCGTCCGACTTCAAAAGGTTCCGCCACATGCGCTCGCCCGCATGCGGCTCGCCGGAGACGAGCAAGACTTTCAGCTTGTCGCGCACACCCTCGATGGTCAGAACGGCTTTGTTGTTGATGGCGGTGAGTTCATCGGGCAAAGCCTCGATCTCGATTTCAACGACATTTTGCCCGCCGTGGTCGATGCGCACCGGCACTCGCAAACGGTCTCCGGGTATAGCGGCGATGGTGGCGATGGGCGTTCCGTCGCGGCGCACTTTAAGGGCGACGGGCTCGGTCGTCTTGGCGCTGTCCAGCACGCGTAGCGCAATCGTCTGGTCCTGCCCTACGATGCCAAATCTTGGCGCCTCTATGAGCTCGATCCTGCGGTCGCGCTCCCCCTCGTAGCCGGTGATGAGCGCGTGCAGCGGCGCCTTGAAGCCGAGCGCGGCCGCGTTCGCGGGGACATCGTCGACGAGGCCGTCGGTGATCATGAAAACGCCGCCAAGACGCTCTAGGGGCACGTCGGCGAGCCTCGCGTTGAGGGCGGAAAACAGGCGCGTCCCATCGGCCTCGCTATCGGTGCGGCGGCTTTCAATTGTGCGCACTTCGACATTGCCAAGCGCCGCGAGGCTCTTTTCGAGCTCTACCCGCGCTTTTTGCGTTTGCGCGGCGCGGTCCCCCAGAGTTTGGCTGCCGCTTTCATCAACGACCAGCGCGACGACTTCCTTCAAGGGGTCGCGCTGCTCTTCAACGAGAGAGGGGCCCCCGAGAGCCAGCAGCAACAGGCCAAGGCCGAGCGCCCGAAGAATAGTGCTACTTTTTCGCAGATAAAGCCCCAACGAGATGAGCGCGAGCGCGAGCGCAAGCAGGGCAAGCAAAAAAGGCACGGGCAGCAACGGCGCAAGGGAGAGAGTAAAATTGCTCATTCAATCTCAATCGTCGCGAATTGATCGCGGGGAGGCTTGACCGAGATCTTGATGTTCATCGATCGTGCCGGACCCTACCGTGCCTCTGAGCTTGTCTCAAGAGCGTCATTTTGCAAGATTTGCGGCCACAAGGTGCTCATGGCCGCGCCAAAGGCTCAGTGTGGAACCTGTCGGCAAAGAGATCCTCTAAATCCCGCGCGCGCTTCTGCGTGAGGGAGTAGAGACAGCCACCGATGACTAGGCCCTCGCCGGAGCCGCCCAACATTGCGACGCCTTGTAACTGACATTCGGCGTCCCGATACAGTATCCAGGCTCGTTCTGACGCGAGCAGACGTTTCAACTCTTCCTTTTGGTCGTCTAACTCGGAATCTCCAGGCACCTTCACTCGCAATGCCTCTGCTATGGAAAGGTAGGTCTTGTTCAAGACTTTGTCGGCTTCGAAATAGGCCTTATTCGTGCATTCTTTCATGCCGGCATTGTCGGGATTTTTTTCCACGCAGGTTTGATAATTCGCATCGATCGCGGCGAGGTCCGAGGCGGCGCTGGCGGCTGCCGAAGTTGAAGATAATGCAACAGCGATCATCCCTGCGAGTATGGCTTTCATTGTCGTCTACGTGACTTTCATTTGGGCCGAGCCTCGCTGGATAGAAAAATCAGCGTGGCGCTTCCTTGGCAAGGCACTCAGGCTAACCGCCAAAAGCAGGCGCCGCCTTGCGGCACCTCATTAATTAAGACTTTCGAGAATTTTGTACATTCCACAACACTTTTTGTTTTTGTGGTAGATTTTGCCTAATGAAACCCTCAGCCGCCCTCGAAATGTACCGCAAACAAATCCGTGAGATCGTGCGCGCGCACAACGCGCACAATCCATGCGTTTTCGGTTCCGTCGTCCGAGGCGAAGATGTTGACGGAAGCGATCTTGACATTCTGGTTGATCTTAAGAGGGCATCACCTGCTTCGACCTCATCTCCATCGCCCTCGATGTTAAAGAATTGGCCGCCGAGGTTGACGCCAAACCGCCCAAAGACCTGCCTGAAAAGTTTCGCACAAAAGTGCTCGCGGAAGCGCGGCCTATACAGAAATTTTTACGGACCTGTTCCCTAGGGAACAGGTCCGTCGGTTGGATTAGGCAAATATGCTCCTACGAGACAGGTTGACAGAGACGAAGGATCGTCCGGGCCGCTCGGTGGTAGGAGTAACGATAATGTTCAAGACAACAACCCTCGCGCTTGCCCTCAGCCTTTCAGGCCTCGCTGGCAGCGCCCATGCCGCAACTGCCCCAGCGGCAACGTCCCAACAATACCAGCTGCAGGGCACATGGATCTCGGTGACGAGCCCGAATACCTATGCGCAACTCTACAACATCTTGTCGATCCAGCCCGCCGGCCGCGTTGCCGTGGAAATGATCGCAACCTATCTGGGAGAAGCTGTTACCGTCTACGGCTCCTATACCTATAATGCGTCGAATGGCTCTCTCCAGCTGATCTGGGACGATTACGAACCAAAAGCGGCTTGCGTGATTACACCCTGCAAGCCCGGCGTGTCGCCCCTACCGCTCAACGTGAAAATATCCGAGACCGTCACATTCGAAACGGCCAACTTTATGACGTTTAACAACATTAATTGGTCTCGTGTGCAGTAGTTTGTTCATCTTTGACGAATCGGCGGCGCGGCTCGCGCCGCCCACTCAAACGAATTAAGAGTTTGTGCGGCGCGTGCCGCCGCACAAACGTGCGTACTGCAAAGCGAGCCGCCCGCGCTCCTACAGTGCGCGCCGGACGGGACATCGTTGAACGAAGCCGCTCCTCCGCCCTTCGGGCTTCCAACTTTCGCGCGCGTCGCGCGGGCCACAGACGCGTCCCCTGCTTGAAACCTTATTGACATCGGGGCCAACCAAGCGCCTCTTCGCGGGGCTCTTGATGCTTCGGCGGTTTAATAGCAACCAAGTGCCATGACCCCCAAGGAGTATGAAAAGGCCGTCCTGCAGCGATTTCGTACACTGTTCCCGCCTCCGCGGTTTCGTGTAGTTCACGACGTTCGCCTGAAAGGCCAGAAAACTAAGGCCGATCGCCAGATCGACGTATGTATCTTTGAGGCCGACTACGCAGACCCTGTTCTTATTGTCGAGGCGAAGCAGCACAAGCGACCTATCGACGCCGTGCGGGCCGGTGCGACCATCGCTCTTGTGCGTGATGTTGGAGAAGTCCCAGCAGTTATGGTTGCTACAACGGGCTTCTCACCTGCCGCGACTAACTACCTCGGTACCGAAGGGATCGCTCACCTTACCATCAAGCTTACCGAGGCGCGAGGCCTTCGTTGGGTGCCGTATGTCGAAAGCGCCTTTGCCGTCGACGATGAATTTCGCGAGATAAGCGGCCACTTTGTTGAAGCGCTGCGGCTTGGTGACTCCGCACCGTTTCTCGCCGAAACCGGACTTCCTTACGAAGAATGGCGAGCCGTCATGTCCGCAGCGCTGGGGCTCTTTCCTACAATGACCGCCCGCGTCCTTTATGCGATCGCGCGTGATCACTATGACGACGCCGTGCGCTTCAATGCCGTACAACTGCTCGATGATGCTGACGTACTCACGGCATCCGACATATCCGCTCTTCTTGCGACTGAGCAGGACCCGGACAACATCGACCTCTTGCGCGAGTTAACGGTGAACTGAGGTGCCTTCATCCGGCCACAGGCGACGTCGCAATCCTCGAACGCTACGACTTCATAATAGGCATGGCGCGTCTTGACGACCGAGACTCCAATGCACCCTCGATGCTGGCTTCCCGGCGCGGGTCGCCTCACATCCCACCAAAAAGATCGGTCGATCTTACAAGATCGCCGACTGGATGCCGTCGTCCGCCTTGTAAGATTTTCCGCCCCGACCTTACCAAAATGTTTCCCGTGAAACTTTTCTGTCCGGTTTACCCGCGCAATCGGACAAAACCCAAAGACACCTCCGCTCGCCAAAAACCCCGCGCCGCGGTAAAATAGGTCCGCAAAGGCGGCCCAATGACGCTCGACCCCCCCAAAACGAAAGCCGATATTCTCGTCGCCTGCGCGGTTCCATGATTATTTAATTAACCATGTTAAGAAACGACGCCCGTCGTCGGCGTCCAGCTAAAAATCGCCTCATTCCAGTTTCATCAAACATACGAAGCTTTTTGTACGGCGCCCGGAAGGGCGGTCAGACGCTTCTTGCAGCTTCAATACTCAAAAGCGCCTTCCGGTGCCACGGAGAGTGTTTTGCTGCAAAAAAAATCGAAATGAGATCCATTTCAAAGCAAACCCAATATTTCCGACCGTGACATTACATCATTTCTTTTCACAAAAACGTAGTCCTTCATTATCGGGATTTTGTTCTCGGATCATTCCTGGTTCCGCCGCTCTTGCATTGAGCATAATGCTTGGTGTCTGGCCGCTCTACGTGCATCCTGTCGCCCCGTATGACGTTAAAGCGCCTGCCACCGGGTCCGCCGCGGCTACTGCCGCCAATCCCTACGGCGTGCTGTTCGACCCTCGTTTTCTCTCGGCTTCCACGCCGGTTTCTCTTATGCAAAACTTTCCGCTCGTGGTGAGCCTCAAGCCCAATTTGCCGGCCCCCTCTGCTGCGACCGCAAAATTGGAAAAGGCCGAGCCTCCGTCGCCGCCAACGGTTCTCGAGCTAAGTGGTAACACACCTTTGCCCGTACCGCGTCCGGCAGAGTTAGGACTTCCGGATAGCGCGTCTTCCGCCCCCAGCCACCGGTTAGCCCAGCAGAATCGAAAAACCGCCGCCCCCGCCACTCCTGCCAATCGTACGTTTTTTGAGAAGCTTTTTGGCATGCTACAACCCTCTGGGTCCGCCCTTGCATACGCGGCTCCAGAAGATGGAATTGGCAATGCGCGAGCTCTCAGCTCCACTACGTCGCCCCGCTACGATCGGTGGACCGCGATATATGATGTTGTGGCCCATACCGTCTACATGCCGGATGGAACGAGATTAGAGGCGCATTCCGGCCTCGGCAATAGGTTAGACGATCCACGTTACGTAAACGAGCGAATGCGCGGGGCGACGCCGCCAAATGTCTATCAGCTTCAGCCGCGGGAGCAGCTTTTCCACGGCGTACAAGCGCTGCGCCTAGTACCAACAGGCACTGGCGACCTTTATGGGCGAACTGGTCTCCTCGCACACAGCTACATGCTTGGGCCGAACGGCGATTCGAACGGATGTGTGTCCTTCAAGAACTACGATTCGTTTTTGCAGGCTTATAAAAAGGGCGAGATTAAACGTCTCGTTGTCGTCGCTCGTCTGAACTAAAATTGACCGTTCGACTCCCTGAAGCGAGGGCGTGAGCTTACGCGCGTCGAAGGTGGATCATATCAAAATGACGTCCGATATGGGTCATTTTCGACCGAGTTGGCGGGATAGGCCTCCTCGCCTACTTTCGCTTTGCCCCAGCAGACCTTTTGAGGCTGGGGTGGCCAGGTTGGTCACCTTGAACGCTCGATCGGACAAAACACGCCCGCTCGCCAAAAGCCACGCGCCGCTGTAAATTCGGTTTGCAAAGGCGGCCCAATGACACTCGACCCTCCCAAAACGAAAGCTGATATTCTCGTCGCGGGAGCTGGCGCGGCCGGGCTTTCGGCCGCGCTGGCGCTGGCGCAAACTGGATCAACGGTCGTTTGTGTCGGCGAAACCGATACCCGCCCCAATGGGCGTACGGTCGCGCTCTTCGAAGCCTCGCTGCGCTTCTATAAAACCCTGAAAATCTGGCCGCGCTTTCGCGGGCTCACCGCGCCGCTGGCGAAAATCGAGATGATCGATGCCACGGGCGCGCGGTTTCCTGCCCCCACCCTTTCCTTCGCGGCGAGCGAAATCGGCCTTCCGGCATTTGGCGAAAATATCGAAAACAATATTCTCGTTGAAGGGCTCGCGGGGATCGCTTCGGGGGCACCCAACCTGACCTTTTGCAAGGGGATGATTAGCGATATCCGTTTCGGGGCCGACGCCGTTTCCGCGACGCTCAGGGATGGCCGCGAGATCGAGGCAAAGCTCGCTGTTGCCGCAGACGGCCGCGATTCGCTGCTTCGCGCCAAGTCGCACATTGCAACCCGCGGCTGGTCCTACCCGCAGACGGCTTACACGGCGCTCCTCGCGCACGAAAAACCTCACAAAAATATCTCGACGGAATTTCATACCCGCACGGGGCCGTGCACCTTGGTCCCCCTTCGTCCGACGGCCGAAAAACCCAACCGCTCGAGTCTGGTGTGGCTGATGTCGCCCGCCGAAGCCGAGCGCCGGCGCCAGCTCCGGCCAAGTGAGCTTGCCCAAGAGATCGAGGATGAGACCAACTCGCTGCTTGGCCGCTTCGAAATCGATGGGCCGGGGGGCTTTTTTCCGATGATGGGCATGAGTACGACGCGCCTTATAGGCCATCGCCTCGCGCTTATCGCGGAAGCCGCCCATATTTTTCCGCCGCTCGCCGCGCAAGGTCTAAACCTCAGTCTGCGCGACAGCGCGGCCCTCGCCCAGGCGGTCGAAGACGCGCGCGTGCTTGGCGAAGATATCGGCGCCACGGAGACGCTGAAAACTTATGAAGCTTCCCGCCGGGGCGACATTTTTATACGCACAAACGGCGTCGATATCCTCAATCGATCTTTGCTCCTCGACGTGCTCCCGGTCGATTTGCTGCGCGGCGCGGGGACCCTCGCGTTTGCCACAATTGGGCCCCTGCGCCGGGCGCTAATGCGCGAAGGCGTGCTCACGCATGGGACTTTGCCGCGCCTCATGCAAGCGCCACCCCGGCCACGCACACCACGGCGGCGCGCTGACGCTGCCAGAGGATAGTCATGAATTTAAGCCGATTCTCGAACGAATGGATGATATGATCATCGATTTTGGTAAGACCGCTGCCGATTATGGGCGCCACCGCGCCGGTTTTCCGAGGGAGTTTTTCGAGCGCCTTTTCCGTTTTGGCGTTGTGGCAGCAGGCGATCGTGTCCTCGATCTTGGCACCGGAACAGGAACCATCGCGCGCGGACTCGCGCGAGGCGGTTGCGCCGTCGTCGGCCTCGATCCTTCGCCTGATTTGCTGAATGAAGCACGCCGCCTCAGCGCGACCAAAGGCGCCAGCATCGATTATGCCCTCGGTCGCGCGGAAGAAACCGGCCAGCCCGACCGTGCCTTTGACGCCGTGATCGCGGCTCAATGCTGGCACTGGTTCAACGCCGCGCACGCTGCGGCAGAGGCGCGGCGCACGCTCAAACCGCTCGGCCGGCTTGTGATGGCGAGCTTTGACTGGCTTCCCCTTCCGGGTAGCGTCGTCGAAGCGACCGAGCAACTTATTTTGGCGCATAATCCGCAGTGGCGCTTCCACGGCGGCAATGGCGTGCATGTCGAATGGTTCGCCGATCTCGCCGCGGGTGGCTTTCTTGGCGCTGAATGTTTCGGCTTCGACTACGCCGCGCCTTATACTCATGAAGGATGGCTCGGTCGCATTCGCGCTAGTGCCGGCGTCGGCGCATCCTTGTCGCCGAAAGAGATCGAGCGATTCGACAAAGCTCACGCGCTGCTTCTCGCCGAGAGATTTCCAGAGCAGCCCCTAGAGACGCCGCACAGGGTATTTTGCACCTACGGTCGCGCGCCCGATTGAGGCACAAGACAACATGAAAATCGCCACCTGGAACGTCAATTCCGTCAAGCAGAGAACCCCCCATCTCTTGCGCTATCTGCGCGAGGCAAGGCCCGACATTCTGTGTTTGCAGGAGCTGAAATGCGTCGACGAGGCGTTCCCCCTTATGGAGGTCGAAGCCGAAGGCTATAATGCCGAGGTGCATGGCCAGAAAGGTTTTAATGGCGTCGCCATTCTTGCCAAGGCGCCGATCGAGGTGGCGCGCGGCCTCCCGGGCGACCCCAATGACGAGCAGGCCCGCTACATCGAGGCGGTGGTTCCGAACGGTCATGCGATCATCCGCGTCGCCTCGATCTATCTGCCGAATGGCAATCCGCCTGAAACGGAGAAATATCCTTACAAACTCACGTTCATGGAGCGCTTGATCGCTCACACGAAGGAACTCCTCGCCCTCGAAGAACCTTTCGTGCTGGCCGGCGATTTCAACGTCATCCCCGAGTCTCGCGATGCCGCCGATCCCGCCGCCTGGATCGGCGACGCGCTCTATCTGCCGCAGACACGGGCGCGCTTCAAAAGCCTGCTCAATCTCGGCCTGACGGACGCCTTGCGCGCCGCGAGTGACGAAGCCGGCCTTTATACTTTTTGGGATTATCAGGCGGGCGCCTGGCAGAAGAACAAGGGCATCCGCATCGATCATCTTCTTTTGTCGCCGATGGCGGCTGATATGCTTCAGAGCGTGGCCATTGATAAAGCCAGGCGTGCCGAAGACAAGCCTTCCGACCACGTCCCGGTCGAAATCATGCTGGGGTGAATGGCAGGCTAGCGCAGGCTCCCTATTAATGCAGCGAAGCCCACAAAAACAGCACCGTCGCGGCGGCGCCGAGCCCGCTTCGCACCGCATGCAGGCGGCCCACTTTTCGATCAACAATCGGCTGGCTGGCCCCGCCTCACGGGGATCGGTCGCCATCAATTGATGGTTCGTTGGCATGATAGCGATGAAAGTGAACGGCCAATTAGCGACGAGCACCAGCGCCCCAAAAAGCCAGCGCCAATCGGATAGAATAGCGGCGATAATCCCGAGCACAAAGCCGATTACCGCGAGCGATGCGTTCATCGCAAAGCCGCGCTTATAGGCCGGTTTCCACTCCGTGAGGAGCGAGCTATCATCTAATCTCAACCGGGCTGGCTGTTCGGCAACGTTGATATAGACCGCCGCGCCCGTGAAGAGCGCCGCGGTGATAAGGGCGAGCTGTCCTGCGAGCATGGCACCACACTCCTTACGAGATGGCCAATAAAGCAATCGCAAAAAAATAATCCGCGCGCGGGAATAAACAATTGCTCCATCGAGTCTCCTCTTCAAATGCGCGGGCTCACGCACCAAAACCTCGGCCGCAACGAAATTGGAGACCAGTATGGCAGACGAAGAGACAAACGACGCAATCAGCCGGCGCGGCGCGCTCGAATGCATGATTTGGGCAGGCACCGGCGTGCTTTGGACGCTCGCGGGCGGCGTGCCTCACTCATCGCAGCTTCTCGGCGCGGGCGCCGCGCAAGCGTCCCAAAAAAAACCTTCGGGTTTTAGCTTCGTGCAAATTTCCGATAGCCACATCGGTTTCAATAAGCCGGCAAATCCAGACCCTGCTGGAACCCTGAAGGAAGCGATCGTCAAAATCGCCGCGTTGCCCAAAAATCCTTCCTTCATGATACATACCGGCGATATCACTCATCTCTCAAAGCCCGGTGAATTTGACGACGCACAGCAAATCATCGGTAGCGCAAAGCTCGATGTCCATTATGTACCTGGCGAACACGACATTATCGATGCCGATAATGGGAAAGCCTACCTCGACCGGTTCGGCAAAAGCACGAAAGGCAGCGGCTGGTATTCCTTCGATGACAGCGGCGTACATTTCATCGGCCTTGTCAACGTCGCCAATCTCAAGGCCGGAGGCCTTGGTTCTCTCGGCGATGAGCAGCTCGCCTGGCTCGCCGAGGATTTGCGCAACAAACCGACATCAATGCCGATCGTCGTTTTCGCGCATATTCCACTCTGGACCATTTCGGCGGAGTGGGGTTGGGGCACGGAGGATGCGGAAAAAGCGCTTGCTCTCCTGAAAAAGTTTGGTTCGGTCACTATGCTCAACGGGCATATCCACCAAGTCATGCAAAAAGTCGAAGGCAATATGATATTCCATACGGCAAGGTCGACTGCCTTTCCGCAGCCCGCGCCGGGAACCGCGCCCTCGCCCGGGCCGATGCTTGTGCCGGCCGAAAAATTGCGCGGCGTTCTCGGTATTGCAAGTGTCGAGGTCCGGCATGGGAAGCAGCCTCTCGCCATTATCGATACGCCACTAGCTTGAGGGGAGCCCATGCATATCGAACGATTTTATAGGGTGGCATTGATCACCGCGATGATTTTCGCGGGCTCGCCAATCAAGGCGGCAGAGAATGAAGTGGTTATCGATAACTTTACTTTCACGCCGGGCGAGCTGAAGGTCAAACAAGGCACGACCGTGACCTTCCGCAATCGCGACGATATTCCCCATACGATTGCCAACACGGATGGGGAGTTTCACTCAGCCGCGCTCGATACCGACGAGACGTTTTCCTTTACGTTTACCAAGCCGGGAGTCTACAATTACTTCTGTAGCTTGCACCCGCGCATGATGGGAAGGGTTGTGGTCACGCCATGAGCCCAAGATGAGGCTTTCGCGCATAGGCATCTTTCGCGATGAAGGCGCTATCCTCTGATCGCTTTGCAGCAACCGTCGTGCCTCATCTCGACGATGCCTATGCCCTCGCCCGCTGGCTGACGGGTAATGATGCCGACGCGCAGGATGTCGTTCAGGAAGCTTGTCTCCGCGCGCTCCAGGGGCTTGATCGTTTCCGCGGCGGCAATGCCCGCGCCTGGCTTCTCGCCATCACCCGCAACACGGCCTTTACTTGGCTTGCGCGCAACCGGCCGAAGGCGTTGGCGGCGACAGAGGACATCGACGATCTTGAGACGCCAGACGAAGGAGCAACGCCTGAAGAAGCCTTGATCGCCAAATCCGATGCCCGAGCGCTCGAGGCCGCCATTGATGCCCTGCCGCCGTTTTGTAAGGAAACCCTGGTGCTTCGCGAAATCCATGAGCTGAGCTACCGCGAGATCGCCGACATTACAGGCGTCGCGTTTGGCACCGTCATGTCGCGGCTTGCGCGCGCCCGCAAGGCGCTCATTACAGCTTTGGGAAAGGAGGGATAGCGATGACGGCACTAACCCGCGACGAACTCCTCCTACTTAACGCGGCTCTCGATGGCGAGCTCGACGCTGCGGCAATGCTCAGTTTCGAAAAACGCTTAGCGGAGACCAGCGATTTCGCCGCCGAGTACAACCGCCTGAAAACTCTTCAAGGCGCCATCCGCCGGGAGTTTATTCCGCGAGTGGCTCCGGCGGACCTGCGGGCTCGTGTCATGGCGATGGCCGCGCCCGCCGTCTCGCCCCGTCGGGCCACCCTCGCGCCCAATTGGCAGGCGCTCGCGGCGTCTGTTATCATCGCCGCGGGACTGGGCAGTCTTTCTACTTGGCTCGTCGTAAAAACCTCGTCACCGGACATCCCGTTCGCCGAACTCCTCATCGATGATCACAAGCGTGGCTTGCTTTCGGGTCAGCCCTTTGATGTCGCCTCGGCGGACCGTCACAAGATCAAACCTTGGTTCGCGTCGCGCTTTGCGCTAGCGCCAAAGGTCGAGGATCTCGAGGCGCAGGGTTTCCCTTTGGCAGGAGGCCGGATCGATGTCGTCGCGGGGACCCCAGCGCCCGTTTTACTCTACCGGCACAACGAGCATTATATCAGCCTCACCGCTCTGCCCGCGAGGGGCAATGGCGCAGCAAGCTTCCCTTCGAGGGTTGATGGCTACGCGGTAGAGACATGGCGCGAGGGAAATACCGATTATTGGGCCATATCCGACGCCGACCCCGCCACGCTCATAAAATTTCGCCAAGCTTTCGAAGGACGATCCTAAAGAGTTTGTCTCGGATTGACGAGGCCACATACAGGCAGTAGAGCAGCAGCCTTCCAAACTGAAAACGAGGGTTCGGTTCCCTTCACCCGCTCCACCACTGCTTCAATAGCTTAGCCGCACGAGCGCTTGATGTTGACGATCTTAGGCGGCCTTGCCGAGTTCGAACGCGAGTTAATCCGCGCCCGCACGTGCGAGGGCCGCGAGCGCGCCACGGCAAAGGGCGTGAAGTTTGGGCGCAAACCAAAGCTTACCGAGCATCATAAGCGCGAGTCGATCAAGCGGCGCGACAAGTGCGACGAGACGCTTGCGAGATTGGCC
This sequence comes from Methylocella sp., assembly GCA_035622375.1. Classification (GTDB taxonomy): domain Bacteria; phylum Pseudomonadota; class Alphaproteobacteria; order Rhizobiales; family Beijerinckiaceae; genus Methylocapsa. The sequence goes on along the minus strand of DASPVM010000034.1, from coordinate 120,960 downwards.
GCAGTTACAACGTGTACGGCTGGACGATTTCGAGGTTGTCGGTGTGACTAGCGACTTTTCAGGTATCATGACTTCGCTAGTAAGCGCAGTGGTGGGTGCTGCTGCTGGGTCATTTATCACTTATCTACTTTCGCGGCGTCGGCACAAAGCGGAAAGAACTCCGATCCTAGATTTTGAGTTTTCCGACCTTCCGGAGCATGAAAACCTTGGAGCGGTCGGATTCAGGCACATACAGAGCAAGCTTGAGCTTTTGATATCTGGCACGATCCGAAACGTCGGGCCCGCATTGGCAACGGATACAAAGCTTGACATTTATCATTTCAGAAGCAGCGAGGTGCCGCCGGTGCATGAGATCGCTGGCATTCGCATAGCGGACGCACTCCAACCGAACGAGTCTTTGCAATGGAGCAAGGCCATTGGATTAACGGATCTCACGGTCGATGGTCCTTATTATAAGTCCGGTTCTACCGGCATTTTTTCGGATGACACCATAACAAACATTATCACTACCATGTGGTTTTCTCGTGCAAAAACATGCACGGTGAGGAATCCTCAACAATCTATTGCATGGAAAAGATCGTCGAGAACAACGTGATTAAGGGCAACAAGATGGTGCTCATTCGCCGGGCGGGAAGATACGAACCGATGGCACAATTCCCGGCGGAGTGGCGAGATGAGATTAAAGCCAGAGAGCTAACGACCACCCAACGATAGACGTGCGCCAGCTACGACAACAGCGAGCGTATGGGCGCCGCTGAGTGCGCCGCGCATGTTTGTAAGGAACGGCGGCATTTTCTTACAAAAAGGTTTCACGTGAAACCCTTTTGTAAGGATCTCACCTCCGATCTTACCAATCAGCGGCCTTTTGCGGGCTACGCCGCGAGCGCTTTGCCGACTCGCAAAATCTCCCATTCGAGGAGGATACCGCTTGCCTCAAACACGCGTTTCCTGACGAGCTCGCCGAGACCTTCGAGATCGGCGGCGCTGGCGCGCCCGCGGTTGACGAGAAAATTGCAATGCAGCTCCGACACTTGCGCATCCCCCACCACAAGGCCGCGGCAACCTGCCCTATCGATCATCTCCCAGGCCTTTTTTTCCCCCGCCGGGTTTTTGAAGGTGGAGCCCCCCGTGCGCGTGTTGACCGGCTGCGTTTGCGAGCGGGCTTTCGCCATTTCCGCCATGTCGGCCAGGATCGCCTCAGCGTCGCCTTCGCGCCCCGCTAACACCGCGTTTGTGAAAATAACACCCTCGGACACGCCACAGTGGCGATAGGAAAATCCCATGCCGGCGTTGGAGAATTCCAAGGTCTCGCCTCGGCGGTTGACGCCCCGGCACGAGATTAGAACGTCCTTGGTTTCCGCCCCATAGGCGCCGGCATTCATGCGCAGAGCGCCACCAATGGAGCCTGGAATGCCGCGGTAAAAGGAAAATCCGGCGATCCCCGCTTGCGCGGCGGTGGACGCGAGTTTGACATCCGAGACCGCCGCTCCGGCGCGAAGGACCAAGCCATCGATTTCGACTGCCTGGAAAGGCCTGCCGAGGCGAATGACGACACCTTCGATGCCGCCATCGCGAATTAAAATATTGGAACCAGCACCAAGCACAAAAACTGAGATGGTGGGATCGAGCCGGGCGAGAAAATAGGCAAGATCTTCTTCGCTGGCGGGTTCGAACAGGACTTGCGCCATGCCGCCCGTCCTGAACCAAGAGAGCCGCGCGAGGGGTGCATTGGCCGTAAGCTTCCCCTTAAGGTGAGCCATGGCGGCCTTGAGGCCAGGGATCAAATCGGGAAAAAAGGCCAAGCTTCTATTCGGCGGCACCAACATCGATGTCTTCAGCGGCAAGCTGGCCTGGCAGGGCATGCGCCCATTGTGTGATGTTGCCGGCACCAAGACAGACGATGTAATCGCCCGACCTAGCGAGCGTGCGAATAAGCGGCGCCAGATCCTCGGGCCGCTCGAGGCCGATCGCGCGCGGATGCCCGCGCCGTTTGATGGCAGCGACGAGAGCGTCGCGATTAGCGCCCTCGATTGGCGCCTCGCCGGCTGGATAGACATCGGCGACAATCACAACATCGGCATCCCCGAAGGCAGCAGCAAACTCCTCGAACAGCGAATGGAGGCGGCTGTAGCGATGCGGCTGCACAACAGCAATTACCTTCCCTCGCGTCGATGCGCGTGCGGCGCGCAAGACGGCGCCGATTTCCACCGGGTGATGGCCGTAGTCATCGAAAATCGTGGCACCATTCCATTCGCCGGTGCGCGTGAAGCGCCTCTTGACACCGCCGAAGGCGGCGAGCGCGTTGCGGATTTGATCGGCGCCCATGCCAAGGCGATCGGCGACCGCGATGGCGGCGGTTGCGTTGAGCGCGTTATGATGGCCAGGCATCGGCATCACAATGTCGTCAAGGGGCCGCTCGGCGCCCGATTGTTGATCGCGAATGCGCAGCGCGAAGCGGGACATTCCGTTGCAAAGGTCAATCCCCATGAGCCGGACGTCGGCCTGCGGATCTTCTCCATAGGTAACGATTCTCCGGTCTTCAATTTTTCCCGCCAGCTCACGAACCGTCGGGTGGTCAAGACACATGACGGCGAAGCCATAGAAGGGGATGTTCTCGATGAAAGCGCGGAAAGCGGCCTTGATTGCGTCGAAAGTCTTGAAGTGATCGAGGTGCTCGGGATCGATATTGGTCACGATAGCGATCTCGGCCGGAAGCTTGAGGAAGGTGCCATCGCTTTCGTCCGCTTCCACGACCATCCAATCACCGGCGCCGAGCCTTGCGTTGGTGCCGTAAGCATTGATAATGCCGCCATTGATGACCGTTGGGTCAAACTTGCCCGCTTCAAGGAGAGTGGCGACGAGAGAGGTCGTCGTCGTCTTGCCATGCGTGCCGGCGATGGCGACACATTGCTTAAAACGCATGAGTTCCGCGAGCATCTCGGCTCGGCGCACGATGGGCAAGCGCCGCGCCCGCGCACCAATCAGCTCCGGGTTATCGCGTCGAATTGCCGTCGATACCACGACCACTTCCGCGGCGCCGAGATTTCCCGCGTCATGGCCGATACGAACCACCGCGCCCTTGTTTCGCAGCCGCAAGACATTCGCGCTGTCCGAGGCATCCGAGCCTTGCACCGTGTAGCCGAGATTGAGCAGGACTTCGGCGATGCCGGACATGCCGATGCCGCCGATCCCAATAAAATGAATGGGGCCAAGTTTATCCGGCAGCCGCATGAAGGCGCTCCTTCCTCTCGGTGAGTTCCTCGACAAGGCCGACGAGCCGTTGGGCAGCGTCCGTGATGGCCGTTCTCTTCGCGGCGGCGGCCCGGCGCGCCAGCGCTCCAAAATCGCCCCGCGCTTCAAGAAGAGAAGTCGCTAGCCATTGCGGCGAAAATTGGCTCTGCGCGATGACAATCGCCGCGCCGGCTGCGGCAAATTGCTGGGCATTCGCGGCCTGGTCCTGATCGAGGGAATGCGGTAGCGGGACGAGAATGGCCGGGCGGCCAATCACCGCAAGCTCGGCGACCGTCGAGGCTCCGGCGCGTGAAATCACGAGGTGAGCTTGCGCCATTCGCGCCGGCAGGTCCTTAAAAAAAGGCTGAATTGTGGCTTCAAGACCAAGCCGCTGGTAGGTTTGCGCCACGCGTTCGGTATCCTCGCTGCGCGCCTGCTGCGTGATAACGATATTCTGACGCGCGGTCTCTGGGAGTGATTCAAGGGCAGCGGGAACGATCTCGGAAAAAACCCGCGCGCCTTGCGAGCCACCGGTCACAAGGAGCCGCAGCCGGCCATCGTCAAAGTCCGGAAAAGGACAGCGCGCCGCCTCGATGACCGCCGGGCGCACCGGGTTACCGGTGAGGCGCGTCTTAGCTTTTAGGGCGGGCGGCAGGCCGCCGAGTGCCGCAAAGCCCGTGGCGATCATGTCGGACCGCCCCGCAAGAAATCGATTGGCCTTGCCAATAACCGCATTGCCCTCGTGAATGACGGCCGGCAACCCGAGCCAAGATGCCGCGAGCACCGGCGGCACCGTCGGGTAACCGCCAAAGCCCACGACCGCCAAGGGCGCGATCCGCTTGAGAAGCACGCGCGCGGCAAAAGTCGCACGAGCGAGAATTAGGATCGCCGAGGCGCGCGCGGTGAGCTTGCCGCTCCGAGGCGTCGCGGCGGCGAGCTGATGGATCGCGGCGGCAGGGAAATCACCGCCATACTGAGCCGCTCGCTCATCGGTCATGAGATACACCCTATACCCTCGCGCGATCAGGGCCTCGGCGAGAGCGGCGGCGGGAAATAAATGGCCGCCAGTGCCGCCCGCCGCGACGGCAATGCAGCCGCATTTCTTCATGGATAGGCTTCCGTTGCCGCATGAGGAAGCAACGTGCTGCCTGGCCGTTTGCGAAGCAAGGCAATCAAAAAGCCGACCGCCAGCGCCAAAGAAATCAGCGATGAACCGCCATAGGAAATAAACGGCAAGGTCATGCCTTTGGCCGGTATGAGATGAAGGTTAACCGCCATGTTGATTGTACTCTGGAGGCCGAACAATAGCACGAGCCCTGCCGCGGCAAGACGGCAGAAGAGATCGTCGGCGCGCGCCGCCATCAATAGGCCACGCAAAACGATGAAAGCGAATATGGCGGCAATCAAAAGGCAGGCGAGAATGCCGAACTCTTCCGCCGTCACTGCGAAGATAAAGTCCGTGTGCGCATCGGGAAGAATACGCTTGATGGTCCCCTCGCCGGGACCTTTGCCGAACCAGCCACCGGCAGCAATACTTTCAAGGGCTGTGTCGATTTGGAATGTATCGGCGATGCCGCCACTTGCACCGGGGTCGATAAATTTCAAAATGCGGGCCCTGACATGTGGCACGAGTTTATAGGCAAGAACAGCGCTGCCACACCCCGCGCCCCCAATGCCAGCAAGCCAGAGCCAATGCAGACCGCTCATAAAAAACAGTGCCACCCAGACAAGCGAAACGAGCATCGTCTGGCCAAAATCTGGCTGCAGTACGAGGAGAAAAACCGACGATAGCAATAACAAGAGGGCGATCAGGTAGGCCGGAACATCCCGCCGTTTTCCACCTTCCGAAAACGCCCAAGCGGTGAGCACGACGAAGGCGGGCTTGAGAAATTCGGAGGGTTGAATGCCGAAAATCCAACGGCGCGCGCCTTTAACCTCATGGCCGTAGAAGAGCCCCACAATGATCAAGGCGATCGCAGCGAGAAATACGAAGAGCGCGACCCGCCGCACTTGCCGCGGCGAGAGAAAAGACGAGCCGATCAGCACCACGATCGATGGAAGGAGGTAAAGGACTTGTCGATTGACGAAATGAAAGGATGGCAAGCCGAGCCGCTCGGCGACCGCCGGACTGCCCGCCATCGTCAAAACGAGGCCAAACACCATTAGGGCGCCAACCAACGCAAGGATCCAGCGATCGACCGTCCACCACCAATTGGCTATGACCGAGCGTTCGACGCGCGATACCATATGATCCCCTCAATGTTTTGGCGTGGCGGGGAGCAAGGCCTGCACAAGCTGGCGAAAGCGATCCCCGCGCTTTTCGAAGTCGGCAAATTGGTCAAATGAGGCGCAGGCCGGCGAGAGCAGCACGATCTGCTCGGCAAGCTCGCTCGCCCGCGCATCGCGGGCCGCTGCCGGAACAGCCGTCTCGAGCGATCCGCAGAGTTCGAAAGGAAATGACGCCCCAATGGAGCGGGCAAAGGCCTCGCTAGCCTCGCCGATTAGATAGCCCTTGATAACCTTGCCAAACAAAGGGCGCAGCGCCTCGATACCGCCCTCTTTCGCCCGACCCCCAAGAATCCAAAAGACCTTATCAAAAGAGAGAAGCGCTTTTTCCGCCGCATCGGCATTGGTCGCCTTGGAGTCATTGACGAAAAGAGTGTTTCCCTGCCGTCCGACCTCCTCGAGCCGGTGCGGTAGACCTGGAAAGGTATTAAGCCCTTTGGCCACGCGCTCAATATCATAGCCAAGCTGCCCGAGCGCCGCGACGGCGGCGGCGGCATTTTGGCCATTGTGAGCGCCGCGCAGCGACGCAATCCCGGCAAGATCCGCGATGAGGGTGGGCTTGCCGCCCTCGACCCGCCGCAGGCAAGAACCATCCAAAACGATCCCATGATCCAGCGGGCGGCCGCTTGCCGAGATACGGACAATTTTTCTGCCGGCTTTGGCGAGATGAGACGCAATGGAACAAGAAATATCGTCATCTGCGCCGACGACGGCGAGTGCCGCTTTTTCTAAAAGCCTCTGCTTGATCGAGGCGTAGTTTTCCATTGTCCCGTGCCGATCGAGGTGATCGGGAGTGACGTTCAACAGGATGCCGGCGGAAGGATTGAGCGACGGGGCGAGATCGATCTGGAAAGATGAGCACTCGATGACATGCACGCGCTCCGGCGCTGGCGGCTTCAAGGCGAGGATCGGCGTGCCGATATTGCCGCCCACTTCAACAGCGTAACCAAAACTCCGGAAGAGATGCGCGGCGAGCGCCGTCGTCGTCGACTTCCCATTCGTTCCGGTAATTGCAATGAAAGGCGCGTCCGGAGCGATGTGGAACCGCTCGCGGCAGAATAATTCTATATCGCCGATAACCTCAATCGCTTTCTGCCGCGCCTTCAGTACGGTCCAATGGGGCGCTGGATGCGTTAAGGGAACGCCAGGAGATAGGATAAGAGAATCAAAACTTTGCCAGTCCGCTGTTGCGAGGTTTTCGATCCGAAGCCCCGCGGCGCGAGCCTTTTCGCGAGCGTGTTCGTTATCGTCCCAAACCGATACGCGGGCGCCGCCGGCAATGAGGGCTTGCGCGGTTACAAATCCCGACCCGCCAAGCCCAAAGACAGCGGCATGTTTACCGCGAAAGCAACTGACAGGCGTCATCTCAATTTCAACGTCGATAAACCGATGAGCGCGAGGACGAAGGCGATAATCCAGAATCGTACAACGACTTGCGGCTCGGACCAGCCAAGCTGCTCGAAATGATGGTGGATCGGCGCCATTTTGAAGACGCGCTTACCCGTGAGCTTGAACGAAATAACCTGGACGATCACGGAAAGGGTCTCGAGAACAAAGAGGCCGCCGACAATGCCCAGAACAATTTCATGCTTTACGGCGACCGCGATGGTGCCGAGGGCGCCGCCGAGTGCCAAAGATCCGGTATCGCCCATAAAAATTTGCGCGGGCGGTGCGTTGAACCAAAGGAAGCCAAGGCCAGCGCCAATCAGCGCGCCGCAAACGACAGCGAGCTCACCGCTGCCAGGCACGAAATTGATGCCAAGGTAGGTTGAGAAAATCGCATTACCGGCAAGATAAGCGATGATCCCGAACGCTGCTGCAGCGATCATCACAGGGACGATGGCGAGACCATCAAGTCCATCCGTCAAATTAACGGCATTGCCAGCGGCAACAATGACAAAAGATCCAAACGGAATAAAGAATAGGCCGAGATCGATGACGAAGCCATTGATGGCCGGAAGCGCGAGGCCCGTCGTGTGCGGTGTTCCAAGCTTCATCATTGCAAAACAGCCGGTCGCGGCAATCGCGAGTTCCGCGACAAGCCGCAGCCGCCCAGAAAAACCCTTATGGGTCTGTTTCGTGACTTTGAGCAAATCGTCATAGAAACCGATGGCGCCGAAGCCCGCCATCACCAAAAGGACGATCCAGACGAGGTGGTTTTTGGGGTTCGCCCATAACAATGTCGAGGCAATGAGTCCCGACAAAATCATCAGCCCGCCCATTGTGGGCGTCCCCCTTTTCAACAAAAGGTGGGATTGCGGGCCGTCATCGCGAATGGGCTGGCCCTTGCCTTGTTTCAGGCGCAGCGCCGCAATGATTCTCGGCCCAAAGAACAAGACAAAGAAAAGCGCGGTAGCGGTGGCGCCACCGGTGCGGAAGGTGATGTAACGAAATAAATTGAGCGGTTCGAAATGATTAGAAAATTGCCAGAGCCAGCTTAGCATTTCGCCGCTCCCACTGATGGACTCTCGCCCGCCTGCTTCTTCAGCGCCTCGACAATGGTGCCCATCCGGCTTGCGTTGGAGCCTTTGACAATCACAATGTCGCCGCCGCGCAGGACAGCTTCCAATGGCTCTACGATATCAGCGGCGTGCTCGCGCCAGGCTCCACGAACTGGCCCCGGTAGAGCATCAAAGAGGTGTTTTGATAGAGAACCTGCGGCAAAGACGAGATCGAACCGATTAGCGGCGACATCCTTGGCAAGCTCGGCGTGCATCATGCTGGCGTCCGGGCCAAGTTCCAGCATGTCACCAACCACCGCGATCCGGCGGCCTTTGTTCCGTAACGGCAGCGCTCCAACCAAAGCCAGGGCGGCGCGCATCGAGGCGGGATTGGCATTGTAACTTTCATCGATCAATGTGTAGATGCCATCCTTAACGGATAGGGCCAAGCGCTCGCCGCGCCCCGGTTGTGGCGCGCTCAGGGCCAGCGTCGCCGCGGCCGATTCAAGGCCGATCCCCAAGGCCTTGGCGGCAAGCAAAACGGCAAGTGAATTCATTGCGAAATGGCGGCCTGGAATGCCAAGTCTGAAAGTGATCCGCTGCCCATGAATGTCGGCGTCGACGACGGAATGGCTTTCGCCAATTTTGACGTTTCTCAAAACCGCGTCAGCGGATCGGTGTTCGCCGAACGCCGCCACGTGCCCGGCGCGGGAGGATTTTGCGTGCGAGAATAGACGGTCATACTGGGCAATATCGCGATTTAGGATCACCACACCGCCTGGCACGAGGCCGGAAAATAATTCCGCCTTCGCATCGGCGATCTCATCGACACTTCGAAAATTCTCAAGATGCACTGGCGCGATCGTTGTAATGATCGCAATATGAGGGCGCACCATGGCGGCCAAAGGCGTGATCTCTCCCCCATGGTTCATGCCAATCTCGAAAACCCCGAATTTCGCGGCTTTTGGCATGCGCGCCAAGGTCAGCGGCACGCCCCAATGATTATTGTATGAGGCGGTAGACGCGTGCGCCGCCCCGGCCTGTGAAACCACAAGACGCAAGGCTTCTTTTGTCGATGTTTTGCCAACCGAGCCTGTCACAGCAGCGATGCGAGCTTGCGAGCGGGCGCGCGCGGCAATGCCTAAACGCTCGAGCGCGGCAAGGACATCCTTGACGACGTAAAGAGGACCGAATGGGCGCAGCAACTCGGCATGGGCCTCATCGACGACGGCGGCGGCAGCCCCCCTAGCAAAAGCAGCGCCCGTATAATCATGGCCGTCCGAGTTAAGCCCCTTTATCGCAAAGAACAGGTCCCCTTGCTGCAACGTCCGCGAGTCTATGGATATACCGGTGATTTCGCGACGCGGCAGGCCGCCACTCACCCGCGAGGCGAGCGGCTCGATGACGCCAAGGCTGGTCCAAAGAGGATTGTCTTGCGCGACCGCGCTCATGGAGATGCTTCATTCAATATGGAGCGGACACAATTTAAGTCGGAGAAAGGGAGTGTGATCGCGCCAATGATTTGGCCGGTCTCATGCCCCTTTCCGGCGACGAGAAGACTATCCCCTTTTGCAAGCATGCCGATCGCATGAGCGATGGCCGAAGCCCTGTCGCCGATGTCTTCGACGTGAGCGGCATTACCCGCGCCTTCCTTGATTACCCGACGGATCGACGCCGGATCTTCCGATCGGGGATTGTCGTCGGTGATGACGACGTGGTCCGCGAGCCGCGCCGCGATCTCGCCCATCAGCGGCCTCTTGCCGGCATCGCGGTCGCCGCCACAACCGAAGACGACAATGAGCTTGCCAACCACGAACGGCCGCAGCGCTCTGATAGCTTTGTCGAGAGCATCCGGCTTATGCGCATAGTCGACAAAAATAGGAGCGCCATTTTTTCGGCCGGCGAGCTCAAGCCGCCCGGGCGGGCCATTGAGCTTCTCGAGTGCCGCAAAGACAGCCTCATGCGGGCTTCCAGTTGCGATACAAAGCGCCGCAGCGATAAGCGCGTTCGATGCCTGGAACGTTCCAGCAAGAGGCAGAAGGAGAGAATGGACTTTGCCCTCAAAGGTAAATACGACCCTCGTGGAAAAATGCTCGGCGTCGGCCTTATCGATTCGAAAGTTCTTCCCTTTGGTGCCGACCGAGATAACGTTTAGCCCGCGCGCCAGGCAGGCGGCATGAACTTTATCCGCAACGTCGCTGTCAGCGTTGATGATGGCGGCTTTACCAGGCTCAAGCAAGCGGTTGAACAGTCCGAGCTTGGCATCGAGATAATCCTCGATCGTCGCGTGATAGTCGAGATGATCGCGCGATAGGTTTGTGAAGGCGGCGGCTTCTAGGCGTACACCATCGAGCCGGCGTTGCAAGATCCCATGCGATGATGCCTCGAGGGCGAGGTGGGTGACGCCGCTTTGCGCCAGTTCCGCAAGAGCTTTGTGAAGGCTTACGGGATCGGGCGTTGTCAGGGAACCCGGCAAGACTCCCGCCGGGCCGATGGTACCAAGTGTGCCAAGGGATGCCGCCTTGAGGCCGAGCGAGAGCCAAATCTGACGGGCAAAGTCCGCAACGGAGGTTTTGCCGCTCGTCCCGGTGACAGCGGCAATCGTTTCCGGCTGGCCTGGATAAAATCGCGCCGCCGCTTGCGCGAAAGCCTGCCTAACATCGTTTGTTTTTACATAGGCAGCCCTGGCAGCTGAGCCTTCCGGTGCGCGCTCGCTGACAATCGCGATGGCGCCGCGCTCCGCCGCTTGGTTCACGAACGCGAGGCCATTTGTTTTTGTCCCGGGAAGAGCAAAAAAAACCATTCCTGGTGCGACGGCACGGCTATCGGCGCTGATGCCTGTGATTTCCTGCCAGGCGAGAACCTCTGGTATTGCCGCTTCGGGAAATAGCTCGGCGAGTCGCATCAGTGCCCGCCTCGGCCATGGGCGGGCTGATTGGCCTCGGCATAGCCAAGCTTGGCCAGCAACGGGAAGGGCTGGGGCGGCCGTTCTGGACGGGGCGGTAGCCCAAGGAGCGGCCCTGTCCGCTCGACGATGCGGGCGGCAACGGCCCCGGCATTCCAAGCAGCCGTATGGTGACCTTGCGTCTCTGGCAAGCCTTGCGGCTCGTCGAGGAGCGCAAGGCATAGATACTTGGGCTTGTCAGACGGAAAGATCGCCATGAAAGTGGTAAGAACCTTGTCCTTCGAATAATGGCCGTGGATGATTTTATCCGCCGTACCCGTTTTACCGCCGACGAAGTAGCCCTCGATATCAGCGATTTTGGCCGTGCCGACCTCGGCGTTGAGCCTCATCAAATAGCGTAGCGCCTCCGATGTTTCAGGCTTGATGACCCGCACCGCGAGTTTTTTAGCCTCGTCCTCGCTCCGCTTTAGAAAAGTTGGCGTGATAAGATAACCGCCGTTGGCAAGCGCACCAACCGCCATCATCGCCTGCAAAGGAGCAACATTAAGGCCCTGGCCGAAAGCGATCGTCATGGTATTCAACTCCCCCCAATTCTTGGGGACGAGCGGTTCGGCGGATTCGGGTAGCTCGGTCCGCAGCCTCGTGAGCTGACCCATTTTCTTGAGAAACGACTTATGCGCCTCGACGCCAGCCATGAGAGCCAAGCGCGCGGCGCCAATGTTAGATGAATATGTGAAGACCTCGGGCACGCTCAAGAGCCGGTGCTGGGCATGAAAATCGTGAATGGTAAAATGGCCGTAGCGCAAGCTTTCACGCGCATCGATTCTTGAGCGAAGCGAGACCTTGCCCAAGTCGAGAGCCATGGCAAGCGAAATGGCCTTAAAGGTCGACCCCATCTCGTAAACGCCGACGGAAAGCCGGTTAATATGGTCGGGATCAAGGGCGCCGGCGGGATTATTGGGGTCATAATCAGGCAAGGAGGCCATCGCGATAACCTCGCCGGTGTTCACATCGAGAATCGCCGCGGCCCCGGCCCTTGCTTTGAATTTACCTATCGCCCATGCAAGCTCGTCACGCACCGCATAGGTGGCTTTAAGATCGAGAGCTGTCGTGATTGGCGCCAGATTTTCTTGCGCGAGCGGAAAGCCGGCGCTGTGGAGATCGGCAAGCCCCTGGCCGTCAACGTATTTTTCGAGTCCGGAAATACCAATGCCATCCAAATTGGCAAAGCCAAGGACGTGGGCCGCGAGCGGGCCGTTCGGATAAACGCGCTTATTTTCCTCGAAAAATCCGATTCCTGGCAAGCCGAGGCGATAAACCTCTTGTTGTTGTTTCGGGGTAATGGCCCGCTTTACCCAAATGAAACCCTTTCGAGAACCGAGGCGTTCCCTGAGCTCGCGCGCGTCAATGTCGGGAAGCACGGCGGAGAGGAGTTCCACCGCTTCATCCTTGTCGATGATGCGCCTGGGTTCAGCGAAGACCGACATGACTTTGACGTCGGTCGCCAAGATCTCGCCATTGCGGTCAAGAAGATCGGGACGCGCCGCAGCGATGGTATCGCTGGAGGCGCGTTTGGCATTTTGCAGCGGCTCGGGACGCAGGCCAAATTGAAGGAGTTTCCCGCCAATGGCGGCGAAGACCGCGAGGAAGACCAAGGCCATGAGTTTGACGCGGAACGCGCTTTTTTGCGGGGCAGCCCGCCGAAGGCCATGAAGCCATCGAGAGAGGCGCGTCGATTCACTCGCGCGTTTTCGGGCTCCGTCAGGCGCCAGAGAATTTTGATCAAACCGGCCGTTCATCGCGAGGCCATCATCTGACTGACGCCGGCGAGATAGCCGGATCTGTCTTGGCACTATCGCCGGCTGCCGGCGAGCCAAGCCCGAGCGCCTCTAGCTTGCGCCCTATCGCATCGCCCCGCGACGTTTTCGCGGGAAGGGCCTCGGATTTGACGATCTGCGAAAGGCCCACCGCTTGCAGATCGAGGAATTTATCGGCGAGTGACCGTATTCTCTCCGGGCGTATCAAATGAGCCCATTCCGCTCGCAACATCTCGATTTTGTCTCGTTCTCTTTTGATTTCGTGCTGAAGTTTCACAATAGTTTCGGCATGGTAAGTTGTTTCATACTTGATTGAATAGGCGTAAATAGCGGAGCCTATTAACGCCGCGACCGCCAAAACATTGAGCGTTCGCAACATTTTAGCGCGTCCCCACCGCGCGCTCTGGAATCCTGGCAAGGGACGCCAAGGATGGATTGATGCCTCGCGCCGCCGCTTGCGTGCGAATGCCATACCGGAGCTTGGCCGACCGAGCCCGCGGATTATCTTCGATCTCGCGTAAGGAGGGCGTCACGGGTTGTTTGCCGGGCGCGGCAAAGGTCGCGTCTGGCGCCTTGGCCTCATGGGGAAGCAGGCGGGAGCGGGTTTTAGCGGAGCGGTCAGCGAAAAATTGCTTCACGATACGATCCTCTAACGAATGGAAAGTGACGACGGCCAAACGGCCACCCGCCACCAAAATGCGCTCGGCCGCAGCAAGCCCGTGAACAAGCTCAACGAGTTCATCGTTGACGGCGATCCGCAGCGCTTGGAAGACCCGCGTCGCCGGATGTATGTCGCCCGGCTTGTTCCGCGCGACACCCGCCACGAGAGAAGCGAGCTCTTGGGTCGAAACAAAAGGCGTTTTGGCACGGGAAAGAACGATGGCGCGGGCAATTCGACGGGAGGCTTTTTCCTCGCCAAAGTAATAAAAAATATTAGCTAGTGTTGCTTCCGCCGCCGTATTCACGAGCTCCGCGGCGGTCGTTCCCCGAGGCTCCATGCGCATGTCGAGCGGGCCATCATAGCGAAAGGAAAAGCCGCGCGCCCCCTCATCGAGCTGCATCGACGATACGCCAATGTCGAGCACCACGCCATCAAGGCGCGAGAAACCGTGGGCGCGCGCCACATCTTCCATCTCGCCGAACCGCGCCTTGACAAGGCAGAGTCGCCCAGCCGCTTCCTTAACGAGTTCCTGCCCTCTATCAATCGCGATCGGATCCCGGTCGAGGGCAAGCAGCCGCAGCCGTGGTAAGGCGAGCAAAGCACGCGCATACCCCCCTGCTCCGAAGGTCGCATCGAGGTAGGAGCCGCCATCGAGCGGCGCCAGCGCGGCGAGGACTTCTTGGCGAAGCACGGGAACATGCCGGACCGGTCCGCCGGCGGCGAGAGGAACCTCTTCGCCGCGGCCCGGCATCATTCCCGTGCTCCATTTTGCCGTAGCGGCAATACCCCCGCCACGCTTCTGGAACCGAGCTGTTTCACAGACTCGCGCACGCGGCTTCTGGCCTCTGCCAAATGCGCGCGAAACCGCTCGGGCTCCCAGATTTGAAATTTAAAGCCGAGCCCCACAAAAGTGACTCCCGTCGAAATCTTTGCATGGGCTTTCGCGGACTCACTCAAAATGACCCGCCCTTCCGAATCAATTTTCAAATTCTCGCTCGTGCCAAGCAGAGCCATGGAAAATATGCTGTGCTCCTCGGAGTACGGGGCATGCTGACTGAGAAGATCATGGATTTTTTGCCGAAGGGCATGACCGCCGCAGTCCAATACATCGTCTGCCTCGAGCGCCGGATGAACATAAAGTCCCTCGTACCCATCACGGGCTAGCACCGCCCGGAACGGCGCCGGGATCGACACTCTGCCTTTGGCATCAAGCCGTCCCGTGAAGTTAGAGACAAACTCATCCACCCCAAACCCCACTAAGTGGGCGTGCCCTCGGCGCTTACACTCGCGCTTGCGAGCGAATCGCGGCGGGAATGCCCTGGGATAATTTGGGATAGCATGGGATTATCTGGGCGTCAATGGTGCGGCGCCCTCAGCGGGAGGGAGACCGGGCACAATGATAGGTGCTAATTTCGCTGCGGAGTCCCTGGATGCGGTGCAGGCTGCGTTGAGGATGGCGGATCACTGGCCGGGAAAGTATCGGCAAGCTCGCTATCAAGGTCTTCTTGCAGGCGCTTCTTTTTCGCCTCTTCCGCCGCGCGATCCGTTTGCGGCGAATGTTTCTGTTTATCTTGGGAATGTTCCGTACGCATGATGCCCTTCCTCTGCTTTGGTGGAAGGAAAACGGGCGCGGGCGGGAACCGTTCCCGACTCCAAGAGCGGAGCGTTTATTCCGCGAGTATCCGTGCCGGAGGAAAGGCAACTTCGACGAGGGTGCCTTCCCTCTCCGTGCTCTTGATCGATAGCGAAGCGTGGTTTGCTTCGACAAGCGCCTTGGTTAGCGGCAGGCCAAGTCCCGTTCCACGCGATGGCCGCGCATTGGGAAGCCGCCGGAACGGTTCGAAGGCGGCCATGATGTCAGACTTCGGTATGCCGATGCCGGTATCTCGGACGCGAATGAGCGCGCTCCCCGCATCCGTGAGCGCCGTCGTAACGATCACCTGGCCGCCGGGCTTATTAAACTTCACGGCATTGGAGAGCAGATTTAAGACGATCTGCCGGAGCGAGCGCTCGTCGACCAGAATGTTGGGGAGCGCCGGCGATAGGGAGAGCCTGATCATCACACGTTCAGCATCCGCCTGAGGCTCCATGATGGACACGCATTCCGCGACGATGCGGTTGGCGTCCGTTGAAGCAAAGTCAAAATCCATCTTGCCTGCCTCGATCTTCGATAGATCGAGAAGGTCATTGACAAGACTCATGACGAGCGCGCCCGAGGCCTTTATATCCTTGAGATAGTCCTTGTAGCGCTCGCTGCCGACCGGCCCGAAACGCTCCTCGATCATGACTTCGGCAAAACCTAAAATTGCATTGAGCGGCGTTCTGATCTCGTGGCTCACCGCGGCGATAAAATCCGACTTCAAGGCGCTTGCGCGCTCGGCATCCTGCCGGGCTCGTTTGAGCTCTTGCTCGACTTCTTTCCAATGCGTGAGGTCACGAAACAGGACGCAAAACCGGCCTGCCTCGCCGCGGCCCGCCGCCTGATCGATACGGCTGATCGTCACGAACATCGGGATCTGCCCGCCCCCTCTGGCAAGACCCGTTACCTCCCGCCCGCGATTAAGTAGGGTCGCTGCCCCGCCGGATTTCACTTCCGCGAGATATTCCGCGGCAAAGCCACGGTCTTGAGAGACGATCAAATTGGTGAAAATCTTTCCCGTTGCTTCGCTGACATCCATCCCAAAGAGCGCCTGGGCCGAGCGGTTAAGGGATAGAATAGCTCCACCCCTATCGAGGATAGCGATGCCATCCGTCGCGGTATCCAGTATGGCGCTAAGCTCACGGTAGTCGCTTTTAAGTCGCCGCAGTTCTTCGTCGAGGAGAGCGAGCCGGTTGCCTGCCCGCGCCTCGCCCGCCGTCACGCTCGAATCCGAATTTGCGCCTTGCCCAGCAAGCTCACGGCTCGTCCGCTGGGACCGGGGCGGCAATCCCGGCATTTTCTCTTGGTTTTCACGTTTAGACATTAGATTTTCTAAAGGAGGATCCTTACGAAACCACCAAAGAGGGCCCTTGGAACGCTTATATAGTCCTCATCTCCCGCGCTTTTTAGCAACGCTGCAGGGGTTCTGCGCGCCTTGCATTCAAAGGCCGATCCTTTTAATTTCTTTGCAAAGCCGCCATAGCTCAGTTGGTTAGAGCGCTAGATTGTGGATCTAGAGGTCCCCCGTTCGAGCCGGGGTGGCGGTACCACCCCGCGAAAACCAGCCAGTTTTCGTTTAGAATGAGTCGCGGGCCGAGTCGACGACGCCGCGGCTGGTGATGACGATCCATCCCGCGCCACGCCGTTCGATTGCCTTGACGGTGCCCGCCCCGGGAATGGTTTCGCCCGGGATAACCTCGATGGAACCATGCGGACTCTCGACGAGAGCAATGCCGTCGTAAACATCCCTGACAACCCAATTTGTGATCAGCTGCGGATTACGAGACTCGGTGCTCGATTCCATGTGAAGTCCCCGCCCGCTCGCCGCATTGGCCGCAGCCGCGCTGGAGGCGCCAAGTGGGCGAGGAGCCCCCGGAGCATCGGGATGTTCGGCCGGGTCGAAGGCATCGCCGCGGGCGGATTGTTTTCGGCCAGCGGAGGCTGTGATGGGGGTGTTGGCGGGCGCGGCGGACGAATGCTCGATACGATCAAGCCTGTCAATGATCTGCGCTAGCTTGCCTTCCGATTCATGAGAGATGCGCTCCACCTTACCCGAAAGCTCGGCAATTAAGGCAGCCGTTTCGCTCTTGACCGCGCCAAGGCGGGTTTTCAAATTATCAAGAGCCGCGCTATTTTTCGCTCCCTGCGCTTGCGAGCTGCGCAAAGCCTCGACGCTGTCCTTCAGCGAGCGGATGTCCTCGGCCATCTTTTCATTTGCCCGCAAGAACTGATCCCGCTCGGAATTCTGTTTCGGGGAAAGCGCGGATACCGGCGCTCCGGCGAGTGGAACATAGCGGGCCGGAATATAAGATCCCGCTGCCCAGGCAACGCCAAACAGGCAAACGGCTAGAGCAATAAGCCGCCCGTAAGAAAAAAGGCGAGAAGACCTTGGCCTATCGTTAGCCTCGCGGCTTTCGAAAATTATGAAGCTCGATGGCATGCCGCGCTGGCGCCTAGCACCATCGCGTAGCGTTTCTCCTGATAGGGCAGGCGGCGACGTCCCAGGAGGGCCAAGCTTCGGCACAAAATCGTCCGCCTCGCTGCTACTCATACAACTATCCTACTTTTGATTGACACACTTCAAGAGATTTGCGCTTTTCCCTTAATGATGGGTAAATAAAAAACTGGCCGGCAGTAATTTGCTCGAGTAGATAGTTTTAAGGTTCCCGAGCGGAAAAAGGAGGGCAAGATGCGGGTTGAGCTTATTGCCTCGCTATTGGTATTGCTGGTTTTGGCCGCTAGCACTCAAGCTCAGGATAGGCGCTCCGGCCACGAAAAGTCCGAAGGTCTGCTCAATCAGGATTATCTCACGTCGACGGGCGCGACCGTGCCCCATCCCGGGCAGTCTCAAGGCGCTCCGACGGACCCCCTTGATCGGCGCACCGAGCGTGAAGACAACCGGATCGATAATAGTATTTGCAGCAACTGCAAGTAGAGAGCGTCCCCAAGCGAACCCTGGCCGGAAACCTAACTCCTAGTCACTCATGCAAGTTTCGGGTCAAGCTTACCGCACAATTTGGTTCGATGAGCAAACGGATGTGGTGAACATCATCGACCAGACACGGCTACCCCATGAATTTGTAATCGTGCCCATATCGACAAGTGGCGAGGTCGCGCGGGCGATCACAACCATGCAGGTGCGTGGCGCTCCGCTGATCGGAGTGGCGGCCGCCTATGGCGTGGCTCTTGCGATGCTACATGAGCCCTCAGATAAAAATCTCAACGAGGTTTGTGCGCAACTCATCGCAACACGGCCCACGGCCGTCAATCTGCGGTGGGCCATCGACGTCACGCGCGAGCACCTTCTAAAACTTCCTCCGGCCGAGCGCGCCGCCGCCAGCCTCGCGCGTGCCGAGGAACTCGCCGAACAAGACATTCGCCTATGCCAAGCGATTGGCAAGCATGGGCTACCATTGATCCGCGCGGCGGCGGCGGGCAAACAAGGCGGCCTCGTCAACATACTGACCCATTGCAATGCCGGATGGCTCGCCACCGTCGACTGGGGCACGGCGACCGCGCCTATCTACATGGCTGACAACGAAGGCATCAAGGTTCATGTCTACGTCGACGAAACGCGACCACGCAATCAGGGGGCTTCCCTTACCGCGTGGGAACTTGGGGAGCACGGCGTGCCTCACACCGTCATCGTTGATAATGCCGGCGGCCATCTGATGCAGCACGGCGAGGTAGATCTCGTGATTGTCGGCACCGACCGGACGACGGCGAGGGGTGACGTTTGCAATAAAATCGGTACTTACCTGAAAGCGCTCGCCGCCCATGACAATGGCGTGCCGTTCTACGTCGCGGCACCGTCACCATCGATCGATTTTTCCTTATCCGACGGCATCAGGGAAGTGCCAATCGAAAAAAGGCCGGAAAGCGAGGTGACCCACATTTCCGGCCTCGCAAGCGAGGGCCGCATCGAGACGGTCCGCATCACGCCCGCCGGCAGCGCCGCCCTCAATTATGCCTTTGATGTCACGCCGGCGCGCCTCGTGACCGGTCTCATCACCGAGCGTGGTATCGTCGCAGCCAGCGAGGAGGCTCTCGCCAAAGCATTTCCAGAGCGCGTGCGCAAAAATTAGCCGAGCTTCGCCGCGAGCACATCCGTCCGTTCGATCGCCGGCGGTTTAGCCAACAATTCTTTGACCTCGTTCGACATGAGGGCCGCCGCGACGCGCCCCGACAGATGTTCGAGCCGCCCTGCCTCATCCGGGAAGGCATCGAAAATGGCAAATGTCGAAGGCCCCAATCGCAGCGCAAACCACGCCGTCGTCGCGGGCTCATCCTCGACGATCGATAAGCCGTTCACGAGAAATCTCTCGACCTCCACCTCTTTTCCGGGTTTTGCCTCCAGCCGGACATAAAGCGCTTTGGTCACCATGGCCTGATCTCCTTGCAACCTACAACACAGGCAGCGCTACTGAGCGCTCCGCGAGTGGAAAAGCATTATCAATACGCGCGAGTTCCGCTTCGCTCAGCTGAATATCGCCTGCTCGCGCATTCTCGGCGCTGTGTTGCGGATTGGATGCCTTCGGAATTGCAAACACCGAAGGCCGCCGCACTAAGAATCGCAGCGCGACTTGGCGAGGCGTCGCGTCATGGGCATCGGCGATCTCTTCTAGTACGCGGCCGCCTGCCGTGTGGAGATCGGGAAAGCCCCCTCTTTGGGCAAACGGGCTGTAGCCAACAATGGCAACTCCATTTGCCTCGCACCAGGGAATAACCCGGTGCTCGATTGCGCGCTCAGCCAAATGGTAAAGGACCTGGTTGCAGGCAGGGCGATCTTCACCGACAATCTTTTGGAGCGTCTCAAGGTCTTCCACATCGAAATTGCTGACGCCCCAGGAAAGGATCTTGCCCTCGCGGCGAAGTTTTTGAAAAGCCGCGACCGTCTCATCGAGCGGATGGCGCCCCTGCCAATGCAAAAGGTAGCAATCGAGGCGGTCGGTCTTGAGTCGTCTCAGCGATTTCTCGCAGGCTGCGATGGTGCCGTTTCGGGAGGCATTTTCCGGCAACACTTTCGAGACCAAAAATATCTCGTCGCGCCGGCTGGCGAGCGTCTCCGCGATAATCTCCTCGGCGGCGCCATACATTTCCGCGGTGTCGATATGGGTCATGCCAAGATCGACGCCGCGCTTGAGCGCGGCAATCGCGGCGCGGCGGCCGCCGCTATCGATCTGCCAAGTACCTTGGCCGATAACAGCGACATCGCGTCCCGTGGAGCCAAACCGATGCCGGTCCATATCCCCTCATGCTACTCTAGTCGTTCTGAGTCAGGTTCCTGCAGAGGCTGCGCGTCCTCTCAAACATAGTTTTCGTGGACGTAGCACCAGCGCCAATCCTCGCCCGGCTCGAAAGATTGGATGATTGGATGCCCGGTGTCGTGAAAATGCGCTCTTGCATGCTGGTGCGGTGAGGAGTCGCAGCAGCCGACATGCCCACAGGTTAGGCAAAGACGTAAATGCACCCAGCTCGAGCCAATCCTCAAGCAGTCTTCGCAGCCCTCTGAGCTCGGCGTCACATCGCGAATTGATTCAAGATGAGGGTCGGCCATTTTTGGCCTCCATGAACTTTATTGGCTAGATCCGAGGAAAATCGGCTCCTCTCATGGGCATTCGCCGGTCGCGAGTTCGCCCCATTCTCAGCCGTACTTAGCGAGGAACCATTCCGCTTTCTAGTTCAGCCCAGTCACTCCGCCCTTCCTCCATCGATCTGCTGCCCTATAAGCGCGATCGCCCGTTGATAGACTGAAGCCGCGTTCCATGCCTGGATCGCGGCAAAATTGGTCTCGCCAGGCTGGTAACCCGCGCCCGCCGTCCAACCATGCGCCCTGAGGAAATTGGCGGTCGAGGCCAAGGCGTTGGCGGCGACGTCGAGACTTCCGCCCGTGCCGTACTCTAACATGGTTTTCGGCAGGAACTGTGTCTGGCCGACCTCGCCATGCATGGAACTCAGCGTGTGAGGCGAGAGCGCTCCTCGGTCAATTAGCGTCAGAGCCGCGTAGAGCTGGTCGGTGAAATAGGCCGGCCGGCGGCAGTCATAGGCAAGAGTCGCGACGGCCGAGAGGAGGTTTTGACTCCCATGCTCCCGCCCAAAGCCGGTCTCCATGCCCCAAATGGCGAGAAGCGGACCCGGCGGGACACCGTAACGCTGCTGAATGGAGGCGAAGAGCGCCGCGTTGGATTGCTTGAGGGCGCGCCCCCGCGAAATGATGGCCGGGCCGCCACGCTTTGTCATGAATTGCTCGAGCGATAAATGGAAGCTCCTCTGGCCGCGATCAGCGGCGATGGTCGCATTCGCATAGGAAGCCGACATGAGAGCCGCAATGGCCGGGGCGCCGATACCCTTTGCACGCGCTTCATTGGCGAATTCGCTCTTCCACGTCTCGAAACCCGCGGGTCCATTGCCGCACTGCGCGGCGGCTGCTTTGTCAGCCGGCCATGCGAGTCCCGCAAATGCCGCGATCATCACCGCCTTCAGCGGCATATCCCTTGCCATATAGAGCTCCCCTCATACTGCGATCGGTTGCCCCCAATCCGCCGCCTCCCGCTTGTGCTTCTTTTCAAAAGCCTTTTCAAGCGGCTCGGAGCGGCTATTGGAGAGGGCATGTTGGCAATAATTTGTTTGGTTGGCGCGCCGGTCGGGATAAAACTGCGAACACCTATATCATTGAAATTGCGATATAAAGTCCGGACGGCATTAAAAAGTCCATGACGTTTGCGATACAATTTTTAAAGCTCTGACCCGTCTGCCACGGATTTCCCAATCTTTGCGTCTTTTCCGAAGTGACCATTTGCAGGCATTTTTACAGCAACCGGGAGCCGCCGGTCGGAGCTTAGCGCGGCCCTGATGCACTGGGAATAGACATTCGTTAGCGATGTTCGACGGTGTTAACCGTATTTAGAATTCGGCTCGATACGCCGTCACCGCGTCTTCGTTCCATTCCAGGCCAACGCCGGGCGCGTCGGGAATGTGCAGCATGCCATCGACGACTTTATACGGCTTTTGCAGAACAGGATCGGCCCAGTCCTGCCATTCGAGCCAATGCGCCGTCTCCGTGACGCGCATGACCTGGGCGGCGACCTCGGGGTAAAGGTGAGTGGAGACGGGAATGCCCGCCGCTCCGGCGATTGCCGCCGCTCTGAGCCACCCTGTGACACCGCCGATGCGCATGAAATCCGGCATCACTAAATCACAGGCTTTCATCTGAAGCGCCCGATGAAGGTCTCGGACTCCATAGAAATTCTCGCCAATTTGAATTGGCGTCTTCAATTCGGCGGAAAGCCGCGCGAAGCCATCAAAATTGTCGTAAACGATCGGTTCCTCGATCCAGTCGAGACCCAAATCATCGATCGCGTGGCAGCGGTGCGATGCTTCGGCGAGATCGAGGCCCTGGTTGAAATCAACCATCAGGTGAAACGCATCGCCGACCGAGGCGCGAACGGCATGGATGGCTCTGAAATCATCCCGCGCGGCCTCCCGCCCAAGCCGAAGTTTGAGAGCGGTAAAACCTCCCTCATTCCGCAGTTCAATCGCCTCTTCGGCGACCTGTTCCGGGTCCCTGAGCCAAAGCCCATTGCTGTTGTAGGCCTTCACGGGTCCGACCGTGCCTCCTAGAAGCACGCAGAGCGGAAGGCCGGCCGCCTTCGCAAGGGCGTCCCAAGCAGCCATATCGAGTCCCGAGACCGCGATCATGGCAAGGCCTTGATAGCCCACGAAATGAAGAGACTTTCGTGCAATTTCATGGAGTTCGACAGGCGCTACGCGACGGCCTTTGAGCATGTCACCAAAATCGTGAAGGGCGGGGATCAGATATTGCATCGCCTTGGCCGTGTATGGCTCAAGGTAGCTTCGCCCGACGACGCCTTCCTCCGTCAGTAGGTCTATTAGAATTATCGGCCAGTTGGGGAGGGTCCCTATGCGTGCAACAACAGGGCGCTTCAACTTGAGCAGTACTGCGCGCGCCCGGATCGATCGGAGCGTCAATGATTCAAAGTGCATTGCAGGCGGCCCCCTTCAGCGTTTTAGACGAGATCATGGGCGCCCCCAATTGTCCGCCTACTCCGCGTATTGGGCGATCCCAATCCCAAAGGACCAATTTTCTTTCTGCACCTCAATGAGATTGATAAATACATCCTCAGGACGAAGTCCTAGTCGCGCATGGAGAGTATCAGCGACGGCCTTGTAAAATGCCTTTTTTTGTTCAACAGTTCGACCAGCATTGAGCGTCAGTTGAATAAAAATGCAATCTTGTGTGCGCCGGATACCAAGATAGTTTTCGTCGGAGATGAGGGCCTCAGCCGGATGCTCGGCGATAATCTGAAAACGATCGTTCTTGGGCACCGTCAGAACATCGACCATCGCCTCATAGACGATGGTGCCGATGGTACGACGATATTCAACGGATTTTCCTTGGACGAGATCGATGCGGGCGAGCGGCATATGCGGTTCCTTGGTGATCGGCTTTCCCTGACGGGCAGACGATTGATGCTGCGAACCGAAGGAACGTCCGGCGTCGAACAGAATTGAGCGGCCGTTCCTTTCTCTGGCTTAGCCGCTCGATGCTCTTCAACGAACGTATGGTCCTCAAGGCACGTCTTCAATTTCGTCAAGCAATTGAATCAAGCGGATCACTTGTTGCAGCAAGATACCGCCGACGCCGAGGGCGAACCAGACGCCAGTGACGAATCCCCAATGGATCGGCGCCGCGAAAAATTCTTCCCGAAACCAGAAAGTGTGTCCCCATTCGTTGAACCCAACGCTGACGAAGATCATAAAGGGACCGATCACGGCCAATGTCAGCGGCAGCGAAATGCCCTTGGCGTAGAGCGGCAGCCTCGTTCTCGCGTAGAGCCAGGCGGACCCGCCCAAGAGTACGTAGAACGGGAAGTTGAAATAAAATTCGATGATGTGGTTCGCTGTAAATGGCGTGTCGCGGATGGAGACTTGATGCCAGGAGTTGTCTTGTTCCGCGAAGTAGCTCCCCGCCCAATAGACCGCAAAAGTGTAGATGCTAATCCACATGGTGAGCGTGAAATAGCGTGTGATCTCCTCCTTCGGCGTGATCGCGTCGAGATTGCGATCGCGGGTGAACCATAGATATCCCCAAAGCGTAGGGAACACGATGGCGAGAAAAATCGCCTCGATATACAGCAACCTCATCCAGTGCGTGGCGAATGCCGGTTCGGTGGAGTCGAGACCGGCTGAAATACCAAAGGCGCCCTGATAGATTCGAAACCCCACGTAAATGACAGTCATTCCTGCGAACGTCAGCAGATATTTATAGAGGTCCCTGAGATACCAGGGCAAGGCCCAGTTTGCCTGCGCAGGTTTAACAGGTAGGACTTCTTGCGATGTCATGGTCATGGCGATTGCCCTTCGAGTTCATGATTTTTACGCCGTGGGACAAGCCTGCTAGCGCGACCGGCGTCAGTCAAACTTTGGGATAACGGCGGTCGAGATGCTGGCGATGTGGCGTTTGCCGTTCGTCTCATAGAGGAATAGGAGACCGCCCATTCTCGTGTCGGCGTCGCGAATGAGCCCGTCGAGCCTTTGCGTCGCCCACAAGGCGTCCAACGCCGTGATGCGGACGGTTCGGGTTTCTCCGGCCTGAATCGGGTCGGTGGAGTCCAGGCTCAGCCCCTGCGGAGCGACCACTGTGTCGGAGTCGTCCGTGTGGGACGGGCTAACGCCAGGATTGAGAAAACGCACATTGGCGGTTGCAAACTCTCCAATGCTGATCGATTGGTCCGACGTATTCTGAATTTGCGCGGTGATGGTCATCGAGCGAGCAGGCACGCGGAATTCCGTCCGCTGAACTTTGACCTTTACAATGCCGTCGTTGACTAAGGACGGTAGCGGCTCGATTTGATCCATCCCGGCCTGGAGCGGGATGGCGTTGGGGTATTCACTATCCGTCATTGCGCTGGCGCCAACAACGAGCAGCGGCACGCCAAACAGGATGCCCATGGCGATTTTCCTATCGAGCGACGTGATCAACCACTTCCCTTGGCCGGACTGGAGCATCTTGTAACGCGGAATGAACAGTGGCCGCCGGACCCACCAGAGCAGCCAGGCCGTGCCGAGCACGAACCAGAACGCATGCCAGCCGATGCCGTTGGCAAGGCCATAGGTTTCCATGTCGATCACATTGCCGTCGAGGGTTTTCACCTGATTGGCGAAAGCTGCCGGTTCACCGGCGACTTCGAACCAGTGCCCTGGTCCCATGACGGCGCCGGCGTCGTGCAAGTTGAAAAATGGATGGAGATGATATCGGCCTGGTAGGCGTGCCTTCAGGACAATCTTGAAGTCGTAATCCCCGCCCAGTTTCAGGGCTGCGGAGCTGACGGAAGCCTGTCCGTTCAGATACCGCTCGGTGCGGACGAACACAGGCCCGGGTGACGAGACGTTGAGATAGGTCGCATCCGGTTTGGGCACGCCGCGCGGCCAGTCCTCGGCGACATGGAACTTGCCAGTAATGACAAGTTCATCGTTGATATTCAGTTTGTCCAGGGACCATTGCACGTCATACCACTGAATGGTGCGCATTCGGATGAACGGCTCCAAGGCCTTTTCGCCATGAGCAAAAGCAGCGTTTGGTGCAAAGGTCAGGCTGAACAACCACAAACAGAAGATGCCCAACACATAGTTCATGGGTTTCATCATGACTGTATCCTCCCCGCTCAGATAGCCTTCACGAACTTGGTGGTTGCAAACGCCTTGCCGATATACCACCAGAGCGGGTACATCAAAGTACACAGGAGGCCTGAACAGAAAGCCGACAACGGCGTGGCGTATTGGCCATATGTCCTGAGGGTACCTCTTTCGATAAGCCGCAGATACTCGGGCGTGCCCGCGCGGATGTATTGGAAGCCGAACAGATCGGAGATGGTCAGCTGGGCGCCACCA
The DNA here is from genome assembly GCA_035622375.1 of Methylocella sp. Classification (GTDB taxonomy): domain Bacteria; phylum Pseudomonadota; class Alphaproteobacteria; order Rhizobiales; family Beijerinckiaceae; genus Methylocapsa. The sequence continues at coordinate 95,069 of DASPVM010000034.1, read as the reverse complement.
TATTCGACGGGCACGTGGAACATGCCGAAAATTGGCCAGTTGCTAGGATAGAATAAAAGCGCGAAGGCCATTCCGCCGAAGATGCTGGTGATGGTCAGGCTGTTGGTCAGCATCAGGATGGCATCGAGGACCAGAGCGCTCGGCAGCATGGTTGCTGGCAGCACTTCGTTGATCGGGAAATAGTTCCAGAGGTGATAGGCAAAGTATCGTGCGATCCAGGTCCCAATCAGAAGACACGAGATGCAAAGCGTCGCGCCCATTGGCAGGCGGAAGTTTGTCCAGAGCACCGCCTGGACAGCCGCTGGGAAGGTAATCATCATCAATGGGGTGACAAGCGGCCACCATTGCCGATCCTTCCAGTCTGTCCAGAAGTCCCAGTCTCCCACGGTCAGGGCGACATGAAGATGAAACGCGCCGATGAACAAGAACAGGGCGAGCACAAGGATGAGGTAATCATAGGCTCGGGTTAGTCTCGCCTTTTCCCCGGTATATGGTTTAGGTGGAATTTCGAGAGCCTTAGCGGTCATCGGATTCTCCTCATCACACCGGCCGTCCGCCGGCGTGCTATGCAAATGTCGTGTCGCCCCAAGCCTACATAGTCACGACTTGGCGTGAGTGTGACCGTGCGGGACGATGACGGCAATCTAAGCGCCCATGGACGCCGCGTGAAATGATGAGATTTAATGGCGCTATGAATGAAACTCGCAGGCCATAAAGGCGCCTTTTGATCCGTGCATGCGATCTTTCCTTTGGACGAAACGGTAACCCAGCGGTGCTTGAAATATGCCGGAATTGCGCAATTTCGATTTGAATCTGCTGGTCGCATTCGACTTGCTCATGCAGGAACAGAACGTCTCGCGCGCGGCCGAACGCATGTTCGTCAGCCAGTCTGCGATGAGCCACATCCTGCAGAGACTGCGGCAGCAACTGGACGATCCGTTGCTGGTCAAGACGCCCTCCGGCATGAAGCCGACGAACAGGGCGCTCGCGTTGATCGACCCGGTCAAGGCCGTCCTTCGCGACGTCAAGCATCTGATCAGAGCTCGCGAAGAATTCGACCCGGCGAAATCCGTGCGGCGCTTCGTAATCGCGGCAACCGACTATATGGACCTTCTAATGATTCCCGCGCTCGTCGAGCGCATCGCGCGATACGCGCCGGGCATCGACATTCACGTCAAACAAACAGAAACTCCTTTTCCAGTAAGAGAGCTTGAATATAATGATCTCGATGTCGTGCTGGGGTTCGAGACGATACTGAAACCGCCGGCCTTTATGATCGTCGAGAAGCTGTTCGACGATCGCATGGCCTGTCTGGTGAGACGAAATCATTTCGCAAACAGAGGCAATCGGCTGACGCTGGACGAATACGTCTCGATGAAGCACATGCTGATATCGCGCACGGGAACTCGCATCGGATTGATAGATGATTGGTTGGCAGAAAAGGGGCTCGAGCGCCGCATCGCGCTCATTGTGCCGCACTTCCTCTCCGCGCCATTCATCGTCGCCAAGACGGATATGTTGTTGTCCTTGCCCGAAAGAATCGCCGAGAAATTTGTTGGCTTGGCGCCGCTCAGCGTATTGTCCGTCCCGTTTGATCTTCCGGCCTATGATTTGGTCATGGTGTGGCACCCTTTGCGTGAGACCGATCCCGCCCATCGCTGGCTGCGAGACGAGATACTCGCGGTTTGTCAAACCCTTCGCCAACCCTTAACGACTTGAGTTACCGCCCAGGCAATCCGGCGGCCAGAGCTTTGACCTCGATTAGAAAGTATGGCGGCTTGGATAGCGCTTCGCCGCCATTCAAGGCGGCTGACCGGTGCAGTTGATTGACCACGGCGTAGAGCTTGCCTTCCGGTCCAAAGCTCAAGGAATCGACCCAGGACAGCTCCGTGCTTTGCGCGAGCCACCTTGATGCGATAGAGACTCGTTCCGTGCATAGGACCAAAATAAACACACTCGTTCTGCAAATCTTCGGTGACTGGATTGACGGCGATATGGAGCCGGCGGACCCAACTGCCTTCGGCGTCCTTTGATGCGGTCAGCGTCGCAGAGGCCATGAAGGCCGCCGGGCTTACGCAAGGCGGATTTTATGGTCACTTCGACTCGAAAGACGACTTGATCGGGCTTGCCCTCGGCCACGCAATCGATACACGCAAGGGTGCCACGTTCGGTCTTCGCGCCTTCATAAACGAGTATCTGTCACCGCAATATCGGGACAATTCGGCCGGTGGTTGCCCCGTTGCCGGGCTTGCGGGGACATTGGAGGCCCGTTCGGCACTGACGGATGGCGTGCGTGCCCAGATAGACTGGATGTTTGAGAAACTCACGGGGATGGACGAGGCCGACCGACGCCGCCAAGCCATCGCAAGCTATGCTGCAATGGTCGGGGCAATGATTGTTCCCCGAGCGATAACCGATCCCGCCTTGTCTGACGAAATACTGAAGGAGACCCGGGCGTGGATCGATGCCGGGCTCGACCGGACCGCCGCCATGGCCTCGCAAACCGCGTGGCGGCTTGACCTGAACCGGATGGCGGTTCACCAATCGCCAGATCATCTTGCCGAAAAACCCACGTAACCTGCGATGCCGCAACGCGACATCGCAAATCCGATGAGGTCACTGCGCGTCCTAGTCTGCGACCGTGATGACGACCTTGCCCTTCGCGCGCCCGGTCTCGACATAGGCCAGCGCATCCCCTGTCTCCTCAAACGGGAACACCTTGTCGATGACCGGTCGAATCCCGCCGGATTCGATCAGGGACGTGATCTCACTCAACTGCTGCCCATTGGCTCGCATGAACAGAAACGAATAATCTATGCCGAGGTCCTTCGCCTTTATCCGGACCCTTCGGCTCAGCAGGCGCATTACCATTTTCAGGAACGGGTTCAGACCGAATTCCTTGGCGAAAGCGGGATCGGGCGGACCGGAAATAGAAATTATTAGGCCACCGCGTTTTACTACACCCAGGGATTTCTCGAGCGTCTTTGGATCCTGACTGTTCAGCACGAGATCGTAGCCCGACAGGACCTTCTCGAAATCCTGCGTCTTGTATTCGACAACCACGTCCGCCCCGAGGCCTTTGACCAGCTCGATATTCTTCGCGCTCGTCGTCGTCGCGACTTCAGCGCCGAGATGCTTGGCTAGCTGGATGGCAAAAGTTCCGACACCGCCGGAACCGGCCTGAATGAAGACCTTTTGGCCGGGCTTCACCTTGCCCATCTCGACCAGCGCCTGCCACGCGGTCAGCCCCACCAGCGGGATGGACGCCGCTTCCGCCATGTTGAGGTTTTTGGGTTTCGGCGCAACGTCGGCTTCATTGACGGCAATGAATTCGGCGAATGTGCCGATCCGATGATCGCGCGGCCGCGCGTAGACCTCGTCGCCCACCTTGAACCGCTTGACCTTGGGTCCAGTCCTGACAACCGTTCCGGCGACGTCGTGCCCCAGGACGAAGGGTGGACTATAAGGTAGAATAAGCTTGAACTTTCCATCCCGGACCTTGGAATCCAGGAGGTTTATAGCCGTGGCGTTAATCCGGACCAGGACATCATTGTCCTGCGTTTCCGGTTCTGGCACGTTGGCCAGGCGAAGAGCGCCCTTCTTTTTGTAATTATCAACGACGAATGCCTTCATGGGCTTTCTCCAATCTCAAGTGAGCAGCGGCCTATGTCGCCATGAAGCACATGCTGATTTCGCGCACGGGAACGCGCGTCGGTTTGATCGACGAATGGCTGGCCGAAAAGGGGCTGGAGCGCCGCATCGCGCTCATCGTGCCGCATTTCCTCTCCGCGCCGTTCATCGTCGCCAGGACGGATATGCTGTTGTCCCTGCCTGAACGAATCGCTCGAAAGTTCCTGGATCTCGCACCCCTCGGTATATTGTCCGCCCCGATTGATTTCCCCGCTTACGATCTGGTAATGGTGTGGCACCCATTGCGCGAGAACGATCCCATCCATCGCTGGCTGCGCAGTCAGATACTCGTCGTTTGCCAAACGCTGGACACGCCCACCGGCGCTTCGGTCACCGCCCCGGCAGGCCGGGGGCTAGAGCCTTGACCTCGATAAGAAGATAGGGAGGCTTGGACAGCGCCTCGCCGCCATTCAGGACGGCCGAGCGGTGAAGCTTATTAATCACGGCGTACAGTTTGCCTTCCGGACCAAAAGCCAGGGAATCGACCCACGCCAGCTCCGGGCTTTGCGCGAGCCTGTAATAGCTTCGATCCGGCTTGATGACGCCAATGGCGTTCGCGGCAAGGTCGCCGAGATAGATATTATTGTCCTTGTCGATGCTAATTCCGTCGCAGATCGGTTTGTCGCTGTAGCGCTCGACCATTTGACCGAGCGTCTTGGGGTCCAGTTTTTCGTCGGCGAGAGCGGCCGCCGTGATGCGATAAAGGCTCGTTCCGTGCATGGGGCCAAAATATACCCATTCGTTCTGCAAATCCTCGGTGACCGGATTGACGCCGATATGGGGCCGGACCAAACGGCCCTCGGCGTCCTTGATCTGAATGGGCCGCCCATCGATGACGAGATCGACCTTTTCCGGAACAACGCTGGGATGACCCTCTAACACTCGCCGGGCGGCCCCTGTCTCCAGATCCACCACGATAAACGCTGCATTCGCGCCGCCTGCCGGATCAACAATGAAGATCCGGTTGTGCCGGCTATCAACCGTAAAGTCATTGACGAAGGCGTCCTTCGGCGCGATCGGAGCGGGCAAATAGATGACACGGTGCAGTTTGTCGGCCCTCGTATCCCAGCCTACAAGCTTCGGTGTGACGCCGCTGCGCATCCCATCGTCGAGCATCCAGACAACCCCGTCGGAGCCTGTCCGGATGCCGAGAACTGAATCGAGCGTCAGGTCGGAATGGACTTGCCGATCGTTCAGCTCTTTATTTGGAAATGGAGCCAGAGAACCATCACCGCGGCGCTCAACGACCGAGTAATTCGGTTCGTAGAACTGGTGCTGGCTCATGATGATTCTGCCGCTTCCGGTGACTGTCACGTTTCCCGGGGGTTGAGACAATCTCGCGATGATCTCGTAATTGGACGCTGTCTCGGCGGAAGCATGACCTGCGAGCGCTAAGAGCAGTATCAGGGCGGTGAAGCCTTTTCGCACGGCGGTCTCCGAAATCGTGGGTGGCTGCGGTTGACCTTCACCCTATGCTGTCTAAATTATGCGGATAAATGGAGTTTTTTCATGCCCGTATTAATCCGTTTAATATCAGAGACGCCTCGTCCAACACGATAGTGACGAGCGCTTTATCGCCAGTCCAAGTCATTGCCGAGTGACGAAATAAAGCCGAGTTGGCGTTACAGAATGCTGAGGTAACCCGCCGCGCTTTTGCGCATCGAAGAGGCCAGGAGGCAATAGGAACAGTGAGTTGGTCGACATTGACGACGCACATCCCGACACGAATTCTGAGTTGGAACGGAAAAGCATTTGGTGGATTTAAACAGGTCTGGAATTGGTGCAAGGCTGTCGAAAGCAAGTGCACCTCCTCGCACCCTCGGGCAACGAGGTGACGACGCGAAGAATGTCCGTCGACGTGCAAGCAGACGTCTGAGAACGACGCGCTCCCTGGATTCCAGGGTTATGCGGCTCGCATTTGAATGCACGGTTTAGGACATTCAAATCGTCAACTGGCTGCTTCGCGTCGACGATTCAGTGCGCGAATTCTCACCATTTTTTCTCATGTTGGCATCGGGTTTTACGCGCAGTGATCACCGCGATCATTGCGATTAGCTCCAGCCCATCGATCGCGTTTTAGCGTGGATTTTCGCGGGTTCTGCGAAGGTGGGAATGACAGCAAGATAAAGCGGATTTTCAATCCGCCGGCGCTTCGCGCCTAAAGTGTTGTCTGCACATTGGTTTTTCTACCTTGGAGCGGCACTCTTCCGGCACCCCACAAGGTGGGAGCGCGCCGTCTTTTTCGAATTATTGTTTGCTTTCAATGCCAAAAGCGATGGCGGGCCCAACGTTTGATGGTAGCGATCTCGCCGTTTCTACGCCGCAGCAAGCATTTTCACGCTGCGCTATGATGGCCGCTCAACGCTTCTTGCGGCGGCTGAATCGCTTGTTGATGATCCCGGAATGGCAGGCGATGATAAAGAGGATTTCCGCGTTCGCACAGGGCACTCCCGCAGCCGGGCGACGCGCGCTCATGCGCGCACGCAGCCGTTCCTAAAACAGGTCGAGATCGCCGTCCGCAAGGCGGGCGGCAATCCCAACCGGATCGGCTTGGGATCGGGATCGGCGGGCAGCCGGAAAGGGGAAGGAAGCGGCCGGTTCAACGCGCGAGGCCGGGGCGCGAAGGTGGTGGCTTCCTTCCCAAGGGATGGCGGCGGCTGGCAATGGGATTCCATCGGCCGTTTCCGCTCGCGCCGGGTGGTGGTCAAGGCGCGGGTGGTCAAACTCAACCCTCAGCGCGGATCACGCGGCCCGACGAGCAAGGCGGCGGATGCCCATCTGCGCTATCTCGAACGGGATGGAGTGACTCGCGATGGCGAGAAGGGCCGTGCCTATTCGGCCTTCGAAAACGAGGCGGACGGCCGCGCCTTCATCTCGCGCGGGAGAGAAGACCGGCATCAATTCCGGTTCATCGTCGCTCCGGAAGACTCGGCCGAAATGGGTGATCTCCGCGGCTTTACCCGCGACCTCATGCGGCAAATGGAAAAGGATCTCGGAACAGAGCTCGACTGGATCGCCGTAGATCACCACAACACCGGCCATCCCCATTCCCACATCATCGTCCGGGGCGTGCTCGATGATGGCCGCATCCTCAACATCGCGGGCGACTACATCGCCCACGGCATTCGCCACCGGGCGAGTGAACTGGTCACGCTGGAACTCGGACCGCAGACCGAGCTGGATGTCGCCCGCAAGCTCGCCTCCGAGGTCGACGCCGAGCGTCTGACCCGGCTCGACAAAATGCTCATTGCCGAGCAACAGGATCAAGGAGTCATCGATCTGCGGCCTGGAGAGGGTGCGAGCTATCCTGTCCGCGAGAACCGGCACCTTCTGATCGGCCGGGCGCGGACACTGGAACGCTATGGTCTGACAACCGAGACGGAGCCGGGCCGCTGGGTCGTCTCGGACCAGGCCGAGGCAACCTTGAAAGAGCTTGGCGAGCGGGCCGACATTATCAAAACCATGCACCGGGCGTTGGCTGATCACGGCCTCGCCGAGCAACGCGGCGTCAGCCAATACCTCACGCATGGCGAAGGTTCGTGCGAAAAAATCGTCGGCCGGGTTCTGGCCAAGGGGTTGGCCGGCGACGAGATGGGCGAGCGCGTCTATCTGGTCATCGATGGCGTGGATGGCCGGGTCCATCACATGGAATTCGCCAATCCCGCCCGCATCGAAGATGTGCCCACGGGTGTGATGGTCGAGGCGGCACCCGCGGTCTCCGGCCCAAGGCAATCAGATCGGAACATCGCCATTGTCGCCCAGAACGACGGCATCTACCGTCCAGACCAGCATCTCCACCATATTCGCGGCAGCTTTGAACAGCAGGGTAAGGATCCCCACGCCTTCGTCCGCTCCCATGTTCGTCGCCTCGAGGTTCTCCGCCGCGCCGGGCATGTGGAGCGCATCGACGAAGACCATTGGCGTGTCCCCAAGGACATCGTCGAGCGCGGCCAGACCTACGATCTGAGCCAAGGCGGCGACGGACTCAGGATCCGGACGCTGTCGACTTTCACACTTGAACAGCAGATCGGCAGCGACGGGGCGACCTGGCTCGACCGGCAGATGGCATCGTACACCCGCACGCCGCTCGCCGATGCCGGGTTCGGCCGGGAGGTCACCGGTGCCTTGGAGCGCCGCAAACAGACGCTGGTGGAGATGGGCCATGCGACCCGACTGCCCAACGGCCAGATCCGCGTGCCAAATGGCTTCATTTCCAAGCTGGAGCGCGCCGAAGTTGCCCGCGCCGGACGCGCAATAGCCGCCGAACGTGGCCTGACTTTTCAGGAAGCGAAGACCGGTGAATATGTCAGCGGGAAACTTATCGGCTCGACCCAGCTTGCCAGCGGGCGCTTCGCCATGATCGAAACTTTTGGCGGCGACGGCGGCCTTGGATTCAGCCTCGTACCCTGGCAGCCGGTGCTCGAGAAGCGCATCGGCCAGCACATCACCGGCACCATGCGCGGCGCCGGCGACATTGAATGGGGCTTCGGCCGGAAGCGCGGATTGGGGCTATGATTGGATAGCGTGGCCTGCTTGCGGCGAGTGGGCCGAATCTGCGTCAGCCCATCAAGGCGCAGCCGCTACGCGGTGGCGCGTCCCGCGCCAGCCTTGACCGGCCGTCGCCGACCCGGCAGAGGCTCGCCAAGCAGGTAAGGGACTATTGAGAAGCAGGACGCTTCCTTCGGGATCAGGTACCGGCACTCCTATTGAAAAATGTCGCGTTCTATTTTGACGGTTTGGCAATTCGGCCTAAATGGGCTGGCGGTCGCTTGTGATGTTCGACAATCATGGCCGCATTTTTCACGCTCGGAGCGCCTGATTTTCGCCCCAGCAAGTATTTTTTAGTTTCGCCGCGAATCGTAGTCCGGCGTAAAATTGGTCTATTCTTGTTCCGAAGAGTTCACGCAATTCTCGGGGCATGCCCCGATCGCAGATTCTTCGTAGAAAACACGTTAAGAGGCTGAATGGCTGCGATCATTCTGCGCGAGCTTCAGTTGGCTCAAAAACTCATGAGCCGCAGAATTGTGGAAGGCATTCAGAACCTCTTGCAAGGAGCGACCCGGAAGATCATGATTCCGTTCCCTGGCCGGTCACAGATGATTGGCCGGAGCATGTTCCGATCACGACGGCTGAAGTCGAAACCATCGAAGCCTTCTTACGGGAGGGGATCGACGATTTTTTGAAATAGCGCATTTGGATCGAGATTCCCATAATGAATGTGATCCTGCCTCTCTCAAGCCGCGCGGCCCTCTATCTTCGTGTCTCGACCACAAGGCAGGCTGAGGTCGATCTGTCGATACCTGATCAAAAGCTCCAGACCGCAGCCTATTGTGAGCGCCAGGGCTGGCCAATCGTCGCCGAATATGTCGAGCCCGGCGCCTCGGCCATGGACGACAGCCGCGCCGAATTCCAGCGCATGATCGAGCGCGCCTGCGATGATGATCATCCCTTCGAAGTCATCGTCGTTCACAGCTTCAGCCGGTTCTTTCGTGATGCCTTCGGGCTTGAGATGTATATCCGCAAGCTCGCCAAGCACGGCGTGCGGCTCGTCTCGATCACGCAAGAGCTCGGCGACGATCCGGCCCAGGTCATGATGCGGCAAGTCATCGCTCTTTTTGACGAATACCAATCCCGTGAGAATGCCAAGCACGTCCTCCGTGCTATGAAGGAGAATGCCCGGCAGGGCTTCTACAATGGCTCGCGGGTTCCGCTCGGCTTCACCCTGCAGGAGGTCGAGAAACGTGGCCACCGGACCAAGAAACGCATCATCGCCGATCCGGTCGAGGCCGAGATCGTCCGCTTGATGTTCGATCTTTATGCCCACGGCGATGGACAAAGCGGACCCATGGGCGTCAAGGAGGTCACGAAACACCTCAATGCCAAGGGCTATCGGACCCGCCTTGGCGGGCGCTTCGGCATCGGCCCGGTCTACGGCATTCTGACCAATCCCATCTATATTGGCTCTTGGAGTTTCAACAAACGCAATTCGAAAACCGGGCAGGCAAAGCCGCAAAGCGAAATAATCTCGATAGAAGTCCCGGCGATCATCGATCGTATAACTTTCGATAAGGTGCAGAAGACCTTGCAGGCGAAGAACCCGCAAGCCAACCCGCCGCGCGCCGTGACCGGCCCAATCCTTCTGACGGGTCTTGCTTATTGCGCCTCATGCGGCGGAGCGATGACGCTGCGCACCGGCACGTCCAAGAACGGAAATGTTTATCGCTATTATACCTGCTCCTCGGCAGCCCGCATCGGGAAAACCGCCTGCCGGGGCCGGTCTATCCCTATGGAGAAGCTCGACCAGCTTGTCACGGAGCACGTTGCCGATCGAATCCTCGTCCCCGAGCGGTTGGAGGCTTTGCTCCAATCTGTCGCGGACCGGCGTGTGAAGACCGATGCGGAGGTTCAAACGCGGCTCGAAAATCTTCGCCGAGAGGCCGGAACGGCGGAGGACAAGCTCAGGCGGCTTTACAAGCTCGTGGAAGAGGGCCTCACCGACCTTGACGACATGCTGAAAGATCGAATTACCCAGCTCAAGGCCGGGCGCGATCGCGCGGCAGCAGCCCTCGACCGGGTCGAGAGCCAGAGACCAGCCATTCGGTTGGAGACGGACAAAATCGTCTGCTTCGGCAATCTTATGCGCCGGAATATCACCGAAGGTGAGATCCCATTCCGCAAGGCCTATCTGCGATCCCTGATCGAAGCGATCGAGGTAGACGACCATGCCATCCGCATTCATGGGTCGAAAACGGTCCTGGAACGCGCCGTCCTCGCCGACCAGGCCAAACACCCAGGTGTTCGCGGTTTTGTTCGCAATTGGCGCGCCCGAAGAGATTCGAACTCCTGACCCCTAGATTCGTAGTCTAGTGCTCTATCCAGCTGAGCTACGGGCGCCTGCTGCGGCAATGCCACCAAAAGGCACGGTAAGCGGCGTGGAGACTTAACCGCTTGCCGCCTTGATAGCAAGAGCGAGCCCCTAACCCTGTTGCCTCTTGCCTACGGAACTTCCGAGCTGGATTGCGGCAGAATAATATGGAATATCGCGCCGCGATGACCTTCCTCCTCACCGCTCAAGAGCTCAATCGTGCCGCCGTGGCCGCGCACGAGGTCGGCGGCGATCACCAAACCGAGGCCTGATCCGCCGGCCCTTTCAGAGTTGAAGGGTGTGAAGAGATGCGCCCTCGCCGCTTCCGGCACGCCTGGCCCGCTGTCGGCTACCTCTATGGTGAGCCACTGGTCATGCTGCCACGCCTTTACTCTCACTGTTTTTTCGGCCCCAGTGAAGCTTTGCAACGCCTCGCAGGCATTCCGGATCAGATTGACTAATACTCGAAACAGCTGCTCCCGGTCGGCGGAAAGATCCAAGCCGGAAGGGATTTCATCCAAAAATGTTATGCTCGACGATACGTCCAGGCCGACTGTTTCGATGACCTCCTCGACAAGAGAACGTAATTCAAAGCGCAGCAGTTTAGGCGGTTCGTCGACGGCGCGACCATAGGTTAGAATTGACTGGCAAAACCGGATAGCCCTGTCGAGCGTTGCGACAAGTTTCGGCCCCAGCCGCTGCACGAGCGGATCGTTAACATTGGTCAAGCGATCCGAGATGAGCTGCGCCGACGTGAGCATGTTACGCATATCATGATTGATTTTGGCAACCGCCAATCCAAGCGCGGCGAGATGTTTTTTTTCATTGAGCTCGCGGGCCAATGAATTCTGCATAATCGCCAATTCTTCCTCGGCATGACCAATCTCATGGCTGGCGCGCGAAATGATTTTTGTGCGCAAACCATGCTCTGGATTTGCCTTGAAATGGACGATACTTGCTGTCAGGCGGCGCAAGGGGCGAAGGACCATGAACTGGATGGCGATCGTCGCGAGCATGGCGACACTCGCCGACATTAAAAGCGTCACGGAGAGAAGCCGCAATGAATAGGCGCGCATGTCCGTGGTGAGCGGCGCCTCTTTCATCGTGATTGCAATGGATTCGCCTCCCCTGGGAGCTTCACCAAGAACCGTAATAAAGCGGCCCGGCGGGGCCCTCAGCGTCGAGATGGCCGAAGGCGAGGCCAGCGATGGAGGATCGCGAAAATCATAAACTTCATCGACTTTTCTAGGCAATTCGGAAGCCGCGAGTATGCGCTTTGTCCCGTTTTTGCTCAAAACGATGATGCACGCGCCAACACTATCCAGCAATTCGCGTGATAATTCCGGAGGCACCATGGCCTGAGGGGCGGCATCAAGGACAAGCGCCGCAGTGTAGGCAGCGCTAAGGCGGTTGCGCAGCCAATTATCGCGGAACGTGGCGATCGCGGGAACATACACCATTGCCGCCGCCATCATGGCGAAGGCAATAACGAGCACGAGCACCCTCATCGCCAGGCCGAACCTCGCTGGCCGGTTATTTCTTGCAAAGCCCTCGCTCGAAGCGACCCGGCTGCTTGGGGGTATCGCGTAGTCGCTCATGAAAGTGTCACCGGAACCAACGCAAGCCAGGCAATATATTAGGTATCGACAAGCGACTACCAGCCCCGATCGGGTGCGTCATGCAAGCCCGCCGCGCCGCTTCCGCGAATGCGAAATGGCTTGGCATGGCCACGGCAAGATCTTTGACCGCCATATGCTCCGAAATGGCTATTGCAAAGATGTTGATCAACTCTTCCGCTTTGGGACCAGCGATCCCCGCCCCGATGATAATGCCTTGACGATCAGCCACAATCTTCATATGGCCGTAGGGGAGATTTGCGATTCGCGCCCGTTCCGTCTCAGCGAATGGCCAGCGCAGCACACAAATATTGCCGTGAACAGCTCGCGCTTCTCGTTCCAATAATCCCGCAAAAGCGACATGCGGGCAAGTCGGAATGACGCGCGTGGTCATTAATTTATTTTTAACAATGGTCGCCCGCCCAAAGTTTGCCTCGAGGAGATGCCACGCGTGCTGTTCAGCGGCCCCATTATAACCGCATTCGCCAAGCACCGCGCCGATGGCATTCACACGCGGATTGCCCGTCCTGAAACAGCTTTTGATCGTGATGCCTTTTTCACTGTAACGGATTTTGGCCTCGGAAAGGCCGAGGCCCTCGACAGCCGGCGCGCGCCCCGCGGCGATCCATAGATGAGAGCCAAACAGGGGTTTTTCGTGCCCCGCGGTCTTGAGAAAAACGCAAACTCGATCGCCGCGCGGCTCAACTCTTGAGACTCTCGCGCCTTCCTTGACGGCGATACCATCGCGGGCAAGAGCAAGACGCACAACGGCAGCGAGCTCTTCATCGCCAAACCATTCGCTCTGCTCTGGCATCAGCACCAAAACATCGCTGCCAAACCGGCGTATAGCTTGGGCTAGCGCAAGGCCGCTCGGGTCATTTCCGAGAACGATGAGTTTGCGGGGTGGGTGCTTTAGCTCGACGAGAGAGGCGTGATTGAGAGGCCGGATGAGGTCTAGTCCCGGAATTGGCAGTGATTTTTCGGCCGCCCCAGCCGCGATGACAAACCGGCGAGCCCGGATTTTTTGCCCCGCGGCCTCGCAGAGATCAGGTGCTAGAAAGCGGCCGGCGGCCCGAAGGACGCGCACGTTCATGGCTTCAAGGCGTGCTTGCGTATAATTTGCCGCGATCGTCCCGCAGGCTCTACGGACGTTCGCTAATACAGCGGAAAACGCAGCGGGTGCATCTTCTTGGCGTGGGTGGGGATGGCCGAGTCCTGCCGCGTTGCCAGTCGCAAAAGCCTGGCTACTGCTGATAAGTAAGTCGAGGGGAAGACTATGCGTGAGTTTATAGCCTCCGCATACCGCTTTTTCGACTAGGATAGCCGATAGCCCTTTTGCTGCCGCTCCCAGCGCCAGGGCAATGCCCCCAGCTCCGCCACCGATGACGCAAAGATCCGGCTCAAGGTCCGATTGCTTTTGTTTCACCCCGGCTGCGCTCCGTGATTTGCAATGAACGTTAATTATGATCAAAATTGCTTTAAAATACCCGTATCTGTTCTTTATGGACATTCCATAATGATCTCTTGACCCGCGCCAGCAAGCATCAACGCCGCGATTCCGGAGTACCGGGACCGCGACCAGCGTAGCTTATCGGTCAGCGATCATGCTATGGCTGCCGGCAATCTGGTTTGCCCGAATATATCCGAGGAAGAACGCATGCATATCGCGATGATTGGATCTGGCTATGTGGGGCTCGTTTCTGGCGCTTGCCTTGCTGATTTCGGGCATACCGTCACTTGCGTCGACAACGACGCACAAAAGATCGAATCTTTAAAGGCGGGGAAAATGCCGATTTTTGAACCCGGCCTCAAAGATCTGGTCGGCAAAAACGTGCACGCTCGCAGACTGTTTTTTACAAGCGAACTCGGCGCCGCTGTTGCAAATTCGCAGGCCGTCTTCATCGCTGTCGGAACACCATCGCGGCGCGGCGATGGACACGCTGACCTCTCCTATGTTTACCAGGCGGCACGCGATATCGCGGCCAGCTTAAACGGCTTCACCGTGGTCGTGACGAAATCGACGGTCCCAGTCGGCACTGGCGATGAAGTTGAAAGGATTATCCGCGAAAGCCGGCCGGATGCTGATTTCGCCGTCGTCTCGAATCCTGAGTTTTTGCGTGAAGGGGCCGCCATTGATGATTTCAAGCGGCCAGACCGCATCGTCATCGGCGTCGAAGACAAGCGGGCCGAGGCGATCATGCGGGAAATTTACAGGCCTCTTTATCTCAATCAGGCGCCATTCCTGTTCACGATGCGCCGTACATCTGAGTTGACCAAATACGCCGCCAACGCATTCCTTGCGACAAAGATCACTTTCATCAATGAGATCGCTGACCTTTGTGAGCGCGTCGGTGCAAATGTGCAAGATGTTGCGCGGGGGATTGGGCTTGATAAGCGGATTGGCCCAAAGTTCCTGCATGCAGGCCCGGGCTACGGGGGGTCTTGCTTTCCAAAAGACACGCATGCGCTCATCAAGACCGCGCAGGATCATGGCGCTCCCGTGCGCATCGTGGAAGAGGTTGCGGCCGTCAATGACCAGCGCAAGCGAGCGATGGCCCGCAAAGTTCTGGCCGCGTGCGGAGGAAGCGTGCGTGGCAAGACCATCGCCATTCTCGGTCTGACCTTCAAACCAAATACCGACGATATGCGCGAGTCCCCCGCCATTTCAATCATTACGGCGTTGCAGGATAATGGCGCGAAGATCAACGCTTTCGACCCAGAGGGCATGGACCAAGCCCGCCTGGTTCTCGACAACCTCACATTTTTCTACGATCCATATTCCTGTTGCGACAAGGCGGATGCCCTTGTTCTCGTCACGGAGTGGGATGCATTCCGCGCTCTCGACCTCGACCGCATAAAATCGGCGCTAACCCAGCCGGTGATGATCGATCTTCGCAACATTTATGACCCGGCGGAAATGTCCTCACGCGGTTTCATCTATTGCTGCGTTGGGCGCGGGAATTCGCCGGCCGAGCCTTTATAATCACGCGGCCCTCCTACGCATCTAAAACCGCGCCCTCCTCGCGCATCGAAGGCAAGCGACAAAAGCGAAATCGCCGCCGCTGGCGTGGTCTCCCCAACTTCATCATTGAGTATTGACAAAGTTTTTCCATAGAATTACCCGACTACATGAGAACAAAGATCCTCCCGGCTCCATGCGCGGCAAGCGAACAATTCTCAACGCGAGCTTTAAGCTCGCGGGCCTGATCTTGCTCGGCGCGGTCGCAGCACCGCTGCCGGGTACCGCGGAGACGCGGCTTTTCAATGTTTCATATGACCCCACCCGCGAGCTTTATGAGGATTTGAATGACTCGTTTGTGGAAGCCTTCAAGGCGCGCACAGGTGTGAGCGTAACCGTTGAGCAATCACATGGTGGATCGAGCAAACAAGCGCGCTCCGTGATCGAAGGATTGCAAGCCGACGTTGTCACATTGGGCGCCGGCTGGGACATCATTGCCATAGAGCGCGCTGGCCTGATTAGGCCAGGATGGCAAAGCCGCCTTCCGTATAATTCCTCGCCTTATACCTCGACCGTCGCCTTTCTGGTGCGCAAGGGCAACCCTAAGAGCATAAGGGATTGGCAAGACCTGACGCGACCCGACGTGCAGGCCATCGTTCCTAATCCTAAAACGGGCGCTGCCGCCCGCTGGGCGTTCCTGGCGCTTTGGGGGGCGACAGCGCACGCTAAAACTCACGATCCTTCAACCGATTCAGGAGTGAACGAGGCCCAACAGGCTGGCAAGAGCCCGCACGATTTTCCAATCTACCAAAGTGCCGAAGCGCGTGAGACAATTAAGAAATTCTACAATAACAACGTTCCTGTGCTCGATACCGGAGCCCGAGGCGCAACAGTGACCTTTGCACAAAAAGGTCTTGGCGACGTGTTATTGAATTGGGAAAATGAGCTTTGGTTGGCACTGAAGGAATTCGGTCCTGATAAATTTGAAATCGTCTATCCATCGAGCAGTATTCTTGGTGAGCCACAGGTTGCCGTCGTCGACGAAGTCGTGGATAAAAAAGGGACCCGCGACGTCGCAGAATCCTATCTGAAATTTCTTTACACTTCCGAAGCTCAGGACATCATCGCGCAGAACCATTACCGGCCTCACGACCGAAATATTCTGCAAAAGTATCGCGCCGACTTGCCTGCCCTTGCCCTCTTCACAATTGATGAGACATTTGGCGGTTGGCCACGTGCGCAAGCCGAGTTTTTTACAGATGGTGCGCTATTTGACCAGATTTACAAACCTGCTAGCGCGAAATGATGCCACCAATTTCGCATCCTTCGCATGTGCTGCCCGGGTTCCCGCTCACGCTTGGCTACACGCTTTTTTATCTTTCCTTATTTGTGCTCATCCCAACGGCGGGCCTCCTGTTCCAATCTGCGCAACTTACTTGGCGGGAATTTCTAGAAACAATCACCGATCCCGCCGTCCTCGCCTCCTTTAGGTTGACCTTTACAGCCTCTACTATCGCCGCAGCAATTAATGGCGCTTTCGGACTCATTATCGCCTGGGTCCTTGTGCGCGAGCCCTTTCCCGGGCGGCGGATTTTCGACGCCCTGATTGATCTTCCCTTTGCGTTGCCGACTGCCGTCGCCGGCCTTACATTTAGTTCGCTATATCTTAGCAACGGCTGGATTGGCGGCCTCGGAGACCAGCTCGCGAATGGCTTAAATCGGCTCGCGGCTCTCGCCAACCTCGGACCGTTGCTGCCCGCCGGTGCCCTTTCCTGGCTGAATTTTGCTTATTCCAATACCAACACCGGCATTGTTATCGTACTCGTATTTGTTGGTCTCCCGTTCGTTGTGCGCGCGGTACAGCCCGTGCTGCGGGAATATGACACCGAAACAGAATATGCAGCGTTGAGCCTTGGCGCCAATAGCTGGACGATTTTCAGGCGTGTCATTTTTCCTGAGATTTTTCCGGCTTGGATTAGTGGCGTGAGTTTGGCTTTGGCGCGCGCGATTGGCGAATATGGTTCGGTTATTTTTATTGCCGGCAATATTCCGGGAAAATCACAGATTGCGCCGTTACAGATTGTGCTGAAGTTGGACGATTTCCATACGGCGCAGGCAACCGCCATCGGCGCCGTGCTGCTTTTTTCCTCTTTTCTGATTCTCTTGGCAATCAATGCGTTTCAAAGATTGGCACAACGAAGGGCGCGGGTCTTGGCGCCAACTCCCTTCGAGCCAGGGCTCTCGAGCGCTAGCCAATGACAGCAGAGCCCTCGAAAAATCACACGGCTCGCAGCATCGGTAAACCAGCGCCGCCATCGCATCCGCTCGTCCATCGGGTCAGCATTGCGGTGACCGTTATTTTTCTCACCGTTTTCATCATTGTGCCGGTTGTGAATGTATTTTCTCAAGCGCTCGCCAAAGGATTTCATGCCTATGCAACCACTTTTGTTGCACAGCCCAGGAGCATGAGCCCGGGGCTGACCCGAGACGAACGACGCCAGCTTTCATCGGAGCGCCGGCAAGTTGAAAAAACTTGGCACGCGATCAAACTGACGGCGACCGTCGCTGTCGTTGTCGTTGGTCTAAATATTATTTTCGGCCTTGCCGCCTCGTGGTCTGTTACAAAATTTCCCCTTAAGGGGCGTTCTCTTTTACTCGCGCTGATTGACCTGCCCTTTTCCGTCTCACCCGTGATCGCGGGTCTGATGTTTGTGTTACTCTTCGGACGGAGCGGTATCTTTGGTCATTGGGCCTCCAACTTGACTTGGCCGGATCCATTTTCTCTTCAATGGCTCGGTTTAGCCAACGGCTGGCCAGGATTTCAGTTTACCCAGTACTATAGCGGTATTATTTTCACACCTCTGGCGATCTTGGCGGCGTCGATTTTTGTGACTTTTCCCTTTGTCGCCCGATCTTTAATCCCGCTGATGGAAGCGCAAGGCTCGGATGAGGAAATCGCCGCCCTTTCCCTAGGCGCTTCTGGATGGCGGATTTTCTGGACCGTGACCATACCGAATGTCAGATGGGCTCTTTTATACGGCGTCATTCTATGCACTGCACGTGTGTTTGGCGAATTCGGAGCAGTATCGGTAGTATCCGGTCACACAGACGGCAATGACACCATGGCTTTGCGCATCGAAAAACTATGGAACGAATATAATACACAGGCGGCTTTCAGTGTCGCCTCACTTCTTTCGTTACTGGCTCTCATCACGTTGATAATCCAGACCGTTATTGAATGGCGCTTGCTTAAGGCTTCGAACGTGGCAATCAAGAAGGACGCTCCATGAGCATAGAAATCTGCAACGTCAGTAAAACCTATAGCGAGTTCAAGGCGGTCGAAAACATTAACCTCAAGGTGGCGACGGGAGAACTCGTATCGCTGCTTGGCCCGAGCGGGTGCGGTAAGACGACGCTACTGCGGATCATCGCGGGCATCGAGCGAGCGGATCATGGCAGTGGACCAATCCTCTTCGATGGGCACGACGTTTCCGCGGAGAAGATCAGCAGCCGGCGGATTGGTTTTGTGTTTCAAAGTTATGCTCTTTTCAAGAATATGACCGCCTTCGAAAACGTGGCGTTTGGGCTTCGCGCCAAGCCTTGGCGAAAGCGGCCGAAAGAACAGGAAATCCGATCTAAAGTCACTGAGCTTCTGCAGCTCGTCCAGCTGCGTAATTTCGCGCAGCATTACCCGTCCGAGCTCTCCGGCGGCCAGCGGCAGCGCGTGGCTCTTGCACGCGCGTTGGCGGTCGAGCCAAGCGTGCTCCTCCTCGATGAGCCCTTTGGCGCGCTCGATGCGACCGTTCGCCGAGAATTGCGCCGTTGGCTTCGCGACCTCCATGGCAAGATCAAGGTCACGACGATTCTCGTCACCCACGATCAAGAAGAAGCATTAGAAGTATCCGATCGCGTAGCCGTCATGAATCAAGGGAAAATCGAACAATTTGCGTCGCCGGAAGAGATTTACGAGCATCCCGCCAACGCCTTCGTTTTTAAATTTTTGGGCAACTACAATCTTTTTCACGCTCGCACAGCTTCGATCAACGATGCCACTGAAGCCAGCCGCCGCGACCCAACTGGCGCGACCTACGTGCGGCCGCACGAAATAGAAATTACCCGTGAGAATTTTGATGGCCTCGCGATTGCCGCAAAAATCAAACACATTTGCTTCGCTGGTTCTCTCGTTAATGTCGAGCTAACCCGCATCGACGACGAGAGCGAGATTGATGCTGCCCTGACAACGCAAAACTACAGGGCGCTTGGTCTTCAACGCGATCAAAAAGTCTTCTTCAGGCTGAATAATTCAAAATCATTCGAGGAGGATTACTCGATTTAACTCAAGGCTGCGTCCGGCGCGCCCAAGGCCTCGTTGGCTCTTTGACCTCGGAAGGCAAACCTGGCTGGTAAAACATATCAAGATGCGGCCTGCGTCCAGTTAAGAGCAGGCGGGTTGTTGCGGCATCCGTGATCTCAAAACTATCAAACCCGCAGCGTGCCAGAAACTGCAGCTGATCGAATAAAATATCCCCAACCGCCCGCAATTCTCCATGGAAACCATGATCGCGTATCTGACGGGCGTAGGAATAGCCACGCCCATCGGTGAACTTTGGGAAAGCCACTGCGATCAAAGCAAAGCGCGGCAGGTCGGCGCCAATCGCTTGGATATCTTGGCCAGGCTCAATGAGAAGACCTATCGCTCTATCGGCTGGCAGCTCGGCTCGTGCGGTTAGCCAATACCGCAGGCCGATAATAACCTTGCCATCAAGCGGCGGCTCTTCCTCTGGCGCCAGGGTGCGCCAATCGTCAGCTATAAAACGATCGCCCTTGAATACGGCCATCGTCAGATATCCGCACCCGCGTAAAGCGGCAAGGTATGAAGCCCGCATTCGACTTTGCCGCGCCCGCGCCAGCGCCCCGCGCGCGAATCTTCGCCCGGCTTCACGGGAGAGGTGCACGGCATGCAACCGATCGAAAGATAATTTTTGGCAATGAGCGGATGACGAGGCAATGCGAATTCATTGAGATAATTGGCGATCCTTGCCGCTGGCCAGTATGCAAGCGGGTTGACCTTCACCCGATCGGCCTCGAAATCAAATAAAGCAAGATTGCTGCGCAGATGGCCTTGAAATTGTTTGCGGCCAGTAATCCAGGCGTCAAAGCCATTGAGCGCTTTCGCGAGGGGCGCCACCTTACGGATTTCGCAGCACCGGTCCGGATTACTCGCCCACAAAAAATCTTCCGGATCCTCCGCGGCCAGCAGCGATGGCTCGGGTCTGATAGAGACGACGTTTGAAAGACCAAGCTGCCCGACGAGCCTATCTTTGTAGGCCAATGTTTCCTCGAACAAAACGCCGGTATCTATGAATATCACCGGCAGCGATCTGTCGATCTCCGCGGCCATGTGGAGCAGGACCGCGGAATCCGCGCCAAAGCTCGAAACGAGCGCAACCCGCCCGGGGAAGAGATCGACGATGACCGAGCGCAATAACGCGGCTGACTCGTTGCCAGACATTTCGGCATTGAGCTGAGCCGCGATTTTTTGAGCGTTGAAACCGGCTCCATTACTTGCCGCCATAGAGGGCTTCCTTGAACGGCTCTGCTCCAACACGCCTGTAAGCCGAGAGGAAATTTTCCCCCGTGCTTTTTCGCACTTTCAAATAAGTATCGACGATGGTCTCGACCGCGCCGGTGACCTCCTCGGATGAGAAGGCGGGCCCTGTCAGCGTGCCAAGGCTACTCAATTCATCGGCCGACCCGCCGAGCGTGATTTGGTAGGCTTCGGCGCCTTTTTTTTCCAATCCAAGAATGCCAATATGACCTACATGGTGATGGCCACAAGCGTTGATGCAGCCGGAGATTTTGATCTTCAGCTCACCGATTTCGTCGGCGCGCGCGGCCTCCCCAAACCTTTCAGCGATGCGCTGCGCGATAGGAATCGAACGGGCCGTCGCCAAGGTGCAGTAATCGAGACCGGGGCAGCAAATCACATCCGTGACAAGGCCGGCATTAGCGGTGGCAAGATCGCAAGCGGCAAGCCGATCATAGAGCTCCGGCACATCATCAAGCGCAACATGGGGGAGGACAAGATTTTGCTCGTGCGTCACCCTGATTTCGCTTGACGAAAATTCTTCAGCAAGATCCGCGAGTGCTTCCATATCTTCGGCGGTTGCATCGCCGGGAGTACCACCAATCGGCTTTAACGAGATTGTGACGACACCGTAGCCTGGGACCTTGTGACCCGTCACATTCTGCCGGGCAAAGCGAGCGAAAGAGGCATCGATTTCTTTGCGGCGCTCAAAAATGCGCGATGTTTTTTCGCGTGCCGGCAAGGCCGGGAGTGCGAAATAGGCCCGTATCCGCTCGATCTCCGAGCGCGGCAATGAGAGTGAGTCGCAGCGGTGCTCCGCAAACTGTGCCTCAACATCTGCACGAATGGCATCAGCACCCTTTTCGTGAAGCAAGATCTTTATACGGGCTTTGTACTTATTGTCGCGCCGGCCCTCGAGGTTATAGACGCGCAGAATGGCGTCCGTATAGGCAAGCAAATCTTCCCTTGGCAAAAATTCCCTGATGCAATGAGCGAGCAGCGGGGTACGGCCGAGGCCGCCGCCGACATGAACCGAAAATCCAATCTCGCCCGCGTCGTTTTTGACGATTTGATAGCCAATGTCATGCACGCGGATGGCCGCCCGGTCCCTGGCGGCGCCATTGACAGCGATTTTAAACTTACGCGGCAGAAAAGAATATTCCGGATGAAGCGACGACCATTGCCGAAGGATCTCACAATAGGGGCGCGGATCTTCGATCTCATCGCCAGCCGCGCCGGCAAAATGATCCGCCGTGACATTCCGTATGCAATTCCCCGACGTTTGAATGGCGTGCATCTCGACGCTTGCAAGCTCATCCAAAATATCAGGGCAATCCTTCAGCGCCGCCCAGTGAAATTGAATATTTGTGCGGGTGGTAAAGTGACCATAGCCCTTGTCATAACGGCGTGCGATGTACGCTAGCTTGCGCATCTTACGCGGCGATAAGGTGCCGTAGGGGATGGCAATGCGTAGCATATAGGAATGCAGCTGCAAATAAATGCCGTTCATGAGGCGCAGCGGCCGGAATTGCTCCTCGGTCAAGTCGCCCGCAAGACGGCGCCGTACCTGGTCACGGAATTGGTCGACGCGCGCGGCGACGAAGCTTTTGTCGAATTGATCGTACTGGTACATATAGACCCCGGGTCTTTCGCGTAGGATCGCTCAAGCGAGCGACGACTCTTTGATCAAGTTTTGAAGACCGCTTTCCTCCTCAGGATCGTGTGAGCTTTCCCCAGATCCTGTCGCATCCGGGATTGCCCTTGATGTTCGACGAGAGAAATCGATCGTCGGACCTTGCGCGCGTATCCTCTCGCGTAACGAGACCGCTTGCAGCACACCCGCCTCTTGCGTCACCTCGACACTACAAGGCTCAACGACGAGACTATTTTTGGCGTCACTTTGAGCAGATTGGAGACCGGCCTCAAGCTCGGCCTTGTCAGTAAAAACTTTTGCGTTATCTAGTCTGCAAGCCCATGGCGCCTCGCGTCCAACATAGACAACGGCGCCGTCGTAAAGGCGATTGGCTGATATGACGTGAAGCATCCTCGAACTCGCGCTGTTGCGGCAACATATAGTGCATTTAACAGCATTTGGCGAGGTTTTATTACAAACTACATATTTTTAATGTAAATATCTACGCACTTGCGAGATAGTCATGGATGACTTCGCCCAAGCCAAGGGTTAGATCGGTCAAGAAATGGCTTGCGGAAACGACTTCTCTCACGGGGAGGCGAGCGACATCACACATCGAGTGCTCAAACAATTCTATGGCGGCGGGGCCCGACCAAGCGCCTTTCAGCGTCACACCTTCCAAGTAGTACCGCACGAGTTCGCAAATTCTCGGCGTGCAATCAACATGGGGAATAATCTTTAGCATGAAGCTCGGCTTGGCGAGGCTTTTAAGCAGAGGCGCCAGGTCGAGTTCGCGGTGCTTATAACCCATGGAGGCCGACACGCAGAGCACCGAACCGTAGTGCAAAGTGCAGACCAAGGTCTCGCTCTCATGGGAAATCTTTGGCTTGGCAAGTTTTTTGGGAAAACCCCAGATTTCGCGCCCGCCAGCGATTGGCGCATTGTCGTCAAGATACATGGCGTGCACATAGCCGCCTTCCTGAAGGCTGCCGTCGGCGGCGCGAAAGCGCACGGGGATGACCTGCCCAGTTTCGGTGTAATCACCGAAACCGGTCGAATCCGGCATGCGGATGAACTCGTAGTTCACGATGTCACCGACAACCTCGAGAGGCTCGGGCACGACCTCGCGTAGAACCTCGGGATCAGTGCGATAGCTAATAACGACGAATTCCCGATTATAGAATTTATAAGGGCCTCGCGGATAGGCTGGATCGGTGAGCGGCATCGCGAAAGCGTTTTTGGCGACATCAGCGAGTTTCATCGTGCGTTCTCCTCGAAGAGTGCTCACAGGGCGGTAGTGCCTATTCCCGGCCATCGCGCGCAAGATCGAAGGTGAAGACACCGTCGTGATTTTCGGGCCTTTTCAAAACCTCCGGATGGCGCAATGTATGCACAGCATCATTATAACCCGACTGCCAATGCTCCTCCATCGTACGTCTGGAGAATTCATAGTCTTTCGAACTGCCTTCATAGTCGCGGGAACGATAGATGAGATTAATGATGTTGTAGACCTTTTCGTCGGCTTCACCAGCCAAAAAATTGGCTTGCGGCAGATCGCGCAGCTCGTCGGGAAGGCGCTGCAAAAGGTGGTGAGCCGCCCGGCGCAACAGCTGCTTCTTCTTAAATTCATCGGTCGCCGCGCGTGTCCGGCTGGAAAAGCGAATCTCCTTCTGGCGCAGGTCAGCTTCGATCAGGCTTCGCGGCACACGGCCACGGGCACTCCACAGATCGATCTGAAAGGCCAGAGTATCTTGCCGGGGACTTTCCGAGAGAACCCATTGCAGCGGTGTGTTGGAAACGAGCCCGCCATCCCAGTAATACTCACCTTGTATTTCGGTCGCGGGCAGGCCCGGCGGAAGCGAACCGCTCGCCATGACATGCTCCACGCAAATATCGCACGTCGAATTATCAAAGTAAACGAAATTGCCGGTTCGAACGTTAACCGCGCCGACACTCAACCGCACCTGCCCGGCGTTGATGAGGTCAAAATCGACGAGCTTTTGCAGCGTGTCCTTTAATGCGTTGGTGTTGTAGTAGCTCAGTGACTCTATCTGGTCTTGCACGAACGGCAGGGGTGGCGGCCACCGGGGTTCAAAAAAACCAGGCGCGCCCCAAAGCAAATTGCCGAGCGCTTGCAGCTGATTGATCCACCGACGGGTCAGATCATCGCGCCCCTTAAATAGCCCCAAATAGGCCGTAGGAGGCGGAGGCTCACTCGCGGTTTCCCAAAATTCACGCAGGCGAGTGACGCGCTTTTCCGGCGGATTGCCGGCAATCAGCGCCGAGTTCACGGCACCAATGGAAATACCAGCGACCCAGTCTGGATGAAGATTGGCTTCGGCAAGAGCCTGGTAGACTCCGGCTTGATAGGCGCCAAGCGCGCCACCGCCTTGTAAAATAAGAGCGATCCGTTCAAAGGGCGGGCGCGCGGCTACCCGGTGCGTCCGCCGCATATGCGTTCGCGAATGGTCTGGAATGCTCATTGCTAGCAGTCCCCTGCACGGGCCTCCCGGCGAAGCGCCCTCAAGCGCCAAAGATTCTAAGCCCTTTTCAAGTTTTTCTAAAATGGGAAATGATCGCCTGTTGCAAGAAGCAAAAATCTATTTTTGCTTGCCGTTACGCCCTCCCTCCTCCGCCAAGGCCGCATGGTACTTGCGCCTAATAACAGAAAGATCGACCGAAGGGGCTGGAAATTCCATGCCTAATTCCTCCATTGCGCCAGCGACAATCTGTGAAACCGCGAGATCACGGAACCATTTATGATTGGAGGGGATGACGTACCATGGAGCCTCGCCCGTGCTGGTCGCGCTGAGGGCATCCTCGAAAGCTTTCACATAGTCATCCCATAATTGGCGTTCCGAATAATCAGCTTCGCTAATCTTCCAATTGCGCAAGGGGTCATCGAGCCGTTTGCCAAAACGCGCCAGCTGCTCCTCTTTACTGATGTGAAGGAAAAATTTTAAGATCGTTGTGCCGTCATCTCTCAGCCCCCGCTCAAACGAACGGATCAGCTCGTAACGCGCGGCGCAGATCGCCTTATCGACGAGCTTGTGGACGCGGGCAATCAAAACGTCCTCGTAGTGCGAGCGGTTGAAAATGGCCACCCATCCTTTCTCGGGTGCGTGCGGATGGACCCGCCAGAGGAAGTCGTGGTTCTTTTCAACAGGCGTTGGCTGCTTGAAGGAGATCACATTCGCGCCCTGTGGATTGAAGGCGCCAAACACGTGCTTGACCGTGCCGTCCTTTCCGCTGGCATCGAGGCCTTGCAGAACGATCAAGATAGCATGTTTCTTCTCGGCGTAGAGTAGAGCTTGCAGCTCGAGGAGCTGTTGACGATATTTTTCAAGCTCAGGCGCGGCTGTTTCGCGCGATTCATGCTGGCCCTTGAAAGCAGGGTCGATCTCTTTAAGCCGCAGCTTCCCGTCCGGTTTGACGATGAATTTATTCCGGAAATCCATGCTGACCTCCCCGGGACCTTGCCGCCTAACTCTTGCAAATTTTATCCCCGCGGTCTACGCAGCAGCATTCTTGACAAAAGGGTGGGTGCAAAATATGCGCGCCGAGGCCGAAGCGCTCGTTCAATCCATCGAGCAATCCTTAGGATTGCTCAGGAGGCATCTTTGACGTCGATGCCTCAGCCCGCCGTTTGGCTGAGCTAAACGCCAAAGCCGAGAATCCGAATTTTTGGGACGATGCGGAAGCCGCGCAAAGAATCATGCGTGAGCGTACCGCGCTTGAAGAAAAAATCGGATCCCTCAAGCGCCTCGATGGAGAGCTTTCCGATGCGTTGACGCTCGTCGAACTCGCCGAGGCGGAAGGCGACGAGGCAACGGAAAAGGAGGGAATTGATCTCCTTAAGGACCTCAAAGCGGACGCCGAGCGCCAGCAAATCGAGGCGCTTCTTTCTGGCGAAGCCGACGCTAACGATACCTACCTTGAGGTTCACGCCGGGGCCGGAGGAACGGAGAGCTGCGACTGGGCGAGCATGCTTTTCCGCATGTATGCGCGATGGGCGGAGCGCCACAAGTATAAAGTCGAAATTATCGAAGTCACGGCGGGCGAGGAAGCGGGTCTGAAATCGGGAACCATGCTCATCAAAGGTCATAACGCGCATGGTTGGGCAAAGACAGAATCCGGCGTGCATCGCTTGGTGCGCATCTCGCCCTTCGACTCGAATGCCAGGCGCCATACAAGCTTTGCATCCGTTTGGGTCTTCCCTGTCATTGATGACCGCATTGAAATTGACGTAAAAGAATCCGACTGCCGCATCGATACCTATCGATCCTCTGGTGCAGGCGGCCAGCACATCAATACGACGGATTCCGCGGTGCGCATCACGCATATTCCATCGGGCATCGTGGTCGCTTGCCAAAGCGAGCGCTCGCAGCACAAGAACCGCGCCACCGCCTGGAACATGCTGCGTGCAAGGCTCTACGAGCGAGAGCTGGAAAGGCGGGAGGCAGCCGCCAACGCGGCGGAAGCAGCGAAAACCGAGATCGGCTGGGGACACCAGATCCGCTCCTATGTCTTGCAGCCTTACCAGCTTGTCAAAGACTTGCGGACGGGCGTCACCTCGACGTCGCCAGGTGACGTGCTCGATGGAGAACTCGACCCGTTTATGGAAGCATCGCTCGCCCAAAGACTTACTGGCGGCGCTGCGGTCATGGTCGAAGATGTTGATTAAGCCTTTCCTCGTCCCGTTGAAGGAAGGCTCTGCTCAAGTAAGCAAGCCTGCTAGCGATTGAGTGATTTCATGCGCCGTCAAAAGGAACCGATTTTTAACTTGCCTTCCGCGGTCACTGGGATCATCGCTCTGCTTGTTGCAATTGAAGCATTGTTGCTGTGGGCCGGTCCCGACATCGAGCTCACGGTATTTCAGCGTTTCGCTTTCGTGCCAGGGCGCTTTACTTACGCGTTTGACCCGGCCCTCGTAGTAAATACTTATCACGCGATTCCGCAGGAAGCTGAGTCTGAGGCTCAGGCGGCGCTTTTCTTCCTTGGCGATGGCCGCCCGCAATGGTGGACACCTCTCAGCTATGCCTTTCTCCACGGCGGATGGCTGCATGTTGGAATGAACTGCCTTTGGCTTGCCGCTTTCGGCTCGCCGGTAGCGCGCCGGTTTGGTTCGCCGCGCTTTCTCCTATTCTGTGGATTTTCCGCCCTTGCTGGGGCCCTCGCCCATTATGTTACTCACATCGCGGATTTGGCGCCGGTTGTTGGCGCTTCGGCGGCGGTTTCCGGCGTCATGGCGGCCGCCGTGCGTTTCGTGTTCCAGCCGGGAGCGCCGCTTGGTGAATCGCTGGGGATCTCGGGGCGCCCGACGAGCCATACCTACCGGCAGCCAGCCCTTCCGTTGCGCCAGATTTTTTCCAACCGCAGCGTCATCAGCTTCCTCGCCTTCTGGTTTCTCGCCAATTTTTTATTCGGCACGACGCCGCTCCCCCTTGCTGGCGCCGGGGTCACGGTCGCCTGGCAAGCCCACATCGGCGGGTTTCTCCTTGGGCTGCTGGCCTTTCGCTGGTTCGATCCGCCGCCGAGTTCTCCGCAAGGTCCCTGGGGTGGAGACACCCTTAGCTAAGTAGGCGCCGGGCCCGCCGCGGCTGCTTTTCATCCCGGCGGAATAGCGCAACGATTTCGACATGGGGCGTTGCGCGGAACTGGTCTATTGGCTCGACGAAATCGAAGTGATAGCCGCCGGCGCTAAGAATTGCCGCATCGCGCGCGAAAGTCTCCGGGTTGCAAGACACAGCAACGATCCGAGGGACCCTCGACGCAGCAAGAGCCTTAGCCTGCGCCACGGCGCCCACCCGCGGAGGATCGAAGACAGCCGCCCGATAGGGTACTAACTCAGCTGGGCAAAGAGGGCGAACGAAGAGATCGCGTTCGAAAACTTTGGCGCGCAGTTGAGCTTTCCTCGCCGCCCTTGCTAGCGCTCCGAGAGCATCCTTGGAAATGTCAAAGGCATCCACTCGCGCATCGGCCGCCAAGCGGAGCGCAAAAGTCCCAACGCCCGAGAAAAGATCGGCGATAGGATCGGCGCCGCCGGCATGGGCGCGAACTTTCGCCGCCAGCAATTCCTCGGCGGCCATCGTGGCTTGGAGAAAAGCGCCGGGCGGCGGGATGAGCATCGCCCGTCCCATCGCGAGCAAGGGAGCGCGGCGGG
Organism: Methylocella sp.; assembly: GCA_035622375.1. Classification (GTDB taxonomy): domain Bacteria; phylum Pseudomonadota; class Alphaproteobacteria; order Rhizobiales; family Beijerinckiaceae; genus Methylocapsa. Next base: position 66,556 of record DASPVM010000034.1, on the reverse strand, counting down.
TTACGACATTCATGCCATGGTTTGAGAGCCGGGCGATGTCATGCTCGACGGCGGCCTCGATGAGCTTCTGAGTCTCAAGCTCGCTCAACGGACCATGGCCTCTGAGATCGATATCAAGGCCACAGGCCGTCGCGGTGGCAAGAATATCGAGCGGCTTTGATGCCTCAACAAGAACACTGGCGAGCGCGCGGGCGGCAGGCAAGGCCGTTGCCAGGGACGGAGCAAGAACCGGACAGTCCTCCATCTCGATGATGTCGTGAGAACGCGCCCGAGAAAAGCCGACCTTCACCCGGCCCGCCTGATGGCGCGCATGAAATGTCGCCCTTCGGCGTCCGGCGCCATGCGCGTCGGCGAGTTCCAAGACAGGCGGGCTCAGCTTCGCTCGGCGGAGAGCCGAAGTGACAAGATCGCGTTTCCATTGGACATATAAATCCCAGCGGAGAGTCTGCACGGCGCAGCCGCCGCACCGCGAAAAATTGCGGCAAAATGGGGCGATCCTTGCCTCGCTCGCGGTGAGCACCTCCAACAAAGTGCCGCGGCGGCCCTCGACTTCAGCAAGCACGGTTTCGGAGGCAAGGCCGTAGGGGATGAAAATGGGGCCATCCGGGCCTGGCGCGACGCCTTCTCCCCTTCCGCCCAGTTTTTCAATCGTGAGCTGACGAAAACTCATCCCCGCTTTGCGCCCAGCAAAAACTCTTGGTTGCCATCGCCGCCGGTGATCGGCGAGGGAATAGTCCCAATCACCTCCCAACCGAGACTTGTAATTAGGCTCGCGATTTTATCGCACGCCTGTTGCTGAATGGCGCGGTTCTTGACGACGCCCTTTGTCGTGCGGCCCGGGCCTGCCTCGAACTGCGGCTTGATGAGCGCCACCACATGCGCCCGCGCCGCCGCGAGGGGCAGCACCGCGGGCAAGACCAACGCCAGCGAGATAAAACTGACATCGCAAGTCAGAAAAGAGGGCGAGCGCCTGAACATCGCCGGAGCTAGAGCCCGGGCATCCATCCCTTCACGCAGAACCACTCTCGAATCGCGCGCAAGGGCAGGATGCAATTGGCCTTTCCCGACATCGACGCAAATCACTTCGGTGGCTCCACGTTCAAGGAGAACGTGGGTAAACCCGCCGGTCGATACCCCAACGTCGAGGCAAACGCAATCGGCAGGGCAGAGAGCAAAGGCTTCCAGGCCAGCCGCAAGCTTTACCCCACCGCGCGATACCCAGGGATGAGGCGCACTTGCCTCGAGGACGGTATAGTTCGCAATCGGCGCCGATGCCTTTTGCAGGATTCTGCCATCCGCTCGGACCAGGCCCGCGCTGATCGCTTCCCGAGCCTTCGCCCGGCTCGGAAAAAGCTTGCGTTCAACGAGAGCGATGTCGGCCCGTTGTGTGAACTTGTTCTGCAAAGCGGTATCGCCCCTTCGCTGAAAATATAGCGTTTAGGGCGCGGGGAGGAATGAAAAATCAACTCCTCTCGGCGGTTCTTTGACCCGACATGGGCGGAAGGTGTTTTTCGCCAGATTTCCAAGGAGAGAGCCACCTGCCCCGAGCAAGCTCGAGATGGTCGCATAGGAAGTTGCTGCCCCGCGCGGGCAAAAAATCAAAGCCTCTATCGACGAAAGCAAACCCGATTTTTTCGAGCACCCGCCGCGAAGAGGCATTATCAACGCGAACCCGCGCGCGAATACTGACGCAGGAAGTTAGTCTGAAAACAGCTCCGACGAATGCCCGCGCGGCTTCGGTTGCCAGCCCCTTGCCCCAAAAAGCCGGTGAAAGGGCATAGCCGAGTTCGGCGATCCCCGTTGCCTCTAGGCGAGCGCCAACAACTCCCACGAAGGATTGTGCTCGCGCCTTCTGCAGAATGGCAAGGGTGAGGCCGCAGCCCTCGGCATTCTCCGAGCGCGCCTTCATGATGAAAGCCTCCGCCGCGCCCACTGGATAGGGATGGGGAATCATGGCGGTCATGTTGGCGACCTCCGCCAAGCTGGCGAATTTCGTAATAGCGGCTGCATCGGACGCTCGCGGCCAGCGCAGCCGAAGTCTGCCGGTTTCGATTTGGAGCGTATCGTCGCTAATTAGGTCCTTAAGCATGGGCACTCCAGCAGCCAAGGCTTGTGGAGCATGCTAACCACTTTCCAACGCCGTTTTCATGACCCTGGTGAGGCGGCCTCGGGCATAATGGTGGAAGGACCTGCCTAGCTCTCGCCGGTTATTCGGCAACCACTGGTGCCACTGGGAGGACAGCCACATAGGCGCGCCCATCGCCCTTGGTCTGAAAGGAGACTTTGCCATCGATCTTGGCGTAAAGAGTATGGTCGGTTCCTAGCCCGACGTTCGCCCCCGGGTGCCATTTTGTGCCGCGCTGGCGAATCAAAATGTTTCCAGCCACGACCGCTTCGCCGCCAAATTTCTTTACGCCAAGCCGCCTGCCCTTGGAGTCGCGGCCATTGCGCGATGAGCCGCCTGCTTTTTTATGTGCCACCGGCTGAGTTCCTATCTATTTGCCGACGTTATCAGCGAGCAACTTCGTAATCCGCACGCGTGTTAGATCTTGGCGATGGCCCCGCTTGCGCTTTGAGTTCTGCCGCCGGCGTTTTTTGAAGGATATGATTTTTTCACTTCGGGTTTGCTCGATAATCTCCCCGGCAACGCTAGCGCCCTCGACAAAGGGGGCTCCAAGCTTCGGCCCGCTTTCGCCTGAAAGGAGGAGCACTTCGTCAAATGCCACGGCCTCTCCCGGCTCGCCAGGAAGCGTCATGACGGTTATTATGTCGCCTTCGGTGACGCTATATTGTTTGCCGCCGGATTTAATAACTGCGAACACTTTGTGACCCTCACTTCGGACGGCAAGGCGACTTTCGCCGATCTGATGCTACCGTCGGCGAAGCTCTCCAGCACGGTATTTTCGATGGACTCCGATTTTGCAGCGATTGGCGCTTTTGGCGCCTAAAACCGCAAAAAATCGCAGATCATTTGGCGGAAAGGCAAGACACCCTACGCCGCCCGCCGGCGCTTGGACACGCGGCGGATTCGTCACGGGTCTACAAATCTCACCGCCGGTTGTCAACGCCAGGATACCCTCTGGGAGCGGCCTAGCTTCAGCACCAGAGTTCGGCAGGACGCCGCTCAAGCTTGACAGGGGAAAGCCTGGCACACACTTGACAAGCTATGCCGCATTTGGGCCATTTTCACAGGGCTAATTTTGCGGCGGTCCACTCACAACCTGCCCTCTCAATCGGCTTACTGCAAATCTGTTGCAATAACAGCATCTTTGGAAAGGAGTCTCAAACGAGTGGTCGCCGGAAATCCGATTGGGTATAGCGGCCTCTAATCCTCATGATTCTCCCGAGGAAATCGAGTGGCTAAAAAAGGCACTTGGAAGCTTGCAAACTTGGAAGCTTACGAAAAAGAAATCGAGCGGTTGATTCAGCAAAATGACCATGAGTGCCCCGTTGCGGGGCCGTAACCCGATGCTCCGCTTAAAGACCACCCGTTATGGCTCCGCGTTTGACTTTGGGCTCGATCCCGCCATTAACCCAAGCCGTCGCCGCAACTCCCACCTGGACCGGCGCAAGATTTCGCTGCGCTGGCTAACCGGCACATTGCTAACAGGCCTTTCAGGAGGCGTCCTCATGGGCGCGGCGATTTATGCGGCCCTGGGCCACCGAGCCTATTTTACGGAAAATCCGGCGCTCCTTCCTTCGCAGCGAAAAGAAATAACCCTCGATTTCGGTGTCAATGCTCACAAAGCGGACCGCCTCGTCAAAGCCGCTGACATCATTGCGGAGAAGCAAAGCTTTCAAGCACCCGCCGCGGTCCGGGCCGGCGACAAAGAAATCATGAAGGTCCGCGCTTTCACGCATGTGGCGACGACATTGACCTTGGCAAGTTTCGGCTTCTCCGACGAGGTTCCACCATTCAACCCGTTGAAAGTCCTGGCGGGAGCACGCAACGCTCTTGATGCGGCACCCGAGCCAATTCAAGATGATGCTGAGGTATCGTGGTCGACTCACGATCTCGCCGGGCAGCCTCTTTCCCCGGCGGTGGCGCTGACGAGCGATGAAGTTCAGGCGCAGGTCGCCGAGCAAATGAAAAACACATTGGAAGCGGGCAGCGCGCCATTGCCGTTACCGCCGCAGCTTCTTTTAATGCGGACCTCGCGCGCCTATCTTCCAAATGTCCTCGCCTACGCCAATCCGTCCGAACCGATAACGGCCGCGCCATTCTCGGCGATTGAAGTTCGCATGGTCCCGGAAAACGTCACCTCCATCAGCCGCTCCCAAAAGGGACAAGAGGCAACGCAAATGGAGGAGCGCCTTGTCGTCATCCGTCATGGCGAGACGCTCGAGGCGGTGCTACGGGCTGCCGGCCTGAGTAGAAGCGAAATTAGCGCGATTGCCGCGGCTTTTCGCGCAAAACCAGGCCAATCGCCTGTCGAGGAAGGAGCACGTCTCAAGCTCCTTTTCGCCGACCTTGATGGCTCTGGTGGAAAAATGACTTTGGCGCGCCTGTCGGTTTATTCGGGCGAGACCTTGGAGACGAATATCGCCATCAACGATAGCGGCGATTATGTTCAGGTCACGCCTCCCCACCACCCACTCAAGCAAGGCAATGCTACAGACAGTGATGACGCCGATGACAGCGAAGGCATGCGCCTTTACGATTCCCTCTACGAAACCGCCGTCAAACAAGAAATTCCAAGGCCCATCATCGATGAGCTAGTCCGAATATTCGCGAACGACGTCGACTTTGGCAGAGCGGTGAGCGGCGGCGATTCCTTCGAGGCTTTCTACGATGACGGCGGCGAAGAAAGCGAGGGCCGTAACCGGCTTCTCTACGCCACGATCACGGCCCGCAACGAGACTTTCCGCTATTACCGTTTCCAAACTCCCGACGATGACGTTGTCGATTATTACGACCAAGATGGGCGCTCGACGCGGAAATTTTTGGTGCGTATGCCGATCGTCGGCGGCCGGTTTACCTCAGGCTTTGGCATGAGGTTTCATCCGATCCTTGGCTATTCGCGCCCCCACACGGGAGTTGATTGGGCAGCGCCAATCGGCACCCCCATCTTTGCCGCTGGCAGTGGCACGGTCATCAAAGCCGGCTGGGACTCAGGTTATGGGCGGCGTGTCGAGATCGAACACGCCAACGGCTATATCACGACTTATAATCACATGTCTGGGTTTGCTCGCGGGGCCACTGAGGGCGCCCACGTGCGGCAGGGGCAAGTCATCGGCTATCTTGGCCAGACGGGCCTCGCCACGGGACCGCATCTCCACTATGAAATCATGGTCAATGGCCATTTTGTCGATCCGATGCGGATCAAGCTCGCCCACACCCGCGAGTTTGACGGAAAAATGCTCGCGGCCTTCAAGCGCGAGCGCGACAGAATAGATGCCTTGGTTCAAAGGGCTCCGAACGCGGATCGGGTCGCCGCCAGGAAAGAGTGATTTGTTCCGGGAGAGCAGAGCCTCTTTTTTTGGGGCCGCAAGCTTCTCCCCGGTAGATGAAACCGACTCCCGCGGGAGTCATCGCGCGCGGTAGCTCTTCTGCGTCTGAATCCTGTGGAGGGCGACGACGAGCGCGTCTACATCCTCTTTCGTGTTATAGAGCGCTAGCGAAGGCCGCACGGTAGTCTCATGTCCGAACCGGCGCAAAATTGGCTGCGCGCAATGGTGACCGGCGCGCACCGCAATGCCTTCCCGATCGAGTGCAGCACCAACGTCTTCGCTACGGCACTCATCAAGCACAAAGGAGATGACGCCCGCCTTTTCTTTTGCTGTTCCTATAATGGTGAGGCCAGGAACACCCAATAGCGCCTGCGTGGCATAGCCGAGCAGCTCATGTTCGTAGGCGGCGATATTCGCCATTCCAACGCGCTCGACATAATCAATCGCAGCGCCGAGACCCACCGCATCCGCAATGTTGCCTGTGCCAGCCTCAAATCGAACAGGGGGGGCCTGATACGTTGTCTTCTCGAAGGTTACATCGGCGATCATGTTTCCACCACCTTGCCACGGAGGCATGGCCGCAAGTACTTCGGGCTTGCCATAAAGGACACCGATTCCAGTAGGTCCAAATACCTTGTGCCCCGAGAAGGCATAAAAGTCCGCGTCTAGCGCTTGCACATTAACGGGCATATGCGACACAGCTTGTGCACCATCCACGAGTACGCAGGCGCCGTGACGATGTGCGATTGCAATCATTTCATGCGCGGGCGTTATTGTCCCAAGGGCATTCGAGACGTGAGGCAGCGATACAATCCGCGTCTTCGACGAAAGGAGTTTTGTATATTCTTCCAAAATGATTTGGCCAGAATTATCGACCGGGGCGACGCGCAATATCGCGCCTCTGTCAGAGCACAGCATCTGCCAAGGGACAATATTCGCATGATGCTCGAGCCAAGTGATGACGACTTCGTCGCCTTGGCGGACGTTGCGCCGGCCCCAGGCTTGAGCGACGAGATTAATTGCCTCTGTCGCTCCTCGCGTGAAAACGATCTCGTTTGAAGAACCTGCCCCCAGGAAGCGGCTGACTTTCTCGCGCGCCGCTTCGTAGGCGTCCGTTGCGCGGGCAGCAAGCGCGTGGGCGCCTCGATGGATATTCGAGTTCTCGTTCTCATAAAATAGCGAAATTCGATCAATGACCGCCTGCGGTTTCTGGGTAGTCGCCGCATTGTCGAGCCAGATCAGCGGCTTACCATGCACGCGCTGATGCAGGATCGGAAAATCCCGCTTGATCACGTTTGCGTCGAAAGCAGGGGTGCCGGAGATGAGACTTGGCGAGAGTACCGGCTGAAGGGTGGGTACAACCGGTGCCGCATGAAGAGGACCTGAACTCGTCGCGGTCGCAGCTTGGGCTTCATTCACAAAATAATTCAATTCGCCCGCGCTCGCGGGAGCTCCCGTGGCGGAGATCGATTCAGGCGAGAAACCGTAAGGGAATGTCGTCGAGGGCAAAGCGCCGAGCACCGAGAGTTCTTGCGGGCGGAGTTCGGCTTCGGTTGGAAAGCTCTTGCCATAAGCTGGGCTTTGCTCGACATGCGGGACGGAAGCGCCAGCGACGTCCGGAGCACCCGAGGGAAGCGTTTCTCGCGGCAGCACCAAATCAACCCCGGCGCCTGGCAGGCTTGCGCCTGGCGCGGCGGCAGCGGCGCTTGGCGAACTCGGCACGGTCGCGGGTATTGTCGGGGCAATGGAAGTGCCGCCATCGAGGAAATACAACGCCTCCGGCGGAAGCGCCGAAGCACCTGGCAGGCCTTGCGAGAATTCAACCGGAATGCTTGCAGGAACGAGCGCGGTCAGAGGACCGAGAGTCTGAGGAAGGGCGCTCAAACTGGTCCCAGCCAAGAAGCCCGTTTCGGACTGCGACGGTCGAGGGGCCGCCGCCGGAGGGGCGGGCGTCGCCGCCGCGCCTGCGGGAACCCCGGTAATTCCGAAGGCGAGGCCAGCCGCCGGAATATGCTGCGCCGGCGCCCTCGCCGTGTCGAGAAGCGAAACCGGCACCTGCGTCGTGAAGGGAACGGATTGCGCTCCGGGAATGCTCGTTCCTGGGAGAGCCGCGGCGGCCCCGATCGCGCCTGGCACCGAGGTCGGCGGTGGCGGCGGTCGCTCTTGGGTTGCCGCGAAATTCGCCAAAGCCATCGCATCGGGAGTTTGGCCGGGCGTTGCGTTGAAAAACGCATTCGCCAAATGGGCGATCATGGCCGGGTCGATGACGGAAGGGGACTGGCCGCCCCATTGAGGACCCGCTGGCGGGGCTGCTGGCGCCGTCGCGGCGGCGTGACGCGGATCAGGTATATTCATAGTAATGGCCGATATCGACGTTCTCTAATACACCGACGGCATCCTCGGTGAGGATGGCGCTCGAGCAATAGAGCGAAATGAGATAAGAGGAGATGGCCTTACGGTTGATCCCCATAAAACGGACCGAGAGGCTTGGGGTCACCTCGCCAGGAACGCCTGGCTGGAAAAGCCCGATGACGCCTTGTTTCTTCTCGCCCGTGCGCATGAGCAGGATGGACGTCTTACCCCCTGCCCCATTCGCCGCGCCCTCGATCTTGAGTTTGTCGCTCGGCACAAGAGGAATGCCGCGCCAGGTCAAAAATGGCGTGCCGAAGAGGTTGATCGTTGGCGGCGGCACACCGCGCTGCGTGCATTCGCGGCCAAAGGCGGCAATGGCGCGCGGATGAGCGAGAAAAAACGCGGGCTCTTTCCAGACCTTCGAAATCAGTTCGTCGAAATCATCGGGCGTCGGAGGACCGCCGCGAGTGGATATTCTCATCCAAGAGACGGCATTGGTAAGAATGCCATAATCTGGATTATAGATGAGCTCGCTCTCCTGGCGCTCCTTGACCTTTTCGATTAACAGGCGCAGCTGTTCTTGAATCTGATCATAAGGCTGGTTGTAGAGATCGGAAACGCGGGTCTGGACGTCGAGAACAGTGGTCACCGCATTCAAAAAATATTCCCGTGGCGTGGTTTCGTAATCGACAAAGGTCTCCGGCAGGTCGATATCACGCTCCCAGGTCGGGCTGCATTCAACTGCGCCGAGGCCTTCTCTTTCCTTGACCTTGTTGAGGCGGTAAATGCCGGCTTCGACCGGTACCCAAGGCAAAAAAGTGATGAGCCAGCGCGGCGTGATCGCCAGCATTTGCGCCCGGGTTTTTGTCGCGTTGGCAAGTTGCCGGGCGGCCGGCTCGCTTAAGGTATTACGAACCTCCACTTCATCAGGCATTCTTCCGCTCCCGTCTTGTTTCGATGACAAAGATTAACTTGAACGGCGGTAGCATTGCTCAAAGAGAATTTTTTTCTTTTTTGAATTTTTTAAAGCTAAACTGTCCATTGCACCATTTCTACTTAGTATGTGGAATTAGTGATTATTTGGCGGCAAGTTCTGGAATTGTTTTTGCTTCTTAACTGAAATTCCCTTGCGATTGGCTCATTTTTGTCTATTGATTCTATAGACTAAAATAAGAAATGCCGATGAACGAAACGAGGATCGCTCGTCTTTATAAGAGCGAGGCGAAATCCCTTGACGCTTTTGACAAGCGGATTTTGCGTATCGTTCAGCGAGACGCGAACCGATCCGTGTCGGATATCGCCGCAGAGGTTGGGCTTTCACAAACGCCTTGCTGGAAGCGCCTCAGGCAGCTTACCGTCTCCGGGGCGATCAAGAGGAAAGTCGCGCTCTTAGACCAGAAAAAGCTTGGGCTTGGCACGACCGTTATCGTCTCCATTAAAGCGGGTACCCATTCGAGCAAAGACTTGGCCCGCTTCGCTGCAAAGATCGCCGCAATGGAAGAGGTAATGACGCTATATCGACTGGCGGGGGATACCGACTTTGTCCTAACGGTCGTTGTACCGAACCAAGAAGCTTACGAAGAATTCTACCAACGCCTGGTCAAGTTATTCCCATTTAAAGATGTGACATCGCGATTTGTTTTAGAGAATATAAAATATGAAACTGCTTTTCCAATTAGAGACTAACTACGATAGCACCCGACGAAGTTCAGTCCATGCCGTGGTCGCGTACCCGCCTTTGTATGCCTCCTCCGCCATGCCTTAGCCGGGCGGGCCCTCGACTCTCGAAAAATCGCCGGATTTTCCGCCGCTTTTGCGCATAAGCATAATCCCCTCGATCCGCATGGCGCGATCGGCCGCCTTCAACATATCATAAAGGGTCAGGCAGGCGACGGAGACCGCCGTCAGCGCCTCCATCTCGGCGCCCGTTTGCCCGGTAACTTTGACGGTGGCCCGCACCGCGATTGCGGGCGTCCGCGGCTCCGCCTCCAGCTCGACGGAAACATTGCTCAAGGGCAAGGGGTGGCAGAGCGGGATCAGCTCATGGGTGCGCTTTGCCGCCATGATCGCCGCGATGCGCGCGGCCGCGAAGACATCGCCCTTTTTGGCGCTTCCCGAAAGGACGAGGTCGAGGGTTGGCCCTTGCATGACAAGGCGCCCTTCCGCGACCGCGACCCGCTCGCTCGATGGCTTGGCGGAGATGTCCACCATGTGCGCCTCGCCCGCGGCGGTGAGATGAGAAAGGCCCGTCATTACAACCCACGCGGTCACAGAACCGCGCGCCCTTCAGGCCCGCCGCGTCTTTTGACCGCGCACGGGTAATTCCCCGCAGAGCAGCAGCCGTGCCGCCGCGCTAATATCTTTGTGCCGCATAAGGCTTTCGCCGACGAGCACGGCGGCAATCCCATGATGCTGAAGCCGCAGACAATCCTCATGCGTGCTGATGCCGCTCTCGCCGACGATAAGCCGGTCAGAGGGGATTTTCGACGCTAGCTTTTCACAGACATCGAGCGAAACCTTGAATGTTTTGAGATCGCGGTTGTTGATGCCAACAAGCCGCGTCTCGAGCGGCAAGGCCCTCGCGAGCTCCGCTTCATCATGAATCTCCACGAGAATATCCATGGCAAGGTCGTGGGCCGCCCGCGTCAGGCCGCGCGCCTCGCTATCGGTGACGCAGGCCATGACGATAAGAATGCAATCAGCGCCATGCGCGCGCGCCTCATAGACCTGGTAAGGGTCGAAGAGAAAATCCTTGCGCAGGCAAGGCAGATGCGTCGCTTCCCGGGCCTTGGCAAGGTCGCCGAGGCTGCCTTGGAAGGATGGCTCATCCGTCAGCACGGAAAGGCAGGCGGCGCCTCCCGCCTCATAGGCTTTGGCGAGCGCGGCCGGATCGAAATCGGCGCGGATCAATCCTTTTGAGGGACTGGCTTTCTTTATCTCGGCGATAAGCGCGACGTGGCCCGTCTCGCGCTTGGCCTCGATTGCCTTGACAAAACCGCGCGGCGGATCATGGTCATGCGCCTTGCGCTCCAGTGTCTGGAAGGGCATGCGGACCTTCGCCGCGGCGATCTCGCGGCGCTTATAGGCCTCGATTTTCTTCAAAATATCCGTCATCGCATTCCCCCCGCGGCTGGCACGGCGGCATCATCGAGCTCTCCCAAATGCTTATTTGAAACTTTGATGAGTCTTGAAAGCGTCTCTCGGGCGCGCCCGTCATCGAGGGCCGCGGCGGCGAGGGCCGCGCCCTGTCCGAGACTCTCCGCGCGCCCGGCGACAATGAGGGCCGCCGCCGCGTTCAGGGCGGCGATATCGCGATAAGGATTGCGCCTGCCCTCGAGCACGCCCCGCAGCGCCGCCGCGTTGGCGAAAGGATCGCCTCCTTGAAGATCGGCGAGCGTCCCCCGACGAATTCCGGCGTCTTCTGGCGTCACCTCGAACGAGCGGATCTCGCCGCGGTCGAGCGCCGTGACAAAGGTCGGACCCGTCGTCGTGATTTCATCAAGCCCATCGGAACCATGCACGAGCCAAACGCGCTTGGCCCCAAGGTTGCGCATGACGCGCGCGAGGGGGAGAAGCCAATCCTTCGAAAAGACGCCAAGGAGCTGGCACTTTACCGAGGCCGGATTGGCCAGGGGCCCTAGGAGGTTGAAGATCGTGCGCGTGCCGAGCTCGGTTCGCACGCTCGCCGCATGGCGCATGGCGGGATGGTGCGTTCGCGCCGACAAAAAGCCGATGCCAACCTCTCGAAGACAGGCTTCCGCCTCGCGAGCGGAAAGGTCCACCCCGACACCCAGGGCCGATAACACATCGCTCGCCCCCGATTTTGAGGAGGCGGCACGATTGCCATGCTTGGCAACCGGAACGCCGCACGCCGCGACAATCAGCGCGGCGAGCGTTGAGATATTGAGCGTGCCATGGCCATCGCCGCCCGTGCCGACGATGTCGATCGCGCCGGGCGGTGCATTGACGCGCAGCATGTTTTCGCGCAGCGCCAGGACGGCTCCGGTGATCTCGGCGATCGTCTCGCCGCGCAGCCGCAGCGCCATGAGAAATGCGGCGAGCTGGGCCGGCGTCACCTCGCCGGCGAAGATGAGCTCGAAAGCACACCGCGACTCGGTCTCGGTCAGGCTCGCCCCGGCCGCCACCTTCGCGATCAGCGTTTTGAACGCTTCCATGAGCGACCCTTTTCCTCCCAGCCGCCGCGCGGAAAGCTAGACGCGGCGCTCATTTTCGTTCCATTCTTGCGCCAGCGCTAGAAAATTCTCAAAAATCCGCAGGCCATGCTCCGAGGCGATGCTTTCGGGGTGGAACTGCACGCCGTGCGCCGGCAGGCGCTTATGGGACAGCCCCATGACGAGGCCATTGGTGGTCGCCGTGACGAAAAGATCGTCGGGCATGTTCTCGCCGCGCACGACGAGCGAGTGGTAGCGAGTCGCGGTAAAAGGGCCGTTGATGCCGTGAAACACCGTCTCGCCGTGGTGCTCGATCCGCGCGAGTTTTCCGTGCACGGGCTCGGGGGCGCGGATAATTTCGCCGCCGAAAGCTTCGCCGAGCGCCTGATGGCCGAGGCAGACGCCGAACATCGGGATCGCCGGCGCCGCGTGCTTAATGAGGTCGAGGCAGATGCCGGCATCTTTTGGCGTGCAGGGTCCCGGCGAGAGCACGATCGCATCCGGCCGTGCCGCTATGACCTCGGCGACGCTGATTTGGTCATTGCGATGCACGCTCACGCGCGCGCCGAGGCGGCCGAGACAATGCACGAGGTTGAAGGTAAAACTATCGTAGTTGTCGATAAGGGTGACGTTGGCCATAAGACCTTTTGGTCCCCGCCCGCCTCGGGGTCAAGCGGGAAGGAAGGATGGCCTGAAACGGCTCAGGTGGGGCTGCGGTGTTGTGTTTACCCGTGGCTTATCTCACCTTGAGGAGCGGCGAAGCCGCGTCTCGAGAGTGAGGCGCACGATAAGGGCATGCCAATTCTGAGTGAGGCCCGAGGCGGCAAGAATGAGGACGCCGCCGAACTGCGATAGGTATGCGCCGAAACACCAGTCCTTTTTGCGCGAGCGGCCCGGTCCACCACAACAGCGCCCCGCCGGTGTGCACAAAGCCCAGCACCCAATAGACGACGCGAGCCGTTATGCGCTGTGCGTCAGGCCTGAGACGGCTACGATCAGAATGGATCCCAAAGCCAATCCAATCACGCCCAACGCCGAGAAGAGAAACACCTGCCAGCCTTTCAGGCGCGCGCGCTCGGGATCGACAAAAAAGTCCGTCAACTCCTTGTTCACGGGAACCACTGGCAAGAGTTGTGCAAGGCTGGCGCAACAGCACCAGACGACGCCACGCTTTCTCGCCGAAGGAACAGTCCACCAAAGAAACGCCAATCCGATCAGCCAGAACAAGAGAACCCAATATACGACGCGAAACGTATACGTGCCGATGCCGTATCCCGCGATGATCCCGAGGGCCGACTGAAGAACGCAAGAACCGGAATATTTCTTGACGCATGCTATTTCGCGTTCGCGCTCGCGGCCGAGATAGCGAATATCGTCCGCGGCATCTGCGTCGCCTTCGTTGATGAAAACGGTAGCGAGCTGCGAATAGGTCAATGGACTGTAATCCGGGTCTAGCCGCGCCCATTTGTCCCAGAATTTTCCTCCCCGCTGGCGCATCTGTTGACCGGTATCGCCACTGATTCCCCCAAGATGTCCAAAGGGGAACCCCTGCACATGCAATTGGCCCCGCCGAGGCCAGGCGTCCTCCGCATCCATCAAATTTCCGATATGCGCATTGCGAAGGTGCAGCGATCCCTGTGAATCCCAAACGGCAGAATCACTTTTTCCGCCCAGCTGCAAATCGCCTACGATTGTCGCGCCTGATAGAATAATTGGCCCCGAGAAGTGTGCGGATCTCAAATCGAGATTACCTCCTACGCGGGCCATATTCAGATCGACCTCGTCGAGGAGATTTGCCTCCTGCATATGCATGTCGCCAGTGACGCGCAACGCAGCGGCCCCAAATCTTTGGTAAGAGCCATTCAGCACGACATTTCCATTGACTCCGCTACCTGCCAGAATAATGTTATTGAATTTGGCTGTTGCACGAGGCCCGGTATATGGCGTGTTCATTATTACATTGAATTTTTGTACCAATGCGGCAGTGGGAGCCCCCATAACTATGTTGCCGCCGACTTGCATAGCGGTCGCGACAATTGGTCCGACCGTGGTAATGCCAAAAATCCTCAAATCGCCCTTAATCGTCGCATTGTTCAACTGCAGTGTTTGCAAATTTGTCGGACTTTCCTCGTCTCCCTTGAAACTGAGATTTCCTCCGACCTGCAACATGTCCGCCTGCACGTCCGCGCCGAACCAGGTTCCAGATATGTCAACTGCGCCTCCGATTTTGGCCCCATAGAGGTTCAATGACTTATTGAACTTGGCGTCTCTGATTAGAATATCACCGTCTATTTTTGCCTCATAGAATTTGGCCATATCGACGCTGGGTCTATTGCGGCCCAGAGATTTTATACTCAATACGCCACGCACTTGGAGCATGGTGGCTTCGAGCTGGCCTTCGACGTCAGCCTCATCGAGGAAGACGCTCCCTGCGACTTTCGCGTCAGGGAGAAGGAGGTCTTTCAAATGCGTTTGAGCCTGGGGCGCTGGACCAAGCGATAAGTTGCCGCCGACTTGAAGTAAAGAAAGGTCCAAAGTCTCGTCAAAAATTGACCCATTTAGTCCGGCGTGGCCGCCGATTTTAGAGCCGGCAAGATTCGCACCCCCGGAAAATTTTGACAGCATCATCACGAGATGACCGCTTATATCCGTAGCGCCGGCGACAACGGGCTCTTCGAAACTGGCGTTGCCTAGAAAAAGAGAGCTGCCGATTTTCGCTCCGACCAGCGAAACCGGTCCGGCATAATGTGAGCCACTCATGTCGAGTTTGCTAGCGATCCGCGCGTTGTTAAGCGTTACGGTGCCCCTGAAGTCCATGCCGTCGTGTATGCTTACCTGACTCTCCGAATGCATTCCTTCAGCACTGAACTGTCCGCTTATGACGGAGTTGTTTAGTTCGATCGCGTCGTAGACATTCGCGCGAGACAAGTCGATATCACCTTCCAAGCGGCTGAAGGAAATGCCTAACATGCGATTGAGCGTTACATCTTGCAAATCGAGGGTGCCCACGATGCGCGCGCCTATAATGCCGATTCCTCCTTGTGCGACCGCATCGCGCCAGGGTGATCGAATCAGCAGATCTTGCAAGAATTTGGCGGAGAGTTTGCGACAGTCCTCCCGCCAACGCGCATCTTTTTCGTCCTTCGGGTCAAGCCTCGGCGTGCCGCATTTCTCGTTGAGGTCCGCCTCCCCGTCACGTTTTATTTGCGACCACGCCCAGCCCTCGGCCGTCTTGATATTATCGTAGGGCGCTTGCGCCAACGCCGCCGTGAGGAGAAGGAAACTCCAGACCCACGCGGCAAAGAACCGGTACCCCGCCATCTGCGGCCCCCATAAAGCGGCGCTAAAGTTTTGATCCTAGCTGGGTATTATGAGCAGGGAATATCGCACAGGATTTACGCGCTGTCCTCCGACGTTTTGACGATATCTCGCCCCGGCAGAGCAATATTTGGTGTGAAAAACTCTTTCCCCCTCTGCCGTAGCTGTCTCGAATCGGGAATGATGCGCGGTATACAATGGGATTGGAGGGAACGCGCTTGCCGAAATCATGCCTTCTGTTCATGGAGCGGGGAGTGATCTTGCGAAAGATCGAACAGGGCAACGGCCAGACGCGGCGCGGCCGGATCTACTCCGTTTCAACCATTCGGAGCGGCGAAATTTGGCAGTCGGAGGATCTTGAACAGGCGTTGGCGTTTTATAACGACGAGCTGGATCGCTGCGCCGCCGCCTCAGCAGTAAGCGCTGGCGATGCCCATGAACTCGGCTGCGTGCAGTGAGGCGCCGCCAACAAGTGCGCCATCGACATTATCGATCCGAAGAATGTCCCGCGCATTGCCGGGCTTGACCGAGCCGCCGTAAAGAATCCGCATCCCGCCTGCTTGCCCGTGGTGGTGGCGCTCTACTTGCTCGCGGATAAATTCGTGCATCTCGGCGATATCCTTAGCCGTGGGCGTGACCCCGGTGCCGATCGCCCATACCGGCTCATAGGCGATGACGAGGTTTTTGTGCGTCGCCTCTTCGGGAAGAGACCCTTCGAGCTGGGAGCCGACCAAGGCCAAAGCATCGCCGTGCCGGCGCTCGGCCTCCGTCTCGCCGACGCAGACGATGGCGGTCAGGCCAGCCCGCATGGCCGCGGCGGTTTTTTTGCGCACGCTCTGATTGCCTTCGTGGTGGCCAAGCCGCCGCTCGGAATGGCCGAGGATGACGTAGGTCGCCCCCGCGTCTTGCAGCATTTCGGCGGAAATATCGCCGGTAAAGGGCCCGCTTTTGCCCTCGTGGCAGTGCTGGCCGCCGACGGCGACGAGCGTGCCCTCGCAGATCTTCGCCGCCGCCATGAGGAGGGTTGCCGGTGGGCAGACAAGGGCTTCGGCCGGTCCCGCGCCGCCCTTGGCGACCGCATCGCAGATGGCGGAGATTTCCCCAAGGCTGCTCCGCAAACCGTTCATCTTCCAATTTCCCGCCATAAGCGGGCGCCGCCTCAACGTCATTGCCAAGGTGTCCCTAAAACTTCGATGCACGAGCGCGTTGCATGGGGTGCGTGTTCTTTCTATAGTCGCGAGGCGCTTTAGGAAAGCTCGCGGGCTTTTTAAAACGCGCAGCTCTTCCGGTACCTGCGGCGAGACTTCCCTTAATGCTCACTTCTCTTCGCGCGACGGCGCAAGGCTGGCTTGGCCGATTGATCATGGCGGTCGTCATGGGCTTTATCATCCTCAGCTTCGCCATCTGGGGCATCGGCGATATTTTCCGCAATTTCCGCTCGGGAACTCTCGCCTGGGTTGGCAATACCGAGATTTCCACCGAGACCTATCGCAACGCCTATCAGACCAGTTTGCAGCGCGAGCAGCGGCTCGCGCACCGCAATATTACCAACGAAGAGGCGCATCAAGGCGGCCTTGATCAGCAGGTTCTCTATCGTCTCGTCGGCGAGGCGGCGCTCGACGATGAGGCGCGCCGCCTCGCGCTGATGATCAGCGACGAGGATGTCAAAAAAGCCATTCTCAGCGACGAGAATTTCAAAGGCATGAATGGCCAGTTTGACCGCTTCAATTTTCAAGCCTATCTGCGCTCCGAGGGCTTGAACGAAAAAGTTTACATGTATCAGCAGCGCGGTGTTTTGCTGCGCCGAGAACTCATCGATACGCTGACCGCGGGGCTGCAACCGCCGAAGACTTTGCTCGAAGCGATCCAGCGCTATCAATCGGAAACGCGCACGGTTGATTACATCAAGCTCCCCGCCCCGGCCGCCTCCTCTTTGCCCGCGGCGTCCGAGGAGGAGCTAAAAAAATATTTCGAGCAGAAGCAGGTGCTCTACCGGATCCCCGAATTTCGGGCCCTTAATATTTTGACATTGACACCCGCGTCGCTCGCCAAGCCCGACCAAGTTGCCGATATCGACGCCCGAAAGCGCTATGACGAAGTCAAAAATGAGCGCTTCGGCCAGCCGGAAAAGCGGGCCGTCGAGCAGATTCTTTTCGCCAATGAGCCGGAGGCCGAGGCCGCGCGAGCCAAGCTCAATGCCGGGAAGACATTTGAGGATCTCCTGGGCGAGAAAAACCTCTCCTTAAAGGATGCCAGCCTTGGCACCGTCACGCAAAATGCGCTCGTTGATAAGAGCGTGGGAGCCGCCGCCTTTGCCCTCAAGGAGGGCGAAGTCAGCCAGCCGGTGAAGGCGGGGTTCGGCCCCGTTCTCGTGCGAGTTACGAAGATCATTGCCTCGACGATCAAGCCATACGAAGACGTCGCGGGTGAATTGAAAAAGGAGATTGCTTTGCAACGCGCGCAAAGCGAGATTACCCGCTTGCACGATGTGATCGAGGACCAACGCACCTCGGGAAAAACGCTGGCGGAAGCCGCCGCCGCCGCTGGCCTCGAGGCGCGGGAGATCCCGGCCGTTAATACGGCCGGCGACGACCCGCAAGGCGCCATCGTCAAAGACCTCACGGATCCCGCGCCATTGCTCCACGCGGCATTTGCCTCCGATGTCGGCGTTGATAACGACGTCTTAAGTGTCAAGGGCGGCGGCTATCAATGGTTCGAGGTCACTAAGGTCGACAAAGCGCGCGACAAAACTTTTGAAGAAGCAAAGGCCGCTGTCGAAAAGGCCTGGCGCGATGACGAGAGCAAAAAACTTTTGGCCTCCGAAGCCGCGGGCCTCATTAAAAAACTCGATGGCGGCGAGGGTCTTGATGCCATCGCAAAAGAGCAAGGCAGGCCTGAAGTCGAGCACGCGAATGATGTCCGCCGCAGCGGATCGGTCCATCTGCCGCGCAACGCGGTGGCCCAGATCTTTAACACCCCGGTCCATCGCGCGGGCTCTGTCGAGAGCGACGATGGCGGCCGCATTGTGTTTCAAGTTGCCGACTCGACGGTGCCGCCCTTCGATCCCAACACGCCCGAGCTCACCAATATCATCGGCGACATCAAAGCGGGGTTCAGCGAGGACATTATCGAACAATATCTGGCCAGGCTGCAAAGCGATGTCGGCGTCAAGGTGAATAACAAAGCGCTCGCCACGGCGACCGGGATTTCACCCGATAGCAACTGAGCTTTTAATGTTTGAACCATCGCTCGATGCGTGCGCGCGAAACTATGCGGAGGGGCGCGCCAGCGCCCTCGTGGCGCGTCTCGTCGGCGATCTCGAGACGCCGGTCTCGGCTTTCCTCAAATTATCGAAGGGTCGGCGGGGACGTATCTTCCTGCTCGAATCTGTCGAGGGCGGCGCCGTACGCGGCCGCTATTCGATGATTGGCCTTGACCCCGATATCATCTGGCGCGCGTCCGAGGGGAGGGCGGAAATCAACCGCGAGGCGTTCGCCGACGACGGCGCCTTTTCCCCCTGCGGGAAGCCGCCGCTCGCCGCCCTGCGCGAGCTCATCCTTGAGTCCCGCATCGCCATTGGCGAAGATCTGCCTCCCATGGCGGCCGGCGTCTTCGGCTACCTTGGCTACGACATGGTCCGGCAGATGGAAC
This sequence comes from Methylocella sp., assembly GCA_035622375.1. GTDB lineage: Bacteria > Pseudomonadota > Alphaproteobacteria > Rhizobiales > Beijerinckiaceae > Methylocapsa. The sequence continues at coordinate 47,612 of DASPVM010000034.1, read as the reverse complement.
GCCTGCCCGAGGCCAAGCGCGATCCGATTGGCGTCCCGGACGCCATGATGCTACGCCCGACCGTAATGGTCGTGTTCGATTCCGTGCGCGATGAGATTTTTCTCATAACGCCCCTGCGCCCGAAGGCGGGTGTGCCGTTTCAGGCGGCTTATGACCATGCGGTCGACCGGCTCGAGGCAGCGATCGCCGAGCTTGAGGGCCCGCTGCACCTTGCGTCAGCGGACGATCCCCGCCAGACCCTCAAGGAGCCAGTATCGAACACCTCGCCCAAGCGCTTTTTTGAGATGGTCGAACGAGCCAAGGAATACATCCGCGCCGGCGATATCTTTCAAGTGGTGCTTTCACAGCGTTTCTTCGCGCCCTTCGCGCTGCCAGCCTTCTCGCTCTACCGGGCGCTGCGGCGCATCAACCCCGCGCCTTTTCTGTGCTTTCTCGATTTCGGCGCCTTCCAAATCGTTTGCTCCAGCCCCGAAATTCTGGTCCGCGCGCGAGATGGCAAAGTCACCATTCGGCCGATTGCCGGCACGCGCTGGCGCGGCGAAACCAAGGACGAGGATGAGCGTCTCGCCGCGGAACTCCTCGCCGATGAGAAGGAATGCGCGGAGCATTTGATGCTGCTCGATCTCGGCCGTAACGATGTCGGCCGGGTAGCGGAGATCGGCAGCGTCGAGGTCACCGAAAAATTCGCCATCGAGCGATACAGCCACGTCATGCACATCGTCTCCAATGTCGAAGGAAAACTCGACAAAAAGCACGACGTCATCGACGCGCTTTGCGCGGGATTTCCCGCCGGCACGGTATCCGGGGCGCCGAAAGTGCGGGCGATGGAAATCATTGACGAACTGGAAGTTGATAAGCGCGGTATTTATGGCGGGTGCATCGGTTATTTCGGCGCCGCGGGCGAGATGGATACCTGCATCGTTCTGCGCACCGCCATCCTCAAGGATGGGATGATGCATGTGCAAGCAGGCGCCGGCATCGTCTATGATTCAAACCCGGTGGCCGAACAACAAGAGTGTATCAACAAGGCGCAAGCCCTCTTCCGCGCCTCGGAAGAAGCGATTCGCTTTGCCGCGCGGGCCAAGCGCGGGCAATGAGTTTGTAAAATAATGATGTCCTATCGGACCAAAATGTTTCGCGTGAAACATTTTAGTCTGGTCGCAGGCGAGGATCTTACAGTCAATGGCGTCTCGGCGCAAATGTAAGATCGGCGCGGCGAGTAAGTAATGTAGAATAGCAATCACCCATCAGGCGAACCAAGTTCAATAGAGCGGGCGTTCTTGCCGCAGAGGATAACAGGAACCGGCCTACAAGGTTTTCAAATACTCGAGCAGCGCTCTTTTCTCATCATCTTTCAACTGAGTCGTCCCATACTCATGGCCGCAGTGGCTATTGCCCGAGTCCCTTGCCCCTTTCTGATCGCAGTCCGCCGTTGTGTTCAAGGTGAAATTGAATTTCGTTTGCTCCACCGCAAGACCGACGTCCTTCAGGTCATAGGCCGGGCCGACTTTAAAACTCGCCACGCGTTCCTTGGCGGGTTTCAAAAGCTCCCACAAAGTCGGGACAGATCCGTTGTGGAGATAGGGCGCCGCCGCCCAAATGCCCTCGAGGACACGGGCTTCATAAGCGTTCTCGGGATCTTTGGCAGGCGGAGGTCTCCCGGCGCAATTCCCTTGCGTGTTCAAAAAACCCTCGAAATCCTTGAGCTGAGGAGGAAGCTGGACTTCCAGTGTGATGTCGCCTGGCGAGCTGCGCATGCTCAGCGGAAGGTTCTCCTCGATGATTGTATCTATTACGGCGACCCCTAAGAGACTTCCGGCGCTGTCTTTCTCTTTAAGCGGGGGGTTGAACGGCAGGCGCGCGCCTTTGAGCGCCCCCGTGTCAACTTGCCGTTTCTTCACGACAGACCAATTCCGTGAGTCCGTGCCGACATCTTTCACTGGCGTTCTCCATGTGCCAGGCAGGCAACTGTCGCTTGTGTTTATTCCGTGGCACTGCACGCATCCGCCTTGTTCGGGCGGCCGCTGAAAGATCGCTTCGCCCTTGGCGCGAAGGCTTTCGTCGATCGGCCACGGCCACTTGGGCGGGCGGATTTTTTTGATCAATTGCTCTAATTTGCCGAGCCCGTCGAAATTGGCCGAATTATTATCGAGAAAATCAAAGCCAATGACATTCGGGATATGAAACCAATCCATCTTGGGGTGAAAACTCGCGTAGACTCCGTAAACTTGGCCAAGGTTGCGGAACAATCCCAAAATATCAGTGCCATTCGGAGCAAACCCCGTCCATTGCGTCCAGTCCTGCTTGGACGCGTTCCATAAAAATGGATAGCGCACCGGCGCGTCGGCGGCCGCTATATTTTTTTCGATCAAATATGTTGGCGGGGGGCCAATATCGAGCCCGGCCAGGCGGCCGAAGATCATGCTCACGGCGTCCATCCGCGCCGGTCCCCAGGGCGGATTTGGGAATGCGCTGATCCACGCGTGATAACGCTCATACCAGAGTTTCAGGTCCTCACGCAGCATCCCTGACGGCGGCACGGCGGACGCAAAGCTTTGAAATTCGGCATCGTTGTTGATCACCCGATTGACGGCCGCGTCGAGGTCGAGGCTGAAACTCTGCCAATCGGCGATGGCAGGGCCGCCATCGATCCGGTAGTCCCTGCCCTCGGCGCTAAGTTGCCGGGTATGGCAAGCCGAGCAGGTCATGCCAGCGAAAGCCAGGGGAGGTGTCCCCGCCGCCGTAAAGCCGACGGGCAGGCCATTCTCATCGCCGGGATTGGGCAGATAGCCATAACGGCTGAGGCTATCTTCAAGAAAGGGGTGGCCGTTGGCCTGCTTGAGCGCTTTGAGCCAGGAGAGCGGCATGATCCGCGAACCCTGATCCTGGCCGTAGAAGTTGGCGCGGTCGACGTCGCTCAATCCTTGATCAAGAAAAATTGGCTGATCCGCGCGGGCCAAAGGGCACGCTTGCATCAAGGCGCCAAAGATAAGGGCGGCGGGAAGGATCGCTCTTGGTATCAACTCGCGCATGTACTGTACCCCCCGTGGAACCCAATCGGATTTCAAACCTGCACGAATTTTATATCAGCGCATCCTACGTTTAGAGGATGACAATGCACAAAAATTGCCAGAGGTAATATTTTGGGGGTTACCGCGAAAAACGGCGGCAAGCGGACTGGAACGCATCGTGAGGAACGCCATGAAACAGGGAGCGATTGTGGGCTGGGGAATAGCGCTACAGCTCATCTTCTCCACGCTCACGTCCCCATCGAGCGCCGGCCAAGACATCGCTCTCGATCAGGGCTGGACGCCCGCGGATATTTCGGAGTGGTACGGAATGTCGGCGGGCTCCCGCCTCATTCCCCTCGCCTGGCTCAACGCCCTCGAACAAGCTGGTAGTGAGAAGAAATTTTTAGCGAGCGAGCACATCGACAGATTCCGCTACTTACCTAACGATAACGCCGGAGGATCACCACTGCCGCTCGGATTCGTGGTCGATACGCAAAGCGATAATGACCTCAATGCGACAAAGCTGCGCTGGAAGGCCGGGCAGGGGGACATGGAGCCTTGGGTCGGGATGAATTGCGCCGCCTGCCACACCGCGGAGCTCACCTTTAAGGGCAAGCACATTCGCGTTCAGGGGGGCCCCACGCTCGCTGATTTTGAATCCTTCGTGGCGAGCCTAGACCAGGCGCTCGTCGCCACGCGTGATGATGCCAGCAAATGGGGCCGGTTTGCGAACAGCGTTCTTGGCGCTGACAATAACGAAGAAAATCGTGGCTTACTCAAAAGCGCGCTTCAGCAATTCATTGGCCGGCGGCTTGATATCGAGAAGGCAAATGAAGCGCCGATCAAGGAGGGCTATGGCCGTCTCGATGCCTTTGGGCACATTTTTAATGACGTGGCGCTGAATGTTGGGGCGGAGAACCCCCAGCCACTCCCGTCAGATGCCCCGGTCAGCTACCCATTCCTTTGGAACGTCCCACAGCACGATAAGGTGCAATGGAACGGGATCGCGCCAAACTTACCAGGCGACCTACCGGGCCAGCCTTTCGATCCTTTGGCTCTCGTGCGCAACAGCGCCGGAATGATCGGCGCGTTTGCGGACGTCAAAGTGACAAGCACTCCCCTTATCTTTGGCTACAGTTCATCACTCCTCGCAGATAACGTTATTCAATTCGAGAATAAACTACGAAGCTTGCGGCCGCCAAAATGGCCGAGCGATTTATTCGGTGTTCCGGACGCCGCAACGGTCGCAGCAGGAAAACAGCTGTTTAATGAACATTGCGCGCGATGCCATGAGCCGCTGCCCCGCGATGATCTTAAAACGCATTTCAAGGCGAATATGATCCCGTTTGCTGGCCGTGGAGATATAACGAATACAGATCCGGCGATGGCCTGTAACTTCTACAGAGCTCAGGCATCCTCGGGGGCGCTGAAAGAGGCGCTCAATTTTGCCGTATTTGACCCAATCGGGGATAAGACTTCCGCCGGCAAACTCATATTTCTTATAACCATTGGCGAACTCATCAAGGAGAAAAAAGAGCTCGGCGAATTTTACATCAAATCCTATGCCAAAGAACTTTTTAATATTGATCTGCCGAGCGTGCCGCTGCCTCCTTTGAAATTCAGTACCGATCAAAGTCCAGCTGCGCCGAGCAAACTGTGCAAAGGCGGCTGCGAGGCCGGCACGCGCATCGCGGCACCCGTCCAGCAGCGTGTTGAAGAGTGTATGAAGGTCGATGATCCACTGCTTGCGTACAAAGCACGGCCATTGACAGGCATTTGGGCAACGGCGCCCTATCTCCACAATGGCTCGGTCCCGACACTCTATGACCTTCTGCTTCCCGCCAGCCAGCGCCCAAGGACGTTTTTTACGGGGACGCGCGAGTTCGATCCGCTGAAGGTTGGGTACGTCACGACCCAATCGGAGGAAAATGATTTGTTATTTGAAACACGGACGTCTTCGGGGGAAACAATTATCGGGAATTCGAATGCCGGTCATGAGTTCGGTACCGATCTCAATGACGAGCAGCGAAAAAAGCTGATCGAGTACCTCAAAACCCTCTAATGGCGGCGTACTTCGTAGCACCCCAGCTCGGCGCGGGGGGGCTTCGCGGCGGCCCTTCAGCCGCGAATGTCGTCTCAAAAAACAACTTCATGAGTTGGGCTTGGCTATGCGTTTCGGTCTTGCTCAAAATATTTTTCAAATGCGTTCGGGCGGTGTTCTCTGAAATCGCCAACCGGCTGCATATACTGGCTATTTTCTCCCCGGAAATGAGTTCGCCGAGCATGCGCGCTTCGCCGGGCGTCACCCGGAAGAGAGCGGCAAAGTTCTTAACTCTGTGTGAAGTTGGCGAGCGGCGATTAACAATAAAAATAGCCGCGCAAAATTGTTCCCTCTCGACAAATATATTCGAAGAGCGCGGCGAGACGGGAACGATGTGGAGAACAAGCGACGCACCCCCCTCCTCGTCGGACACGAGAAGGGAATCGCCCGGCATGCTATCGCCGTCCGCGCGGCAAGCCGCCGCGACCGCCGATTGCAGCTTCAGAGCCGTTCTCGGATTGAATGCCGCGATCTTCCCAGCTTCGCATTTAAGGCCTCGGCGGGCTCGCAGTAATGCCTCGGCCACTGGATTCGCATAGGTAATTCGGCGATCGGCAGCGGCGATGACGAGACCATAGCCAGTACTTGCTATGGCAGTCTCCAACATGTCGAGTTGCGATTTTTGCTCGCTTAACAGGTGCCGGACCGAAAAAGCCCGCTGCAGATGGGGCGTGACGAGCTTCAGCCGGTCGAGTTCCAACTCTGTCACCAACCCCTGGCTATGGGGGCGCATGATGGCAAAGCCCGCCATCGCCGCCGCGCTCTTCGTGAACATGATCGATAGGTAATCGAAGTGATCGCGCTTTTTGAAAAATTCGTTGTAAAAGGCAGATTTTCGATAGGCCTCGGATGAGACGAGAGCCGACGCGGTGATGATCTGGCCGGCGCCTGCTTGTCTTTCTAACGCGCGAAAAGGGCTAACCCCGTCAAATCTCTTCAGGAATGTTTCCTGCGCCGAGGGATCGATGTTGTAAGCGAATTCGGAGCAAAAAGTAGTTTTTTCAGGGATGGACCCATAGGAGACAAACGCACCGGTATGGCCTCCGGCTAGCCGGACCACTGATTCGGCAAGATTTGCCAGCCCGCTCGCACTCAGCACACTCTCGTATGTGCTCAAAATGACCGAGGAAACAGAGGACTCAAATGGCATGGCTTAAAGTCCTAAAGTCTGTGATCGATATAATCAAAAATTATATTTTTATTCAAGCCTCTGGAGAGACTTTGGAAATAATCACAATTATCACTTACAAAACTGCATTATGGCACAAAAATAATCGCGGATAGATCGCAACTTTGATCACAATAAATGCCTGATAACAAGTTAGTCCAATCATGCGCACCCGGAGCCCACGCAGCAACCGGGGGATTGCTCCCCTAAGATGCTGCAACTTTAGCCGGCGCGCGAGGCGCTACGCAGGCGGCTGCACGGCCTGGTGGACCCCGGCCAGAGCGTTACGTAATGCTTCTTCCTTCGTATGATCAAAAGATGTGCGCAGGACTTTACCGCCCACTCCTTCTAAGTCATCAAGGACCTTATCGGTCGTAAGTTTCCGAATTAACAGAAACAAAGCAGCATCGCCGGGCTGTAAGGTTTCCGCGACTTCCCGCATGAAAGCATCATTGACACCAACGTCAGTAAGCCATCCACCGAGAGCGCCGGAGGCCGCGCCAATGGCAGCGCCGGCGAGCGGGAGGAGGAAAATCAAGCCGATCAGCGTTCCCCAAAAAGTGCCGGAAACCGCTCCCGCAGCGGTCGTGTTGATGAGCTGGTTCAGTCTAATGTGACCATCCGCTTGTTTGACGGCGATCGCCGCGTCGCTTAGCTCAATGAGATACTCCCTTTGAAGTTCGAGGACTTTTTGCCTCACCTCCTCCGCTTTTGCTTCCGAGGGGAAGGCGATGACAACGAGATCGCTCATGACGAGTCCTTTCCTTTGAAGGTTGTTTACTGCTTGCCTGAGGCCACACTAGGGTGATGCCAGAAAAGCACGCCGGATTCCAGATTACGTAGTTTCGCAGGATAGTGATTATTATTTTGTGATATCACTTCATGTTCGCGCTGGCCGCCGCTACAGCCCTTCCAAAAGAACACCGGCAAGCAGCGCGATATAGGCGGCGGTCATAACCCAGAAACGATGGGCGCTGACATAATGCCCTATAGTTGGGACATGGGTATAGAGTGTCGCCAGCGCTAGGCCAGCGAGGATGAGGGAAAGAAGGAAAATCGGGGTGCCGGGGGGCGTCAATCTGATTGACATGTTTCAGGTCCAATTCCGCGAAGTAAGCCGCAAAGCTTGTATCGCAGTCAGCGCTCCGGCCAAAATTCATGAAGGCGCTCGACGATGGGAAAATTGGATGATCCTTATTTCGGCACCGTGACGCCGGATGAGACAGTAAAATCTGGTGTTTAACATGTCGCGCGGCCAGGACTACCGGGGGCCATGGAACGAAGGGCAGCTACGCTATGTGCCTGATCCCAAACCCGAGGGCGGGTATGCGCCCGCGCCAGTTAATCCGGATGATGAGAAGGTCCACAGGCGCGCCGCTTAAATTTGCGGGGCTATCGACTTGGGCGTGGGGGCCGCGGAAACGCGGCCCCTTATTTTCTTTCAATGGTTCCTCGAGGACCAGGAAGGAACCCATGCGCCACTATGAGCCGCCTCAACCCCGGCTGTCCAGTAACGTTTCCGCGACCCCGCGCGGGTTCGCGCCTAAAGCATGGGAGAGCGGCCGCGTCTCAGCCCGCGCGAGAAAGCCGAGGATAGCCGCGGCGAGCGCGAGCAGCGCAACCAGGGTGGCGGAAATCTGCAGCTGCCGGCGTGCCGCCTGCGCGTCGTAGGCGCGGATAAAGCCGGCCTCGTGCTGCCGGTTGAGCGCTTTCATCTTGGCCATGTCAGCTCACGCGCGGTATCAAGTTCCTTGCGAAGTCATACCGCAGCTCCTTATTGAACGCTTAGGAGATCTCACCGATACTTTTTTCGCGACTTAGATGCACGGCAAATAAACATTTGGAGTTAATGGCTTATTACGAGGATCTCATGGCCCCCAAGGGACGCTCGGCGACGGCCGGTTTTCCCCTTGCCTCCTTGAGGCTCGAAACCTAAGGTGGCGGCCGATCCGCCTACAACTTCTGGAGTTTTTCGATGCCCTTCATCGCCGATGCCCTTTTGCGCGTAAAGCCTTCGGCGACGATCGCGGCAACGCAAAAGGCGCGCGATCTCAAAAACGCCGGTCGCGATGTCATCTCGCTTTCGACTGGCGAACCGGACTTCGATACCCCGGACAATATCAAGGCCGCGGCGATCCGGGCGATCGAACGCGGCGAAACAAAATATACGCCTGTCGCCGGCATTCCGCCGCTGCGGGAAGCGATCGCCGCCAAGTTCAAGCGGGAGAATGGGCTCGATTATAAACCGGCGCAAACCATCGTCGGGACCGGCGGCAAACATATTCTATTTAACGCCCTGCTCGCCACGCTCAACCCTGGCGACGAGGTGATCATACCAGCGCCCTATTGGGTGAGCTATCCCGATATGGTCGTGATCGCCGGCGGTACGCCGATCATTGTCGAGACCACAATGGAGCACGGTTTTAAGCTGCAAGCCGCGGCGCTTGAGGAGGCCATCACGCCGCGTACCAAATGGCTTATTCTCAACTCACCCTCCAACCCATCCGGCGCCGCCTATACCTCATCAGAGCTGAAAATTGTCACGGACGTTCTCCTGCGGCATCCGCATGTGTGGATCCTCACTGACGACATTTACGAACACCTCACCTATGGCGATTTCAAATTCGCGACCCCCGCGGAGGTCGAGCCGCGGCTCATCACGCGCACGCTCACCATGAACGGCGTCTCCAAGGCCTATGCGATGACCGGCTGGCGCATCGGCTATGCGGCGGGGCCGGAGCACCTCATTAAAGCCATGGATACCTTGCAGGGCCAGCAAACCTCCGGCGCTTGCTCGATCGCGCAATGGGCATCCGTCGAGGCTCTCAATGGCCCGCAGGATTTCATCAAGGAGCGCGCCAAGATCTTTGAGACGCGCCGCGATCTGGTCGTCTCCACGCTCAATCAGGCGAAATATTTGGCCTGCCCAGTGCCCGAAGGCGCCTTTTATGTCTACCCTTCTTGCGCCGGTGCGATTGGCAAGAAGACGCCGGATGGCAAGGTGATTGCAAACGACGAGGAGTTTGCGACGGCGCTGCTTGAAGCCGAGGGCATCGCGGTCGTCCACGGCGCCGCCTTCGGCCTTGGGCCGAACTTCCGCATCTCCTACGCGACATCGACGCAGGTGCTGGAAGAGGCCTGCGCCAAAATCCAGCGCTTTTGCGCGAGCCTTTCGTAGATTTTGTAAGGTTTTAAGGCCCGATCGGACAAAGAAGTTTCACGTGAAACATTTTTGTCCGATGGCGCTATTCATTCTGACAGACCTGCAAGCGATTCGGACTTATCGCCCTCCCATGAAAGTTTGATTTTAAACTCGGCCTCGCCTTCCCCAGAGACAATCCACAAATTGCAATCGGTACTGAGTTTGGCGCCAAACTCCATCTCGATCTTGTCGGGCCGTTTCGGCAGATTGCCGACGGAGGCTTCAAGGATTTTCACAAGTTCGCCGAGCGAGCCCATGGCCGCCTGAAATTGTTCGCTCGTGATTTTGGCGAGCTTGGCCCTAGCCGAGACTTCGGCAAGGCCAGTTTTTGCCTCACCGCCGAAATAAAGCTTTTTACCATCCGGTAAGTCGATTATTATTGGGGCCGCCATACCGCGATCTCCAGTTTATTATGATTGAAACCGCGTTAGTCTATATTTATTCTGTAGCTCCGGCATCTGAATTTGTTGGCTGCGGCGCCCTCATTGAGGGCGGTTATATTGCGACGTGCCGTCATGTGTGGATAGATGCCATAGAAGAGGCGGGCCATAGCGAGGCGCCTCAGGTCCAAATCGCCTTTCCTTTTGCGCGAGATGACAGTCCCGAGCTGTGCGCGGAGCTCGCAGATTTTTGCGAGGGGTTGGACAAGAAAAATCCCGACCTTGTGCTGCTCAGACCTAATCACATCCCACAAGGAATCATGAGCTTGCAACTTGCGCGGCAAGCTCAGTATGAGATTGGCGATGGCCAGTGCCACTGCTACCTTCGGACTAAGGATATCGATAGTTTTATCAATGGAAAAATCAGCGGCAAATTAAACGCCAAGGGGCTGCGTCAATTCACAGGAGACAATGGGCAGAGCCATTGGATGGAAAAAGGCTCGAGCGGCTCGCCAGTCTTCTTTCAAAATGAGGCCCAGCAGCTCGTTGGGATCATAGCCCTTGCCGAGCTCGGCGCTAATCAAGGGGAGACGCATCTCCGCGAAGCCTTTATTGTTCCGGCAACGACGATCCACAAATATTATCAAGCCTATGTTGAGAAGCTTGCCGCGCTGGAACAGGCCCAAAAGAGAGATAAAGATCCCGGGCAATTTCAACCACTTTTAGACAGATTGCGGGCGCAAAACGTACCTGACACAGAGATCGGACGGCGTCTCGATGCGGCGGTCGAGGCTATGCTTGCTGAGGCAGATAAGCCTGTAGCGCCATCGGATGGCGGTTCTGACATCGAAGCGACACTCGCCGCAGCCCGCAGGAAACTCGGGGACCTCGATACGGCAGGCGCGCATGATCTCTTGAACGCCAAGCTCGCCGAGGAAGAGCAAGAGCGTGTGCGGCGAAAGCTGCCACTCTTAACAGAGCGAGCAAAGGTTGAGCGGCTTTCTTTCGATTACGACGCCGCGAAGAAAACCTTGGTGGAAATCACGTGGCTCGCACCGGACGATGTGTGGGCGTTTATCGATCTCGGCGACCTTTTTGTAAAGACGGGTGGGCTTGATAGCGCCGCGCGGGCCTTCCAAAATGCCGCCGAGGCCGCGCGGAGGATAGGGCACGAGCGCGATCTGTCGGTGTCCTTGAACAGAATCGGTGATGTGCAAGTCGCGCAAGGCCAGCGTGATGCGGCGCTTCAGTCCTGTGAGGCGGCCCACGCCATAGCCGAGCGTTTGATGCAAGCCGACCCCAATAATGCTGAGCGGCAGCGCGATCTATGGGTGTCCTTGATCAAGATCGGCGATATGCAAGTGGCGCAGGGCCAGCGCGAAGCGGCGTTGCTATCCTACGAGGCGGCCCACGCGATAGCCGAGCGCCTGATGCAAGCCGACCCCAATAATGCAGAGCGGCAGCGCGATCTATCGGTGTCCTACGACAGAATCGGCGGTGTGCAAGTTGCGCAAGGCCAGCGTGAGGCGGCGTTGCGCGCCTTTGAGGCGAGCCGTGCGATCAGAGAGCGCCTGGCGCAGGCCGATTCCAATGATGCAGAGCAGCAGCGCGATCTGTCGGTGTCCTTGATCAAGATCGGCGATATGCAAGTGGCGCAGGGCCAGCGCGAAGCGGCGTTGCTATCCTACGAGGCAGCTCGCACGATAGCCAAGCGCCTGACGCAAGCCGACCCCAAGAATACCGATTGGCAGCGCGATCTGTCGGTGTTCTTGAACAGAGTCGGCGATGTGCAAGTTGCGCAAGGCCAGCGTGATGCGGCGATTCAGTCCTATGAGGCGGCTCGCACGATAGCCGAGCGCCTCGCCAACGCCGACCCCAACAATGCAAATTGGCAGCGCGATCTCATCGTTTCTTACAACAGGATCGCCGACTGCGATCCCTCGAACCGGCGCACCCATCTCGCCCGCGCGCTTGAGATCGCAAAGAAGATGGACGCTTCAGGCCAGCTGGCGCCAGCCGATGCGTGGATGCCAGCCGACCTTGCCCGTCTCATTGCAGAGCTCGATGGCAACCGCGCATTATGTTCGTAAAAACCCATTCATCGCATGGGCGGCCAAGGAGCGGCGTGGAAAATTGCTGTCAAGGACGTCGCGAAGCGACGCCGCCTCCGGCGGTCACGATCCTTGACAGAGAATTTTCCTTCGCGGCGAGGCTCGCCGTTGCGATGAATGGAAGGGTGTGGCCAAAAAGGCCGACACCAGGACGTCATTGCGAGGAGCGTAGCTCCGAAGCAATCCAGGGCAATGGCTGAATAAGGACTGGATTGCTTCGTCGTTTCACTCCTCGCAAAGACGATGTGCTCGTGGATAAAGCACTTTCTCCCCCGATGAACTATAAAGCGCGTAAAAATCCGGGTGCCCACTCCAGCCGGTTCGGGCATCAGAGGCTTGAGCAGCGCCCATTCCGCGCATCTGCCGCATCGCTTGCAAAACGGCGGCCGTCGCGTTGATATTGGGCGTGAGTGATTTCGCTCCGAGGCATCAGCGGAAATCCCTCACGCCTTGTTGGCCAGGCTCTTAGGAGGAGAGCGCATGTTCCACATTGAATTTCTGGGTGTGCCGCGCGAGGGCGCGCCCGAAGTGCTCGATCGCATGCGAACGGACATGACCGATCTCACGCATGTCATCGCCCATGCCAAATCGCTGTTTTCGAATGCGGTGGCCCAGCGCACGCATAAACCGTTGCCGCGCGGTTTCCGCATCCTCGACGCGAACGGCACCGAGGTGGCGAAGTGGAGCATCGACGATTCGTGAGACGGAAGACGGCGTTTAAACGCCCGGCAATGGAGGGTCCCGGAGGGCGCGGCGGACGTAGTGAAACTGTTTGGGCATTTAAAAGGAGTTCCTATTCACCATGCCCGCCGCGAGTAAATCTTTACCATAATTCCACGCAAAAAACCGGCTCGCCTAAAATTTGCCATAGATGTGGCAATTCCGCCACATTGTTAAAAACTGTGAAAAGTCCGTGATTTACGGGATTGAATTACAGATAAGCATAATCGATTTACGCTTAACCTTATTACAAGCGCGCAGCCCCCAATATGGGTGCAATTTCAAGGCGTACCGTTCGCGAACCGGTTTGAGTTTGGGGCTGACGAGGCCAAAGGCCACCTCGAGGGTGTAAACAAAGCTTCGTCAAGCCGCGCGCCACGAAGGGAACAGTGTTTCCTCCATTCATCCGCGCCCTTCGTAAGGTTGCGGCGCGGTCGGACAAGACGCCCCTTAGCACTCCCCCTTTGAGAGGCCGGATCACTGCTGTAATCTGCCATCAGCAGGGGAGGAGATCGCGATGGCAGACGAAATCGCGCCGCATAACCGGCGTGCGGCGGAAACGTGGAGCTCGGGAGGTGATGCTTATAATCGCATCAGCAGCCAGATCGCCTCGGCGCTCAATCACTGCGTTTTGCGGCTCGATCCCCGTCGCGGCGAGCACATCCTCGATGTGGGGACGGGGACGGGCTGGACCTCGCGCCTCCTCGCCCGCTATGGCGCCGTGGTGAATGGCGCGGATATCGCGACCGACCTCCTCGCCTCGGCGCATGCTCGGGCGCACGCGGAAGGCCTTGATATTCAATACGACCTTGGCGAGGCCGAAAATCTTCCCTACGCCGATGAAAGTTTCGATGCGGTGATCTCGACCTTTGGCGTCATGTTTGCCGGCGATCCGGAAGCGGCGGCCCAAGAGCTCGCGCGGGTGTGCCGCCGCGGCGGGCGGCTTGGCTTGGCGACCTGGCTGCCTGAAGGGAATGTCTATAGAATGTTCATGGTGATGCGCTCCTACATGCCGCCGCCCCCAGCACCGCCGCCTCCCTCGCCCTTTGCCTGGGGAGACCCGCAACGCATCGAAGAACTTTTCGGCCGCGATTTTGATCTTAAATTCGAGCACGGCACCACGACTTACTACGACCGCGATGGTCAGGCCGCATGGGAGGCGTTTTCCACCGGATATGGGCCAACGAAAGCGCTTGCGGCGAGTTTGGATGAAGAGAGGCGCGCCGAGCTGCGGCGCGATTTTGAAGCATTTCACGACGGGTTTGCGACAGAGCTCGGCATTGCCGTGCCGCGCGAATATTTGATTGCGATCGGCACGCGCAGGTGAGCCTTATCCGCGCCGTCCCATGGGAGGCGAAGGCCTTGAATTAGCCATTGCGTCTAGACAGGCGCTTCTCATCGTTCCATAAGGGCCGCCGGCGCAGGCTTCCCGCTTATCCGAAAGCGTAATGTTAATGAAGTGGTTTTACCGGCTCTTCACCTGGTGGCATGGCATGACGCTGAATACGGCGCTCTACACGCTGCTCTTCGGCAAATTCGTCGGCAAGGACGAGTATGGCAACCGCTATTACCGCCGGCGAAAGATCGATCGGGCGCTCGGCTTTGAACGCCGCTGGGTCATCTACGCGGGGGAAAGCGAGGGCTCGCTCACTCCGCCGGGCTGGTACGGCTGGCTCCATCACACGGTCGATGTGCCGCCAACGCAGGAATCCTATAGCCCGCGCCGCTGGCAGCTGCCCTATAAGCCCAATATGACCGGCACGCCTCAGGCTTGGCGTCCGCCGGGCTCCACCCTGGCGCAAGGCCAGCGCCCGCCCGCGACCGGCGATTACGAAGCCTGGTTCCCGGAGGGATAGGGGCGCGCCTTTGATGGCGGACTTTGCGCATCTTTATAAGCTGATGGTCACCTGGACGGGCAATCTTGGGCCGGGGACGGCGAGCTACACCGCCTACGGGCGCGACCACCTGGTGCGCGCGCCGGGGAAACCCGACCTTGCACTCTCCGCCGATCCGGCCTTCCGCGGCAACCCCGGACTCTATAATCCCGAAGAGCTGCTCCTCGCGGCTCTCGCCTCCTGCCACATGCTCTCCTTCCTGCACCTTTGCGCCAACGGCCGCATCATTGTCGGTGCCTATGAAGACAATCCTTGCGGCCGCTTGATCATCCCGCGCGGCGGCAAGGGGCATTTCGAATGGGTCGAATTGCGGCCCAAGGTTGCCATAAAAGCGGGCAACGCAGACGAGGCACTGCAGCTTCACCACGGCGCGCACGAAACTTGTTTCATCGCCAATTCCGTTAATTTTCCCGTCCGCGTCACCCCGGAAATCGTCGTTAATTTATAGGTCAATTTCCAGCCAGATTTCCGTGCTGCTCTTGCGGCATGTTATATTACCGAAACCCGGATTGCCGGGCCAAGGCGCGACGGAAAGACAAACCTGCAGGGCCGCCTTCCCCGGTTTCCCCTGGAGAGCCGGGAGTAATATGAGAATTATCGTGAAGCCTAAATTGCTACTGATGTCTCGATGGATGGCCACGGTTGCCATGGTGGCACTGATGGCCGCTGGGCCGGCCCGCGCCGACCGCATCAAGCACCCTGTCGCCGTGTTCTCTGGTCTCGACAAGATTACCGGGAGGACGATTGCCTTCGAGGCGACGCTTGGGGAAACGGTGCAGTTCGGCTCGTTGCAGATCACCGACCGCGCCTGTTATACGCGCCCCGCAACAGAGGCGCCGCAAACCATTAGCTTCATCGAAGTCGACGAAGTCGACGCGGATAAAAAATACAAGCGCGTTTTCTCGGGCTGGATGTTTGCCGCGAGCCCAGGCTTGCACGGCATCGAACACCCCATTTACGATGTATGGCTGACCGGCTGCCGCGGCGGTCATGAGGCAGAACCATCCCCTCCCCCAGCAGCCGAAGCCGTGCCCCGCCCAGCCACGAGCCCCGCCGTTGACGCGGCGGATGTCGCCCCGCCTGCCCGCAAAGGCCGCACTAAGAAGCGAGATGCGGTAACCGAGGAACAAATGGGCGAGGCGCCGGCTGTCGAGCGGGGAGAGCCTCTGCCACCGCCCGCACGAGCGCGGGCAAGCAAGAACCGTGCGTCACCGGCCGAAGAGACAGCGGGCGAAGCAGAGCAGCCGGAGCCACAGAATCTTGGGGCACCCTCGCTTGGCGCCCCCATTGAAGTTGGGCGCCCGCCAGGCTTCATCCCCGTTCCCCGGGCAAAAGGGGGATATCCCGATCCGTAAAGGCGAGTTCAGTTGTCGAACGGCGACCGCGACATTACGAATTTTTCACTCGATTGAAATGGCGGCGTAAGCGATACATCCCCATTTACTGGCCACGGATGATATTCCCTCCGATTTCATTTGATGGAGAGACCTATGGCAAGCAGTAACCCGTCGTCGCGGCCCAAAGATAAGGCCGCGCTACCTGTGATTTTTCGCAGGCGCTATGAGATTCGCGCAGCCCTTTTGGGCTCGGCCGCCGCGCTGGCGTTGGCCGGAATGAACGTCGCCAGCGCTCCGCCGGCATGGGCCGAGGCGCCGCAGGCGAGCGCGCCTCAAGCGATTTCGCCTTCCTCTTTCGCCGACGTCGTCGATAAAGTCCGGGGAGCCGTCGTTTCCGTCAAGGTGAATACGACGACCGAAACCGCCGAGGCGGACGATGAGGACGAACTGCCGCATATCATGCCCGGCGATCCGCTCGAGCGCTTTTTCCGGCATTTTGGTGAGCCAGGCGAGAAACATTTTTTTGGCCCGGGCGGCCGTCACGCGAAGCCCCATATGACTCAAGCGCAAGGCTCGGGCTTTATCATTTCGCAAGACGGCTACGTCGTGACCAATAACCACGTGGTGGAAAACGCCACCGATGTATCTGTCACGATGGACGACGGCAAAAGCGTCCCGGCGACGGTGGTCGGCACCGATAAGAAAACCGACCTCGCGCTCCTAAAATTGAAAGAAAGCGGGTCTTATCAGTATGTGGATTTCGCAAAAGCGACGCCGCGAGTCGGAGAGTGGGTGATCGCGGTCGGCAACCCGTTTGGCTTAGGTGGCACGGTGACCGCAGGCATTGTTTCGGCGCGCGGGCGCGACATCGGGGCTGGCCCTTACGATGATTTTCTGCAAATCGACGCGCCAGTGAACCGCGGCAACTCGGGCGGACCGAGCTTTAACAGCCAGGGTCAGGTTGTCGGCGTCAATACGGCCATCTTCTCACCGTCGGGCGGCAGCGTCGGCATCGGCTTTGCCATTCCCGCCGACACGGCGCAGAGCGTCATCGCCTCGTTAAAAGAGAAGGGCGTTGTCGCCCGCGGCTGGATCGGTGTCCAAATTCAGCCCGTCACGCCGGAGATCGCCGAAAGTCTTGGCCTTAAATCGAACAAGGGCGCCCTCGTCGCCGAAGCGCAGCCGGATGCGCCAGCGAGCTCCGCGGGCATCAAATCTGGCGATGTCATTCTTGGCATAGATGGCGAGCGTATCGATGGACCGCGCGACTTGGCAAAGAAAGTCGCCGCGCTGGGACCCGGCAAAAAAGCCGATCTGATCTACTGGCATGAGGGGTCGGAGAAAACGACGACCGTCAAGCTTGGCTCGCTGCCGGATGACAAGGAAGCGCGTGCTCATCCAGCCCAAAACGAGGGCTCCTTTGGCGGCCTCGGCATGACCCTTGCCCCGGCATCGAGCGTTCAGGGTGCTGGCAAAACCGGGGTTGTCATCGCCGACATCGATCCCGATGGTGTCGCCGCGCAAAAGGGGCTGCAAGTGGGCGATGTCATTCTTGAGGCCGGCGGCCACCCCGTCAATCAGCCGGCGGATGTTAAATCCGCCCTCGCCGAGGCGAAAAAAGATAATCGCAAAGCCGTGCTGTTGCGGGTTAAGAATAGCGAAGGAACGCATTTTGTCGCGATCGCGGTCAACCCAGCTTCCTGAGCCTTGTTTACCGAGGCTTGCGAGCCAGCTCCGTAACCCCCCGTAGCGGACTGGCTTTAGGAGGCAGCGGGCCGGAAGAAATTCCGGCCCGCTTGTCTATGACGGGCCGTAGCCCTTGGCGGCGATGGAAATCTCATCGGCAATGTCAGGAACGATTTAGGGCTGCGTGTTTGCGGCGGAGTGCGCTAGGATAACCGCATGCGTATCCTCATCGTCGAAGACGATACCGAAGCCGCCAATTATCTTATCAAAGCATTCCGCGAAGCTGGCCATGTGGTCGATCATGTCAGCAACGGGCTCGATGGTTTTGCGCGGGCGCGTGACGAATCTTATGACGTCCTCGTCATCGACCGGATGCTGCCGAAGCTCGACGGCCTTTCTGTTATCGCCAATCTGCGCGCCCAGAATGTTTTAACTCCGGTGCTTATTTTATCGGCGCTTGGGCAAGTCGATGATAAAGTCAAAGGGCTTCGCGCTGGGGGTGACGATTATCTCGCCAAGCCCTACGCGTTCTCCGAGCTGCTCGCTCGAGTCGAGGTGCTGTCACGGCGTAGCCGCCCAAGCGGGGGCGAAGACACGGTTTACCGTGTCAATGGCCTTGAGCTTGATCGTCTTGCCCATAAGCTCACGCGCGATGGCAAGGAAATCCCCCTTCAGCCACGCGAATTCCGTTTGCTCGAATATCTCATGAAACATGCCGGGCAAGTCGTGACGCGAACAATGCTCCTCGAGAACGTCTGGGACTATCATTTCGATCCGCAGACGAATGTTATTGATGTCCACATCTCCCGCTTGCGCGCCAAGATCGACAAAGGCTTTGAGCCTCCGCTACTTCATACCATTCGCGGAGCAGGATACATGATACGCGATGGCCATTGGTAAACTCTTCCGCACGACCGCATTCAAAATTTCGCTCGCTTATTTGATCCTCTCTGCGATCGGCGCCAGCATCGTGCTTGGCACGGTTGGCTGGAATATGAAACACCTTGTCGAGGAGGAAATTGCTCAGACCATCGATGCCGACATTAAGGGGCTTTCGGAGCAATATGCGCAAGGGGGCATCAACCTTCTCGCCAGGAGAGTCCTGCGGCGGACGCGGCGTCCAGGAGCCAAGCTCTACCTCGTCACGACGCCGGCGGGTGAGCCAATCGCCGGAAATGTCACTAGCTTGCCTTCGGAAATTCACGACGAGCAAGGATATTTCAAAACCACTTACCACCTGCTCGGCGATCCGGCCGGCAAAATCCATCATGCGCTTGTTCGCGTTGTCCAGCTTGAAGGCGGCTTCCGCTTGCTCGTCGGCCGCGATCTCGAGGAAGGAGAAAACCTGCGCCAAATCCTCAGTAACGCCCTTTTTACCTCGCTGTTCTGGCTTGTCGTGATTGGAACGCTTGGCGGACTTTGGATCGCAAGACGCGTTTTGAACAGAGTCGATGCCATCAACGCCAATGCTCGCGCCATTGTTGCCGGCGATCTCTCAGGGCGGCTGCGTCTCGCTGGCACGGGCGATGAGCTTGACCGCCTCGTCGAAAATTTTAACGCAATGCTAGAGCGCATGTCGGTCCTCCTGGCCGGTCTTAAAGAGGTTTCCGACAATATCGCCCATGACCTGAAGACCCCACTGACGCGGCTTCGCAGCGGCTTGGAGCAAGCTCTGCGGACGGCAAAAAGCCCCGAGGACTACCAACAGGCCCTGACCAAGGCCCTCGAGGAATCCGATGGCTTGATCCAGATTTTCAACGCCCTTTTAAGCATCGCCCGCGCCGAAGCCGGGGCGGGCCGCGAAGGCATGGTCGATTTCGATGCCGCTGGGGTCCTCCGCGATGTGAGCGAGCTCTATGAGCCGGTTGCAGAGGAGCGCGGCATCGCCTTAACGCTCAAGCTTGGGGTCGGGCTTGCGCTCCATGGAAGCCGCGAGCTTATCAGCCAGGCGCTCGCCAATCTCGTCGATAACGCTCTAAAGTACGGCGCGCCTGACAAGGACAACCCCAACATCAAGCAGCAAAATACCGTCGAGCTCTCGGCGCGACGGACCGCCGGCCAGGTGGAATTCATCATCGCCGACCACGGCGCTGGAATTCCCGAAGCTGACCACCATCGCGTGCTTGAGCGCTTCGTGCGTCTGGAAAATGCCCGCTCACGTCCAGGCTCCGGCCTTGGCCTTTCCCTCGCCGCCGCCGTCGCGCGTTTGCATAACGGATGCCTGCATCTCGAGGACAACGGGCCAGGGCTCCGCGTGATCATCCGTTTGCCCGCGGCACCTCTTAATGTGATCGAGGAGAGGCCAATCGCAGTTCCGGGGAAAGCGGCGTAAATGTCCCTTGAGGGGCGGGAGGATGGATTGCCGCTCTGGCAGCGCATTCGCGCCCACCCGGAGCCGTTCGACCCGATCCTTGCTCAATCGCGCGTCGATGAATTCTTGAGCGCGGCCCCCAGCGCGGCTTTGGCATCCTGCGCCAGTCAGCCAAATATTCGCGGATTGCTGCTGGCGCTTGCCGATCATTCGCCATTCCTATGGCGCCTCGCGACAACTGACCCGGCCCGGCTTAATCGCTGCCTCAAGCTGCCAGCCGAAGCTTGCCTTGCTCAATGCCTTGCTCGCCTCGGCGAAGCGTGTGCCGAGGCTGAGGGCGAGGCCGGCGTGATGCGGACTTTGCGGCTTGCCAAGCAAGAGATGGCTTTGCTTGTCGCCTTAGCGGATCTTGGCGGCGCATGGGATGTCATCGCGGCGACGGAAGCCCTGTCGCGGGCGGCCGATGCCTTCATCCGTGTAGCCTTGCGGCATGTCTTGCGTGAAAATGCTCGCGCCGGCCGCCTGAGATTGGGGAACTTTGAAGATTTTGAGGCTATTGAGGCACGCTGTGGCCTTTTGATCCTGGCGCTCGGCAAGCTTGGCGGCAACGAACTCAACTATTCAAGCGATGTCGATCTTGCTGCTTTCTTCGATCCGGATTGCGACGCCATTTCTCCGGGGGTCGAGCCCGCGGCACTCTACCCTCGCATAACGAAAGAGTTTGTCCGGCTCCTCCAGGAACGCACATCGGACGGTTACGTTTTTCGCGTTGACTTGCGCTTGCGCCCGGATCCGGGCTCGACAGCGGTCGCGGTCTCTTTGCCCGCAGCCTACGAATACTATGAAAGTTTCGGCCAGAACTGGGAGCGGGCGGCGCTAATCAAGGCAAGGCCGGTTGCTGGCAGCAAAGCGCTTGCACAGGTGTTTCTCGATAACCTCAAGCCCTTCATCTGGCGAAAATATTTCGACTATGCCGCAATTGCCGACATCGCCGCGATGAAGCGGCAAATCCATGCCGTGCATGGGGGCGAAGAAATCGCCGTTGCGGGGCACAATATCAAACTCGGAAGGGGCGGAATCCGGGAAATCGAATTTTTCGTTCAAACCCAGCAGCTGGTTTTCGGCGGTAAGAAACCCGCTTTGAGGGGCCGGCGTACTCTTGAAGTGTTAGAAATGCTGCGCGAAGAAGGCTGGGTAACGGATGAGGCGCTCAGAGACCTTCGCAAAGCTTATCTTTTTTTGCGCGAGATCGAGCATCGGCTGCAAATGATCGCCGATGAGCAGACGCAGCGTTTGCCGCAAGAGGATGAGGCGCTTTCCCGTTTCGCCCTGTTTTGCGGCTATTCCTCGAAGGAGAGTTTCGCCGGCTCGGTGGCGGAGCATCTTCGCCTGGTCTCTCGACATTACGCGCGGCTATTCGAACATGCGGCGCCACTCGATACCGCGATTGGCAGCCTCGTTTTCACGGGCGTGGCGAACGATCCAGAAACCATGGAGACGCTGTCGCGGCTCGGCTTCAAAGAACCGGCGCTCGCGTCCGAGACGGTCCGCGGCTGGCACTTCGGCCGGCGCGCGGCGGTCCGCGGGGAACGCGCGCGTGAGACATTGACGGAGCTCGGCCCGGCCCTCTTGCAGGCGTTTGGGCAATCCGGTGACGCTGATGCGGCGCTTGCCGGTTTCGACCTTGCTCTTGCCGGCATGCCTGCCGCGACGGAGCTTTTCTCCTTGCTGAAAGCCAATCCGTCGCTCTGCGTATTGTTTGGCGAAATCCTCGGTGGCGCGCCCAAATTGGCGCGCAGCATCATCAATCATCCGCATCTCTTGGACGCGGCGATCGATCCAAGTATCCTCAAAGCGCCTTTTGGCGAAGAAGCATTCTGCGATCGTGCCACGCGCATTCTCCAGCCAAAACCTGACACGGAAGAGTTTCTCGATACCTTACGTGACTTTGCTGAAGAAGAATCGTTTCCAATAGGGCTTCGTTTATGGGCAGGGATGATTGAACCCAGCGACGCCGCGCTTGCTTATTCGAACCTCGCCGCGGCTGTTGTCGAAGCAGCTCTTGATCATATCGAGCGCGTCTTCGCGAGCGTGCATGGTGAAGTGGCATTGGGCAAGTTGGCGGTCTTGGCGCTTGGGAAACTCGGCTCAAGGGAGATGACCGCGACCTCGGATCTCGATCTCATTTTCGTTTATGAATACGATCAGGACCATCCACAGTCGAGCGGTCCAAAACCCCTCCACGCGATGCAATACTACAGCCGCCTGACACAGCGGCTCGTTTCGGCGCTGACGGTTGCGACGCGGCGAGGGCGGCTTTACGAGGTCGATATGCGCTTGCGCCCATCGGGGCGGCAAGGACCGCTTGCAATACAGTTTTCAAGCTTCATAGAGTACCAAAACAAAGAAGCGGAAACATGGGAGCATATGGCCCTCACGCGAGCCCGGACGATTGCCGGGAACGCCGCGCTTAGGGACAACATCGAACGCGCCGTCGGCATCTTGCTTGCCCGCCGCCGTGACGACTCGATTATAAACGATATCATTGAGATGCGGGACCGCATCGCCTCGGCGAAAGGAGATGGCGATCCCTGGGACTTAAAAATCGCGGCGGGCGGAATGATCGACATCGACTTCATTGCTCAATATCTTTTATTGCGCCACGCGCATACCGAGCCGAGCCTTTTAAGGACTTCGCCTCGCGCGGTGATCAGCGCCGCCGCCACGCGAAAAATCCTCGTCGAAGAAGATGCGGGGAACCTCCTGGACGCCCATAAGCTCTTCACCAATGTGACACAGATTCAAAATCTCGCCTTGGAGCGCGGCGTCAATCCCCGCGCCGCAAATGAAGGTGCCAAAAGGCGTTTAGCAACGGCCGGAGACCAGCCGAGCCTGAGCGCCTTGGAAAGCCGCCTCAATGATACGAGGGCGCGCGTCCGCGAGATATTCGAGAGGATCCTTCTACCGCCGTGAAGCTCGCAATCTCGGCGCCGGCATTGGCCCTTGCAGAATGGTTGCTGTCCGCAACGGCAAATGGAGGAGAGCAATGGTGCCCTTGCCCACGGAAGAGCGGATCCTGATCGAACCGCGATGTAAATCGGCTAGGGAGCGCGCGATGGCAAGGCCGAGGCCCGAGCTTTTCATGCCATTCTCGAGGGTGCGGTCCCAGCGCTCGAATGGTTTTCCAAGCCGCGCCAAGGGTGCCGGGGGGATGCCCATTCCGTTGTCTCCAACATAGATATTCAAAGCACCTTGAACAATCCTTGCACGAACGCTCACTCGGCCTTGATTTGGCGTATACTTCACTGCGTTGCGCAACAAAACCGTGAGGATTTTCTCAACCGCCTTGTGATCCACGTGCACGCGTGTCGCGGGAAGCGTTTCGATAGCGAGCTTGATTTCTTTCTCGGCCGCGGTCGAGGCGATATCGGCAATGGCGGCACGGATGGCACCGTCGATTTCAACGTCGGTTTTTTTGATTTGAAACTTGCCGGATTCGAGCCGCGACATGTCGAGAACGTCGGAGATCATGTCGCGCAGCCGCTCGCCGCTGTGCATGATATCCCTGCAATAATCGAGGTATTTTGGCGAACCTAGCGGCCCTAAGGTCTGCTGTTGCATCATATCGGCAAAACCGATGATATGATTAAGCGGCGTTCGCAGCTCATGGCTCATATTGGCTAGAAATTCGGATTTTGCCTGGTTCGCGGTCTCTGCCTCCGCCTTTTGCTCCAAATATCTCTCGGCGAGATCGGCCAGCTGCTGCGCTTGAAATTCCAGCGTTTGCCGCGATTTGCGTAAATCGGCCACGGTGGCCATCAGCCTCCGCTCGGACTCAATCAGCTGCTCCTCATGGCGCTTGAGCGCGGTGATGTCGGTACCGACGGATACATAACCGCCGTCCTTGGTCCGCCTTTCGTTAATTTGAAGCCAGCGGCCGTCCCCGAGCCGCGCTTCGTAGGTGCGCGCATTAACGAGGGGCCGCTCGCCAAGCGGGATTTCCGTCTGAATGATCGGCGGCTTTCCTTTTGCCATGACCTGGGCGTAAGGCATGCCCGCGGCAATAGCATCGGCGGAGAGGTGATGAAGCTTTTGGAACTTTGAATTACACGTCACCAGCCGGTTATCCGCATCCCAAAGCACGAAAGCTTCCGAGACTGTCTCGATCGCGTCGCGAAGGCGCAGATCGGCTGTCACGGTGCGCTCGGCGAGAGCCTTTTGCTCGGTAACATCAACGGCGATCCCGATGACGCGAGGTGCCAGTCCCGCCTCCTTGACGAGCTCGGCTCTTGCCCGCAGCCAGATCCACTGACCATTCACATTCCGCATGCGGAAAATGTGGTCGATGGAATCGGTCAGTGAGCTTGCGAGTGATTCCACGATGGCGGCGAAATCTTCGTCTTGTGGGTGCACCAGCGCGGCAATATCGCCAAACGACAAATAATGATCACCAGGCGTCATGCCGAGAATATCGTACATGGAATCCGACCAGTAGATTCGGCCGCGTGCCAAATCCCAGTCCCACAAACCGCAGCGTCCGCGGCTCAGCGCGGTGTCGACACGGGCCTGCATCCGTTCGCAAAGCTGATTGGCTTTGCGGGCTCGTGACGCCTGCCAGGAGTAGGCGATCGCCAGGGCCATAAGCACAACCACTGTGCAAAGCGCTTGAATAGCGGCACGCAAACTTGCCGCTTTCCATTCAGCAAGCACCGCATCCATCGGGTAGACGATGGCGACTTGTCCGAGTGGAGGATCGAGGGTGCTGACGCCGGCAAGCGCGGCTGTACCGTCCGCTAACTCGATGCGCAGAACTCCTGCCTTTTCCGCGAACACAGTCAAAGGCTGTGCCGGGCCGAGGTAGTCGGTGAGCGTTTCTGTCTTCGGCGATAAGGCCGGCGCGGCGCCTATGATCTTACCCGCTGTGTCGGCGACAATCACGCGCTCTCCCCGCGCGAGGGAACGAGACGGAACTGTCTCGAGAAGCGTCGCCCGTACATCCGCATCCGGCTGCGCTCTAAAGGCAGAATTAAGATTAACGGCGACGACCCGTGATGTGAGTTCAACGTCATCGAAGGCATCACTGATCGCCAAATCATAAGTGCCGCGAGCGATCATGAAAGAAAGGGCTAAGAGAGCTCCCGCGAATATTATGACCATCGCGGGGACAGCGCGCCTCACCCAAATTTCGATGGAATAGGCCTGACGAGCCCCTGTGCGCTGGGCTTCTCTGCCAGAGTCTTGCGTTTCCCCCACGCACAGGGGAACGCCCGCCGCTTGCGCGCGCGCCATGAAAAGGCCCCCTCGAAACTCATGGAGTGATGTGCCGCATCTCTCCGAATCGGGTCTATGAAAGTCTTACTTTCTCGATTTGTCCAGAGATTAATGAAAAGTGAATGCAGTTTTGATCAGCCTTTGTTGCCCTGCCCTACCCTTGCCTTTAGGCGGGAGGCACGACCAACAGCATTGCGAAGCCATCGTAACCCTTGGCGCCAACGGTTTGAATGGCAGTCGCGGATACGCGTGGCTCACCCGCGATCATTTCGTTGAATTTGCGAATTCCCTGAATGTCGGGGTCGCGGCTATGGGCGTCGAGGACCCGCCCGTCCCGTATGACGTTATCAACTATGATAAGGCTCCCCTCCCGCGACATCGCGAGAGCAAATCGGAAATACTCCGGAATGCCGTGCTTGTCGGCGTCGATGAATGTCAAATCAAAAGCCTTTTGCCCTTCCCGTACGAGTTCGGGCAGAACATCGAGCCCGCGCCCAATACGAAGGTCGACGAGGTGGCTCAAGCCAGCACGGGCGATGTTGGATCTCGCCACTTCGGCATGACCAGGGTCCGCCTCGATGGTGATAAGACGGCCCTCTTTTGGCAGAGCTCGCGCCAGCCAAACCGTGCTGTAGCCGCCAAGCGTGCCAATCTCCAATATGCGAGCCGCGCCGTGAACGCGCGCCAAAAGGTGCAGGAATTTGCCTTGGCTTGGCGTGACCGCGATCGCCGGCAGCCCGGCCGAGCGGCTCGCCTCCACCGCCGCATCCAAAGCCGCGTCGGATTGAACGAGTAAGCCGTCAATATATTCATCCACTGCCGACCAATTTTCGTCCATAGTAATAATCCTTCATTATTCATCTTCCAGGGCAGAGCGTTCGTTCGAAAAGCGAATGGGTACAAACGTCCGGCATCGTGCAAAAAACTTCGACCAATTCCGCAATGGCCTAGCGAAGAGGGTCATTTCCCTGGCAGCCCGCGGTCCGACGCTTGATCCCGCAAACAAAATCAGATGAATGAATTACAAAATGGCTCCGCCCGGCGGGCGCGCGGAGCTCTGAGGCGACCACACGGCTTTCAGGCCAGCGACCGCTCGGCAATGTCTTTGACATCGAGTGACAGCGAGCGGGTATTGGCGACTCGGCGCAGTGCTTGTTCGGCGAGTTGCCGGCGGTTCGCCTCGAGCGAGCGCCAGTTTTTAAATGCGGAAAGCAAACGTGCCGCGACCTGCGGATTTGATGCGTCGAGCTCCAGGACAATATCGGCGATAAACTCATAGCCGCCGCCATCCAAGGCGTTAAACTGCGTTTGATTCATTGCCGCAAACGAACCCGCAAGTGAGCGAATTCTGTTCGGATTGGTGAATGAAAAAGCCTTATGCTTCATCAAGGATTTGACACGATCCAAGGTTCCCCGTTCAGCGATCGTAGCCTGCAGAGCAAACCATTTATCAATTACTAAAGGCTCGCTTTCATGAGCATTATAGAATGCCATGAGAGTAGCCTCGCGTTCGGCTCCGGGGATATGGGCGAGTACACTTAGCGCGGCGATTTCGTCGGTCATATTCCCCGCTGTTCGTTGCTGGTGTCTCGCGAGCCTTGCCCCTTCGGCCTCGGCCCCTGCGGCAAACAAATCGAGGGCAGCGTTGCGCAGGGCTCTTCGGCCCGCGGCGGTGGCGTCAGGCGAATACGGGCGGTCATCGGCAAGTCCGTGATAGGTTTTGAACAGTATATCCTTAAGATCGCTCCCCAGGGTCCTGCGCAAAGTCTCCCGCGATTGATAAATGGCGTCGGGATCGACGTCTTCGCCAGCTTCCCTCGCGATGTCCATCTCGCTAGGCAGGGTTATGACTTGCGCCGCAAAAGCGTGATCGCTTGCCCGTTCTATGACGGATCGGAGCGCCGCGCTGAAGGTGTGGTCCTCGAGTGGCGCCTCGCCTCTTTTGATGGACTGAGCTCCCCTCAAAAGCAGACGGGTGGCATAGGTAGCGGCGGCCTGCCAACGATTGAAACCATCGCTGTCATAGGAAATGAGCGTAATTAAATCGTCTTCGCTCGCTTCATAGCCGAGCCGGACGGGAGCCGAGAACTCTCTCAGAAGCGAAGGCACCGGCCGGCTGGGCACGTCGTTAAAAACGATTCGCCGCCACGGTGAGGAAAATTCCACAACGCCGCTCGCAAGCTCGGCCGCGCTCGCCCCGTCCTCCGCGCTGGCCCGCACTTCTTGATCACCCTTCAAAGGAACGACGAGGCCAAAAGCTATTGGAATGACGAAAGGTTCTTTTTTGTTCTGGCCAGGAGTCGGTTTGCAGGACTGGGCGAGATCGAGCGTAAATGTCCTTGCCACTGCATCATAATGCGATTTCACATCGAGAAGCGGCGTCCCGGATTGATGATACCAGAGCGAGAACTGGGTTAGATCGCGTCCCGACACTTCGGCGAAACAAGCAATAAAATCCTCGATAGTTGCCGCCGTTCCATCGTAGCGCTCGAAATAAAGGTCCATGCCCTCGCGGAAGGTATCGTTGCCAATCAAGATATTCAGCATGCGAATGATCTCGGCGCCTTTTTCATATATCGTCGCCGTATAGAAATTATTGATTTCGAGATAAGTATCTGGCCGTACATTATGGGCGAGCGGGCCAGCATCTTCCGCGAATTGTTGCGCGCGCAATGTCCGCACGTCACTGATCCGACGCACGGCGGCGGAGCGCATGTCAGCGGAAAACGCATGATCGCGGAAAACCGTCAGTCCTTCTTTGAGACAGAGCTGGAACCAGTCCCGGCAGGTAATCCGGTTACCCGTCCAATTGTGAAAATATTCATGGGCAATGACGGCCTCGATATTCGCGTAATCCGAATCCGTGGCGGTAACAGGCGAAGCCAGCACATATTTGTCGTTGAAAATATTCAATCCCTTATTTTCCATCGCCCCCATATTGAAGTCAGATACGGCAACGATGTTGAAGACCTCAAGGTCATACTCGCGCCCGTAGACCTGCTCATCCCAAGCCATGGCGCGTTTCAAAGCATCCATCGCGTACGTGGCGTAGGCTTCCTTGCCGTGTTCAACGTAGATGCCAAGTGCGACCTTGCGGCCCGTAAGCGTGACAAACTCGTCGCGGATGGTGCCAAGATCACCGCCCACCAGCGCGAAGAGATAACTTGGCTTTGGAAAGGGATCGTGCCAGACGGCAAAATGACGAGACGTGTCTTCAATACGGCCGGAGGCGATTTTGTTGCCATTCGAAAGCAAAACGGGGGCCTCCGCTAGCTCCGCCTCCAACCGCACCGTGAAGACGCTTAGAACATCGGGACGGTCGAGAAAATAAGTGATCCGCCGAAAGCCCTCGGCCTCGCATTGCGTGCAGTAAACGGAGCCTGAGCGGTAGAGGCCCATGAGGCGCGTATTGGCCGTTGGATCAATTTCCGTTTCGATGTCGAGACAAAACGGGCGCTGCGGCGGAGCATTCAAGACGAGCCGATCCGGCTGAATTGACCCGTTCCATGCTTGAGTCTCGTTGGGATCAAGCTCTTTACCATCAAGCACAATGGCTTTCGCGATGAGCCCATCGCCATCGAGCAGCAGAGGCGCGTTTGGGCGGCCTTTGGGGTTGGGGCGGAGAGCAAGAGAGGCCAGCACGCGCGTCTTTGAAGGATGCAGCTTGACATCGATGTCAACCTTGTCGATCAGGTAATCTGAAACTCTGTAGTCTTTCAGCCGTACGGGTTGGGCGACATCAGTGCGCATCAAAGCCTCGGGAGTCGAAAGTATCCGCTTGCCGTTTATGGCGGGAAGACAAGCAAAAGATCATAAGAGGAAGTGCTTCAAGTTGCAAAATCCATCTGCGCAATAGACAAGATCGAGCCCTTAACTTGCCGCGTTGGTGAATAGGAGACCAAGAAAGAATGAACGGATCTATCGGAAAATTACGGCTCATTTTTGCTGCGTGCGCAGTCTTGGCCTTGGCGCTCCCAGGATGGGCACACGGTCCATCACGCCAGAAAGTCACCGAATCGATCGAGATCAATGCACCGCCCGCGAAGGTTTGGGCAGCCATTGCCGATTTTCATGACATGAGTTGGCTTCCAGGGGTCACAAAGACGACGGGCGCGGGTGACAATCAGCCTGACGTCGCCACCAGGCAACTCGTCCTTGAAAACGGCGCAACGATCGATGAAAGCCTTTATAAATATGATCCGCAGGCGATGACCTATTCCTACCGGATCGACAAAGTCGACGTAAAGGTACTTCCCGTCAACAACTACTCCGCCACGATTGCCGTGCTCCCCGCCGCGGATGGCAAAAGCACGGTGGAATGGCGCGGCGCTTTCTATCGAGGCTATCCGAACAACGATCCGCCGCCAGAACTCAATGACGAGGCTGCCCTAAAAGCTGTCACGGAAGTCTACCGCAAGGGTCTTGAAAATTTGAAGAAAAAGGTCGAGGCCCAAAAGTGAGCTTTTGGCGCAGGCGTTTGCTTTTCTGCGCGCCGGCTTTGCTGACCCTTGGCCAGCTTGCTTGCGCGGCTGAAGCCTTCATCACGGATCAAAACGGCGATGAGGTGAGCGTCGTCGATCTTGGTAGCCGCGCGATCGTGGCTCACATTCCAGTCGGCGGCAAGCCGGCGGGAATCGCCATGGCGCCCGACGGCCGGACCGCCTATGTGACGAGCCCGGAATCCAAATCCGTTTCCATTATTAACGCCGCGTCGCGAGTGATTACCGCAAAAATTGCGCTTCCTGATACGCCACTCGGGATTGCCGCGGACCCTTCTGGCCAAACGATTTATGTCGCCGGGTTTTACCAGCCGCGTCTTTACAAAATTGATATCAATCAGATGGCGGTCGCCGCGAGCGTCGAGGTTGGGGCATCCCCATCGGGCGTTGCCGTGACCTGTGATGGAAAACTCATCGTGACCGCCGATCGGGATGATAATCAGCTATCCATCATCGACGCCAAGCCTTTCACGCGCCTGGCAACAGTGAAGGTCGGCGCGCACCCCTTTGGCGTTAGCGTCGACTGCGGCGCGAATCGCGCTTATGCCGCCGATGTAGAAAGCAACGACATCGCGGTTGTCGATTTAAAGAAGGCTTCGCTCATCGGCAAAGTTGCCGTTGGCAAGCGGCCCTATGCGGTCGCACTCGCAAAGGGGCGCGGTTTCTCAACGGATCAATACGGCGGTACGGTGTCAGTTTTCGACCTTGCCACGTTGAAGCCTGTCAAAACAATTTCCGTCGGGGATTATCCCGAGGGAATACAAACAAGCGCCGATGGAAACCAAGTGTACGTGGTCAATTGGTTTTCCAATGAGGTCTGGGTCATCGATGCGGAAACGATGACCGTCACCGGTAAGATGCCCGCCGGAGATGGTCCCCGCGCCTTTGGGACTTTTTTACGCGAAATATTTTAATTTTTTGGATCGGAGTTTTCAAAGTCCATCGATAGCTCGAATTTGACTTTCCAAATCCATCAAATCTGAAAGGCAAGGCCGTAGAAGCCTCCCGTAACTTTGAACAGCGGAGCGATGGATGCGGTATTTTGCGTTTTTGGGCGCCTGGATTTGGGCTGTCGTGATTTGGGCTTGCCCTGCTTTCGCGGATCAGGATTGCAGCGCCATCCTTATCAAAGCAAGAACGAAAGTTACTCCCGACGTCGTTACTGATCTTGCAATCGCGTTGAATCTTTCCGAGGATTTTTGGCAGGAAGCCCAAAAAGATCCGCATTTTGATGGTTTTATCCGCGGCATCGAAGCGGGGCCGGATTTCTCGCGATTTCTCCAAAATATCGAGTCTTCCGCCAGACAATATTATCTCGAGAATTTTAAGGAGCGATCGTTTGCAATGGCAACGATCGGCCTAGGCACAGAGAGTTTGGAAGCCTATAAGACGTGCTTATGGGCGCGACAGGACGAGCTTGAACTCATCGCCACATCCGCCGACGCAACGCCTTACCGGCTGGCTGTGTACTACCGTCCAAAATCGCCTGGCCGCCGAGCAGCCGAGATTACATCTTTGAGCAATATGTCGGAGGAAAGCGCCGATACACTTCGCCAGATGCTAAAAGACGCAAAATTCGGATCTGAAACCGTTGATTTACAAGCCGACATTGTTCCCCAAAACCCGAAATTAGAAATAGCCATTGGCATTAAAGTCGGCGATGCTCCGCCCCGGGTACTCGTATTTCCGCCGGCCTACCGTTTTCCGAAAATCACGAGTTGCACTTCGCAAATCAATGATGTGTGCTTTCGCTGCGAATTTGGATTTGATAAAAAAGGGATCGCGGGCAACCCTCCGAACGGTCCCGACGATGTCGTCAGTGGCTTTTGCCCGCGGATGCCCAAGGGCGTCCAGCTCACCTCGGAAATAAGCTTCACGCTGGTAAAGCCAGGCGAGCAAGATTGCTGGTTTAGCGCGTATTTGAAGGGACCTAATGGAAGGCAACAAGGCGTTTGGACTCAGTATGATCAGTGCTCCTTCACCGTATCTCGCTACATCACTCGCGCCGCGCGCTCGCTCACACCGGGATATGGAATCGCCGAACTACACATTGTGAGATGCCAGGGCCTGGAAGACAAATCCAAGAACTGCGAGGTCAAAGGCCACATCGATATTTTTGCCCCAGGCGGCGAACGCTGACGTTGGCGACCTACGCAACGAGTTCGCGTTTAACCCTAAGCTAATCCAGCCCCTCCATGGCCGTGATCTCGATGCCAAAGCCCGAAAGTCCGACATAGGTCATCGGCCGCGATGTCCGCAACCTTATGGAGGTGACGCCAAGATCGCGCAGGATCTGCGCGCCAAGGCCGATCTCGCGCCATTCTTGCAAGCGCTTGGCTTCCGACGCCGGCGGCTCGGGATTGGCGTTATGGAGAGGAACACCCGCCGCGCCATCGCGCAGAAAAACAAAAACGCCGTGGCCAATCCTGGCGAAATCGGCGAAGGTCTTGTGGATGCTTTCGCCGCCGGCGATAACATCGGCGATGATGTCAATACGGTGTAGCCGCGCCGGCACATCGCGGCCATCGCCAATATCGCCTTGTACGAAGGCGAAATGCTGCACGGGATCAAAGGGCGTCACATAGGCATAGCCGGTGAGAGGCCCGCTTTTGCCCATAACCTGAAATGTATTGACGCGCTCGACGATTTTCTCGCGCGCTTGCCGATGCGCGATAAGATCCGCTACTGAAATGCGTCTGAGACCGTGTTTTGCCGCAAAAGCCTCGATCTGAGATCCCGCCATCACCGTGCCGTCGTCATTGGCGAGCTCGCAGATGACACCGACGGGAGGCAGGCCAGCAAGCCGGCAAAGATCGACCGCGGCCTCCGTATGGCCGGAGCGGATCAAAACGCCGCCATCGCGGGCGATCAATGGGAACACATGACCAGGGCGGACAAAATCCGCCGCTCCCATATGGCTGTTGGCGAGGCCGCGCACCGTGTTGCTGCGCTGCTCCGCTGAGATGCCCGTTGTCAAGCCATGCCGGACATCGACAGAGACGGTAAAAGCGGTACCAAGCGGCGCCTCATTCGCCGCCACCATCGGTTGGAGATTCAGTCGGCGCGCTTCACTCGCCGTGATCGGCGCGCAGACAATGCCGCAGCAATGGCGGATGATGAACGCCATTTTCTCGGGCGCGCAGAGGGCCGCGGCGCAAACGAGATCGCCCTCGTTTTCGCGGTCGTTATCGTCCGTCACGACGACGATCTCGCCGCGCTTGATGGCTTCAATGGCCTGCGTCACCGACTGCAGCATAGGACCTCCGGCAGCCGGTACCTATGGCGCGGCAAAGTATTTTACAAGCGGGCTCAAGGCAGCCGTGCGAGGGCGTCCTGCCAGAGACGCCGGGTCAGCTCGCCGGCGGGTTCGGCGCGGGCGAGCGCCGCCGATTGGCCGGCCCACGCCTGCATCCTCTCTCTATCATTGGCCTGTTGCGCGTCTTCGCGCATCGCCTGCGTGAGCCCACGCTGGACGGGATGGGGGGCTGGCTTTGGCGCGTCCGGCGCGGCGGCGGCGCGTATAAAAGCGTTGTTGATAGCGCGCCCGAGCCGCCCGCTGAAGGCGCGCGTCAATACCGTGTCTTCCGGTTCGAGACCCGCGAGAGCCGCCGCCCAAACCGGATGGATGGATGCTTCCGGGCAGCGCAAAAAGGCGGTTCCCATCTGAACGGCGGAGGCGCCGAGCGTCAGCGCCGCGGCAATGCCCCGGCCATCACCAATGCCGCCCGCCGCGATAATCGGCACGCTGAGCCTATCGGACAGACGAGGAATGAAGGAAATGAGGCCGACAGCCTGGCGCTCGGCGAGTTCCGGATCAAAAGCGCCGCGATGCCCGCCTGCTTCAAAACCTTGCGCGATGATAGCATTGGCGCCCGCATCCTCTTCGCGCAAGGCCTCGCCGACAGTGGTGGCGGTGGCGAACCATGCGATGCCGCGCGCTTTGAGTTCAGCGACGAAAGCGGGCTTGAAAAGGCCCAGAATCGAGGAGACGGCCGTGGGCTTCGCGGCGAGGAAAGCCGCGCATTGCGCGTCGAAATCGGGCAGTTTTATTTCACCCGCGTCTTCCGCAACCCGTGGGCCAAAAGTTGAAAGGAATTGCCGCATTCGCGCTTCCGCCTCGGCGTCGCGATGCGGCGGCGGATCGCGGACCCACAGATTGAGCTGAAAATTCTTCGCCCCCGCGCGGCGGACGGATTCTGCCCAGGCGATGATGCCATCTGGCGAGGTTGAGAGAGCCCCCATCGCCCCCATGCCGCCGGCGTTAGCCACCGCGGCGCTGAGCTCCACCGGACAGGCGCCCGCCATCGGCGCGAGCAGGATGGGGATGCTTAACCCATAGTGCGCGCAAAAATTTTCGGCGCGCATGCGGGGGGTGGAGTGAGACGCGGTCATTGTAGGTCCAGGATATGTTTTGGAGTGCCTTCCAGGTTGGCACAACCATGGAGTGGGTATCACGCGTCTCATCCCCTACCAAAAAATTCCTATCCTTTTCCCCAAAATCGATCGCGGCGCAGCTCAACCAACTAAATTTGCCCTACCACCTTCGCCGGTCCGCGTAACAGAACTTCTCGCAAAATGACGGCCTTTGGATCAGGGGAGCGCACCCACCCGTTCCAATAGTAGACAATGGTATCTAAATTGAATTTCAGTAGATCGAAATGCTGAATGCCGTTGTTCATATCGGCAACGAAGAAATCAGGCTCTGTTGTTTCTACCTCATACAGCACTGAATTTGAATATCCATTAATATGAGCACGACAGAGCGCAGCTTCTTCAAGTGTCGGGAAGCAGAATAAGCAATCGAGGCGGGATGGTCTGTGCCGAAAACGTTGTCTACGAATATCCTCATAAATCATTTCGCGCCGAAAAAGAGGATGCGCCTGTCCTTGCTGCCTGATGATTAGGCCAAAATTGCCGGGCACAATTAACGAACCCAATGCCCGTGGCTCGCGTGTGAAGTGAAATAGCAACGCCATTAGTTATCCGCCTATGTCTCATTCCCTGAAATGAGTTCCAAAATATGTTGTCTAAATATTTAAGATAGTCTATAAATATCAATAAACAAGGCCCGGTGCACTTTTTAAAATGGAATCCATGGGTCTGCCGCTTGGGCCTAATACGAATAGTTACTTTGATGGAGTTAGAGAACATGCGCCTCGTACTTGTGGGGGTATTGATCGCCCAAGTGTTTGCTTTCACGGGTTGCGCGGTAACGCCTCCCCCAAAGGTGGCGTGGAATTACTACGACGAATGTGAAACCTCGACACACTCATTTACCGACATGGTGACATGCGGCAAGCAAAGGCGAAACGCATATTGCCAAGCTCGCAGCTCGTGTTCCGACATTGGTAATTCGGTAGTTCAATATGCCGACAGCTTAGCAGAGGCTGTTTCGAAGCACGAAATGACGGAGTCCGAAGCAAAAATGCGATTTATTGAATTTAAAACGAAACAAGCTCAGGCGGCTAGACAGACTCAGCTTCAAGCTGCAGCGATCGCTGCGGCAACAGCTCCGACTACATGTTCTCGATTAGGTAACTCAATAACCTGTTACTAGATCAAACCGAGCATCCACTTGTAGCTCGGTACTGAAGCCGAATGAATCATACTCCAGTGGCCAGCACGCGACCACTGACTGCGGCCCTTCCCATCGGCACAAAATCCGTCGGCACGGGTCGTCTTGACATTGGCGGACCCAAAGAAGCAGCATCCGCCGGTTCCCTATTTTCAACATCCCGGCCCTCGAACAACTAAAGCAAAATGGATTCTGCAATTCTGTCGGCGACCGCCGCATTGGTCGGCTCGCTCGTCGGCGGTGTCTCGACTTTCGCCGCCTCCTTCGTCACCCAACGCTGGCAGCTCCACATCCAATCGCACCAGCAGCGGGCGATGAAGCGCGAAACCCTCTACGCCGAGTTTATCATCGAAGCATCGAAGCGCCTTGCGGACGCCTGGAGCCACCAGGCCCAGAGCCCGGAAGTGATCGCCGGTCTTTTCTCCGCCGTGGAACGGATGCGGCTGATATCTTCGAGCGCCGTCACAAGCGCCGCCGAAGAGGTGGTGCGCCACATCGCCGAGGCCTATGCTAATCCCAACAGAACGTTCGATGAAATTCGCGAACGGCTCGAAAGCGCCGACTTCGACAATCCGCTGAAGAATTTCACCGAGGCCTGCCTGGAAGAACTCGGCGGCCCGCTCGGTTGATTCCTAAAGACCAAACGCATGTTCCGCCTGCTTATCGCCCACGCGGCAGTTCAAATTCTCGGTTCGAAAGACCTTTCTCTATTTTGCGCCGCTGATATTAGGCGGCGCGCTCATAGGCGCCATAATGTTTGTCTACTGGCGTAGTTTTATCCGCAGATAAGCTGAATATTTCGCAAGGATGATGCGCCGCTCGCCCGCGCAGTTTTCACTCTTGACAAACATACCGACTGGTTGGTATTTTTAATCATGGAACGCAAGCGGTCTAAAAAGTCCGCGCCGGCGCGGGAAAAATTGCTCGAGGTGGCGATGTCGCTCATCCGTGAAAAGGGTTACGCCGCGACGAGTGTTGACGATCTTTGCGCTAACGCGGGCGTGACGAAAGGCGCGTTCTTTCATCACTTCGACAGCAAGGAAGCCCTTGCCGTCGCGGCGGCTAACTATTGGTCGGAGAAGACTGGCGCGTTTTTTGCCGCCGCCTCCTATCACAAGCACAAAGACCCGCTTGATCGGCTTCTTGGCTACATCGAATTGCGCAAGTCTATCCTCAAAGGCGAAGTTGCCGAGTTCACCTGCCTCGTCGGGACGATGGTACAGGAGATTTATGAATCTCATCCGGCGATCCGCGAGGCCTGCGAGGCGAGCATCAATGCTCACGCCGCGAAAGTGCAAGACGATATCGCTCAAGCGATGAAACTTTATCGCATAGGCGCGAAGTGGACGGCCGAGAGCCTTGCGCTCCATACCCAAGCGGTTCTGCAAGGCGCGTTTATACTCGCCAAGGCCAAAGGAAGTGCCGAGATCGCCGCCGCCAGTATCGATCATCTGCGCCGCTACATTGAGCTTTTGTTCCAGCATGCAAACCCGAAAGGAAAGAAGACCTCATGACCACGAGCAATACATTTCTCGCCATTTTCCTCGGGAGCAGAACGAGCCCGAAAATGGCAGCGTGGAACGCCCTTCCCGAAGTGGAACGGCAGGCCAAACACCAAGAAGGCATCGCTGCTTGGAAGGCATGGGCCGAAAAACACCAAGGAGCGATCGTCGCGATGGGTGGGCCGCTCGGCAAGACCAAAAGGGTGACGCCGGAGGGCATTCAAGACATTAGCAATGAGATGGGGGCCTTTATGGTCGTTCGCGCGGAGTCACACGAGGCGGCCGCCAGACTCTTTGAAAAGCACCCGCATTTCATGATGTTTCCGGGTGAATCGGTGGAGGTCATGCCGGTGCTGCCAATCCCGGGCGGTTAGTCGGTGGCACGAGAGAGGCTAACAACACCCGGAGGAGATCATGCGGGTCATGGTGATCGTGAAGGCAACAAAGCATTCCGAAGCCGGCGTTATGCCGGGGCCGGAATTGCTGGCGGCGATGGGGAAATTCAATCAAGAGCTGATGACGGCAGGCATCATGATTGATGGCGGCGGCCTGCATCCGAGTTCCAAGGGTGCCCGCGTGACCTTTTCTGGCAAGGACCGCAGCGTCACGCACGGCCCGTTTGACAACACTTCTGAACTCGTCGCTGGCTACTGGATATGGAGGGTGAATTCGCTCGACGATGCCGTTGAATGGGTCAAGCGCTGCCCGAACCCAATGCCAGAGGAGTCGGATATCGAAATCCGGCCGATGTATGAAATGGAAGACTTCGCCAACACATAGGAAAGGACCAAGACATGATAACGGATCTTGTGGCGTATTTGAGCTTTGATGGCCGGTGCGAAGAGGCGTTCAAAACCTATGAAAATATTTTTGGCGGCAAAATCTTGAGGATGGTGCGTCACAAAGATGCGCCTGCCGATGCTGGCGTTCCACAAACGCCTGAAACCGCCAATCGGATCATGCATGCGCGGCTGAAAGTTGGGGACCTGTTGCTCATGGGAGGCGACGCGCCCCCGCAGTTCGCTTCGAAACCGCAAGGATTCTCCGTTGCTATCCAAGTGGATGATCCTCAAGAAGCTGAGCGCATCTTTAGCGAGCTGAGTGAAGGCGGTGCTGTACGGATGCCGATCGGAGAGACTTTTTTTTCGCGCCGGTTCGGCATGGTGATCGATACGTTCGGCACGCCATGGATGGTTAACTGCGAGAAGCCGATGGCCTGAGACCAACAACTCAACGAGCAATCATCATGCCCAATACTGTTCGTTTGCACCGCGTCTTGGCCACAAAGCCGGAGAAAATTTATCGCGCCTTCCTCGAGCCAGACGCCCTGGCGAAGTGGATTCCGCCGAACGGCTTTACATGCACCGTGCACCACCTCGACGCGAAAGTCGGCGGCGGCCACAGCATGTCTTTCCGCAACTTCACGACGGGCCAGAGCCATTCGTTCGGCGGCACTTATATCGAGCTCGTGCCAAATGAACGGTTGCGCTACACGGACCGATTTGACGACCCAAATTTGCCGGGCGAAATTCAGGTTACAGTGGTGCTAAGGCCAGTATTGGTCGGTACTGAACTCACCATTGTGCAAGAAGGCCTGCCGGACGCGATCCCTGTCGAGGCGTGCTATCTTGGCTGGCAGCAGTCGCTGGAAAATCTTGCCACACTCGTCGAGCCGGAGATCAACTGAGTACCCGCACCCGCTCGGGGCGGACGCCGATGCCGATAAGCCCGGCCGGGAGGCGGCGCAGGAAGGGGATATGGATGAAAAGCCGCGCCAGCCAAGGCGGCCTGATTTTTCCTGTTGCTCTGCCAAGCACCCGCGAAATGACTTTGTTCTGGATTAGGACCTGCATCATTTGCGTGACTTTAACCGGCCATTCGCGGCGCTTTTGCACCTGCGCCAAAAGTGCATCCGCAACCTCACCCTCGCCTCTTAAACTTTCCCCCAAAATATTGGCGGCCGCGATCGCATCTTGGATCGCGAGGTTAATGCCGACGCCGCCAACCGGGGACATGGCATGGGCAGCGTCACCGATGCAAATAAGGCCCGGACGGTGCCATTGCAGCAGACGATCGACCGCGACCGTTAAGAGTTTGATGTTGTCGAACGTCGCGATTTCGTTGACACGGTCTGCCACGAAGGGCGCGAGCGCGGTAATCCGCTGGCGGAATTTTTCAATCCCCTCGGCTTTCAGTGTCTCGGCGGAACCCTTGGCGATCACATAACCGCATTGCCAATGTTCACCGCGATTGATGAGAATGAAGAATTGCCCCGCCTCGATGCGGCCGAAGGTTTCATTCTGGTCGCTCTCTTGCCGCGACAGCCGGAACCACAGCACATCCATCGGCGCGCCGATTTCTTGGCGGGCGAAGCCTGCCTTATCGCGGATGATTGAATGGCGGCCGTCCGCGCCAATGGTGAGAGCGGCGCGAATCGTTAGTGAGTTGTCGCCCTGTTTGGCGGTAATGCCGCCGACGCGGCATTCTTCGCGGATAAGCCCATCGGCCTGCGTGTCCATGAGAAGGCGGAAGTTTGGATAGCGCTTGGCGTGAGCGGCGAGAAAATCCAAAAAATCCCACTGTGGCATGAAGACAATATATTTGGCGTGCACCGGCAAATGCGAAAAGTCGGCGAGAGGGATGGTGACATCGCCGACCTTTCCTTCGAGCTGCATTGCCTTTTGATGAGGCAGTTTAAGCAGCTCGTCGAGCAAGCCGAGATCGTGAAGCGCCTCGAGCGTCGAGGGGTGGATCGTATCGCCGCGGAAATCGCGCAGAAAATCGTGGTGTTTCTCGACAACGATCGTGTCGACCCCGGCGCGGGCCAGGAGAAGACCGAGCATCATGCCAGCCGGACCGCCGCCAACAACGCAGCAGCGGCAAACGAGGGTTTCTGGCGTCGCATCCATCATGCGCCTCGAACCGTTCCAAAATTAATTTCTCTATGGTAAGAGAAAATGACAAAATTAATCAAATTTTTTAAAAATGCGACATTTACAGTGCGGCCGCTTATGATGCGTGAAACCGCTGGCGGGCCACGCGGCCTGCGCGTAAGAATTTATATTAAGGGAAGCCGTAGATGCAGAAAATCCTTCCAGTGATTATGTGCGGCGGCTCGGGGACGCGGGTGTGGCCTGAGTCGCGCGAGAGTCTGCCCAAACAATTTATCTCGCTCATTGGCGCTCACTCGACGTTTCAAATGGCGGCCGAAACTTTGGCTGATCCCGCCTTTGAAAACCCAATGGTTATCTCAAATTCCGATTATCGCTTTCTGGTTGCCGAACAGCTGCAAAAGATCAAGCGCGATGCGCGCATTGTGCTTGAACCTGTGCGCCGCGACTCTGGGCCCGCCGTCGCGGCCGCCGCCGAACTCGCGGCCCAAATTTCGCCAGATACCATCGTCGCGGTGCTTGCCGCCGATCACGTCGTCGCGGATCGTCAAGGCTTCGTTGAGCTCTGCAAAAGAGCGGCGGAAGCGGCGGCGCTGGGCTTCATTGTCACGCTCGGCATCAAGCCGAATGCGCCAGCGACGGGCTATGGTTACATCCGGCCCGGCAAGACGGTGACGCCGGATGGCGGCGTCCTCAAGGTCGAAGCCTTTGTAGAAAAGCCGGATGCCGCCACGGCTGAGACGTATGTCGCCGCAAATTACCTTTGGAACTCCGGCAATTTCTTTTTTCGCGCGGGGGTCATGCAGGAGGAGTTACGCAACTTTGAGCCGGAGATGGCCGCGGCCGCCGCCGAGGCAGTCGCCAAGGCCAAGCGAGACCTGAATTTTCTTGTTCTCGACCGTGAGGCGTTCGCTCGCGCGCCAAAAAAATCCATCGACTACGCGGTCATGGAGCGCACGAGCAAGGCCGCCGTCGTTCCGGCTGATATCGGCTGGTCGGATGTCGGCACATGGCATGCCGTGTGGCAATTATCCGAGCGCGACGATCAGGGGAATTCGATCCGCGGCCGTGGCGTCGTCATGAACGCATCCAACGTCCATGTGCGTTCGCATGAACATCTCACCACTGTTGTTGGCGTTGATGACGTGATCGTCATAACGACGCAGGATGCGGTCCTCGTGCTCAATGCGTCGCAAGGCGATCAGGTCAAGCAACTCGTCGATAGGCTGAAGAGCGAAAATCACCCAGAAGCACTCGAACACAAGCGGTCCTACCGACCGTGGGGCTATTACCAATCGATCGATTCCGGCCTGCGTTACCAGGTCAAGCGGATCGTCGTGAAGCCTGGAGAGCGCCTATCCTTGCAAAAGCATTTTCACCGTTCCGAGCACTGGATCGTCGTCAAGGGCACGGCCGAGGTCACGCGCGACGACGAAGTGCGATTTGTGCATGAAAACGAGTCGATTTATTTGCCGATCGGCTGCGTGCACAGGATGGCCAATCCCGGCCGCATCGATCTCGAACTGATTGAGGTGCAGACCGGCTCTTACCTTGGCGAAGATGATATCATTCGATTCGAGGACGTTTATAATCGTGGTTGAGCCCTTCAAACTACCGATCGTTTTTGCCGCGCTGGTGCTCTTCGCTGCCGCCGGCGGGCCAAACGCCGCCGGGCGTCCGCTCACTCCGGCCGAGCGCCAATACATACCATACGCGGATGCGGTGCCGTTTTGTGACGACCCCGCTGTTCTTGAACGCATCCAGAGCCGCTTTCGCGATAGCGAGGCGGAATTCTGGAATACTGGCCTCGTTATTCTCGGCTTCGACGAGGTACGCGAAATCGGCTACAAAACCAATGGCTTGGACTATATCCCCCGCCGTTACTGCGTGGCGAAAGTGTTCCTGAACACGGAGCACCCGCGGCAAGTCTCTTACGCGATCGGGGAGGACCTAGGGATCATCGGCTTTGGTTTCGGTGTCCAGTGGTGCATTAGCGGGTTCGACCGTGAGCGTGTTTATGCGCCAAATTGCAAAATGGCCCGGCCATGAGCGCTTCCCGCTTGGTTTCCAGAGTCTTCGCCTTTGCTTTCCTCGCCGTTTTGCCGATTTCAAAAGCGCATGCCCAGGCAGCAGGCGCGCCCGGAGAGTTTGATTTTTACGTTCTCTCCCTCTCCTGGTCCTCTGGCTTTTGCGAGATGGCGGCGGGGGCAAGGGCGCATGGCCAATGCGATCCTGGCGCCGGTCTTGGCTTCGTCGTGCATGGGCTTTGGCCGCAATATGAGCACGGCTATCCTCAAGACTGCGCGCCAGCCGCGCGCTATCCTTCGCGCATTGCGCTTGAAGCCGCCAATGGGGTTTATCCGAGCGAAGGGCTCGCCCGCCATGAATGGCAAAAGCACGGCACGTGCTCTGGCAAAAGCCCAAGCGATTATTTTTCCTCCGTGCGAGCCGCGCGCGATATGGTCACCATTCCGCCGCCATTCGCCGCGCCAAGGGAGGCGCAAACCTGGACGCCCATCGACGTGATCCGTGCCTTTATTGCCGCCAATCCGCGCCTGCGCCCCGGCATGGTCGGCGTCTCTTGCGCGGGCAGCGTGTTGCAGGAAGTCAAGATTTGTTTCTCGAAAGATCTCCGCGATTTTCATGCCTGCCCCGAGGTTGCGCGGCAAGGCTGCCATGCGCGGGAGATTTCGGTGCCGCCCGTGTTGTGAGTCTGCCTTCGGCAGTCCAACTCTTCAAAATGAATTATCGCCACGAGTTTCACGCGGGCAATTTCGCCGACGTTTTCAAACACATCATCTTGACGCGCGCTCTCCTCCACCTCAAGATGAAACCAGCACCTTTCCGCTACATCGAGACGCACGCCGGCGGCGGCCTCTACGATCTTATGGCGCCAGAGGCGGGCAAACCGGCCGAATGGCAGGGCGGCATCGGCAGAGCCTGCGCGGCCGCCATCCCGCCCACCGTTAAGCCCCTTCTTGAGGACTACCTCTCCGTTGAGACTCCGCTCTATACCGGGCGGCCGCACCGCTACGGCGGCTCGCCCGAGATCGCGCGCTCCCTCCTGCGGCGGCACGATCGCATCTTGCTGTGTGAGCTCTATCCCCCCGCCGCGTCGGCCTTGCGAGCGAGCGTTCGCGATAAGCGAGCGAAGATTTTTGAGATGGATGGCTATGCCGCGCTGAAGGCGTTCTTGCCGCCCGTCGAGCGCAGAGGACTGATCTTGATCGATCCGCCCTTCGAGGCGCCGGAGGAATTTACATCGGCACTCGATGCGATCGAAATGGCGCATCGCAAATTCGCGACCGGCACGATCCTCTTCTGGTATCCCGTCAAGGATACCGAGGCGGCCGCTGAAATGGCGGCGGACCTCAAGAGGCGGAAAATCCGGCGCGTTTTGCGGATCGAACTCCAAATCGATACGCCCAAGCACTTGGGGCCCTTGGCGCGCTGCGGCCTCATCGTCGTCAACCCGCCGTATCTACTCGACTGGGAGGCCGAGCTCCTCATCCCTTGGCTCGCGGATCTTCTTTCAGCAGGCCGACCGGGATACCTCGTCGAATGGCTGAGCGGCGCGTGACGCAGCTTGCCATGGCACAGCGAGCAACGATATTTTCGATCTACTTCTTTACTACTTCTTTGCGGAACCGAGCCGAGTGGACGCGCAAAACTTTGAAGTGAGCGAAGATGAGGAAGGAATGCGCCTCGACCGTTGGTTCAGGCGGCGCCTTCCCATGCTCTCTCTTTCGCATCTCAACAAGATCGTCCGCACCGGGCAGGTGCGTGTCGATGGCGCGCGCGTGAAGACGGCGACACGGCTCGCCAAAGGCCAACGGGTACGGGTGCCTCCCCTCAAGCTCGCGATTCCGCCGCCCGCGCCGCAATCCTCGCCAGACGACCTGCTCGCGCTGCGCCAGATGACCCTCTTCGAGGACCGCGATCTCATCGTGCTGAATAAGCCATATGGGCTCGCCGTCCAAGGCGGCTCCGGGACGCCGCGCCACATCGATCAGATGTTGGCCGCGATGGGCGATGAACACGGCGGGCGGCCTGTCCTCGTCCATCGCCTCGATCGCGATACGGCGGGCATTCTGCTCGTCGCCAAGACAAGACGGATTGCCGCCGACCTTGGCGAAATCTTCCGCTCACGCCAGGCACGTAAGATCTATTGGGCGGTCGTTAAGGGCGTGCCAAAGCCCGCCCAGGGGCGGGTATCCCTCTTCCTGGCGAAAGGTGCCGACCCCAAGGGTGCTCAATCAAAGCCGGGTTCGGGCGAAGTTCGCGAGAGGATGCGGATCGCCAAGCATGGCGAGGCGGACGCCCGCCATTCGGTCACCTATTATGCCGTTGTCGACAAGCTCGCGCAGCAATTCGCCTGGCTCTCGATGAAGCCGGTGACGGGGCGGACGCATCAGCTGCGCGCACATGCCGAGGCGATCGGCCATCCGATCCTCGGCGATCCGAAATATGGCGAGCGCGCAAAAGGCCCGCGTGGCGAAGATTCGCTGAACGCAATTGCCGCCGGCATCGAACAAAAACTTCATCTTCTGGCGCGGCGTTTAATCTTGCCGCATCCAAGAGGCGGGGTTCTCGATGTCACGGCTCCTTTGCC
This sequence comes from Methylocella sp., assembly GCA_035622375.1. Taxonomy (GTDB): domain Bacteria; phylum Pseudomonadota; class Alphaproteobacteria; order Rhizobiales; family Beijerinckiaceae; genus Methylocapsa. The sequence goes on along the minus strand of DASPVM010000034.1, from coordinate 3,340 downwards.
TGCGCATATGCAAAACACTTTTGACTTGTTCGGCTTCGATACTAGCCGCTTTGATCCGATCGAAGCGGCGCCAGATTAGGCTTCACGGATCCGCCAGCGGCACCATCTGGCTCGACGAGGCTTAGAAGCGTGAGATCGGCGACCGGGCGCTGCTGATCGTCGAAGGTGACGGCTTCGGCGTAATGCATGCCGAAGAGGACTTCTTCCGGCATGTAGACACGCATGTCATGAATGGCGGCGCCGAGCGCGTGATCCCTCGCCTCAAGAGTGAGAAACAAGCGCACTCCAGACTCGACAAAGCGGGCGGCATCGTATCCTTGAAGCGGACTCTGCTCGTCGATCCTGTGCATCAGTGTCCAGGTCAAAGCGAAGAGTGGAAGCGTGGCGTTGACCAAATTCAGCTCGCGGATCAGTCGGAAGGAACGGCCTTCCGCGCTCACCTCATGTAAGAGAACCCCGAGATGCACGGTCGCGTGGCTCAACATGGTGAGGCGCCCATTACCGATTCGCACCATCAACGTCGGCGAACAGTTGTAGCTCGTGATTACTGCCTGATCGGCGAACAGAATTTTCGGCCGCGGCCTTGAGAAGCGAACAAACAAAAGCCCGGTCATGATCGCGGTGAAAACCATGCCGCACACAATCTCAATGGCCGAGACGGCATGGCCGTAGAATGTCGCGGGTGCCATCGCCCCATAGCCCACGGTCGCCAGAGTTTCGAGGCTGAAAAAGAAAACATCGGAGAATACACCAGGCCGAGCATTGGCGATGCAGCCGGGTTTGATAAAATAGAGCAGCGCAAAGACGATATTGATCGTGATTTCGACTCCGACGAAAGCGAGCGCGAATGATGTCCAGCTCATCGCCAGAGCGTTGTAGTAAGGATCGTGAAAATCGTAGCGCGCGACGCCCTTCTTTAGAACTTCGACTGTGCCGGCGCGCATTCTCGCATAGCGCGACGCGCGACGCTTTCGCTTCAGCCAGCCAAGGTGACCAAATCTTTGCTTGGCTTTTTCTGTGGCAAACCAGGGCTTCACTGCTGCACGGGGCTCTCGTAGCAGGCGTTGGGCAGGCTTGGGGCATTAAATTTGATCGGGTCACCGCATTTATCGCATCCTCCGGCAAGGCAGGAGAGCAAGAGCCCGCAAAGGCTGAGAAAACGGTGGCGCATCCCTTGTCTCCGGCTGCCTGCGCGCGTAATCGCGCGGAGTTTAGGTCGAGAAGAGCGAAGGCCGCAACAGGCTTTTCGAAAATGCCGCGCCTCGGGCATCGGCTAGCGCCCGCGCGGGTGCGCCGCCCGGTAAGCTTCGAGCAACCTCGCGCTATCGACAGCCGTGTAGATCTGTGTCGTCGAGAGAGAGGCATGGCCGAGCAGCTCCTGGATCGTGCGGAGGTCGCCGCCACGCCCAAGGAGATGCGAGGCAAAGGAATGGCGCAAGGCATGCGGCGTCGCGGTCTCGGGAAGGCCAAGCGCGCCGCGCAGTCGCGCCACCGCGAGCTGGATGACCCGCGGGCTGAGCGGCCCTCCCTTGACGCCGACAAACAGACGCTCATCGGCTGCGAGCTCATAGGGGTAGAGGGAAAGATACGCTTCGATCGCTGCCTGCACGGCTCCGATGATGGGGACGGTGCGCGTCTTCTGGCCCTTGCCAATCACCGTCAGAGTATCCCTGCCGTTGACCGGCGCGTCGCAAAATTTTATCGCGAGAGCCTCGGAAATGCGCAGGCCCGCGCCGTAGAGAAGCGCCAAAACGGCGGCGTCCCGCGCGAGGACCCACTGGGGCCTTTCTTCGCCGGCACGTACCTCAGTGTCCAAAAGGTGGCGCGCGGCTTTGGCCGATAAAGGTTTTGGCAGACTGCGCGGTATTTTCGGCGAAGCAAGCGCTGTAATAGCGGAGGCCTGGCCTTCGCCATTACGCTCGAGAAATCGCGCAAAGGAGCGAAGGCCGGCAAGCTGCCGGGCGAGCGAGCGGCTGCTTGTGCCTTCGCCGCGGCGCGCCGCTAAAAAAGCGCGCAGATCCGAAGGGGCGAGCGCAATCACCATCGGGACCGACGGCGGCTCGCCGGAGTGAACAGCGGCGAATTGCAAGAATTGACGCAAATCCCGTGCGTAGGAGTGCACCGTATGGGGGGATAAGCGGCGCTCTCCCGCGAGATAGGCAAGCCACTCGCGGGCCCGGCCAGAAAGCTCGGGAGCGAAGTTTTCAAACTGCGCTGGCCAATCGGCTGCGTCTTTAGTGTGAGGCTCGCTCATGCTTGATCATATCCCCACAGGATCCTAACGATTTCTTTCTCAATGGGTGGGCGGGATAGCATGCGCCTACGCGCCGATTTTTGGGTCTCAGCCTATTTGCGCCGTTGCCACCAGGAAGGGGCGTGCGCGATGCTGCGCAAACGCGGCGCCGCCGAGGCGGGCGCGATTTTCATAAAAATCGACCGCTTGGATGGATCGGCCGCCGTCTATGGGCCGGCCCCACAGAGTGAAGTCATTGACCCGCATGACCGGCTCTTTACGCGCCTCCATGGCGAGCCATGGATCGCGATGGATGAGGCGGAGGCAAAACTTGCCCGCCAAATACGCTTTGACCCCGATCTGTGGATTGTCGAGACAGAAGACCCGCGAGGCCGCATCTTTTTTGACTTTGTGGGCTAAGAAGATTGCCCAGATTTTCTATAGATATTCTGTACCATTTTTGAAATCTGCTGGTCTCAACGCTTAGCTTCCCATGCGTCAATCAAATCTTTTTGTTTTTGGGACTTTCCAGCGGCTTAAGGAGTCTCATTTACGAGAGCCCCGTTGAGGCTTTGATGTTTGTCTTGAAGGAGGTTGGTATGGCTAAGAACCGGATGACCGCTATTGCGCTGTCGAGTTTTATATTGGCAGCATCGAACGGCATCGCATCCGCGCAATACTTTTATCTGGGTCCGACAGGTCCTTACGGCCCTGACGGACTCTATGAAAACCGAAGTGTCGGCGTTGGTCCCGCTCCTTCACGCGTCGACCACTGGCGATTCGACCGCTCAGGAACACGCGGCAGGTTGGGACTCGGCGCCGATCCGCTGCACCCTGAAGGACCGGGTAACCCGTCAAATGGCGCGCAATGACGAAGACGGCGGTTGCCTCGATCCTATAAGCAGTCAGAACGCTCTTTGGAGTCGTAAGCGCCCCTCATATTGGTTGGTGTTGGATTGGAAGGCCGGCAGGCCGGAGGCTTGCAGCACACTGTTGGGGGCAAGGCCGGCGGGGCGCGACTCGTCGACGTGGACATACATGAATTCGGCGCCAATATCGAAGCCGCGCAAGGGCGTCCACACAAGATTGGTGCCGACCCGCCCTTCC
>DASPVM010000033.1:0-92597 GCA_035622375.1 Methylocella sp. | reverse complement strand
CACCACCGCCAAAACGCGCCTCGGCTGGATTGGCAGCAATGAGGCCGGCGATGAGTGTCGCACCGGCAAGGGTAATAACAGAGCGTGACATGGCAACCTCCCTTTTGACGCCGCCATCGTACGCGGCTGCAGCTCAACGGGAGATGAACGGGTTTTAAAAAATCCCGTGATTTCAGTTACTTTATGGCGGAGCAATCCGGAATTAATAAAAACGCCGACTCGAATGCGAGCCGGCGCTGAGGTTCTTGAACTATAATTTGGAAAGCGGGCTGGCTTAAGCCCACTTGATCCTACCACCACCAAGCATAGCTGGCGGGATAGGCGCAGCCATAGGAGGGGTAGAGGGATTGCAGGCATATCCGTACCCGTAGTAGGGCCAACCCCATCCCCATCCGGCGCCGAGACCATAACCGTACCCTAGGCCGAGAAGCCCCAATCCAAGGCCTGTTCCCCATCCCCAACCGCCATAATAGCCGCGTCCATAACCGCGCCAGCCGCGCCCATAACCGCCCCAGCCGCGACCCCAACCTGCGCGATAGGGGCTAGCAAACCCAACGCTACGGCCGGCGAATAAGCCGCCGCCACGCCATCCACCAAGCCCAGCGCCCCGGAATCCGCCAAACCCGCCGTGAAAGCCGCCAAAGCCCCCGTGAAAGCCGCCACCCCCACGGAAGGCGGCGGCGGGCTCACTCGCGACAAGCCCCACCGCCAAAGCCGCCGATGCCAATACTGCGCCCAAGCGTTTCATCTCAGTCTCCTGCCAAACTTCAGTCGAAGCACTGAAAGGGAATTATAACGGCGCGAAATTGTTCCCTCCATGCGGCCAATTCCGGTGCCTTGGCTACCAGCCGTAAGCATAGCCGGGATCGCCGACGCAGTTACCGTACGCATCGATATCTGCGCAGCCGTAACCATAGTAAGGGGCCGCCAAACCATATCCGAGCCCCAAGCCCAAAAGCCCTAAGCCCGCCGCCCCATACACACTGTAACTGCGGTGGCCATATCGCCCGTAACCATATCGCCCATAGCCACCGCCATAGCCCGCCGTGGCAACACTGCGGCCGGTAATGTTCGCGCCACGCAAGCTGCCGGCAATATTGCTGCCGTGGAAGCTGCCAACGCCAGCGCCGGCAAAGTGGGTTCCGCCACCAAAACCGCTGCCCCCTGGGCGGGCTGAAGCAGGAGAATCCATCGCCAAACCCGCACCGCATAGGGAAGCTGCCGCCACAATAACCAAGCGATTCATCTACCGCTCCTGATGAATATTGACCAACTCAAGCTGGGGGTAACCAGCAGTACATTTTAACGGAACACGGCCTTGGTGAAATTGTTCCTTTGATCCGGCTTAGCTTGCCAGTGAGGCGAACGCTTTTAAATATGCGTCGTCTTTCCATGCAAAAACGTTGACTTAATATCTGAAAAAATCTCCTCGAGGTTTGCAATGATTGAGTTTGTAAAAACACTTTTTACAGGCTTCATCAAAAACGGCTCTCTCGAACTCGAGCTTCCGCGAAACTACCGGTTTGTTTTGGGTGATGGGTTCGGTCAGCAACTTGGTCTGCGATGCAATGATTGGCAGGCGATTTTTGAGCTTTTAACCGACCCCGAGTTTCAGTTCGGCCAACTCTACATGGATGGCCGTCTCGAGGTCACCAAGGGCACGATCTACGACGTGTTGATGCTCATCGCCGCCAATTTTTGGCGCCCGGACAGATCGCGCTGGCTACGCGTTCTGGAAACTTTGAAGCGACTACGGCGCGTGTATCATCTTTCGAATAATCGTCAGCGGGCGCGGTCCAATGCCGCCCACCACTACGACTTCGACGCCGCCTTCTACTCACGGTTTCTCGATTCGGGGTTGCAGTATTCTTGTGCCTATTTTGAGCGCGGCGGGCAAAATCTCGAAAACGCGCAGCTCGCCAAAAAGCGTCATTTAGCGGCAAAGCTCCTCATCGAGCCTGGCCAGACGGTTCTCGATATCGGCTGCGGGTTTGGAGGCCTCGCGATCTATCTCGCGCGCTTTTGCGGGGCGAGCGTGACTGGGATAACCCTGTCTCAAACACAATTGAATGTGGCTCGCTCTAAAGCCGCTGAGCTAGGCTTCGCCGGTGTCACTGATTTCCGTTTCTCCGATTATCGTGATCTTACTGGGCATTTTGGCCGCATCGTTTCGGTCGGCATGTTTGAGCACGTCGGCAAGGCATATTACCCTGCTTTTTTCCAAAAAATTATGGAGCTCCTCGATGAGGAAGGGGTAGCTCTCATCCATACCATTGGCCGCGCCGATGGGCCATGCCTGACCAATCCATGGGTAGAAAAATACATCTTTCCCGGCGGTTACATGCCATCTCTCTCCGAAATCATGCCAGCAATCGAGAAAAGCGGATTATTCGTCACGGACATAGAGATCTTGCGACTCCACTACGCCGAGACCCTCAAAGCTTGGCGAGCCCGTTTTCTAGCAAACCGCGCCACTGTCGCTGTCCGGAAGGGCGAGCTCTTTTGCCGAATGTGGGAACTTTATCTCGCCGGTTGCGAATGCGCTTTCCGATGCGAGGGGCTTGTCAACTTTCAAATCCAGCTTTCGAAGAAGTTAGGAACGGTCCCCTTGACGCGAGATTATATTGGAGAGGCCGAGGCCCATTTGCGCCAGCGCGATTCGGCCGAGGTGCATCTGCGGCTTGTTGGAGAGTAGTTCGCCGCGCCTCGGGAGGAACTGGTAAGCCGACATGAACGCGACCACGGGAGGTTTCGAGGCGGCCTCCTTCAACCAAACGCCGCCCTTTGAAAATATTGATCTCTTTACGTCTGACGCCGCTTTGCAAGAGGCGGTTTGGCGCGCTGGCATTGATGCAAAAAGAGCTGGGCTTTCTGATTTTGGTAGGGATTTTGGTTCGGCCGAGACAATCGAGCTCGGGCGGCTAGCCAATGTCAATCCGCCCCGCCTCATTGTCGTCGACGCGGTTGGTAACCGTGCCGATTATGTAGAGTTCCACCCGTCCTACCACGCTTTAATGAAAAAAAGCATGGCGGCTGGCCTGCACTGTCCGGCGCTTGGCGCCAAGGCCGACACGCAGGATTTTGTCAGCGAACGCGCCGCGCGTCTTTATATGGCGACGCAGATCGAGGCCGGGCATATCTGCCCAATTACGATGACAAGTGCCAGCGCGGCCGCCCTGTCCGCCTCCACGGAGCTTTTTTCCGCCTGGCGGCCGCATCTTCTCTCCTGCCACTACGATGGGGCGATGAAACCATGGTTTGAGAAGGAAGCGGTGACCCTTGGGATGGGCATGACGGAACGCCAAGGCGGTAGCGATGTGCGAGCCAATATTACGAGGGCGCGATCCTGCGGAGTGTTTTACGAAATCAGCGGCCATAAATGGTTTCTATCAGCGCCGATGTCGGATGGTTTCGTCATTCTCGCGCAGGCGGATGATGGTCTCACGGCCTTTCTGGTGCCGAGATACCGCCCGGATGGAAGCATCAACGGGCTGCGCTTCCAGCGGCTCAAGGACAAGCTCGGCAACCGCTCGAATGCTTCCTCGGAAGTCGAGTTCCAGGCAGCTTATGCTGAGCGCCTGGGAAATGAAGGCGACGGGGTGCGCACGATTCTCGCCATGGTGCAATGGACGCGGCTGGACTGTGCCGTCGCCAGCGCCGGCCAAATGCGTTGGGCCCTCGCCATGGCGATGCATCATGCGCGGCATCGATCGGCTTTCGGCAAGCTTCTTATCGATCAGCCCGCCATGCGCGCGGTGCTCGCCGACCTTGCCCTCGAACAGGAGGCCAATACGGCGCTCGTTTTCCGGCTGGCCCGCGCATGCGGCCGAGCAAGCGGCGAGGAGGCGGAAGCCGCTTACGCCCGGTTGCTAACACCGGTGGTTAAATATCTCGTCACGAAAATCGCACCCGCGTTTATCTATGAGGCGCTCGAGTGTCTTGGTGGCAATGGCTATGTCGAGGATCTGCCCATGGCGCGGCTTTACCGGGAAGCGCCACTCAATGCCATTTGGGAAGGATCTGGCACCGTCGTTGCTCTTGACGTTCTCCGGGTTTTGCGCCGCGACCAAGACCGCGCCCGTGCCGTAATCGAGGCGCTCGCGGGGCGCTGCGGGGCGCCAGGAAAAACCGCCGCGGCCGCGATCGGAAAGACCCTCGAAGTGGGAGACGGGGGCGAAGGGCGCGCGCGCGCCGTCGCGGAGACCTTGGCTCGGCTCGCCGGCTTATCCGCATTGATGGATGCGAACCAACCCCTCGCCGCCGCCTATGCTAGAACGCGGTTGCTAGGGGCGCCACATGCGACCTTTGGTGCTTGTGACTTGCAAGACGTGGAATGCTTGCTCCTCGCGCGGGTTCCGTCCTGATCTTTGCGATGAGATATAGGCACGGGCGGAAGGCTTGGCGCAGGCTTTGGCCGTTAGACCGATCCTTCGAAGCGTGAAGGAGAAGTCTGAATGGTCGGCACGTCTAGTCGCCCCATGGTTTTTATTGCAACGCCTTGCTTTGGCGGCCTTGTCTCGCAGCATTACATGCAGTCTGTCATTAGCCTGATCCAATTCGCCTCCAGAGCGAATTTCGACGCCGCGCTTGCGCTGCTCGGCCATGACTCCCTCATCACACGCAGCCGCAATACCTTGGTCAGCCAATTTTTGGGTACGCCGCAAGCGACTCACCTCCTATTCATCGACGCGGATATCAGCTTCGAGCCTCAGCAAGTCTATGAAATGCTTCGTTTCGACCAGGAGTTCGTGGGGGGCATTTATCCCTTGAAAGTGATCGATTGGAGCGATGCTGCGGTTAGGCGCGCCGCGACTACGCGGGAGACGTTTCAAGCCGCGCCCCTCCTTTACGTTGGCACCCTATTGAACGGCAGCGATCGCGAGACGGCGGGAAGGTTTTCGACAGGCATTTATTGTGGCGGCGGCTTTATGCTGCTCAAGCGGCAGGTGATCGAGCGCATGGTCGCCACCTACCCGGAAACCCGCTATAAGAGCGTGCATGCCTATTCTAACGCTAAGGCAACTGATAACTATGCCCTGTTCGATTGCCTTATCGATAAGGAAACAGGAGCCTATATCAGTGAAGATTTTGCATTCTGCCAGAGGTGGCGCGACATCGGTGGCAAGATCTGGCTAGATACCGAAGGAAAACTAACCCACATTGGCTCTTATAGTTTCGGCGGCGATCCGGCGGCCCGTTACGCTCGTCAAAAACCTCTCGACCAAACAGCTTCTCTGGGCGTATAATCTTCCGACCTAAAGCGGTTCGGCGTCGGCTGGGCGCGAGACATTGTGCGCAAAAGGATTTTCGGCCGCGCTGGCACAATGGCCCGGGAGGCCCGCCGAAATGCCCACGCATACAATCGCCAGTTCCCCCACATCTCCAGCCTATCCCATCGTACGCAGGATCGGTATCAAGGATCTCAAGCTTGCTCTCGCGGAGGGAACGAACGATTTTCTAGCGCGGCCCTCGCATCTCGTCTTTCTTGGCTTGATCTACCCGATTATCGGCATCTGGCTTGCCGTAGGGACGACGCCGCCGCTTATTTTTCCCTTATTGTCAGGATTCGCCCTTATTGGGCCCTTCGCCGCGATTGGCCTTTACGAGGTTAGCCGCGCCCGTGAGCTTGGCCTTGACACTTCATGGAAGCATGCGGTGGCTGTGGTGCGTTCGCACGCGATGTTTCCCATTCTATCGCTCGGGCTAATTTTGCTCGTGATTTTCGCTTGCTGGTTACTGACCGCGCAGTCTCTTTACACGTCGATCATCGGGCCGCGGGCACCGCAATCCTTTGCCCGCTTCATCTCTGATATCTTGGGTAGCCAGCAAGGATGGTGGCTGATTGGAATTGGCACCGCTGTGGGTTTTGTTTTTGCCGTCGTTGCCTTTAGCGTCAGTGTGGTTTCCTTTCCCATGCTTTTGGACCGGGAAGTCGATGTTCCGATCGCGATCCTCACCTCGATCAAAGCGGTTATGGCGAGCCCGCTGGCCATGGCTGCTTGGGGCTTTATCGTGGCGGCGTCGCTCGCGGCCGGATTTCTTCTCTTGTTCGCGGGTCTTGCGGTTGTCGTGCCTGTCCTCGCGCATACGACGTGGCATCTTTATCGAAAGGTCGTGGAGCCGGCTCGCTGAGGAGGAGCCCTAGTGGCGCTTCATGGCCAAATCCGCGCCCGGTACTGCTCGAGCTTGCCGGGCTGCCCGGCAAGCCAGTGAGCCTTCCGGCCAACGGCAAGCCGCCAGCTTCCAGCCCAGGGTAACAGCACTCTCTCGAACGCTTAAAGGCGTGATCACACGAATATGTCTTTTGCGCGACGGATCATGACGATTCCTCGGCTTGGCGTTCCCGTTAGCTCCCCGCTGACAATAGTTATTCAAGTTTGTCCACAAGAACAATTTTCGTCCAAACGGAACCGCTTTCATTGTTCATCAAATGTTCTTAGGATGTCCCGGAAACGAACATTTTGACTGCGCTCGCTAATGCCGCGATAACGCAATAGAATCATGATGGAAACGCGAAGCTCACGTGGCGCTCGTAAGACAAAACCATTAGCTTCACTGCGGCGGACCCCACCCGGCGGCGTGCAAGAGCTGGCGCGCAAGGGCCGGGGAGCGCTTTCCAACGCCAGCGGGCGCTTCGAAGCGGAAAAGCGCGAGCGTGAGCCTGACAGTTTGGACATCGAGGAAGATCTTCCGCCCTTACCGACGAGCATCACGCACGAGGCGGCAAAGGCCATCATCACGCGCAACGACTCCCCCGATCTCTCCTTTGACCGCTCGATCAATCCCTATCGCGGCTGCGAGCACGGGTGCGCCTATTGCTTCGCGCGGCCGACGCATGCCTATCTTGGCCTATCGCCGGGCCTCGATTTCGAGACGAAATTATTTTCGAAACCAAACGCCGCGCAGCTTCTGAAGGAGGAGCTGTCGCGCCCCAACTATCGCGCGAAAACCATTGCCATCGGCACCAATACCGACCCCTACCAGCCGGCCGAGCGCAAGGAGCGCGTCATGCGCGCCGTCTTGGAAGTTTTGGCGGCCGCGAACCACCCTGTCGCCATCGTGACGAAATCGGCGAACGTGTTGCGCGACCTCGATCTCTTAAAGCCGATGGCGGAAAAGGGTCTTGTTAAGGTCGCCCTGTCGATCACGACCCTTGACCCTCATCTTGCGCGCAAGATGGAGCCGCGGGCGACAAGCCCCGAGCGGCGGCTTGAGGCGATCGGTGGCTTGGCGCAGGCCGGCATCCCCGCAGCCGTGATGGTGGCGCCGATCATTCCGGCCATCAACGACAGCGAGATGGAAGCGATTTTGGCGCGGGCGAGAGCGGCTGGCGCGACGGAAGCCGGCTATGTGCTGCTGCGGCTGCCGGGAGAGGTAAAGGACCTTTTTTCCGAGTGGCTCGAGGCGCATTACCCGCACAAGGCAAAACATGTTTTGTCGCTTGTGCGCGATACGCGCGGCGGCAAGCTTTATGATTCGACGTTTGGTCTGCGGGCGAAAGGGACGGGCGCCTTTGCTGCGCTCATCGCCCGCCGCTTCGAGCTGGCGGTGGCAAAATTGGGCTTTCGCGAGAGATTTACGGCGCTCCGCACGGATCTTTTTCTCCCGCCCCGGCAAGGGGAGCAGCTACGGCTGTTTTGACAGTGTCCCCGTAAACTTGGTGCCCGGAGCGGCGCGTTTGATGTGAAGGAGGCGAAAGCGAACATCGCCAATCGTCAAAGTCGGGCGAAAAGCCGACATATGCATCTGATTTCTTCTCAGCTTAACTGTTTGATCTGACAAGACCAGATTCACTTGCAAAAATCTTGATTTCTGCACGAAGGCTGTGAGGGCTGCTTCCCTTGCCGTATTTCATGCAAGAAGAGCTTTCTGTAACTTCGCTACGAATTCATCAACGGAAGGGTCGTGCTCGTTCCAAAGGGCGCGGTTGTCTTGCCGGAGCTTTTCATAAGCGGCTTTTGCAGCTTGGCGTTTGTGATCGCCGTCTGGCGTCTCGGCGGCGCACCACGCAGTATAGAGCAAGCGCAAGGTGAAAAGAAATTGGGGCGGCGCTCGTTCCCCGTCCTCGTCATCTCCACAACCAAGTTCCATCATGTCATTAAGGCAAGTCGCCTGAAGCACGTCGACATCGCCGCGCTTATCGAAGTGAGGCACACGGGAAAAATTCTCGGTCGTGTCGGCGATGAAATTCATCGCCCAAATGCAATACATGGTTGTGGGCATGTTGCGTCTCGCTTCTATGACTGGCCACTTCGTCGGGCGGCGCCCACGATAAAAAAAATCGCTATATAGTCAGATTTCCAGAACTGCCAAATCAAACACATATTTTGCTGTAAGCTAACCGGATGTCTATAGCTTAAGGATAATGGATGCCGCGTTGGGCAGTTGCATTACAGCTTTACCTTGAGTCCTACCGGGGTCGCCTTGGACCGTCGTATTGCTTGGCATCATTGCCATGCTTATCACGTGTCTGCTCTGGATCGCTTTCGGATTTGCTCCCGATTTTGATGACGGCTCTCCGCCTTGAGGCCGGAGTATTCGTTTGAGATCGATGCGCACGCGACCTTTTGGCAATCACTCTCTAAGCGCACTGGACGCACTGTAAGCGCCTGAACCGCTGATCATTGTTGGCTAATCAACAAAACGGTAATCCATTATTAATGATGCAACGATGTTTATGTCTTAAAATCGCCAGTTTTCGCGACTCTTAATATAATAGAATTGCCAACCGAATATTGCGGATACGCGTCCTGTTCCCGCGGGCGCAACCTGCATTGTCGCCGGCTCTCAAAGGCCTCTTTCTCTCGTAGTGGAGAGCCGGCGGCGATCGCCAGCGGGGCGTCAAGGGGTCATAAAGCTCCTTGAGCTCGCGCCACGAATAACGCTCCACATGGAAGCCACGCGCGGCCTGCGGGACACGCCAAAAGCCTTTGCCGCGTCGGTGACACTGAGGCCGGTGGCTTCAAGGCATTCCTGCTGGACAATCCGGCCCGGATGCGGTGGGTTCTTCATAGGCATGGTCGGCCTCCTCACGCATGCCAAATGTGAGCACCGGCACTATACGCCTTCGCGTTGCGACACATACTCGCGCAGGGCGTTATTGATGCTGGTTTGGTAGCCCTCTCCCTTGCGAGTGTGGGATTTGAACCAAGCGATAAGATCGGCATCGAGGCGAATGGTCAGTTGCTTTTTAACGGGACGGAAAAAAAGCCCGCGCTTCGCATCGCTCCAGTCGCGCTGCTCGGGCACGTCGCGTGTGTTGATTTGAGCCTCCGGCAAATCGGCAAGGGCGTTGATCTCGGCGGCCTGTTTTTTGGTCAGGGTTTTAGAAGTCTCCTTCTTCATAAGTTCTCCTTTCGTGCGCCGTGGCTTTGCGGGCACTGATGATCCTGCCGGTCTCCTCATCCGTCTTTGGGTCAGGCTCCGGCGATGTATGAACGACGAACAGCGCCACGGTTCCGACGACGCCTACGGTCTGCCATCGGTCGCCGTCGGGGTGCGGATCGGGGCGGCTCATGGCAAGGGGGTCATCGAAAACAAGCTGCGCCGTTTCAAAGCTCAGGCCGTGGTCCCGCTTGTTGATCCTATCCTTCTCTTGGGTCCACACCCACCGCACACACCCTCCTTGCCAGATGTAACAACATTATTGTAACTACAAGACCGGGAATGGCAATTTTTTGCTGTTAAGCGATCGAGGTTTCCGCTACCCCCATCAAGCCAGCCCCTCCGGATCGCTCATCCGGTGCAGGCGGTGGGCGGCGGTGTGGGCGAAGCGTAACAGCCCGGCGCGCCGCGTCGCGGGCGCCATTTTATGCTGCGGCGCCTCGCGGATGATTTCGCCGCCATAGGCATCGGCGATAATGAGCCCGGCGTCTTCCGGCATCAAAGCGATCGGCACATCGTCGGGAATGGCGAAAAACAGCTGGTCGCAGTGCGCGCGGTACTCGTGCCATTTGGTGTCGGCGCGAAAATCGGCAATGGACGATTTCACTTCGACGATGAGGAGCGTCCCATCCCTCGCCAGCGCGACGATATCGGCGCGCCGGCCCGAGACGAGCGGCAGCTCGGTGAGGGTCGAGAAATTCATTTGGCGGAGCAGCCGCCGCGCGCCGCGCGCTACCCGCATCGCCGTCTCGCACTGGCGTCCATCAAAGAGAGCAGGGTGCTTGGGCAAGGCCGGCATTTCATCGAGCACGGGACAGTCTGCTCCTTTTAAAGCCCAAAGCTGGCACCGGGCTGAACGGCCGCCATTTATAGCATCGGATTTGCCCCAAAACCGCTTCTCACTTTTGGGTCCGATGCTCTAACTCTTCACGTCGAGGAGCTCGATTTCGAAGATTAGGGTCGCGTTCGGCGGAATGATGCCGCCGGCGCCGCGCGCGCCATAGGCGAGCTCGGGCGGGATGATGAGCGTGCGTTTGCCGCCGACCCGCATGGCGGCGACCCCTTCATCCCAGCCGGCGATGACCCGGTGCTGGCCGACGGGAAACTCAAATGGCTTGCCATGATCGAGCGAGGAATCGAATTTCTTGCCCTTGGCGCCATTCTCGTAAAGCCAGCCTGTATATTGAACGACGCAGGTTTGGCCCGGTTGCGGCATCGCTCCCGTGCCAACCTTATCGTCGATGAACTTCAAGCCGGAGGGCGATGTTGTTGCCTTGCCACCGCTTTCGGTGGGGCCAGCGGTCACTGGGCCTGGCGCTACCAGCAGAGCCGCTGATGCCAGTGTGACGCAGACCAATCGCGAAGCCCGCATCTTGGCGCGCGCGGAAATCAAAAAATCAAAACCAAACATGTCCTCCCCCTCCATGGTGTCTCTAGCGTTGAGCAAACTACCGCTCGACGGCCTCGTGCTTCAAACTCTCTGGGTTTGGCATGAGGATGATATTATAGCCCGCATCGACGTAGTGGATCTCGCCGGTGACGCCGCTCGCAAGCGGCGACAACAGATAAACCGCCGCGCCGCCAATATCGGCGAGATCGAGGGCCCGGCGCAGCGGGGCTTGCGCTTTGCTGAAACTATAGAGAACCCGGCCATCGGCGATCCCTGAACCCGCGAGCGTGCGGATCAAGCCCGCCGAGAGGGCATTGACGCGGATCCCTTGCGGTCCATAGTCAGCGGCAAGATAGCGCACGCTGGCTTCCAAGGCCGCCTTGGCGACGCCCATGACATTGTAATTGGGCATGACCCGGCTTGAGCCAGCGAATGTCAGCGTGAGAAGGGCGCCACCAGCGCGCATCATCGGGGCGGCTCTTCGGGCGATCTCGGTGAAGGAGAAGACCGATATCGCCATGGTGCGCAAAAAATTTTCGCGCGACGTATCCGCGTAGCGGCCCCTAAGCTCGGCGCGATCCGAATAGGCGAGGCTGTGAACGAGAAAATCGAGGCCTCCCCATTCCTTGCCAACCTGCGCAAAGAGATGGTCCACAGCTGCGATGTCTTCGACATCGCAGGGTAAGACAAGGGAAGCGCCAAGGCTTGCAGTTAGCGGCGCGATGCGCTTACCAAAGGCTTCGCCCTGGTAGGTGAAAGCAAGCTTTGCGCCTTGGTCATGCAAGGCTTTCGCGATTCCCCAAGCTATGGAATGGTCGTTGGCGACGCCCATGATCAGGCCGCGCTTGCCTTGCATGAGCCCCGCCGAGGCTGGCGCCATCGCTTCAGGCATCGACATGCTTTATAACGATGCTCGCATTGGTGCCGCCAAAGCCGAAGGAATTGGATAGAATGGCGCGCAAGTTCACGCCGTCTTGCCGCTGGCGGACAATCGGCACATCGGCGAAGGCGGGATCAAGTTCCTCTATATTGGCGCTTTCGCAGATAAAACCATTCCGCATCATGAGAATCGAATAGATTGCCTCTTGCACGCCCGTGGCGCCGAGCGAGTGGCCAGTGAGGGATTTCGTGGCGGAGATCGGCGGGCATTTTTCGTCACTCCCGAAAACTTCCCGGATCGCTTCGATTTCTTTAAGATCTCCGATGCCCGTCGAGGTTGCGTGAGGATTAATGTAGTCGATTGGCGTTTTGACGCCGTCAAGCGCCATGCGCATGCAGCGCACCGCGCCCTCACCCGAGGGCGCAACCATATCGTGACCATCGGAGCTGAGGCCATAGCCAGCAATTTCGGCATAAATTTTGGCGCCTCGGGCGCGCGCCCGCTCTAATTCCTCAAGAACAACGACGCCGGCACCGCCAGCGATGACGAAGCCATCGCGGTTGATGTCATAGGCGCGCGATGCCGTGGCGGGGCGGTCATTAAAGGCGGAGGACATCGCTCCCATGGCATCGAACAGCACCGAAAGAGTCCAATCGAGTTCTTCGCACCCGCCTGCAAAGATGACGTCTTGTTTGCCGTATTGGATCATCTCGTAGGCATTGCCAATGCAATGGTTGGATGTCGCGCAAGCCGATGAGATCGAATAATTCACGCCCTTGATTTTAAACCAGGTCGCGAGAGTCGCTGAAGCGGTGGAGGACATCGCTTTTGGCACGGCGAAGGGCCCAATCTTCTTTGGGCCCTTGCTGCGCGTGATGTCGGCGCTCTCGACGATGGCACGGGTAGATGGGCCGCCGGAGCCCATAATGATGCCGGTGCGCTCATTTGAGACTTCGCTAGCCGCCAAACCAGCGTCCCGGATCGCCTGATCCATCGCGGCGTGGTTCCATGCCGTTCCGCCACCGTGGAAGCGCATGGCGCGGCGATCGAGGCTTTCTTCGGGGTTGAGCGAAGGCGCGCCATGGACCTGGCTGCGGAAACCAAGCCTCTCATGCACCTCCGCCTTGATAATCCCAGATTTCGCCTCCCTTAAAGAGGCAAGCACCTCTTGGGTATTGTTCCCAATCGAGGACACAATCCCCATTCCGGTGACGACGACCCGTCTCATAGCTTTAAAACTCCCGCTTATCGGCCTTGAGGTTCCGGCTGAGGCGTGGCGCCAGCGCCTTAGGCGGCGGACGGCGCCTCTGCCTTGAAAAGGCCAACTCTTAGATCGGTGGCCTCATAAATGCGGGCGCCATCGGCTTCGAGCCAGCCATCGGCGATGCCGAGGACCAATTTGGACTTGAAGACGCGTTTGAGATCAACGCCGTAAATGATGCGCTTGACGACCGGCAACACCTGATTTGAGAATTTGACTTCGCCGACCCCGAGGGCCCGCCCCCGCCCCTTAAGACCGAGCCAGCCGAGGTAAAAACCGAGGAGCTGCCATAGAGCGTCGAGCCCGAGGCATCCGGGCATGACGGGATCGCCCTTAAAGTGGCAACCGAAAAACCATAGGTCGGGCTTGACCGAAAATTCTGCTTGAACGATGCCCCTGCCATTGGCGCCGCCACTCTCGGAGATGGCGATGATTTTGTCGAACATGAGAAGGGGAGGCAGAGGCAATTGCGCGTTGCCAGGTCCAAATAGTTCGCCGCGCCCGCAGGCGATGAGATCTTCATATTCAAACGAGGCGCGCCGTTCATTCATAATTGACTCTACCCACACATTCCTGCCTGCCTGCGTCACCGGCTCCTCCCAAGTTTTTTCGCGCCTTCTAACATACAGCAAAACGGGATGCTATCCGGGTCTCTTGCATCCCCTCGCTGCGGCTGCTCTTTTCCTTTGCTCTAGCCACGCTTCCATCATTCCGCCCAGTTTACCGCGATTGATAAGCTAGGCCTTGATGCTCATGAATGTTTTGCCGCGCGCAGTTCTTTCATTTTCTATTAAACATCTTTGTCTTTCCTGTACTGCGAGCGGTGAACAGCCAATAGACCCGTGTGCGGACAAAATCCCGGTGCTTCCAAGAGAGAGGGCGATGACCTTCCGATATGATATCAATGCCCTGCGTGCCCTCGCCGTAACAGCGGTGGTGCTTTTTCATTACAAGGTTTCATTCGTGCCCGGCGGCTTTGTTGGAGTCGATGTTTTTTTTGTCATCTCCGGCTATTTGATGACAATTATTATCACGAAAAGACTTGAGGCAGGCAAATTTAATATTGTTGATTTTTATTATGACCGGGCGAAGAGGATCGTTCCAGGACTACTTGGTATGTGCCTCGTGTTGCTTATCGCAGGATATTTTATACTTGAGCCGGCGACCTACCAATATCTTGGATCGACCGCGATCTCTGCCTTGCTTTTCTTTTCCAATCTTCGCTTCTGGGAAGCCACGGGCTATTTTGATACCCAAAGTGACACCAAATGGCTTCTCCATACTTGGAGCCTTTCAGTCGAGTGGCAATTTTATTTGATCTACCCGGTGCTCCTCTCGGGACTCTCGGTTTTCGAAAGGACGCGTCGCTTAATTACACCTATCTTGGCGGTTATTGCAGCGGTTTCGCTCGTTGCCTGCATTTGGCACTCATCCAAGAGCGCGATGACCGTCCTTGGTCACCATCCGTATCAACCTTCGGCGTTCTATTTATTGCCACAAAGGGCATGGGAATTACTTGCCGGCGGCATTGTCGCGCTGCGTTTTTCCCGCCAGCGATGGAAACATTCGCTCGCTCTCGTCCTATGCGGACTCGCGTTGATCGCTGTTTCGATCCTTTCCTACGGCAAAGGCTTGCCCTGGCCCTCTTATTGGGCGCTTCTTCCCGTCCTTGGCACATGCCTTATCATCGCGGGGAACAGGCCCAATACATGGCCTTTTCAAAACGCGATCGTTCAAACGATCGGCAAATGGTCATACTCAATCTACCTCTGGCATTGGCCTATCGCGGTCGGAGCGCTCTATCTCGACTTTGTAACCACGACACCGTTGAAAATCGCCGGCGAGATCGCCGTGCTTGCGGGAATTCTTGCTGTTGGCGGCTCCATCATCTCCGTTGCTAAGAAAATTCTGGAGGAAAGGGTCCTGGCAATTCGCCACCGGGCCTTGTTCGCGGGCGCGGGCGCTGTTTCGCTCGCCGTCATGTTCGCCGTAATTATCGCCAGCAATAGCGGGCTCACCGGTCGTTGGCCTGAAGGAACGACAAAGTTTGAGGATTATGATCTCGCGGTCAAGGATTGGAACTATCCAGACGAGTGCAATGGTTTCGACTCTTCTAGCAATCTGAGGCCGTGCCACCTTGGCGACGCGGCTGAAGATGGAGTTCTCATCCTGGGCGACTCTTTTGCCGAGCAGTTTTTCGGGCGGTTCGCGGACAAAGCCGGAAAATCACCGTCGAGTTCTTTTACTTTCTTGACGTCGGCCGGGTGCCCACCTTTGACGGGGCTCCGGATGCTCGAGGATAAGCTTCGTTGCAACGGATTTTTTGACAAGGCTTTTGACTTTGCCGAGGCCAAACATTTCAAGCGCGTCGTCTTGATTTCTGATTGGTATGATTACTTCAATCCCGCTGACGGCAATTTCTGTTTCGTGAGGGAAAGCTCCTGCATTGAAACTCGCGATCCAGCGGAGTTTTTTAATTTCCTGGATCGAGTTTTCGATGCCCTGCGCGGCCGTCTTCTCCGCTTGCGTGAAAAAGGCGCCCAAATTGCCATCATTGGTGCGACCCCCCGTGGCGAGTGGAATGTTCCAGCCGAGCTTGCCAAGCGGAAGTTCCTACAGATCTCAACGGCGGAGGTCGAGATAATCGACCGAGATGTGATCGAAAGCTACGCCAAGCCAATGAAAACGCGGCTCGTCTCGCTGGCGGCCTCTATTGGCGCCGATTTTGTCGATCCCCTCGATTATTTATGCGAGAACCGAATCTGCCCGACCGTCGATAGGGCCGGGATACCTTACTACCGGGATAAAGGTCACTTCCGATCGAGTGCCGTGACGACGGCGCGCTTTGAATTCTTGGATAAAGCCGCGGGGTTGGAAAGCAGGGTCAGCGCGACGCCAGCCACGCAAGCCGCGCGCTTTTGAATTTTCACCACGGTTTCCCTATATCGAGGTTGCCGCCTCGCTTGCCTTTAGCGGACCGCACGTAGACCGGCGCTTGCCGAGGGCTTATGTACGGCGGCGGTTTCAAGGGCGTGTTCAAGCTCGTCGAGACATGGATTTAACTGGGACAGGTAACATGGCGCTGCGCCACAAAAGTTTAATTTTCGGCCTCATCGCGGCCCTGGCGTTCGGCGCCGCTGCGGGCGATGCATCGGCTCGCCCGGGACAAGGCTTTTCTTTCGGCAACCGCGGCGCGCGCACCTTTAGCACGCCGGCGCCGACCCCTTTATCCCCCGGCGGCGGGGCAGCGATCAATCGCTCAACGGCTTCTCCAAATCAGAGCCTATTTACTGGCCCATCGGGCGGATTTTTCTCCGGCGGTTTCGGCCGCGGGCTGATTGGCGGCTTTCTCGGCGCTGGGCTCTTCGGCCTCTTATTCGGCCATGGGCTTTTTGGCGGCCTCGGGGGCGGCCTCTCCATCTTAGGGCTGCTACTGCAACTCGGGCTTATCTACCTGCTCTTTAAGCTCGTCATGGGGTTTGTGCGCGGCAACCGTCCGGCTTTTCAGGGCACGGGCTTTGGACCGCGGCCGGGCCAGGGCGGGCCATTTGCGTTTACTGGAAGTCCCGCGGGAGCCCGCCCGGGGACTTCTCGGCTCGATATCAGTCCCGCCGATTATAGCATCTTCGAACAGCGGCTCGTTGCCATACAGGAGGCCTACGGCGCCGAGGCCATGGACCGCCTGCGCTTGCTTGCAACGCCACAAATGGCGTCTCATTTCGCCGATGAGCTCGCGGCCAATGCCCGGCAGGGCGTTGTCAACCGCATCGCTCATGTGACGTTTTTGAGCGGCGATCTCGCTGAAGCCTGGCGGGAGGCTCAAGCCGAATATGCCACGGTCGCGATGCGCTTTTCGCTCATGGACACCGTGATGGATCGCGCTTCAGGGCGGCTCGTGCGAGGGGATTCGGCACGGCCTGAAGAGGTCACCGAAGTGTGGACCTTTGTTCGTCCTCTCGGCGGGGCGCCCGAGGATTGGAAGCTGTCGGCGATCCAGCAAGCCTGAGGTGCCGCGGCGCGAATTGCGCGCAGCACCGCGCACTCAATAAATGGCGAAGTAGCTCCAGGCACTCGGCACGTAATCCGGCAGCGAAGCGGCAACCACGTAGACACGCCAGGCGTACTCGCCAGGCGTTGCCGGCAACCGGACAACTATAGACGATCTATCTAGATAGCTCGTAAAAGCGGCATGGTAGCCAGACGTATCCAGTGCGAGGACTTCGACAAAAAACGCGACAGCGACAGGCTGTGCCGGCGCGATCCAGGAGAGCTCGACCGAGGAGTCCGCATCACTCTTCATTATCCGGTTGAGAAGCGGCCCGGTTGGGGTGACCGGATTCAAAAGCGGTTTAATAGCCGTGGAAACGGCGAGTGATGTGTGCTGCTCGCGCAGCGATACAAGCTTACCCGACGCGGCAGAGAGACCATGAGCTGCGGCAGCGGCGAACCAGGCTTTTGCGACCTCGACATTGCGAGGCACTCCATCACCCGTCGCGTAAAGCAGTGCCAAATTGTAGGCGGCCCGCGCGTGTCCATGGGCAGCGGCGGTTGCGTACCACGCGGCCGCGTTAGTCGCGTTTCGTGCCGTGCCAAGACCGCTGTCATACATAATACCGATGTTAAACTGGGCGGGAACAAATCCCTCCTCGGCGGCGCGAAGGTACCAAGTGTACGCCGCCGCCGCGTTCTGTTCGAGGCCTTGTCCCAGATCATAGAGGAGCCCGACACCAAAGGCGGCTTGCGGATCGCCCTTTTCGGCAAGCGGCTCCCATATGCGGAGCGCATCGACAAACCGGCCGGAAGCATAAGCTGCCTGACCTGTATCGTAGCCTCCTGCATCCGCGCTGATTATTTTATTTTGATCAGATGCGTCGCGGCCAACCGCTCCACTCGGCGCGCAAACGAAGATTAAGAAGGACAAAACTATGCAACACACTACGCTCGCGAAAACTCGGTAGCTTGCCGCTTCGTGCGCACTCAATTCAACGCCAGGTGATTTCCACGCATCGATTGCGTTCTTCGGCAACGCCTGCCGATGTCGGTACCGCTGGATCTGTCGCACCCTTTGCAACGACCTGAAACCGCTCGATCGGAATGCCCCGCGCCACCAGCCCTTGTAGCACATTATTGGCGCGGCGCTCCGACAGACGGAGATTGACGGCCGGCGAGCCTGTGGCGTCGGTGCCTCCGGTGACGACCATCACGATCGGCTTTCCTTCGCGATAAAGGCGAGAAGCTTGATCCAAAAGCGCCAAGTCCTTGGTACGGATCGTCGAACTGCCGGGCTCGAAGTAGAGAAGCAGGGAGCTGGGCGCGCTCGGAGCAGTGGCGGGGGAAGTTTTCTCGGACTCCGCCGCAGCCGATTGAGCTCCAAGGATCATGGCCGCCGTGAAGAGCGCAGGAAGCAAGCGAGACATCTCTGCCTCCATGGAACTATCGAAACGCGAAAGCGAGACCTAAGATTATTCAAATTTGCCTATAAGGGCATGATCCAAATGAGTTTGAACGGGCCAAGGTGATTTCGGCGCGCATGGCTCAGGGCACAGCGATCTCGATGGTCCCTGGGGGTGGCGCTTTGTCGTGCCGTGCTAACAGGCGTGGTTCGACGGAACCGAGCAATGGCTCGAGCCGGCGGCTGATGCCGATGGCTGCGTCGCGGTCGGATACAAAATAGTAGTAGATGCCAGGTTGCGGATACCGAACATCGGCAAGAATAGACTCAGCGACATCCATCCTTGCGGCTATTAGTACCTGACGGAAAGCCGCCGCGCGCGCGCCTCGGGCCGCATCGTTATCGTGGAAAACCAAGACAATGCGGGGAGGGGCTAGGTTGGGCAGGTTTTCGCCTGCCAAAGCGCCTGGCTCGTTCCTTGCTACCACTGCTCGCTGAATTGTTGGAGCCGGCCGATCAATCCCTGGCTCCCCGGCCGCCCTTGGTACGTCAAGCTTTTCTAACGGAATCGACGGCTTATCCTCGCCGCTCACGGCATTTCGAGTCACGTCATTTCCGGAGATAGTGCCGGGGGCATCTGCGGCCGCGGTATCGCTTTGTGGATCGGTCTGCTGATCGAGATACTGTTCGATCTGTCGCGCCTCGGTAAAACGGCCTGCTTTTATTGCGGCGATCGATCTTTCGAGGATGCGATCCTTCAGCGCTAAAACCTTCGACAGACCTTCGGCGGAAGCCCGCGTCGACAGAATGTCTATGCGATCGAGTATTTCCCCAGCCACGCGGCTGAAATGACCTTCGATCAACCCACGTTCCATTTCCGCTTGAAATGCTCCGACCAGCAAAGAAATGAGCTTATCAGTTTCCTGAGTATCGGGCGGCGCCGGAAGAGGTCCTTGCGGTCCCGGAGCGGAGTTTTGGAGCGCGGCCACATCACTCCCTCGACCGCTAGGGCGAAGTTGCTGATCGGGCCGCGTCATGAATAGCGCAATGCCAATCGCCAGGAAAGAAATGGCGGCGAGGGCCGCCACTGCGCCTTTTCCCCTAACGAGCTCAAGAGCCTTAGTGCGCCACGAGCTCCTTTCAGGCAATGGGGTGCCAACTGGCAGCTCAACCACGCGCGCCACGGTATCGAGCGGAGCTTTCGCTTTCGCGAAATAGCTCCCCCCAAGCTCTTTTGTTCGCTCGCCGAGCGTCCCCTGCGAGGCAGCGGATTCGGGCCAGATGGCGATGCGTTTGGCAAGGTCTTTGAAATCCGGGTGGCCAAGTTGTTTAAGAAGCGCTGGCCTGGCGCCAAACACAAGCTGCAAGGCAGGAGCATCCGCGCCGAAAGCGTTCGAAACTTGCGATAGGTAATACAGCGTTTGCCGAGGAAGCGTATCGGCATCATCGATAGCGAGAACCAGCGGATACTGAAGGCCTGAATCTTGTAATAGCTTTGCCATCGCTTGCGGCGCCACCCCTATCCGGCCCACGACGCAAGCGGCTTTTCCAACCATCGCCTGGAGTTCAAGTAAGTTTGGAAAAGGCGGCCGCAAAGGGAGAACAGTGGCAAGACGTCGGCAGGCGTCGAGTACTTCATCCCCGACATGTGCCACGGTAGAGCCCGGGCTTGAGAGAAGAACCACCGCTCGCTCTCCTGCACGCAGGGCGCCAATGACGAACTCAGCTTTGTTACGCGATGTTGGCATCAACCGGGCTTACCGCTAACGAAAATCTGCCGCCGAGTCGGCGGTCTTTTTATCCCAGATCTTGCAAGGGCTTGCCAGGACCTTACCAAACTTTTTTCGACGAAACGAGGCCCGCGTGAGTGGCTTAACCACAAGTTCGCAAGCCAACTTTGCCTAGTCCAACGTCTCGCGATAAAGCCAAGTCGCCAGGACCATCGCGACGACCACGAATGCCGCGAGGGGCCAGACCTCGGGCAGGATTTCGTCAATGCCATTTCCTTTCAGCAATATACCGCGCACGATGCGGATCGTATGGGTCGTCGGGAATATCTCGCCGATCCATTGCGCCCAGAGTGGCATGCCTTTGAAGGGAAAAATAAAGCCCGAGAGGAAAATCTGCGGCAGCAGGGCGAATTGCGCAAACTGGATGGCCTGCATCTGATTGGTCGAGATCGTGGAGAATGTGATTCCAAGCGCCAGATTGCCGGCGATGAAGAGCCCAAGCGCGGCCAAAAGTAACGCGATGGAGCCGCGCACCGGGAGATGGAATACGAAAGTCGCCGCGATGAGAATGAGGATGACCTGGACATAGCCAACGACAATGTAAGGGACCACTTTGGCGAGCATGACTTCGACGGGGCGCACCGGCATGGCGAGAAGATTTTCCATCGTGCCGCGCTCGCGCTCACGCGTGATCGAAAGCGCTGTCACGAAGACAGTTGAAAAAATTAAAACGACGACAATGAGCCCCGGCACGACGTTGAGAACCGTCAAACGCTCGGGGTTATACCTCGAATGAAGGATTACCTGATAGGCCGGCGCTGGCGGTTCCGCGCGGCGGATTGGCGGCAGATCCCGGTTCAGCGCGTCCGACAAAGCCGGCAAGGCAGCCGTCGCGTTAGCGACCGCGGTTGGATCCGACGCATCGGCATCAAGCAGAATCGACGGTCCCTCGCCGCGATCGACGGAACGGTCGAAATTCGGAGGTATGGTGACGACGAAAAGAAGCGTGCCTTGCGCCAGTCCGCGCTCCGCCTCCGCTTCCGACGAAAGCGTTTGAATGTCGTAGTAGCCTGTGTTTCGAAGCGCCGCGATGATCGAGCGTTCGTATTTGGAGTGCGTGACAGAAAGGAGTCCAGCCGGAAGATTCTTGGGATCGGTATTGATGGCATAACCGAACAAAAATAATTGCATTATTGGCAGCGCGATAATGAATCGCAGCGTGATCGGGTCACGCAAGATCTGCAGCCACTCCTTGCGGAGCAACGCCAGGAAGCGACGCGAAGAGAAGGTCTTCACGAACCCTCTCCCTTGATGCTCAGCATATGGATGAAAACGTCTTCAAGGCGCGGCTCGACTTCGTTCCAGCGCAGCATGCCGGCGCTACTGCTCCGGATCGCTTTTTCGAGGGCGGTCCGATCCGTGCCGCCAATCCGCAAGGTACGGCCAAAGACAGCGGCCGCCTCGACACCGGGCAGGCGCCGCAAGATCCGCGCCGCCGTGTCGAGATCGCCGCCCGTCGCCTCGAAGATGACAAGTCCGGAATGTTGCGTGACGCTCATCGCCGAGCCCTGCACGACGATCTTTCCACTCGCGAGATAAACAATGGTTTTGCAGCGCTCGGCCTCGTCCATGTAGTGGGTCGAGACGAGCACGGTGAGGCCTTCGCCCGCCATATCGTGGATGAGGTCCCAGAACTCGCGGCGCGCCTTGGCGTCAACGCCGGCCGTTGGCTCGTCGAGGAGCAGCAGCTTCGGCTCGTGCAGGACGCAGGCGGTCAAGGCGAGGCGTTGCTTCCAGCCGCCGGAAAGTTGTCCGGCCAATTGATCGCGGCGGTCAGCGAGCCCCATTTTGTCCACGAGGCGGGTGACAGCTTCACTCGGGCTCTTTACTTCGTAGACGCTGGCGACAAGGTTGAGGTTTTCCTCGACGGTCAAATCCTCGTATAAACTAAACTTCTGCGTCATATAGCCGACTTCGCGCCGGATGAGCGAAGCTTCGCGAATGATGTCGTGCCCAAGGCACGTGCCGCTGCCACCGTCCGGGACGAGGAGGCCGCAGAGCATGCGGATCGTCGTCGTCTTGCCAGAGCCGTTGGCGCCAAGGAATCCGCAAATTTCGCCCGGTTGCACTTGCAAGGAAAGCCCGTCGACAACCTGGCGGGTGCCGAAACTTTTTTTCAGATTGCGAACATCGATGACGTATTCCGTCACGACGAGCCTTTTTCCGCGAGGGGCCGCACGATGATGGGCTGGCCCGGATTGAGCAAAGTGGCTTGCTGTGTCGATGGTCTTGCCTCCACGCGATAGACAAGTTTGGCTCTACTCGACTCGCTGTAAATAACGGGCGGCGTATATTCGGAGTTTGGCGCGATGAAGGAAATCATCGCCACAAGATCGCTTGGGCAATTGTCGCAGATCAGCTTTACTTGATCGCCATAGTGGACCTTGGCGAGCATAGTCTCAGGCACAAAGAACCGCACGAAGATGTTTTCAGGCGGCAGCAACGAGACCACGGGACTTCCAGCGGGGATGGTTTCGCCCGGGCGGGCAAGCACATCCGCGACGACGCCAGTCGCCGGGGATTTGACGTGACGTTGATCATATCGCCACTGCGCCATCGCCACGCCAGCGCCGGCTCCGTCGACCGCCGCCTGTTGCGCTTTTATTTCAGACTCGCGACCGAGTGGAGCGCGCATTTGCGCAAGCGCTGCCTGCATGGCTTGAATTTTGGCGCCGGCGGACCGCAGATCGGCCCTCTGTTGATCGGCGAGCTGGGTTGTCGCGTAGCCTCTCGGAAGGAGCTGCTCTGTCCGCTGCAGATCCGCCGAAAGCTTATCGCGCGACGCCTCGGCATCGGCGAGGTTCGCCTCTGCTTGCTCGATCTCGGTCGGTTTGCCGCCAGATTGCAGATTGGCGAGCTGTCTTTCCGCTTGGGCAAGCTGGCGCTTCGCTTGCTCCAGCGCCGCGGCGTCGGCGATATCGTCTTGATCAAAAAGGGGGGCCCCAGCGGCGACCTTAGTTCCGCGCTCGACATGCAGCGCCGTGAGGAGCCCCTCGAGAGTTGGCCCGACTTTGACAAAATCAGCTTCGGCGTAGCCTTGCCATTCAACGGCAGCGGGCGCGCGGCTATACCACCACCCGAAGGAGCCGATCATTGCGGCAAGCGCAAAGGCAATAATAACGCGACGCCTCAACCCACTTGGACCTTTTGCAACGAGAATCTGTCGTTGCATTATCACGACGATGGATAGCCCCCATTGGTCTTCCTCCACATGGGCGCAATGGTGCCGTTGGCGCCGCCGAGCATCGGCGCGGTTCTCATTAGCGTTGCGACCAGACTGCGGAGGCTTGGCGAAGTCAAGCTCAAAGCTGAGCTCCGCGAGGCAAGGCAAGCCGCCGGCGTGGTTTGACCGACGGCTTTCCGCGAAACGAGCCCCTTCTGCGAAGAGATTGGTGCGGGCCGGCGCGGCTTGAGTGCCTCAATATTTGCGAACGAGGTTAACGAGCTTGCCTTGGATGCGAACCCGGTCTGGCCCAAAAATCCTCGTCTCGTAGGCGGGGTTTGCTGCCTCGAGAGCGATGGAAGCGCCCCGCTTGCGAAGCCGTTTCAGCGTCGCCTCCTCGTCATCGATCAAGGCGACGACGATCTCGCCGGTCTCGGCCGTCTCCTGCCGGCGGATGACCACGGTATCGCCATCGAAGATCCCGGCGTCGATCATCGAGTCTCCGCGCACCTCAAGCGCGTAATATTCTCCTGGCGGCAGCATATCCGGCGGCAGGCTAATCGTGTGGCTGCGATGCTGCAGCGCCGATATCGGTGTTCCAGCGGCGATCCGCCCCATGACTGGGATCGAGATCGTTGAGCGATCACCGTCATCGGCTTCGGCCGAAGTTGGCGCAAGAGGACGCACCCGGCCGAGACTGCCCTCGATGACGCTCGGGGCGAAGCGCTTTGTCCGGCCAGCATCCGCGGGCATCGCCGAGCCGGGGAGCCTTAGAACTTCGAGCGCGCGAGCGCGATTGGGCAACCGGCGGATGAAACCACGCTCTTCGAGGGCGATGATCAAGCGATGGATGCCGGACTTGGAACGTAAATCAAGCGCTTCCTTCATTTCGTCGAAAGACGGTGGAACGCCTGTTTCTTTCAAGCGGTCGTGGATGAAGCGCAACAGCTCGCTTTGTTTTTTTGTTAGCATTGCCCGCGCCCCTTTTGAACACGCCCAAGGAAGCCGCCGATAGAAACGCTGCACCCGAGGAGCGGTTCGAGAAGACTACCATCCATATCGCACAAATAGTGAACGAACCATATACGTTCGTCCTGCGTTCCGCAAGCTGGGTCGCAATGTTACACTTGACATACCATAACGCCGTGGATAGGTTTGTGATGGGCGAACCGCCGTCATCAATCATAATTCTATCGCTAGCGCTTTCCTATCTTCGCCGGTTGGATCTGCAATTTATGGTTATGACAGCTTTCTTTGACGAAAGCGGAACCCATGGCAGGGAATCGCCAGCAACAGTTTTTGGCGGATTCGCTGCAACCGAGCTACAATGGGCGAAGTTCGAGGAATCTCTTAAAGAATTGATGGCGCATCATGGTATCAAAAGCATCCACGCCAAAGATTTTCGACAAAGACGGGGCGATTTCTCTGGAATGCCCTTTGAACAGTATAGTCAGTTTAATTCATCTTTTTTGCAATTAATAGATAACAATTTGTCTAGCGGGTTCGTTATCATACTATCATCATGCCATTATAAAGAAATATATAAGCCGCGTTTTTTTAAAAAGAAGAAGTGCCGCCCTGACTCTGAGTATGGTCTGTGTTTTAGAGCGATCCTTTGGCGCGCGCTGATGTTTATGAAAGAGAATGAAACTCAAGGTCCGTTAGTACCAATTCTTGAATTAGGGCATAGGAACTGCCGCGATGCCTCTCGAATATACAATGAGATCAAGCAAAGGTTAACAGATGAAGATTCAGGACTTTTGGGCGCAATTGCTTTTGAAGAAAAGAAACGATGCTTACCACTCGCTGTCGCCGATTCTCTTGTCTATGCGGCTTTTCGCAAGACAGCGGGATATACTAGTCATGCACGCCCTAACACCTTCCCAGTAGGCCCGTCTGTTCCTCCATATTATGTGTCGAAAATTCCAGTCACAAGAATCGAGCTGGACGGCAATATTCTGGACTATTTGTCATCGAATTTAGGAGGGGCAGACCTCTGAACGATCTTTTCAAAAGCCCGGTTGAACGCTTCCGGGCTTTCATCAGCTTCAACCGTACGCGCCATATCGACGAATCGTTTGTGACGTTCGTTGGCGCTTAATGTTTTCTTAGGCGGCGCCTTTTTCTTTGGTTTTGCGGTGGCGTCGGCGGCGGCTTTCGCCATATGGCGGCCTTTCAGTTACAAGTCGTTTCGTAAGTAAGTCTCTTGCCAACAACACCCTGCAAGGCGATGTCGGCGCGTTCAATATCATTTATGCCTAGCCGCTCGCGATTGGAATAGCGGAAATCAAACTCTGCAAGATAGCGATGAAGATGCTTCTCTGCGCAGTGCTGATATACGCCCTTCATGCCACGCTTAAACACGCTGAAATAGCCTTCAACGGTGTTGGTATGGATAGTAAAGGGCTTGCCGCTCGGAAACTGTAAAGCATTGGTTAGCGAACGTATTCATCTTGAGAGTGATTACCGAGGCGTGACGGGCAAAGTCCTCGGCCAAACGATGATAGCTCGCATGTTCGTCAGTCATGACGGTGCTTTTTTGGTGAACATTGGCGCGGATGATAGGAATCAAAGTTGCCATGGTCACACCGTCAACATGGAAGGTGCGTGCCGGGCCGCCGCGCTCAACCAGCGCCAATGCGACATTGCGGAAGCCGCTACGGCCGCCAAAGATTTTATTTGGTGCTCCTTCGATTTTGCCGATGACGGTTTCGTCAATCTCGACAATCCGGCCAGATCCGCCAAGAGGCGGAAGGCCGTTTGATTTCATTGCTTCACGGATGCGGTGCGACAGAAACCAAGCGGTTTTCATGCTGCAAGAAAGCATCCGTTGAATTTGATGAGTAGAGATGCCTTTCTTGCTGGCGCACATGAGATGAATGACTTGAAGCCAAAGGTGCAACGGCAAGTGCGAGGACTCAAAAATGGTTCCCATGCGCACGGTGAATGGCTTTCGGCACTCATAGCACTTGTAAAGGCCGCGCCTGGTAGTCTTACCAGCCATTTTGTGAATGCGCTCGGCCTCGGCATTAGCACAGTGGGGGCAAATCGGGCCGTCCGGCCAAAGACGGCTTTCGACATAAGCGAGAGCGGCGTCTTCGTTTTTGAAGTGAGGGGCATTTAGAACCGAGGCAGCCATAGCGGAAATCTCCTATGACTCAAACTCTACATTTTGTAGTTGGTATGTCAAGTGTAACATTGCCAGCTGGGTGAATGGCCAGGGCAAAATCCTTGATTGTTAAGCATTGCATAATTTTGAATGGAAGGCCGGGTCAACGACCTCCGCTGAGCGGTCGCATCGAGGCTACCAAGGCCGCGAGCCTTCCTCCAGGGCCAAAGGATCGAGCAGGCCAAAGGCTTTGCGCGACGCCTGGGCGGTTGCGATTCGGCGGCTGTGTGCCGAGGGTTCGGTCGTCGCGCTCGTCATCGCCGTTCAACGCCCGCAACAAGGCAGCGATGATCCGGCTGCGCGGCTGAATTGGGCCTGAACGGCCTCGCGCAGGTTCGGCAAAATAGGAAAGCAGCGATTTGACGCCCTTGCGGTGCGCCTGCGTGGACGCGAAATTTGCCCAAGACCCGCCCAGCCTGGAATTTCCGTCGTCTCAGCCCGTGGCCGCCCGCGGCGAAAGTTCCACAAGTTTTTTCTCAAGACCGCCGATGCACCGCTCGAGATTGGCTCTCGCGGGAGCTTCCCACCTTTCGCGTGTTTCCCCGCGGCGGTAGAGCGGTGCTTCGGAGCCGGCGAAGGTTCCGAGCAGTTGAATTTGCTTGCTGCAAAAGTCGGCCTCGGGCAGCCAAGACAGCTCAAACCGGATGCGCTCGAAATCTTCGATAAATTCATGCCACGGCGCGGCGAGCGAACTTAAATCCAGATCCAAAAAAAGATCGAGGTCACCTGCAAAGCCAATGTAGTAGGATTTTCCCGCTTCGCCGTGGAGGTGATTGGCAGTCGCCATGATGAGGGCGTGAACGGCATCGGCGTCGTCCTGGGGCAGTAAGGTATATTCGCGAAATAAAGCGGCGCTATCATTGACATTGGCGAAATCCTGCCGGTGGCTGCCTGCCGGAGTTCTTGTCGCATATACCGCGTCGTGCCAAAAAATGGCCAGGGCGATGATCTCGATCCGGCTGGCAAGCGCGGAAAATAAATCGAGCTTTTGCAAAAGACCCGCGATGTGGTCCCAGGAATGATACGCCCGCGAACTCTCCGAGTAATTGCGATTGAGGATCTCGAAGGCGCCGCGCTTATGGTAGGGCGCGAGGGGCTTCCAATGTCTTAAAACTGTATCGTAGCTCCCCGGCGTGATCATACGCAAAGGCTGCATTATCAATCGTCCTATAAACGTTGCATCAAAAAAACGAGAGGGCAAAGCAAATTATTAGCGCGGCAGCCGGCTACTTTGAGTAAAGACACGGGCGGTGTCGAGGCGCGCGCCACTTTTTCCGCAAATAGCGTCACTGGCCCAATTTGGGCTATTTTTTTGAAACGGCAAGCCCGCAACCCCCTGAGTTGGACAGCCGAAAAGACTGCGCATTTCGCTCATCCTGGAAGGATAATTTCCCCCTTTTTATGGCAAGCGCAACTTTCGCCGGGCTTACGCGGCGGCCCCTTGACCTATCAAAATTTGTGAGATGCTTGGGGGATCACTCATTTTGTCGTGATGGTAAACGCTCCATCCCAATCGGAATCAAAAGCAGCCTTGCGTAAGACGCCAATTCGGGTCTCGAAAACATCATAATAGGTTATAAGTTGCCTGATGTTGGCCTTGCGGCATCGCCCGATCAGCATTTGCGCCTCGTCCCAGTTTCGCTTCCGGTAAGCGCTCAAGAAAGAGGCATGCGCTACGCGTAGCTTCGAGAACTCCATGGGATCCGCGCCGAAGATTTTTACGAGGCCGAATAGGCGGGTTGGCTTCGACCGTCCCTTAACCTTGATGAAATCAAGCTCAAGAACCTCAGCCTCCGGCAGTCGCTCGGCCGTATGCTCACCGACCACGACGGCAACGCCATAAAGCTTCGTCAGACTCTCGATCCGCGCCGTTACATTCACCTCGTCGCCAATGGCGGAGTAATCAAAGCGTTGCTTGCTGCCAAGATTGCCAACGCAACAAGAGCCAGTATTAATACCGATTCCGATTTTGACGGGAACAAAAGCACGGGCGGTGCCGCGGGCGGCCTCTTCCCATTGGCGGTTGAGCTCGTCCAATTCGCCAAGCATGGCGATGGCCGCGCGGCAAGCACGTGCGGCGTGATCACCAATATCGAGTGGGGCGTTCCAAAACGCCATGATGGCGTCGCCCATATATTTGTCGATCGTTCCACGCTCGCTAAGAATGATTTCGCTCAGGGGTGTCATCAGGTTGTTGAGGAAGCTTGTAAGCTCGCTTGCGGTGAACCCTTCCGATATCGCCGTGAAATCCCGGACGTCACAGAACATCAAAGTGAGCTCGCGCACCTCGCCGCCCAGTGTGAGTTTCTCGGGCCGCGCGATAATTTCCTCGACGACCTCGGGCGCGAGATAGCGGCTGAACGCGCTACGGATTTCGGAACGTTGGGTCTCAACCTGCCTGTAGACATAAAAAGTGATTGCCGCGGTGAGCAGCAGCAGGATGAGCGATGGGTAAACGGGATCGAAAAGCAAGCCTAAATGGCGAAAAGCCAACCAACCGGAAAAGTAAAGCGTGGCGAGCAGGGCCGTGGCGGCGGCAGCCGACGCCGGAGGTGCAATACGAGGTGTGGTGATGGCCATTATCAGGGCGAGCGCGGACATGAGGCACATCTCGAACGCCAGCGCGAAGTCAGGCCGCCTCAGCTGCTCGCCGGACAGCATGTTCTCCAGCGTTTGCGCCTGTATCTCAACACCTGCAATCGCAGTTTCCAGCGGACTCGAACGCAAGTCCAATAAACCAGGCGCGCTCGATCCAATGAGAATGATTCTACCCGCAATGTCTCTTTCATCGGCCTCGCCGCTCAAGACTTTCCAGGCGGGGAGAAACGCCAAGGGATTGCTGTAGCGGAATTTTACGGCCAAGGCTCCCGCTTCATCCGTGGCAACATCGATGCTTCCGATCCGCACGTGATTTAGTCCGGCCTTTTGGCCAAAGGCCGTTTCGCCGCTCGCGTTCGATGATTTGAGAACGTAAGTGGATGCGCCCTGAGCGACGCGCAAAGCTTCCGCCGCAAGCGAGGGAAAGAGCTGATCGCCAAGGCGGAAGAAGAGGGGCACCTGCCGCACCACGCCGTCGTGATTGGGGACGAGATTCATCGAGCCAATGCCAGCCGCGGCATTTTCGAACATGGGCAGATTAATATCGGCGCCTTCAAACCCGCGAAGGAAAGCCTTTGGATCATCGCCAGCGAACACGATGCCGGCTTTCCGAATTGGCGATCTGGCGGTCGGCCTATCGACGAGGATGGTTGATAGAATGCAAGGTGCTTGACGTAGCGCATCCGCGAATTGCTCGTCATTAGTTGGCCAATTGACGCTTTCTTCCAGGCGATTGGCCGCCTCCGGAGGAAGCTGCTTGCGCACCTCTTCAAAGGAGGTCCGGTCGGCTTCGGCAAAGAGAATATCAAAAGCAATTGCGGCCGCATGGCGCTCTTCGAGCTTCAAAACAAGATCGCGCAGCATGGTGCGCGGCCATGGCCATTGCCCAAAGCGGGCAATCGAGTCGGGGTCGATATCCACGACGCGGACTGGCAGATCCGCGTCATAGGCGCGCGGTGATAGCTGCTGATAGCTGTCGAAAGCAATGAGCCGCAAGGCCTGCACAAAAAAGGGATCTGCGGCGCGTACCGCGACCGCGAGGCCAAGAAAGAGGCATACGATCGGGACGTAAAGGCGGCTGGTCCGCGTCTTTTGCCTAAGCACCTCGAACGCCCAGTTATGAAAATGAGGTCATACAATTAGCGCCGTCTCAGCGGAAAGTCGTGCCTGCGATTTAAGACCAACAGCCGAGCAGCGCGTCTTGGGTCTTACGGCGGCGGCGGTGCCGGCGGAGGAGGAGGAGGAGGGGGAGGGGGTGGAGGCGGAGGTGTTGGAGGTGGCGGTGTTGGGGGCGGTGTTGGCGTGGTTGGGGTACTCGGCGAAGCAACCGGCACTCGGCTCACGGGGCTCGTCGCCTTTTGGTTGGCTCGCACGATCGTGTCGAAAGCCGCATTTTCGGCGCCCGTCGTGCGCTGCTGCACGGGGGGACTTATGTCAACGCGGCTATCGCCGATTCCCAACGAGCCGACGAAGGCCTCGGTCGGGATCGTACGAGCGCCTCCTTTCTGCCCCGGTTGGCTGGTCAAAAGCGCCAGATAATGGTTGATTTCCGCCTGGCTGGCCCGCTGCGGCTCGCTCGGGCAACTCGCCCAACCCGCCACCGAGGTGGCAAATCCTGGTCTTTTGACGAGCACGGCTCCGCAGGCATTTTTTGCGCTTACCGAGCCAAAATCATTGATGATCCGCGCTCCCTCTCTTGTGATGGCGGCTGTCGCAATGCCGCCACGGATGCCGATGGTGGCAACGGGCGTCTTCAAGGTCGCGGCGCCCTGATGGCTGAGCTGGCCGCCAACAAAGCGCAGCGCACCCTTGGTCAGGGATGCCACAAATTCGCCCGAGCCCGTTGCCGGGTTATAGATAAAACTGTCTATGACGACGTTGCTGTTAGGACCGATACTGAGCGTCGTTTTGTCGAGGAAGAGAAGTTGTGCCGTACCTTCGCTCGTCGTTTCGATCCTCTCATTATGGACCACGGCCGCGCCGATTTTTAGAACCCGTCGTGGTTCGCCAGGCGGTGTGCTTTGCGAGAGAGGATTGACGGCGGCGGCCGTGCCAACCTCCTGAGCAAACGCAGAGGCATGCCAAAGGAAGGCGGTAAAAAGCAGAAGCGCGAGGTTCGCTTTAGGATAGGGTTTCATGGCGCCGCCCGAAATTTTCAAAAACTAATCGTAGGCCCGATGGTCGTCGAAAAATCCTTCACTGTATTGCCGGGAATGTTGGAGATAAGTGTGCGGTATTGGACCTGAAGACCAATGCCGAATCTCCCCTCGATAGGCACATCGAGGCCAAGACCCACCCGCCACTCGACATCGCGTTCGGTTTTGAAAGGATCAGCAACAGGATCAGGCTGGCGGTAGAGCCACGGAGCAACCCCGAAAGACGGCGTGAGTGTCCAGCTTGGTCCCCGCCATAGGGAAGGGATGGAGAGCGGTAGCCAAAAGTCGAAGGCATAGCGGTCGTAGCTATACCAGGGCACAGCGCAATCGTCTCCGGAGTACGCAAATCTTGCCTGCCAGCGAATGCCGCTGGTGATTTGCCCCCAAGCGGGCAGGCCCACCTCGATCAGCCTGCCATCAAGCTCAGACGCGAAAGGGTAAAGAGTAGAATTACGGTAATTAGCTCGCCGGACCTCCACATAGGGATCGAAAGCCACACCCGCCAATGTGAAGCGAGCGGTGACGCCGCCGCCGAAGCTGCCAACGTAGGCCGCATCGGCCAGGGTCGCTCCGGAAAGCGCGGCGTAAGGCTTAATCGAGACGCCGCTTAAGCTTTCTAGCGGCAAACCAAAGCGGGGGCCGGCGCGGAAATCGAGGGCGCCGGTATCGACCGCGGTCGCCGTGAATTGCTGGGCGTCATAGGCTGAAAGGCTGGCCTCGAAGAGATCGCCGTTTTGCGTGCCGAAGTCGTGCGCGTAATTTAAATTAAAAAAGCCGAACCAATTGCCATCGGAGCGCGGAAGAAATTGACTATTGATGGGGCGCGTCGCCCCAAGCAGGGATTGCTGATTGGGTCCGAAGGTGGCGTTTGTCTGGTAGCGAAATCCCGTCTGCAAAAATCCGGCCCACTGATCGGGCTGCAGTTTTTGATCGATTACAAGAATATATTCTTGTGCGCGCTGTTTGAGTTCGTCCGTGGCATCGGCCGAGTTCTGCGCGGTTTCAAAGTAGCCGCGCGCCATCTCGAACGAGCCAAGGCGGAAATAAAGCGCGCCAATCTCAAATCGCACGCGCGCGAGCTGAGGATTGAAGAACAGCAAGCGCTCCAAGGCGCCAATGGATGCCTCAAGATCACCAGCCTTTGCAGTGCTCACGGCATATTGAGCCGCCGCGTCAAAGTCAGCCGGCTTCTTCAGCATTGGCTCGAAGAGCGGGTCTTCGGGCGGCGTCGGCTGGGTTTGGGCGATACCTGGCAGGCCGAGGAAGCCATAAAAACAGGCCGCCCGCAACGCGGTCAAGCTGCCACAACGACGCCTCATACGATCCGTTTCCCGAGCGCTTCCAATGCGGAAGGCATTGCGGCTTTGTTTTTAGATTGCCGCAAACTTGGCTGGGGATGGCAACGGAAAGCGTTGGCTACGTCAAGCGGATACGATGATTGTTAAAAGCGAGTGATTACTATTTTTTCGCAATGTGGTAATAGCGCAACAAAGAACGGCCAAGTTCATGCTTGCCCAATGCCGGCGCGGCAGCTCTAGCGACCGGTTTCATATTTGCATGTGACAAGGGCAAGGAGCGGCCATGTTTCGGGCTCCGTATGCCGTAGGGATGTGATGACACAAAGCACGCTCGCAGCTAGCGACGCCCCCGCTCTGGACACCCCTCTTATCGAGGATGTCCGTCTCCTCGGCCAAATACTCGGGGATACGATCCGAGAACAGGAGGGGAATGAGACATTTGAGCTGATCGAGACAATAAGAAAGCTCAGTATCGCGATCGAACGCGGCGCGGACGCCACGGTCGGCTCGCAGCTTGCGGATCTCTTGCGCAGGTTAACGTCCGACCAGGCAATGGCGGTCGCGCGGGCCTTCACCTACTTTTCCTACCTTGCCAATATCGCCGAAGACCGGCATTTCCTGCGGCGTCAATCTTTGTCACAGATGTCAGCGCTCGCCTTAGGCGAGGATGGCAGCCTTGGTGCAGCTTTTGATCGCCTCTCCGCGGCAGGCGTAAAGCGGGAAATGATCGGCGAAGTGCTGAGCCATGGTCTCCTCTCGCCTGTCCTCACGGCTCATCCAACCGAGGTGCAGCGCAAGACGCAGCGAGACGCCGAGCGCTCGATTGCGAAACTTCTGCATGAACGCGATTCACTTGGCGGGGAAGGAGAACGCCGGGCCAACAACGCCCTCCTTCGAGCGCGTATCGCGCAGCTCTGGCAAACACGCTTATTGCGTTATGAGCGGCTTACTGTCAGCGCCGAGATCGAGAATGTTCTCGGCTATTACCAAGCCACGTTTCTTTCTCAGATTCCCGTACTTTACGCCGCCTTGGAGGAAAAACTCGATGGCTTTCCGGTGCCGTCTTTCTTTCGCATGTCATCCTGGATTGGCGGTGACCGCGACGGAAATCCGAATGTCGACGCCAACACATTGAAACTTGCTCTGCGCCGCCAGTGCGAGCTGGTTTTGAGCCATTACTTTGCGGAAATTAATCGCTTGAGCGGCAAACTTTCATCCACATTGCTGCTCTTCCGCTGCACGGCCAAGCTGCAAGCACTGGCTGACCGGTCCGGCGATGACGACCCGCAGCGCGGCGACGAACCTTACCGCCGCGCCCTGAATGGGATGGCGGCAAGGCTATCGGCAACCCTCAATGCCCTCGTTGGCGTTGAGGCTAATGGCCCTACGCCCGCCGCGGCTGAGGCGTACCGGGACCCCCGAGACCTGCAAGCGGATCTTGAGGCTATCGCGGATTCGCTCGCC
Organism: Methylocella sp.; assembly: GCA_035622375.1. Lineage (GTDB taxonomy): Bacteria > Pseudomonadota > Alphaproteobacteria > Rhizobiales > Beijerinckiaceae > Methylocapsa. The sequence continues at coordinate 58,652 of DASPVM010000033.1, read as the reverse complement.
GCAAATCGTGGCGGGGCAATGGTACCGGCATGGCTCTCGCCGTTACAGCGGGCCGTTGATGTATTTGGTTTTCATCTGGCGACGATCGATCTTCGCCAAAGCTCCGACCGGCATGAGGAAACCATTGTTGAGCTGCTCGCGAAAGCGCGCGTGTCGGATTGCTATGCCGCGCTTGATGAATCGGCAAAGCAAGCTCTTCTCCTCGATCTTTTAAAGGATCCAAGGCCGCTTTGTATTCCCGGGGTCCGTTATTCGGAGCGCACGGAAGCAGAGCTCGAAGTCTTTCGCACGGCGCGGCAGTTGCGCGAGCTCTACGGGCAACAAGCGATAAAGTCCTATATCATCAGCCACACAGAAGCGCTGAGCGACCTTCTTGAGGTTCTTCTGCTGCAGAAAGAATGCGGGTTGATGAAGGGAGTGCTGGGTGATGCAGACGCATCCGCCGCTCTGCTAATCGTGCCCCTGTTTGAAACGATAGGTGATCTCCGCAACGCGGAGGGGATCATGCGCACGTTTTATGCCGTCCCCGGCATGGAGGATCTCATTCGCAGGTCCGGCGCCCAGCAAGAGATTATGCTTGGGTATTCTGACAGCAACAAGGATGGCGGTTTTTTCACCAGCAACTGGGAGCTCTACCGCGCCTCTACGTCGCTCGCGGAATATTTCCGGAAACATGACGGGATCACCTTCCGGCTCTTTCACGGTCGCGGTGGGACCGTCGGGCGGGGCGGCGGTCCAAGTTACCGGGCGATCTTGGCGCAGCCGCCCGGAACTGTGAATGGCCAGATGAGGCTTACGGAGCAGGGCGAGGTCATCGCTTCGAAGTACTCAAATCCCAAGATCGGCTTGCATAACCTAAAGATCCTGGTGGCCGCGGTGCTTGAGGCAACGCTTCTTGCCCCGGCCTCCCTGGTTCCTGACGAGTTCTTGCGAGCGGCAGACTCGCTATCGGGTTTGAGCATGGCGGCCTACCGCAAACTCGTCTATGAGACCAAGGGTTTCCCGGAGTTCTTCTTTGCCGCGACTCCAATTACGGAGATCGCGGAGATGAACATCGGCTCCCGCCCGGCCTCCCGCCGTGCCGTGCGCAGCATTGAAGATTTGAGGGCTATTCCTTGGAGCTTTTCCTGGAGCCAGGCGCGCATCACGCTCCCTGGCTGGTTTGGGTTCGGCACTGCCGTGGAGGAGTTTGCTGACCAAGCCTCTGGCGGGTCTATTGACCTGCTCATTCGCATGAATAACGAGTGGCCGTTTTTTCGGGCACTGTTGTCCAATATGGATATGGTTCTTGCAAAAGCAGACATGGCGATCGCCGAGCGGTATTGTGAGCTGGTGCCCGATCAGGTTCTGGCGGACGAAATATTCCGCGTACTCAAGAATGAATGGCGGCGTACCGTTAAAGCTCTCGACTTAATACAAGGGACAAGCGAACGCTTGGCCGACAACCCTGCGCTGGCGCGCTCTGTGCGGTATCGCTTCCCTTACATCGCGCCGCTCAACCATCTTCAGGCTGAACTTTTGCGCCGCTGGCGCGGCGGCGACCAGGCGGACCGCATGCTGCGCACGATCCTCATCTCGATCACCGGCATTGCCGCGGGCTTGCGCAACTCAGGATGATCTAGCGAAGACGAGCAGCCAATGCCAGCCGAAACGGGCGAAAGGAAAAGCCAGCCTTAGTCCGGCCTCTTCAGCCTGATGGGTGAGGACGGAGAGCGGCTCCGGAAAGTCGTTTCGCGTAATGTGATCGCATATTGCGCCCTTTTCGTCCTCGCTTAGGGTCGTGAAATTGCCGCGAAGCCAAGCGCAATAGCGTTCGTGGTAAAGGGGCAAGGTTTCGTTCTCTTCGCGCACGACATCGGCGATGACAAGCAAGCCATGATCTTTCATTTTGCTCGCGGAGAGCTTGAAAAATTCGGCTTTTTCTCGCGTCGCGAAGTGGTGCAAGGCGAAACTGCAATGGATGAGATCATACGTGCTTTTCTCTTTGGCCAGCGCGCCCAAAATATCGCCTTGCGTCAGTTCAACGGGGCAGGGCAAGGCAGCGAGATTGCCGCCGGCGAGGGCAAGCGCCGTCTCTGAAAGATCGATGCCCTTGTACCTCGTGATCGCAAAAAGCTGGAGCGTGGGCATGAGGGCGGAGGTATCGCCGCAACCGAGATCGAGGATCGAAATTGGCCGCCCTTGAAAATGATCATGCAAAGCCGACTGCAACGCTTTGCCGAGCTCGCGGTGAAACATGTGGTTATTTGCGAGGACTTTTTGATAAGTTCCCCAGGTGTCAAAAAAATTTTCTGGCGAGTTTTGCATGATTTTATCTACTAACCATGGCACTAGGTGAAACCGCGCAAAAATTTCGGAGTTTCGAATTCTTGGCGTTCACGAATGAACGATGTAAAGATCGCTCGTCCTAGAATTTAGACCGGCTTTTTGCATACGCGAAATGGCGCGGCGGGAAATAGTGGAAAAGGCGGATGAGCGACCCTTATCTTAGCGAACCCTACGACGTCAAAACCGCGGACCCTTCTCCTCCTCATTCGCGTAAGGCACGGCTTTTGCTGCGCGAGTTGCCTTATCTCTTCGTTCTTTTGCTGACGCTCGTCGGCGTCGCCTTCACGAGCATGACCAGCCGGCCACTCATATATTATTGGGAGTTCGTAACGCTGGCGATGGCGGTCGTCTGCATCGGCACGGGCTGGTTCTACGCGCACGGCAGGCAAGCCCGCGTCCGGATGATTTGGACCCAAATTGTCCATTGGCTCGCCTTCCTTGCTGCAATGAATATCGTTGTCTATACGGATGTGCAAAGGATGCTTACGGCGCCGGGAACTGGTCTTGCCCTGTTGATGTTGCTGGCTCTCGGCACCTTCGTCGCCGGCGTTCACATCGCCTGGCAAATCTGCGTGCTCGGCGTCATCATGGCGCTCATGGTGCCGGCGATTGCTTGGCTGACTTCTTATGCTCTTTTCCTGACACTCGTTGGTGCCGCCATCATCGGCATCGCCATCACTTTTTTTTGGCGCAAGCACCCTCCTGGCCGGGAAACACAGACTGTTTCTTGAAAGCGGGGTCGGGTTCAACCGCCAAGCGCGGTTGGTTCGGAAGCGCCGCGTCTAGTGAACAAGATGATCAGGGGAATCCTGCTCGACCTCGATGGTGTCGTCTATACAGGCACGCTGGCCTTGCCTGGCTCCCTTAAAGCAATCCAGCGCATCCGGCAGCTCGGTATGCCGCTAAAGTTCATCACCAACACAACCCGCCGGCCGAGGCGCAAGATCGTCGCTGATCTTGCGACGTTCGGCCTTGATATAGACGTTTCCGATCTCTTTACTCCAGCGGCTCTCGCGTGCGAGTATCTATTGCGCCGGCACCTTGTTCCCATTCTCGTGGTGCACCCTGATTTGCAGCAGGAGTTTGCGCGACTGCCGCGAACGGGCAGGGAGGCCGTCGTGATCGGTGATGCCGGGCCCTTTTTCAGCTACGACCTCCTCAACGGGGCGTTCCGGCACCTTATTCGAGGGGCAGAATTCCTGGCGCTCGCGAAAAACCGCAATTTTCTGGATGGCGATGGGCAGCTCAGCCTTGATGCCGGCCCCTTTGTCGCGGCGCTTGAATATGCCTCGGGAAAAACAGCGGCCGTGATTGGCAAGCCCGCGCCCGCGTTCTTCAAGCTTGCCGTGGAGGGCTTGGGGTGCAGCCCCGCCGAGGCGGTGATGATTGGCGACGACGTCGAGGCGGACGTCGGCGGGGCCATTGCCGCTGGTCTCAAGGCTGTTCTCGTTCGGACAGGAAAATACCGGCCGGGCCATGAGGCGATGCTTGCCGCGCGGGCTCATATCGCCGAGAACCTCGAAGCTGCTATTGAGTTGTTATTTGGGTAGTCGGCCAGCCGCCCGCGCGCTTTCCACTCGTGAGGATTCGGAAAATGGCTTACGAGCTTTATTATTGGCCTGGCATTCAGGGCCGCGGCGAATTCGTCAGGCTTGCCCTTGAAGAAGCCAGCGCCGATTATATCGATGTCGCCCGCGGCGCAGCGAGCGAGGAGGCCGGCGAGAGTCTCTTAATGGCCGCTTGGTGCCAAGGGGCGCGCCCATCGTTCGCGCCGCCATTCCTCAAAGACGGCGAGCTTGTCATCGGCCAAACGTCCGCGATCTTGCTTTATCTCGGCGAGCGCCATGCGCTGGCGCCAAAAGATCCGGCAGGGCGGCTTTGGACTCATCAAATCCAGCTCACCATCGCCGACCTCGTCACGGAGGCCCATGATGTGCATCATCCTTTGGGTGGCGGCTTATACTATGAGGACCAGAAACCAGAAGCGCGCCGGCGAGCGAACGGGTTTCGTTCCGAACGGATTGGCAAGTTCTTGAACTGGTTCGAAACCATTCTTTTGCGTAATCCAGCCGGCGTCGATTTTCTCGTTGGTAACGGTTTGACCTACGCCGATTTATCGCTTTTTCAGGCGGTCGAAGGCCTGCTCTACGCCTTTCCGCGCGCGGCCGAATCCGTTCTGGCAAAAAACCCGCATGTGGCGGCGCTGCGCCAAGCCATCGCGCGCCGCCCACGTATTCAAAACTATCTCAATAGCGAGCGACGCATTCCCTTCAACGAACAGGGAATTTTCCGCCATTATCCTGAGCTTGATGCATGAGAACAAAGAAAACTGGCTAAAATGCCGGCTCCTGCATAAATAATTCTTTAAGCGGCGATGCCGATTCAATGCGCTATTTGGGTTTTTGGCCTGATGCGCTACTCTTTTGTTGGATGCCTATACTTCAGACAAGCAAGAGGGGCGGTATCTCCACGGCGGCTGCCCCGGTCTTCCATCCGGCCGTAGCCGCCTGGTTTGTGCAGAACTTTGCCGCGCCCACAGCAGCACAAGCGCAGGCTTGGCCAGCGATCAAGGCCGGCGAGCACGTGCTCGTTGCGGCGCCGACCGGCTCCGGCAAGACTTTGGCGGCTTTCCTCGCCGCCATCGATACGCTTATCCGGCAGGGTCTTGAGGACGAACTCAAAGATGAGACACAAATTGTTTACGTCTCGCCGCTGAAAGCGCTTTCGAACGATATCGAGAAAAATTTAAAGGCACCGCTCGCCGGTATTTGCGCCTCTTTGCAAGAGCGCGGTCTTCCCGGCGTCGAGATCCGCACGCTCGTGCGCACCGGCGATACGCCACAAGGGAGCCGCGAGCAGATGCGCCGCCGCCCGCCGCATATCCTCGTCACAACGCCGGAATCGCTCTACATCCTTCTCACCTCCGAGTCCGGCCGGGCGATGCTATCCACGACGCGGACTATCATCATCGACGAGATCCACGCGCTTGCCGCCAATAAACGCGGTGCTCATCTCTCTCTGTCGCTCGAGCGCCTAGCCGCGCTTTGTGGCGACCGCTTGCTGCGCGTCGGCCTCTCGGCGACGCAGAAGCCGATCGAGGAAGTCGCCCGTTTTTTAACAGGTACCGGCAATAACGCTGCAGGCCCTCAATGCAAAATCATCGATACCGGCCATTGCCGGGAGCGCGACCTCGCCATCGAACTCCCGCCTTCTCCGCTGGAAGCCGTCATGTCCGGCGAGGTGCGCGACCTCTTGCATGACCAGCTTGCCCGTCTCATCGAGGAACACCGCACGACACTCATTTTTGTCAACACGCGCCGCCTCGCCGAACGCACGGCCCGTGCCTTATCCGAGCGTTTGGGGACGGACCGGATCACCGCGCATCATGGCAGCATGGCGAAGGAGCACCGCCATAGCGCCGAGGCGCGCCTCAAGCGCGGCGAGCTCAAGGCGTTGGTGGCGACCGCCTCCCTCGAACTCGGGATCGACATCGGCGATATCGATCTCGTTTGCCAGATTGGTTCGCCGCGCTCGATCGCCGCTTTCCTACAGCGTGTCGGACGCTCCGGCCACGCCATTGGCGGCATCCCCAAGGGCCGTTTGTTTCCTTTGACGCGCGATGATCTTTTAGAATGCGCGGCGCTGCTCGATAGTGTTAAGCGCGGCGAGCTCGACCAGCTCGAGGTCCAAAAGCAGCCGCTTGATGTGCTCGCGCAACAGATCGTCGCCGAAGTCTCGGCGCAGCAATGGGACGAAGAAGAACTCTTTAACCTTATTCGCCGCGCATGGCCTTACCGCGATCTCTCAAAGCTCGATTTTGTCGCGCTTGTTCAAATGCTCGCGGAAGGTTTTAGCACCAAACGCGGGCGGCGCGGCGCGCTCATTCACTATGACTCGGTGAATCACCGGCTGCGCGGGCGGCGCGGCGCGCGCCTGACCGCTATCACCTCAGGGGGTGCCATTCCCGATAACGCCGACTACCGGGTGCTGCTCGAGCCCGGTAATCTCTTCATAGGCACGCTCAATGAGGATTTTGCCGTCGAAAGCCTGGCCGGAGACGTTTTTCAGCTCGGCAACCATTCGTACCGTATTTTGCGGGTCGAGCGTGGCACCGTGCGCGTGGCTGATGCCGAAGGCATGCCGCCGAGCATCCCCTTTTGGATTGGCGAAGCACCTGGCCGCACGGATGAGCTTTCGTTCTCCGTATCGAGGCTCTGCGGGAACATTGCCGCGCTCCTGAAGCGAGAAGGCGGCAGGCAAGGCGTCGAGCATTGGCTTCGGGACGAGATTGGCCTAAGCGACGCGCCCGCGGCGGAACTTGCCGAATATCTCGTTTCAGGCCACGCCGCCCTCGGCGGCCTGCCGACGCAAAACACGCTGGTGTTCGAGCGCTTCTTTGATGAATCTGGCGGCATGCAATTTGTCATTCATTCGCCATTCGGCAGCCGCATCAACCGGGCGTGGGGGCTCGCGCTGCGCAAAAGATTCTGCCGTAAATTCAATTTTGAACTACAGGCCGCCGCGACCGACGACAATATCCTACTCTCACTGACGGCGAGCCACAGTTTCGAACTCGGCGACGTCAAGCGCTACCTCAATGTGGCAACGGTGCGCGATGTTCTGATCCAGGCGCTGCTTACGGCGCCGATGTTCATGACGCGCTGGCGGTGGGTCGCGGGTGTTGCTCTTGCCCTGCCGCGCTTTCGCGGCGGGCGCAAGGTCCCCCCGCAAATCGCGCGCATGGAGGCGGAAGATCTCATCGCCGCTGTCTTCCCTGATCAGCTGGCATGCGCCGAGAATCTCGTTGGCGAACGCGAAGTGCCAGATCATCCGCTGGTGCGGCAAACGATTGACGATTGCCTCACCGAAGCGATGGATATCAGGGGGCTCGAATATCTCCTCTCTCGAATAGAGAGGGGCGAGATCGAAATCATCATCCGCGATCTGACGGCGCCTTCACCGCTGGCGCTGGAGGTGCTCTCCAGCCGGCCGTATTCTTATCTTGATGATGCGCCGATCGAGGAACGGCGTGCTCAGGCCGTCATGGCGCGGCGCTGGCTCTCGCCGGAATCGGCCGCCGATCTCGGCAAGCTCGATGACGAGGCGATCGCGCGCGTGCGCGAAGAGGCATGGCCCGACGCGGCCAACGCCGATGAGCTGCACGATGCTCTAGTGTGGCTCGGCTTTTTCACGGAACGGGAGGCCGCGATCCATGAGGGCTGGGCGGGCTGGCTCGCGGATCTGGGGCGTGAGCGGCGGGCCGCCCGCATTTTAGGCCCGAACGCGCGGCTCTGGATCGCGGCGGAGCGCTTGCCTCAATTCCGCGCTCTCTGGCCCACCGCAAGGGTCGAACCTGATCTCGCCCCAGCGAATGATCCCGCCGAGGAGTGCGAGAGCGCCGAGAAGGCACTTGTCGAAATTCTGCGCGGTCAGCTCGAAGGCTTGGGGCCCGTCACGGCGGATAATCTCGCCGCGTCACTTGGGATTGCAAGCAGTGAAATCCACGCGGCGCTAATCGCGCTCGAAGCGGAGGGCTTTGCCCTTCGCGGCCAATTCACGCCCGCTTCGGACACTGAAGAATGGTGCGACCGGCGGCTGCTGGCGCGCATCCATCACTACACGGTCAAACGGCTGCGGGCCGAGATAGAGCCCGTCTCTGCGCATGACTTCCTCCGTTTCCTGCTCGCCTGGCAGAAGGTGACGCCGGAGGCCCGCATGGAGGGACCCGAGGCCTTGCTGGCGATCCTCGAGCAACTCGAGGGGTTTGAGGCGCCGGCCGGGGCTTGGGAGAGCGAAATCCTGCCAGCTCGACTAGAAAACTACGATCCAGCCTGGCTTGATGACCACTGTCTGGCCGGGCGCATTGCCTGGGCACGCTTGCGTCCCATCAGCGAGCGCTGGAATGGCGCGAGCCGGACAATCACCCCCGCGCCCCTGCGCACCACCCCCATCACATTCTTGAGCCGTCGCAACGCGCCGCTTTGGGCTTCTATTTCGCCAAAAGCCCCGGATGGCACGCTAAGCGGCAACGGGCAGGCCGCACTCGATTTCATTCGTGCCCACGGTGCTTCCTTTTTCGACGAGATTGCCGAGGGGGCCGGTCTCCTCTCCTCGCAGGCGGAGGAGGCGCTCGCCGAGCTGGCGGCCATGGGCCTTGTCAGCTCCGACAGTTTTGGCGGATTGCGCGCATTGCTTGTACCCTCCGAGCTGCGCCGGCCAACCGCGCGCCGGGCGCGGAGGCGCGGTATTTTGCCTGGCATGCAAAACTCTGGGCGCTGGGCGCTGGCGCGCCGGCCACGGCCTGATGCCGCTCGCGGCGAGGCGAGGGCAGATGCCATCGAGCACGTGGCTTTGAGCCTCTTGCGTCGCTACGGCGTCGTCTTCCGGAGGCTCCTCGAACGGGAGGCCGCTTGGCTGCCGCAGTGGCGGGACCTCTTGCGCGTTTACCGCAAGCTTGAGGCGCGTGGCGAAATCCGTGGCGGGCGCTTCGTCGCCGGCTTCGCGGGAGAGCAATATGCTTTGCCTGAGGCGGTTGGCCTCATGCGCGAGATAAAACGCAAGCCGCTCAATGGTGAAACCGTCTCGTTGAGCGGCGCCGATCCGCTAAATCTCATCGGCATTATAACCCCCGATGGCAAGCTGCCTGCGCTTACCACAAGCAGAGTCCTCTACGTCGATGGATCGCCGGTTGCTTTGCTGACGGGCGGTGAGGTGCGATTCCTCGAGCGATTTGATAGCGCTCGGGAATGGGCGCTGCAAAAGGCATTGCGGCAAAGCCCGCCGCAAAACCACGGCACTTCGCGCAGGGCTGTCGCGGCAGGAGCGGCGTAGTCGTTCAAAGCTGCGCGATCGCCTCGCTCTTTTCCCATAGCAATGAGGCAGCCGTATCGTCTTGGCCAGCGGGCGAGGCGCCGAAATTTTAGACGTTAAAGAGCGGCGGCAGGTCTCTAAATCATCTAATGAAAACGCACTACAAGGTATTCAGGAAAGCAACTAAATCTTGCTTCTGTTGAGAAGTTAGGCCGATATTGAATCGGTCGTTATAGAAGTTGACCACATCCGTTAGGTTTGCAGCGGAACCATTGTGGAAGTAGGGAGCCCGTCCCGCCAAACCACGCAATATAGGTCCTTTGACCTTCCCTATATCGGCGCAGTTTCCCGAGATCAGCGCACGGCCAATGTCCGTCACAACAAAGGTCTGCCCAGCCAACGGACCAGAATTGCACTGTAACGTAAAGACAGGGAGAGCGGAAATATCGAGGTCGGGAGGACTGTTTTGTCCTGCATTGGCGATGCCAATGTTCAATGGTGCTTTGACTGAGTGATTGCCAACATTCGGCGTGTCGTGGCAAGTACCACAAAACCCGTGAATGACCGGCTCAAGGAGAACGTCGTTGAGACCGTTTACACCTGTGATGTTGATTGAAGTATTGTTAAACACTTGTTCACCTCGGGCGACCGACGCTTGACCAGCGTTCAGTTGGCCGCCTCCAAGAAGGTTCTCCCACGCCGGATAAGTATTGAAGACGAGCGACGTAAAAGGAATCCCTTTAGGATTGAGCCCGAGCGGGTCGTTTATCCCAATATAGAATGTTGATAGTTGCTGCGGCAGCGGCACAGGACCGCCCGTTGCGCCGTAGCCATTGAGCCAGCCTGCATTGTTGTCAAATATTTGCGCAGTGAACACACCCGACTCGAAGTTGACAATCTGGCTGAGCTGCGTGGCGCTAGGAGCACTATTGGCTTGCGCATGAATGAGCGTGGCGTCGGTAGCTTGGCTCGATAGACTCGGCTCGCGCCCATCCCACATGATTGTGCTCAAAAAACCGAGATTCGTGGAGGGGAGAGGCCGCCGGTAAACCGATACGATGCCAGAAGTGGGACTCGTTAGCCCCGTCACGGGATTGGTGTTACATCCATAAGGATCTTTGACGCTGCTAACGCTAAACTCGGCGTTGGCGGGGACGGGCAGGCCGATACGGATCAATCCCTTGTTCAGTAAGAGACTGTATGCGGTTAGCTTTGCCGAAATGGTTGATACATCTGCGGTTGGGCATGTAGCACCGTCGACAAGCCGGAAAATCGGATCGGCGCCGAAGCTTGCGAAAAAACGAGACTGTACGCTTGCCGCGCTCACTGTCCAGCCGGTCTGTGGCTGGTGGCAGGTGAAGCACGTGCGCCCATTCGTTCCGAGATTTTGGAAAAAGGCATTTTGTGACGTTTGGGTGGGGCCGTCCGGCTGGAAATTTCCGATGAGACCGGACGGATCGAAATCTAGCTCGAACTGCGGAATAACCGGTGGCGTGGGTTGTTGACCGATGTTCACATCGAAAAAAGCCCGCATTTTCAGGGCATAGTTTATCGCATCGGCCTGCCAGGCATAATCAGCGGGGTCGTTATCAGCGCTTTGCGCTGCAGCATTAACTGGCAGGACGGGTGCGCCGCAACATAGTGCCGCTATTGATATTATGTAGCTGGATAAGGCCAGTTTCTTCTTTTGCGAGAAATACGTGCGCATACCGATCCCCCCAATGCGATGAGGCTATCAAAATCTCTAATAATGTCAACAATCGTATGTACGCTATTATGGCGTCGGATGTTATCGTCCGTGTAGTTGGATATCAGCATCCGTAGAACTCGACATCCTGCAAATGTATGAAGCGACAAAAAATGACGCTCGCCAGACTTGCCGCCGTGCGATAATGGGCCTCGCTCTAGATGGGGGGAGTTGATTTATTCGCCGCTCGCTCGATCAGCAGAGTCGGTCGTAGCAAGCCGTCTCGGTAACTTGGCGGTTGGCGAAGCCTATCAGGCCGACTGCGCGATCGCCTCGCTCTTTTCCCATAGCAATGCGGCAGCTCTATCATCTTTCGCCGCCAGCGATGTCGCCGCCACGTGGCACTTGTAGAAATACTCGCCTGTTATCCCCTCAACCGCCGGTGAGGAGGCAAGATAAACGATGGTCTCTGCGCCCTCGTCACGCGAAATGGCGAACAGCTTGGCAAATCCGACGATGCGCGAGATGAGGCCGCCGCTTTCATCGCCAAAGCGCGTGGCGACGAAGCCGGGGTGCAAGCAGTTGGCGGTGACCCCGGTGCCGCGCAGCCGGCGGGCGAGCTCGCGGGTGAATAAGATATTGCAGAGTTTCGACCGGCCATAGGCCTTCGTGGCCCCATAGATTTTTTCGAGCTGCATATCGCTGAAATCAAGCCGCGCCCCGAAGTGAGCGCCCGAGGATGTGCTGACAATGCGGGAGGGCGCTGATGCCATTAGCTTTTCGCGCAGCCCCTCCGTGACAACGAAATAAGCCATGTGGTTGAGGGCGAACGTCCTCTCCAGCCCGTCTTCGGTGACCTGGCGATTGGCGAACATGGCACCCGCATTATTGATAAGGACATCGACGCGCGGTTCTTCGCGGGCGATTTCCGCCGCCACGCGTTTCATCTCCGCAATTCTCGAGAGATCCGCGTAGTAGGCTTTGTGCGGGAGGAGCTGTGTGGTCCGGTGAAGCCGTGCGAGACTTGCTTCGCCGCGCGCTTTGTCGCGTGCGACGAGCACGATCCTTGCGCCCATCCGGGCAAGCTTTTGCGCGGCGGTCTCGCCGATTCCTGAGCTGCCGCCCGTGATCACCACCGTTTTACCTTGCACTGGACTTTCCTTCCCGCTTCCTGCCATACATGTGAAATTGGAATTGGGGCGAATGCGGGACGGCGAGGCGCGTCCCGATTCTGAGCCTAAGACTTTGAGAGCTCGAGTATCCCGTCCGGTGCCGGTTCCGCTTTAGGGCTTCCACTCCCGGAAAAACCCGCCGAGGAAGTGATGGTTTCGCGGATTATCAAAGTTGCTCCCTTTGATCTGGTCGTCTTCGGCGGTACCGGCGATCTCGCGCATCGCAAACTCTTCCCAGCGCTCTTCCATCGGTCTCTTGATGGTCAATTCTCCCAGCCAACGAAGATCATCGGGCTTTCCCGGCAAAATCTCGATACCGAAGCCTATCGGGCGACGATTGGAAAAGTTTTGCGGAAATTCGCGGGTGCTTCGGAAGGGGATGTTCTCTCCCACTTTCTCAACATGGTTCACTACGGGGTTCTTGATATCGACGGCGAAACAGGCTGGGATACCCTAGAGCACGAGCTCGGCAACGACCCCAATCGCGTGCGCGCTTTCTATCTTGCCACCGGTCCAGACCATTTCGGCCGCGTCGCCAAGAAGCTTGCGGCCCATTCTCTTGCGACGCCAGCCTCTCGCATCATCGTTGAAAAACCCCTCGGCCGGGATGGCGCTTCGGCGGCCTTAATCAATGATGCAATCGGCGCTGTTTTTCCCGAGGAGCGGATTTTCCGTATCGATCATTACCTCGGCAAGGAGACGGTGCAAAATCTCATGGCGCTGCGTTTCGCCAACGCTCTGTTCGAGCCGCTTTGGAATTCCGCCCATATCGACCATGTCGAGATCACGGTTGCGGAGTCGATTGGCGTTGAAAACCGCGCTGCTTATTACGAGAATGCGGGCGCGCTGCGAGACATGGTGCAAAACCACTTGCTGCAGCTTTTATGCCTTATCGCCATGGAGCCGCCGGCTTCACTCGATGCAGATTCGGTGCGCGATGAAAAGCTCAAGGTTTTGAAATCGCTGCTGCCAATCGACACGCGCAATGCGGCAGCGCTAACAGTGCGCGGGCAATATCACGCCCTCGCGAGCGAGGGTGGCGCCGTTCAGGGCTACGCTCAGGACGTTGGCAATCGCGAGACCCAGACCGAGACTTTTGCCGCGCTGAAGGTTCAAATCGGCAATTGGCGATGGGCGGGTTCGCCCTTCTATCTGCGTACCGGAAAGCGCTTGGCTCAGCGGGTTTCGCAAGTCATCGTTGCGTTCCGCGAAATCCCGCATTCGATCTTCCCGGGGGATTCCGGAAAGATCTCGCAGACAAGGCTCGCCATACGCTTGCAGCCGGATGAGGGTATCAAACTCTGGCTCATGCTCAAGGAGCCTGGATCAGGCGGGATGCGGCTGCAGCATGTGCCACTTGACATGACATTCGCCAAAACCTTCAACGTTCACGCCCCGGAAGCCTACGAGCGCCTTCTGATGGATATCATCCGCGGCAACGCGACGTTGTTCATGCGCCGGGATGAGGTCGAGGCGGCTTGGCATTGGATCGATCCTATCCGCGATGCTTGGAACCTGATGAATGAGCCGCCGCGCCCCTATATTGCGGGGACCTGGGGGCCCGCCGCCGCTGTCGCCCTTGTCGAGCGGGACGGGCGAAGCTGGAACGAAGAAACGATGTACGATTGACGCTCCGCTTGATGCCTTGAGAGGCCAAGAATGATTCACAGAACGATCGCCGATGTCACCGCGCGCATTCGCGCGCGAAGCGAGCCTTCCCGCGAGGCCTATCTCGCTCGCGTCGCCGCCATGAGGGCGCAAGGACCGCGCCGCGGTAATCTTGGGTGTGCCAATCTTGCCCATGGATTTGCCGCTTGCGCGCCCGCAGAGAAGCAGCAGTTGCGGGCCAATGCCGCCGCCAATTTGGCGATCGTCACGGCATATAATGACATGCTGTCGGCGCACCAGCCCTACCATCGCTTTCCAGCGATTATTAAACTCGCGGCTCGCGAAGTCGGGGGTATCGCGCAAGTTGCGGGCGGCGTGCCCGCCATGTGCGATGGCATCACGCAAGGGCGGCCCGGCATGGAGCTCTCCCTGTTCTCGCGCGACGTCATCGCCATGTCGGCGGCCATCGCTCTCTCGCATGATATGTTCGACGCCGCCGTCTTCCTCGGGGTTTGCGACAAAATCGTCCCCGGCCTGGTCATCGCGGCGCAAGCTTTTGGGCATTTGCCCGCCGTCTTCATCCCGGCGGGGCCGATGCGCTCAGGCATGCCCAACCCGGAAAAAGCAAAAATGCGCCAGCTGCATGCCGAGGGCAAGGCGGCGCGAAGCGACCTCCTCGATGCGGAGGCCGCTTCCTACCACGCGCCGGGGACTTGCACCTTTTATGGAACTGCCAACTCGAACCAGATGCTGATGGAGGTCATGGGCCTGCATCTTCCCGGCAGCGCCTTCGTGCCGCCCAACACGCCCTTGCGCGACGCCCTGACAGCCGCCGCCGCGCAGCACGCGCTTGCCATCACCGCGCTTGGGAATGAATACACACCTGTTGCCTCGATCCTTGATGAGCGGGCCTTCGTCAACGCCATTGTCGCCTTGCATGCGACCGGCGGCTCAACGAACCACGTCATCCATCTCGTCGCCATGGCGCGGGCTGGGGGGATCGTTCTGGTCCTCGATGATTTTGCTGACTTGTCCAAAGCCGTACCGCTGATGGCGCGGATTTATCCCAATGGCATTGCGGATGTGAATCACTTTGCCGCGGCAGGCGGCACGGGTTTTCTCATCGGCTCGTTGCTGGATGCCGGTCTTTTGCACGCGGACGCAAATACAATTCTGGGCCAGGGCCTTCAGGCTTACGCCCAAGAGCCGTATCTCGATGAGGGCAAGCTTGGCTTTCGCTCTTCGCCGCTCGCGAGCCGCGATGAAGCGGTTCTGCGCCCTGCGGGCGACGCGTTTTCGCGCGATGGCGGCTTGCAGGTTCTCGACGGCAATCTTGGGCGCGCTGTTATCAAGGTCAGCGCCGTCGCGCCGGAACATCGCAAGACGCGTGCTCCCGCTCGCATTTTCCACGCCCAGGAGGCTCTCGAAGCCGCCTATCGGGCTGGGGAGCTCAACCGGGACGTTATTGCCGTGGTGCGGTTTCAAGGTCCGAAAGCCAATGGGATGCCGGAGCTGCACCAATTGACCCCTGTGCTTAGCTCCGTGATGGCGCGCGGCCATAGGGTGGCTCTCGTGACCGATGGCCGGATGTCGGGAGCCTCCGGCAAGGTCCCGGCGGCCATTCATGTGACGCCGGAGGCGGTCGATGGCGGGCCCATCGCCCGGCTTCAGGATGGCGACATTCTTACACTCGATGCCGAGGCCGGTACTTTGATGGCCGATGTTTCGCCCGAGGCCCTGCACGGCCGAGCGCCCGCCGAGTATAACCTCGGGCCATATTCCTTTGGCTATGGGCGCGAACTCTTCCAAATGTTTCGTGCCGATGTAAGCGGGCCTGAACTGGGGGCGAGCATTTTTGGTTAAGCGGTGATTACTATCATCCGGAACAGGCGCTGATGCTTTATCGTCATTCTGAGGCGACGCTCGCCTTGCTGCGTCGCAAGCCGGTGATCCCCGTGCTCACCGTGCATGACGTCGAGGATGCGCGGGCCCAGGCGCGCGCGCTCATTGCGGGAGGGTTGACCGTCTTCGAAATTACGCTGCGCACGCCGGCCGCTTTGGCTGCGCTCAAAGCGCTCGCCAAGGAATTTCTCCAGGCGTGTATCGGCGCCGGTACAGTCATAACAGCGGATCAGGCGGTCGCAGCGGCGGCCGCTGGCGCCGCCTTCCTGGTGAGCCCCGGCATGAGCCCGGCGCTTATCGAGGCGGCGATCGATTCGCCTGTTCCTTTCCTTCCTGGCATTGCGACAGCGTCTGAAGCCATGGCACTGCAAGAGCGTGGATTTCGCGCCATGAAGTTTTTCCCGGCCGAGCCCGCCGGCGGGGTGAAGTATCTCGCGTCATTGGCTGGCCCCCTCCCGGAATTGATTTTCTGGCCGACGGGCGGTATCGACCAAACAAAAGCCAAGGACTATCTGGCCCTCTCAAATGTCGCCTGTGTCGGCGGCTCGTGGATGGTTGCACCGTCGCTGATTATCGCGCACGATTTCGGCGCGGTGGAAGAGCTTGCCCGTGGCGCATGCGCTCTCGGCGGTGGGAGCGATAGGAGCAGCAAGTGAGTCCAAGCGAAGAAGCGGGCGCGCGCCAGGCGATGATCGATGCGTGCCTCTCAATGAACCGGCTGGGCATCAACCAAGGGACCTCTGGCAACATCTCCGTACGTTGGAAAGAGGGGTTATTGATAACGCCCTCTGGCATCCCCTATGAGGAGATGGCGCCGGAGGATATCGTCTTCATGGATATGGGGGGTGCCTACCAGCATGAGCTTATCGCCTCTACGGAATGGCGTTTCCACCGCGATATTTTGTCCACGCGAGGAGAAATCCACGCCGTCGTGCATGCCCATTCCATCTATGCCACCGCGTTCGCCATATGCGGCAGTGAAATACCCGCGGTGCATTACATGATTGCGGCGGCGGGCGGTCCCGTCATACGATGCGCGCCTTACGAGACTTATGGTACCGAAGCCTTATCCAAAGCCGTGCTCAAGGCGCTTGAAGGTCGCACCTGCGCGCTCCTTGCCAATCATGGCATGGTTGCCATCGGCGCCAGCCTGCGCGAGGCCATGTGGCTCGCGGTCGAGGTTGAAACTCTTTGCAAGCAATATGCGCTTGCTCTTCAAATCGGAACGCCGCGCGTGCTCGAAGATCAAGAAATCGAAAAAACCGTTGAAAAATTCAAAGAGTATGGCTTGCGGCGGGCACCACGCGCGGCCTAAGTTCAATTAGATTTTCTAGGCGCCGAGTACGGCGCGGGCTCCAGCAATTGAGTTGCGATTCTCTTGGATTATTCGATACCAACCCATCCGCAGCCTTCACCAGCCAGAGCCGCGGCATCGCCGTCCTACCTGCCGTTGGTGAGCGTGATTATCATCAACTACAATTATGGCCGGTTCCTCAAGCAAGCCGCCGACTCCGTTTTTGAACAGACTTATCCCTGCATCGAATGCATCATCGTGGATAACGCGTCGACCGATGAGAGCGCCGATGTGCTTCTCTCCCTCGCAAAACAATATCCAGCATTAGCCATTCTGCGCCGCAGCAGCAATGCTGGGCAAAGCATCGCAACGATAGAGGGTTTTGAGGCGAGCTCGGGTGAGTATGTTGTCTTTATCGACGCGGATGATGTTCTTCTCCCGTCTTTTGTAGAGACGCATATCTTTGTGCATTTATCCCTTAGGATACCTGTCGGCTTCACATCCGCCGATATGATCCAATCGGTTGATTCGCGCATGGTGCTTGGCACGATCTACGGTCTGAGCGAATATGTGCTCTCTCGGCGCGGGGTGAAACCTGGCCTTCTACGCCGATTCGACGATAGCGCTCCCGGTGTCTGGCCATTGCGCAGTCCCGATGCGGCGCTTGAGAGCCAAGTCCATTTCGTTCAGCCTTGCGATATTGCCAGCTGGCGCTGGGCGCCGACGTCCGGGAATTGCTTCCGACGCGATGCGCTTCAGCTTTTTTTGAACAATCAAGATCTTGGCGAGTTGCGCAGCTGCACCGATTCGTTTTTGATTCGGGGAATTAGCGTTCTGATGGGAAGCGTGGTCATTGACCGCGCACTCGCCATCTACCGGCTGCATGGAAGTAATGTTTTTTCAAAACATCCGCATCTTTATTGTCTGCTAAGCTATGAGCGCGGGGGGCCGTCGGACTACGATTTGCTGGGCCGGAAAATGGTCATCGACCATTTGATCGCGAAGGCGCCGCTATTCTTGCGCAAACTGCATTCGGCTCACCACTACATGCAAGCCTTGATGGCGCTCGACACGGCTTGGCCGCGGATTCCCTCTACGGTTCCTGGATGCCGGTCCTACCTCGCGGGCAAGCTCGTTTCAGAGGCCGCCATGCTTGTGCGCGAGCTCGGCCGGTTCAATTTTGTTTTCCTTTTAATGCGCCTCAAGGTTTCCCCTCGGAAAACCCTGCTCGTTAGCCTTAAGCGGAAGGCGCCCCGCGACGATGAGCGCCCGGCCTCGGCCCGGGCCATCGACATCATATGTCTCGATAATGGGCTGATTGGAAAAGGCGAGCATAGCTATAATCTTGCTTCGAAGCTTGGCGGTGCGCTGGCGCGGCGCCAGCTGAGCTGCCGCATCTTTGGAGCTCAAGCCATGGAGCGCGGGATCGCCGATGAGCTTGGCGCCATTCCTCATTTTCGACGCTCGCTTTACGAAAGCGTCGATTCGCGCCTTAAGGGCCGCCGTTCAGAGAGGCAAACCTTCCAAACATTGAATCGCGCATTTGAAAAAGACCTTGCCTCTCTTCCCGCAGATGTCTGGAGGCGGGATAATCTTATTATTGTGCCGGCGATTTCCCAAAATCAGCTTTTGGGTCTCATCCGCTATCTCCTTCGCCAGCCGGTTGAGCGATCGCCGCGCGTTATATGCCAATTGATGTTTCCGCCCTCATGGACGTCCTGGGGGGAAATTGCCGCGCATGGGCATCAGCTCTACCAGCGTGCTTTTAGGCTGGCGGCGCCGCTCCTCAATCGCGTGCTGTTTTTCACCGTTGAAAATAAAGCCATGCAGCGCCTGTATGAGCAAGAATTTGGCATTAGAGCCCAAATCTTGCCGATCCCTTTCGAGGGTATTCCTCGCAAGGAAGAGCAGAGCGCGGCGGTGCGCTTCGGATTTTTCGGCCATTCAAGATGCGACAAGGGCTTCCACCTCTTGCCGGAAGCGATTGAGATTTGCCAGCACCAAATGGTCGGCGCCGAGTTCATCATTCAAATACAGCACAATTCTTGGGAGCAAGCGACGATCGATGCGGAGCGCGTCTTGCGCTCGCTAAAAAATGTACGCCTTATCGAAGGCGTTCTTACTCATGCGGAATATAACGCATGGACGGGCCAAGCCGACGTCGTGCTTCTACCTTATGACCCTATCACCTTTGGCGCGGCGCGTGGATCTGGTATCTTTACGGAATCCGTCTCGGCGGGGCGGCCCATTGTGGCCTCGAAGGGAACCTTCGCGGGAGCTAGTATCGAGAGCGGCGATGCGGAGGGCGAGGTTTTCGCCCCCTACACGAGTGAAGAATTTGCCGGCGCTATTTGCCGGCTGATTCCGCGGCTTCAAGATTGCAAAGCCCGCGCGGCGGCGCGTGCCGCGATCTTCTCGCGCAATCATAGCGCTGACGCTTACGCGGATGTGCTCTTAAAGCACGCCGTTCTAACGCCATAGCAAGCCGCTCCTGTTACAACCACAGCGGCAATTATCGGCGAGCATCAAGTGTCGTAACTGCCGTCGTCCGAACCAAAATCCGACCCGAAATCCGAAGCGTCCTGGAAATCGTCCTGGTCTTGGTCGGCGTCTTGTTGGGCATCGGCGTAACTTTGCGCATCGTCGGCGGCGTCTTGCTGCGCATCTTGGGCAGCGTCCCACTGGTTCGCGCCGGGATCGTTGCCATAGTAATTGTTGACGATGGTCTCGCCGCCGAGGCCGCCAAATCCAGGGCCGGCGAAACCCGTCCCTATGCCAAGCGGGTTGTTGTGTCCGGCAAACAGGCCGCGGATGGAATCGGCGAGGAGCACGCCCCCCGCCACGCCGGCCGCCGTGCCGAGCGCGCCCTTCAAAAATCCGCCGCCCCCCGCTGCGCCAGGCGACGGACTGCCCCATGGTTGTTGCGGTTGTTGCGGCGCGCCGCCAGCTGGCGGCTGCTGCCATGCGCCGCTCGGTTGGTTCCAGCCGCTGCCGGGCGGAGGCGAAGGCGGTGGCGCGGCCGGCCGCCGTGGCGGAGCCGAAGCGGCACCGCCGAACAGTGAGCCAAGCCCGCTCAAGAAGCCGCCGGCGCGCGGCGCACCGGCCCGGTTTTCCAAATCTCTGACCTTGCCCTCAAGCTCCTGAAGGCGGTCATTGGCGGCGCGCAACGCTTGATCTTGCACAAGCACGGTTTGCGCGAGATAGTAAGGCGCGTAGGGCTGCGCTTTAACTGCGTCTTGAATGAGACCTTCAGCCTCGGGATCACGTGACGTGCTCGCAGCGCCACGAATACGGTCAAACAAACCAGTCAGTAGCTGGCGTTCTTCAGATGCCAGTGCCATTTGCGTCTCCCATCACCGGGGTTTTACCCCGCCAGCAAATATAGACACATTTGTCAAGACCTCCAAGGGCCGCGCCCATTTCGCTTCGCCCCCACCCCTTGCCGGCTCGCGGTCCCACTCCTAAACAACTCCCGGCAAACAAGGTTTTGATGCTTATGAGTAACGGGAAAGCTGGCGCTCCAGCCATTCATGCCCGGCTGCCGCGCGGCTTTGCGGACCGCAAGCGGTCGGAGATTGCCGCAACGCAAAGAATGCTCGCGCAGATCCAAGAGGTCTACGAGCTCTATGGTTTTGAGCCGGTCGAGACACCGGTCATCGAGTTCACCGAGGCGCTTGGAAAATTTCTGCCCGACCAGGAGCGCCCGAATGAGGGCGTTTTTTCCTTCCGCGACGATGACGAGAGCTGGCTCTCGCTGCGTTATGACTTGACCGCACCGCTCGCCCGCTATGTCGCCGAACATTTCGACAAATTGCCGAAGCCCTATCGCAGTTATCGCGCCGGCCTGGTCTTCCGCAACGAAAAGCCGGGGCCGGGCCGTTTTCGCCAGTTCATGCAATTCGATGCCGATACGGTGGGTTCGGCGAGCCTCGCCGCCGACGCCGAGCTCTGCATGATGGCGGCGGATACGCTGGAAAGGCTCGGTATCGCGCGCGGCAAATATCTTATCAAGGTCAATAACCGCAAGGTTCTCGATGGCGTCTTGGAGGCGATCGGCCTTCATGGCGAAGAGCAGGCAGGCCGCCGGCTAACGGTTTTGCGGGCGATCGACAAATACGACCGGCTCGGCACCGAGGGCGTCAGGGCTCTGCTGGGGCCTGGACGGCGCGATGAGAGCGGCGATTTCACCAAGGGTGCCGCGCTCGAGCCCACGGCAATCGAGACGCTTCTAAAACTCTTCGAGATTGAATCCGGCGCGGCGCGGGCGCGCCAGAATTATGAAACCATCCGGCGCGCCGCGCAAATGAGCGATATCGACGTGCATGTCGATGAAGATATTCGCTTCGAGGGGGTGATGTCGGGCGTTGAGGCGATTGTGGACGGCTCGGCCGCGGGCCTTGCCGGTTTTCGGGATCTTCAGGAGCTTTGGAAGCTTGTCAGGAGCGCCGGCTATAATGATGGGCGCATCCGCATCGATCCCTCCGTGGTGCGCGGCCTTGAATATTACACCGGCTCCGTCTTCGAGGCCGATCTCACCTTCGAGATCGCCGATGAAGCGGGAAAGCCGGTCCGCTTCGGTTCGATTGGGGGGGGAGGGCGTTATGACGGCCTCGTTGGCCGGTTCCGTGGTGCGAGTGTCCCGGCGACGGGCTTTTCGATCGGCGTGTCGCGACTTTACGCGGCGCTCAAAGCGATCAATTCGCCGGTCGTTGCCGCAGGCGCGCCGCGCGGCCCTGTCGTCGTCCTCGTGCTCGATCAAGCCGAGCTATCCCGCTACCAAAATTTCGTACTCAAACTTCGGGCCGCCGGCATTGCCTCGGAACTTTATCTCGGAAGCTCTGGCCTGAACGCGCAGCTCAAATATGCCGACAGGCGCGGCGCGCTCTGCGCCGTCATTCAGGGCTCAAACGAGCGCGGGGATGCAAGTGGGCCGCGAGTCATGATCCGCGATCTTCTGCTCGGCGCGGAACTCGCGGGCGCGAGCAAGGACCGGGCCGACTATCTTGAACTGCGCGAGCAGGCGCAGTTTTCGGTGCCCGAGGAGGAGCTTGTCGAGGGGGTGCAGGGTGTGCTTTCGCGGTATGCCGGGTTTTAGGGAGAGGGGGCTCCCCGGTTCGGCGCAAGTACTTGCGTCGCCGCGTGTATCGCCCGGGTTAGGGTCGCGCAAATCAAGATTTTTCCACGGTGAGATCGCGGAGAAGTCTTTTCAGGCTCGCTTGATAACCATCGTGGTCTTTCCACTTCCGGAAATCGCCGATGTGTCGCTGGTCGCGGAGCTTGCGTGCCCACGGCTTGGATGTTTCCATGACCGCGTCATCGATACGGACTGGAAATAAGACAAGCCGCTTCCTGTCCCGTTCTTCGGCAGAAGCTTTGGTTACCTCATCTTCCACCCAATCGCTGGAGATCGAGTTTTCAGAAAGAATGAGCAGGAGCTTATCCCGCAATCTAATCGCCTCATCGATCGCGTCCCACGTCTTGGCGCCGATCGGTAAATCATGCGGCGCAAACCAGCACCGGACCCCATTGTTTTGCAGATCGGCATGAAGGCGATCTGCAAAATCCTGATCCTTGCTGGAATAGCTGATGAAGCAACTGTACATTTGGATGGGCTCGTTCAAAAGGGACGGCAGGTAGTCGATTAGTAAATCAGAAAGACCCACACCACGTAAGAATGCCAACGGCAAACGGCCAGACCGTTGCAGAGTACGAAAATCGATGATGCTTGGACCACTATGTAGGCAGGTCTCAAGTCCGAGAGCAGTCGAAAGATCAACATTGCCCAGGATAGTTTCGAACAACATTGCTTGTCCTAATCCCGCCTTGCTGAGGTTCGCGTAGCTGAGGTTCGCCCCGTTGAGGTTCGCATAGGTGAGGTTCGCCCCGCTGAGGTTCGTCTCGCTGAGGTCCGCCTCGAAGAGGTTCGCCTCGCCGAGGTTTGCCCCGCTAAGGTTCGCCTGGAGGAGTTTCGCGCCGGTGAGCCTCGCCTGGAGGAGATGCGCCCGGCTGAGGTCCGCTTGGAAGAGGCTCGCCCCGCTAAGGTCCGCCCTGTCAAGTTTCGCCCCGCCGAGCTTCGCCCAGGGGAGATGCGCTCGGCCGAGGGTCGCCCCGACGAGTTTTGCCCGGCTGAAATCCGCCCGGACGAGGTTCGCCCAGCCGAGGCTCGCCCCGCTGAGGTTTGCCCCGGTGAGGTCCACCCCGTTGAGGTTCGCCCCGCGGAGGTCTGCCGCATTGAGGTTTACGTCTGAGTTTGTCTCTTTCCGCCAAGCATTCCACTGAGAAACGCCTTGCCGCAGTAAGGCAACTTGGTCTTCGTCAGCCATCTAAATCCATTTGCTTGCTTTGCCGCGCGCCGGACAGCCGATTTGCGCCACAGCACATGTGCCATCATTCACAACATGTTTGAGGGCTTGTAAGATCAAAGGCCCCAACCTTACCAAAATGTTTCACGTGAAACCTTTTTGTAAGATTATTGCCCGCGACCTTACATCTCGATGCGAAACTCAGGCGGCGAGCGGCATCGCCCGTCGCGCCATAGCGCCTCTCGAAATCAGGGGTTAGTTCCCGGCCGGTGCTTTCGGCAAGGCCGCTTTGTGCCAATGACCCTTCGACAATTTCCGCGCTCAGGCCTTGACGACCGCGATTAGAGAACTAATTCCGAGGCGCTTGGATGACCTCGACAGGACGGCGGGTAAAGACAGAATCTATTCCCATCTATTCCCCGACCTCAAATGAGGGAGCCGAATGACCGCGCGCTCGCCCTCGCCATCGCGTCCCCCGATTGGAGCGCTGGCGATCATAGCCATTGTCGCCGCCGCCGGCGCCGGTGCCTTCGCCTATACGGCGGGATGGCTTTCCCCCACGCGGCTGACGCCGGCCAAGATCGTCGATTCGCTTGCCCCGCCCGGCGGTCCATCCCTTGGTCACCGCCGCAACCATGCCAAAGGCATCTGCTTCACGGGCGTCTTCGAATCGAATGGAAACGGCGCCGAGCTCTCGTCAGCCCACGTCTTCACGCGTGGCGAATACCCGGCTCTCGGCCGCTTCAACCTCGCTACGGCCGACGCCAATGCGCCCGACTCTACCGTGCGCGTTCGGGGCCTCGGCCTTCAGCTGTCGACGCCGGACGGCGAGGTGTGGCGCTCCGCCATGGTCGATCCTCCGGTCTTCGCGGTCTCGACACCCGAAGGGTTCTACGAACTGCAGCTGGCGGCGCGCAGCAGGGATCCGGACGCGATGAAGGTCTTCGTCGCCGGCCATCCGGAGTTCGTGCCTTTCGCTGAATGGACCAAGACGGCGCCGTGGACGGCGAGCTATGCAGAAGGGCGCTACAACAGCCTAAACAGCTTCATCTTTGTCAGCGGTTCCGGCGCCGAGCACGCGGTCCGCTGGTCGCTCCTGCCTCAGGCGCGGGTCATGCCGATCACCCAAATGGATCTCGCCAAACTCGGCCCCAATTATCTTGAGCAGGAGATCGCCGAGCGCGTCGCCAAGACCCCCCAGCGTTGGACGATGGAGGTGACGGTAGCCGATGCGGGCGATCCCACAGCAGACCCAAGCAAGGCCTGGCCGCCCGAACGGCGCGCCGTCGAGGTCGGCACGCTCGTGATGCAGCGGATCGAGGGTGAACGGGATGGTCCTTGCCGCGACATCAATTTCGACCCGACGATCCTTCCTAACGGCGTCCATGTGTCGGACGATCCATTCCCGGCGGCGCGATCCGCCGCTTATGCGAGGTCCTATGACCTGCGTACGTCGGAACTGAAATACTATCCATACCGTTCCGAGGCCGCGGGAGGCGGAAAACAATGACCACCGCCGGCAAACGTTTTACCGTTCTTCAGCGCTTCCTGCACTGGCTGATGGCCATCCTTATTCTGGCGATGCTGTTCATCGGCGTCGGCATGAATTCGACCGTCGCGCCGAAATATGTGCCGCTTCTCGCGACGCATAAGACGCTTGGCGCTATCATCCTCATCCTGGCGCTGATCCGCCTCGCCGTGCGGCAACGCTACGGTGCGCCGTCTCTGCCAGCCGATCTGCCCGGACCGATGAAGCTTGGGGCGCCTCTCTCACACTATGCGCTCTACGTGCTGATGATCGCCATGCCCCTTCTCGGCCTGACCATGCAATGGACAGGCGCCTATCCGATCGTTCTTTTCGGAGGCATCTGGCTGCCGGCGCTCCTTCCCCAGAGCGACGTCATGCACACGCTGCTGTGGGACGCGCATCACTATCTCGCCTTCGCGTTTTTCGCGGTCGTCCTTCTCCATGTCGCAGCAGCGTTGTACCACGCGCTCGTCCGGCGTGACGGCGTGTTCGAGAGCATGGCGCCCACGCCCTCGCACGACGCGCCGACCGCAGTCAAAGCGACCCACGCCGGGTGAAGTCCGAGCGCGAGCTTATCCTGGAAGCTCGGGCCTTAGCGCGCAGCTCAAATATGCCGATAAGCGCGGCGCGCTCTGCGCCGTCAGGCGGCTTGCGGCAGCCAGCCGAAACTTCGCGGCCCAGGCACCTGTCACGAAACCGTTATTCGTGACCGCTATGAATAATGGCACTTAATTAGAGACAGCCGAGTGTCGATTGTCGTGAGGTATGCCGCGAGCATTCGGGGCTATTCTACTCGCGAGATTCAATCCAAGGCAGCGCCGTGTACAACTTGGGTGGCATCGCGATCCGCCAGCACCACATGATCGCGTCCAGTGGGGCGAGGGGTATCTGGCGCGGCGCCGACAAATTGATTACACCGCCCAATCTAAAACAGATCAACATTGATCCCCGGCGGGCTTTGCCTCGGACAAGCAAAGACACAGCGTCCCAAATATCCATCCGCCAAAGCAGGAACCCGCGTAAATTCTGGGGAGCTAAGCGCGGGGCTCCTTTTCTGCACATGGCTGGACGCAAGGCTCATAATCTTCGCCAGGCCGCCAAAACTTTCTGTCGATAAAATTCTTGTAGAGGAGGATCGCAGAATGGACGAGATCGCAACGCCAGAAATGCGGCAATCGCACGCAAAATCCGTCCAGGAGCACATCGACGAATTGCCGATGTGGGCGGATGGAACCCGCCTCCGATCGGCGCCGATGACCGGCATGCAATGGCTGATCTGGTCGCTGGCCGCCGCAGGGAAATTTTTTGAGGGCTTCGTTGTCTTCATGACCGGCGTGGCGCTCCCCTTGCTATCGAGCGAGTTCAACATCGGCGCCGCCGAGAACGGAATCATTACCGCTGCGACCCTATTGGGCATCCTCATCGGCGCCGTCGGCCTCGGGGGGTTGTCGGACCGCTTCGGCCGCAAGGCCATGTTCGTCGTGGAGATGGTTATCTTTGTGGCTTTCCTCGCGGCTCTCGTCTTTGCCCCAAACTTTTATCTCGTCGTGATCTGCCTGTTTGGGATCGGGCTCGCGCTCGGCTGCGACTATCCGACAGCTCATATGATTATTTCCGAAAACATCCCCAGCACAAGCCGTGGCAGGCTCGTGCTAGGCGCTTTCGCCTTCCAGGCCGTCGGCGCCCTCGGTGGCACCGCAATCGGCTACTTCGTCCTGTCAACCTTGCCTGAACTCAGCGCCTGGCGCTGGATGTACGCCTCGGCGATTATTCCGGCCTTGCTCGTCACAATCGGCCGTTTCTATATTGTCGAGAGCGCCAATTGGCTGTTTGTGCGAGGTAATATCGAAAAGGCCGAGCGGGCGTGTGCAAAGCTGCTCGTGCGCAAGCCGCAGTATCCAAACGAGATCAAGCTCACGTCGCGCGAAGGCAGCCCGACAGGTCCTCAATCCGGACAAACCTACGCATCGCTCTTCAACGCTGTCAACAGACGTGCAACAATCTTCGCGTCGGTTCCTTGGTTCCTGCAGGACCTTGGGACCTATGGCATCGGCATCTTCACCCCGACGATCCTGGCGGCCGCCGTAGGCGCCAATGAAGATCACGCTCGCAGCCTTGCCGATCTGATTGCGAAGGACATCACCGCTGCGAGGGGAGCGGCTTTTATCACAACGCTGCTCATCGTCGGCATCACCTTCGCGGTTCTGCTCGCCGATGTCGTCGGCCGAATTTCGTTGCAGGTTCTCGGTTTCATCGGCTGCGCCGTCGGACTCTGGCTCGCCGCTTTGTCGTCGAATTTCAAAGATGGAACGGAGATCCTCTTGATTTTCTCCGGCTTCATGCTGTTCAACTTCATGACAAACCTCGGTCCGAACGCGCAGACCTATCTCTTGGCAGGCGAGGTTTTCCCGACGGCGATACGCGGCAAGGGTGCCGGCTTTGCGGCGGCCTTCGCCAAGCTCGGCGCTGTCCTAACCGCGTTCTTTTTCCCCATTCTTCTTGCAGCAATCGGCACGCAATCCTTGCTCTATGGGCTGGTCGTTACGTCGATCCTCGGCGCAGTGGTCACATGGGTTTACCGGATTGAGACGACGGGCGTGAGCCTCGACAGTCTTCACCAACAAGTCGAGGAGGCAGCAGGCGGTGATGCTGCCTTTGGCCGTCCAGATTCGGAATAAATCGCGGGCAACAAGAAGGACTTAACGGGACAATGTCGGCTCAGGTGTCCAAAGCCGCTCAGCCATAGCTAAGGATCGAGACCCATGCCTGATCTCTCTTACCCGACGCGCGATGCGCTCACCAATCACCTCATCGCCGCCCTCGCGGTTAGGTCGCCCTTAGTTGGGCTGGCCGTGCTCGGGCTGCTCATGCTCCCAACGGGACCGGCGCACGCCGAGCCCATAACCTTGGTTGAGACTGGTTCGACGCTGCTTTACCCGCTGTTCAATACCTGGTCGTCCGAATACATGAAGACGCACCCGGGCGTAAAAATAAGCACGGCCGCCACTGGCTCAGGTGCGGGCATCGATCAAGCGATTTCAGGCGAGGCCCGGATAGGCGCTTCTGATTCCTTCATGTCCGACGCCGACATCCGGCATCACCCTCTCATTATCAATGTGCCGATGGCGATCTCGGCGCAGCTTGTCGTTTACAACATACCAGGCCTAAATACGGCGAATGTTAAGCTCGACGGTCCGGCTCTTGCCGGAATCTACGCGGGCAAAATTCGGGTGTGGGACGACAAAACAATTGCGGCCTTAAACCCGGGTGTGACCTTGCCGCACAAAGACATCATTCCGATCCGCCGCGGCGAGGAATCAGGCGATACATTCATTTTCACTCAATATTTGACGTTCTCTACCGAGGCCTGGGAGAATAGCCACGGTTTCGGCAACAAGATCGCTTGGCCTACCGTGCCGGGTGCGTTGGAAGCCATCGGCAATGCGGGGATGGTGGAAAAGATCGAGCAGACTCCCTATTCAGTCGGCTATGTCGGCATCAGCTTTTATGCTGATGTGGCGAAGGCTAGTCTCGGTACTGCGGCGCTCAAAAGCTATTCAGGGGAATTCCTGCTGCCGACGCGGGAGTCGATTGAGGCGGCGGCCGCGGCACTCAGCCCGCGAACGCCACCCGACGAGCGCCTAACCTTGGTCAACGCTCCGGGCGTAAACGCTTATCCTCTCGTCAATTATGAATATGCGATCGTTTCAAAAAATCAGCCGAACCCAGAGGTCGCCCTGGCCCTTCGCAAATTCCTACTTTGGGCGATCGCACCGGATGAAACGAACGAGAAGTACATCGAGAGTGAACATTTTATCCCTTTGCCCGCCCACATATGGGTGATGAGCCACGATCAAATCATGATGATAAGGGCGGCAGGGCCCTAAATGATGAATGACCTAATCATAACGGATCTCCTTGCATGTGCTCAGAGAGCGAAACGGAGTATAAGCGGCACGACAATGCTCGGCGGGGGCCGGCCCTTCCACGGCAAATCCAGGGCAGTCTGATCAAGCAGTGAGTCTGTGTATTATCAGGTGTGATGCCGGCTTATAGCCCGAAAAAGAAATCCTCGGCTAGAAGCCCTGTGACGCCCGTCGCCAACGCAAAAATCAGCCTTCCCACCTTATCCTCAGGAAGGCTTGTCTTCCTTTTTGTAAGATCAGAGGCCCAATCTTACCAAGATGTTTCTCGTGAAACTTTTTTGTAAGATTCTTGCCCGTGACCTTACATCTCGATGCGAAGCTCAGGCGGCAGGTCATGACCATGCCGGCAGCCAAACCAAAAGCCAAGCCGCGGGCCGCCACGGACGCGCGAGGAGGCCCTTATTCAAACTTGGGACGAAATTTGTGTCATTGCAGCCGCCGCGCCCTTGCCTGGCGGCTGACGCTTTATGAGATATCCGGCATGACGTCGCGGTGCCGCCGATGATATTCCGCCAGCTCTTTGACAGCCTCTCCTGCACCTACACCTATCTGGTCGCCAGCCGGTCGGGCGGCGAGGCGCTGATCATCGATCCCGTGCTGGAAAAGGTCGACCGCTATCTGCAGCTCGTGGATGAGCTTAACCTCAAGTTGGTCAAGGCCGTCGACACCCATCTGCATGCCGATCACATCACTGGGCTCGGCGCGCTGCGCGACCGCGCCCATTGCATCACGGTCATGGGCGAGCAAACGCAGGCCGACGTCGTCTCCATGCGGGTGACGGAAGGTGAGCGCATCAGGATCGAGGGACTGAGCCTCGATGTGCTTTACACGCCGGGGCACACCGACGATTCCTATTCGTTTCTCATGGGCGACCGCGTCTTCACCGGCGATACGCTCCTCATCCGCGGCACCGGCCGCACGGATTTCCAGAATGGCAACGCACGCGCCGCATACGACTCAATCTTCGGGAAGCTCTTAAAACTTCCAAGCGAGACGCTCGTCTATCCGGCGCACGACTACAAGGGCGACACGGTCTCGACGATCGGCGAGGAGAAGCAGTTTAACCCGCGGCTTAGCGTCAGATCGGCCGATGAGTATGCCGATCTCATGAATAATCTAAAGCTGCCCAATCCGAAGATGATGGATGTGGCTGTCCCGGCCAACATGCATATCGGTCTCCCCCAGGACGAGATCGCGCGCAAGGGGTGGGCGGTCTCGGCCGTCGAGGCGGTTGGCTTACACGGCCTCCCCGGCGCCGCCTTCGTCGACTTGCGCGAAAAGAGCGAAATTGAAAGACACGGAACGATCCCCGGCTCGCTGCATGCGCCTTATCCAGACTTGCGGGAGAATATCAGCGACCGCGGCATGCTGCATGAATTGGCCAAGGCAACCGGCAAGCGGATTGTGTTCTACTGCGCTTTCGGCGAACGCTCGGCTATGGCTGTGCAGGCCGCGCAAGACGCGGGCCTCAAGGCCTCCTGCCACATCGAGGGCGGCCTCGATGCCTGGAAGAAGGCCAACGGACCCGTCGCGCGGTAGCGGAGGCGATACCGCCTACTGGCGCTGACAAAATCCTCGGCCAGGAGCGCGGCGGCGCCCCTCGCCAAGGCGAAAATCAACACTCCCGCGTTATCCTTGGGGAGACTTGTCTTCCCTCAGTGAAAACGTCACCGTGAACGGAATTTTAATGAGACTTCAATTCTCCTCGTCAAGGTGCGAGCCCGCGGCCGCTCCCCCGCTTGGTATTTCCGCGCTCCGTTGCTACACTTATTCGTGATCGTAAAAGATGGCGCCATCAGGCGGTAGGAGCAGAACGTGGGACTTGCCGATCGCCCCGCAGGCGAAGTTGTCATGCGCGAGTCCTTCACAGATTCCGTGGGCGATACCGGCACCGTTTCCGCTCTAAACCCTCTTGCAGAGACGGTGGGCGCTGCGCTCCCGGGCGAGGTCCGGCCTTTTCCACGCCGCGGTCACGTGTATGCCGCTCTTGACCTTGGCACCAACAATTGCCGTCTGCTCGTCGCCCGCTCGGTTTCCAGGGGAGATTCGCACGATAGCTTCCGCGTCATCGACTCCTTTTCGCGCATCGTGCGGCTTGGTGAAGGCTTATCGCGCACCGGCATGCTGAGCGCCGCCGCGATCGACCGCACCGTGCGCGCGCTCGAAATATGCCGCGACAAGATGCATGCACGCGGTGTCACGAGGGCGCGGCTCGTCGCCACCGAAGCCTGCCGCTCGGCCGTGAATAGCGCCGATTTCCTCGATAGGGTGCGCCAAGCGACGGGATTGGAGCTCGAAATCGTCGACCGCGAGACAGAGGCGCGCCTTGCCGCCGCCGGTTCCGCCTCGCTCATCGATGCCACCGCCGAAAGCGCCGTTCTTTTCGATATCGGCGGCGGGTCCTGCGAGCTTGTGTGGATTGCCAAGGCCCCGGCACGGGGAGGAACGGCGCTTGACGACCGCATCCGCTGCTGGGTGTCTTTAAAACTCGGCGTCGTCACCTTGGCCGAGGAATTTGGCGGGCATGACGTCACGGACGAGATTTTCGAGGCGATGGTCCAGCATGTGAGAAGCCAGCTTGTTGGCTTTGTCGGGATGACGCGCGGCGAGCGGTGCTGCCGCTATTTCCATCTCCTCGGCACTTCGGGGACCGTGACGACGATCGCCGGCGTTTTCCTCGGCCTTAGCCGCTACGACCGCCGCCGGGTCGACGGCCTATGGATGTCGCGCGGCGAAGTTGATTTCACGGTGCAGAAGTTGCGCGGCATGACCTACGTAGAGCGGGCCGCCAATGGCTGCATCGGCAGGGCACGCGCCGATCTCGTCCTCGCTGGCTGCGCGATCCTCGAAGCCATCCGTCGCACTTTCCCGGCCCAGCGCGTCCGCATCGCCGACCGCGGGCTGCGCGACGGCATTTTGTTAAAGCTCATCAGCGCCGATCAAGCCCTGGCTCGGGAGAAGCTCGCGGCGGAGTGAGGGAGTATAACATCGGCACAAGAGACTAATCAGGTCTGTAGGCATCAAACAGTGGTCGGTAATGGTACTGGCGCATCAATCGCTCGTAGTTGTCGAAGAAGTTCTTTTGCCCCTTTAACCCGCTCGTTCACGGCTTTTTCTGGCTTGCGGCGCTTCGTTTCTTTCCAGGGATCTTCGATTCCTTCCTTGGCCAAAAACACAGCTGTAGCGGCGAGTTCGAGTTCAACGGCGTCGGCGCTTGCAGCAAGCTTCGCGAGCTTCTGCCGAGCCTCTAGTAAACTGCCAGAGGGTGAGGCGGCTTCGGGAGAGGCCGAGGGGTCAACAGTGTAGATTGAGTAGGAGCCACCCCAAGCTGCTGTCTGCTCGGTCTCACTTAGATACCCAAGGAGACTTCCTTGCCGTGCTGCCACCGCAAGGTCTTCGCTATAAGGCCCGTAATGCTTATATGAAAACGCAAAGCCAGTCTCAAGGCCGGTTACTGAAAACAGATAAACTATTTTTTGTAACCGGGTTCGCCCGATTATTCGACCACCAGCCTCTCGAACAATTTCTGCGACCTTGAGACCGTTGTTCAGGGACATGTTTTAATCTCATCGTTAATGATCTGCTTGCTACGTTGCAGAAATTTTTCGTTTGTGCAATCGTAATAAACGCGGAACAGTTTAAAGCTCGGAAGTGACGCAACGATTCGCGAGCGCTCCGCCAGATCTACTACGCTTCCTCCATCAGTCAGTACATTAATCCGCTCGGTGGGCCCGCTCCGCCCTTTCTCAGTCCGGTACGGAGATCTCTCATCCTCGTCAATCAGGAGAGGAGGAATCTCCAAGCGCTTTTCATTAAGCAGATCCTTTAATTTTTCATTAATGTTGGTGCAAGAACGATCGATTTTTCCGACCGTTTCCGGTGCATTTTTGCTAAGGGGATCAAAGACATTGGCCACTTCAGCTCGTACATCTATACACTTATAAAGTTTTCTATCACGTAACCGCGTCGCAAATTCACTGACAAGTGGATTCTTTGCCTCAGCCATGAGAGACAACGCGCCCCAAATTGTCGAATCATCCAAACAGAGGGCAACATCTATGTTATCAGGCTCCAGCGCAAAGCGAATGAGCGGATGATGATTCGGCAGTCCGGTAGCCGCAACCGCATCGTCCCTCGCGAGCATGACGACCTGATGAGAAGCTCTGTGAATATCTTCTCAGCACCACGTGTTGCCTTATGGAAGTAGACAGTAGGATAAAGTTGGAAAAGGCCAAGCACAAAGGCTTCGGCAGCTTGAATCGCTTTTGGACCAATTACAAAAGTCTCAATTGTTCCGACTTGGCTTTCATCTATGCCAAACGGCACCGATCTAAGGGCCAGGTTAGCAATGAGCCATTCGAAATCTATACCTCCGTGTTGGGTCCCTGACATCAACCGATCCCGGCGTAAATAGTCGAGTCGGTCAGCGTCAAATTGGCTAGATACAACTGTGTTGTGAACGCTCCAGCGCCCTTGTTTTTTTATGATATCCGCAACGTCGCATGCGAAACCACTGCCCATTTCATTGAGAATATCTGCAACCTCGCTATTGCGTATCAGTCTGTCACTCATGTGCTCATGGTCGGCAAGTCTCAATTGGAGCCCATCACCAACTTTTTCAAACGCGTGACTAAAGGGACCATGGCCCAGATCGTGGACAAGCGCTGCCGCTAAGGCCCGGTTTTCACGGCTTTCCTGCCGTTTACCAACGTGTTTGCGGACTACTTCCATTAGCTGGCGAGCGGTTTGAAATACGCCCACGCTGTGAGCGAAGCGCGAATGGCTGGCGCCTGGGTAAACTAGGTCGGAAAAGCCCAACTGCTTCACGCGGCGCAAACGCTGGAACGGTCGAGTTTCCAAGACTCGCCACAGGGCGCCCTCTAACTCGTCTTTCGTATTAAATTGGATAAGATTGTGAAGGGGGTCGCGAATGCGCCGAATCATTTATATCAAATTCCTGAATACAATATTCAGATTTCAATAACAATGCGTTGCTCGTTGTGCAACGTTTCCAACGTCCTGTTCTACCAGGTTAATGCGGCGGCCCGGCCGACGCTGGCGGACGGAACCGATGAGTGAAACCAGAGAGGGTCTTATCACCGAAGTCTCACCCCAAATAACGGCGGCGCTGAGACGTATCGTCCTTGCAAGCGTGATAGGCACGGCCGTCGAATGGTACGATTTCCTTGTCTATGCGACGGCGAGCGCCCTCATCTTCGACAAATTATTTTTTCCCCTTAAGGACCCGGCGCTGGGCACGATTGCGGCTTTCGGCACCTACGGCGTCGGTTTCTTTGCCCGGCCCTTTGGCGCCGCGCTCTTCGGCCATTTCGGCGACCGCGCCGGACGCAAGGCCATGCTGGCCGCGACCATCACGATCATGGGGGCGGGCACGTTTCTAATCGGCCTTCTGCCAACCTATGATGAGATCGGCCTTGCCGCGCCCGTTCTTCTTGTTCTGCTCCGCCTCCTGCAAGGGATTGGCATCGGCGGCGAGTGGGGCGGCGCTGTTCTTATGGTCATTGAAAATGCGCCGCCAAGGCACCGCGGGCTGCTCGCATCTCTCGTGCAGATCGGCTATCCGCTCGGCAATCTCGCAGCGATCGGTATCCTCGCGTCGCTCTCAACGCTGCCGCCGGAAAACTTCCTCGCCTTTGCCTGGCGCGTGCCCTTCTTGATCAGTATCCTTCTCGTTGGCGTTGGCCTTTATATCCGCTTGCAGCTCGAGGAGACGCCCGCCTTCCGGGAGATTGCCGCAATGCAGGCGGTGGCGAGACTGCCGGCCGCCGAGATCCTCACCAAGCACCGCCGTAGCTTCCTCACCGCCGTCGGCTTAAAACTTTCCGAGATTAGCTATGTCAGTATCGGCAATGTTTTCGCGATTAGCTATGTGACGAGCCGGCTTGGCATGCCGCGCGCCATTATTCTCAACGCGATCCTTCTCTCGACGGTTGTGGCCTTCGCGGCAATTCCACTCTTTGGGGCATTGTCGGACAAAATCGGCCGCAAAAGAATGTTCTATGCGGGTTCTATCTTCGCGATGGGCTTCGCCTTTCCGCTATTTTGGCTGCTCGACACCAAAGACCCGCTCATTATCACTTTGACAGTCATCGCCGCGATTACCTTCGGGCAGATGATCGGGTTTGCCGTTGGCGCCTCCTGGTATTGCGAGCTTTTCACCACGAGGTTACGCTACAGCGGCGCTTCGCTTGGATTCCAGATCGGTGCGGCGATCAGCGGCGGCCTCACGCCTTTTGCCGCGGCAAGTTTCCTCGCGGCAACCTCGGGCGCGACTTGGCCGATTTCGATTTATCTCATTGTCCTTGCATTGATCACGCTCGCTGCCGCGAGGGCTGCCCCCGAGACCGCTGGCGAACGGCTCCATTGAGATTTCGATCACGATGAGGGCCGCGAGCGCTCCCCCTGACCTAGAGAGATGACGCTAAGAAGCTCGGGCGAAATGAAACCCGTTGCCATCAAGAGGGCAAGGACCAGATTTGCTAGGATAAACCGCATTGTGTGCCTCCCATGAAAAGACGCTTTCTTAAGGAAGCCTCTAGAAAGCACCGGCAATTTGCCAAGAATTGCCGCCGGCGAATGTGCGCAAGCGCACATTTCCGCCACATTTTCGACGATTGAGCAATCGAATAGGCGCAACGCCCAACGTTTCGCGCGGGCTGAAAGGGTTCTTGTGGCAAGCTCTCGCTCTTCCTCTCCCGGCCAAGGCGGGCGCGCGCTGAAGACGCGCGTGAAGACCGCGCGCAAGCGCTCGCTATCCTCGACCCTCTGGCTCGAGCGGCAGCTCAACGATCCTTATGTCTCGCGCGCCAAGCGTGAGAATTTCCGCTCGCGCGCTGCCTATAAGCTGATCGAGATCGACGCCCGCTATCATCTTTTAAAACCCGGGCAGAGGGTCGTCGATCTTGGCGCGACGCCGGGCGGGTGGACGCAGGTCGCGGTCGAGAAGACGGGCGCCGGGCAAGGCCGAGGCAAGGTTTTGAGCATCGATCTTAAGGAAATGGAGCCAGTTGAAGGCGCCGAGTTCAAGATACTCGACTTTACGGACGAGGAGGCGCCGGCGCATCTTAAAGACTGGCTTGGCGGGCCAGCCGATGTCGTGCTCTCCGACATGGCGGCGAATGCCACCGGCCACAAAAAGACCGACCAGCTCCGGATCATCGGCCTTGTCGAGCTCGCCGCCGATTTCGCGGCCGACGTCCTCGATCCGGGCGGCGTCTTTCTCGCTAAGGTCATCCAAGGCGGCACGGAGCAGGAGCTGCTGGCGCGCCTCAAGCGCGCGTTCGTCAGCGTTCACCACGTCAAGCCACCCGCGAGCCGCGCCGATTCCGCCGAGCTCTATGTTTTGGCGATGGGCTTTCGCGGCGGGCGGGGTAAGCCCGCTCGCGAATTGTCTGATTGAGGGGTGGGGCTTTCCCGAAGAGCGGCGAAGCCGCGTCTCAAAGGATGAGGTTTCCAAACGGCCGCCAGGCCACACCTCTCCATTCATCGCAACGGCGAGCCTCGCCGCGGAGGAAAATACGCTGTCAAGGATCATTGACCGCCGGCGGCGGCGGCACTTCGTGCCGTCCTTGACAGCAATTTTCCACGCGGCTCCTTGGCCGCCCGTGCGATGAATGGATCCTTGCGCGCTTTGTAAGCGCGAGAAGCACCTTACGATTTGAGATGAAAAATGATTTGACTAGATATTGTGACGAGGGCCGCAGTTTTATAATGACGGCTCACCGTCTGCCGGTGCCGTCACGGAAATATTTTGCAGCAATGGCTGCAAGCTCTATATCTACCGGAAGGGCGTCGCGTTGGACCTCAAATCGTTTACCGTAAAGTTCCTGAAAGATCTCCCTTAACTTTGCCAGTTTCTTTTTGCCTTTCATAGTCGCTATCGGATTTGCGCTGGCTTTCTTCGCTGCCATCGCGCTCAACTTTCCGTAGTCCAATTTAGCTATGTTACCGCTTTTACGCTCCAGATCGATGCGACCGTTGACATAGCTGGCTATGCTAGTATCGAGCTCATTCTCACCAAGCTTTAGATTTACTGCTTTAAGGTCGAAGCCGGGTACTCCATTTCCCACCAAGCGGATATATTCATCAGTTGCGAAATAGCCCTCTACATCGATTTCCTTTGTGACAAACGGTTCCGCGCCCGCTGCAATAATTTCCTTTTTCCAGATTTCGATCTCGTCTGGCTCCATATAGTCTCTATCCCGGTGCACCACTATTGCTGCCTGTGAAATCTCTTTGATTTGCCTGATGAGGGGATTCAAGAGATGGACACTAGTAACACCGTTATAGGGCAATAGGGTTGTTGCGTTCTCATCAAACCGTGCATTATCGAGTAATTTTTTGAGTAGCTGTGTAATTTTATCCTCTGTGAGCACAATAACTTTGTAGTTACCAGAGGAGATTTTTTCTTTGATGTCGAGCGCCCCTAATTCGAGGAGAATGTCGACTTGATCTTGTGCATCTGCCTCAACCAAAGTGCCATTCTGTACCCAGAGCATCTTAGCATCTGAGCGTAGGGTATCCAAAACGTGTCTTGAGTGCGTTGTAACGAGAACCTGCACTCCCCGTTCGAGCGCAACCGTCGAGAGCAAGGAGCAAAGGAGTCTCTGGTTATTGGGGTGGAGATGTGAATCGGGCTCATCGAGAATGATGAGCTTTGGAGAAAACAGATGCAGGTAGGCGAGTATTTGAACGGATTGAAGAAGTCCCGTTCCCGCAAGATCGAGCGGCACCTGCCTTCCGATTTCGGAAACTGTGACATCGATGTACTGGTCAGTTGTCGGATTAAATTTCACGTTGATGCGTATATTTTGGAAGATCATTGAAAGATCAGTTTCAAACTGAACCCATTCATCCTTTTGATGTAGCCGATACAAAATGTTACGAACGAAAGCATTAGCGTCTCCCCGCGCGAGCGCTCTTAAGAGAACGCCGTCCGAAACGAGTGTCTCAGTCCTAGCGACGCCCGCAAGTCCCGGAGAAAATACTGAATATGGTTCCTCAAGGCTTGATAATGTTTTCGCGTACTGCACATTATCTGGCTCAACAATGATGTTCGTGATCCTACCTTTTCTAATGGATAAATTTATTATTTCACCGTCGTCAAAAGTCAGGCGGATTACAATTGATTTTGCTTCTTCTTCCAGGAGCCGTCCGCCGTATCCTAAAGAATACGCATCTTCGGACGGAATATATATTAATTCAGTTGGACTTATTGTTGACGATTTTTTCGCTTTTGCTGGCCATTTGTTTGTAATATTAAGTGACTGTAGTAGAGTAAACGCAAAGTGCACGGCCTGAATAATCGTGCTTTTTCCTGAATTGTTTCCCCCAATAAGTATATTGACGTCGCTTAAGTTGAAGTCGACGCGCTCCAGTCTCTTAAACCGTTCAATCGTTAGATTTTTTAAGGCCACCGGCGCCCACCATGAAGAAGCCACTCAACACGTGCGCACCTGGGTTGCCCCACACAAGACTTGAGGCGCGGGATTGCGCTGAGCCTCGAGTCTTCTGCCTTGCGGGCGGCGGAGCGGATTTGTCTGCAACAAAGCCGCGATTGTACTTGGATCACGAATGACACCTGTATTCAGCCTTGTAAGATCCCCGCCGAGCATCTTACAAAAATGTTTCACGTGAAACTTTTTTGTCCGATTAGGCCCCGCAATCGGACAAAATCACCCCTCCAACTCACACCGGCACGCGCACGGTGGCGCGCAATCCCCCCGCCTTGCTTTCCGAGAGCGTGATATCGCCGCCATGCGAGCGGGCGATGTCGCGGGCAATCGCAAGGCCAAGTCCGGTCCCGCCCTCATCTTGGTTTTTCCGGCCGCTATCGAGGCGGAAGAAGGGGCGGAACACATCCTCGCGCTTGTCGGGGGGAATGCCGGGGCCATCGTCATCGACATGGATCGTTAGAAAACGCCCATCACGCAGAGCACTGACCGCTATGTGATCGGCATGATCATGCGCATTATTAATGAGATTAGAAAGACATCGCTTGAAAGCATTCGGCCGCAGCGTCACGACCGGATCGCCTTTGAAGCCAATCTTGGCGGCGAAACCAGCGCGCTCGGCGTCAAGGCGCAGGTCTTCTAAAAAATCCGCGAAATCGATGGCGACGGCGCTCTCGCCGCTATCGCCGCGCGCAAAGGCGAGATAGGCTTCGAGCATGCGCTGCATCTCCTCGACATCTTTTTGTAGATCGCGCGTTTCATCGGTTTCAATCATTAGGGCGAGCGATAGTTTAAAGCGCATGAGGATCGTGCGCAGATCGTGGCTGACGCCGCTCAGCATTGTTGTGCGCTGCTCAAAAGCACGCTCGATCCGCTTCTTCATCAAAAGAAAGGCCGTGCCCGCCTGCTTGACTTCGCGGGCGCCGCGCGGCTCGAAGGCGACTTCGCGGCCCTTGCCGAAGGCATCGGCGGCGCGGGCAAGAGAGAGGATCGGACGGATTTGATTGCTCAAAAAAATGATCGCGACGATAATGAGAACAAGGGAGGTTCCCATCATCCAAAAGAGAAAAATCTGCGAGTTTGACGCATAGGCGGCGCTGCGCAAGGCGACGGCCCGCAGGATCGAGTCATCGAGCAGAATGCGGATTTCGACGAAATTCGAGCGGCCAACCGTGTCGAGCCAAAAAGGCTTGCCGATCTGGCGTTGAATTTCCGCTGAAAGAGCGGCATCCAGAATTGAGAAAAAGGGTTTCGGCAGCGCGGGGGGCAGCTCGCCTTTCGGCATGAATTCAAGATCGATGTCGAGGCGTTGTTGGACGGTGCGAACAAGAAGTTCGTCATTGCCGCTGCCCCGGTAGGCCCTGTGGAGATCGACAATCATCGCGAGCTCATGCGTCAGCGCGGTGGAGAGGTGCATCGTCACGCGCTGCCAGTGCCGTTCCATGAAGACATAGGTCAACACGCATTGCAGGATGACGATTGGCGCGATGACGATGAGGAGCGCCCTCGCATAAAGACCTTTCGGCAGAAGCGCGCCGAGTTTTCTGGCGG
This sequence comes from Methylocella sp., assembly GCA_035622375.1. Taxonomy (GTDB): domain Bacteria; phylum Pseudomonadota; class Alphaproteobacteria; order Rhizobiales; family Beijerinckiaceae; genus Methylocapsa. The sequence continues at coordinate 19,071 of DASPVM010000033.1, read as the reverse complement.
CCCTCGAAAACCAAATCCGCTTCGGGGCGAGCGAGAGGGGAAGCGAGAGCCTCAAGGCGCGGTTCCCGGTGTCATTTCTAGCGGTCGACGAGCAATCTGTAGCCAGCCCCGCGCGCGGTTTGTAGGTAAAGAGGGTTGGCCGGATCGCGCTCGATCTTGCGGCGCAAGCGGTTGACTTGCACATCAACGGTGCGCTCGTTGGCGGCGCCGCCGGAACCCGCGAGTGCCTCCCGCGCCACCGATGTTCCGGCGTTCTCGGCGAGGATGCGCAGCATCTCGCGCTCGCGGTCGGTAATCCGCACGACCTCATCGCGCTGGCGCAATTCGCCGCGGCCGAGATCAAAAGTGAAATCGCCGAAGCGGACCGAGGCTGGCGGTGAGCTGAGCGGCCGCGGAGGCGCCCGGCGCAAGATGGCAGCGATCCGCAAGGTGAGCTCACGCGGCTCGCAAGGCTTTCCTAAATAATCATCGGCGCCGGTCTCCAAGCCGCGGACGCGATCTTCCGCCTCGCTGCGCGCGGTCAGCATGATAATGGGAACGCGCGCCAGCTCCGTCCCGCTCGCTCGCAGCTTTGCGGCGAAGGAAAAACCATCTTCGCCAGGCATCGTGACATCGAGAATGATCAAGTCGAATGAAATGTTTTTTAATCGCGCCAGTGCTTCCTCGGCATGGGCGGCGGCGCTGACGCGATAACCTTGATCGCTCAGCATGCGGGATAAGAGCGCCCGGATACGCCTGTCATCGTCCACGATCAGAAGATGCGCCGCGTCATCGGCGGGCGCAGCCGTCAGGGAAGCTGGCGCCTCATCCATGGAATTTGGCAGAGTTTGACTCACGTTGATGGATTCCATCTGGAATTGACCGCCTAGTGAGCGTCGGAACGACACCTGTCATGGCGGCGATTTTCGCTTGCTCATTCGAATTGACCATGGCGAGGAGAAAGGCGATTGCCTGAGGCCGCGCGCTTTCGGAGAGCGCGGCGAAGACATTAGCGAAACGTTTCGATTGCATCGCCGCGATGTCGGCGGCAAGCGCGCGGCCTTGCTCCGACGGAAACAAATGCCGCTGGCGGCGATCTCTCATTCCCCGGCACGCTTCCACATAACGCTGGTCCAAGAGCTCTTTGAGAACGCGGTTCAGGCTTTGCTTGGTGATTTTTAAAATATCCAAAAGCTCGGCAATGGTAAGACCCGGCCGGCGCGAGACGAAATGCAAAACCCGGTGATGGGCACGGCCGAAACCGAGGGAGGCCAGGAGATGATCCGCATCGCTCACGAAATCCCGGTAAGCGAAAAACATCAGCTCAATTAGATCATACTGCGGGGCATCAGCGGAAAGGTCGAGGCTGCATGGCCTTCGCGAAAGGACCGCGGCGGTGTTTTCTCTTGGCGAGATTTCGTTCACGGAATGGCCTTTACGTCAGTAATGTTGACATATTTCAGGAACGTCCTTATTCGTCAAGTCCGCGCTCCCAAGTCCGGTCGGTTTCACGATCATTACCTTAGAATGTGCCGATCAAGGCCCGCGTGCGTGTGAACTTAAGTCCAATCTCCATGTCCTATGATGCGTTCAAAGTCATTCACCTGCTTGGCGTTATCTTGTTCTTGGGCAATATCGTCGTCACGGGAGTTTGGAAGGCGCTCGCCGACCGCACCGGGGAGCCAGCCGTCATCGCCTATGCCCAGAGGCTGGTTACCCTCACGGATTGGGTCTTCACGGCGGGCGGTGCGGCGCTCATTCTGATCGGCGCGTATGGCATGGCGGCCGTGGCTAGCATTGACCTGCGCCAAAGCTGGCTCCTTTGGGGGCAGGGGCTTTTCATAGCTTCAGGGGTGATCTGGCTTCTTATATTGATCCCCACGCAAATCGCGCAGGCGCGGCAAGCGCGCGCGTTCGCCTCGGGCGGCGCTATCCCTGAAAGCTACTGGCGGCGGAGCCAGCGCTGGTCCATTTGGGGCACGGCCGCAACTCTCATTCCCTTGGCCAATCTCTACTTCATGATATTCAAGCCCTGAGTTCTGGCTCGCAGCCACCACGATCGTCGTGTGATCGTCCACTCCGAAACGGAACGACAAATGCGCGAAGCGCAACCTTCAATTGAGCGTGTGTTGGCCGCGCAGCGTCAAAGCGCGATTGCGCTTCGCGCGTCAACCGTTGCGGAAAGAGTTGCAACGCTGCGCAAGCTCGAGGCCGCTGTTCTTGCCAACCGGGGCGCGATCCGCCAGGCGCTTGCCGCCGATCTCCGCAGACCCGAGGCCGAGTCCGATCTCTTCGAGATTCTTCCCATAATCTCCGGCATCCGCCACGCCTGCCGGCATCTCAAATCCTGGATGAGGCCGAAGCGCGTTCGTCCGACCATGACGATGATAGGGACCAAGGCGCGGATACGCTTTGAACCAAAGGGCGTCTCCCTCATCATCGCGCCCTGGAACTACCCGGTCTGTTTGCTGCTCGGCCCTCTCATCTCCGCGATTGCCGCGGGTTGCCCAGCCATTCTCAAGCCTTCCGAAATCAGCGCGGCTTGCTCAAAGGTCATGGCAAGACTCCTTAGCGAGACTTTTGACTGGCATGAAATCGCTGCATTGGAGGGGGATGCGGAGGTATCGAAGACGCTGCTCGAACTGCCCTTCGATCATATTTTTTTCACCGGGAGTCCAGGGGTGGGAAAAGCGGTGATGGCGGCCGCTGCCAAACACCTTTCCTTCATAACCTTGGAGCTTGGCGGCAAGTCCCCCGTCGTTGTCGACGAAAGCGCCGATATTGCGAAGGCGGCGGCGAGCATTGCGTGGGGCAAATTTTCGAACTGCGGCCAAACCTGCATTGCCCCGGATTATGCTTATGTCCATGAAAAATGCTTGCCGGAATTTGCGAGTGCAATGGCGGACGCCGTTAAGCGCATGTATGGTGATCCGGTGGTCCAAAGCCCTCATTACTGCCGGATAATAAATCAACGCCATTTCGCGCGGATCTGCCGCCTCATCGACGATGCCGAGGCAGGTGGCGCCAAGGTACTTTTGGGCGGCAAGCGCCATCCGGAGCAAAACTTCATCGCGCCGACTTTGCTCACCGGAGTTTCAAGTGATGCGCTCCTCATGCAAGAAGAGATTTTTGGCCCCGTTTTGCCAGTCCTCGCTTTCAGCGATCTTGCCGAGCCGATTGCCGCGATCAATGGCCGACCAAAGCCGCTTGCGCTCTATATCTATTCCCAGGACAAAGCCGTCGTGAACCGAGTGCTGCAAGAGACCTCGGCTGGTGGGTCATGCATCAATGCCTCTATGATGCACTTCGTCCATGAAAATTTGCCTTTTGGAGGGATCGGTGCCTCGGGCCTTGGCAATGGCCATGGATTTTTCGGCTTCCGCGCCTTCTCGCATGAGCGCGCGGTGCTCGAAGATAAATTCAGCATGATGCCTATGCTTTTCCCGCCCTATACAAACCGGGTCAAGCAGACGATTAAGATGATTGAAAGGATGATCTGGTTTTAGGGTTTTTCAACATCCCTTTCTTACGTCATCGGCCCCGCTATATATGGGAAAACGAGATTCGCGCTTAGAAAACATGCCAGAGCCAAGCCGGGAGGAAATCAATGTCCGTTTTGCCTTTTGATCAGCGTGACGGATTCATTTGGATGGACGGAGCGCTCCTTCCCTGGCGCGACGCGAAATTGCATGTTCTTTCGCATGGCTTGCATTATGCCTCTTGCGTTTTCGAAGGTGAGCGCGCCTATGGCGGACGCATCTTCAAATCAACGGAACATTCGGAGCGTTTTAGAAACTCCGCCAATTTGATGGACTTTGAAATTCCCTATGCCGTCGTCGAGCTCGACCGTATAAAACAACTTGTCGTCGATAAGAACAATCTTCCAAATTGCTATGTTCGGCCGGTTGCCTGGCGGGGCAGCGAGATGATGGCGGTCGCGGCGCAAAACTCGACCATCCATGTCGCAGTGGCCGTGTGGGAGTGGCCGAGCATGTTCGATATCGAGCAGAAGATGAAAGGTATCCGGCTCGACATTGCCGAGTATCGAAGGCCAGATCCCATGACCGCGCCAGCACGCGCCAAGGCCGCCGGCCTTTACATGATCTGCACGATCTCCAAGCATCGCGCCGAGCGGCGCGGTTATGCCGATGCCTTGATGCTCGATTGGCAGGAGCGTGTTGCCGAATGTACGGGCGCCAATATTTTCTTCACGAAAGATGGTGTCATCCACACGCCGATTGCCGATTGCTTCCTCGATGGCATCACGCGCCGCACGGTGATCGATCTTGCCAAACGGCGCGGTATAGAGGTCATCGAGCGCCGCATCATGCCGGAAGAATTGGCTGGTTTCGAAGAATGCTTTATCTGCGGAACCGGGGCGGAAGTTACACCCGTATCTGAAATCGGATCTTGTAAATTCTCGCCAGGAACAATTTCCCGCGCCATGGTCGAAGACTATAGCGCCGAGGTGCAACCAAGGCAGCAGGCGGCGTAGTATTCATTTTATTTATTTATGCCTTTTTTAAAGCTCTTCAAATAGGCTGGATCGCGGTCGGATGGCGGCCGTGACCAGTATTTGTTTGAAGCTGCTGATGACTGACACGGTTTCGTCTATCACCCGCATGCCGCCGGTCGTGCGGCGGCTGGTCTCCCAGCCGCCGGTCATTGCCGCCGTTATGCTCTTTGACCTCGGTGCCATCATTGCCGCTGGCGGTGTCACCCATCGCTTAGGGCACCTTTCTAGCGAGGGGGATTTTCGTTACGCGATCGTCGCCGCATTTGGCGTCGCCGCCATGGCGGTCGCCATTCTGGCGAAGCGATGGGCGTATACGATTCGGCGCTTATCTTCCCTTACTCAACAGGCCGTGCACGTTGGGCTTGCCCTCGCCGTGTCGCTGTCGATCTATGTGATTTCCAGCGTATTGATCGGTCCTTTGGCGGTTCCGCAAAAAAACTGGTTGCTCGGCTGGTTTATCTGCGCTTGGGCGTTTTGTCTCACATCGCGGTTCGCCGCGGCGGCCATGATCTCAAGATGGGCGTGCGAGGGGCGTTTGGGACGGCGGGCGGTGATTGTGGGCGGGGGCGACCCTGCTCACGAACTCATTCATAAACTTGAACGAACTCGTTCCGGAATACAGATCCTCGGGCTTTTCGACGATCGCGGCGCGGTGCGCTCGCCTGAGCAAGTCGGGCGTTACCAGAAGCTGGGGCGCTTCGAAGACATGGAAAAATTCTGCCGCGCGCAACGCGTCGACCTTTTGATCATCGCGCTTCCCGTGGCTGCCGAGGATCGCATCCTCGATATGCTGAAAATGTTGTGGGCGCTGCCTATTGATATCCGCATCGCGGCACTGGGCAGCAAATTAAAATTGCGCAAAAGGTCCTATGATTATATCGGCGAGGTGCCATTCCTGCCGGTTTTCGATAAACCGATGGCCGACTGGAGCGTGGCGCTCAAACTCGTTGAAGACCGGTTATTGGCCGGGATGATGATCCTTTTACTTTCACCGCTTTTGACTGTGATCGCCATCGCAATCAAACTCGACTCGCGCGGGCCGGTTCTCTTCAGGCAGACGCGCTACGGCTTCAACAATGAGAAAATCAGCGTCTACAAATTCCGTTCCATGTATGTCGATCAGACCGACGAAGATGGCGTAAAGTCGGTGACGCGGGATGATCGGCGCGTGACCCGCTTCGGCCGATTTCTTCGCAGAACATCGCTCGACGAATTGCCACAATTGTTCAATGTAGCCTTCAGAGGTGACCTATCGCTGGTCGGTCCGCGTCCCCATGCTTTGCAATCGAGGGTGGGGGCCGATCTTTTCGAGGAGGTTGTCGATGGTTATTTCGCCCGTCACCGCGTGAAACCGGGCATTACGGGCTGGGCACAGATCAAGGGCTGGCGCGGCGGCGCCGACACGCGGGAAAAGATCGAGCAGCGCGTTGCTCACGATCTTTTCTACATTGACAACTGGTCCATTGGGCTTGATCTGCGGATTCTTTTGTTGACGCCATTATCGCTGATCACGACAAAAGAAGCTTATTGAGAACGGGTCCTAAACGGCATGCCGCATCCGGCAGCCGCTTTATCATTCCCGGCCGCCATCGAGTCCTTGTCACGTCAAAGTGAACCGGGCCCGCCCAGCATCCGCGCCGCTGGCGCCGGCTGGCCGCGCGTCTCGACTGAATACTCCAAGCTTTTATAGGGCAGGCCGGCGCGGCCTCGCTTGATCGCGGCGGCGCGAGGCGATATTGTCTATTGTATGACAACGAAAGGAAATGAGGGGGAGGCAAGTCTCGGAGTTGCTCGCAATGGGAAATAGTTCCTATCGGTTGCTCAACTTTTTACACCGCCGGCCGCTGTGGTTTGCACTGCTGGTCGCCGCAAGCCTCACCTTAAGCCTTGGCTTTGCTTGCGCCGTGCCGCTTGCCGCTTTCGCCGCGATCGCCGCTCTGACGCTCAGCCGCCGCGATGCCTTCTTCCTCACCGGTGCCGTCTGGTTGGCCAACCAGCTGGCCGGCTTTACGATCCATCATTATCCCCTCACGCTGGGAACCCTTGGCTGGGGCGCTGCGCTTGGCGCCGTAGCGCTCGCCGCGACGGTCGCGGCGCAATGGGTCAAGGAGCGGTTCCCGGAAGGGGGCGGGATGTTTGCCGCGGCGGCCTTCTTGGCCGCCTTCGCTGTTTATGAGGGTTCCCTCTTCGTCATCTCGCTCGTGCTTGGCAGCGGACTGTCCAACTTTACGCCCTCGATCGTCCGCCGGATCTTCGCCATCAACGCCACGGCCTTTGCGGTTCTCTATCTTCTCGATCGCCTCGGCGTTTCGGCGCGCTCGGATAGGGCGTCGGTGCGTCGCGTTGACGGCGGCATGATTGCGGAGCGCCGCTAATAATATCGTAGGCCTCGGCTCCGCCCGGCCTACTTGCCACGCGCAAGCTCAAGGACGACATCGCGCACCCCATCTTTCCGTCCTGGCCTTCTGGCCCGACGGCCAAAGGCAAGGGTGAAGACAGCGATAAGAACCCATGTTGAATGGAACGCTGTGCCCGCGGCTAACACATATTGCCCCGGAATGGGCCCAATGGTCGCGCGCTCCAAGAATTGATGGAAGTTGGTCACGGGTGACGGATGGATCAAGAGCTTGCCTGCATAAGAGGTGGCTTGGATTAAAAAAATCCATCCATAGTTTCGCCGCAGACGCCGCCCGACGGCATCCAAAAAAGAAATGTGCAGACTCGGTTTGAGATAATCCTGATATAAAGTCTCGCTCCATTCACTGCCTAATTGCACTTGTTCTCCGCGCAGAATCGGTCCGAAAAAATGTAACTCTAGGATATGCGCGCGGATGCGCCAGAAATCGAAAAAGCGGTAGCGCCGCGCCTCCACGGAAAGAAACAGCGCGATGAGAAGCCCGACCAGTAAGAGAGGCAAGGGGGAAGCCTCCGGGTTACTGAAGGTCAGGGAAAGAGCGAGTCCTGTGGCCACCACGGCCCAGTTCGTGGTGGTGTCGAGACGAGTCCGCCAAACGGTGCTACGATAGACCTCGCCGCGATAAAGATGCGCGAGCGCGCCGAGTTCGGCAGGGCCGGCCCTTGAAATAGCCGGATTGGCCGCGATTTCATCCATGCATAAATCTCCGCCGGCTGTCCGCCAGGCCAGGGTGACGGCTCGCCGGTCCATCAATAGGATTGATGCGTTCTGGGATGAACGCATGCCGGCGACAAATTCTTCGGCGAGTCTGGCCTAGGATTGGCAGGCTTATCAATCGGATTTTTGAGGATGTGCTTGTCAATGAGCTGAGCGCGGCTGATATGATTGCCTCGAGGGTTTCTTGCAACTTCTTTTGGCTTAGCCAGGGATGCCGCGGCCCTCAAAGAGCAGTGCCGTGCATGCCGACTGCCGATCACGAAGCCTCATGCTGGCTGTGTTTGCGCCTTGCTGCATCGCCCTCGTCGTCACGCGCGCGGTTGCGGCGCCGGCAGGCGGGGTAGCAGAGCCGTCCGAGGCGTTATTCGTCGCCCAAATTGTCTTGCTGCTTCTATGCGGCCGCCTCCTTGGCGAGGCGATGCAGAGAGCCGGCCAGTCGGCCGTCATGGGACAATTACTTGCCGGTGTGATCCTAGGCCCATCGGTGCTTGGAGCCCTATTGCCTGCGTCCCAGCACGCGATTTTCGGTGGCGGGGGCGAGCAGAAAGCGATGATCGAGGCCGTTTCCGATCTTGGCATCTTGATGCTCCTCTTGCTGACCGGAATGGAGTTGGACATCAAACTCGTGAAAAAGGCCAGGCAAGCCGCTTTCACGGTGTCAATAGCGGGGCTTGTCGTGCCATTCGCTTGCGGTTTCGCGCTTGGGCAATTTCTGCCCGATGCCATCCTGCCGAAGCCAGAGCAGCGGCTTATCACCTCGCTGTTTCTCGGAACGGCGCTGTCGGTCGCATCGGTAAAGATTGTCGCGGCCGTGGTACGCGAGATGGGTTTTCTGCGCCGGAAGATTGGCATGACGCTCATCGCCTCCGCTATCATCGACGATACGATTGGCTGGATCATCATCGCGATCACGTCGAGCCTCGCGCTGAATGGAGTGTTTAATCTCGCAACTCTAATGCAAAGCCTCGTTGGCACCGGCCTTTTCCTGCTCGTGAGCTTCACACTCGGCCGGCGCCTCGTATTTGGCTTGATCCGCTGGACGAATGATGCGTTGCTTAGCGAAGCGGCCGTCATCACGGCGATCTTGATCGTCATGGGGACGATGGCGCTGATCACCCATGCCCTTGGCATTCACACCGTCCTTGGCGCGTTCATCGCGGGAATTTTGGTCGGCGAGTCACCGATCCTCGCCCGCCATATAGAGCTGCAATTGCGTGGGCTCGTTGTTGGCCTTTTCATGCCAGTGTTCTTCTCGCTGGCTGGCCTAAACGCCGATATGTTGATCCTCAAGGACCCGCGGCTCCTTGCTTTCACGCTTATCTTGATCGCGATCGCCAGCGCCGGCAAGTTCATCGGAGCTTTTGCCGGAGGCGCGCTAGCGCGGCTAACCCCTCACGAATCGTTGGCACTCGCTTGCGGCATGAATGCCCGCGGTTCCACGGAGGTGATCGTCGCCTCCGTCGGCCTGTCGCTGGGCGTGATCAGCGCGGATCTCTTCACGATGATCGTGACCATGGCTGTGCTGACAACACTGGCGATGCCGCCCACCCTGCGTTGGGCGCTGTCGCGGCTTCCCCTGGACCATGAGGAACAAGCCCGGCTCGATCGCGAGGCGTTCGAGGTGAAGGGTTTTTTGACCAAGGTCGAACGTTTGCTCATCGCCGTTGATGACAGCGCGAATGGAAGGCTCGCGCTTCATCTTGCCACCTTGATCGCGGCATCGCGCGGGATTACCGCCACCATCCTCCACCTAGAGACTGGAAACCCCGAGGCGAGCGCCAAAACCGCGACCGCACGCTCAAGCCTAGCGGCCGGGAAGCGGCAAGAAGAAAGAAATTTAAACATCCATGAAATTCATCGCACCAGCGCGATGTCGTCGGAGGCGGCAATCCGTCAGGAGGCGGAGAAGGGCTACGGTCTGCTTATCCTTGGCATCGCAAAGACCGTTGCTCCCCATGGCGGATTCCGCGACGAGATCGCCCGGTTGGCCGCCACCTATGAAGGCCCCCTCGCAATCGTCGTTGCCCGCGGTTTGCATGCCGATGCTCCAGGGAGGGGCGGCTTGAATATTCTTGTTCCGGTCAGAGGTAATGAAGCGTCCCGCCGCGGCGCCGAGGTCGCGCTCGCGCTAGCCCAAACGAGCGAGAGTCCGGTGACCGCCCTCTATGTGCTGGGCTCGATCGGAATGGGCGCCGCGCAACGCCGTCTTAAACGCCCGACAGCGACCCGGCGCCACGAGGAGGCGGTTCTTAAAGACATTGTCAACCTTGCCGACCGCCATGGACAATCCATCCGGACAGCCCTGCGCCTCGACGTCGCGCCCGAAGACGCCATTTTGCGGCAGGCCCGGCTTGGCCATTATAATCTGATCGTCATGGGAGTGGGGCGTCCGGCCGGCGAGGCGCTGTTTTTCGGTAAAGTCGCGGCGGCCGTTCTTGAATCATCGGATCACTCGCTCCTATTCCTATCAAGCTGAGCATGCATGGCAGGCTGAGGCCGCGATAGGATGGCGTGGACCACTTTTCTCTTGGACGCCAATTTTATACAGTTTATATGTGGCCTATCCGCAACCACTCTCGAATTTATATGCGGTTCCGACTTATTGCGAGGGCGGCGCAAGAGATTCATTTGAAGACCCAAGGCGATCCACGAAATTGGAACTCAAGCCGAGGCATGTCTAGGCCCGGGCGGCAGCTCGAAGGATACCCAAAATGCCCATCTTCCCCCTCGACATTCTCTATGTCGCAATTGGCTTGGCGGCGATCGCGATTACCGCTCTCTACCTAGGTATTTGCGCGAATTTGTGAGGCCTCTACTCATGGTTTTCGAGTACACGCTTGGCGGCATCGTGACGATTGCCATGCTTATCTATCTTATTATCGCATTAGTACGCCCCGAGCGCTTTTGAGGAAAAAATAGGATGACCCTAAACGGCTTCATTCAGATTGCGCTCTTCTGCGTGATCCTTACGCTCATCGTGAAGCCTTTTGGTTATTACATGACGCGAGTCTTTAGTGGCGAGCGTACCATTCTTTCCATTGTGCTGCGCCCCCTCGAACGAGCTGTCTATTTGCTCAGCGGCGTTAGGGAAAGCCAGGAGCAGGACTGGAAGAGGTATGGGCTCGCCATGCTTGCCTTCACGCTCCTCAGCTTCGTCACTCTCTATGCCCTCCAGCGCCTGCAAGCGGTCCTTCCGTTCAACCCGCAGCACCTCGACCCGGTCAGCCCCGATCTTGCCTTCAACACATCGGTGAGTTTCATTACGAATACGAATTGGCAGTCATATGTCCCGGAAACGACAATGAGCTATCTGACCCAGATGGCTGGGCTCACGGTGCACAACTTCGTCTCCGCCGCGACTGGCATCGCCCTTGGACTGGCTCTCATTCGAGGCTTTGCGCGGCGCTCGGTGCGGACGATCGGCAATTTCTGGGTCGATCTGACGCGCAGCGTTCTTTATGTCCTGTTGCCGCTATCGATCATCGGTGCACTGTTTTTCGTTTGGCAGGGCATGCCGCAAAATCTTGGCCCCTATGTCGATGCCTCGACACTTGAGGGCGGCAAGCAGCTGATTGCCCAAGGGCCTGTCGCCAGCCAAGAAGCGATCAAAATTTTTGGTACCAATGGCGGCGGTTTTTTCAATGCCAACTCCGCGCACCCTTACGAGAATCCGACCGCTCTCACAAATTTCGTGCAGCTCCTCCTCATCTTTGCCATTGGCGCCGGTCTCACCAACGTCTTCGGCAGGATGGTGGGCAAGGAGCGCCAGGGCTGGGCGATCTTCGCCGTCATGGGCATATTGTTCCTGGCTGGGCTGTTCACGGCCTATGCGGTTGAGAGCCATCCCAATCCCGCTTTCGCGAGCCTGCCGATCAATTCCGCGGCCAGCAGCCTGCAGGCTGGCGGGAATATGGAAGGCAAGGAGGTGCGTTTCGGCATCACCAATTCAGCCCTCTTCACCACCATCACGACCGATGCCTCTTGTGGCGCCGTCAATACAATGCACGATAGCCTTCTGCCACTCGCCGGGATGATCCCCATGGTCAACATGATGCTTGGCGAAATCATCTTTGGCGGCGTAGGCTCGGGGCTCTACGGCATGCTGCTCTTTGCGATCATCGCGGTTTTCGTCGCGGGCCTCATGGTCGGGCGCACGCCCGAATATCTCGGCAAGAAGATCGAGGCCAAAGAGGTCAAGATGGCGATGCTTGCCATTCTGATCCTGCCTTTATCGATGCTAGGCTTTACCGCGATTGCCGTCGTTGTGCCGGCTGGCCTTGCGGGCCTTGCCAACGCGGGCCCCCATGGCTTCAGCGAGGCGCTTTATGCCTATGTTTCGACGACCGCGAACAATGGCAGCGCGTTCGCCGGGCTTTCCGCCAATACGGCCTTCTGGAACACGACGCTCGGTCTTGCGATGTGGATCGGGCGCTATTTCTTCATCGTGCCGATGCTCGCGATCGCGGGATCGCTGGCCGCTAAGAAAACCTGTCCCGCCTCGGCAGGCACCTTCCCGACGGATGGCGGATTGTTCGTGGGTCTCCTGGTCGGCGTGATCTTGATCGTTGGAGGGCTCACATTCTTCCCCGCCCTCGCTCTCGGGCCGATCGTCGAGCATTTCGCGATGTATATGGGTGCCCTTTATTGAAAGCACATTAGGACCAAACCCATGAAAGACAGAACGAGCCGGCGCCGCACCACGCTTTCCTTGCTCGAGCCGGCGATCATTCTACCGGCGATTTTGGATTCGTTTCGAAAGCTTGATCCCCGGGTTCAAATCCGCAACCCCGTAATGTTCCTCGTTGAGCTCGTCAGCTTGTTCACCACGATCATATTCCTCCGCGATGTTCTGGTGGGCGGATCTGAGTTGAAGTTCACTTTCCAGATCATCCTTTGGCTCTGGATTACTCTGCTTTTTGCCAATTTCGCCGAGGCCGTGGCGGAGGGCCGCGGCAAGGCCCAAGCCGCGACCCTGCGCAAGGCCCGCACTGATACGCGGGCGAAACGTCTCGTTAATCCAGACGGAAAAAATGGGACAAATAATCTATTCGAGGGAATATCCGCCGTAGATCTACAACCTGGAGACGTGGTTCTCGTCGAGGCTGGCGATCTCATCCCAAGCGATGGCGACGTCACCGAGGGCGTCGCCTCGGTTGATGAATCGGCAATAACCGGCGAGTCCGCCCCCGTCATCCGCGAGGCGGGCGGAGATCGCTCGGCGGTGACCGGCGGCACGAAGGTCTTATCCGATTGGATCAAGGTGCGTATCACCGCCGCGCAAGGCTCGACATTTCTCGACCGGATGATCGCCCTCGTCGAAGGGGCCGAGCGGCAGAAAACGCCAAATGAAATCGCGCTTAACATTCTTCTCGCCGGCTTATCGCTCATCTTCCTTTTTGCCGTCGCGACCATCCCGAGTTTTGCGGCTTACGCCGGCGGCAAAGTCAGCGCCGTCGTTCTCGTCGCGCTCTTCGTCACTCTAATACCGACGACGATTGGTGCGCTTTTATCTGCAATCGGGATTGCCGGAATGGACCGGCTCGTCCGGTTCAATGTCCTGGCGATGTCGGGGCGGGCGGTTGAAGCGGCCGGCGATGTCGATACCCTCCTTCTCGATAAGACGGGTACCATCACTCTCGGCAATCGGCAGGCGGCGGAATTCATTCCCCTTCCTGGCGTTAGCGAAAAAGAGCTCGCGGATGCCGCGCAGCTCGCGTCGCTCTCCGATGAAACACCAGAGGGCCGATCCGTCGTCGTGCTAGCGAAAGAAAAGTACGGCCTTCGTGCCCGCCTGATGCATGAACTCAACGCCAAGTTCATCCCGTTCTCGGCCTATACGAGATTGAGCGGCGCCGACACCGAGACGACCGTGGTCCGCAAGGGCGCGGTAGACGCGGTACTTGCCTTCGTGCGTTCATCCGCCGCCACGCCAGGGTGGTCCGAGGGTGGCGCTGATTCGGCAACCTTGCCGCGAGTATCGGACGCGTCGGTGAGCGCCTTGCATATGGCCGCCGACCGCGTTGCCAAATCGGGGGGAACTCCTTTGGCGGTTGCGAAAGACGGCCGGCTCCTTGGCATCATTCACCTCAAAGACATCATCAAGGGGGGCATCCGGGAACGTTTCAGCGCCCTGCGCCAAATGGGGATAAAGACCGTGATGATCACGGGCGATAACCCTCTAACGGCGGCGGCCATCGCGGCCGAGGCGGGCGTCGATGATTTTCTTGCCCAGGCCACGCCCGAGACGAAATTGAAACTCATTCGCGATGAGCAGGCGCAGGGAAAGCTCGTCGCCATGTGCGGCGATGGCACCAACGATGCTCCGGCGCTAGCTCAAGCCGATGTTGGCGTCGCGATGAACACGGGAACCATGGCGGCGCGCGAGGCGGGCAATATGGTGGATCTCGACAGCGATCCGACGAAACTCATCGAAATCGTCGAGATCGGAAAGCAGCTTCTCATGACTCGCGGCGCGCTCACGACGTTCTCGATCGCCAACGACGTCGCGAAATATTTCGCGATCATTCCGGCGATGTTTGTCGCATTTTACCCGCAGCTGCAGCGTCTCAACATCATGGGCCTCGCCACACCGCAAAGCGCTATTCTTTCCGCGATCATCTTCAACGCTCTGATTATTGTCGCTCTCATTCCGCTCGCCTTGCGCGGCGTCGCCTACCGGCCCATCGGGGCGGCGCAGGTCTTGCGGCGCAATCTCCTCATCTATGGGCTCGGGGGGATCATCGCGCCCTTTATCGGCATCAAGCTTATCGATCTTGCGGTTGGCGCCATCGGCTTGGCGTAGTACCGCCCGCATTGCCCTTTAGGAAAACGGAATATGATGAAGTATCTCTTTCCGGCTGTCATGCTCACCGTCTTGATGACGGTTCTGACCGGGCTTGCCTATCCACTCGCCATGACAGGCTTAGCTCGCTTTCTCTTCCCTCATCAGGCGAGAGGCAGCCTGGTGGAACGTGACGGGAAGGTTCTCGGATCGGAGTTGATCGGGCAGAATTTTACGAGCGGGCGCTATTTCCATGGCAGACCATCGGCCACGACGGATACCGATCCCAGCGATCCGGCCAAAACAGTGCCCTCTCCCTACAACGCGAGCAATTCCGCCGGTTCGAATCTCGGCCCGACTTCGAAAACGCTGATTGACCGCGTGAAGAAGGACACCGAAGAGCTTGCGGCGGAAAATCCATCCGCGAAAGTCCCGGTGGATCTCGTGACGGCGTCGGCGAGCGGACTTGATCCCGACATTACGCCAGCCGCGGCTCTGTTTCAGGTTCCGCGCGTGGCAAAAGCTCGTGGCGTCTCGGAGGAGAGGCTCCGCGGTCTCGTTGCCGAGAACACAACCGGGCGTTTCCTTGGCGTACTCGGAGAGCCGCACATCAACGTGCTAAAGCTCAACCTCGCGCTCGACAAGGCGTTTCCAATAGAAGGCAGCGACGAGAGCAAGGAAAAGCTGCCGGTGCCAGAAGAACTCTCGGCGGCGCCGGCTCCTCCGCCACCATCAGCAGCTGCCGCCGAGGAGCAAGCAGAAGCGCGCGCGACCGAAGAGCGCAACCCTCCTCCTACCTCGGAACAGAGCACGCAAACACCAGAACCGCGCGCCGAGGCCGCTCCCGAGGAGGCCGCCGTGTCGCCGCCGTCAACGGCCACCGCCGAGGCGCAAGCGGAAGCGCGCGTTACCGAAGAGCCCAATCCTCCTCCCGCCACGGCGCCGGGCGAGCAAACCGAGGAAGCCGCCGTCCCGCCGCCGGTCCCTCCGGTCGAAATTTATCCTTCGGCGATCTCACGCGCCTACGCGCGGGAAAAGCTTGACGTGGCGCGCGTCAAGACTTGCTCCGATCAGTACCGCATCAACGCCGCCACGAATGCCAATGGCGGTCTGGCGAGGAGCGCCTATTTGAAAGAGTGCAAAAAGCGGTTGAAGGGCTGAGGCGACGCCCTCTGTCCGGGCACGCGAGGGAGCCCAAGGCTTGAGAAGCGTTTTGCCGTAGTAGTTTGCATTCATGAAGCATAGGATGATGAGCGCCGTTATATGGGTAACATCCGAAGCCCAGAATGTTTAGGAAATGGAAGATCGCGACACCACCGAACGGCGGCCTTCCCCCGATGCGCTTTTGCGGGAAATCCAACGGGCCGAACGGGGACGGCTGAAAATCTTTTTTGGCGCCGCGCCTGGCGTCGGCAAAACCTATGAAATGTTGACGACGGCGCGGGCGAAGAAGGCCGAAGGCATCGACGTCGTCGTCGGCCTCGCCGAGACCCACGGCCGCAAGGAAACCGAGGCGCTTCTCCAGGGGCTCGAAATCGTCCCAAGACGCCTCGTCCCCTATAAGGGCCGGACGCTCAGCGAGATGGATCTCGATGCCGTTCTGGCGCGCCAACCGAGCCTTGTCCTTGTGGATGAGCTCGCCCATACCAATGCGCCAGATAGCCGCCACCCGAAGCGCTACATGGATGTCGAGGAGCTTCTCGCTGCCGGAATCGACGTCTATACCACCCTCAACATCCAGCACCTCGAAAGCCTGAATGACATCGTCGCTGGGATCACGACGGTCCGCGTGCGCGAAACCGTTCCCGATTCGATTCTCGATCGCGCCGATGACATTGAGCTCATCGACCTAACCCCCGAGGACCTGATCACCCGCCTGCAAGAGGGAAAGGTTTACGTGCACGAGCAGGCCGAGCGCGCAATCAAGCATTTTTTTTCGCCGGGAAATCTCACGGCTCTAAGAGAGCTTGCGCTGCGCCGGACCGCGCAGCGAGTCGATGCCCAGATGGTCGATTACATGCGCGCCCATCCCATGGAAGGGATGTGGACCGCGCCCGCGGGCGAACGGGTCCTTGTCGCCATCGACGCAGCCGCGGGCTCTCATGCGATCGTGCGCTACGCCAAGCGGTTGGCGGATCGCTTGCGGGCGCAGTGGACCGCGATTCATGTCGAAACGCCCGCTTATACACACGCAGGCGAAGGTGAGCGGGATAAGATTGCGCAAACTCTGCGCCTCGCCGAACTGCTCGGGGGCGCGGCGATTTCAATTCCTGGACAAGACGCGGCGCTCTCCATCGCTGAATATGCGCGCGCCAATCAATTTTCTCACATCATCATAAAAAGGGCGCTGCAGCCGCGCTGGCGGGATTTTCTCTTCCAGTCATTTACAGAGAGACTCATTCGCAACGTGGGTGAATCAAACGTTCACGTCATCTCTAGCCCAAAGGATTTATCAGCCCGGCGCCAAGCTGGCGCGAAGGAAAAACTTCTCCAGCGACGCGCAATGGGAATCGAGGCCTACATCGCGAGCACTGCCTATGTCGCGGCAGCGACCGCCATCGCTGTTTTGTTGCGTGAGGCCTTTGGCGTGAACACCGCCACCCAATGCTTATTGATCGCGATACTAGCAAGCGCTGTGACCAACGGGCTGTGGGCGTCGTTATTCGCCAGCCTCCTCGGTGTACTCTCCTATAATTTCTTTTTTCTGCCACCTCTCTACACATTCACAATCACCTCTCCGGAAAATGTGTTCGCTTTATTCTTCTTCGCGATCGTCGCCGTCATCGCCAGCAACCTTGCCGGCCGCGTGCGCGGTCAGGCGATCGCCGCATGGGAGCGAAGCCGGATTACCGAGGAACTTTACCTTTTCAGCCGGAAGCTAGCAGGTACCGCGAAGATTGACGACTTATTGTGGGCGACTGCCCACCAAATCGCGCTAATGCTCAAAGTGCATGTTGTCTTGCTTCTACCGGAGCATGGCGGCCTTGTCGTCAAGGCTGGGTTTCCTCCCGAGGACATGCTCGACGAGGCCGATTTGGCGGCGGCCCGGTGGTGCTATGAAAAGAAGCAAGCAACCGGGCGTGGCGCCGATACGCTGCCTGGCGCGAAGCGTCGCTTCATGCCACTGCAGACGGGACGTGGCGTAGTTGGCGTCGTTGGCATCGACAGCGATGAGCCAGGCTTATTGCTAACTCCCGAAGAATCCCGCCTCCTCGACGCCCTCGCGGACCAGGCGGCGCTCGCCATCGACCGCGTCAACCTCGCCAATGAAGCGGATCGCGCCCGCCTTGCGGAGGAGACCGATCGCCTGCGCTCGGCGCTCCTCACATCAATCTCCCATGATCTGCGCACGCCCCTTGCCTCAATCCTCGGCTCCGCGACGAGCCTCATCACCAATTGGTCGGATTTTGGCGAAGAAATCCGGCTCGGCTTGCTGCGCATAATCCAGGAAGAGGCGGAGCGGCTCAACCGCTTCATTGGCAATCTTCTCGATATGACGCGGCTCGAGTCGGGAGCCCTCGCCCTCAAGCTCGGCCCGATCGATGTTTCCGAAATCATTGGCGCGACAGTGGAAAGAAGTTCCAAAATATTAAAAGACCACGTGGTGGAAATCGACGTCGAGCCTGATCTCCCCATGGTCAAGGCTGACATGGTGCTTCTCGAGCAGGTGCTGTTCAATCTACTCGACAATGCCGCCAAATACGCCCCGCAAGGCTCCAAGATCGAGATTTCGGCGGCCAGCGAAAAGGACCAAATAGCGCTACGTGTCTGCGACGAGGGAGAAGGCATCGCCGATGCCGATCTCGGCAAGATTTTTGACAGGTTTTACCGGGTCCGCCGCGCCGACCGTCAGCGTGCTGGCACGGGGCTTGGACTTGCGATCTGCCGCGGTTTCGTCGAAGCCATGGGCGGAAAGATTTCCGCGGCGAATAGGCTTTTCAAGACGGGCGCAATTTTCACCGTCACCCTCCCACCGGCCGAAGTGCCCTCCATGCCTAGCACAGTTTCATGACCGCGCCGGCAGGAGCGCCTCGCATATTGATCGTTGATGACGAGCCGGCGATCCTCCGCTTCTTGCGCGCCAGCCTCGAGGCGGAAGGATATGCTGTATCTGCCGCGATCGACGCGCGCACGGCGCTTGATGCCGTGCGCCGCGGTGTCGTCGATCTCCTCGTACTCGACCTCGGCTTGCCCGACATGGATGGCCTCGATGTCATCAGGCAAATTAGGGGCACCGGCGCGAACCTGCCCATCATCGTATTATCGAGCAGGGATGAAGAAAGCGCCAAGGTCGATGCGCTCGATAATGGCGCCGATGACTATGTGACCAAACCTTTCGGCATCGACGAGCTTGTGGCGCGCATCCGCGTGGCGCAACGCCATCGCTTCCACGAGGAAGGCCAAATTCCTCTTTACCACGCGAAGGAATTAACGGTCGATCTGACGCGCCGGCTCGTTAAGGTGCAGGGCCGCGACGCCAAGCTTTCGCCGCGAGAGTACAGGCTGTTAAGTCTGATGGTGGCGCATGCCGGCAAGGTCCTGACGCACCGGTTTCTCCTGCGCGAGGTGTGGGGTGGTGACACGGACGTCCAATATCTCCGCATCTATGTTCGCTCTTTGCGGCAGAAAATCGAGCCGGATCCTCAGCGGCCGGCTTACATT
>DASPVM010000032.1:0-4548 GCA_035622375.1 Methylocella sp. | reverse complement strand
GCCTTAATGCTGCGTCTTCATCCAGTCGTCGATTTCTTTCTCTACCTCGGCCTTGGTCATGCCGTAGCGCTCCTGGATCTTGCCTTCGAGCTGCTCGCGCTTGCCCGCGATTTTGTCGAGGTCGTCCTCGGTAAGATCGCCCCATTTCTCCCTGAGCTTACCTTTCAACTGCCGCCAGTTTCCTTCGATGACATTCCAGTCCATTGCAGTCTCCTTGTTGTTAAGAACACGGCAACATCCGAATGCAGCCGCTCCCCTAATTCCTTTGGCAGGAAGTTGGTTCCAACAAATATGCCGAGCGCAGGGCCCCTCTCAGGCTTGGCGGTGCGGGCCATACGTGGAACAGGCTCTCAGCGAATGATCCCAAGGCCCAGGACACCGGAGATAATCAAAAAGATCGCGACAATGTAGTTGAGCAGACGCGGCATAATCAAAATCAAGATACCGGCGATCAATGCGACGAGAGGTTGGAGGTGTGCAACGCCTATGGTCATGTCTCTGCTCCACACGGTGAGCGATTCGGTTCCCCGTAACTGGCCTCGCTGCTGCATCCAATATTCCTTGATGCTTCCTTTTACCTGGGTCCAGTTTCCTTCAATGCGATTCCAATCCGTTGCGAGCTCCTAAAGGTTCAGAGCAAGGCTGCGCTCAGCTCCATTTCGCCGCTTCGCGCGGCCTGGGTTTCACGCCGTTGTTACTTCATCATGTCCTGTTCCGCGGCGCGAGGGCGCCGCGGATCGTTGACTAGTCGAGCTGGAAGCGGTTTGGATCCAGCGGCGACGCTACCGGATTTGCACGGGGGACGCGCGACTTGGACTGCCTACGCGCCGCCCGGGCCGGAACAAGGCGGAAATTCGAGCCATTTGGCCCGATCAGGAAGTCCCAGAACTGCCCGATCTTGTCCTTTAGTATATCCAAGACGCGTTTGACATTAGCCCACACCATTGCGACCTCCTTATCGTAAAGGCTAAGCAACGTTTGTCTATATCTTAGAAAGTAAGTGCCGTATCCTGGCGTAAGTTCCTGGAGGCGCTTCACAAATACTTTATAGGTGCAGAATTGAACTCAAACCAAAGATCGCTGTCGTGCAGAAGCTATAGTGGCCGTCTTCATCAAAGGCAGGCGGCGGGAAACAGTTTCAGGGCGAAAGTTCAACGGCAGTGCGAGGCGCTGAGAAAACCCACAAGCGCGAGCTTTGGGACACTCGGGGCGCGAAATAAGACGGAGGACGGCTATTGCCCAGCGAATGATCCGGGCAGCTTGCGTCATAAACTCATTCGGCCGTCCAGCCTCCATCAATGGAATAGTTGGAGCCGGTGATTTGCGCCGCCGCGTCGGACGCAAGAAACACGGCGAGCGCCGCGACCTGATCTGAAGTCACGAACTCCTTTGTCGGCTGCGCCTTCAACAAAACGTCGTTGATGACTTGCTCGCGTGTTAAGTGGCGCGAAGCCATCGTATCCGGGATTTGCTTTTCGACGAGCGGCGTCCACACATATCCCGGCGAGATGCAATTGACCGTGATGCCGAACGTGGCAAGCTCAAGCGCAGCCGTTTTGGTGAGCCCGGTGAGCCCATGCTTGGCGGTCACATAGGCGCATTTGAAGGGCGAAGCGACGAGCGAATGCGCCGAGGCGGTACTGATGATTCGGCCCCATTTGCGCGCCTTCATGCCGGGGATTGCGGCGGCGATTGCGTGGAAGGCGGCGGAAAGATCAATTGCGATGATCATATCCCAGGTTTCGGGCGGAAATTCCTCAATCGGCGCCACATGCTGCACTCCGGCGTTGTTGACCAAAATATCGGCCGAGCCGAGTTTTCCTTCCGCTTCCTTAATCATGGCGCGGATTTGGTCCGGCTTGGTCATATCGGCGGGCGAGTAGATCGACCGCACGCCGAAATCCTTCTCAATCGCGGCGCGTTCGGCTTCGATGGCCGCGGCATCGCCGAGGCCATTGATCATGACATTGGCGCCTTCCTTGGCAAAAGCGCGGGCGATAGCAAGACCAATACCGCTCGTCGAGCCGGTCACGACGGCGTTTTTTGCTTGAAGGGTCATGGGTCCTCCGAGGCCAGATTACACACCCGAAAATTGTTGCGCCGCACATACTACAACAGCATTGCGAAAAGACGAAACAAAAAGGGGGGCGGGACAGAGATATCGCGCCCGCCGGGCAGTTGAGATATGATTGGAATATGACAAATTTTCCCGAGACAGATCCTGGTGCCTGCAAGAGCAAAGCAAAAGAGCACGGGGGCGAGCGCGCGGTTGCCGCTGCGCTTGCTCTTTGCCGCGCGAATCACATTAGCCTTACGCCGGGCCGGCGGCGGATTCTTGAGCTACTCGCCCGCGTGGGCCGGCCGCTCGGCGCCTATGAGATGATCGACCGCGTTGCCGAGGCGACGGGCAAGCGGCCGGCGCCGATTTCCGTCTACCGGGCGCTCGACTTTTTGCTCGAAAACAGCCTCATCCACAGGCTCGCCTCGCGCAATGCCTATCTCGCCTGCGACCATGGCCACGCCGTTAGGGAGCCTATCATATTCTTGATTTGCGAGGAGTGCGGCGGCGTGGTCGAGGCACGCTCGCCTGCGATTTGCGGCGCCCTTGGCGATCTTGCGGCGGAAGCAAATTTTTCGCCCCGCGCGCAGGTCATGGAGGTCGCGGGCCGCTGCCAGGCATGCACGGCAGCATGACGGGTTCAGTTGGGCTGGTTTGGAGGGAATTTGCCCGCCCAAACTTTCGCCGCAACGTCGATTTCATCCCACCGTGCGCCGAGCACTTCGCCCGAACGGGCAGCGGTCAGGATTAAGGATTCAAGCGCCATTGACTGACGGCTGCCTATTTTAGCGCGTACGAGTCGTCGGATGCCAAGCTTTCTGGTGCCAATTCTCTGGCCAATAGCCCGGATGGTCAAGGGCTGCTATTCGATCTCGCAAATTCGCCGTTCATGAAAGGCGGGGCGCCGCTTTGGCCTTGGTTCAATGCGCGCATCGGCTCATCGTACACCCATTTCCTAAAACTCTTTGGTGGGTAAATGACTAACGCCTCATAGAGCAATGCCCTGTTTGCTTGTGCCTGGATTGCATTCTGACGGGCGCAAGTTCGGTGCTCTGGATGCGGCGTAAGGTTGGCTGACGCTCGACGGGAGGCCACATCGTAGCTTCCACTGTTTTATTCGACTATTCAGTCAAGCGTCTCGCGGTAAAACCAGATCGCAATCAGCACGGCTGCAAGCGTGAAAAGCGCAATCGGCCAAAGTTCCGGCCAAACGTCGGCAAAGGCGTTCCCCTTGAGCAGCACACCGCGCACAATCCGGATCGCGTGGGTCGTTGGAAATATTTCTCCGGCCCATTGCGCCCAAACCGGCATGCCCTTGAATGGATACATAAACCCCGACAAAAATATGGAGGGAAGCAGCGTGAATTGGGCAAATTGGATCGCCTGCATCTGGTTTTCAGAAAGCGTCGAGAAGGTGATCCCCAGCGCGAGATTGCCAGCGATGAATAGCCCGAGCGTGACAAGGAGCAAAAAGAGCGAGCCCCGCACTGGCAGCTGAAAGACCACAGCGGAGACCGCAAGGATAAGCACCACCTGGACATAGCCGACGAACACATAAGGTACGATCTTTGCCAGCATGACCTCGATCGGCCGCACCGGCATGGCCAGCAGATTCTTCATCGTGCCGCGTTCGCGCTCGCGGGTGATCGACAAGGCGGTGACAAACACGGTCGAGAAAATCAAGACGACGCAAATGAGCCCTGGGACGATGTTGAGCACCGTCAGCTGCTCCGGATTGTAGCGCGCGTGGATGACGAACTGAAACGGTTCTGGAGGCGGTTGCGTCTGCCGGACCGGCGGCAAGTCCCGGTTTAGCGCCGCCGTTAAGGCGGGGAGCGCCGCCGTCGCATTGACGATTGCCGTGGGATCGCTCGCGTCGGCGTCAATGAGCACGGACGGCGCGTCGCCGCGATCGACGACACGGTCGAAGTCCGCTGGAATGTTGATGACAAAAAGAAGCTCGCCGCGCGCGAGCCCGCGCTCGGCCTCGGCTTCCGAGGAGAGCCCCCTGACGTCATAATAACCGGTGTTGTGAAGCGCCGCGATGAGGCTGCGTTCATATTTCGAGTGCGCGACGGAAAGCAGGCCAGCCGGGAGGTTTTTGGGGTTGCTGTTGATGGCGTAGCCGAACAGAAACAATTGCATCAAGGGAAGCGCAATGATGAAGCGCAGCGTGATCGGGTCGCGCAGCATCTGCAGCCACTCCTTGCGCAACAACGCCCGGAACCTTTTGAAGGAGAAAGCCTTCGTCATGCTTCCGCTTCCGCGCTGAGCATATGTATAAAGACGTCTTCAAGGCGGGGCTCGGCTTCTGTCCAGGATAGCGTACCCCCGCTTTTCCGAAGAGCTTCGGCGAGCCCGGCCCGGTCCGTTCCGGAGGCGCGCAGCATGTGTCCAAATACGGCTGCAGCCTCAACTCCGGGCGTGCGGCGCAGGCGCCGTGCGGCGGCGTCCAAATCCGGGCCTGCCGCTTCGAAAATGACAAGGCC
>DASPVM010000031.1:0-14788 GCA_035622375.1 Methylocella sp. | reverse complement strand
GATTACCCTCGACCCGCTCGGGGGGTGTGCCCCAATAAAGAGCGCCGCAGCGCAACCCTGCTATGGCCGCCACGCCGGCGGTCGCACGAACATGGTTCGACGACGGGCCGGCACCGGTAACGAGTGTGTCGGCCCCCTGGTTCAATGCTTCCGCCACAATTACGTCGAGGGAACGGACCTTGTTGCCGCCGAAAGCCACCGGCAAAAGATCGTCGCGTTTGATCAACAGCTGCGGCCCGCCATAGACGGCGGAAAGGCGAGGAGCAAAAATCAGCGGTGTCGGCTCCTTTACGAGTCCTAAGCGCGGGATTGCATCCAATTGGCTAACCCACGAACTCACTGGCTGGGCTCCCGCATTGAGTCGACAAGACTCGATCGACCAGTACCTGACAATGACCGATCTGCACGTCAAACTCGGTCAGCTGATCGAGCTCCTCTTTCGTCAGGCAAGCACAAATGTCGCGGTCGACCGTAAGGACCTCAGCAAATGAGCGTCCCTCTCGCCGAGCCGTGGTGGCCACGCGCTGAATGATATGACGGGCGGTTTCCTTGCCGGTGTGAGAAGCAAGTGCGAGCATTGCTCTTTCGGAGAGAGCGAACCCGCCGGAAGCCTCAAGATTGGCGCGCATGCGCTCGGTGCAGACCTCGATCCCTTCGAGCAAGTTGGCAAGCAGTGCATGGGCCTTTCCGGCCGCCATAGTCAGCTCCGGCACGGCATGCCATTCTGCTTTCCATGATTTTCCATCACGCTCATGGTCGTGCACGAGGCACTCGGCGAGAAGTGCGGCGTTAGCCCGCACAACGCGAGCCAGCGTTCCGATGTGTTCAGCCGCTTCCGGGTTACGTTTGTGCGGCATGGTGATGCTACCGATACCCTTCGCGAGAGATGGCTCACGGAGCTCGCCAATTTCGTCACGCTGGAGATTGTAGACCTCGTGACCGATACGATCGGCAGTGCCCGTCGAGAGCACGAGAACATGCGCCCATTCCGTCAAAATGTCCCGGCTCGCTGTCCACGACATATCGGGCTCACGCAGGCCGAGACGGGCAAAAAATTGTTTCTGCACGGCGAGTGCCTGGGGCCCCATTGCGGAAAGACTGCCGACGCCGCCGCAAAGCTGGCCGACATCAAGCCGTTTTGCCGCCTCATCGAAGCGTTGTCTTTGGCGCCGCAACTCAGCAAGCCAACCCGCGGCTTTGAAGCCGAATGTGATGGGCAAGCCTTGCTGGCCATGCGTTCGCCCAACCATGACTGCATCGCGGTAGCGACGGCACAAATCGGCCGTTGCGGCAATGGCCCGTTCGAGGTCGGAGATAAGCAAGCTGCGCGCATCGCGTAGCGTCAGCATGAGCCAGGTATCTGTAATATCCTGGACGGTTGCCCCGAAGTAAAACCATTCGCGGCCAGAGCCGGAGCATCGTCCGGTAACAGCGGCGATAAGGCCAGCTATGGAATGTCCAGTTGTTTCGTAGCCTTCGCGGCACTCAGCCAGAAAGCCCGCCTCAATCTCAATCGATCGGCAGGTTGCTTTAATGTCCTGAGCCGCTTCCTTTGGGATGACCCCATGATCGGCCTGAATCTCCGCCAGAAGCGCAAGGAGCTCGAGCCAACGCTTAGTGCGTGGCCTATCGGCAAAAAGCGCTCTCATGTTGGGCGTGGCCCACGCGCCGCCATAAACGGCGGAGCCAAAAGACCATTCGGTCATGGTACTCCCCCAGCGAACGCTTTTGCCTCGGCAAGGAGGCGGCTCAGCGCCGCCTCACGGCGCGCGCGGGCGGACTCAAAGTTGCGGCGCCGACCGCTCACCATATCATTCAGTTCGGACGCCATGGCGGCTACCTCTTCAGGGGCCGCGCAGCCGACGTCTTTCCGCACCGAGACGCACACGGTGGGATCAAGCGCTGCAGCAACCAGCTCTTCGGTGACGCGATCGGCCGGCAAACCAGCTGACTTCAGAGAATTAATGACATCCGAGGCGTTTGTTCCCGCGAGGCACAGCCCTCTATCGTCCAGCGCTCTGACAAGACGCGCCACAACCCTTTGTGCTGCGCGATAATCGATTCCGGACGCCACCATGAGGCGTTCGGCGAGATCGGATGCACAGGCTGAACGATCATCCAAGGCGGCCCGGGTGCGAGCTTCGTCCACGGCCAGCTTTTCCACACATTCAGCAGTCAAGGATGCGACTTGAGCGGCGGAGCGTACCGCGTCGGGCACAGCATCGTAAGCGAAAAGCCGGTTGTCTATTTGCCCAGATGGCGTCCGGGCGGTTGCGGCAACTCCAGCCTGTACGCCGATCAGCCGGTTCGCCGTGGCCCTGATGAATGCCAGCGCGAACGGGTTGCGCTTTTGCGGCATGATCTTGCTCGCCCGGGCGTGGCGATCCGCCAGCTTAATGAAACCGAATTCGGCTGATGCGAAAATCATAAGATCTTCGGCAAGGCGATCCAGATTCAGGACCGAAGCTAGGGCGACAGTGCAGGCCTCGAGGGGAATGTCGGCCTGCCACATGGCATCGCGAGCATGCCGGACCGGCTGAGAAAAGCCTAGCCGCTCCGCGAGCTTGTACCGGTTCTGCGAAATCACTGATCCGTTGGAGCTTCCGATGCCAGCCGGGCACTGGTCGGCCCGGCCATAAAGGGCCTCGATGCGATCGAGATCGCGCAGCGCCGGCCAAGCGAAGGATTGAAGATAATGACCGAAGGTGGTGGGCTGAGCACGCTGCAAATAGGTATAATCAGGCATCAAAGTGCTTCGGTGCCGCAGGGAAAGGGTGCTCAACCTTTCAACTGCCCCCGCCAATGCCTCGCCAAGACCAAGGAGCTCGTCGCAGAGCATCAGATGATAGGCCGTTGTCAACGCTTCTCGACGGGCCCGGGCAACACCCAGCCATCCGACCGTCTGGGTGCGTTCGGCAAGCCACGCCTCGCGATTTGTGTATAAATCTCCGTAAGCGGCGGAAGGCGCAAACCCGGAGTCGTCCTCGCGGAGAGCAAGAAGAGCCGCGATTAATGAACGTGCAGCATCGGGACGTATGACGCCCTGCTCGGCAAGGGTCAAAGTGTGGGCGAGATCAACCCAGCCGATCCCTGAGGCGAGACCCAGCTGGGTTCGCAGCTCGCCACTGAAGGCAATATCAGTCAAGCTCCTCGACGGCGCCTCGGTGAGCCGCTCTCCGACTTCAAGGACGGCAGCAGGGCTCGCGGGCTCTAGCGGCATGGCCGGATTCATCGGCCGCTCCCGGAGAGTGGGACTGAGGAAGCATCCTCGATCCGCGCCGGATCCCATCGACCTGACTCGCGGGACTGAGCGGCAATGGCCAAAAAAGTTTCGAATCGCAGGCCGCAGCGCAACGCTTCAAGAGCCAAGCAATCTTGTGGCGGAATATTTCCGAGGCTGACATTCGCTCCGAACCGGCAAATAAGATAAGCCTGCTGAGAAAGAAGCGGAGCCTCCCAAATGAGGCGCGAACCGGCATCCCCGGCGAGTTTTACCACCTCATCCAAGACGCGGGTCAGGACCTCACCTTCCCGGTCATATATGCCGATGCCCTGGCCGCATTCTCGAGCCTCGACGATAACCCAGGATGCGCCCCACGAAAGGTCTTTTAATGCCTGCTCCGCCAGTTCGGCGGCAGTCGGCTGGCGCTTGGGATCTTTACGGCCGATCTCCGTAATGGCGATGAGCCCAGCTTCGCGCGCGCAGTCAATGACTCTCCGGCGGCGTTCTCCAGGCAAGTCTATAGTCCCCTCGGAGATTTCGACTGCTTTGAAACCCAGTTCCTTGGCCCGCTTCATGAAAACACGGCAGTGCGTCTGAACGATCGCTGCTTCAAGCAGCGTGCCACCGGGATAGGTGAGAATTTCTTGCTCGTGAAGTGAGGCGAGCTTTTCCCTCAAGATTTTGAGTGACATAAACGCAGAAGTGCCAAAGCCAAACTTCCAGTGATCGATGTGTTCGCCGCCAATCATCAGGATGTCGCGCACCATGGAAGCGCCTAGACCATTGTCTATCACCATCGTTATCCCGGTTGCTCGGGGACGGGGGTTCCGGCGGTTTATGATCTCATCAAGCGACCAAACGCCCTCCCACGGAGAGCTAAACCTTGGCAAACTCATTTGAGAGCTCCCTTAGCGCGTGCTCGACCATCGCCAAATCGGCCCCCCAGGGCACGACCATCACCTCGCCCTGTCGCTCGATTGCAAATTCCCAAAGGCAGCATTTCAGGATTGTCGGTTCCCCTCTTGGACCTGCAATCAGACGCGGGCAGATTTCCACTCGTGGTGGCTCATCACCATAGTAGTGCCGGTGGAATTGCAGGCTGCGCTCACAACCGATCAGCGTCCAATCATGCCTCTCCGCCGGCCGTTCATCGAGGTAGTAGACCGGCGCGCCTAAATCTTCGAGTCCTCCCGAGCGGCAAGGCACCAGGAAGGCTGGTGCTGAAACGGTCCGCACCAACTCTTTCAATTCAATTCGTTCGAGCATCGGAACAATCGGTGGCAGATCGGCATAGCTCAAAACGTGGCAGACGAGATCGAAGAGTTTTGGCGGCTCGGGCGGTGCGACTTCGACGACCTTGAGCATGAACGGGTTTGGGTGATGGATGAAATTGACGTGGTCGTACTTTCCCTCACAGATTAAGGTCTGGTTCTTGCCGATCCCATGCGCGACAGCAAGCGCGGCAAGGGCCGACGGGTTAGCACAATCGGTTTGCGGACCGCGCAAATAGGTGCACGTATCAGGCATGGCGAGCACCTCGACATGCACAATTGGCGCAAAAAGCTCTTCGCGATTGGATGCGCCGACAGAGATGATGGCACACTGTCCATCGGGCGCCTTGAGTATGGTGAACTCCGTGCGTCGATAAGTCTCTCGCCCAAGGAATGAGGCCACAATAGCTTCCTCCGTCATCGGGCCGCCGTAGGCTTGAACGCTGACGCTGCGGTAGGGTAGCGGCACAAAATTGAGCCTATCCTTGAACAGGGGGCGGGTGGATTTGACGTTCCGGGCGACGAGGCTGGCCGATGCAGGCATAGACTTTCGTCCCTCGCGCCTAAGCGATTTCGAATTCGCGCCCCATTTCTTCGGCGCGGATCTCTTTCTCGTGGACTTTGAGCGGGTCGAGCCGCCGGATGATGTCGACAACTGGCAAATCGGGCGGCGGGATAGTGTCGATTTCCGCCGCGAGCCTGGGCATGAACTCTGTATTCTCGAAAACGTCGTCGACGGACGTATCGGGATAGAGCGCCCTGAGTCGAATATGGCCGTCAGCATCAAAATCGAATAAACCAAGCTCTGTCACGAGCCATTGCGGGCCATTGCCGCGATGATCAAGATCACGGGTTCGTTGTCCGTCGCCCGTGCGGTGGCCGAGGCTTGTGATGAAATCACATTCGTCGACAAGTCGAAACCGCCGGCCCGCCGCATTCTTTGGCGAGCGATGAGCCGTCGTCCAAAGCGTGACATGGGCGGCGTCGCATGACAAATTGCAACCACCACCGCCACCAGGCAGTTTCAAGTTGATACCCGGGTAGCCAACGACCGTAACATTGCAATTGCCCCACTTGTCGATCTGAAGTCCGGAAAGGAACATCCGGCCCATACGTCCGGCACCAGCAAGATCGAAAAGCTCCTCTATACCAAGCGAGCATGATGCACCGCGGTCCATGACCCAATCGTTCGAGGTCGGGGTGAGGAAAGGAGGTTTGGGGTCAACTCCGTAGGTGGCGCCGGCTACCAGAACCATCCTCGGCGCATGGGTGCGTTTCGCCACATGCATTGCGATCTGAACAAGGGGTGAGCCGAATCCATGGAACACGAGGGTTCCGTCTTCGATCGTGCGGGCTAGGGCCGCTATCATCATCTCACCGAGGCTGCAGTATTTCATTAAGTAATCGCTTCTTCAACGTAGAGCCGCTGCCAACTCTCATCTCCTTCACTCCAGGAGGAAAGCCGAGTGCGCGTTTTCTCACCGCCTATTAGGTCCAGATAGTCGACGTGTGTTGGCGCGCCATGGATGAAAACGGAGAGATAGTCGGCCTTGAAAGTTTCTGCGCCCTTGCGGGCCGCTTCATAGTAAAGCGCGGTGTGCGGGCGGTCATAAACGTAGAACGGATAGCAAGCAGTAGGATGCGCGCCCATTGGCACTTCGCTCACCGCGGTGACGTAGAAGTAAGGGATATGAACTCCGCGGAGCTCATTAAGTTGGTCCGTTGTAATGAGATCTTCGACGGTAGCAAGCACTGTGCGCGAGGCCTTTGCAAAAAGCACGTCAGCGACGGGCGGCCCCTGAATCAGCAGATTGCCTTGTATGTCTCCATATTGAGCATGAATGAGCGCGACATCGGGTTCGATTGCCGGCACCAGCAGCAATTCTTCGCCAGTGAATGGGCATGCCATCTGCTTATATTCTGGATGAAGCGACAAAAAATCCGTGCCGCGGACTGATCGCACTGGCATGAACGGCAGGCCTTGAATTGCGGCACGCAATTGCTGAACGAGTGTATAGCAGCAACTGTCATCAGCTTTAACGGCTCCGGACTCGAGCGCCCGCCGGTAATTCGGCGCCATACCGAAGTCTTGCTCGAAGCCGACGTAGCTTTCTGATGACCGTGAGATTGCCCCACCAGCAGATAGCAGATCGATATCGATACCGTGGGCCGAGCCGACCACGGTGAGATCGCGCGTCCCGCGGCGCAAAATGGCCCGAAGCAAGGCCATGGGTTCGCGCGAAGACAGCCCCCCACCGACCGCTACAACCATGCCGTCCTTGACCAGCGTGGCAAGATGATCAAGCGTCCTACGCTTGTCAGGTTCAGTATAGATCAGCCGTGGCTCAGCCTTGGACATTTCCTCGCCCTCTGATTCGAACCACGACGTTGTGCCGCCGACAAAGTTGAGCGGCAACCAACGAACGAAGCATCATACGCGATTGCGAATGGAGTTGCGAATCAGATCGGCAGCTTTCTCAGCAATCATGATTGTTGGCGCACAGGTGTTGCCGCTTACTACCGTAGGCATGATTGATGCGTCTACGACCCGGAGTCCTTCGATGCCCCGCACTTGCAACGAGGAATCGACCACTGCCGCCGCATCATTTCCCATCTTGCAGGTCCCAGCCACGTGCCAAGTGGTGGAGGCGGTGCGCCGCACAAAACTCTCCAAGTCAGCTTCGCTCCGCAGCGTGGCGCCTGGCGCAACTTCTTCGCCGCGAATATCATCGAAGGCTTTGGCATAGAGGATGCGGAGATTCAAGCGCACACCAGCAATGGCACATCTCACGTCTTTTGGATCGCTTAAATAGTTGAAATCGATAAGTGGGCGGTCGAGAGGATCCGCCGAGGCGAGTCTGATCTCACCGCGGCTGTGCGGTCGGTTGATATAGGAGGTGAAGGTTATACCGTGACGATCCGGTCTCCCGGCCTCGGGATAATCAGGAGCGAGCGTCATCAGGAAAAATAATTGTAACCCTGGGTATTGTTCGCTTGGTTCGCTCTTCACAAAGGCTCCTGCCTCAAGGAAGTTCGAACATAGCGCTCCGGTTTTGGTGGCTTCGTATTGGTGAAGTGCGGCCGCCTTTATTTCGTCCGGCAGCGGGGCAAAAGTGAGAGGTTGTGCGATCTCGCATCGGACCCGTGCGTGGAGATGATCCTGCAGATTCTTGCCGACGCCCGGGAGATCAAGACGAACATGGACACCTACACGCTCAAGCTCGGCTTTTGGCCCGATCCCGGAGAGCATCAGCAGTTGTGGTGAACGCAAAGCGCCGGCCGAGAGGATGACCTCTTGAGCTGCGCGGGCATTGTGCGTAGTGCCGAAATGAAGATATTTTACCCCATTGGCACGAGTTCCGCTGAACTCGACCCTTGTTACCTGGGCGTGCGTTACAATAGAGAGATTGGGACGTGAGCGCGCCGGCCGCAGATAGGCATCAGCTGCACTGCAGCGAGTGCCTTTGGCAAGCGTCGCTTGCAGCGGACCGCAACCTTCCTGAGCTGCACCGTTGAAATCGGGGTTGAATGGAATGCCGACCTCCTGTGCGGCGGCCAGATAGCGCTCGACAAGAGGGTTCGGCCGGGGATGGCTTGCTACGATGAGCGGCCCGGCAATGCCGTGGTATCGATCGGATAGATTCTGATTGCCCTCGGACTTTAGAAAGTAAGGCAAGACATCGTCGTAACCCCATCCCTCGCTCCCGAGATCGCGCCAGCCATCATAGTCACCGCGGTTACCGCGGATGTAAATCATGTAATTGATAGAGCTTGATCCGCCGAGCACCCGGCCTTGCGGGACATAGAGTCGGCGACCGAATAAATTCGTCTGGGGACCAGTACGGTCACCCCAGTCGCAGGGGCTATCCTGGAGCTGCCCGTAGAATGCCGGTATTCGGATCGCTGTGTCATCGTCTTCGCCGCCGGCTTCGAGAAGCAGCACACGGCAGGCCGGATCTTCAGTGAGCCGGTATGCCAGAACACATCCAGCCGCTCCCGCGCCTATGATGATGTAGTCGAACATGTTCGTGTCCGAGGCGACGCTCATATCGCTAAGAAGCCGCCGTCGATTGGGATCGCGGCCCCATTGCAATAGCTTGCTTCATCGCTGGCGAAGAAGGCGGCCGCGCCAACGACATCGGAAACCGTTCCAATCCTCCCCTGCGGAATTCGCGCCAAGACTTCCTCCCGCAATGCGGGATCGGCCAACCGCCAGTGAGTCATGGGCGTGTCGATCATCCCTGGGCACAACGCAACAGAACGGATTCCTCGATGCCCATAATCGACGGCAATCGTCCGGGTGATCTGGATGACGGCGGCCTTGCTGATGGAATAAGCCGCGCGGGCTGGAAATGCTACCAAACCAGCAACTGAAGCAATGTTCACAATAACGCCGCGGCCTCGCTCCAACATGGCTGGCAGCACAAAGGCGCAGAGCCGGATGACGGCGCGGAGGTTCACATCAAGGACATGATCGACCACTTCAAGCGGAGTTTCGTGCAGCGTGGTCGCTCGCGGGCCACCCGTTGTGCCGGCATTGTTGATCAGCACCTCAGGATGACCGACGCGGTTGACCGCCTCAACGAGCGATTTCTTCATCTGTGTGTCATCTGTAAGGTCGGCGATGGAAGGCAATAGGTTTGCGCTGTCGAGGCGATTGGCCAGCGATACAAGTCCGCTTTCATCCTTGTCGAGCGCGATCACTCTGTCTCCTATATTGATAAAGCGCTCCACTATTCCCGCGCCAATCCCCGACGCTGCTCCAGTTACCATCACGACGCGGCTCACAGACTTCGCAGCTCCCGTTGACCGGCTCGCAGCCGCGAGAGCTGGATGAAATGCGTGGGATTGAGAAAGAGCTCGTCCATTTCGCCAAGCTCGTCGATGGTTAGCCCGCGCCGGACGAGGACGTTGAGATATTGAAACGCGTCCTTCGCGCCGTAGCCCACATGATGCGCTCCGAGCACGCGCCTTGTGTCACCATCTAGGATTAGTTTTTGAAACCCCGACATATGCGGCCGCGCAAGAGCATAAAGCATCGTGCGATCTGCGGCCGGGAGGCCGATATTGAGGCCGTTTGGATTATCCGGGGGCATCTTTAAGATTACCACGTTCTGATAGCGCTCGCGCGCCTCTTCCTCGCCAAGGCCAAGCCAACTGACCTCGTAATGAGTGTGCAAGAAATCGGGCCAATCTGCGGGCCGATAGCTCACCTTCTCGCCCATGATGGCCCGCGCGGCATAGGTCCCGCTCTTGCGCGCCTTGAACATCTCCATGGGTGCGCCGATCAAATCACCGACGGCGTAAACGCCGGAGACTGAGGTCTGCAATTGCTCATCGACCAGCACGGCCCCTCTCTCATCCACAGCTACGTCCAAAGCATCGACCGCCGCCTGCGAGCGTGGCCACTCCCCAAGCGCTTGGAAAAGGAAGTCGGTAGCAATCTCTACTTCGCCCGAAGGTGTATCCGCGACGACTTTCGCCACGCGGCCGCAGCCATCTGCGATTATTTCAGTAACCGAGGCACCTTCGATTATTTCCATGCCCTGCTCACGCATTCGATCGATGGCATGGGCGCGGGTTTCGCCGTCTTTCACGACATCAAGAACTCGGTTGCGCACCAGCATGACAAGACGCCTGCCGGTGGCATTGAAAAAACAGCCATATTCAACA
Organism: Methylocella sp.; assembly: GCA_035622375.1. GTDB lineage: Bacteria > Pseudomonadota > Alphaproteobacteria > Rhizobiales > Beijerinckiaceae > Methylocapsa. The sequence continues at coordinate 4,621 of DASPVM010000031.1, read as the reverse complement.
GCCGTCTTGCCGCCGCCAACGACAACCACTGTTTCCCCGGGTTCGTAGTCGAGCGTCTCGACAAGCGTGGAGAAGTCATGCACACCCTTGAGATCGCTGCCGGGTAAGTCGAGACGAATCGGCTCGGCGCCCAGGCCCAGTACGAGAGTGCGTGCTTTGAACACCTCACCGCCTATCTCGATCGTGTGGGCATCAAGGATCCGAGCCGGAGCGTTTAGCACGAACTCGATGTCGAGTTGCTCTTTGCTTTGATAGTTCATGACAGCATGCGGTCCTGTGCGGCCGCGCCTGAACAGATCGACGATTTCCTTGATACTGATTACCCGTTCTCTCATATCGGAGAACCAAAGGCTTCCCGAAAAGGTGCGGGCCAGCATCAGCTCGGCGGCGCAGTCCGAAAAGAGATGATGCGGGACACAGGCATTGTGCGGGCAGGAGCCGCCGAGGAAGGGCCAGCGATCGACGACAAGCTGACGGCCGCCCAAGGCACGCAGATAGGCTGACCCAAAGCGGCCAGCGGCTCCCCCGCCGATGAAGATCGCGTCGAATTCTCGGCGGTCGCTGTCCCTTACATTCCTGATCGGGCCAATGATGCCAGGTGCGTTGAGGGCGTCCTCAATCCTCCTCGCCCATTGTTCGATGGTCAGGAAAGATGGACCAGACTGTTTCGGTGCCAGCTGATCCATCGCTTACTCCCTGGCGACGAGCTGAGTTATGCCCATCCTCTCAGCCGCCGCAGCATGGGCAGCCCGCGCCATGCCCGGTTTCCCAGGGATGGGGCTCGGGAGCTTTGTCGGGATCCGGCTGCGCGCGCCGGCTGCCACAATGGGAGCATGTCCACTCCTTGGGCATTCTCGTGCCTTCTAGAACGAGACTCTTGAACTCGTGTCCGCAGTCTGGACACAGGATTCTGTAGACAGGCATGGGTAAAACTCCGCAAGTGAGCGGCGGGCCCCGCCTTCAAAGCTAAGCGGCCTTGCCTTGCCGCAGTCGTTCGCGGACAAGCTTTGTCCCTTCGACTAAAGCATGGAGCTTCTCCTGAGCGATATATCTTTGGAGGAGAATCAAACCACAGTCAGTCGTCACACCAAGCCGCTCCGCTGGGATCACCCTTAAGAGCGCATTGATGCGGTCGGCCACTTGCGCGGCCGTCTCGGTAATCGTGCTTTTGACGTCGATTACTCCGGCCCAGAAGTCGACATTGGGTGGAAGCGGAAACTCCTTGAACGCATCGAGACCAGACATATCGTCGATTCGCCGGCCGCAATTTTCGAGATTGAGGACATTAATGTGCGCTTGATAGGCCTTCGGTATAATCGAGCGTGTCGCTGCTGGAGCGCTTGGGCTCTCTTTGCGCTTCGTTAAATCGTAGATTTCGCCAGGCCTGCCAGTCTCGTCCGGATAGTAGGCTGGTGTGCCACCCCAATTGCCCCAGCAGACGTGGACAACTATGCGGGCGTGTTTGACGCCCTCGACGGCAGTATTGAAAGCTTCAATCGCCCAGTCTTCGAAAAAATAGGGCCAGGTGAACTCATCGATTTGGATGAAGTCGACGCCGAGCGCGTCAACCTCGAGAATATCTTCGTTTATCGCTTTTGCGACAGCGAGAGCACGGTCGCGAGGGTCTTTATAATAAAGGTCATTTGTACACTGGGCGAGGACTTGGATGCCAGTATATTGAATTTTTGTAGGCTTACTTGTCGCTTTTTTTAGAGCTCGAGCCTGCTCAACCATCATGGTGCCATGCCGCTTGATTTCCTGCTCTATTGTCGCCGAATGCAGCCGGCTGTAGATCGGAAACCCGAGAGAACCGCCGCGAAGGCTATAGCCCATGCGCCGGAAATAGTAGTAGAGAATATCACCGTAGTTGTCCCCTTGGATGCGCCCATCCGAGATGATATCGAGGCCGGCCCTCTCCTGATCGCGTGCTACAGCGCCTATAGCGTCCTCTAGAGCTTCGCAGATCATTGAGTCTGGCGGCTCCCTATCGCCGCGAAAATGACGGGCAAAATAGGCATCCCACCATCGTGGATTGGGGTAGTTGCCAACCATACTGGTCGGAATTAGCACTTCCTGGCCGCCGATCCTCATGTGCTCCTCCCTGTATTGCTTGTTCGCTCTTATAAAACTGGCCGCGAGCGCGCCCCTTACCAGGCGTTTAACTCGATCGGACACAATAATCTCAGTCCTGAGGGTCTAACTGTCAATAGTCCGCATCCTGTGTGCCTTCGTATGCAAATTCGTCGGCGCCTCTTCAATTCGGTAACCATCAACAATCACTCCAAGATTCCGCCTGAGCCATGTTGTAAGGCGCTTGGCACCGCCCCCGCACACCAGCAATGCCGAGCAAATCCTCGCTAAGCTCTGCACGCTCCCTTTCCCTATCGCGTTCCCTATCCGACCTCGCCTTATGCTGTTCATCAGTTTCGTTCTGTGGCGCCGGAACCTGGCAAGCGGCACATCGTGCTTACTGGCCTGCTGGCCGAGAGGGATAAACCCCTCTGAGGATTGTGGCCTTCGCAAGAGAAAAACGCGCATATGTACCCGCCGCGCCATCTCACAGGCCTGAGAGACCCTTGAGGGCCTCAACGCGCTGCCCCGAGATTTACGATCTAGTTAGGACTGCGGATGATAGTCCGCGCCGTGACACCGGCGAAGCGCAATTTTTCCGAGGACGGCGCCTAGACTTCGATCGACGTTCCGCCGCGTCATATCCCGCTTAGTACAGCCGGGGCTGATAAGTTGTTGTACTAGGCTTCTAATGTTGCGTAGAACTCGGAACTCGGCCAAATCTGCTCACCGGCCGCTTACCGATAGCCGTTTTGATTGCCAGATCGGCCTTCGATTTTCCAGTAACCTATTGACTGGCGAGAGAGACGGGACTTGAACCCGCGACCTCCGGCGTGACAGGCCGGCGCTCTAACCAACTGAGCTACTCCCCCTTCCGCTTCCGGCAGCTTGCTTCCGCCGCTGGAGATGCCGGATAAGATAGGCCGTGGACCAAGTCAAGCACAGCGGCGCGGCGAGGACACCTTCCTGGACGAAGCTTGGCTTTCTTGCTATGGGGCGCCGCGGCGAAGGCGCCGTTAATAGTGGAGGAACTGTCATGCTTGAGGAATTCAAAAAATTCGCTATGCGTGGCAATGTCGTCGATCTGGCGGTCGGCGTCATTATCGGCGCGGCATTTGGCGCAATCGTCACCTCTTTAGTCAATGACATTGTGATGCCGATCATTGGCGCGATCACCGGCGGCCTCGATTTCTCGAACTATTATCTGCCTCTTTCTTCAAAAGTGCAGTCCGGGCTGTCTTATGCTGACGCGAAAAAGCAGGGCGCCGTGCTTGGCTGGGGACAATTCCTCACCGTTGCGCTGAATTTTTTGATTATTGCCTGGGCGCTCTTCCTGGCGATTAGCGCTTTGAACAAACTGAAAAAAGAGGAAACGCCGGAACCAGAGCCCGCGCCCGGCCCAAGCGCGGAAGTCCAGCTGCTTGGCGAAATCCGGGATTTGCTGGAGCGAAACACCCCTCGCGCCGAACCCGCGCAATAAGGCTACTTACTGAGGGCGGAGATTGGTTGGCGGCAGTGAGCCCGAACCGCCGGCCAAAAGGGGCGTCTCCATGGGGCTATTAATTAGGGGCTCGTTCGCCTGAGCTTCCCAGTGAGGATTTGGATCTCAGCGATGATCGGCGTTGGAATTATCGTCGCGGCGATTGTTTTGATCGCCATTTGGTGGATCAACCGCCCGAAGTCGAAATAGCTTGAGCCCTTAGCGATTTTCTTCTGGGGACAACCCATGGCGGCCTATCCAGAGCTTTCTAAATTGGTCCTCTCCCTCGAGCCTGGGGCCTCTGAAGACGGGTTCTTCAAGGTGGTCGTACCGTACCTCGTGGATGTCTGGCTCTCAGATTATGCGCGATATGCTTCAACAATGGATGTAGTCGAAACGCGGGCTTCCACCTTCAGCTATCTTTTCGATGTGGCAGCCGAGCGCCTGATCGCCGCGTGGGGCGTCAGCCGAGGCCGCCACAGTGGAGAGCGGGACAAGCGGCACATGGCGGGACACCCGAACAGCGCTGGGCCGCTTTACCATCGAGGTCACGTCATCCCTCACACGCTTGGTGGCCCTACCGATATCAATTTGGTTCCTCAACTTGGCCGGATAAATGTCGGGCCGTTTCGCCCTCTTGAGAAGCGGGCGGTTGCCACGCCAGGCTCGTTTTACTTTACGTACTGGACCTATTTCGGCTCGGTGCCAGCTCGGGGAGGCTCCCGAGGCCAGACCCCCACAGGCGTTGATCAGGGCCTGCTCGTCGCCGGACAGCAACCTGTTGTGGTGCCTCACGGCAATTGACACTGGCGTCATCGGGGGTCAAGCATCGCGGTCGTCTGCAATGAGCCAGAGTCTTTCTGGCTTAAGCCGAAGCGTCTACCGGAATTTTCGGGATAGGCGGGGAAGCATGGGTCAAAGCGTGATGGAGCCAGTGCGCGCCTACCCGGTGGCCTTGAAATTCAGTAATGGCGGCGGACTGTCCGGCGAGCCGTGCGGCGAGCCGAACGACGGGCGACTCCATAAACCGCTTTCTCGACCGCGGCATTAGACACGGTAATTTCCGTACAG
>DASPVM010000030.1:0-21057 GCA_035622375.1 Methylocella sp. | reverse complement strand
CTTTGGTCATGTCGGTGTCCTCATGAGACGCCGAGGCAGGGGCGCTGCGTAACCCCGAACCGCTCCGCGCCCCGCCTCGGCTTGCGATTCGCCGTGGGGCCAGGACACTGTCTGTCAGGTTAAGTTTTAGCTAACACACATGACGATGCGATTCCTCAGCGCCAGCGGCCCAACTTCGACCGGGCTGAAGAGATCGGGGGCATTGCTGGTATCGCGTTCTTGCATGGTTAATACTCCGGGGATGATAAAGCACACACTCCCAGCGCCTTGACTTAATGGGCAACACCGGCTTGATTGCCGCCCATTCATACCCCGTGAGTTCGAAACGCATGATCCAAGCTAAGGTTTCGAAGGTTCACTCACGGCTCCAACGATGCCCGCAACATTGCCGATGCTTCCGATATTACCCCCTAACTGGACGCGACCTAGATAGGCCAAAACCGACGCGATTGACTCGGAGCGGACCTCGTCGCAGGCCACTCACACCGCGCGAGATGCTGGTGCGAGCGAGGCCGGAAGCGCTGGAGGTGCTTCTCGGTTGCCTGTCGTTTGCCTGCACGCTTCACCGACTTTTTCGTTGGCCAATTCCTCTGCGCCGGGGGACCGCGCTAACTACGCAAGTCGCGCGGGCCACTGACATACGTGTTGCCACGCTCATAGAACCGAAGCAGCCGATCGACTTCCTTCGTCAATCCAATGCGAGCACTCCGCGAGAGACGCACCGCACGCTGCTCATCATCCATGCCCAGCCAGAGAGGTCCCGCGGCACATAAATCGATCCCGTCGCATCGTCGATCGATCGCCATCGCCGTCGCAAGCCTTCCCGGCCCTTTGGCCAACTCCGTCAGCCGTGGCGTCCCGCGACGCCGCTGCATAACGGACGTCCCTTCGAGCGGCTCCAATGCGCGCAGCAGCACCCCGGCTCCGATGCCCCGCCTCTCGGCCGCAACGTTGCACATATAGGACGAGCCATAGATGAGATAGACGTAGGCGTGCCCTTTTGCGAGGAAAAGAGAATAATTGGCTGCGGTCATGCCAATGAATGCATGACCCGCGGCATCGCCAACCGGATAAGCCTCGGTCTCGACGATCCGACCGCTGGTTCTGTCGCCACGATGATCGCGAACGAGCACTTTGCCGATGAGGAAACGCGCCAGCTCGATCGTGCTCTCCGGCAGCTCCGAACGACGCAGTCGGCGAAGACGGCCAACCGGGGCCGAGGCAATGGCGTGGCTTGGATGCGCCTGAGTTGGCAAAGTCTGTACTCTCCCTGTTTAGCGCCAAAGAACTTTGCCTGCCGTTCTGGCGTGGGTCAGATGTTGACCGCCCCAAGGATCGGGCTCACAATAAGACACAATAAGATTTGTCGCGACCTACCGAGAACTTTGTTCCAGGCTAGAGCGCGGGCGACACCAGCAGATCTTGTTGATCATTTTCCCCGCCGGTCCAGCGGCACGTCCCAGCGTACGGGCTCACCACGGAGGGAGGAATGATCACTTTCGATGCGATTGTCATCGGCGTCGGACAGGACCGGGCCTTTTCTGGAAAGACGTCTCGGCAGCTGCGGGCATTAAACTAGCGTCGCCGTTGTCGAGCACGGGTTGATCGACGCCGATGCGCGGAAATCGGGGAACGCTTTCTGTTGGGCAAGAGAGTGATGCGGCAGCGAGAGGCGGCGTGGGAGATCGAGATGGGAGATCGGGAGACACGGGATGCGCTTGAGCGGCACTGGGCGGCATCCGATGCGAATGATTTTGCGGTCGAGCATGAGATCTATCGCGAGGATGCGGTGCTCCACTACCCGCAGTCGGGCGAACGCATTCGCGGCCGACACAACATCCAAGAGAGCAGAACGGTGCAGCCGAGCGAGAAACGCTTCACCGTCCGGCGGATCATCGGCAACGGCGATCTCTGGGTCACCGAATTCGTGCTCAGCTATGACGGTGTGCCGTCTTACGCCGTCAGTATCATGGAATTCAGCGACGGAAAGGTTGCCCGCGAAACGCAGTACTTCTCCGATCCGTTCAAGCCCGGGCCGTCTCGGGCGCACCTGGTCGAGCTGAATAACTGAACGCTCCACCGTCCTAATTCTCGCCCCCTTAAGAGGGCGGGGGAGGGTCATAGCAACGGGAGGAGAAAGTGGCGGCACGCTTACTATCGGTCAACGTGGGCATGCCGCAGAATGTCGCCTGGCAAGGCAGGACAGTCTGCACCGGCGTGTGGAAACATCCGGTTCAAGGCCGGCGCATGGTGCGTCGGCTCAACATCGACGGTGACGGGCAAGGCGACTTGGCCGGGCATGGCGGCGAGCATCGGGCCATCTTCGTCTATCAAATCGACTCCTATCATTATTGGCAGTACCAGCTCGGCCGAGACGATTTCGCCTATGGGCAGTTCGGTGAGAATTTCACCGTCGACGGCCTGTCTGACCAAGAGGTGTGCATTGGCGATCGCTACCGGATAGGCCAAGCTTTGTTCGAGGTTACCCAGCCGCGCGTGACTTGTTACCGCGTGGGCATCCGCATGAACGAGCCGCAGATGGCTGCGCTGCTGGTCGCGCACGGGAGACCCGGTTTCTATTTCCGTGTTCTGGAGGAGGGCGAGGTGGCGGCTGGTGATGAGATCGTGAAGGTCGCGGCGGGTCCGGAGCGCATGACTGTCTTCGAGATCAATGCGCTCCTGTACATGCCCGGTCACCCTCGCGGCCAACTCGAACGCGCGTTGCGCATCCCAGCGTTGAGCGAGGGGTGGCGCGCCTCCTTCCAGGCGCTGCTCGAGCAAGAGCACAGCGGCGGTACGCTGACAGGAAACGCAGGGCTTAGTGCCGTACCGGGCCCGCCCCCGGCATGGCACGGCTTCCGCCCGCTACGCATTTCGGGAAAGGTTCGCGAGAGCAGCAATGTGATCTCGCTGGTGCTTGAGCCTATTGATGGGCACCCCCTTACTGAAGCCCTGCCTGGCCAATTCGTCGTTCTGCGGCTAAGGCCTTCGCCAAAAGCGCCCGCGCTTTTGCGCAGCTATTCGCTGTCGAACGAACCTAGCAGCGAACGCTACCGAGTGAGCATCAAACGGGAAACCCGTGGCGCGGCGGGCGCTTATATCGATGAGAAGTTGCAAGTTGGGGACGTGCTTGATGTGAGCGCCGCGCGAGGCAGCTTCACGCTTCGCGCGGGCGACGCACCCGTTGTTTTACTGAGTGCAGGCATCGGGGCAACACCGGTGCTCGCCATGCTCCACGCGTTGGCCGCGGAGGCATCGCCAAAGGAAGTCTGGTGGATCTACGGGGCCCGCAACCGCCGCGAGCACCCGTTCGCTGAGGAGACTCGCACTCTTCTGAAAGTTTTGGTCCACGGCCACAGCCACATCTGGTACAGTTCTCCCGCTCCCGAAGATAAGCCAAGTCGAGATTTTGATGCTCGCGGGCGTTTGAACATGCGTGGGCTCCAGGAGGTCGGGGTACCACGCAATAGCGATTTCTATATATGCGGGCCGGCCGCTTTCATGCACGATCTGACCCTTGGCCTCGCGGGCTGGGGGATCGCTGCAAGTCGCATCCACACCGAGATTTTCGGCCCGAGTCCTTCTATTACGCCAGGCGTCGCGGAAGCGCCACACAGGCAGCCTCACATGCCGGGCGGGCCTCCCGGCACTGGGCCGCTGGTCTCGTTCGCCCGGAGCGGCCTTAATGTCCGATGGGATCCAGCGTTTCATAGTCTTCTCGAGCTTGCTGAAGCGTGCGACATACCAGTGCGGTGGGCGTGCCGGACCGGCGTCTGCCATACATGTGAGACCGCGCTCGTGTCAGGGGCGGTTGACTACCGGCCAGACCCGCTTGATGCGCCCGCGGACGGAAACGTGCTGATCTGCTGCTGCCAACCCCACGGCGACATCACCATTGATCTGTGACGAGGGTTAGCGAACAACGCTGTCACCAAAACCTTCTGATCGCAGTCCATAAGGATGGGATCACGAACGGCGGCGCGACTGTGAGGAGCTTCTCATGACCAGGAGATTCGATGCGATCATCATCGGAGCAGGGCAGGCCGGCCCATCATTGGCTGGCCGTCTCACGGGAGCCGGCATGAGCGTTGCCCTAATCGAGCGCAAGCTCATCGGTGGAACTTGCGTCAACACAGGATGCACGCCCACGAAGACACTCGTCGCCAGTGCCTTTGCCGCTCATCTAGCGCGGCGTGCCGCAGAGTACGGATTGACGATCGGCGGGCCGGTCGGCGTCGACATGAAGGCTGTCAAAGCCCGAAAGGACGCTGTTGTGGGCGCATCGCGCGCCGGCCTCGAGGCTTGGCTGAGGGGCATGGCTGACTGCGCCGTCTACGAGGGCCATGCCCGTTTCGAGGCACCAAACGAAATCAGGGTCGGAGAGGACTTGTTGTCGGCAGGCCGTATCTTCATCAATGTCGGTGGCCGCGCGCTCGTGCCCAACATGCCGGGCCTCAATGAGATCAGCTACCTAACCAATGCCTCCATGCTGGATCTCGATGTCCTGCCGCATCACCTTGTCATCATCGGCGGCAGCTACGTTGGCCTCGAGTTTGCCCAGATGTACCGCCGCTTCGGCAGCGAGGTGACCATCATCGAGAAGGGATCGCGCTTGATCCAGCGCGAGGACGAGGATGTGTCCGCGGCTGTGAAGGAAATTCTCGAGGCGGAGGGAATCCGCATTCGTCTTCGCGCCGAATGCATCAGCTTCGCGCGGCACGGCGCAGATATCGCGATCACGGTTGATTGCGAGGCTGGTGATCGAGAGGTCATTGGCTCCCATGTGCTGCTGGCGGTTGGCCGCGGTCCGAATACCGACGATCTCAGCCTCGACAAGGCCGGTGTCGAAATCGACAAGCGCGGATTCATTGTGGTCGACGATGAGCTGCGCACCAGTGTGGCCGGTATCTGGGCGCTCGGCGACTGCAATGGTAAGGGCGCCTTCACCCATACCGCCTATAACGATTTCGAGATCGTCGCAGCTAATCTCCTCGACGACGATCGCCGCCGCGTCAGCGACCGGCTTCCCGCCTACGCGCTTTATGTTGATCCGCCGCTCGGCCGCGCCGGTCTAACGGAAACCGGGGCGCGGCAGTCGGGAAGGCGCGTCTTGGTTGGGAGGCGGCCAATGAGCAGGGTGGCGCGCGCCGTCGAGAAGGGCGAAACTCAGGGGTTTATCAAAATCCTCGTTGATGCTGATACGCACCAGATTCTCGGGGCTGCCATTCTCGGCGTCGGCGGTGACGAGGTCATCCATGGCATTCTCGACATCATGTATGCCAAGGCCCCCTTCACGACGCTTCAGCACGCTGTGCACATACATCCGACCGTTTCTGAGCTCATCCCCACAGTGCTCTCTGAACTCGAGCTCGTGCCTTGAACACGGACCCAGCGCGTGCGCGTCGAGTCCGCGAATGGCGCTCGCCGGAAGTGGTGGAGTGTGCGGCGTAGGCAGAGGTTTGGCTTCTACGGCTGGTTTGTTACACCTAGAACCGTCCCGGGTGGAACCACTTCCGGTTGAACAGTCGCATGGTTTGGAGCGGGGAGTTGCGGAGGGGGCAATACCGGAACTACCAAGGGAGGGGGCACGCTCGGACGAACTTCGGCAGCACTCGCAACTATAATGGCGGTCGATGTCCAGAGACCACTTCCTCCGGGAAGATTAGTCTCAGCCGAACACTCTTTTCTGTTTGCAGGGCAAGACAAATTTAACTGATATGCGGCCAAATTCTTTCCACTCGAGTCAACGAACCTTAATGTGAGCTGTGGCCAGAAGGAGCCATGCAACAGCCCCCCAGTTTCATTCACTATGCGCGCCTTCACATGAACTTCTGTTCCTTGGAGTGAGGTCCATGTCTCCACCCATTGGTGTGGGCGGACCTCTGCGTGATTTTGGGGGACAGCATTATCCACAAATGCAAGTACCGGGTGATTTAAAGATGTGGCGACAAGGCCCACTAGAGCAATTGCGGAAGGTAGTACTAACTTAAGTGGCATGTTCAAATAACCCCACGGATTGGCTTCTAGCCTACTTCCAGAGCACGATGCGTCTGGTTCAACATGAAATAACGTGGGGACCAAAACTAAAATCATCAACTGCAAGATCATTAACATTTGTTAATGATAGTTGGCCGTCGCCGCATTTTCCCCGTTTTTTTCAATAGGCAAAAATCAAGAATACCGGTGACAAAAAGTCGAAGTTTGGCTGGGGATGAAAAATGCGGAGAAGTGCCGTGTCGGCACGAATTCAGCATCAATACCCCGGCAATGCGGCTACGAAGTCCGCACACGAAAAAATACGAAGTGCGATGTAAGGGAACGGCTCTTCCTTAAGCGCAAGAGCCCAAGACGCTCTGTGATTACAAAGATCGCCGAAAGTGGGCATTCGAACCGACCATGTTATTGAGTGCACGGCTAGTATCAGTAACGACGCGGCTGACCCTCAGCATGTCGTTTTGTCCCTGAGCTCTCCTTCAACCTTCTTGCGCTGTGCCGCTTTGGGCTCTTTCTAATCAACCCCACCGACACATCCGCCTCCGAATCGCGGACGTAGCGGAGTTAGACGTGAGCATGAGGTCGCTACATCGGGCCCACGAATACCTAGCCCGAAGACGGGGTAATCCTGTCGCCCCTTCAAAAGGCAGCTGCTTCCAATTCAGATAAGCCGTCACTCAATAGCGCCGCCACAAACTCTTGTCGCACAACGCAGTATCCCACCGTTCTGAATTCCGTTTTAGAACGGCGTAAGTGTGTAACTATTTTGAAATCATTGGCGCGCCCGGAGAGATTCGAACTCCCGACCCTCAGATTCGAAGTCTGATGCTCTATCCAGCTGAGCTACGGGCGCCTTTTTAAGGTTTACTAAAATTTACCGCAAAAAGAAAAGTCTCGCTAAGGGCTATTGCGGCTCGTCCATATTCAAGATCCAAGTGCGGTCGCAGAACGAGACGTAAATCCGCTCCTGCCCGAGTGCCGCGCCAAGCTCGACCGCGAGCTCATTCAGCATGGCCTCGACTTCTTCGTCCGGCAAATGCCCAAGATAGGCATGCACGGCTTCCCCCGTGAAAATAGCCACGGGCTCGCGCCCCGACCCGGCCGATCCGTCGGAACGCGGCCAAGCATAAGTCACTTCGCCGCGCGTAAACATGCCCGAGAGGGCGGGCAATCCCGCGTCGACCCGCCGCTTCATCCAAGCCCGCGCCGTGCGCACCGCCTCGGAAATGTCGTAGACCCGCCCCTCGTCGTCCCAGCCCTCACGCAATCCGACGGTGATCTCAAAATCGCGGCGCGGTCCGCGTGATCCTTCAACGACGCGATAGTTCGTGCGCACGGAAAATTACGCCTTCTTCTCCCACCGCCCTGTCCCATCCTGCTGCCAGTACGTGGCGGCAAAGCCACCCTCCTTCAGTTGTTTCCACTGAGCACGCGCACACGCAAGCTCATCCGCATCGTTGCCATCAAAAAGTGCGATGGCGCGGGCGTACGGAGCCTCGGACGCGCTCAGACCCGCGGCGATCTCGACGCCCTGTATAAAAACTCGGAGCGCGGCACGGTTGGGATTTTCCAGGCCCGCTGTAAGATAGACCGGCTGTATCTCGCAATCGCCATCGCTGGCCCGGCCATGAGGGAGAAAGCTCGCCTCCGAATACGTCCAGAGCCAGCTATCAAGGGCGTCGATCCGCTCTTCGCTCTTCGCTTGGACGGCAACCCGCCACCCTTTGGCAAGCGCTTTTTCTAAAAGCCGAGGCAGCACAATTTCCAAGGGCTGCCGCTCTAGATGGTAAAACCAAATTTCCGTCATAAGAGTTACGCAACCTATTCAGCTTTGGCTATGAATGCTAACAGAGCTTTCAAGACAATTTGCAATTATCAATAGCAAGGCAGCCCCTGCTCAACACGTTAAAAAATAAATTTTTCTTTGAGTAAGAATATGCTTAAATTTCCAGCGATGCTCAGGAGGGCGCCATGATCATGGGCATTTTTGCGGGAATATTGTCAGGTATCGTTCTTGGCAGAAATTTCGCCTGGCCCGTTCTCATCCCAGCCATAGCCATCGCATTACTTTGGTCGAGCGTTTTTTCTGAGCCCGGCCTCATGGGCGGTCTTATAAGTCTTTGCGCGCTCAGCGCGAGCCTGCAATTCGGCTATTTTCTTGGCGTGTTCACCCGCCGGCTTCATTCCTCCGAGCGCCCCAATGCAGTCCTTGAGAGGAATGCTCAATAGCAGCCAACCGAAACACCAAACGCGTTTCCGGTAAACACTTCATGGTGGGCGCGACAGGGATCGAACCTGTGACCCCTACGATGTCAACGTAGTGCTCTCCCGCTGAGCTACGCGCCCTATCCCTCGGCATGCCACGCGAGCTTTACGAGATGATACCCGCGTTTTCCTCCCGCGGGTATATAGGCTCGCCAATGGCGGCGCAAGGAGATTGCGGGCGGGCGCAATAAGCTTTCACTCGCGGATCAGGCTGAGCAGCTCGCGGTGGATCACATCATTGCCGGCGCAGATCGTCCCCTTGGCCAGCATGTCGCTACCGCCATCCGCGTCGCTGACGAACCCGCCGGCCTCGCGGATGATGGCGATGCCCGCCGCGATGTCCCAAGCTTGCAGATTGCGCTCCCAAAAACCATCGTAACTGCCGGAGGCGACGAAGCAAAGATCGAGGGCGGCGGCCCCAAGCCGGCGAAGATTGCCGGCCCTTGCCATCACCGCCGCTAATTCCTTCACGAAGCGGGGATGCTCTTGGCGTTTGCCCAGATGCGGAATTCCGCAACCAATGAGGCACTCGAACAGCTCCCGCCGCGCGGCGACGCGGAGCCGCCGGTTGTTGAGGTAAGCGCCCTGGCCCTTTTCCGCGATATACATATCCCCGGTGGCGGGATTATGGACGAGACCGGCAACAATCTGACCTTCTCGAACGAGCCCAATGGAAATGGCGAAGACCGGCAAGCCGTGAAGGAAATTGGTGGTCCCGTCGAGGGGATCGATATACCAGGTGTGAGTTTTATCGGGGCCCTCGATGCGGCCGCCTTCCTCCATGACGAATCCGTAGCCTGGCCGCGCGTGCGACAGTTCTTCGAAAAGGATTTTCTCTGCCCGCTGGTCGGCGGCCGAGACGAAATCGCCGGGACCCTTCACCGAGACTTGTAAGTTTTCGACTTCGCCAAAATCGCGCGCAAGGCCGCGGCCAGCCTTAAGGGCCGCGTCGGTCATCACCTTCATGAGCGCCGAACGGATCATTCCGCCGCATTCCTGTTTTCCGGGCTGCCCATATAAGGGAGATCGGGAGGACCGGCAATAACGGCGGCCCTAGACCCGCATGGGCATCAGCACATAGAGCGCCGCCGCCCCATCGCGGTCTTGAACGAGCGTGGGCGAGCCCGGATCCGCCAACTTGAAGAGAATGGTATCGCTTTCAAGCTGCTCGGTGATGTCGAGGAGATAGCGGGAATTAAAGCCGATCTCGATCGGCTCGGCTTCATAGTCAACGTCGAGCTCTTCGCTCGCCGAACCCGAATCCGGATTTGTCACGGAGAGCATGAGTTTTGTGTCAGCGATCGAGAGTTTGACGGCACGGCCCCGCTCCGAGGAAATGGTTGAGACACGGTCCACGGCGGCCGCGAAAGGCTCGCGCTCAACAATCATTCGTTTGTCGTTGCCCGTTGGAATAACACGAACGTAATCGGGGAAGGTGCCGTCGATCAGTTTCGAAATCAGCACGACTTGCCCGTACTTCGCGCCCTCTTCGCCAAAGCTGAAGCGCGCCTTCACGGGGGATATTTCGACACGGACTTCCGCCGCCGGATCCTCGATGAGCTTTTGCACCTCGGATACGGCTTTGCGCGGAATGATGACGCCGGGCATGCCAGCCGCGCCTTTTGGCGCAGCCATCTCCACCCGCGCCAGCCGGTGCCCGTCCGTTGCCACGGCGCGCAACATCAAGTGGCCGTCAACGTCCAAAGTGTGAAGATAAACGCCGTTCAGGTAGTAACGAGTCTCCTCGTTGGAAATTGCAAATTGGGTTTTGTCGATCAGCCGCTTGAGATCGGATGCGGCAAGGGTAAAACCATGGCCAAGGTCGCCGGTCGCGAGATCGGGGAAGTCACTCTCTGGCAGCGACTGCAAATGAAACTTCGAGCGTCCCGAGCGCAGTTGAAGCTGACCTTGCTCGCCGCTCGCGAGAAGAGAGATCTGGGCGCCGTCCGGCAGCTTGCGGACAATGTCGTAGAGGATGTGCGCCGGTAGCGTGGTCCCGCCGGGGGAATCGACATCGGCGGCGAGGCGCTCCGTGATTTCAATGTCGAGATCCGTCGCCTTCAGAACAAGCGCATGATCCTCGGTGCTCAGCAAGACATTGGACAGAATGGGGATGGTATTGCGGCGCTCGACGACACGATGGACGTGGCTCAAAGACTTCAACAAAGCCGCGCGTTCAACTGTCACTTTCATCGGGAAGTCCATTCGGGCGTTGATGGGCCCCGCGCCGCTAGCGCCGGGGCGCGGACTTTGGCGCGGTCTTGGCTAAATCGCAAGCATGGCGTTGGGGAAGATGAAAACTTTACCTTCCCTTAATCCGCCAAAATTAGCTTGAAAAGCAACGCGGCGGGGCAGGGGGCGTTGGATTTTGGCTTGCCTGGATACCACAGCGCCGCGCGCGCTCACTGCCCATTCCCGTTAAAGAGCCAAAAAACGGCAAAGGCATGCAAAGCCCCAGAGGACGATCAAAGGCCTCGCGCCCTCGGCGCCATTCGCTTATCGCCGGGCTTCTCTACTGGGCGATGATCGCAGGCGTTTGGGCAGGGATCGCGGCTATTGGTATCGTTGCCTATGAGGCAACGAAATTGCCGCCAATCGACCAGCTAGCGATACCGAAACGCCCGCCCAATGTCGCCATCCTGGATGAAACCGGCGCTCTGCTCGCCAACCGCGGGGACACGGGCGGGGCTGCCGTGCGGCTCGCCGACCTGCCGCCCTTTTTACCGAAAGCCTTCATCGCGATCGAGGACCGCCGGTTTTATTCGCATTTCGGCATCGATCCCCTCGGCATCACCCGCGCTCTCTTCCGTAACCTTACTGGGCACGGCACCGTTCAAGGTGGCTCGACGTTGACGCAGCAGCTCGCCAAGAATCTTTTCCTGACGCAAGAGCGTACCTTTTCACGAAAGATCCAGGAGGCGATCCTAGCCCTTTGGCTCGAGCATAAATATTCGAAGAACCAGATCCTCGAGCTCTACTTGAATCGCGTGTATTTTGGTTCCGGAGCTTATGGCGTCGAAGCGGCGGCGCAAAAATATTTTGGCCACGCCGCCCGCGATATCACGCTTCCCGAAGCGGCGCTCCTCGCTGGGCTCATGAAGGCGCCGGCGAGGCTCGCGCCCAATCGTAATCCCCTGGGGGCCGGCGAGCGCGCCGTGCAAGTCATTGAGGCGATGCGGCAGGCGGGTTTCATCACCGATGCCATGGCGAGCCTCGCCTTGGCGCATCCGGCGCAGGCGCTTCGCAACCAGAACGCGAGCGCCGCTAACTACGCGGCGGATTACGTGATGGACGCGCTCGACGCCGCGATCGGCGCCGTCGATCAAGACATCACAGTGACAACAACGCTGAGCGGCGGATTGCAGGCTTTGGCCGAAGCCTCGCTCGCAGAGGCGCTCGACCGCAAGGGAGTGGCATATGGCGTCTCGCAGGGTGCCCTCGTCGCCATCGCTCCCGATGGCGCCATCAAGGCGCTCGTGGGCGGGCGCGATTATGCGGAGAGCCAATTCGATCGCGCCACCATGGCCAAGCGCCAGCCCGGTTCGGCGTTCAAACCCTTCGTCTATCTCGCGGCGCTCGAGAGCGGCCTTACACCGAGCGCGATCCGGGAAGACGCGCCCATCAATGTGAAGGGCTGGCAGCCGGAAAACTATTCCCACCGCTACCTTGGCCAGGTGACGCTGACCAAGGCGCTGTCGCAGTCCCTGAACACGGTTGCCGTCCGCCTTGGCCTTGAAGTCGGCCCAAAGAGAGTTGTTAGGGTCGCGCACCGGCTTGGCATTGCCTCGGAACTTTCGGCCAATCCATCGATCGCGCTTGGCACGTCGGAAGTGACGCCCCTCGAACTGGTCTCGGCTTACACCACGTTCGCCAACGGCGGCATTGGCGTCGAGCCGCAAATCATTACGCGGGTTAAGACCGGCTCGGGAAAAATCCTTTATCAAAGCAAGGGTGGCAACAATGGCCGGGTGATCGATCCGGCCTATGTCGCCATGATGAACACGATGCTGCAAGAGACGCTGCTGACGGGCACCGCCCGCAAGGCGAGCTTCCCGGGCTGGCAAGCGGCGGGGAAAACCGGCACGAGCCAGGATTATCGCGACGCCTGGTTTATCGGCTATACGAGCCACCTTGTCACCGGAGTTTGGCTTGGCAATGATGATAATTCTCCGACCAAGAAAGCTTCGGGCGGCTCGCTGCCCGTCGAAATCTGGTCGAGGTTCATGACGGCGGCGCATCAAGGCGTGCCAGCGCAGCCCCTCGCCGGAGGAATTTGGCGCGATGAGGGAGCGGCGCCTATCGCAGCCAATTTGCCGTGGCCTTTCTCTGGGTTTGCGGGTGGGCCATTCGCCGGTCCGCCGCGGCAAGTTGCGAGGCCGCCGGCGCCGCCCGACGATGTTCAGGCCTCCGAGACGGCGCCAATGCCCTTCCCAGGCGATGAGCGCAATGGCGCGCCGGTACCGCCGGGGGATATTCCCAATGCCAGCGGTGTGGGCCAGCGGCGTCCGGTCCGGGCGCCGCCCAAAAACATTTTCGAGCAGCTTTTTGGGGGGTGATTTCCGAGCAAGCGGAGTACCCGCGACACGCCTTGGTCAATAACCGATCTTGCGGAAAGATCGATGTTAGCCTGCCCAACCGGGACCGCGGAGTCCGGACAAGAGAGAGCCGGCAAACGGCGTAGCCGAAGGGTACTGAAATGGGCAGACAGGTAGCTATTCTCCTTTACGTGGCGGCGATGGCGGCTGTTATAGTCGGTGTAGATTTCTTCTTCTTCAGAAACCGATTCTGGGAACGGCTGATAGTGAATATTGGCATTGTTCTGGTGTTCGGGGCTTTCTACCTGAGATTCATCGGACGTTCATGATTACGTTGGAAGGGATGAAGTTTCCTCTGACAGCGCCCTTACTTTGGAACAGCCCGCCAAAATTCAAACTGAGAGACTACCGTGAATCGGCGGCCCAGAACGCGAGCTAACATTTGTTGGCAGCTTCATCAGCAGGCGGTGCCTTTTTCATCAGATGGCGGATTACCGAGCGCAGCTTGGCATTGACGACAGGCTTGCTCAGCAAGGGAAAGCCACTCGCCGTCAGTTTGGCCAGGCTCTCCGGAGACGTGTCGCCTGTGAGCAGCATGGCGGGGGTCTCTTCGCCGCATTCGCACCGCAGACGCTCTATCACTTCGATTCCATTTTCGTCGCCACGCAGCCGGTAATCGCAAATGATGAGGTCAGCATCAGTCTCGTGGCCCGTGATATTTTGTAACATTTCCGCGCAAGAGCCCGCTGCAATGACCCGGTGTCCCCAACTGCAAAGGAGACTACGCATGCCCTCTTGTACCGAGACTTCGTCATCGATCACCAAAATAAGGCCACGGTTTTCGATCTCTGACAAACTTTCATCGGCGCGCGCCGGCGGCGGATCGGGATGATCCGCGCGCGCGATGAAAACTTTAAACACAGTCCCTTTGCCTGGCTGGGATTGGAGTTCGATGGGGCAGCCAAGAATGGAAGCCAGACGCTTGACGATGGCGAGCCCAAGGCCGAGGCCCTTACCGCGATCTCGCTCCGGATTTCCAATCTGATAGAATTCTTCGAAAACCCGTTTTTGCCGGTCCATTGGGATACCACAGCCAGTGTCGTGGATTTCCATTCGCAGCTGATGGCCGCACCGGCAGCCGACAAGAATCCGGCCGCCATCCGTATAGCGCACCGCATTTGAAATCACATTGCGCAATATGCGCTCAAGCAGTAGAGGATCGGTGTAAACGGCTTGCGTGCATGGGCTAAGGATCAAGCGATTTCCCCTCGCCAGAGCCTCCGCCTGGAAATCATTGCAAATCCGCCGCAGCAGCGGTTGAAGCTCGAACGCCCGCGGGTTGCACAAAACCACGCCGGCATCGATCCGTGACATGTCCAATAGCGATGTAAAAAGACTATCCAGCGCTTCCACCGAGCTTTCCATATGCTCGACGAGCCGGCGCATTTCGACACTCATTGGATAACCTGAGAGCGCCCCAAGAAACATCCCAAGAGCGTGAACCGGCTGGCGCAAATCATGGCTCGCCGCGGCGAGAAAACTGGACTTCGCACGGTTTGCCTCTTCGGCCCTCGTCTTTTCCGATCGCAGCCTGCGGACAAGGGTGTCTTTCTCAAGGTTCAAGCGTAATACGGCAAGAAAACCCGTCCCGGAATAATAAGCCAAGCTCCCAATCGACACGAGAAACACTATGTCCAAAAGAGCCAAGGCGTTGAAGGAGACGCCGCCCTGCAGAAGGCCCCGCAGCACGTAAGGAGCCATCGCGGGAAAGAATATCGCGTAAAATGCAGGCAAATAACTGCTGAGTGCTGGCACGGAGCCCGCCGCGACCCCGCTTGCCGTTAACAACACCAACATTTGCCCGTCGAAATCATAGGGCCGGGCGAGACATAACGTTCCTATACCCCACCAAATCCCTTCAACAAAGCATACCGCCGTAAACCAATAGGCCCAAGGACGCCAAGCTTGCCTCGCCTTTGGCGCACGCCGGTAGAGATGAGCGAGAGAAAGATGCCCGGCCACGCATAAAACCCCGCTGCTTAACCAGAGCATGGCCAAGCCAGGCGACGTAGCACCAGTGTAGATGAGGGCAATGCTCAAGACAAATGCGCCGGCAAAAGCACCAAGAACACCGACCGTGATATTCTTGAAAAGTACCGCGATTTGCTCGCCGCGAATAATGTCGGCCTCGGATGGCGCGGTGTCGTCCCCCTCATTTATATTGGAAGCCAAGGTGGCTTCCGATGCCATCAGGTCCATGCAAGATACCAACTGGCAAACTCAAAAGGATCGCTTCGGGCCGCCAATCGCTACCTGGCTCACGCCCGACCAAAGCTTTTACTTTAGATCAATTTGGCTTGCCGCGCTACACTCACCGCCTGCGTGCGGTTGCCGACGTTGAGCGATTTGAGGATAGCGGTGACATGCACCTTAACTGTTTTCTCCGACAGGCCGAGCTTGCGGCTGATTGCCTTGTTTGACAGCCCGACGTCAATGAGTTTCAAGACCTCGATTTGCCGCTCCGTCAACGGAAAACCATTGTTTTCAAGGTAGCGAGTTCTGCCGATGGTTGCATTTTCCTCGTCCTTGGCGAGACTATCGAGGAAAAGCGGTGGAACATACACATTACCGTCCAGAATAAATTGCAATGCTGACAGCAATGTCTTGGGGTTCGACGCTTTCGGAATATAGCCCATCGCGCCTTTCGACAGCGCCTCTTTGATCGTTTGCGGATCATCGGAAGCCGAAAGAACGATCACCGGCAAGTCGGGCCGCCGTTTGCCGAACGCAGTGATGGCTTTCATTCCGTCCATATCCGGCATGGACAGATCCAGCAGGACGGCATCGAGATCGTGCTCGGCCTCAACGATTGACAGAGCCTGCGTGCAACTATTGGCTTGAAGAACCGTATTGCTAGGGGCTGCTTGAACGATCAGAGCCTTCACGCCCTCGCGCAGGATCTGGTGGTCGTCAACAATCAGCAGTTTCATATCTCTATGCTTCGCCGCCAAGGGCCAGAAATGAGCCTTTGGATTTAAAACTAAAGTCGTAGGACCGTCCTAGGGTATTTAGTCCAATTTACACCGGCGCGCATAGAGGTATTTTATCAACCTGCGACGCCAAGTCATGGCGGCGCGGGTTGCTGTAATAATCCAAGTATTTTGCCAGCACGGATAAATATTGGCAGTCATGTGTCGCAAGGCGCATGACTGCCCCACGATGCAGGCTGCCACGGCGCAACCCCCTTTTCATGGACATTTTCGCGAAACGCTCGCGGAGGAACGCAAGCATGTTGGAAACAAACACAGTCAAATCACTAATCACATTTCATGGATTATCCTTGGCGTTGGCGATTGCGCCAACCCCATCAAACGCAACGGGGCTCACGACACTTCATCAGTTCACCGGCGGCGCCGACGGCGCGATCATTTACAAAGGCCCGACGCGCGACGAAGCCGGGAATCTTTATGGCGAAGCGTTTTACGGGGCGAACGCCTGCCCTGACTCTTATCTCTACGCCGGAGTTGGATGCGGTGTGATCTGGAAATTAGACACGGCGAATAATTTCTCGACACTGGTTACTTTCACGGGAACTAATGGCGCCGATCCATACGGCAATATAGCTTTGAGGGGCGACTATATCTACGACACAACTTACACAGGCGGTTCGGCCAATCTTGGAACAATTTTGCGGGTAAAAAAAGACGGGACGGATTTCAAAACCGTTTACATCTTCACCAATGCCAACAACGGCGAGCACCCGGATTCGATCTTGCGGTTTGTCGGCGACGTTGCTTACAGTACCGCGCCCTATGGCGGCAAAGGCTTCACCGGCGCGGACAGCACCGGCAACGGCGTTTTGTTTCAGCTGACGAGCGCCGGCGTGTACAATGTGGCGCATTATTTCACCGGCGGCGCCGACGGCGGCTTGCCGCAGCGTCCCTTCTTGCACGAGCAAACAAAGACGCTTTTTGGCTCCACCACATATGGCGGTTCCTGCAGCGCCGTGACGGCGGGCTGCGGCGTAGTCTATTCTTATAACCCTTTGACGCAAAGCTTCAAAGTTCTCTATACCTTCACCGGAACCTCCGACGGCTCCGATCCTCGCCTGGCCGGCGTATTGGAGAATGGCGAGGTCTATGGCGCCACGGTCAATGGCGGGGCCAAAGGATATGGCACACTGTTCAAACTGACGCCCGGCAAGAATGGGGGTTATACCTACACGCATCTTTACGATTTCACGGGAGGCGCCGACGGAGGTAATCCGCTCAACCCGGCTTTGCTGCCCAGCGGCGAATTGATCGGCGGCACTTCTGCCGGTGGAAGTGCGGGGGCGGGGGTACTGTGGGACTTCAAGAACGGAAAGTTTACAACCCTCAACACTTTCTTAAACGATGCGAACGGAGGCTATCCCTTCGGCACCCCAGTGGTAGGGGAAAGTGGGGTTATTTATGGCACCGCCGCCTACGGTGGCATCTCGCCTTGCTACACTGCAGCTCAGCCACCCATCCTCATCTCAAGTTACGGCTGTGGAACGGTCTACAGGTACACGCCGTAAAACCAGGCGGTTGGAGCGGCGGGCATCGTAGACCGCCGCTTTACCTCTATCGATCACGCCTCTGCCGGCCTCAGTCGTCTCGTTCATCACCGGACCCTAACAACTTTAGGGGAAGAGGGCGGGCGGGAAATTGCCGGTCATCGACAATTGGGGCGGCGGTGGCCAGCGCCGCCGACCGCGCCCGCAGCCCAAACATATTTTCGAGCGGCTTTCTGGCGGGCTAATTTTCTATCATTACGAAATGTTAAATTGCTTTTGGCCCGCTTGTGGCGACAATCATACGCGTACCCTCCCTTTATTCGAGGCAATTCATGAAGAAACATCTACTCATCGCGGCGGCAACGGCGGCATTGCTCGCCGGGCCCAACCTGTCGTCCAGCGTGTGGGCCGCGCCACCCGAAACGGCCGGCGATGCCAAAGCTGCCCATCCTCGCTTCTCGCCGGAAGACTTCGCGGCCTTCACGGACGCGCGCATCGCGGCGCTAAAAACGGGCCTCAAACTGACGCCAGCGCAAGAGAAGAACTGGCCAGCGCTCGAGACGGCGCTACGCGAGCAGGCGGCGGCGCGCCAGAAGCGCATCGCCGAATGGCGCGAAAAGGCCAATGAGCCGCGCGAGCACCGCAGCGTCATCGAAGGCCTTCAGGAGCGCGCCAAGCATCTCTCCGCGCGATCGGCGGCAATAGAGAAGCTCGCCGAGGCGGCAAAACCCCTCTACGACAGCCTCGACGATTCGCAAAAACTCCGCTTCAAACCGCTTCTCCACCTGGCCATCGGCGGGCATGGGCATCACGGGCGTGAAGGCTGGCATGAAGGCTGGCATCGCGGTTAGGGTTCCACTATATTGACGGCCAATGAGGCGGGGGGCATCTCCCGCCTCACCATCCTTCTATTGGGTTTTGAATGTAAACTATCTCATTTTTTGCGCTCAGGGGCGATCCCAAGTAGACAAAGGAGCGATCATGACATCTTCGTTAAAAATCCTTGCCGCGACTTCGGCTTTGGCGGCGGCTTTGGCTGGCCAGCCTGGCTCAGCGTCGGCTCTGCCGGCTATCGATCGGCTCGAGATGAGAAATGAGTCCCCGGGCATGATCCAATCCGTGGGCTGGGGCTGGGGCTGGGGGTGGGGGTGGGGTCCCGCTTTGGCCGGAGGAGTCCTCGCCGGCGCCCTGGTCGGCAGCGCGCTCGCCGCTCCCTATTACTATGGACCGTATTATTATCCTTACGCCCGCCCGTATTATCCGGCGCCTGCGGGCTACTATGCTCCGGGCTATTATGGTCCGCCCGCCGGTGGAAGCGCGGTTAACTACTGCATTCACCGTTTCAGGTCATATGATCCGAGGACGGGAACTTATCTGGGGTCGGACGGCCACCGCCATCCCTGCCCTTAAGCCTCGTATGTTGTTTGGCCGCGCGCTCTCGCCGTCGGCATTGCGCGCGGACTCTCCCGCAATGATCCCTGGCGCGCGCGAAACTTAAAATTTTAGATATTGCCTTCATGATTTATTGGCGCTGCCTCGCTAAATTCTCCAATCGGCCGAATCTGGGGAATACGAGGGGCACGATTTCATGACGACGCTCTCCACCTACTTGGCGATCACCAATAATATGAGCCGTTGGCTGTCGGCCACGGCCGCAAATCCTGCTGTATCGACCGCCACCGAGTATTTTGAGGAAAATATCGGCAATATTAAATCGGCCAATCAATTGGTCGGCAATACACGCCTCTTCGACTACGCCATGACAGCCTTTGGCCTTGGCGACATGACCTATGCGCAAGGCATGATGAAACAAGTCTTGGCGCAAGGTGTTACAAGCAGTAACGCTCTTGCCAATACCCTCAACAACCAGAATATTCTCGCCTTTGCCAAGGCTTTCGATTTCGCCGATAATGGTTCAGCCACGACAAGTTCGCAGTCCCTCGTGTCGAACGTCGTCAATCGCTATCTTCAGAATTCGCTCGACGACAGTGAAGCCCAACAGGATCCAGGTGTCCAGCTAGCCTTGTATTTTGAGCAGAATGCGCCAAACCTCACCAGCGAGTATGGGATCCTCGCCGACAAGAACCTCTTGACCGTCGTCCAGACGGCATTGGGTCTTTCTCCCTATACGTCGGAGGAACCCATCGACACGCAGGCGAGTCAGCTTTCCTCACTTATAAACATCACTGATTTTCAAAATCCAGCGAAGCTCCAAAATTTCATAGAGAGATTCGCAGCCATGTACGATATGAACAATGCCGGTTCGAGTACAAGTCCGGCGCTTTCGCAGGTTGCTTCCTTGTTTGGCGGTGGCGGGGTTGGGATCAGCTCCTCGCTCCTGGAGCAGGCCGCAAACATCAATTTCAGTAATCTCTGATTCAGCCGGGCGGGGACAAGGTCCCTCGTTTCTTAAGATCTGAGGCACAAGGACCGTAATAGGTCACAGTCCCTGATTTTCTCAAAACTGCGAATGTCCGCCGCCACCGCGCCCTCGCCCTTGCCCTTGAGAATGCGAGCCGGAGGATTTGTCCGGTTCACTCGCGGTCAGATTGATCGCGACGCCCGTCACCCAGATGCACTCAAACGCGCCGGCCGGCCGGACGCACATGAATTGGCCATCTGTTTTATCGGGAGCGACAGTCATGCCTCTCAACAGCATGGAGCAGTCGCCCGCCGTAATTTTGGATGCCTTGAATTTTTCCAGCCCAGCGCTGTCATTCTTCGCCATGAATCCAAGGACTTTTTGAGCATCCGCCTCTGCCTTGCAGCCGACCGTCGAATTGGTGACACTCGCGGCTTGCGCAAGCGCCGGAAATGACAGCGCGAGAAGTGCACAAAATAAGCATTTGCTCATAGAATCTTCCTGGCGTTCCTAGGTACCGCCGCTGGCGGCAAAAGCGGCATAAAACGGCTACTCGAGTTCCCTCGCGTCGAGCATTCCACGCAGCTTCCGCGCGACATCCGCGCGCGTATAAGGCTTGTTGATCAGCTGCACATGCGCGTCAAGAATGCCTCCATGAATGATGGCGTTTTTTGTGTAACCCGTTGCGAACAGCACCGGCAGGCCGGGGCGGCGCTTCACCGCTTCCTCGGCGAGGGAGCGCCCGTTGGTTTTGCCTGGCAGAACAACATCCGTGAAAAGGATATCGACGCGCGCTGTGGGTTCGCGATCCAAAACCGCAAGCGCCAGCCCCGCATCTTTTACATCGAGAACGTCATAACCAAGCTCTTTCAGCATCGCCGAGGCATGTTGGAGGACCCCTTCGTTATCCTCGACGAGCAGCACCACCTCCCCGGCCGATGCGCGCGGCACGGGGCCATCTGCGGGCACCGCCGAGGGCGCCGCGTGAATTTTCTCCTCGGCCGCGAGACGCGGAAGATAGATTTTTATCGTCGTCCCTCTGCCTACCTCGCTGTAGATGCGAATGTGGCCGCCCGATTGTTTGACGAGCCCATGGATCGACGCAAGGCCAAGACCCGTGCCCTTGCCCGGCTCCTTCGTCGTAAAAAACGGCTCGAAGACGCGTTCGAGAATTTCAGGGGGTATCCCAGAGCCCGTGTCTGAAACGCTCAAGAGAACATATTGTGTATTAGCTTATACTCGATCTGACAGACGGTGCATGGATGAGCGGTCGGGTTTAGTGTCCGATGTGGTCAGGCTGCGATCATTTTCTCCTTCGCGATCGGCGTTGCGTCAATGAATGTTTGCATTGGCGTTTTGCCAAA
>DASPVM010000029.1:0-4872 GCA_035622375.1 Methylocella sp. | reverse complement strand
GGCCGTGGCGCGTCGCAACCGCCAGAGCAAGCTAGCCAATCGAAGCACAAGTTCGCGTTCGACGGCCGTTTGCACGTCAAAGTCGGATGCCACAGCCATTTCGAAAGCTTTATAGTCTTCCGGATCCTCCAAGACATCCACGACCGTTTCAGCCGTAAGTCCATGGCGCACCGCATTCCGCCGGGACTGCTGCTTGCCGGCCTCGGTCTTTGGGCCGGTGCTGTTGAGCGCATTGCGGCGATTGGCTTCGATTTGCTTAAACGAGGTCATGGGCCGCCGCTTTCTAAAATTGGCTTCGTTTCGTAATTTTCATCCGATCCGACGCTCGACCGATTGCGCTTTCCGGAGGAATGCGCGCCTCTGAGGCCGGTTTCGGTCAGGATTGGTGGCAAGGGATGTGTCTTCAGCCACAGCGCCCGCGCCCTGACTGTTGGATCGATCCCCGCCTTACTCCACCAGGTAACCTCGTCACCGCAGTGATGGACTTCGCGGTGGTGTCCGCGACAGAGGGGAACCGTAAACTCATCGCTAACCTTGCGACCAAGGGCCGGCGATTGCGCAAATCGCAAATGGTGCGCATCGGCAGGGTGCCGTCCGCAGACCAGGCACGGCAGCTCGGCAATCGATTTGACATGGTCCCGGTCGCGAATCCGCCGCGGCGTTGGCAATGCCAGTACGGTCTTGTCGATAGCAGATCGTCGCCGTTTGCGTGGCGGTGGCGGTCGTTGCTCAGCATCGTCGGGATGCTGCAGTTCATGTTGTCCGGGTTCGGGCTTGAACGTTGCCAACTTGACCTGGAACGCTTTCTCGATCCAAGCAGCATCGGCCTCAATAAGTGTATTCTTCTTCCCGAGAACACGGTGAGCCCAACCTGCGGCTTCATCTGCTGACCTAAGGCTTTCCAGTTCGGTCATCAGTTGATCGCGCAGAGTGCTTGACGCTTTGGGCTCAAGGAAAGTAGGCGCCACTTTCCTCGGGCGCTCGATTGGAAACTGCTGACCTTGGCCACCATTGAGGTGGCCTTTTTTATTGCCTGGAGCTTGATCTATCTTCGAGGTTGGCGTCGTTGGTGCAATGAGATCGGGAGCATCCAGATCATCCTCGCCGGCGATCCCGACCAGCGTGAATAGGGCATAACGCCGGGCATAAGTCAGCGCCGCTCCCATCCGATGCGGGGTTGCAGTCTCGCTGATGGGGCAGACTGGCCAATCCGAGGCGATCCATTCCCCCGAAGCATGGGCCAAAACCGTGCTGAGGCGGAGAATGCCGGCGGACTCATCAATTGAAGTGGTCTGTACGGTGGCGATCTCGTGCTGGCTTAGGGTCTTGCGCACGATATCGAGGCCGGTCGACAACGGGGCGTAACGGAAAGACCGCTCTGATCCTTTAGCTTCATTTGTCGACCGGATGGTTGCCACCAGGGATTTTTCCGGGTTGACCAGCTGCGCCTGGGCTTTGGCCAGGGCAGCGGCGATAGTCCCAATGGTTTCGCTAGATCGCTGCACGAGTGCTCTCCACCTCGAGGAGATCAAAGCTGATCGCGCCGGATTTTGAGCGTTTGGCTCGGATACCATGGCCGATGGCCTCCCTGGCATCGTCAGGTATTAGGGCCTTCAGCTCTGCCTTGGATCGCTCATGCTCCAGAAAAGCTTGCCGGGTGTTGCGGAATTTGCCGGCAAATTTCGCCCAGGAATTTGAGCTGCTCATATCCACGATGCGGACCGCTTCGACCCGGGGCTTTGGCGGCTCGACGCCAAAGAGCCGAGGGGGCTCGCCACTCTCGACGCAGCGCCAGAACCTGCGTTCAGCCGTGACAATAAGGTGCTGGTAGAGTGGATCGGCATGGGTGGCGATCTCGACCCATTTGCCGCCGCCGGTAATGATCGACAGCACCGCAGTTCTGGCCGCCACCACCCACATATTGTGTTGCAGTTGCGGCATATACTTCTCAGCCGCCGCCTCTTCCGAGAAAGACCAGGGCAGCATGAACTTGGCCTCAAAGACAGCGTCGCTGCCCTGAACCCGGCCATCCAGCGTCGCCGCCATCCAGCGCAGCGCCGGGTGCCGGACTTGTTTCTGGATATCGGTGATGACTTGGCCAGTGTTGGCCTCGTACCAGCGCCGGTTCAACTCCTCAGTCGCCAATCCAAGCTGGACGACCAGATTGCCCGAGAGATCCTCAGGCTCGACTTCGCCCCGTTTCTCGAGCCAGAGCCGGAGGAGGGCGGCCTCATCTTTGCCCATGATGATCCGTGCGTCAGAACCGCCGATGAAATAGCGTCGACGAATTTGATCGGGTACGATTTTATGGTGCATGTCCTGCCATCCCTCCGGTCGGGACTCTTGTCGGATTCCGCTAAGTGGCCTCAAATTAACGAATCTGTACGATGTGCCGAAATCGGCATAAAACCATGATACCTCCAGAATCCGTAATTGCAACTGAAATCGTAACAGTGTTATGATTATGTCGCCGATGCAATGTCGCATGGCCCGCGCGGCCCTGGGCCTGGGCGTTCGGGAGCTAGCCGCAGCGGCCAAGGTCTCAACCGACACCATCGCCAGGTTCGAGCGAGGAGAGGACTTGAAGGAGCGGACGATTGAGGCGCTACAACGTGTGTTTGAGACAGCCGGTGTCGAGTTCATCGATGAGAATGGCGGAGGCCCCGGCGTACGGCTGAAAAAGCGGCAGCAGAAGAGAAAAACCTAGCCGAGACTTACGAAACGAACCGATTTTGGTCGGGGAGACACAGTGGTCTGTACGTAACGGCCCCCGTACATAGCGGCCGCCTGTCAGCGACCCCTATACAGGGGCCCGTATAGAGCGGCTCATATAACGATGGTCCGTATAGAGCGGCTCATATCATGACGGCCCATACAGAGCGGCTTCTATAATGACGGCCCATAAGGAGCGCGCCACATAATGACGGCTCGTATGGAGCGGGCAGGGCGCTCATTACACGGCGGCCGTCAGTACAGCGCAGCAGCACCCAGCACAAAGGGGGGTCCATATAAAGGGGCACTCAGCACAGAGCATTTATTACACCGCGACACACTCAATAAAGAGAGCAGATCCGGTACAGAGCGCAGAAGGCATTACGGCTGCGAAAAAACGGTAACAGAAGGAAAAACCTGGCGCCGAATTACAAAACAAAGCCAATTTTGATCGAGACGCGCGATTAGCAGGACGCTGCGGCAAACAATGCGGGCTTCATCGCGGAGCCGCTGAGCAGTCGCAAGCACCGTCTCTAACCAGAACGGTGCCGCTTTGCATAGCTCCACACAGTGAAGCTCTGCGCAGAATGAAGGCCGCTCCCTTAGTCGAGCCCGGCACAGGGTGAGGATCTCCACTCAATATTACCGGCACAGTGTGAGGGCCCTGAGGGCCGCCCCACAATCGAGTTCTGCATCCAGTGCAGATCTCCCGAGAGGGAAGACCAGCGCGCAGTGAAGTCTCCACCTCAGAGCGCCCTGCGCATAGGGAATATCTCTGCATAGTAGCCCATTAAAAATTTTTAGCCGGTCTCTTTGTGCAGAGAGTGTAAACGTGCCAGCAATGTTTGCGGAAGCGAATCATCCTCTCGCGAGGACGCTTCCTTGAGGCGGCATTGATTCAATCCCCTTTTGAGGAGGGCGCCTCTATGCGCAAACATAACAATCGCGTTCCGCCGGCACTCAGGCACGGCATCTACTCAGGAATTGGCCTATTGCCGACCGAAAATCCGGCCAGACTTCGGAAATTCAAAAAACAGATGTTCGCTGAACTCAATCTGGTCGGCCGCCTGGAGGAGGACATCGGCAATGATATCGTCCGTTTGGAATGGCGCCGGCAGAACTTATCCACCTATGAGCTGGCGCAACGGGCGCAAGCTCGGCGTAACTCAATTTACTCCGAGCAGATACCTACGGTGCGGTATCTATACGAGGAGCTGGAGCGGACGCCACACCCCGACAACCCGACCCCCGAAGAATTTGAGGCGTCGCATAAGCGCGCCAATAAACAAGTTCGCACCGAATTAGGCGCGGCGATCGAGCTGCTGGAAATAGGTGACGTGGCAACGCTCGGCTACCTAGAGAGACGACTCGGGATTCTGGAACGACTGGACGGAATGATCACTCGTGCTTACAAGAAATTGTTGTATGTACGAGGTATCAAATCGATGTCGGGTCCTAGCCCCGCCGGATCACCTCAGCCCCTTCTAGGTGAGGCCGCATAATAACTCAAATGATCTCTTTGAATTTCTGAAAGACAATTTCACTTTCGGAATAAGCGTCGCGGAGCTCGGGCATACAACACCAGGCGCGCGGCGCTTTCTCTTTGCTCTATTACAATCAGTAATTAGTATTATGTTGATGTACAAGTTTCAGTCGTATTTTTTACGAATTGAAATCGCTCGCATTATCAAGCATTCGACGAGAACGGCGGAGGCCCAGGGGTACGCTCAAGAAGCGACAGCAGAAGAAAAAGACCTAGCCGAAATTACCGAAATGAATTCCGATTAGGTAATCGCGTCAGCGCGACATATGACTTAGTACATAGAGTCTAACGCACTCTGTCATGGCGGCCTGCTCCGTCCAGTGACAACCACTCTATCCGGGTGTCATGAGAGAGACGGACCTCACGTGCCGACGATGGGCAAGCGAACCGTCGCGTGAGCCCGCCTCTGTGGCGCGCTCCGGCAGACCCGAGCAAATTAGGCCGGGTCCTTCGCGAATTTACGCTTGTGAAGGTCCGTTTCCCAGCGGATCGCCGTTTGGTGCCAGGCGCTGGCCATGTTCAGGTACACCACACGTCGCTCAAGCGAAGCAGACTTTCGCGCCAATTCCATGTATTCGGCGGCGAATTCGCGAAATTGCGTCGCGGGGGCCTCTAAA
>DASPVM010000028.1:0-53317 GCA_035622375.1 Methylocella sp. | reverse complement strand
TGGCAAAACGCCAATGCAAACATTCATTGACGCAACGCCGATCGCGAAGGAGAAAATGATCGCAGCCTGACCACATCGGACACTAAACCCGACCGCTCATCCATGCACCGTCTGTCAGATCGAGTATAAGCTAATACACTTCATCCAGTTAGTAATCCGCGATCGAATCGACCTTGTCATGCAATGCCCGCAATGCTCGTCTCGAGACCTGCGCTCTTATTACGACTCCGAGATCGCGCCTGATGGGGCCTACTATCAAAGGTGCCGAGCCTGCGATTGGAACGATCACCCTGGCTACCCCGACGACGAGGAAGTTGAAGGTCGCCGCTGATAGAATCTGCTGCTATCGGATTG
Organism: Methylocella sp.; assembly: GCA_035622375.1. Classification (GTDB taxonomy): domain Bacteria; phylum Pseudomonadota; class Alphaproteobacteria; order Rhizobiales; family Beijerinckiaceae; genus Methylocapsa. Next base: position 52,963 of record DASPVM010000028.1, on the reverse strand, counting down.
CGAAACTGAAGCTTTTCCTGCATTAATTGCCCGCTTTGACAGCTCTTTTGTGGTACGGTGCTAATTTTTTCCACCTACCAAATGGGTGCCATTCCCAGGATGTTTAGAGAAATCGACCGATCGATATCGACAGTTCAGAAACTTGAAATTTTGGATCGGCCAATTCCACCTAGAAACGTAAATACATCCAAAAATATCCAGGTCAGCTAATGCCCACTACAAAACCTATCGCCTCCTTCCGCCTCGCTTGCTAAAGAACCCCGAGCATCTCACCCCAGAGGCCAGACCTTGCCATCCATCGACCCGCGCGCGGAAAATGTCATCGCGCACTTTATTCGCGCTGGATATCAGCGCATCGAGCCGCCCGTTCTGCAGCCAGCCTCAATTTTTTTCGACTCTGGCGAAGAGCTGCGCGCGCGGCTTTATCTCACGAGCGATTTATCCGGAGCCGATTATTGCTTGCGGCCCGAATACACCATTCCGGTCCTCTCCGCTTATCTTAGAAGCTCCGCTTGCGGCGAGCAGGCGGCTTTTTCCTATTATGGTCCGGTGTTCCGCTTCGAATCGGGTGAGCCGAGCGAGTTTTATCAGGCCGGAATTGAAAATTTCGGCCGCGAGGATCGCGAAGCGGCGGACGCGGAGATTTTTGCGCTCGCGCTCACGGCAATCGCCTCCCAAGCGCAAGCCCCACGCCTCAATGTGAGGATCGGCGATGTTGGCTTATTTTCGAGTCTTCTCGAAGCGCTTGCGCTCCCCCCTGAGTGGCGGCGCCGTATCGTGCGCGGCCTCAGTCAAGGCAAGCCTCTTGACTCGATCTTTAACCCGGGTGCGGCCGGGACCGACCACTCAGGGGTGCTTTCGGTCCTCGAAGGCACCGATAGAAAGGCCGCTCGCGCCTTGGTCGAGGATCTCCTCTCGATTGCCGGCGTCGCTCCCGCTGGTGGCCGCACTCCGGCGGAAATTGCCGACCGTTTTTTGGAGCAAGCGGCCCTCAAGGCAGGCTCCGGTTTCCCAACGGAAAAACGCGCGGTCATCGAGCAGTTTCTCGGCATTGAAGGCGATCCCAACGAGGCTTCTTCCCAGTTACGCGCCCTCGCGGGTTTAGTGAAACTTGATCTTTCCCCGGCGCTCGACCGTTTCGACCAAAGGCTTACTCTCATCAAGGGGCGGGGCCTTACGCTTGAGGAACTCCGCTTTACGGTTCGCTTTACCCGCAATCTCGATTACTATACGGGCTTTGTTTTTGAGGCCTATGAGCGTGCGGCCGCGATGCCCGTGATCGGCGGCGGCCGCTATGATGGGCTACTGCGGGCTCTCGGCGCGAAAACCCCCATACCCGCCGTCGGCGCGGCGATTTGGGTGTCGCGGCTAAAGCCCTAAAATGGGTGGCACATTGACTGGTTCTCGCAGCGCGCATGCGCCCCTAGTGCTGGGGATTCCCTCGAAGGGACGGTTGCAGGAAAACGCCGCGGCGTTCTTCGCGCGCGCCGGGCTCGAAATCACGCGCGGCGGCGAACGGGATTATAGGGGGCGCCTCGCTGGTTTGAAGAATGCAGAAGTCGCGTTCCTTTCGGCCACGGACATTGTTTCGCAGCTGATCTCGGGAGAAGTCCACCTCGGAATTACGGGCGAAGACCTCATACGGGAAACGATTAATGGCGTAGAAGACAAGGTTGAACTGCTCACCCCACTTGGTTTCGGGCACGCCGATGTCGTCGTCGCCGTTCCGCGCGCCTGGATCGATGTCAGAACAATGGCGGATCTCGAAGACGTCGCGGCGGCCTACCAGGCGCGGCGGGGTCAGCGCATGCGGGTCGCCACTAAGTATGTCAATCTCACGAGACGTTTTTTTGCCGCCTGCCACATCGCCGATTACCGCATTGTGGAAAGTCTGGGCGCGACCGAAGGCGCGCCAGCCGCCGGCAAGGCCGAACTTATTGTCGATATTACAACGACCGGGGCGACCCTCGCGGCGAATGGCCTCAAGATCCTCGATGATGGTCTGATTCTGCGCTCGCGGGCTAACCTTGTTGCCTCGCTGCAAGCCAGTTGGGACGCCGGTCACCGCGAGCTTGCAAGAATTATCCTCTCCCGCATCGCGGCGGAGGAGGAGGCCCGCACGACACGCGAAGTCTCGGCGCTCATGCCGTGTCTTGACGAGCAGTGCCTCGCGGCGGCGAGGTCGGCCTATGGCGCCCATGTCCGCTTTTATTCAAAGGAGGGATGGCTCATCCTCAACTGTCCCGCGGAGCAAGCGGCGATGCTGGCCGACTGGTTGATCGCCGAGGGCGCCGCTTATGTCAGAGTCTCCACATGCGATTACATTTTTTCGGCGCAAAATGTGCTCTATGAAAAACTCATGCGTCGCCTGCCAGATCTTGACGAGAGCTAAGCCTCGGCCGTGCGGCGAGCTCGAGAGGGAGTCTATGCTTTTGGTACGGGAACGCGACAAACGTATTTGGTCTATGAGTTGGGGCTCCCGGAGAAACCGGGAAAGGTACAAAGGGATTTAAAAATACCGCCTCAAGGACGCTTTGCGCTGTTAAAAAAAATCCCGGAAAACCAGTTCCGGCCGGCGTCGGTGGCACGCTCAAAACTGCCTACTGACCTCTCTTCCAGGAGGAATGGAGGTCAAGCAAGCGGGGGTTAAGACCACGTACTGCAACGCCTAGACTGGGCGGCTGAAATACCCATCCAAAATTGCCGCGTAAATATCGGCCAAGCCAAATATCTCGCTGATCGGTACATGCTCATCGGCCATATGCGCTGTGCCGCCACAAAGGCCGAATTCAATCACAGGACAATAGACTTGGATAAAGCGCGCGTCAGACGTCCCGCCGCTGGTCGATAAAGAGGGACGCCGCCCGGTTTTCTGTTCAATGACATCGGAAATGAGCTCGGTGAAGCCACCCGGTCTTGTTAAAAAAGCGAGCGCATTGCACGGCTCGAAACCGAGGCTGAAAGTTTCGCCCGTTTGATCGAGCCTCTCACGGAGCTCGGCCTGCAATTGTTTTAATGTCCAAAGATCATTGAAGCGGACATTAAACCGCGCTTGCGTGCGCGCCGGGATTACATTGAATGCCAGATTTCCCGTGTCTACGGATACGATTTCAAGGTTTGACGGCTGAAACTGCGCCGTTCCCTTGTCCAGAGGCTGGGTGATTAAGGCCCGCAGCATCCGTATCAGTTTTGGGATGGGATTATCGGCGTTCTGGGGGTAAGCGGCGTGGCCCTGCCTTCCCTCGGCGATCAGCGTGCCACTCAGAGAGCCGCGGCGCCCAATCTTAATAGTATCGCCCAAAAAATCCCGGCTCGTCGGTTCGCCAACGAGGCAATGATCGAAACGCTCGCCTTTCGCGTAAGCCCATTTCAGCAGCTTTTCCGTGCCATTTACCGCTGGGCCCTCTTCGTCGCCCGTGATGAGCAGGCCGATCGAGCCCTTTTTCTCACGCCGCGCGGCATATGCGATGGCGGCGGCGGCAAAGGCCGCAACCCCCGACTTCATATCCGCCGCGCCCCGGCCCCAGAGCGCGCCCTCGGAGATTTCGGCGCCAAACGGATCAAACCGCCAGCTTCTAGGGTCACCCACCGGAACGACATCCGTATGGCCGGCAAAAACGAAAAAAGGCCGCTCAGCTCCAAGCCGCGCATAAAGGTTTTGAACGTCCGCCGTTCCGGGCTGCGAGAATGTGAGAAGCTCGGTCGAAAATCCCGCTTGCTGCAGAGCCGTGGCAAGAACGCCAAGAGCGCCGCCATCCTCCGGCGTCACGGAAGGGCATCGTACGAGAGCGCGGCAGAGCTCAAGAGTGGTTTTGTGCAAATCCATGCGGAGTTTTCCTTGTAGCGCTCACGCGCTTATATATCAGGCGGAAGCCGCCTTAAAATTGCGGCGCGTGCGAGGATAGGTGATGCCCGGCCCTGGTCTTGATCTCACGCTTGGCCCAGACCTCGATGCCCTCGCCGAGACCGCGCGCAATTTCGCCACAGCCAAGATCGCGCCGCGCGCCGCCGAGATCGATAAAACCGACTCCTTTCCAGAGGATTTATGGCCGACGATGGGGGCACTTGGGCTGCATGGAATAACGGTCGAAGAAGAATATGGCGGCGCGGGCCTCGGCTATCTTGCTCATTGCGTCGCGATGGAGGAAATTAGCCGGGCCTCGGCTTCGGTCGGGCTGTCTTATGGTGCGCACTCCAACCTCTGCGTCAATCAGATCCGGCGCAATGGGACAGACGCACAAAAGCGCCGCTATTTGCCGAAATTGTTATCTGGCGAGCACGTCGGTGCGCTCGCCATGTCGGAAGCCGGTTCCGGCTCCGATGTTCTATCGATGCGGCTGCGCGCCGATAGGAAAGGTGACCGCTTTATCCTCAACGGCACCAAGATGTGGATCACCAATGGTGCCTGCGCCTCGATACTCGTTGTCTATGCCAAGACCGATCCGGCGGCGGGCGCGCATGGCATCACGGCCTTCCTCGTCGAGAGCGGATTCAAAGGCTTTCGCGCGGGCCAAAAGCTTGACAAGCTTGGCATGCGCGGCTCTCCGACCTCTGAACTTGTTTTCGAGGACTGCGAAGTTCCCGAGGAAAATATACTTGGGCGCCTCGGCCATGGCGTCGAAGTTCTCATGTCCGGCCTTGATTACGAGCGGATCGTCCTTGCCGCCGGTCCGGTTGGCATTATGCAAGCCTGCCTTGACGCCTGCTTGCCCTACACGCGCGAACGCCACCAGTTTGGCCGCGCGATCGGCGAGTTCGAACTTGTGCAAGGCAAACTTGCCGATATGTACACGAGTTTGAGCGCGTGCCGCGCTTATGTCCATGCCGTTGCACGGGCTTGCGATAACGGCTTGACGACGCGAAAAGACACGGCGGGCGCGCTGCTTTTCGCGGCGGAGCATGCGACGCGGACCGCACTCGACGCGATCCAACTCCTTGGTGGCAATGGCTATATCAACGATTTTCCTGCCGGGCGTTTTCTGCGCGACGCAAAACTCTACGAGATTGGCGCTGGGACTAGCGAGATCCGGCGGATGCTGATCGGCCGTGAATTGTTCGAAGGAAATTGAGCATAGCGACCGATGAACGTGCTCAAGACCGCCGTGAAGCCGCATTCTGATGGCTACCAAAGAAATCGCGCCGCCATGGAAAGCTTGCTTGCGGATTTGCGAGAGAGGGTCGCGGTCATTTCGCAAGGCGGGGGAGCCAAGGCGCGTGAAAGGCACGCCTCGCGCGGAAAACTTTTGCCCCGCGATCGGATCAACGCCCTTGCCGATAAGGGCTCGCCATTCCTAGAGCTCTCGCAATTTGCCGCTTATGAGGTTTATGGGGAGCCCATTCCTGCGGCGGGGCTGATCACGGGGGTCGGCCGGGTCGCCGGGCAGGAGTGCGTCATCGTTGCCAACGACGCCACGGTAAAGGGGGGCACTTACTATCCCCTGACGGTTAAAAAGCACTTGCGCGCGCAAGAAATCGCGAAGGAAAACAATCTTCCTTGCATCTATCTCGTCGATAGCGGCGGCGCCCATCTGCCAAGCCAAGACGAAGTCTTTCCCGACCGCGATCATTTTGGGCGCATTTTTTATAACCAGGCGCGGCTTTCGGCGGCCGCAATACCGCAGATCGCGGTTGTCATGGGGAGCTGCACGGCGGGTGGGGCTTACGTTCCGGCCATGAGCGACGAGGCCATTATCGTGGCCGGGCAAGGCACGATTTTTCTCGCCGGGCCGCCGCTCGTTAAAGCGGCAACGGGGGAAGTCGTTTCGGCCGAGGAGCTTGGCGGCGCAGCGGTTCACTCGCGCAGGTCGGGCGTCACGGACTACATGGCGGACAGTGACGCTCATGCCATTGCCATTGCCCGTAACCTCATCGCCAATCTGAACCGGACGAAAACTCCGGGTATCGCCGTGCGTGAGCCCGCGCAGCCCCTTTATGACGCGGCCGATGTGTACGGGGTCGTACCGGCCGATGCACGCGAAGCTTACGACGTGCGCGAAATCATCGCGCGCGTCGTTGATGGAAGCCTTTTTGATGAATTCAAGGCTCTCTATGGCACGACGCTCGTCTGCGGCTTTGCGCATATCTTTGGCTATCCTGTCGGCATTCTCGCCAACAATGGGATCTTATTCTCGGAATCGGCGCTCAAAGGCGCCCATTTCGTCGAGCTTTGCTGTCAGCGCAAAATTCCGCTGGTTTTTTTGCAAAACATCACCGGCTTTATGGTCGGCCAGAAATATGAGGCGGGTGGCATCGCGAAAGACGGCGCGAAGCTGGTCGCGGCGGTCTCTTGCGCCGGCGTCCCCAAATTCACCGTCATTATTGGCGGCAGTTTCGGCGCCGGCAACTACGGCATGTGCGGGCGCGCTTTCGGCCCGCGCTTTTTATGGATGTGGCCGAATGCGCGCATTTCGGTGATGGGGGGCCAGCAGGCCGCCAATGTGTTGGCGCAAGTGCGCCGGGATAATCTGAAGGCGGCCGGCAAGACCTTATCCCTCGAGGAAGAAGAAAAATTTAAAGCCCCCATCCAGCGCCAGTTCGAGCGGCAGGCGCATCCCTATTATGCGAGCGCGCGGTTGTGGGACGATGGCATCATCGATCCAGCGGATACGCGCATGGTGCTGGGTCTATGCATCTCGGCGTCACTCAACGCGCCTATTGGGGAGACCCGCTTTGGCGTCTACCGAATGTGACACGCGCTGGTTAGCCGTCTTGCCATTCCTTGGCCATTTCAACCGTGAAATCGTAATAAGACCGCAGAGGATGGCCCAAGAAGGCGGCGAGTTTTTCGCTCTCGCCCGGCCTTGCTGCCAATCCGTCCCGCTGAAAGCGGTCCACCATCAACCGCAAATCAAACGCCATCCAACGAGGGGCGAACGACCTGAATCGATGTTCGAATGCTGTGAGATCGTCGCCGCCATAACGAACCGGCTTATTCAAGGCCCTTGCCCAAATACCAGCGACCGCCTCACCTGTGAGGACGTCGGGCCCAACTAGCTCGACAACATCTCGCGGAAGGGGGCTAGCGGCGTGCTCCCTGTGAAGAAGGCATAGCGCGGCGGCCTCCGCGATATCGCGCGTATCCACCATCGAAAGGCCCAAGCCGCCGATTGGAACAGGGTACACGCCATGATCAAATACCGCATCCTTGAGCTTCGCGTCGTTTTGCATGAAATAGTTTGGATGCAGGATTGTCGCAGGCATTTGATACTGCTCGATCATCCTTTCGATACTGTACTTTCCCGTGAAGTGCGGAACATTCGTATATTTGTCACTACCGAAGACAGAGAAGTAAACGATCCCTTTGATGCCCGCTTCGAGAGCGAGGTTGAGCGCAATCAAGGCCTGGGTGAGCTCGTCTGGGACAACTGCATTGAGTAGAAACAGTGTGCTCGCTTGCACGAGGGCCGCGCGCATGGCATCGATGTCCATGAGGTCCGCCTTGACCGGGACCACACCATCCGGGAACCGGGCCTTCTCCGGTGCTCGCGCGAGCGCGTGCACCTGAGCGCCTTTTTTAGCAAGATTAGCCACGACCAGCGTTCCAATCGTGCCGGTGCTGCCTGTGACGAGAATGGCCATGTTGAGACCGCCTTGGTTGGAAGAGCCCCATTTTCTGATCGTGCTTGTCTGCCCTTAACTCACTTGGGCAGCCAGAAGTTCGACCGGCGCACCTTGCAGGGCAGTGCAGAAGAGAGTTTGGGCGGGCCCATCGCTATTATGCGAGCGCGCGGCCAGGGGATGAGGGCATCATTGCGCCTTGCCCATCGACGCATAGGACGTTGCGGTAGAAAACGCTCCACAACGGGAACCTATCTTTCGGCAAAGCGTTGACTGATCGTTTTTTATCAGAACCAGGGTACAATGAGGAATGAGGGAGGTAAAAATGGTTTTGCCGAAATCACCGGCCGCTCTTTTGGGGGCGCTTTTACTGAGCGCTTTGCCTGCCGCGGCGCAGCAGTTTGGCCCCGGCACCGCGGGCGAGCCGAGCAACAACGACACCACATGGGTTTCCATCTGCCCGCCAGGGACGACCGTTGTGTCGGGTAGCTGCTTTACGCCGGGTGGCGAGGATCATGCATTGCGGAGTGCAGGAATTAATACGGCAAACAACGCTTGGGAATGCGTCTGGACGAAAAGCACTCCCAAAGCCAACGTTCACGCGCTCTGCTCGAAAACCCAGTAGCCGAAGAATTAAGCGCGCCGCGCGAGACGTCGGCGCGCTAATTTTTATACGCGCGTTTAAAGCCGCCGTGCCGTGATGTCCGTAGCGGGAAGCGGCCGATCGTCCTTTTCACGGAACGCCTTGTCGGCGAGATAGCCGAGGATTGCCCACGTGATCGTCGGCATCCCTCCTCTGCGCCGGAGCTTTCCACGCGGGCCATTCATCATGCCGCGGAAGACGTCTCGAAGTGCCATTGGTTAGGCTCAATTGAGGGATTAAAGCAAGCCTCCCAACGGTCTGTCAAGGTAACCTTGACAGACCGGTTTTCAATCGAATAAGCCTTCGATTGAAGGAGGCACTTGCCATGAAGTTTTCTCTCAAACCGCATGGGTCGTCGCTCCGCTGCTCATTTTGCAAGAAAAAGGACAGCGAGGTCGCTAAACTCATCGCGGGACCGAAAGTTTACATCTGCGATGCATGCGTTGGCGTTTGCAACCGGATCTTGGAGGCTACGCCCGTAGGTTTTGCAGGTTGGGACTCAATGAGCGATAAGCAGTTGCTCGCCGCTCTGTCTCCCGCAATCGCCACGGTGGACGCGACACGCACTGTCGTTCAAGAGCAGGTTGATGTTCTCCGGAGCCGGGGCGTAAGCTGGTCTGCCATAGGTGCGGCCTTGGGGATTTCGCGGCAAGCGGCATGGGAGCGCTTCTCGTAGGACGCGATCTTGATCCGATTGCTTATGGGGAAGGTTTGTGGCGGCGTGGCTTGCCGCAGTCCCGAGTTTTTGCGTGCTCGGACATAGTTAGAGGATTCCTTTCGGGATAAAACTCGATCCGTGTTTTCCAAAATATTGATAGCCAACCGGGGCGAGATTGCGTGCCGGATCATCCGCACGGCGCGGCAAATGGGTATCGCGACGGTCGCGGTCTATTCAGAGGCGGACAAGCAGGCCTTGCATATCGAGGCCGCCGACGAGGCTGTGCTGATCGGCCCCGCCCCAGCGCGCGAGAGTTATCTCAATGGCGGGAAAATTATCGAGGCGGCGGCGCGCTGCCGCGCGAAAGCCATCCATCCGGGCTATGGCTTCCTGTCCGAGAATGCCGCGTTCGCGGAACTATGCTCTGCGGCGGGTGTGACCTTTATTGGGCCTCCGGCGGCCGCCATACGAGCCATGGGCGACAAGGCACAAGCTAAGTCGCTTATGAACAGCGCCGGCGTGCCCCTCGTGCCTGGTTATCATGGCGCGGATCAGCGCCTGACAATTCTCGCTGAGCAAGCCCAAATCATCGGATTCCCAGTCCTCATCAAAGCCGCTGCTGGTGGTGGCGGAAAAGGAATGAGAATTGTCTCCCAGCCATCCGGCTTCGAGGCTGCCTTAGGCAGCGCCAAACGCGAGGCGCTTTCCGCGTTCGGCGATGATCGTGTACTGCTCGAAAAATATTTTCCCACGAGCCGCCACATCGAAGTTCAAATTTTCGCAGATTCGCGGGGCAATGTCGTGCATGTTTTCGACCGCGACTGCTCTATCCAGCGGCGTCATCAGAAAGTCATCGAAGAAGCGCCTGCGCCGGGGCTTTCGCCGGCGTTCCGGGGAAGAATGAGGGATGCGGCAATCGAGGCCGCCCGCGCTGTTAATTATATCGGCGCCGGCACCGTGGAGTTCTTGGTGCCAGCAGAGGAAGAAGAGTTTTATTTTCTCGAAATGAATACACGCCTTCAGGTCGAGCACCCCGTGACCGAGATGATCACGGGGATCGATCTCGTGGAATGGCAGATCCGTGTTGCCGCGGGAGACCCCCTTCCTCTGCGGCAGGGGGCGATCGCGGCGCGGGGCACAGCCATTGAAGCGCGGCTTTACGCGGAAGATCCATCCCGCGATTTTATGCCGCAATCGGGGCGGATTCGATATCTCGATTTTCCGCAGGCAGGAGCCCACGTGAGGATTGAAACTGGCGTGCGAAGCGGCGATACCATCCCGGTCGATTATGATCCGCTGATTGCCAAAATCATCACCTGGGACGAGGATCGAGCGCAAGCGGTTGGCCGCTTGAATTCCGCCCTTGCCCGCACATCCATCGCCGGGCTTATCACCAATCTCAATTTTTTGCGCGCCATCGCCGCTGCTCCTGATTTCGGCGGCGGATTACCTGACACGCAACTTCTCTCGCGGCTCGGGAGCCATGACATCGCCCCCGGCGAAGCAGCAAACACCGAAACCGTGGCGATCGCTGTCATCGGCATACTGTGTTCATGGGCAGCCGACGCGCTTTGGCGAGCCGAGCGCTCGCCTGATCGCTGGTCCCCCTGGCATGATGTCTCTGGATGGCGGGTGAATGATCGAGCGCAGGAAACGCTGCGCCTTATTGAGGTCTTCTCGGGAGAAAAAAGGGATCACACAGTAGAAATAAGTTATCTCGGGAACGGCTGGAGCCTTGTGCTTGGCGGCGTGGTTTTCGCCCAAGCAAGCGGAGCGCTCGCGGCGGACGGCGCGCTTATGGCTGAGCTTGATGGCTATCGCCAAAAGGCCATTTTTTTTAAAAACAAATCAGATATCTTGCTCGTTATAAAGGGGGCGGCAAAACATTTCGCGCTGCCGGGCCTGGCGGCTAGCGCGGCGAGCCAGGAGGACAAAAAGGGGCATGTAACAGCGCCGATGCCGGGTAGGATTGCCGCTTTACTCGCCGAGCCGGGCACTTTTGTGACGGTAAATCAGCCCGTTCTTATTCTCGAAGCAATGAAGATGGAACACATTCTGACGGCGCCGATGGATGGCGTCGTCAAGGAGTTTTTATATAAGCTCGGCAGTCAAGTTCAGGAGGGAGACGAGCTGTTGACGTTCGAATTAAATTCGATACCAGGCAGTGGGTCGTGAAATTTTGGCAAACAATACCTAAATTTCTAATCTGACGAAGCAAGCAGCCTTTGCGCTAACGGCGTGTTCGCGATTCTTGCAAATTTGTTTTAAAGAAATACGCGTGTCCGGCTGCGCCCAGGCTGCGCTGGCCCGGAACAGGATTTGAGGGATCATGCGGAAGTTTGTAGCTAGTAAGCTCCATGGCATTCGTGTCACGGAGGCAAATCTCGATTATCATGGTTCGATCACGCTTGATCCGGAACATTGCGAGGCCGCAGGGATCCTGCCTCTCGAGTTCGTGGAGATATGGAACAAAAATTCTGGGGCGCGCATCTCGACTTACGTTATTTTGGGCGAGCGCGGCTCGCGTTGCTGCATCGTCAACGGCGCCGCCGCGAGGACCTGCCAACCGCGCGACGAGCTTATCATTTGCAGCTCGCGTTACGCCGCGGATGAGAGCGTCACTCAATTCGAGCCAGCCGTTGTAACCTTGGACGAAAGTAATAGAATTGTGGAAACCTTGCGCTATTCCGTTAGCTTAGACGCCGGCGGACGTTACCGCTTCGCGATCCTCGACGGAGGGGGAAGCCAGCTGAAGGTTCCTCTTCTGGCGCGGAAGGCATAGGGCTTTTTTCACCATACGGTTGGTCAAATTTTTCTGAAATGCTCACGCGACATGGTTGGCGGCCCCGTGCAATCCCTCCCGGCTAGCAAAGCGGCGGGTCTTCGCCAGGTCGATGCTCCAAATAGCCTTGTCGTGCATTTCGGTGCCGGGCAGCCGCTGAAATTGGATGCGGGCTCAACGCTCAGCCCGCTAACCATCGCTTATCAAACCTATGGCGAGCTCAATAGAGCAAGATCCAATGCCATCCTCGTTTGCCATGCCCTAACGGGCGACCAGCATGTCGCGAATACGCACCCGATCACCGGAAAGCCTGGCTGGTGGGGCACAATGGTCGGCCCAAGCCGCCCCATCGATACCAACCGCTACTTCGTGATTGCCTCGAATGTCATCGGCGGCTGCATGGGAACGACGGGGCCTGCCTCGCTCAACCCGGCAACCGGCCGGCTCTATGGCCTTGATTTGCCGGTTATTACGATCAGGGACATGGTCAACGCGCAAGCCATGCTGATCGAATATCTCGGCATCGATACGCTATTCTGTATCGTGGGCGGCTCGATGGGCGGAATGCAGGTCTTGCAATGGGTCGCGAGTTACCCGGAGAGGGTTTTCGCGGCCATGCCCATCGCGACGGCGGCCCGCCACTCTTCTCAGAATATCGCCTTTCACGAGGTTGGCCGGCAGGCGGTAATGGCGGATCCCGATTGGCGAGGTGGACGTTACCTCGAGGAAGGCGTGATTCCCACCAAAGGGCTGGCGGTTGCCCGGATGGCGGCACATATCACCTATCTCTCGGACGAGGCTCTGCAAAGCAAGTTCGGCCGCAAGCTGCAAGGCAGCGCGCCAACGTTCTCGTTCGATGCCGATTTTCAAATAGAAAACTATTTGCGTTATCAGGGCACGAGCTTTGTCGATCGGTTCGACGCGAATTCTTATCTTTACGTCACTCGAGCCTGCGACTATTTCGACCTTGCGGCCGATTATGGAGGCACGCTCGCTTACGCCTTTAAAGGCGCAAAAACCCGCTTCTGCGTGGTATCATTTAATTCCGACTGGCTCTATCCGACCCAAGCATCGAGGGCAATCGTGCACGCGCTCAACGCCGGCGGTGCTCCTGTCTCTTTTGTTGACATCGAGACAGATCGTGGCCATGACGCATTCTTATTGGAGACGCCGCAGTTCATCGCAACGTCACGCGGTTTTTTGGATGCGGCGGCCCGCGCGCGCGGCATTGCACCGGCAAAAAGCAACGGGAATGAGACGTAGATGGCAATGGCGAACTTGGATAGAAACAGCCGCTCGGAACGGCTTCACGCGCGTGTCGACTTGCTGCTCGTCGCCGACATGGTCGAGCCCCATAGCCGCGTCCTCGATGTCGGCTGCGGAGATGGCACATTGCTGCGGCTGCTTGCCGAAGATAAGCAAGTCGATGCGCGCGGCATTGAACTGTCGCAGCACGGGGTCAATGACTGCGTCTCAAAAGGGCTCTCCGTCATCCAAGGCGACGCCGACACGGACCTTATGGATTATCCCGATGATTCCTTTGACTATGTGATTCTATCGCAGACTTTGCAGGCGACGAGGCAGCCTCGCAAAGTCCTCGAAAACATGCTGCGCATTGGCCACCACGCAATCGTATCATTCCCAAATTTCGGCCATTGGCGCATTCGTTATCAGGTCGCGATCGGCGGACGAATGCCGCTCACACCAAACTTATCCTGCGCCTGGTATGAGACGCCGAATATTCACTTCTGCACGATCCAGGATTTCATCATGCTTGTGCGGGAGATCAAGGCGCGCATTGAGTTCGGCCTCGCTCTCGACAGGGTGGGCAAACCACTCGGCTACCGAGAGCCCTGGATTTGGAATCTTTTTGGCGAGCAGGGGGTGTTTTGCCTCACTCGGAGGCACTAAAATTTTTGGTGCGGTGGCGGTAGCTGCACGTGGCGCAACGCCGGTTACCTCCAATGAGCCTCTCTTGTCTGCTGGCCTCCTTATCTTGATCAGCACGCGTTTGTGAGCGGTGAGACCGAACTCAGTTTTGCTGCGGGCGTTTACGCGGCGAAAGGAGAACTTCATGAAGAAACTTCTAATCATCCCAATTCTTGTAGTGGCGCTCATCGCCGTCAATTACGCGGGTTACGCAAATGCAAAGCCAGGCTGCATAAAGGGCGCCATTCTGGGCGGTATCGCGGGGCACTTCCTTCATCATGGCATTGCTGGGGCAGCGGCGGGATGCGCCTATGGCGTGCACAAGCGCCATGTATGGAACCGCGAGAATACCGGAAGGTCTAGTTACAGCAGCACTACGGGAACGACTTACTCGCGCTAATTCTGGTGGCTTAAGCATCCGGCGCGGGGCCTTCAATTGCCTAAGCACAGACCCCGCATCCGCCAGTAGGGCAATCAATGCTTAAGCTAGGTGTCTTAAGCTCGGTGTCTTCGCTCACTCATCGTTTTCGGCGGTTAAAAGATCAACGGTAATCGATGTGCTAACTGCTTCCCTATGATCTTCGTTTCTTAACTGGACGCCAATTCCTCCATCGTCCTTTGCTAAGAACTTGATCCCGGCGAGTTCGAAAATTCGGCGAAGAGCTTCTGATTCGGCTGCGTGCGGGCTCCCGGCGCCTTCCTCCAAAGTTTCGATCGCTGAGAGAGGAAGGTGGGATTTAGAGGCAAGCTCGTCCGGCGACCAACCAAGAAGAGCCCGCGCGGCCCGGCATTGTTTCGAGCTAATCATACCAGTCGTCTATTCGTCCGTGGAACCAGCCCGATAAGTCTTGCTAGTCAAAGGCAAACGCGGTCCTCGCCCGCACTTCTCGCCCAAAACGCTCGGAGGCCTGGCGTATGCTTTTCCCCCCAAGCTTCAAATAAAATTGAATCGCCCGCTCGTTATCGGATAACGCCCAAACCAAGAAGGAAGGATATCCGTGCTCGGCGAGGTCTTTGCGCGCCACGTCAAAAAGCTTTGTACCAAATCCGAGCCCTTGGAATTCGGGCGCAATATAAAGTTCAAAAATCTCGCCGCCATAGTGCAATGAAGGGACTCGATTACGGCCGTAGCTAGCGTAGCCACCGATGATGTCGGCGAAATCGAGGACGAGGAGCCGTGATCCTCGCTGGATCGCCGAATGCCACCAGAGCGGGCCTCGCCGCGCGATCATCCGTTCGAGCTCGCGGCCGGGAATAATACCCCGATAGGCATCCCGCCAGGCAGCATCATGCACCTCGGCTATGCCCGCCGCATCGCTTTCGCGCGCGCTTCGTATGGTGATTACGGTTTCCATTGGCGTAATGTTAAGGCCGCATATGCCACGACGGCAAGGCCCTTTTTTATTCTTTTTGCCCCAAGACTGGCTTAACAGCTCCTCCTGGGGAGCCAGCCAGTTTTTAAGAAAAATCGCGATTTTGTTACCGGAGCTGAAATCGGAGTTTCTAAAATTGCGGCGTGTCTTCGGACAGCTTATTTGGCACTCTCCACTTCAGCGGCGCGAAATGCCCTCGCTTCGAGCCGCTGCATTTTTTGCCCGCTACTCAAAAGGAGAGTGAAAGCGATAAGATCGCAGTCGAGCAAGGTTAGCCACCAAATTTGCGCCGTTGCGATACCGAGGATTGCGATCGTTAAAATCGCGACGAGACCAGCAAGGAGTGCAGGCGCCACTTTCGCCGGCAGTGTCCCCGCAATCCAGAGCGCGGAAGCCGATAGCAGCGTAAAGCCCACTGCTCCAGCAGCTCCCAGCTCGTACCATATTATAAACAGCAGGCTTTTAGGCGCCCGCTCCGGCAAATAACCATAGCTCAATCCTTGGTGGACGAAGTTGAACCCGTGCCCAGTAATGAGGCGAGCCCAGTGAGAGACCATGAGATCACTCCAAATCAGCAGGCCCGCCGAGGCGGAGCCAGCTTGAATGCCGGTCAGCCATAATAGGAAACGGTAAAGGAACGGAAGCGCCGGCGCCAGCAAGACTAAAAGCGCGGAGGCCAGCGCGAGCGTTCGGCCAGTCCGTACGGGATTCGACATGGCAGAGGCGAAAGTGAAGGCAGAAGCTCCCATCGCCAGCAATGCGATTTGCGCAAACCCAACTAAGGCGACACTGGCGATCAGTATGGCAAGAACCGCTGCCGGGATCCAATGCTCGCGTGCTGACAAAATCCCGAGCGCTGGCCAAACGAGCACAATGCACGTTACCATGGCGCGCTCGAATAAGCTTCCATCGACTTCGAACGTACTAGAAATGAGGCTCAGCAAAACGACAGCCAAAGTCGCCGCCGCGGTCATCGCTAAACCAAAGGGGAGCAAGTATTCATCAAGACTGCCCTTCCTTTGAGGCAAATAGATCGCGACAAACACCGCGAGCAAGGTGCTTCCCGCCGATTTGATAAGCCGATCGGCGGCCTCTCCAGGAAAAGGCGTCCAAAAGAGCGATAAAAAAGCCCAAAAGACCAGAAACAAAGCCGCCCCGGTAATCGGAGATGAAAACGCCGCACGAAGCCTGCGGCCAGCGGTTTCTGGCGCTTGGAAAAGAGCGCCGCTCAGGATCAAAAGCGCGCCGACGGGAAGAAGAACGTAAATGGCGCTTCGCCAAAAAAGGCTAAGGAGGGGCAGGCCAATGAATAAGGTGCTAAGCCCAAGGCGGACGAGTATTTTTGCCGCCGCGTCGGCGGGCGGTTCATTGGCGTTGAAGGCGGCGGATAAGGCCTGCTTCATGATAAACTCGGATAATCGCCCCAGGGGATGAAGCAATTTTCGCGGAGCCAAGCGCCTGCTGCCCGCTCGTCAACGATGGTGACTGAAACCCTAAAGCAACGCCAGCGCCTATAGCAAGCAAATACCTCGGCTATCCTCTCGGATAAACGGCACGGGCGAGGAAGTATAGAGGCCGCCGGCGAGTTCGACAAGCTGCGGCGGTGCCACGGCGTCAGCTAAGCACCAATCACTGTACTCCGGCGAGAAGCTTGCGTTCAGCCTCCGCAATGGCTTCTGGCGTTCCGACATGAAACCAAAACCCATCGAGGCGGCGGCCATGAAGCCGGCCGCGCTGCGCGGCATTGTAAAAAAAAGGCGCAAGGGGGAAAACCTCGCGGGTTTCACCGGCGAAAAGCTCGGGCTTAATAATGCCAATCCCCGTATAAACAAAGGGAGCGATCTCTCTTTCCGCCCGCCTCGTTAGCCGGCCATCCGCGTCCATGTGGAAATCGCCCGCCGAATCGATGCCAACGCTGCGCGTTGTCGCCGCGACTAGAAGGAGGACGTCCATCATTTCGGGTTGCCAAGCGGCCACAAGCGAGGAAAGGTTATCGATTGGGCCTTCGATCCAAAATGCATCCGTGTTGGCGAGAAAGAAAGGCTCGCTGCCGAGCCAAGGAAGCGCTTTGGCGATACCACCGCCCTGGTCGAGAAGCCTGTCGCGTTCATCCGATATCAGTATTCTCGGAGCCTTGCGGCCGGTTAAATGCGACTCAATTTGTTCGGCGCAATGATGGACATTTACGATGGCGGTCTCAACTCCTATGGCCGCGAAACGATCAAGCGTATGATCAAGCAATGTTTTGCCGGCCACGCTGACGAGCGCTTTCGGCGCAAAATCCGTTAATGGGCGCATGCGCGTCCCCAATCCCGCCGCAAAAATCATCGCTTTGCTTGGCAAAAATTTGGGCATTATGCGCCCCTTGCGGAGAGAGGATTAGGTCGCCGCCGCGACGAGATGCGGTAGGTTATTAAGGTACCAAAGCTTCAACTCATCGAGAGCGGGATGCTCGAGGTTTTTGGCAAGATATTTTTCAACACGCGGCAGATGCGCAAGGTATTGAGGTTTCTGATCGCGTTTATCGAGGCGCGCGAAAATCCCCAAAATCTTGGTTGCCCGCTGCGCGCCAAGGATACCGTAAGCCCGCAAGAAACTGGACATATCAAAACTCTTATCCTGATCCTGGCGTGCTCTCGCATAGCGCGCGAGCAGCCTAATCTCCATCTCTTGCGGGATATCAATACGCGCGTCTTGCAATAGAGAGACGACATCGTAAGCCGGGTGCCCCAGGACGAGGTCTTGAAAATCCAGGAGGCCGACCCGCGCGATGCCGGTTCGGTCGCTTAGCCAGAGGAGGTTAGGCGAATGGTAATCGCGCAGCGTCCACGTGGGCCGGGCAGCAAAAGCAGCTTGCAAGGCGCGTTGCCAAAGCGTCACAAAGTTCGCCTTGACAGGAGGCGAAAGCTGGACGCGAGCGATGTTTGGCGCATACCAGTCAAGCAGAAGCTCGACTTCGATGCCTAAGGCATCAATGTCAAAACCGGGGATCCGGTAGGCCTCTTGTTCGTCGATCGCGATTGTCTCGGCAAGGTTCCGGCCGTGAAGATGCGACAACACGGCGATGGCTTCGCCGTAACGATCTTCGATAACGGCAAAATCAGAGACGAAAGGTTCGGTGCCAAGGTCTTCGACGACAGCAAGCCCAGCCTCAAGATCATAGGCAAAAATCTGCGGCGCGGACAGCCCCTCATTCCGCAAGCTCTTATCAACCGCCACGAAAGGCCGGATGTCTTCGGCGAGCTTTGCAATCTCGCTATAGGATTTTCCGTAACGAATTACCGGCCCATCATGATGAGGAGGAGAAATCATGAGGATTGCCGTCTCTCCGCTTCCCTTTGATAAGCGCTCGTAAATGCGGGAGGACGCTTCTCCCTGCATATGAAATCTCGCTGCTCCACTCCAGCCGCTCCGGTCGAGGAGTTCGTGGATGGCTTTTGCCCTTGCCAACCGGTCGGCAAAGCAGCCTTTGCCGATGAGGGTTGCATTGCGGTAACCGGAGTCATGGGTTGGATCGAGTTGCAACTCAATATTCAGCTGGTCCGGCTTTAGTACGTTATCGGCGAGCTCGGGCCACTCGACAAGGACAAGAGCATTTTCACAAGCCTCTTCAAAACCGAGTTCGGCAATATCCTGGGGCTTATCTATGCGGTAAAAGTCCGCGTGGACGATGGGGAATTCTGGCGTTTCGTAGATCTGCATGAGGGTGAAGGCTGGGCTCGGCACTTCGGCTTCCGGCTCGCCCATGAGAATTCGAATAAGAGCGCGGGCGAACGCCGTTTTACCAGCGCCGAGTTCGCCGGAAAGAGTGATCAAATCACCCGGACCAATCAATTTTGCAACGTCAGCGGCGAGCGCGACCGTTGCCTCTTCATTTTCCAGAGGACGTGGCCAAATCGTGATGTGTGTATCCCTCGCCCGCATAGCGGTTGTCATCGGCGTCGAATCCTTCGGTCTCGCTTTTTGCCAGCTTCACACCGCCGGCCGGAAATATGCAAGACACTCGCGTTCCCTTTCCCGGCACGG
Source organism: Methylocella sp. (assembly GCA_035622375.1). GTDB lineage: Bacteria > Pseudomonadota > Alphaproteobacteria > Rhizobiales > Beijerinckiaceae > Methylocapsa. Next base: position 33,995 of record DASPVM010000028.1, on the reverse strand, counting down.
AGGCAATTTCCACACTCCCGCCATGCAGCTCAACAAAAGACCGCACAATCGAAAGGCCGAGACCGGCGCCGCGATGGTGCGAGCCCTTTGTATAGGTTTTGAAACGGTCAAAAACATGTTGAAGGAGCTCGGCTGGAATGCCGGTTCCCTCGTCGGCGACGGTAAAGCAAATTTCATCACCTGCGCGCGACGCGGCCAGGGCGATAGTGTGGCCGGGCGAAGAGAAACCAATTGCATTCGAAAGGAGGTTGAAAAGGATCTGCCGTATGCGCGTGCCATCGGCAATGAATGTTCCAATTCCCTCTGGCACGACGAGGTTGAGCGATGTTGAAGATTCCGCGAGTCGGTCTTGCACACCTTCAGCGGCTGCCCTCATCATTTGCTCGATATCCACACTTTCTAGCGATAATTCCATGGCGTCGGCGTCGATTGAGGCAAGGTCGAGAATATCATTCGTAAGGGCAAGCAGAGCGGCCGAAGACTTCTTAATGTAACCAGCGTATTCCCTTTGTTTCGCGTTGAGCTGCCCGATGGCAGCATCATCAAGGAGCTGAATGAAGCCAATGATGTTCGTCAGAGGAGACCGCAATTCATAGGAAACATGGTGGACGAAGTCATTGCGCAATCTTTCTGCTTCCTTTAGCGCCTCGTTGCGCTCGCTCAAGGCCTTGTTCCGCTCGATGAGCGCGCGCTCAACGCTCACGCTGGCCGTGGTATCGGTAAAGGTCAAAAGCGTGCCGCCATCCGGCAGCGGAGCCGATGCGCAATCGAGGACCAAATCATCGTGGCGGGTGAGACGGCGTTCGAAACCCACTCGCTGGTCAGGCAGGCCCGCGACCGCGGCTCGCAGAGCGGACCAGTCCTCCTTGCTGGAAAATAACGGCGCGCAGAGCGCGGCAATGCGGTCGACATGAGGCCGGTTGGTCAGCTCGCGCGCATCGAGCGCCCACATGTTCATGAAGGCGGGGTTACATAGCTTCAAGCGGCCATCGCTGCCGAACACGGCGACACCCTCTTTTAGGGTGTCAAGGGTTTCTGTTTGCACCCGCACCGAAGCGTTATATTGCGAAACCAGTTGGTAGCGTTCCGTGACATCATCAAAAAGAAAGGTCACCCCGCCTTGCGGATTTGGAGTGATGACGGCACGCAATGTTCTTCCGTCCGGCAAGAACCAATCCTGTTCTTCTCCATCCATCGATTGATAAGCGCCAAGCAAATCCGCCTTCCAGGCGCGGAAGTCGGCTTGCTCGGGCAAAAGCCGGCATGCTCGCAGCCGATCGAGGATCTCAGAATCCGTGGGCTTTTGCTCAAGATAAGCTTGATCGAAGGCAAAGAGCTGCCTGTAGGCGGCATTGTGGAAAGTTAGCTGTTTGGATCCGTCAAATATGGCAACAGCTGTCGATAGTTGATCTAAGGTCCGCGCATGTGCTTGCCTTTGCTGTTGAAGCGCTACTCTTAAAGTCTCCATCTCGGAGAGATCGGTCGCCATACCCGCCGACCCCGAAGCCGCCGGCGTCTCTACAATTTCAAGAATTCGCCGCTCGCCGGCGAGGATGGCTGGAGCGCGGCCGCGCCACACCTTGCCAGCGTTTCGCGCTGCCGCCGCAGCTTCGCGGGCTGGCTGCTCAGCCAGTTCCGTGCCGCGCACGAGCGCAGCCTCGCGGTCCTTAGCTTCCACCGCGCTCGCAAAGGCGGAATTAACCCAACTGAGATTTCCATCGCTATCTCGGAACCAGATCGGGTTGGGCGCGGCATCGAGGAGAGCGCGAAGAGCCTGGATTTGCCCGGTGGCAGCGGCAAGTTCTCCTTGCAGCCGCGCCGTCTCGCGCGCTTGCTCGGAAATGTCTCTTACCCGCAAAACGGCAATTCCGGCGACGGGCCGGCCTTCAATCTCAATCTGGCGGCCGTCAAGACTCAATCCGATTATGCGAAAAGATTCGCCTGCGGCGTGGAGCCTAGCTGTGGACTGCTCGACCGCTTGCGCTGTTGCTGGCGGCAACCAAGACGAGAAAGCCAGAATGCTGCTTTTGTTTGTCGAATCCGGCAGCTCGAGCTCGCCTTCGATAAAGGGCTCTCCCTCGGGGTCTCGGAAGGAAACGATGAGTTGAGTATCGGCGCCAAGGAAAGCCTCCGCCCGGGCGAGCTTCTGGCGCAGCTGGGCAAGTTCCGCTTGCTGTTCGGCCTCCCGTTGGACGCTGCTTTTGAGCCGCAAAAGGCAAAGGACCGCGACGATCGATGAAAAAACAAGAAGACCGGCAACGAGGGCTGTCTGTGCAGCAGGCGCTTGGCAGAGGAGGCTAGCAGTTTCGACGGGCGTGCCCTCCCCTCGGGCCGCTGGGGAATAAGTTGAGGCAAGAAAAAAGCAGCAAAGAGAGGAAAGCCAAACGGCGCGCCTAGCCTCACGTTTTCGCTGGCGAAAGAACGAAACCATCAAACCCTTACCCGGCGCCTGAAGCGTGACATGCGGACGCGCGATTGCGCGATTTTACGTAATTGGCTGCCATTTTGCGAGACTTGCCCGGGCCCGCGTATCGCCTGCGGTGGAGAATTGCCGGTGCAATCCTCCGCACGAATGGCGGGACTAGCAAGCGCCACTAGAATTCGCCTGGGTGCGCGCCAGCCACCCTCCGAACTTCTACCGTCAGGTGTGATAGCATTGCGATATGGTTGAGGCGGGAACGATAAAATTCGGCATCACGCAATGAGTCCGTCTCGATCGAGACGATTGCGCCAAGATGGCCTGGCCCGAGGCGCCAGACATGAAGGTCGGCTAGGCGATCGCCACTGCATTCAATAGTTCGCCTCACCTTTTCGGTCGCTGCTTCATCAGGGTTCATGTCCAAAAGAACACTGCCCGTGTCTCGTAGAAGCCCATAAGCCCAGCTGCCGATGACCAAAGCTCCGATCAGTGCTACGGCGGGATCCATCCAGTTCAAGCCAAAAACTGCGCCAAGAAGCAGACCGATGATCACGAGCACCGATACTGCGGCATCGGCGGCGACATGGATAAAGGCAGCGCGCATATTGTAATCGCGGCCAACACGTGACGCCGGCTTCTCCGAATGTTCATGGTCATCGTGACGATGTGGACGGTGCGAGGAATGACCGGTATGAGCATGGGCATGGTTACGGCCGCCCGCGCTCAGTAGCCAAGCCGTTGCGATGTTGACGATCAGCCCGGCGATGGCAATCGCGATGGCCTCGCGAAAATATACCGGCACGGGGAAAAACAGCCTGGTCGCCGCTTCATAGCCAATCAGTACGGCGATAAAAACCAAGATGATGGCGCTGGTATACCCAGCAAGATCGCCAAATTTGCCAGTGCCGAAGACAAAGCGGCGATCGGTGGCATGGCGCCGGGCAAAGGTGTAAGCTAGCGCGGCGATTAAAAGCGCGAGGGCATGGGTCGCCATGTGAAAGCCGTCGGCCACCACGGCCAGGGAGCCGAAATACCAGCCGCCGGCGATTTCCACGCTCATCATGGCTAAGGTGAGGGTAATCGCCGCCCAGGTCCGCCGTTCGTTGAGGGCATGGCTGGCGCCCAGGAATACGTGGTCCTGCGCTGAAAGATCAGTGTGCGGGGCGTCCGGCTGCATTTTTCTCCCTGCTGCCTTCTTGATAAGAGGCCGATGAGCTAGCGGCATGTCATCGAAGACATCAATATCACAAGCTGTTTATAGCGGGCATGGATTATGGCCTGATAGGGCCAGAAAGCTGCGAGGAGGCGAAAATCCGATGGTCTCATTTACACTTTTTGATACGGCAATCGGCCCCTGCGCTCTGGCTTGGAGTGAGCGCGGGATCGCCGGCGTGCACCTGCCGGAAACCAGCGAAGAGGAAACTTGCGCTCGCGTTTGCGAGCGTTTTCCTGATGCGCGGGAGGCAAAGCCGGGCGCTGGAATTCGCCGGGCGCGCGATGCGATAACTTATGTATTGAGCGGCACAGCACGCGATTTTGCATCCATTGATCTCGATATGGAATCAGTGCCGCGGTTTCACCGGCGCGTCTATGCGGCGGCCCAAAAAATTCCTTTCGGCACAACTACCTCTTACGGCTCTCTGGCCGAAAGCATTGGGGCCGCGGGGGCGGCGCGCGCCGTCGGGCAAGCGCTCGCGCGCAATCCGTTTCCAATCATCGTCCCTTGCCATCGGGTTGTTGCCGCGGGTGGCAGGATCGGTGGCTTCTCGGCGACCGGCGGCATATCTTTGAAGCTCAAGCTGCTTGCCAAGGAGAGGGGTGGAGACGTGGTCCAGCCCTCAGGCTGCTCAACTCTCTCTCATTGAGGGATGCCCCGTGGCTTGGCCAATAAAACTGCCGCCGATGTCGCTGCCTGTCATCGGCGCGCCCATGTTCATCGTTTCCAATCCTCGCCTCGTTATCGAACAGTGCAAAGCCGGCGTTATTGGCGCCTTTCCGGCCCTGAACGCCCGCCCGCAGGCCGTGCTCGATGATTGGCTTGCCGAAATCTCGTCTGCGCTAAAAGCCTTCAAACGGGAGAACGAAAACGCCGCAGCCGCACCCTTCGCGGTGAACCAAATCATCCATTCCTCGAATGACCGCCTCTCCGCCGATCTTGCCCTTTGCGCGAAATACAAAGTGCCAGTGATCATCACCAGCCTCTCGGCGCCAACGGAGATCGTGCCCCTGGTGCACGGCTGGGGTGGGCTCGTCTTCCACGACGTTATCAGCGTACGTCATGCCAAGAAAGCCATCGATGCTGGGGTGGATGGCCTGATCCTTGTTTGCGCGGGTGCGGGCGGCCACGCGGGAACGCTGTCGCCCTTCGCGCTTGTCGAGGAAGTGCGCCGGTTCTGGCAAGGCCCGCTCGTGCTGGCGGGAGCAATCGCGACAGGGCGCGGCGTCCTCGCCGTACAGGCAATGGGCGCTGACCTTGCCTATGTCGGCACGCGGTTCATTGCCTCGGACGAGGCGAATGCCGATGAAAACTATAAGCGCATGATTGCCGCGAGCGAAGCCGGGGACATCATTTACTCGGCCTATTTTTCGGGCGTACCAGGCAATTATCTGCGCCAAAGCGTCGTGAATGCAGGCCTCGACCCTGATCGCCTGCCCCCGCGAGATAAAAGCGCGATGAATTTTGAGGCGGCGGCCGCGGCCGAAACGGTCAAGGCATGGCGGGATATTTGGGGTGCGGGGCAGGGCGTTGGCGCGATTTGGGATATTCTGCCGGCGGGTCAGATTATCGACCGCATGCGAGACGAATACCTTGCCGCAAAGCAGCGCCTATGCGCGTAAGATCGCCTCTTGTTCAATCGCCGGCAGGGAGGCCAAACTCGAAGACGCCAAAGAGATCGTCGACCGCCGGGCTGTTGGTGGGCACGTAAGGATTGCCCGCCGCTGAGACCGGATTTGGCAGATTATCGCGGCTGCGCGCCGATATGGTTGGCAGGCGCCAATTGCGCTCGATAAACTTCAAGATTGAGATGTGATCCGCATACTCATGCGCGACGCGGCCGCCGGTGGTGAATGGCGATACCACGATGAGCGGTATACGCGTTCCGTCGCCGAAAAAATCCAAAGGCTGAATGTAGCCAGAATCGTAATAGCCGCCGCCTTCATCGACGGTGATGAAGATGGCGGTATGGGCAAAGAGATCTGGCTTGGATTTGATGGCCTCGACGATTTTTCTTGTGAACGCCTCGAAGAGGTCAAACCGCGAGGACGCCGGGTGGCCATCGAGATAGATCCCCGGCTTGACGAAGGAAACAGCAGGCAACTCGCCGCGTTCAATGTCGTCATAAAGATCGGCGGTATCTTTGAGATGCGCCATACGCACTTCGGACGACGTCATGATCGCCGTCTCGTAAAGGAATGGATTGCAGATATTGCAATACACACTCGTCTTTAGGTTCTTGAGGTAATTGTTCCAGCCGTCGCCGTAATATTTCCATGAGATGTTTTTCTCGAGCAGAACATCGGCGATGGTCCGCACCGGTGACGGCGGCAGAGTGAACGGGTTTTCTAAGGAAAGCGATCCATCGCCGCGATAGCCGGGTTCGTAATTGTTTAAGAGATAATAATGGCCGGTCTCGCAATTTGGTTTTGGGCTGTTCGGAAGGGACGCAAGATAGCTCAGGACGGCGCCAACGCCTGGCGCCGAGGGGTCCGAGCAATTGCTATAGGATCCGCCCTTATAACCATCCTGCGTGTACCAATTATTGGCACCCTCCCGCGGGTCGGGGTTTTCGATCTGGCCTTGTGGCGGCGTGGCCGCTTGGCCATGGCCATCCGCGAAATAATAGGCGTCGGCGGCTCCCAGCATGATGCTGTTGACGCCGGTGCCGCCCATGGCCGGTTGGTGGTAATTGTCGTGCAGCAAATATTGGCGTGCAAGGGAAGTGAAATAGGGCAAATCGCCTTGCTGGATGTTGTAGAAGCCGAGCGCAGTCGCGCCCTCGCCGGTGGTCCCGTCTGACATGCCGGGCGGTTGGGCCGCGCCGTTGGAGCCTGCGCCAACGCTCACCTCGACCCAGGCGAAGAGATCGGCAAGGCAACCGCTTGGATTGGCGGGCCCCGCCTGCGCGGCATCGCAGTCGAGCTGTTGCCACATCTGGTAGAAGCGGTGAACCGGGCCGCCGGCATAATCGGCATAGCCAACGCCCGGAGGAAGCGAAAACGGGCCAGGCGGCAATTTTTCGACATCGGCAATTCTGGTGTCCACAGCCCGCCTGGGAAGGCCGGTAGCGCCGGTTGTTAGCAAAGGCAGCTCCGCTGCGGGTAAAGATCCGCCCTCCACGGCAGCTGCCGCGGCCAGTGTCGCAAAGGGCGGCGGCTTTTCATCGCTTGCTTGTTCATGAGCTCCGCCAGTCATTGGCGGCGGTAAATATTCGTAGGGCTCTTTTGCGAAGGGCTTCAAAGAGAAGCGCGCGGGCGGGCGCAATTCGCCATAATATTGTTTGGCGAGTGAGAAATTTGGGCCAGGCTCGCCTTCCGGAGTAATGATTCCTTTCGACAACAAATTGGCGATGTCTTGGCCTGGCGGCGGCTCGTAGGTCGCAAAGAGATGGTCAAATGAGCGGTTTTCGCCGACGATGATGACCACGTGCTCGATTGGGCTTTCGGCTTCTGCGGCTTCCGCGGACGGTGGGGGCATAAGCGAGAGCAAGAGGCCAGCGCCGGCATTGATCAGAAGAGATTTCACGTTTCTTGAAGTGAACATCGGCGCGCCCCTGGAAAGTCAGCCTCGGGCGTGTCTAGAAATTCTAATCGGGTTCGGCAATTGTTTTCCCAGGCAGCAAAGGCGGGAAGGCGGTCAGCCTTCCCGCTATGCTCTGAGATTTAGTTATGAAAGGCGAAATAGCCACGCAGATGCTCTGAGGCTTTCGCAACGTGCCGGTCGATCGTTCGCGCCGAGACGCCGAGTTCCTCGGCGATTTCAGCGTGAGTGAGCCCCTGAACACGGCTCAACACGAAAGCATTCCGGCAGACAGGAGGCAAGCTCGCGAGTGCGGCCTCTAGCCTCATCACTTGCAGGGTAGCCATTCCGGGGTCCCAGGCATCCGGTGATGGCGCGGCGCCGTCTTCAACGGCAACGGCGTGGATGTACCGCGCCCTAATCTTAGTCCGCCGCGCCAAATCGACTGCTAGATTGGCGGCGATGCGGAAGAGATAGGCTCGCGGTTGCTCAAGATTTGCTGCTTTGCCTTGCTGGAGGAGATGAAGGTAAGCCTCTTGAACAAGATCTTCGGCTTCCTGCCGCCCGACGCGGCGGCGGGCGAAGCCGTGCAGTTCCCCCGCGTGCGCCAGGTAGAGTCCAGCAATGGCGGCATCAGAGGTCTGCATCGGCGGCCTCCGGGTACGCGGGGACGGCCGGCGTCGACCAAATGGAAGGAGTTATAAAGGCAGCGTGAGTAACGATCTTTGCCATAGGTAAACCTCGGGGGCAGTGCCAGGGCGCGATAGGCGCGCTCGGCAGCTCGATGGATCGAAGGTTGAGGTGGCGGATGCCCGCGCTGAATCGGACGATTAGATCGCCAACCGACTCTGCTGCTCCGACTTGGGGGAGACAGCTGCCAATTCTGCGGGCTCGCAGCTCTGGCGGCGGCGCGGGCGGGAAATTAGATTAGAGCGGGAGGACCACGTGCCGCGAAAGGATGTTTAAGCGGCTGGTGGGAAGGAAGGGCTTGCCCGATCCTATACTGCACCGAGGACGCAAGCCGGTGCGGGAAAGCGGCGGCCGTGCCAGAGGGAGAGGTGAAAGCTGCTCCAGCCGCGGCGGCACAGGCGAGAATGCAGCAGAGACCGTGGTCCTTGCCATTCTTATCGCCGGAGCCCCCAGTTCGGGAGCCATCGATCGAGCACTCGACTGTGGTTATGCCGCCGGAAGAAGTCGCGTGTAAGGCTACCGAGGTAGCAAGAAAGCCTTGTAGGATGAAGGCGAGAAGCGTGACGGCGCTGAGCGCGGCGCGCTTAAACGCTGATCTGCCTTCTTGTCTTTCCATCCCTCGGCTCACCGGTACCCGGTTTCGTAGAATTAGCAGTTTCAAAATAATGTTTTTTCAGGCTTCCGAATCACTGGTCGGAGTGAGAGGATTCGAACCTCCGGCCCCCTCGTCCCGAACGAGGTGCGCTACCAGGCTGCGCTACACTCCGCGTGCCGCCGGTCTTTCCCGGCCGCTTTTGCTTTCATCAGCGGTTATACCGGCGGCAGGGCAACCGGACAAGCCGCAAAAATGGCGCAACGGAGCTTGATCCTGCCTCAATCGGCGAGGGCAAGCACTTTGATCGCCAATAAACCGCGCGGATCGGCGCTTTGTCCGGCAAAGAGCAGAAATTCGCCGGCTTCGAAAACCGGTTGAAGGTCAAGCCCCGGAAAAACAAACGCTTCGCCGGGTAAATTGAAACGGACGCATCCGCTTTGCTTGGCGCCGAGACAAATCTTGGCGGTCCCTTTTAGTTCGAGCAGGGGGCGCGTCACGCTCGCAACAATGTCGCGAACAAAGAGAAAAATCGTCGCCTCTCCGACGACCGGCCCCTCATTCGTGACATCCACCTCCACCCGGAGTTCATCTCTCCTTGTGAAACTGTCATGACTGCTGCGGAGGTTCGCGAGTGAAAATCGGCAATAGCTCAAGCCGTGCCCGAATGGAAACAGGGGCTCGTTGGGAATATCAAGGTATTTGCTCGTATAGCGGTCATCTGGTTTGGCCGGACGGCCGCTCGGGCGCTCCGCGAAGAAAATGGGGACTTGGCCGACATCGCGCGGCCAGGTGATTGGAAGCCGCCCACTCGGATTGAAATTGCCGGTTAGCACATCGGCAATGGCGTGCCCGGCTTCGACGCCGAGGAACCAAGTGGCGAGAACAGCATCGGCTCTTGATGAAAGGTCGCCGAGGATGAGCGGGCGGCCCGATGACAGCACGATGACCGCTGGCTTGCCAAGCTCCAGGACTGCTTGCGCCAGACCAGCCTGAGCCCCGGGCAGAAGAGGATTCGCCCGGCTTGCCGCCTCGCCACTCATGTTCGCCGCCTCGCCAAGGCATAAGATAGAAAGCTCGGCACTGCGGCAGGCATCCAGGGCTGCTTTGATGCCAGAAGTTTCCTGTCCCGAGACGGTCACCCCTGGCTCAAAGAGGAATTCGGTGGAGGGGAGAGCCGCTGCCAGGCCTTCGCGGATCGGAACAACATTGGCGGCATTGCCGGCCAGAGCCCAAGGTCCAAGCATGTCGGCACGGGCATCCGCGAGCGGGCCAATGACGGCAATCCGGCGCAAGCCTTGGGAGAGAGGAAGCACCCCGTTGTTTGCAAGGAGCACGACCGACCGGCGCGCGATATCCCGTGCAAATTCGCGTGGGGGAGGGCTCAGCGCCGGAGCCGCCACGCCCCTTCGATAGGGATCGTCGAAAAGGCCGAGACGCTCTTTCAGCCTGAGTACTCGGCGCACGGCGGCATCGAGATGGGCGGGCGTGACGAGACCGCGCTCGATCGCGAGGGGTAAGCCCTCGCTATAGGCGCCGCTCATCATATCGACGTCGACCCCGGCTCGCAGCGCCATCGCCGCCGCCTCGGCAAGGTCGCCAGCAACGCCATGGGAGATCAACTCACCGATGGCGTTATAATCACTGATGATGACACCGTCGAAGCCAGTCTCGCGCCGCAGCCAGTCCCGCAGCAGCGGAACGTGGATGGTCATCGGTATGCCGGCGACGTCATTGAAGGCTGGCATGATTGCGGCACAGCCCGCCGCAATGGCGGCGGCAAAGGGCGGCAAATAAACTTCGCGTAAGAAACGTTCCGAAACATCCGCGGAGGCATAATCGCGGCCGGCGAGGGCGGCGCCATAGGCGCAGAGATGCTTGGCCGTCGCAGCCACGGCGTGCCCATTCAGGAGCCCCCCCGGTAAGCCACCGCCTTGAAAACCCATGACTTTAGCTTTGGCGAAGGCCGCAGCGACCCATGGGTCCTCACCGGGAGATTCCGCAATCCTTCCCCAACGCGGATCGCGGGCAACGTCAAGCATCGGCGCGAAGGTCAGGCTGATACCATCCGCCGCTGCTTCAATGGCCGCTTCGCGGGCGCCTTGTTCCCACCACTGAGGATCAAATGTCGCCGCTTCCGCGAGCGGTATTGGAAATATTGTTTTATGCCCATGCAGGACATCAAGGCCGATCAGCAATGGAATGCCGAGCCGGCTTTTTTCTACCGCCATCCGCTGCAGCTCTTGCACTTGAGCGCCGCCCCAGAGGTTGAGAACGCCGCCAACAAGGCCACTGGCGATATCGTCAGCCGATCCGCGCGCCAAAACTGGGCCGGTGACCGCATATCCAGCAGCCACCATAGCCAGCTGACCGATCTTTTCCTCGACCCGCATTTCGGCCAAGAGCTGGGAGATTCTATCCAATTTCGTTCTTTCCGTCGGAAGCTAAGACTTGCGGCTGCAGGACAAGCCGCGTAGAGCGATTCCCTTTCCTCACCGATTATGCAATCGATAAGAGACCAGGAATACTAAAGCTCGGCTGGAATATTAGAAAAAAGCGCCGCAAAGCGTTAAATGGGATGCATAAAAGCCGCGGAGACATGGAACCGGTCACATGAATGATGCCTCTAGCGAAAGGTCTGAAGGCACGCCGGCCGGCAAAGGGCCTGGCGAGCAACTCGCTCCGCAGCTCTGGATGATGGTGACGACGTTCTTTCATTCGCCAGCGCGCAATGAATTATTCTTGCTTGGTGGTGCCGTGGGCACCGTCGTCGCTCTCACCGCCCTTCTTCAGATCAAGCTGAATGCTTGGAATAAACCCTTCTACGATGCGCTTTCGCTGAAGGATTTTTCGCATTTTCTATATCAGTTGATGGTTTTTGGGGCCATCGCTGGATCTTTGCTGATCTTGAACGTTGCCCAGGCCTGGCTCAGGGAAATGAGCAAACTGAAGCTTCGTGACGGGCTGACGCATGACCTCTTCGACCAGTGGCTCGTGCCACGGCGTGCCTTCCGACTTTCAGGGGCCGGTGAAATCGGCATCAACCCCGATCAGCGAATCCACGAGGATGCGCGCCACCTCGTCGAGACTTCGACCGACCTTGGCATCGGCTTGCTGCAGTCAAGCCTTTTGCTGATAAGCTTTATCACTGTCTTATGGGGGGTTTCTGGTAGCGTGACCTTTTCCATAAGCGGGTACGATTTTGCCTTGCCTGGATATATGGTCTGGCTTGCCCTCGCTTACGCTTGTATCGCTTCCTTCGCGAGCTGGAGGGTCGGGCGGCCGCTCATCGAGCTCAACGCCGAACGCTATGCGCGAGAAGCGGATTTTCGTTTTGCCCTCGTGCGCGTCAATGAGCGGACCGAAGCGATCGCCCTTTACGGCGGCGAAACCGACGAAAAAATCTATCTCGACCGCGAATTCAATGAAGTCTTGCACATGATGCGCCGGCTGGTGAGCGGGGTCACGCGCCTTACTTGGGTCACCGCTGGATACGGATGGTTTGCCATTGTGGCGCCTTTCATCGTCGCCTCTCCCGGCTACTTTGCCGGCAATATGTCGCTCGGCGGTCTCATGGTCGCGGCAGGGGCTTTCAATCAGGTGCAGCAGGCGCTGCGCTGGTTTGTCGACAATTTCAGCACGATCGCCGATTGGCGGGCGACGCTGCTACGGGTCGCAAACTTCCGGCGCGCTCTCCTCGATATGGATAAGCTCGGTGACGAGGCTGGCCGAATCGAACTCATTCAAACCGATGAGAACCGGCTCGTTTTCGACGAAGTGGTCATAGCCACATCGGAGAGGTGCGCGCGCTTGAGCGAGCGGCATGTCACGATCAATCCAGGCGAGCGCGTGTTGGTCATTGGCAAACGACGCGGCGGCAAAACCACGTTCTTTAGCGCGATCGCCGGGCTCTGGCCCTGGGGCAGCGGGCGGATTTTGCTGCCCGGACAGATGACGATGTTTATTTCCCAGCAAGATTATATCCCGCCAGGCACACTGCGGGTCGCACTCGCTTATCCGGCGCCTCCGACGCAATTTACGGCGGCGGATTATGCGGCGGCGCTCGAGCGCATGAAACTTAGCCACCTCCTGCCTTTTCTTGATCGCGACGCGCGGTGGGAAAGGGAATTGAGCCGGGAGGAGCTGCACAGACTCGCCTTTGCCCGCCTTCTCTTGCATAAGCCCGCGTGGATTTTGCTGGATGAGGCCATCGACTCGCTCGACGAAGAGACGAGAGGCCTTGTTCTTGATGTCCTTGGGCAGGAATTGGCGGAAGCGGCGATCGTCAGCGTCGGCCAAGCGGATACAAGAGGCGGATTTTTCAAACGCATCCTCCACCTTATTCAGGACGCTGATGGCCATTGCCTCACCGCTAGGGCGGCCCTTATCGCCTCTTCCACCTCGAAAGAAAAAGCACCTGCTTTATGACGTCAAGCCAGCCCCCGTCGAAAGAGACCGCGAAGCGCCAGGCGTTGCAGCCCCAACCTCAAGTCCGCCTTTCCGACGAAGCGCTGCTTGATCTTGTCCAGCACCAGACCTTCCGGTTTTTCTGGGAAGGAGCGCATCCCGTTTGTGGCTTGGCACGCGACCGGACTGGGCTAACCGCCGACCCGGATGATGACCTGATCGGCATTGGCGGCTCAGGCTTTGCTGTTATGGCGATCCTCGTCGGCGCCGAACGCGGGTGGATCACCCGGCAGGAAGCGCTAGCGCGCCTTGACCTCATGCTGGCGTTCCTCGAGCGGGCGCCTTGCTTCCACGGCCTGCTTCCGCATTACATCAATGGCCGGACCGGCGCCGCTATTCGTTTTGGCCGCAAGGACGATGGCTCCGATATCGTTGAAAGTTCCTATCTCTTCCAAGGTCTCCTGTGCGCCCGCCAGTATTTCAATGGCAGCGATGCCGTAGAGAGCCATCTTCGCGACCGCATCACCTGGCTCTGGCGCGATGCCGAATGGAACTGGCACACGCGCGATGGCCGCCATGTCCTGACATGGCACTGGAGCCCTAATAATGGCTTTAGCCTCGACCATGAAATTCGCGGGTGGAACGAGTGCCTGATCACCTATGTGTTGGCCGCGGCCTCCCCGACCTATGCGATCCCGCCCGATGTCTACCACGATGGCTTTGCGCAAGGCCGCGCGTTCATCAACCGCCGCCGCTACTACGATATCGAGCTGCCGCTCGGGCCAGACTATGGCGGCCCTTTGTTCTTTAGCCACTATTCATTCTGCGGGCTTGACCCGCGCGGATTAAAAGACCGTTACGCCGATTACTTCGAGCAAACCGTTCAGCACACTTTGATCAACTATGAGCACTGCGTCCGCAATCCTCATCGCCATCGGGGCTACGGCCCCTCATGCTGGGGGCTCACGGCGAGCGATGATCCATCCGGCTATGCCGCTCATGCACCGGATAATGATACCGGGGTCATCAGCCCGACGGCGGCGCTCGCGAGCTTTCCCTATGCTCCCGAGCAAGCCATGCGCGCGCTCCGCTATTTCTACGAGTCCGTTGGCGAAAAAATCTGGGGGCGTTTTGGCTTCACCGACGCGTTCAGCGAGACGCATGATTGGTATGCGAAGAGCTATCTCGCCATCGACCAAGGGCCAATCGTCATCATGATCGAAAATTATCGCAGCAAGCTTTTATGGAAGCTTTTCATGTCCGACACGGACATTCAGACGGGCTTGCGGCGGCTTGGTTTCTCAAGCCCAAATGTTAGTTAAGCTGCTTGCCCGCCAACCTGCAAGAAAGCATCAACGCTAACGTCCGTTGCCAAGCATTGACGGCCGAGGCGTAGAGGAAAAATGATGACAGCTGAAGTGTCCACAAGCCGGGATCTGCAGGACTGGCTGGTGCGGCAATACGACGTGTCGGTGGGAAAGCTCTTCAGCGCCATCTCGGCCACCCACCTTGTCAAGGAGCGGCGTGGCTTCGGCCAAACGATCCGGCCGCTCCCAGGTTCTGTCGTTGCCTCGACGGCGCTTGGCTCATGGGATCCCGACCCGGACTACTTTTTTCATTGGCTGCGGGATTCAGCCATCGTTATCGATGCTCTCCGCCATGTCATCGCTGAGGGCGGTCGCGCCAAAGAGGGCGTTTTAAGGCTCAAAGAGTTCGTCGCCTTTAGCCTTTTCCTCAACCGCCTCGATGGCGAGAGTTTCCTCTCCGCCTGTGGCGACTTCCGTCAGCATGTGGAGCCGAGTTTTCTGCAATTCGTGCGAGACGACGCTGATCTTCGAGCCATCGCGGGCGAGCGTATTTTTGGCGAACCGAGATTTAATCCGGACGCCACTCTCGACATTAGCAAATGGTCGCGCCCGCAGCATGATGGACCGGCATTGCGGGCGCTAGCCCTCATGCGCTTTTGGCCCTTGAACACCCTCGACGATGAGCTGCGCGCCAGCATGAGGGCGCTGATCAGCGCCGACCTGCAATTCGTCCTTACTCACTGGCGCGAGCCCTGCTTCGACCTCTGGGAAGAAGAAAAGGGCGAGCATTATTACACGAGGCTCATCCACCATGCGGCGCTGGCCGATGGAGCTGCTTTCGCCCGTCAAACTGGAGACGATAGCGGCTACGCCGGCGCCCTTGATGAGGCAAGCCGTGAGATCGCCCGCTCGCTCGATGAATATTGGCGCGTCAATGAGGGCTTTTATCGCAGCCGCCGCAACGTCGTCGATCCAGCGGATGGAAAAGAACTCGATTTCGCAACAATCCTCGCGGTTCTTCACGGCAGGCGCAAGTTCGCCCACGGCGTCCTCGACCCGCGCGTGATGGCAACCTTGGCCCGCCTCGAGGAGCTCTTTGAGAGCAGCTATCAGATCAATAAGAACCGCCCGCCGCATCTTGCGCCTGCTCTCGGGCGCTACGCGGGCGATCGCTACTTCAGCGGCGGCGCTTATTATTTTTCGACGCTCGGCGCGGCGGAATATTACTACCGGCTCGCAGCGGCCGTGCGCGGCGGCGCCGACTTGCCCTCAGTAACTGAGAATGGCGCGTTTTTGCAAAGGCTTGGCCTTGGGCAGACTTCTTCCGCGCAGCAACGCCAGCGCCAATTCGAAATTTTGCTAAATCGCGGCGATCAATTCATGGCGACAGTTGCTACCTATACTCCCTCTTCGGGGGAGCTCTCGGAGCAATTCGACCAAAACACCGGCGCCCAGACCTCGGCCAAGAGCCTCGCCTGGAGCCATGCCGCTTTGATTAGTGCGGCCGCCCGCCGCAAAGCGGCGTGCCCCGGCGATGCCGCCGCCACCCAATTCGCTTTCAGCGATGATCGATAAGCTCGAGTTCTTCATGGCCCTCGCCCGCGAGCGCAATTTTAGCCGCGCCGCCGAAAGCTGCGGTGTCACTCAGCCCACTTTATCGGCCGGCATCAAGCAGCTCGAGGACTCATTGGGCGCGCTCCTCGTCAATCGCAGCTCGCGGTTCTATGGCTTGACCCCCGAAGGCGAGCGCGTCCTGGAGTGGGGGCGCAGAATTGTCAGTGACGCGCGGTCGATGCGGCAAGATATTGCGGCCGCGAAGGCCGCGCTTTCGGGGCATCTAACGCTTGCCGCCGTGCCCACGGCACTTCCCATGGCGGCGGAATTGACGACGCCCTTCAGGGCGAACCACCCAGGTGTTCGCTTCACGGTCTTGTCGAAAACCTCCCGCGAAATCTTGTCGATGCTGAATGATTTCCAGATCGATGCCGGTCTGACCTACCTCGATAACGAGCCCTTGGGCGACCTTCAAACGATACCGCTTTACCATGAGCGGTATCTTCTCTTGACGCGCGCCGGCAATCCGCTCAGCGAACGCGACGAGGTCACCTGGGGCGAGGTAGCATGCATCCCGCTTTGCCTCTTGACCCCGGACATGCAAAATCGCCGCATCATCGACCGGCTGCTTGCTGGCGCGGCGGCGCCGCCGCCGTTCGAATCGAATTCAATTCTTATGCTATTTGCTCACCTGCGCATGGGCGGCAATGCCTGCATCATCCCGGAGAAACTGGCGAGCGTGCTGAGCGCGTCTGATAGTTTGCGTGCCATTCCGATCACCGATCCGCGTGAAATTTACACAATCGGACTGGTTTCGGCCTGTCGGGAACCGGTTCCGCCCCTGATGAGGGCACTTATCGCCGAAGCAAACCGATTCGCGATGCCCGGAAAGAAAGCTGCCGCTTCGGCGGCGCGGGTTTGATAGATTTTATCTATGAGTCCACGAGACTTGATTATTGATCTTTTAAGGTCGGGGCCCCATAATCACCGAAAAACATATCAGATATTAAAGAGAGGCGCATGGCGGAGGCTGCCCCATGGAGCGCGGACCGCGCGAGGGAAATCGTCAAGGAATTCGTTGAGCTTGAGGGCCCGATGATGCCCCTCTTGCACGCGTTGCAGGAAGAATTTGGTTATATTCCCACCGGCGCTGTTCCGATCATCGCCGACCTACTCAATTTGACTCGTGCCGAAGTCCACGGCGTCATCACATTTTACCACGATTTCCGGCTAGAGCCGCGCGGCCGTCATCTTCTGCAGCTTTGCCGCGGCGAAGCGTGCCAAAGCATGCACAGCGAGCAATTGGCACAGAAAATGCTGAAAAAGCTTGGCGTGGATTGGCATCAGACGACGAGCGACAGGGAATTAACCGTCGAGCCCGTCTTTTGCCTCGGTCTCTGCGCGACTTCGCCCTCTTGTCTCATCGACGGCGAGCCTCATGGGCGGCTGAACATCGAGATACTCACGGAGGCGGTTGAGGAGGCGCGTGCCCAGTGACGCGCATTTTTATCCCTCGTGATGTGGCGGCGCTCGCCGTCGGCGCCGATAAGGTGGCTTCTAAGCTTGCCGCCGAAGCAAAGGCCCGTGGCCTTGCCATCGATATTATCCGCACCGGCTCTCGGGGCATGTTATTTTTAGAGCCGCTGATCGAGATTGAGACTGACGGAGGCCGCATTGGCTACGGCCCGGTCGCCGTTAAGGACGTGGCCTCGCTTCTCGATTCCGGGCTCCTGACGGGCGGAGCCCATGCTTTGCGGATTGGCCGGCCAGAAGACCATCCCTTCCTGGCCCGGCAAACGCGGCTAACCTTTGCCCGCTGCGGGATTACTGATCCTGTGTCTCTCGCCGACTATGAGGCGCTCGATGGGTGGAAGGGCCTTAAGCGTGCGATCGCCATTGGCCCGCAGGCCATTGTCGCGGAGGTGACGAACTCCGGGCTGCGCGGCCGCGGCGGCGCCGGCTTTCCCACGGGCATCAAATGGAAAACGGTTGCCGATACGCCGGCGGACCAAAAATATGTCGTCTGCAACGCCGATGAAGGGGATAGCGGAACCTTTGCCGATCGCATGATCATGGAGGGCGATCCTTTTGCCTTGATCGAAGGCATGACGATCTGCGGCGTCGGCGTTGGCGCGACAAAAGGCTATGTCTATCTCCGCTCCGAGTACCCGCATGCCGCCAGGACGTTCACGGAAGCTCTGCGCGTCGCGCGCGAGGCGGGCTATCTCGGCCAGAACATCCTGGGTTCGGGATATGCCTTCGAGCTCGAACTGCGCATGGGCGCGGGCGCCTATGTTTGCGGCGAGGAAACCTCTCTTCTCGAGAGCCTCGAGGGCAAGCGTGGCATCGTCCGGGCGAAGCCGCCGTTGCCGGCGCACAAAGGCCTCTTCGCGCGTCCAACCGTCATTAATAACGTGCTCTCGCTCGTGGCTGTTCCGACGGTCCTTGACCGCGGCGCGGATTTTTACGCCGGCTTTGGTTTTGGCCGTTCGCGCGGCACCATGCCGATACAAATCGCTGGCAACGTCCGCTACGGGGGGCTGTTCGAGGCGGCCTTTGGCCTGACCCTCGGCGAGATCGTCGACACCATCGCCGGCGGCACCTTGAGCGGCCGGCCTGTGCGCGCCGTGCAATGCGGCGGTCCCCTCGGCGCTTATTTTCCGCGAGCCCTTTTTGATACACCTTATGATTATGAAGCCTTTGCGGCCCGCGATGGGTTGATTGGCCATGGCGGGATCGTCGTCTTCGACGATACTGTCGATATGGCCCAAATGGCGCGGTTTGCGATGGAATTTTGCGCCATCGAGAGCTGCGGAAAATGCACGCCGTGCCGGATCGGATCCATCCGCGGCGTTGAAGTGATTGATGCCGTTCTTGCCGGCATCAAACCTGCCGAGAACATGGCGCTTCTCGAAGATCTCTGCCACACAATGAAGTTTGGTTCGCTTTGCGCTCTTGGCGGATTTGCGCCATATCCCGTCATGAGTGCCGTGAATCACTTTAAAGAAGATTTCTCGCCGCGCGCCCTTGCCGCCGCTGAATGAGGAAGACTGCCATGCCAATGGTCACCGAGTTAGATTACGGAACGCCCGCCTCGCGGTCGGAAAAATTGGTTACGCTGACGATCGACGGCATCGAGACAAAGGTTCCGGAAGGAACCTCGATCATGCGGGCCGCGATGGAGGTTGGGACGAAAATCCCGAAACTCTGCGCGACCGACATGCTCGAATCGTTCGGATCTTGCCGGCTGTGTCTCGTCGAAATCGAAGGCCGCAACGGCACACCGGCCTCCTGCACCACGCCGGTCGCCCCGGGCATGGTTGTTCACACGCAAACAGAACGCCTCAAGGCTCTGCGCAAGGGGGTGATGGAGCTTTATATCTCCGATCATCCGCTCGATTGTCTCACTTGCGCCGCCAACGGCAATTGCGAGCTGCAGACCGAGGCCGGCAACGTCGGCTTGCGCGATGTCCGCTATGGCTATAAGGGCGCCAATCACCTCTCCGATAAAAAAGACGAATCGAATCCTTATTTCACTTACGATCCCGCGAAATGCATCGTCTGTAACCGCTGTATCCGCGCCTGTGAAGAGGTTCAGGGAACATTTGCGCTGACGATCGATGGGCGCGGCTTTGACAGCCGGGTTTCCGCCGGGCAATTCGAGCCTTTCATGCAATCGGAATGCGTGTCGTGCGGTGCTTGCGTGCAGGCCTGTCCAACGGCCACCCTCATTGAAAAATCCGTCATCGACATCGGCCAAGCCGAGCACTCGGCCATCACGACCTGCGCCTATTGCGGGGTTGGCTGCAGCTTTAAGGCGGAGATGCGCGGCGAGGAGCTCGTCCGCATGGTGCCCTACAAGGATGGCAAGGCCAACCATGGCCATTCCTGCGTCAAGGGCCGCTTTGCCTGGGGCTATGCAAGCCACCGTGACCGCATCCTAAAACCCATGATCCGCGCCAAGGTCACGGATCCCTGGCGGGAAGTTTCCTGGGACGAGGCTTTCGCTCACGCGGCTTCGGAGTTTAAGCGCATTCAAGCAAAATACGGCCGGACCTCGGTCGGCGCCATCACCTCGTCGCGGTGCACGAACGAAGAAACTTATCTCATTCAAAAACTGGTCCGCGCTGGCTTTGGCAACAACAATGTCGATACGTGCGCGCGCGTTTGCCACTCGCCAACGGGTTATGGGCTTGGCAAGGCTTATGGAACCTCGGCGGGAACTCAAGACTTCGACTCGGTGGAGGAAGCGGACGTCATCATGGTCATTGGCGCCAATCCGACCGATGGCCATCCGGTGTTTGCCTCAAAAATGAAGAAGCGGTTGCGTGAAGGCGCGAAGTTGATCGTCGTTGATCCGCGCCGCATTGATCTCGTGCGCACACCGCATGTCGAAGCCGACTACCATCTGCCTTTGCAACCCGGCACCAATGTCGCGGTTTTGACGGCGATGGCGCATGTCATTGTAACGGAAGGGCTCGTCAACGAAGCTTTCGTCCGCTCCCGCTGCGACGTTGACGAATTTCAGGAGTGGGCTGCTTTCGTATCGGAGGCACGCCACAGCCCTGAGGCCGTCGCGAAAATCTCAGGCGTTCCGGCCGAACTCCTGCGTAAGGCGGCGCGACTTTACGCGACGGGCGGTAATGCCGCGATCTATTATGGGCTCGGCGTGACCGAGCATAGCCAGGGCTCGACCACGGTGCTTGCTATTGCCAATCTGGCGATGGCGACGGGCAACCTTGGCCGCAACGGCGTCGGTGTTAATCCTTTGCGCGGGCAAAATAATGTGCAGGGGGCTTGTGACATGGGATCTTTCCCGCATGAGCTCGCGGGATACCGGCACATTTCGGACGACAAAGCGCGTGGCATTTACGAAAAGCTTTGGGGGGTGACGCTCGACAAGGATCCCGGGTTTCGGATTCCAAATATGCTCGACGCCGCGGTCGAGGGGACTTTTAAGGGCATCTACATCGAAGGCGAGGATATTCTGCAGTCCGATCCTGATACCCATCATGTTGCGGCGGGTCTTGCGGCGATGGAGTGCGTCATCGTGCAGGATCTCTTCCTCAATGAGACCGCGAATTACGCCCATGTCTTCTTGCCGGGTTCGACCTTCCTTGAAAAAGACGGGACCTTTACGAACGCTGAGCGCCGCATCGGCCGCGTTCGCAAAGTGATGAGTCCAAAAAATGGTTATGCGGACTGGGAAATCACCGTGAAGCTTGCGCAAGCCATGGGTGTGCCGATGAACTATAGCCACCCAAGCGAAATCATGGATGAAATTGCGGCAACGACGCCGAGCTTTGCCGGTGTCTCTTTCGCCAAGTTGGACGAAGCCGGCTCCGTGCAATGGCCTTGCAACGAGGCGGCGCCGGAAGGGACGCCGATCATGCATCTCAACGGATTCGCGGGCGGCAAGGGCAAGTTCTTATTGACCGAATATGTGGCCACCGATGAACGGTCCGGTCCGCGGTATCCTCTCCTCCTTACGACCGGCCGAATTCTCAGCCACTATAATGTTGGCGCGCAAACGCGCCGCACCGCCAATGTTGCTTGGCACGAAGAGGATCGGCTTGAAATTCATCCCCATGATGCCGAGCAGCGAGGGGTCAACACGGGCGACTGGGTGAAAATCGCGAGCCGGGCGGGGGAGACCACGTTGCGGGCCCTTGTGACGGACCGCGTCGCGGTGGGCGTCGTCTATACGACATTCCACCATCCGACGACCCAAGCCAATGTGGTCACGACCGACTTCTCCGACTGGGCAACCAACTGCCCGGAATACAAAGTGACTGCCGTGCAGATTTCACGCTCGAACGGGCCCACGGATTGGCAGGAGCGCTATCGCGAGCAGGCGGAGCAAAGCCGCCGCGTTGCCGAGGAGATCGAAGCGGCGGAATGACCGGCGATATCGCGGAGGATGGCGGCGAGCCGCCGCCGCCAACACAGGATGTCCCCTGTTCTGTTTGGCGGCGCGGAGAAGTCTCGGCATCGTTTCGCGCCGTGCCGGAAGAAACCGCGATCGCGCTGACCTTCAACGGCTCGACCCATGCGGTGATGATGGCAACGCCCGCCAATCTGGAGGAATTCGCGGTCGGCTTTGCCTTGACCGAAGGCGTGATCGAAGCCCCCAGCGAGATCGCGAATTTGGATATCGTGGCAACACCTCTCGGGGTTGAGCTTCGGGCATGGCTTAAGGAGCCTCTCGCCAGGGCCTATGCCGCGCGGCGGCGGAGCATGGCCGGGCCGACGGGATGCGGCCTTTGCGGAATCGAAAGCCTCGAGGACGCCTCGAGGCCCGCGCCCTTTGTGCCGAA
Organism: Methylocella sp.; assembly: GCA_035622375.1. Taxonomy (GTDB): domain Bacteria; phylum Pseudomonadota; class Alphaproteobacteria; order Rhizobiales; family Beijerinckiaceae; genus Methylocapsa. The sequence continues at coordinate 11,971 of DASPVM010000028.1, read as the reverse complement.
TGTAAGCCGCTTCAGCTCCGAGTCGATCATCCAAGCGATGGCCTCCCTGCCTGCCCGGCAAGAGCTCAATCGGCTCACACATGCCGTGCACGCCGCCGGCTTTTGGCTCCCCGGGCGTGGCCTCGTGGCTGTGCGGGAGGACGTTGGCCGCCACAATGCGCTCGACAAGCTCGTGGGCGCGCTCGCGCGCGGTGGCATTGCGGCGGCACACGGCATCATTTTGCTGACGAGCCGTGTCTCGATCGAGCTCATTCAAAAGGCGGCGCGGCTCTCGGCCCCGGTCGTCGCCGCGGTGTCCTGCCCGACAGCCGCGGGGATAAGGCTTGCCGAGAGCTGCGGCATTACCCTGATCGCTATCGCGCGCGGCCAGGACTTTGAAATCTTCACTCACCCGGAACGCATTGTCGATCGAGCCCAGAACCATGTCGCATGACGCCTCGCCCAAGAAACTCGTCTACATGGCAAATCAAATCGGTAAGTTTTTCGAGCCGCAGAAACACGAGCAGGCCGTCTCGGGGATCGCCAATCATCTCTCAAAATTCTGGGCGCCGAGCATGCGCAAGAAGATTATCGAGCACTTACAGAATGGCGGCGAGGGGCTCGATCCGCTCGTCTTGGAGGCCGTGAAGAGGCTGAAGGCCAAATACATCGCCCTCGGCGGCTACGCCGGCGACGCCTAGGGCGAGCTAACATCGGCTCTTCCGTGAAGTGATGCCGGGCCCAGCCGCCCGTCCGGAGAGTTGAATCAGAGCCAAAATTTCGTGCACCCGACGCATCGCAGCGCGCTCCGCGCGCATCGGCTTATTTGAATTGCCGAAGGTGCGACCCTAAAAGGCCAGCGGGCGCTGCAGCTGTAGGAGAACCGCGGGCAGGTTATCTCATTTTGCGCCGGCATAGGACAAATGAATGAAGTCGTGGCGCAGGTTCCCTGCTACGCTTTGACATTCCCATTTGTCCGGGGAGTGCGAGTTTATGCTGGTTAACCGTTATTTGGGCCAGTTCAAGGACCCATCAATCCCGCGCAACATTCTTGGAGAAATTTTCTGATGAGTAAAGGCTTTGGGCCTGGCGCTCTCGAGGCTTGCCCCGCTCCTCACGCCCGCGTAGGCTTTAGTGGCGGCGATGGCGAGTTCCGCCGTATTGTCATTCGTGGCACCTTGTTGGAGCTCGTGACCTTCGGTTTCTACCGGTTCTGGCTCGCAACCAATATACGGCGTCACCTATGGACAAATACTTCCGTCGAAGAAGACGCCCTCGAATATACTGGCACGGGCCGCGAACTCCTCATCGGCTTTCTCTTCGCTCTCACGATCCTTATTCCAATCTATCTTGCCTCCTTTGCGATCAGCATCGAGGCCGAGCGATGGAAAGCTTTCGCCGGCCTTCCATTTGGCGTGGCATATTACGGCTTCTGGCAATTCGCCATCTATCGCGCCCGGCGCTACCGGTTGACACGCACCCTCTGGCGCGGCGTGCGCTTCTGGATGACGGGCTCCGGATGGGCCTACATGGCGCGCGCGCTCGGCTGGACGTTGCTAACCGTCTTGACCCTGGGTATCGCCTATCCGTGGCGTGAGGCGGCGCTGGAGCGCTACAAATTGGGCCATACATTCTATGGCGATCTGCCGGGCCGGTTCGAGGGTGACGGCTGGGTTTTCTTTAAACGCGGCTGGCGGCTATGGCTGCTGCTCTTGGGCCTGTTCGGGTTTATTTTGGTTTACGTGTTAGCACTGAGAAACTATGTGGCCCTATCGATTTTCGCAGTGCCCATAGCTGTTGGATCATTTTTCCTTCTTTGCTTCATCTACCCCGCTTTCAAGGCGGTGGAATGGAAATGGTGGGCCGAAGGCCTCCGGTTCGGCGACGCTTCCAGAGATGTTCGCTTCGCTTCGAATCTGCGGCCTGGTGCCTTGGCCACAAATTTCTGGAATATGATAGGCGTCTGTATTCTAGTGGTTATAGTCGCGATTTTCACAATGATCGGAATCAACATTGTCTTCGCGGTCCTCCAACCCTGGCTGTTGTTGCCGGCGCGTTACGCAGTCATAACTTGCTACCTCGCGACCGTCGTCGTCCTCGGCGTTGTCTGGCGCATCTATATGGGGCAGCGTGTCTGGAAGATTGTCGTCTCTTCGATTAGCCTTGAAAATCTCGCAGCAGTGGATCACGTGGTGGCCAAGAGCAAGGCCGCGAGCGCGATTGGCGAGGGCTTGGCGGACAGCCTGGATGTCGCGGGGTTCTAGCAATAGCGATGCGGGTTCGCGGGAGCCGTCCAGCTCTGCCGGCGAGGGCTCGTTTCCGGCCCTTTACCTCGACGGCTTGACGAATCAAAAACATCGCGTGACGGTCGTACCGTCGGCGTCGCTTGACATCACCGGCGATGGCGTCTCCGTCGCGGCCTGGTGCTATGACGACATACGCCGCGCCGATGGGCCGCACGGCGTCCTGCGCCTTCGCAATGCCGCGGCCGCGGAGTTCGCCCGTTTGGAAGTCAGCGAGCCAACGGCTCAAGCCTGGCTCCAAGATCTTTGCAAACGGCTTGATGGCGAAGGCGCCGCGGGCCATGTCTCAACGGCTCGGATCGTTGCATGGTCGCTTGCCGCCGCCGCCTCTCTCCTGGCGGTCATCTGGTTCGGTGTGCCCATAATTGCCGCCCAATTGACCGGGCTCGTTCCCCTCTCCTGGGAAAAGCGGCTCGGCGAGGCCACTGACACGCAAGTCCGTGCGATCTTTGGCGGGAGGTCATGCGCCAGCGCCGAAGGCGGCGCTGCTTTGACGAAGCTCGTGAGTACGCTGCAGGCGGCCGCCGGGCTGCCTATTCCCCTGCAGCCCGTTGTGCTTGACTCGTCCGTCGCCAACGCCTTCGCTTTGCCAGGTGGTAAAATCTATATTTTGAACGGGCTTATCGGCAAAGCCGAATCGCCGGATGAGCTGGCGGGCCTCCTCGCCCATGAGCTCGGCCATGTGGCGCATCGCGACGGTCTGCGGCGCCTGATCCAGGATAGCGGAACGGGCTTTTTTGCGGGCTTGCTGCTCGGCGATGTAACGGGAGGGGCTATGCTGGCGAGCGCGGGCAGGGTCGCACTCAGAGCTGCCTACTCACGGGAGACCGAGGCCAACGCCGACCGTTACGCTATCGCCCTCATGGAAAAGCTGGGCCGCTCGCCGAAGCCCATGGGTGATCTGTTGCTGCGCATTTCTGACCCGGAAAAAGATAATCCCTTGTCGATCTTCGCCACCCATCCCTTGAGAGAGGACAGGCTGGCGATGCTTGCGGCGGCAGCCCGCGCGCCGACAGGCACGCCTTTGCTTTTGTTTGGGGAATGGCGGGCCTTGAAAGCGATTTGCGAATAAAACAAGGGACACCGTCATGATAATGGATAAAGCCTCGTCGGCATAAGTCAGTCGGCATGCCGAATTCGCTCACTCTTCGCTGGTCACCGGCAGACCAAGGGTTCTGCCTCAGCCGGCTAATTATCTTCAGCCAAGCGATTACGCGCATTTATTCAAGGGAAAGCAGCTGGCGGGCGGTATTTTTCACCTCATCGGTCCAGCATTCGCGCTCGATAAGACCAAGGTAATCGCTTCGTTGCGCAAAGCCGAGCTTTTCGAGAGACCGGCGTACCCGCTGCGCTCCTTCTTTATCTCCTGCCTTGGTTCGTAGCCCCATTTCTAAAAGCACCAATGGCGGATCAACGGGCGGCGCGCTGAGCTGCAGGTTTTTGAGAATGGTTTCGGCATTCTCACCATGCCGAAAAGCTTCAAAAGCTTTCAAGACGCCGTAGGAAGACTCGCTGAGGGAGTTTAGGTTATATGCGCGCTCGAGCAGCGCGTTGCCATCGGATTCTTTTCTGAGGCCGAGGATCATGCGCTGCGCTACGTCGTATAAGACTGCCGGATTGTTTGGATAGTCGCGAAGCGACAGCGACGAAATTTTAGAAAACCGCTCTTCATCGCTCTCGCAAAGAGCTGCAGCGTAGCTTGCCATTCGGGGAAGGAAACCAACGTTATTCAAGCGGAAAGCTTGTTCGGCGAGCGTCGCGACGCTGGCGCGGTGGCCCACCGATCCCGTGCCTTGATAGTCAAGGATTTGGCCTGTGAGATCGAGTAAAGCAAGAAGCGCCAGTGCGTTGGCGTCGGTGTTGTTTGTGGTTTTGTTTACCGCCTGCGCGCAGCTATACGCCTTTGCGTAATCGTCTCGATCAAATGTCTCAAAGAAAAACAGCGAGTGGAAATAGCAATCGAAGCTCTCCGAAGTCCGAAAGCTATCGGCAGCCAATCGCGTTTTTTCGAAATTGACGATCAATCCGCGAGGCCGACCGATATCAGTTGCAATCGAGGTTGCAATCTTACGTTGTAGGTCGACGAGATCGGTCGCGTGTACCGCGCTCTCGTAGCGATTGCTCCAGAGCACAGCACCTGTTTCACCATCGGCTAACAGCACCCAAACCGCGAGTTTTCCGTTCGCGGCCTGGGCGGTGCCCCGCACGATATAGTTCACGCGGCCTGTAACGTTAGGAGGCCCTTTGTCAATCGCTTGATCGGCGAGAAGCGGGAAGACAGTCAGCCAATCAAATTCCGAGAGGATCCCAACGAGTTCACCCTGAATGCCGGCGGCGAGATAATCCAAACCCGGCGTATCCGAAGAAAAAGCGAAGGGAGCAACCGCAACGCGCGGCCCCCGGCTCATGACTACCGGCGATATTGGTCTCTCGACAAAAGGCTTGCCGATGGGCCAAGAAATGTAGAGTAAAACGGTAATTCCGATGCCGCCGAATGCGATAACGGCCAAAGCACCGAGGATCCATCGAACAGAGAAAAACTTAGAACGCGTTTCCGGCGTTTTTTCCGCAACCAGCATAGCCTCGAACTTAGGTCTGTAACTGCCCTTTTCGAATTTGAAGCGCATCGGGTCTTTTGCACCCTCGGTCGCGTAGTAAAGTTCGAGTGTACGGCGCAATCGCGCCATCTCCACACGAACAATGCTATCGGTTTGGGGGTCGAAATCGGCCGAACGCCCAAGCACATCAGTCGCTATGGCGAGAGCCTTGAGGCGATCTCCTCGCCCTTCCAGTTCTTCGGTCACAAGGTATTGAAGCAAGCGCTTTTGGCGGTCTGAGGCGGCGGAAAACCCAAACTCGAGGACATGCTCCAAACACGCGAGCACGGATTTTCGCTCGTCCTCGGTGCTTGTACCGGCTGAGTGAGCGCCGCTCAATCGTAACCTCAAGACGCGGGGGTGACATTTAACGCCGTTTAGGCGGTGTACATACTTACGCGAAGGCTGGCCTTGGCTCAAGAAGCTGAATCATTGTCTGTGATTGGTATTCATCTGACTTAAATCGGCAGAGGTATTATGCAAGCATACAGACAGAATTGTTTGGCAGGCCGACAAGCGCCGGTAGCACCGGCCGAAGAGCAGGTCGCGCGAGTTTTTACTTTTCTCGAATCAATAAGTTTTGCCAAAATAAGGGACGAATTTGAAAGTGGCGCGACGGCCAGAAGGATCGCCGCAGGCGAAGACACCCTGAGCGTGGCGCTCGAAATTACTAGCCGGTCCGTGCCGTCCGTTGCCATTCTCCCTAAAGATCTTGATTTCCTCACGCCTATCCTGAAGACGCTCGCCCTGACCGGGGCCGGCAGACCGGCGAGCTAACTGTGGCATTTGAGGAGTATTTCGGAGAGCTTGCGCCAAAACAGCAAAGCAATCCCGTAGATAAGTCCCATACACGGGATTAGGAGCTTGACGAGCCAGCGCCCAGGCGCCACGCGTTAGCTCATGGGAAAACATGCCGCGCCGCCGGCCCCAAAAGCGGAAGACGTCAATCTGCGCGAGGCGCTCGAGGAGCGCTACCTCGCCTACGCCCTTTCAACCATCATGGGCCGGGCCTTGCCGGATGCCCGCGACGGGCTCAAGCCCGTTCATCGGCGCATCCTCTATGGCATGCACATTTTGCGCCTTGACCCTGCCGCCGCGTTTAAAAAGTGCGCGAAAATCGTCGGCGACGTCATGGGTTCGTTCCACCCGCATGGAAATCAGGCGATCTATGACGCGCTGGTGCGGCTCGCCCAGGATTTTTCTTCCCGCTATCCGCTGATCGATGGCCAGGGCAATTTCGGCAACATCGATGGCGATGGTGCTGCCGCCGAACGTTATACCGAAGCGCGCATGACCGATGCGGCGCGTTTGCTCCTTGAGGGCATCGACGAGGATGCCGTCGATTTTCGCGATAATTACTCGGGTGATCAAAAGGAGCCTGTCGTCCTTCCGGCGGCGCTGCCAAATCTTTTGGCGAATGGCGCGCAAGGCATTGCCGTGGGGATGGCGACCTCCGTGCCGCCGCATAACCTCGCCGAGCTCTGCGATGCGGCTCTTCATCTCATCAGCCACAACAAAGCGACGGTTGATGAGCTGCTGCGGTTTTCTCCCGGTCCCGATTTTCCAACTGGCGGTATTAACGTCGAACCGCGCGAGGCAATCGCCGAAGCCTATCGAACGGGGCGAGGCTCCTTCAGGCTGCGGGCGCGCTGGGTGAAAGAAGAAGGAAGTCGCGGCACCTGGGCGGTGGTCGTGACCGAAATCCCCTATATGGTGCAGAAATCGAAGCTCATCGAAAAAATCGCCGAGCTTCTCAATGAGAAAAAACTGACCCTCGTCGGCGACATTCGCGACGAATCGGCCGAGGACATAAGGGTTGTCATCGAGCCGCGCGCGCGGGCTGTCGATGCCCGGATCATGATGGAACAACTCTTCAAGCTCACCGAACTTGAGAGCCGGTTTCCGATGAACATGAACCTCCTCTCTGGCGGAGTCGTGCCCCGGGTCGTCTCCCTCAAGGAGGCGCTGCAGCAATGGCTCGATCATCGCCGCGATGTTCTTCAACGCCGTTCCCGGCACCGCCTCTCTGAGATCGAGCATCGGCTCGAAGTTCTCGCCGGTATGCTTATCGTCTATCTCAATCTTGATCGGGTGATTGCCATTGTCCGGGAAGCGGAGGATCCGAAGCACGAACTCAAAGCCGCCTTCGATCTGACCGATGTTCAGGCGACCTATATCCTCGACACACGCTTGCGTAGCTTACGCCGCCTCGAGGAGATGCAGCTGCGACGGGAGAATACGGAACTCAACAAAGAGAAGCGCGATCTCGAAACTCTCCTCGCCAGCGATCCCAAGCAGTGGAAAGCGATTAGCGTCCAGATCCGGGATCTCAAGAAGAGGTTCGGGCCCGATACGAAAATCGGACGGCGGCGGACGAGTTTCGAAGAGCCGCCTTCCATCGGCTCGGACGAGCTTGCCGAAGCATTGGTTGAGCGTGAGCCGCTGACGGTCGTCGTCTCCGAGAAAGGGTGGATCCGCGCGTTAAAGGGCCATGTCGAGGATTTATCGGCCCTGCAATTCAAGGGCGACGATGGGCTCGCCACGTCTTTTTTCGCCGAGACCACCTCAAAAATTCTCGTTCTCGCGAGTGATGGGAAGGTCTTTACCCTTGAGGCAAGCAAGCTGCCAGGCGGCCGTGGGCAGGGTGAGCCAATCCGCCTCTTCGCCGATGTTGCGGAAGGAGAGACGGTTGAGGCCGTCTTTCCTTTTGAGCCATCACGGAGGATGTTGGTGGCCACCAGCGATGGCCGGGGTTTCCTCGTTGAGCAAGAGGCGCTGATCGGCGGCACCAGAAAGGGAAAGCAGGTCTTGCATGCCGATAAGCCGGCGCGAGCAGCCTTCATAACGCCAGCGGATGGCGATCACGTCGCGATCATAGGCGAAAACCGCAAGCTTCTCCTCTTTCCGGCCGCCCAGGTCCCGCGGATGGAGCGCGGGAAGGGCGCGTGCCTACAAAAATACAAGGATGGAGGGGCGAGCGACATTAAGGTCTTCTTTCTCAAGGAAGGGTTGAGCTGGAAAGACTCCGCCGGCAGATCACACTCCCTGCCGCCGGCGGAGCTAAAACCATGGCTCGGCAATCGGGCAGAGGCCGGACGCCTTGCGCCCAGGGGGTTTCCGAAAACCAACCGCTTTGTTTGAGCCAACCCTAATGCGCCTAAGCCTGTCCCGAACGCCAGGCCAAGAGGGAGGTTTGCAAGGAGCGGAAATAATAGCGGCTATTGCGCCGCCTCAGCGACGATCACAGCCGGGATTGCGCCCATCGACGCGCTCCCAGCCGTTCATGCCAAGCCGCTCTTGGGGGAGAAAACGGGCTTTGTAGGTCATCTTCCGGGAGCCCGCCACCCAATAGCCAAGGTAGACGTGGGGCAGGCCAAACCGGCGGGCGCGCTCAATATGATCGAGAATCATGAATGTCCCAAGCGAACGTCTCGCTTCTCGCGGCTCATAGAAAGAGTAGACCATCGATAAGCCATCGGCCAGGACATCAGTCAGGCAAACCGCGAGCAACACCGAGTCTTCAAACGGGGCTCTCCGCTGTAAGCGGTATTCAATGAGACGGCTGTCGACATGGCTGTCTTCGATCATCGTCGAATAATCTAGGGCGGTCATATCGGCCATGCCGCCGTCACTGTGTCGAATATCGAGATAACTGCGAAAAAGAGCATATTGAGCGGCCGTCGCTTCCGGCCGCGTCATCGATGCTCTAATGTCACGATTAATTTCGACGATACGGCGAAGATTGCGGGAGGGCCGGAATTCGCCAGCTTTAATCCGCACTGAAATGCAAGCGCGGCATTTTTCGCAGGCGGGGCGGTAGGCAATCGTCTGCGAGCGGCGGAAACCAGACTGGGTAAGTTGATCGTTAAGAGTGGCGGCCCGTCTGCCAATAAGATGCGTGAAGACCTTGCGCTCGTAGCGGCCAGGCAGGTAGGGGCAAGGTGACGGAGCCGAGAGATAAAATTGCGGCGCATCGCGCAGTTCTCGCGTCACTTCGCAGGCCTTCCCTTTTCTCGTCTACCTCTTCTCTTTTACGGCCATGAAGGGCGCCTCACGACGACCACACCCGCGAGCATATCATGCAAACATCTTTTGTTTGGGCCGAGGAGAGAAATAAGAAAAATTGGAGGAAACATCGTGCTGATATAAAACAGCACCGCATGGACAGCAGCGTTGAGGAAAGGCACCCGCGTTCCATCGGTCAATCGCATCTCAAGATCCATTGCCGCCATTCCGGGGGTGGCTAAGCGGCTTCCCGATATTGTGAGGCCATTATAAAAGAATGCAATGGCGGGGAACAATGGCGGCAGGATGATAAGAGAAATACCGAACGTTAATACCGCCAGGGCCACCCATAGGGTGAAGCTTAAGATCGACACGATGACGAAGTCGATGCAGAGCGCGAGGATCCGACGCCGCCGCACCGATGCGAGCGCTTCGGCGGGAAGAACTGGTTCAGCCAGAGAAGGCTCATAATAGGGAGGCTGGTTCACGCCTCGGTAGTCGCTCATTCTTATGTCTCCGACGGCATATCCTGCCACATGGGGACTCGTGCCCGGCATCATTTGGCCCTGCCGGCGAGGGCACACAAGGCCCAAATTCGCGAGCGTGCAGCTTTTCAGCGCGTGTCATGTTACGCGCCAATCGCCAAAAAAGAAATGAGCGGGCCGCATGCGCGCCCGGATTGGATAAGAGGTAGGCGCCGCGCTTAAGAAGCTGAGGAGCTCATTTCTCTTTACATTAAAAAATTCCGATGATCAGCTTCAGTTACTGCCGAGCTTACCCATTCGGCGAGGACAGCGGCCGAAGCGCTGGCGATAAACTCGCTTCCCCGCCTGAGCTCCACCCTGGACCAATGGTAAGAGCAGGCGTGATGGGCACTCCAAGCGCTCCCGACGATACACATCCAGGAAACGGCAAGGGCCTCGGCATTGATATCTGCTTCGCAACTGTCTAGGGCACAGCCCTCATCATCAAGGAAAAATAATTGATATTTCACGCCTATTTTCCAAAGTCATTGTCTATAAATGTTTCGATGTCCCCTTTGCGGTCTTCATGAGCTTAGTAATATTCTTCACCGGCGTCAAAGCTTGGCCATCCGATGCCGGTGTTCCTTCAAAGAAGGCTGCGAAGGGCAAGATGCAAGCTCGCCGAGGAGATGGGTTTCTCAAGCCAAGGCGCCGATTGGAAAATCGGGTGGAGGCCGGGCGTATTTGCCGAATGATGCGAGACGGCCAGGAAAGGAATCGCGCGTTCGGTGAGCTTCTTGGCAAATTCGACGCAGCCTCTATCTTGCAAGGCGACATCGATGATGGCGACGTCGGGATGGTGGGAATTCAGCCAGCGCGCCGCCGAGGAATAGTTTGTCCACGACGCTCCGATCGCGAAACCGCTCTCGCGGACCATCCGCTCATGCGAGGCGGCGATTTTGTCGTTCTTCTCGACCATGAGCACCGTCGGCAATTCGCGCGGCTGCGGCCGTTCCGATTTGGTCGAGGGCCGAAGGGCCTCGGCCGGGATACGCGCTAGGCAGCATGTCTTGCCAGCCAATGTGGCCCTGGGGCAAGACGAGACGCGCTCTTCGCGGCAGCGCCGGCACCACAATTCGAGCTGGGCCCAATCCGGGCGCAGGGCCCAGACCCCGGCGACAATCCACATCCAGCAGATGGCGCTGTGTTCGGCGCCAAAATTCGAGTCCCAAGTTTCTTGAATGCGGCCGGCCTCTTGTAGAAAACGCAATTGATAATTTTTCCCGGCAATTTTCTCCCCAAAAGCCTCGCCGCTTTGAAACATATTTATTTCATCCTTTCCTGAACTCGCCGGCACGGCGAGAAGCCGAACGATGGCGCCAGTGCGCCTCGATTCTGTGGGGGAGGGGAAATCCCTACTTGCTTTTCCAAGAGGTTTTTGCTGCCCAGGCGGGCAAGCCCGCGATGAAGCGTCCTTGGCATCGAAGTTCGACGAGGTTCCAGCCAGGTTGCGCCGCTTGCTCGGCGCCAGCGGCTCTCATCCATTGAACCGCGCCGCTGTCGTCGGCAAAATCCGCCTCTCGCTCTCGCGCCACGTTTCCGGCCTTGTCCAAGAACGAAAGTCTATAATGCACAATACATAACCCCTTTGACGCAGATCAATTCGCGGATCGGCGGGGCGATGTTAGACTACGGCCACGCCGACAAGTCCGTTGTATGAGCAAAGACTGCTCGCGAGTCTGTGGCGTTAGCCACATATCTTGTTGAACAAAAATATAATTTATCAGAAATAAGAGAAAATCCGCTGGATATAAAGAATAATCATCGCCAATTGCTCAGAATCTGTTTAAATAAAGCGGATACGCAACCAATTACTTTCTCGCTGCGTTACGGGGAAAAGCGATGACGAAGGGATTGGCGACCATAGTGGGCGGCAATTGGCTTCTTGAGTCCTTGGACGAGCCTTCGGCCGCCCGAGTCCACCTTTATGCTGAGAAAATCGACGTCGGGGCAGGAGATATCGTGTGTTGGGCCGGGGAGGCCACTGACCACGCATATTTTCCCGATAGTGCCATCCTCTCGGCGCTGACGATCCTTACCGATGGTGCGTCGATCGAGACGGCGCGAATTGGCCGCGAAGGCGCGTTTGGACTTTTCGAGGCGATGTACACGCACTCGATTTTCGGTCAGTGCGTTTGCACTGTCCCTGGCACGATCCTCCGCGTTCCCTTCAAAATTCTGCGCTTCGTCTTCGAGCACAGCCCGAGAGCTCGTGGTGTGTTCATCGCTTACCGGCTCGGGCTCGGCAATCAAATCGAGCAGGCTGTCGCCTGCTACGCTTCCCATAATACGCTTGAGCGCGTGAGCCGGTGGCTTTTGGCCATGGATGACCGGATGAAGGGCAAAAACCTTCCCTTCACACACGAGTTCCTGGCCCATCTCCTGGGCGCCAACCGTAAATCCGTAACCCTTGCATTGCAGGCAATGCAGGCGTCAAATTGCATCATTTACCATCGCGGCAAGATCAAGATTCTGGACCGGCCGCGCCTCGAAAAGATGTCCTGCGAGTGCTATAAAATAATGAAGGCCTGGACGGCGCTGAATGCCCCCCCCCCCCCCCCCG